>JAFLBM010000009.1 GCA_017303455.1 Chitinophagales bacterium | reverse complement strand
TCCCACATACAGGCGGATATAACGGTGCTCCGGCCTGGAAGGGTCAAACTCTTTAAGAGGAATACCGGCACATTTGGGTATTACCAGGCTTTCATGGCCGCCCCAGCTCACCGCCATCATAATATGCTGCAGGCCTTCACAAAACCGGACGATCTCCTCTCTTTTGCTGGTTTTGATGCTAAAAGTAACAAGACCACAGGCCCCTTTCATTTGTTGTTTGGCGAGCTCATATTGCGGGAAGCTTTCGTCGAATGTAAAAAGAACCGACTCCACTTTCGGATGCTGTTTCAGGAATGCAACCACTTGTTGGGTTGAACGGCTGATCCGCTCCAGCCTTGCCGGTAACGTTCTTAATCCCCGGATCAGCAGCCAGGCATTAAAAGGCTGTATGCCGCTGCCGATATTCAAATATTCGCTGTCGAATATCTTTTTCATCATGGCATGAGAGCCACTCAGCACACCGCCTAAGGTGTCACTATGCCCACCAATGTATTTCGTGGCAGTTTGCATCGCCATATCAATACCCATTTCAATGACGTTTTGATAAATAGGCGTGCAATAACTATTATCAATTAGTGTCGTGATGTTTTTTGATTTGGCAAAAGCAGCTACTTCCCGGATGGGTTGCAAGGCAAAGGTCCAGCTGTTGGGGCTTTCGAGATAGTAGAAAGTAGTATTGCCTTTCGTTGCTTCCTGCCAGTTCTCCATTGTTGTTCCGTCAATATAGCTGGTGCTGACTCCAAACCGGGGTAATATCACATCAAACATCCGTTGTGCCCAGGTATAAGGATTTTTCACCGATACAATATGATCGCCGGCTTTGATATTGGCAAAAATGCCGGCGAAAATTGCCGCAGCTCCATTATTGAAAACAAGGCAATCTTCTGCTCCGTCCAGGGCGGCCAGTTTCTTTCTTAAGATATCCACTGTAGGATTCAGGCCACGGCTGTAGAGATAGCCTCCCATTTCATCTTCAAAAGCTTTTGAAAGATCAGCTACTTTTTTAAATGCAAAATTGCTGGTTTGCATGATAGGTGGTGACACGGCATTGAAATACTGTTCCCGGTCCTCTCCCAGCTCGTTGATGATTTGAGAAATATCCATTATGCTTCTGTTTTATCAGCAACAGTTCGGTTGTGATTGAATATAAAATAGATGAGGATAAAAGCAGCTAATACACCGACGCCGGTTAAAGCGGCAGTTGGGTCATCAATAGCGATACTGGTGCCCACAAATAAATAAGCGGCCATAAAGATCAGTGGTAATAAAGGAAAGAGTTTCATTTTATAGATCCCGGTTCCATCCAGGTGTTTTGTTTTCTTCCGGAACCAGAAAATGGTGGCACTGCTCAGCACCATTCCGAAACAATCCAGGAAAATCGTAAAGCTCAGTATCTTTTCAAACTCCTGCGCAAAGAAAAGGATCACAATACATATAGCTGCAAAAATAGTAAGGGAGAAGGTCAGCACATTTGTCTTTTCATTTTGCTTTGCAAAAATCTTCGGCAGACTGCCATCTTCACCCATGGCATACATCACCCGGGGGTTACTCATCAGCAAACCATTCACATAAGCCAGTACGCCGAGGAAAAGAAAGGCAGAGAAAACAATCGCTCCTTTTTCGCCAAATATTTTATCAATCACGACATAGGCTACTTCCCGTTCTCCTTTCATCCGTTCAAAACCCACCACATTATAGTAACTGAGATTGGCCAGTAAATAAAGTATGATGATCACTGCAATACCGATAAAAATTCCACGGGGAATATTTCTGGCCGGCTTCTCTACTTCATTGCCGAAGTTGATCGTCTGCTGGTAACCCCCATAGGTGAATGAAACAGCGATCAGGCTCACACCAAGACTTTTTATCCAGTCCATTGTACTGAATGATGAAGCAGCAGGTTCCTGTAAGGTTGTCTGCACGGCATACTGATCCGGGAAGAACAAAGCAGCTATCAGGACCAGCAACATGGTGATCTTTATGATCATGAGAATATTCTGCGCCCTGGAACTCATCTTTAGTCCTTGCAGGTTGATGACATAAAAGATCAGAATGGCCACACAGCTTAGTAAAGCTTTATGTATATCCGTCCACTCTCCCGGAAATAGTTTTAATATATACCCGCTACCGATCAGTGCCACACCGCTGAGACTGGCGGCATTACTAACCAGGATCAGGCAATTGATCGCAAAAGCAATACTGGGATGATAGGCTTTGGCAAATACTTTATAATATCCCCCGGTGACCGGGTAGCGGCTTCCTATTTCTGCGTAGGTTAGTGCACCGCATAACGCCACCAAACCACCAATGATCCAGGCACTGAAATACACAGAAGGGTTCAATGCATCTTTGGCACTTGTGGCAGCGGTTCTGAATATGCCCATACCAATCACCAGCCCGATAACGATCATCGTGAAGGAAAAGAGTCCTAACTTATTCTTTGATCTCATGGTTTGAAGATACAAAGAAAACCTTCTAACTTAGTGCAGCCATTAATGATCCATGCTATGAGAAAAACCAGCACTATTTTTTATTTTCTGTTATTATTTATTCCTTCCCTTACCAATGCACAGGTGTCCGACAGCACCCAGGTGCTGGACAGTGTTACCGTAAAAGCTTTTGAACAGATAAAGCCGGTTCGCTATTCACCTGTAAGTATCAGTACGATATCTTCATCCATTGCAGGCTATTCAAATAAAACTTCATTAGTCAACGGACTCAATGCAATTTCCGGTGTCAGAATGGAAGAACGTTCCCCAGGCAGTTACCGTATCAATATAAGAGGAAGTTCACTCCGCTCCCCTTTTGGTGTTCGAAATATTAAAGTGTACTGGAATGATATGCCGGTTACCGATCCCGGTGGCAATACCTACTTCAATCAATTTGCCTGGAATAATTTTTCCACTATTTCAGTTGTAAAAGGACCTGCTGCCAGTATGTATGGTGCAGGAACAGGCGGTTTGATCCTATTAAGCAATTTCGACGGTGCCTGGAAGCCCGGCGTGAGTGCAGAATACACGACGGGCAGTTATAATTTGCAAAATGTTTTTGCCACAGCAAGATTTGGGCAAAAGGAAAACAAACAGCAGGTAAGCTATGCCCATAATCAAACAGATGGTTACCGGATGCAGACCAATATGCGGAGAGATAATTTCTCCTGGGTCTCTAACATGAAAGGAAACCGGTATGACCTCACTGCCTCCTTACTATTCACTGATATGTATTACCAGACACCCGGTGCTTTAACACTCGCAGAGTTTACTGCTGATCCAAAAGCAGCGAGACCGGCAGGTGGCGGGTTTCCCAGTGCCGTCAATGCAAAGGCAGCTATTTTTCAAAAAAACCTGTTAGCTGGTTTTACAAATGTATTATACATTGGCAATGGTCTTAAAAATACAAGCACCTTATATGGCAGCTATACACAGGTAAAAAATTCCGCCATCCGCAACTATGAAAGAAGAATCGAGCCCTCTTTTGGCGGAAGAACCGTCTTTAATTATACCCGTTATTTAGAAAAGGGCTTGAAACTGGGAGTTGTAGCAGGTGGAGAGTTTCAACAAGGATATTTCAACACACAGGTATCTAAAAACAAAAATGGCAATCCTGATACCCTGCAAACGAATGATGATACCAACAACCAGGCCTATGTTATTTTTCTACAGTCTACGTTAGAGCTGGCTAATAAATGGCATTTTCTCGCAGGGGCCAGTATTAACAGAACAAAACTGGAGATCACCCGGCTCAGCAGGTATCCTGTTACCCGGCAAAGCCGCACCTACAGGAATGAACTGGCACCAAAATTTTCATTGCTGAAAAATTTCAATGAAAAGATCATTTTCGTTGGCACCGTGTCAAAAGGGTTTTCTCCTCCTACGATTGCAGAAGTATTACCCTCTACCGGTGTGATCAGCACTGATCTCGAAGCTGAGCAGGGATGGAATTATGAAGCCACCCTGCGTTCTTCCTTTTTAAAAAATAAACTCAAACTGGAACTGACCGGATTCTATTTCCATTTAAATGACGCATTGGTGCAGCGCCGTGATGCCGGTGGTGCAGATTTTTTTGTCAATGCAGGCGATATACAGCAAAAAGGAGTTGAGTTTCATGCAGACTACCGGCAATTCCTAAACAGTAATTTCCTCAGGAGCATTACTGCCAGAACGGATATTACGTTAAACCATTTCCGGTATGGAAGTTTCATTAAAGGAAGCGATGATTTTTCCGGGAATGAATTACCATCGGTTCCGTCTGCCGTTTTCACCTTGCTGACTGAACTTCAGTTCAACTACGGTATATACCTTAATGCAAGTTATTATGGGGCATCTTCCATTTATATGAACGATGCCAATACTGCAAAAGCTGATCCCTACCATTTACTGGGTTGCCAGTTGGGCTGGAAGAAAAAAGAAAGGGGTGCTTACCGGCTCAACATTTACGCCGGTATTGACAACTTACTGGATGAAAGTTACAGCCTCGGCAATGATATCAATGCTGCCGGGAATCGTTTTTATAATGCAGCACCCCGTCATAATTATTATGCCGGTGTTTCAGTTCAGTGGATCAAGCAAAAAAAGTAAGGTTCTCACTGATGAACTAATACTTTACCACCGGGCAATCGAAAGCATTCCGCTTACCTATCCGGTAAACAGCACTGATTGTAATCGTATGATAATGGTCATTACGGGCAGGATTGGCCGCCTGGCTGAATCCATCCAGGTAATCCGTAAAACTCATCCGGTAGGAACCTTCCAGGTTCAATGCCAGCCGCTGTGAAAAGTTATAACGTATCCCCGCCCCTAACGGAATTACCGGGATTACCCGTGGTAAAGCATGTGCTGTATCCAGGGCCAGCCTGGCAGTCACATCCTCACCGCTTGCATTAAAATATTCAGCATTGTATTTACTCCAGTCCCGCTTTATTTTTAATAAACTCATCCCCACACCTCCAAACAGGTAAGGATAAAATCCTTTGTCTTTATAATTACCTGCTAAAGGGTTCCATACCAATAATTGCGATAACTCAATAACTGGTGTCCGGAAGTTAAAACTCCGCTGTTGCCGGTATTCGGGATGCTTATATTTCGCATCATCTCCTCTCAATCCGCCAATAGCCAGGTTGGTGCGTAATGAAAAGGCAGGGCTGATGATCCTGCTTCCATATAAATTAATACCAAAACGCATGGTCTTACTGCTTCCCAGTTGCTCAGGGGTCAGGTCGCCCAGGTACATAAAACTGCTGATGCCGGCACCTGTTTCAAATTTTTGCGAATTAATTTGGCCGAAAATAAAATGACTCTTTGCATTCATCAGTAATAATAACGCTGCTGCCATCAGGTGGCTTTTATTCATAGTGTATAGTTTGGGGAATGCAATCGCATTCCGGGTAATAAATAAAGCAGCGTTGGTAATTGAGCTTAGTAAGGGAACGGGCGGGGAGAAAATAAATAGCGGAACGAACGAATCAGGTTGCGTTCCAGTATTACTTCCTTGTTAAAAAATTCAGTAAAATTTTAGAATTGCTTCATGCAAAAAGATGAACAGGTTGACTCTGCTATAAACAAAAAGTTTAGTTGATAAAGCAAATTTTATACCGGGCTTGTTGATAACTCAACCGGCTATATTTTTTTTTACTCCTTACATTTGCCCCGGTTTGGTCCCCGTCTGCGGGCGGGGTTAAAAGGGAAGTCCGGTGTAACTCCGGCGCTATCCCCGTAGCTGTAAAGCCTCCCCAATCTCTCCCCAAAAGGGACTTTGGGAGTAAAATTGTTGAAGAGTTACCACTGTCTCAAGTAAACCGGGATGGGAAGGTTTCAACAAAGGCTAAGCCAGAAGACCTGCCAGATCAACAAACAACCTGCCTACCGGCAGGCAGGCATTCAGCTTTCGGGTGAAAGGCTTGAGATGTAAAAGTCCCAGGACGTTTATATTTCACTCTTTTTTTCGGAAGCAGTCACACAAAAATTTTCACTGAAATGAAAAAACTTTTTTTTGTGCTGGCTGCTGGTATGATCGGCAGTCAGTTACAGGCGCAACAGGACAGTACTTCCCTCGAAGAAGTGGTGATCACTTCTAACAAGTACCCCAAAAAACAATCGGAAACAGGCAAGGTAATTACAATTATCAGCCGGGAACAACTGGAGAAAAACGGCGGAAGAACGCTGGGTGAACTGCTGAATACAGTTAGCGGTACAACTATAATTGGTGCCAATAACATTTTAGGGACCAACCAGACGGTATCCATCCGTGGCGCATCAGCAGGTAACGTGCTGCTATTACTGGATGGTATTCCTGTTAACGATCCATCCGTTATCAGTAATTACTTTGATCTCAATTTCATTAGCAGCGGGCAGGTAGAGAGAATTGAAATTCTCAAAGGGGGTCAATCAACTTTATACGGATCAGATGCTGTGGCAGGTGTTATTAATATTATTTCAAAGAAACCGGCTGCAGGAACTTTCAACATTTATGGCGATATCACCGGTGGCAGTTACAATACGCTGCAGCAAAATCTCGGTTTTAGTACAAGGGGAAAGCAGGCTGATCTCTCTTTCAATTATACACACCTGGGTTCAGATGGATTCTCTACAGCATATGATGAAAATAAAACCGGGCTGTTTGATAAAGATGGCATTGAACAAAATACTGTTAGTGGTAAGTTGGGTTTCCAGGTATCGCCAAAAATAAAAGCCACCCTCTTCAGTTCTTACAGCCGCTACAAAACTGATTTAGATGCATCTGCCTTCACCGACGACAGGGATTATACCGGCCTGAATAAAAATACCCAGGCAGGTACAAGTATAGTTTATAAGCATAAGCTCGGCTCCCTTCACGCCACGTATAACTATAACAGGGCACAGCGCCTGTATATAGATGAACCAGGGCATATCAGTAACCCGTTTTCTTCTTACTCCCGTGCGGATTATACGGGAAGAACACATTTTGCAGAAATCTATAACAGCTGGTTATTAAAGAATATTGAAATACTGGCTGGCGCTGATTATCGTTTTAACAATACTGATCAATCTTATTATTCAACTGGAAGTTTTGGGCCTTATACAGCACCTCCTCTGGCAGCAAAAATGAACCAGTTCAGCCCCTATCTCTCGCTGGTTTATAAAAGCAACACAGGTTTTACAACAGAAATTGGTGGCCGTTTTAATAAACATTCTGAATATGGAAACAATTTCACCTTTACATTTAACCCGTCTTATGCTATTAGTAATAAGGTAAAAGTATTCGCCAATCTTTATTCTGCCTTTAAAACACCCACTTTGTACCAACTGTTTGATGCATTTGCCGGTAATGCCGGACTGAAACCCGAGAAAGGTATGATCGCTGAAACAGGCACTTCCGTTACAGTTGCAAAAACATTTCGGCTGAGGGTTGTTGGTTTTTACCGGAATACAGAAGATGTCATTGTGTATACTTACAATCCCGCATTATTTGAAAGCAAGTACCTGAATGTAAGTGAACAAAAAAACTATGGCGCTGAATTTGAAATCAATTACAGCAGGGGTAAACTAAGTATAGATGCCAACTATACTTATACCGATGGCGAAACGACGTCTGCTTTTGATGGCACCGGAAGTGCTATTGGCAAAGACACTACTTACTTCAATTTATACAGGATACCCAAACATGCAATAAATTTTTCATTGGGCGTACAGGCAACAAAAGCAATTTTTTTCCGGGCACAGGCAAGATCGGTCAGTAAAAGAGAAGAATTTATTTATGGCAGCAGCCCCGAGATCCTGAAAGGTTATAGTACAATTGATCTTTACGGAGAGTATAAATTTGACAAAGTATTCCGGTTATTTCTTGATCTTAAAAACATCACGAATAAAGAATACTTTGATATCAGGGGATATAATTCAAGGAGATTCAATTTCACCACCGGGGTGCGATTTCAATTGTAAAACCAGTTTATGTGCCGGCACGAAGTTAAAAAATGCCCCCGCTGCAATACCCCGTTTGAATGCAAACCTGGTAACATTACCCAATGCCAGTGTTTTGGCATCAGCTTTACTGATGAGGAAAAAGCCTTCATCGAACAGAAATACAATGATTGCCTTTGTAGAAACTGTTTGTTACAGTTAAAAAGCCAGGTGGAATTATTCAGGGAGAAATTTATTTACGGGCATCGTTAACCACTGCAACAGTTCTGTCCTTTTCTGAAAGGGACGGAACTGTTTCTTTTTTCTTCACTACAATAGCTTCTGCTACCGGTTGGCCCGGATCAAAATCTTCACCCAATAAATTTGCTATTGTCTGTGCCAGCTGACGCTGGTAAAGTTGTTGTTGCTCTTTTATTTCTCCCAAAGGCTCAATACCAGGTCCGATCATCGCCAGCCACACTTCTGATGAACCTTTGATAAAAGCACCGTGTGATGTCCATCTATTGGTCTTACTTCCTCTTCCGTGGTCGGTGGTGATGATAAACGTGGTGTTGTCCTTATAACCCGGTGTTGTTTGCACCCAGTGCCATAATTCAGCGATCATCCTGTCCACCGCATTGGCCTGTTGCAGGTACAGGTCGTAACGGCCATCATGGGCAAACTCATCTGTCTCCCCCAGCCCAAGGAAAAATAATTTTGGCTGATGCGTCTGCAGGTACTCTTTGGCGCAGGCAAAAGTCAGCTGGTCATGTCTTGTTGCTTGCTTGTCTTTCACTTCCTGCTGCACTCCATTGATGATTTCCTGTGTTAACGAATTTTCAGTTCCGTTTTCATACCCGCTGTTCACCAGCATCCCACTCCTTTTTTCATTGAATATATAAGGAAATACATCCCAGGAAGTGAAAGCAGCCACCTTTCCTTTAAAATCTTCTTTGCTATTCAGAAACTCCAGCACATTGATATTCGGGTTCCGGTATTTTTTATTAGAGGAGATCATCTCATCAGCAGCGCCGCTAAATATTTCATTATACCCGGGGTAAGAAATAGCATAGGCATTCGCCACATCAACTTTGTTGTTGTACAACCTGTTTCCTGATAATTGTCCTTTTTTAGCAACTACGCTCCATAAAAAAGGCATCAGTTTCTTCCTCCTGTTCTCAGGATTGGAATCCCAGTACTGCATATTAAGCAGATCACTACCAGGGGTAGCTTTTTCATTATTGATCAATAAAGAATCGGCACCGGTAAAAATCTCCTGCCAGCGTAACCCATCTGTGGTAATGATAAAAACATTACCCGTAGACGCCGGGGCTGTTGAAGAGTGATTTGTTACGGGTGTATCCGGCTGTTGTAATATAGTCAGCAACATGACGCTGACCAGTACATTTTTCATGGTGTGCGGTTTTGCAAAGGTCAAATCCGCAGATGAACTGTATATTGATATGTCGTTATGGCGCTGTTACCATATTATGGATTTAATGTTAACAGGCATAGCCCCTACCTTTGCCAAAACAATTCTCATGAGCCTTGACATCAAAGAATTGCTCACCGTTACATTTACCCTTTTTGCGATCATTGATATTATCGGGTCTGTCCCGGTATTGATCAGCCTCAAAGAAAAAATGGGCGGTATCCGGGAATTAAGGGCCACCGTTATTTCCGGGGCCCTGATGGTGCTTTTTCTTTTCCTGGGAGAGCCTTTCTTAAACCTGCTTAACCTGGATAAAAAATCGTTTGCAGTAGGCGGTTCCATTGTCATATTCATCCTGGGACTGGAAATGGTGCTGGGCCTGGAATTCTTTAAAAGTGAAAAAGATATAAAAGCAGCCACCGTGGTACCGATTGCTTTCCCGCTGATTGCCGGTTCCGGAACGCTGACCACTATTATGTCGCTGAAGGCCAATTATGGAGAAACCAGCATCTTAATAGCCATCCTGGTCAACCTTATTATTGTATTCATTGTACTAAAATCCCTGAATGTGATTGCCAAACTATTGGGCCCGGCAGGATTGATAGCGATAAGAAAATTTTTTGGCGTAATATTGCTCGCCATTGCGGTAAAAATATTTGCCACTAATGCCCCGGGATTGATCAAATAAGGCAACCGGCCTCGTAGTACAATGGATAGTATAAGAGTTTCCGAAGCTCCAGATACAGGTTCGATTCCTGTCGAGGCTACATCCGCACTAATTTAACGGGAATTAAAAAAACAGAAGACCTTACGAAGTCATTGACTGGTAAGGTTTTCTGCGTTTAAGTACTCTTTTTAATTCCCGTGAACTCCCGTTAATTCGTTTACGGTTTTGTTTACGGTTTTTTTAAGAAACCTAAAAACGACCTTTGTATGGTGAGTATCCCGAGTATTGCTGTGGTGATGAACTGGAGGAATGAAAACAATAAATCCGGACTGTATCCGGTGCATATCCGTATTAAGCAAGCGAACTTTGCACGGTATTACCGGGTCCCAACTCCAATCAAAATAAGGCATGATCAATGGGCCGGAAAAGAAGGTGCCTGGATCAAACCCAGTCACCCCTTCGCCTTTGAGATCAATAATAAGATCATCGAGATCAAAGGGCTCATTAACGAGTACATCAAACGCACATTCAATTTTGGAAAGCCGGTAACCGTTGAGGGAATCATTGCAGGTCTCACCAATAAAGGGGATAATAAAAATTTCCTGGACTTCATGCAACGCTATATCACCCGGCCTCCTGAAAAACTTGAACCTAATACCATAAAAAAATATGCCACCACGCTTACGCATTTAAAGAAATTCAAAAAGCAAATCTTCTTTGCGGAAATTGACAATACACTGCTCCGTGATTTTAGCCGGTTCATGCAATCCGAACTGGAACTCGGCGGTGCTGCGACTAAAAAATACCTGGAAGCCTTTAAAAAAGTGATACGTCATGCCCGCCGGGAAAATTATATATCGCCGCAGCAAATGGAATTTCTGTTTGATGGATTAAATGTCCGGGTACAAAAAGCAAAAAGGACCTTTTTGGATTTGCAGGAAGTGAAGAAATGGAAGGCCCTGACATTTACCGCAGACCAGCAACACCTGGAACGTGACCGGGATATGTTTTTATTCCAGATCTATACCGGGTATTATTTCAAAGACCTCTTGATATTTACCAAGGATCACCTGCAGATGGATGAAGAATATGGGCATATTATTTTAGGAGCAAGGGACAAGAACGGTAACCAGACGATCATTCCCTTGTTTAAGTTTCCGTATGCGCAAACAATTCTAGAGCGTTACCGTTCAAGTTCAACGGACAAACTGGTATTCGATAAGCAGTACCTGGTTGAAGAACCAGTCTACAATCGGAACCTGAAAGAGATCGCAAAGATGGCCGGAATCCATAAAAATATTACCAATAAGGTGGCCAGGCATACAAACGCCCAACTTTGGATCAGGTACGGGGCCGAGGGTGCGGTACTTTCAAAGATGATGGGCCATACCAAGCAGGAAACTACACGTAATTATTATGACGTCAATTTACCCGAGATCGTAGAAGGAACAAAACGGGTGGATTTTGGGAGTATGGGAATTTAAATTATAGATACTCCCAATTCTTGCAACTTTTGTTTTGTGACATCAGAAATTCTTTCCAGGCAAGCAATCGCAAGCAACTTACGTGCCCTGCTGAAAGCTACATAACCAAGCCGGGGATAGTCCGTTTTTTCCCCATCTCTATAGGCATCTCTGATGCTATGATCCGCCTCCAGCCAAAGCAAGAGTTCGGATTCTGTTTTGGCGATTGCCAAAACCGCGTCAGCCTCAAGCCCCTTGATAGTGTGAATAGTTGAAACAGTCATATATTCCTTACTGTCGGCTTCCGAAACCATTACTTGGAAGTTTTCAACCATGACCGGAAGTGCAGCATTAACTTTCAGGTCATACTTTTCCAGAACAAATTTTCCGAATGTATCTTGGTTGGATATGACTCCATCACGAATTGCCTTGATAATGGCTATGCAAATCTTTCGCAAATGAAAAACATCACATTTATGTTCGTCGCAAAACTGCGTCTGATTTACTTGCAACGTAGATAACAAAGTATCTTTTACAGCGCCGAGTAAAGACTGTCGTGAATTTTTATCAGGGCTAACATAGTGGTTGTTCAGGGCAGCAGAAATTCTACGAATCACATCTTTCTTTTTAGCTATGATGCATCGTTCCCTCGCATTGATCTCTAATTTATCACATTCAGCATTAAAATCCGGAAGGATATCCTTTATATTTTGCGGGCGATTGATGAAAAGTACCGGCGGCCCAGCAAAGCTATGATCAAGCTGCTGCTCAAATTTGCTACCATTAAATTTCCTCCCATTGAATTTGTTCAAAAAGTTGATGATTGGAATTGAACATCTTCTGTTCGCCTGGTTGAAGGCAACTTCATACCTGCTGTTTGCAGCCAGTTTCAAAATAGGAATATTTCCAAAGACCTTTACTGAACTGTCAAAACTCTGTATGTACTGTTCCGGGTCGCCTACACAATAGATGTACGTTTTCCCTTGCTTTCTGATGTGCTCGATAATCTCAGCTATACCATTGCTGGTATCCTGGAACTCGTCGATAAATAGAAATTGAAGCCTGTTAGAGATAATTCTTCTGACATAATCAGCTTCCATGCATTCGCGGGCGAGTGCGATAGTCTGATCAAAGGTGATCATACCTTTTTCATTCAGCTTGTCCTTTATTTTTGACTTCATGATGGCCGCAGCCTTGTTATCATACTCTTTTCCATTTTTCTTTTTCACAAGGTCGAAGATGTCATCCGTACCGCACTGCATAAATATTTTTTCGTTTCCGATTTTGTCAAGTACCACTGAAGCATACGGGATAACGATGAAACGGTTAATGAAAGAGTGCATCGTTCCGATGAATAAATTTTCAGGGATCGCTATGCGTTTGGCTAATCTTGATTTGATGTTATTGGTCGCCGAATTAGTATAGGTAATGACCGCAATATATCTGTTTGAGGAGATAGAACCGAGTGCTGTAACAATGGCATCGACCATATTATGCGTCTTCCCAGCGCCGGGGCCAGCAATGACAATCTTTGGCTTTAATATGGACGCTTTTTTGGCCATGCTACACCAGCCATTTTATACCTTTGTCAATATAGTCTGGGATAACAAATCCTTTTGACTCTTCAATTAATGTTATAAGCAGGCTGTAGGCAAAAGAAGATTTATGTTTGACGATCAGCTCAAAAAACTTTTCAATATCGATTGGATCATCACCCAACTCCTCCTGATAGGCTTTGCCTGAATTTGGCCGTACAAGTATAAGGGTCTTCAACAGAATATTCTTACCGTCCCCGGTACGGTTGGCCATGATAACATCCTTCTCAAACGTAGATTCTTTTGTCACAGCTACCAAAATAACTGGAACAGTCTTGTACTGTTCGGTCAGGTTTTCAGCTCTGTTTTCTGTTGCCACACCTTCATCGCTATCGGTTAATACCAGGCATTTTCTAAAATATCCATTCTTTATTACTTCCAGGAAATTTGAGAAGGCCAGCCCATTTACATTTACGACACAACAGCTAAATTTTTCGGTAGGATTCTTATGAATCATGTTAAAGAAGAAGGGAACTAATAGCTTTTCCGAAATACCTTCTACCAAAATTATTTTTTGAGAATAGAATAGATTCGTATTCTCTGCATCTAGATATTTATTCAAATACTGAATTTGCTTCTTGGCTCGGGCTGTTTCATCAAAACCCTGGAATATGTAGTGAGGTTTTACGACACCTTCATCCTTAAAAAGTACAACGGTATGGTTAAAATCGATCTTGGTCGATACATATGTGGAATGCGATGTAAGCAATACCTGGATATCTTTTCTGAATTCCTTTGCGCTGGGTAGTTGGATCAGTTTTTCAATATTATGAGCAAGGTGATCTTGGAGGTTTGGATGCAGATGTGATTCAGGTTCTTCTAACCCTACAATCCTGAAAAAAGCCGTAGGCACTCGCTTTTTATCCTCTATGAATGACAGGATTAGTGAAATAAAAAGCAGGTTATTCCTTCCGGTTCCATTGCGTTCGATTTTAACAGGGTCTTCCCCGTAAATAATACTTATCTTCTTTAAGATATCTGCTACATCGGGGTGCGAGAAGATCAGATCAACATCATTGGAAGATTCATCGGTTTTTAAGGAGATTTTGTCCAACTGCTCCGAAATGCTTGTTTTGATGGCTTGTAAGGTAGTATTCTCGTTGATCGATTGCTGTAAACCAACCAGTTCAGTTTTCAGCTGCTGATACTCTTTTTCATCTCTGGCATTCAGGATCCGGAAAAGCAGTTTCCTGTTGCTTCCGGCCACCAATTCCGCGCAGGCATCCCGCAAAGCATCCAGCAACTCAAACTTTAGTTGTGATAAATGATAAGGATTGGCGCTTCCTTCCGACTTGTTTCCCCCGTAGATGGTATAGTGGTACTGTGATATTGGAAAGTTTAGCAAATCCAGTTTCGCCGATTCCAGCAATGCTTCGAATTTATCTTCTCCGATTTGCCTTTTGTATTCAGAGATGAAACTCCTTTGCGCTTCTATCTCTTCGGCCTTGTTAAATTTGGCAATCGGTTCAAATACATATCGGAGTTTGGCCTCGGTACATTCCTTATTACTAAACCAATCGGCAATCACAGCTTCCTGATCTTCATCCCAATCCTTTAGGGTCGCATCCACTTCGATTACGGGAAAAGCAATATCCTCAGCCTTGATAGTTAAATCCAGGATACTCTTTTTGAATGCCCGAATGGTATTGTAATTGAAATCGGCAACTTCAAGTTGGCGCTTTTTGAAAAAGGAAACGTCCTGGCTGAGAATAAGTCCTATGGAATCCAGCAGGTTTGATTTTCCAACGTTATTCTCACCAATGATTAATGTGAGTGGTTTCAGATCAATAGAAAAATCAAGAAAATTCCTGTAATTCCTGATATGCAGGTGTGAAATATGCATTGGTTCGGTTTAATAGGTTAAATGCTGAGATAAGAATGGCCTGGTAGCGTCAGCAAATTTACCAAATATTAAGGGTTCTGTTCATCATCTTGAAACCAAATAAGGCGACCAACAGCCTGAAAATCAGTATTTGTCATACTTGAAGGATTTTAATAATTTGCTTTCGTATGCCCGGTAGTAACCAAAGGAGATTGCTTTTCATGAAAAGTATTGAAATATAATGTCTCAGACATTCCTGAAATACCTCTCCACCTCCCCCACGGGTACATAAATTTTCCGGTCCTTCTTGATCGTCCTAATTTTATTGGCAGCCACCAACTGGTCAAACTTGGTCCGTCCGATCCGTACAGCCTGCATAAATTCCATCGCTGTAATAAAGGGAACTATGGCGGCTGTAACAGGTATTGTGCCTTTTAATTCCTGTACCAGCCTGAGCAGTTCCGCTTGCCCTTGTAGCAATTTTTGCCAGTCGGCCTCCGGCACCACAACAACATTCACAAGCGTTTCCATATCGCACATTGTCAATCACACAAATCAAAATCCAGAGCAATCAACCCCACCATACTCCTGCCCGGCGTATAACTCGGCCGGTAATCGATAAACCCGTATAGATGCAGTTCCTTTAAACACCGGTTGAGTGTTACCGGGGACGATATTTTGGCCTTTTGCATCACGGTTGTACGCTGCAGGTAAAAAGGGATAGCCAGTGTATGGCTGGCCTCATGCAGCAGGGCAAAGTATAAGCTGATATGGGTTGGGCTGATCCGGTTATCAGTAACCGCTTTCTGGTAAAATAACGTTTGCCATTCAGCCCAACCCAGCATTTATATACCCAGCCCTTTTTTATTGGAACTGCGTTTCTTGGTTACAAGGCCGTTATCTTCTCCTGCAGAACCTCCATTTACTTTACGGCCTTTACCCTGCTTTTTTTCGGGCTGGTCCTCCTTTCCCAGCTCCTGGCTTTTTTCCTTCCCTTTGCCTTGCTCTTTGCCTTCTTTTAATTCAGGCTTATTCATAAGTTCCTGCCGCTGTTCCTGATCCAGGCGCTGAAATTTACTATTGTACAGGTTGATGGTTTTGTATTGCGGGTTGGCTTCAATAAAGACCCTTTCATCCTTACCGGAGATCTGCATGGTCACCATCTGAACATTCCCCTTTTCCAGCGAGCGGATCAGCTTTTCCATGTCTTCCTTCTGCTGCATCTCCTTGATAGGATAATAGCTTAAAGCCTCTTTCAGGTCATAGCCATAATTCTGATGGAACTGCTTTCTTTCAAAATTGCCATTCTTGTCTTTAGCCGAAAAATCCAGTTGTAACCAGGCCTGGTATTTTTCCTGGTCTTTGCTCGTTAGTTCCTTGTGCACCGCACGGCCGTTAAGCAGGTTATATGCCTCTTTCAGTGTAACACCCCAACCATTATTAATGTAGAAGGTTTGGGCAATGGTTTCATCCTTTTCATTCTTCAGGCGGGTATCGTACTTATTGAAAAAGTACAGGTCGGATTCATTGGATTTCTTAAAATAAAGCGTAGCCTCCATTTCCCGCTTATTCACTTCAGTCTTAAACGCAAGGGTAAATTCTCCCTGCCCTGTTTTAAGGGCTGTTTCCAGTTCCGGCCCCAGCGTCTCGCCAAAGCCGTGATTCCTGATATTTGACTTCAGGTAATCGAAATTTCTTTCGTTCATAAGGTCGTATTTAATTGTTAGAAAATCTTCTTTATAGGTTTCCATCGGATGCCCCTCCCAATAAGTAGTTGCCAGTTGCAGGGCTGCATCGGGATCCTGGTTGTAAAGGTTCTCCCATTCAACAAGCAGGGTTTCCATCTTAGCCAGGTCGTCTTTCTCTTGTTCCGTTGATGCTTCAATGGTATCATGCAAAGGATCATAGAATGCGTCTTTCCAGTCAATTGATTGGAACAGTTCCTCCAGTTCCTTTTGTGTCAGGTTAAAATGAATGTCTTCTCCATAAGGCAACTGGCGCATGAGTGAGATAATGGAACTGGCATGAATGACTGCATAAGCATCCTGGTCACTGATATTATCATTAGCAAATTCAATGGCTTCATCCTTATCCCGGAAAAACCACATATCCGCATTTTCCAGGAAATTGGTCTTGGTATTGTAGGCAATCCAGTTGCGGCCTATGGCAAATTCAGCTTGTGCTTCATTGAACAGGCTGTCTGATATAACATGACTCTTTTCCATAGATCAATTAAGTTCAGGCAGCATCCTTGCTTTCAGTATCTGTCCATTATATACTTTCAGGTTAAAATGTCTTCCCCCGTTTTTCTCCATGAGCTGAATACCGAGAAACTTCGCATCAGGTATCGTGAATTTATCCAGCGCCACTACAACAACAGTGAAGTTATAGGCCTTCACCTTCGACCTGTTGCCCGCTACGTACAATGGCACCAGTTCATTTTCCTGTACTGAAGTTCGTTTCGACTTCTTCTTATCGGTTATGAAAAACTTCAGCAACTCAATATCAAAGTCCAGTGGTGAATGATTGTGTATCTCCAGTTGATAGTAGATCACTTCGTCTTTTATGTAAATGCCGGATAACTTTGTAATCACAGCTCCATGCTCCACCTTCGAGATTCTTCTCGGAGGATTATTCAGTATCGCATTAGCATAAGTCGAAATCGTCGCCTTCTTGTTAGGTGGCAAATGGAGCACCAGCACAGAAGGCATCGTCGCATAGTTCACAGTGAACTCGTACACATTCCCGTCACCGGTTACCACACTCAGATTCGTTTCAGTAAATTGTTTATTGGCTGCTTTCACGAGCAGGATGCGTTCATCTTCTTTTACCGGTTGTACCAGTATATCCTTGGTTCCCCTGTCCACATACTTAATAGGAAATGGAAAGATCAGCGAAGTGGTTTTATCGGTGCTGATGGATAAAGGTTGTTGTGCAAAAGCTGCATTCATTAAGGCAATGAGAATAAATAAGATTTGTTTCATGGGTTTTGATTTTTATTGTTAAGTAATACTTTATAGCCTGCCTTTAATTGTACCCGGATCAACTTGGCCTTTTTACTGACCAGTGATTTTAAGGCACTGATACCGGTAGTAGTAGCCTGGGCTTTAAAAGAGGGATCGAGAGAACTGACATCAGCCAGGGAGAGTGAGTTATTCAGGGATTCTTTGGCTACATCCCTATTGATGGTTCCCGGTATATAAATACCGGGTAACCCATCCATATCATAGACTTCAAGTTTTACGGTGTATATCGATTTTCCTGACCGGATGGAGTTAATTTCCACCTGCAGTCTTTCCCCGTCCAGGGAGGCAATACCGGATACCAGTATATCTTTCGGAATCAATTTTCCGTTGATATAAATTTCATTCAGCAACCGAAACTTTACTACAGCCCCATTGACTATAGTTTGGTTACCGGCAATGATCGCCTCAATGGCATTTTGCTCTGCTGCCTCAAATTCCTTTTCCTCACTGAAACTGTAAAACCCTTTTACGATAGTATCAGCAGCCGAAGTTTTGCGGACGGCATAGACAGCCTCTTTATTCCGGACTGATCGTTCTTTGACCCGCTGCGGATGCTGGATATCCAGTATCTTATCCAGTGTACCCTCTAATTGTTTCATTTCAGGGTCTTCGGTTGGAGAGGCATGATTCACTTTAAGTAATTGCTCCAGCCGGTCGAGTTCAGCGGAAAGTTCATTACCGGGTAATGCTGATGTCGATTTTTCTTCATAATTGCCGGAACTACTCTTTTTCATTTCCGTTTCAAGCAACTGCAACTTTTGCAACAACTGGTCTTCCGGCTTGCTGGCATTTCCTTCATAGGGTGAGGTATTTAACCGTTGGTTGTATTTTCCTGCGGTCATTGTTGTCAGGTCCTCGAGTTCGTTGGGAAAAACCGGGCTGCTATCCCTTTTGTAATAGGGATCACTCCGCATCCACTCGGCCATCCGCATACTATCTTTATCCGCCTTTTCATAAAAACTGAGCTTGTCCATTAATTTATCTTCCTTTAAACGGGCATCGGGCAGATCAAGATTCAGACCAGGCGTATTGACATCCGTTATAGCTTTCCCCTTTCCGCCACCCAGGGCCCAGAAAGCCATTGTCAGAAACGGTATCGCCAGCAGGGGCAACACCAACAGTAATTTTCTTTGCTTCACATTGTTATTCATACACACATTTTTTACTGGTTATTAATTTTATCTTGACTTCATCATTCGACTTTACTTTTGCTGCTGCCAATACAATTCTTCCAATATCCGCATGGAATCCTGCAACCCCGGACGAATGGGTTCACCGATGCTATCCATATAATACCGGTACTGCTGTATTTCACGGTAAACATCCTCAGGCATTTCGTTTTCCATCACTTCATCGCCTGAACGGTCAAAATGCTGGGGTACTTTTACCTGGTCGATCTTAAAACCCGGCCTGGGTTTGGCTACGATAGCAGAAACAAAAAAATACAGACTTAGCCCCCCGCTGAAAAAACAGAAGGCGATCAAGAAGACCTTTAATCGCCGGGCCGGCATATTCGCAAATCGTTTATTCATCATATCACTAAATTTGGTCTGCACTAGTACAAATCCACCCGCAATCTTTTGGGCCAGCTTATCCTGCAGCGGGTTTTCTTTGGGTTCCTTTCTTTTTCGTTTCCAAAACATCATTGCCGGTTTTCAACTTTTAGGTCAGCATTCTCCAGCGTTTTCCACCGCTCGATCAAAAACCCATGGGCATTATTATCTGAACGGGAAACATTTCTCAGGTATCCTTCCGTTATCAGGCTTCGTGTGACGATGGTAGTAGGCCGGATGATCTTCTGCAACCCCTTATACCGGAAATAGTACGGGTAATCATTGGTGTTGATGATGATACTGTCCGCCTGTATCTCCTGGCTGATATTTCCCGAAATAAGGTTCGTGTAATACCCATTCTCTTTCAGGTTGTCATATTGCTGTTTGGCAGAACCATCGGCCAGGTAAAGCGCCTTAGTCAGATTACTGCTGATCACCTTATCATCCGGGTCCATCGTAAAGAAATAATGATGGAACATCTTTACATGATCACGGGCCTCTACCGGTATATTATCCTTTCGGTCAGCTGCATAAGCTTCCAGGGCCTTTCCATTGGCCAGGATAAATATTTTCTGTTGTGATTGACTGGCTAACTGGTAACTTTTGTAACTGATGAACAAAGTCAGGATCAGGCAAACGGCCATGACCCCAAGGGAAAAGAGCCTTACCTGCCGGAATGCGGTGTCAATATTTTTAGTCGTTCTGAACACTTATTTTCCCTCAATTTTATCTTTGAAATAACCACCTGAAGCACTGCTATCCGCCATACTATTGGAAATCCTGTTATAGGCAGCCCCCATGGCATCCTTTGTCATCGAAACCGACCCACTGGCAGTATTACGGACAGAAGTACTCATGATGTTTGTCACTTTTTGCAGCAGGGCATTATTCCCGCCTGCATGAATGATATAGTTCGCGACAGAGGGGACCGTGAAATAACCAATGATCCCGATGATCATAAAAATCAGGTATGCGGTATCCGTGGTAGAGAAAAAGGTGTCGCCGTTAGTGGCGATTTGCTGCAAATCTTCTTTGAGCATATTCTCCTGGATCTTGCCCATGATGCCACCGAAAATATTAGCGACCGGTAGCCACAGGAATATATTCAGGTAACGGGCAATCCATACGGTGAGAGTGTGCTGAAAGCCATCAAAGACGGCGATACCAAATACCAGCGGGCCTAATATTGCCAGAACGATCATATAAAATGTGCGGATCGTATTGATGCAAAGGGCAGCTGCTTCAAATAATACCTTTAATACTTCCGCCATCCATTGTTTGATCTGGTTACGGAGATTATAGCCAAACTTGTCAAAAGCAAAGCGGATATTATTACCAATGCTTTTCAGCCATCCTTCTTTTTTATCCCCGTAATGGTACTTATACCATTTATCTCTGTCACCCCTTCCGGTCTCACCCACATACATTTGCCAATAGGCAGTTGTCTTGATGGCATCCTCCTTCATCTTTAACAACTGGGCTACTGCCGCATCGGAATCCTTCACCATCTGGGCAGTACCGGTAACAGTCGGCTTCATCAACTGGTTGATGAGTTGGATGACAGATGGAAAGATCAAAATAGCAAAGCCAAGCACAAAGGGTCGGAACAACGGGTAAAAATCAATAGGCTCCGCACGGGCAATATGTCCCCATACTCTGGTGGCAATATACCAGGTGGCAGCAAAGCCGGCAATTCCTCTCCCCACACCAATCAAACGGCTGCACAGGGGCATCATATCGTCATAGAGTTGCTCCAGCACCTCATGCATGGAACGAATACGGGTGGCAATCTGTGCATCCGCCACAGAAGGCAATAATAAAACCACCAACACACAAATCACTCTCACTGATACTTTCATAGTTTCATTTTAAACCGTGAACCTTCCTCATTAAATCAATATCCATCTTATCCTTCTCCCGTTGAAGCGACAGGATAGCGGTGCCGTTATTGAATTCATTCAGGAATGTGTATTGCTCCATTACTTCATCATATATTTTGTCAATAGCCTGCAACCGCTCATCGTCACTCATCCTTAGCTTACCGGCTGTGACCACCATAGCCAGTTCATCCAGTATTTTCAAGCATTCTTTTAGCAGATTAGTATAGACGTTTCCCAGGTACTCAATTTCTGTTATTGTAAATTGTTTGCTTCCCCGGAATTCTGCGAGTGCCGCTTTACTTTCCTTCACCAGTTTCAATTGAACCCTGATAATGTCCGCCACTTTGCTGTATTGCTTTACTGCAGGACTGACCTGTAACAGCCCGTCCAGGAAATCCCGGTGCAGGTTAAAATTGCCCTGAGAAATATTTTTAATCGAGGTATAACCTTTCTCAAGGATCTTATAACCGGTCTTCATATGCGAAAGCATGAGCTTTAGCTGAGCCAGTTTTTCCACATTTAGCAGGAGTTGCTTTGCTTCCTGGGATTGTCCAAAACAAATGTTGGAACAGAGTAATAAAATGAAGAATATCTTTTTCATAACCCGTATAATTTTTTAGTGTATTCGATCTCAACTCTCGTAGATGTCCGCTGAAGACTGATCAGTTTATTCTGGTTGTTAAACTCCTTAAGGTCCATGAACCCCCTTTCCATTTCATCAGCTGCTGTATTGATGATCTCCATTCTTGCTGCATCAGTCATCTGTGTGGTAAAGGCATTCACTACCAGGAGCAACTGGTCGATAGCCTTGACACTTTCACCCAGCATACCGGTATAGACCTCGCTCATATATTCCAGTTCATCAGTAGTGAAATTCTGGTCTTGCCGGAACAGGGCCCAGGCTGCTTTGTATTCTTTCACCATGGCCACCTGGTCGGCAATAATGTCCTTGATCCGGTGATAATAAGCAAGCGCATTCTTTACCTTCTTTAATTCCTGGAAATAGTCATCATAGAGTTTTCGCTGCTTTTCCACCCAACCGCTGATTTCGGTAAGCTTAGTTTTGGATAGTACATTCTCAAGGGTCTTTTGTGCATTTTGAAGCCAGATGGTTTTATTCTGGAGTTTCTGGATCTTCAGGTCAACCGCTACGATGACTTTTTTTATTCCGGCTTTGATAATTTCCGCTATCGGAAACTGGGCCCGGCAATGCACACTCAGGAGCAGGGCCAGCACTATCATTATTTTTTTCATAAACTAATTTTTAAGATACAGGCGTCCCCCCGCCATTTGCGGGAGGACATTCCTGTATAACCGCAACCAAGAATGGAACATGAAAAAGACGTTCTTTAGTTAATGGTCAGTTCACAGCCATTGCACGCACCTTCGCAGAAGTATATTTTTTTAGCTGTTGTTTCTCCGTTTCGGAGCGGAAGAGTGATCAACTTTAGTTTGCAAGCCTGGGTACCTTCACAGTCACAGGATGCCTTTTCGAGAAAAGCCTTTTCCTGCTGTACCAAATAGAAGGATACACCGAGAACAGAGAATTTGCCATAGGCCTCCAGGGGAGAAACATCTTTTATGAGCGCCCGGATCAATTCCTGTACTTCCGGGAAATTGAAAAAAGACTCTTTGTCCGCTAGATTGATCACCCTGTCCACACTATAACCCTTATAGGTAAACTTACCGGTACAGGACCCTGTACAGGATGACTGAAGGCATCCAAAACCAAGACCGTCCGCATAAAATACCTGGCAGGCATTGTTCACCACACTGCAATAGCAGGCATAGGTGGCAAATACCGGCAGCGCTTTCTCAGTAAAAGATATTTCCTTAGAAAGAAACGCATATCCTGCAGGCAATTCGACCCTAATTTCCATGTTATCGGGAGTGATACATAGTTTTGTCCCTGCCGGCAATATGATACCGGTTTCCCCTGCCTTTACGGGCTTATCAGTTAATATTTCCTTGCCACAGACAGCCATCTTTGCAACGGCAATTGCAGTTTTACCAACTTCGGTTCCGGATTGCTCTTTCTTTTTGCAGGCAACGAAAAGCAGTGTACTTAACAAGAACGCACAAATCATTCGCTTCATAATACTTGGTTTTTATTGTTTAAATAATGAGTAATTGCTTTTTCAATATCCCCGTCAAATTGTTCGGCCAACTGCATTAATTTGAATTTTTCAGTTTCTTCCGTTGTGTAGGCGAGGTATTCCTCTGCGGATACTTCCACCCGATAAACTTTAGAAAGCATACCGCCCAATGAAATAAAAACCTCTTTATACTTTTTAGCAGGATCGTTGGCCTTGTTGATGGAAAGCACCTGGGCTTTTTCTTTTTCAGTCAGTCCCAAAAGTTCCTGAATCTGGTCGAATTTGTTCTGGTATTTGGACTGATCGAGTAGTATCTTACAATCAGAATTATTAATAATAGCCTGCTTCACCACCGGTGAGGAAATAATATCTTCTACCTCCTGGGTTACTACAATGGCCTCGCCAAAGAACTTACGGACAGTTTTAAAAAGGTATTTGATATATTCTGCCATGCCCTCACGGGCAATCGCTTTCCAGGCTTCCTCAATCAGGATCATCTTGCGTATCCCTTTCAGTTTCCGCATTTTGGAAATAAATACTTCCATAATGATGATAGTGACAACAGGGAAAAGGATCGGGTGATCTTTAATATTATCCAGTTCAAATACAATAAACCGTTCCTTTAACAGTTCCAGATTCTCAGTAGCGTTCAGCAAGTAATCGAATTCACCGCCTTTATAATAAGGCCGGAGTACATACAAAAAATTGGAAACATCAAAATCCTTTTCCTTGACTTCATCTCTTTTCAGTACTTCTACAAAATCCCGTTGTAAGAACTCATAGAATGTATTAAAGCATCGAAAGATTCCTTCTCCCTCTCCATCATGGGAAGACCGAGAGGGAACTTCGTAGTAAAGTTGCAAGGCGTTGGAAAGGGCAACATACTCGCTGCGATTGAACGTTTCATTGTCCTTTTTCCAAAGAGCCAGTAATAAAGTCTTGATGCTTTCCTTTTTCTCGGTATCCAGCACATCACCTTCACCGATATGAAAAGGATTAAACCGAATGGGGTTCTTTTCCTCATAAGTGAAATAATATCCTTTCACCATCTGGCAAAGCCCTTTATAACTATGCCCTACATCTACCAGCACAATATGTGTTCCCTGTTCATAGTAGGAACGCACCATATGATTGGTAAAAAAGCTTTTTCCGCTTCCCGATGGTCCCAGGATAAATTTATTCCGGTTGGTGATCAAGCCTTTTTTCATTGGCTCATCACTAATGTCCACATGCACCGGCTTACCATACTGCCGGTCACCTAACCTGATCCCGCAGGGAGAAACAGATGACCGGTAATTGGTCTCCAGGTTCAGGAAACAACAGGCCTGTTCAGCAAATGTGTCAAATGAATCATTCATGGGAAAATCTGCAGCATTACCTGGTATGCCCGCCCAGAAGATCTGCGGTGCTCCCGACAGCTCTTGCTTCGGTACCGCATCCATCTGGGACAGGGCTGATGATACCAGGTTTCTTGTGTCCTTCAACCCGTCTTTACTATCCGTCCACACTAACACATTGAAATGGGATTTCACAGGTAGTCTTTGCTGGCTGATGGCTTCATTTAAAAACTCATTGGTGGCGTCCCGGCTGATGGCATTCTCCCTGGAATAGGCACTGAGGGAATGCAACCGGAGTCGTTTGCTTTCCAGTTTCTGTATCGCTTTCTGCGGGTCTTCAATAAAGATGTACTGGTTATAAATATGATTGCAGGATAGCAATTGCCCTAATGGGGAGGCAAAGCCAACACTGAACTTTGTTCTATCCGTGGAATACTTGTCATAATTGATCCGGGAACCACAATACGACGGTAAATCAGCGGCATCAGCGAGGGTAAATAACTGGCAATGATTCGGGCCTACCTTCAGTCCGTCTTCAAAGCTTATATCGTGGAGAATAAAGGACTTTTCGTTTGGCTGCAGGTTCAGGTATCGTTCTACCAGTCCACAGTACTGTTGTTCACCGCTCAGTTCTTCGTTGGTAAGTCTTTTCAGCTTCATTAGTCCGCTGTCATTGAGTATTCGCTCAAACTGTCCTGCATTATCCAGGAAATCCTGTAAAAGTTGTGGTCTCAGGGTTTGTTCCGGAGCAATGGAACGCCGCAGTAAATTGGAAAAAAGAGAGGACCCAGGTTTTCTCCCAACTGGCTTTTTGGTCAGCATAATATAGCACTGATGATCCAGGTAAGGTCGCTCATTAAAAAATCGTTCACTGGCACGGGATAAAAAACTCACACCAATGGCGCTGAAATCTGCGGCATGTTTGGATTCGGTGAACCAGTCCTGCTTATGAAAGACAGTACCTGACGGAAGTATCTTTATAGCACGGATCAACGACTGGTGCAGCACTTCATACTCCTGATCAGACAAAGTAAAAAGTTCGGGCAATTCCACTTCGTAAGCGATGGTAACATCTCCTTGTTTGGATAAGATGCAGTCATGCTCCACGCCAAAAATCGGCAGTATGTCCTTTATTTGTTTTTCCACAGTTGAGTGAATGATTTTCTTGAATAACTTTTAATAACCAATGGTACAGATCTCCTGGCCAATGTTTTCATCATTCCATGCTCCCCGTATTGACGACTAAGTTTATAGACATGCATAAACAAAGCCGTTCCTGCAGCAACAATGATCAGTAAACAAATGAATGTATTAACCCCGCAGATATACAGGATGGCAAACAGGATCAACAATGCCAGTAAGCCCCCACCCAGGTACCAGATATATTGTGCTTTCAGTCCCTTGAATTCAATCGGACGGTTGATCCCTTTGTTGATCGAATACACACTAGTTGACATAGACAATTCTTTGGGTTAATTTTTTGTTGGAACTGCGGAGCACAACCTGGTAGATTCCCGTGGGAAGGCCTGCCATATCAATTTGCCTGACCAGGTCACCAGTGCTATGCTGGATCATTTTTTGACGGACGGGTAGTCCTTCAGAGTTAATGACAGTACAGATATACCTGCCAACAGGAGCATTCGTTAACCGAAAACTGAATTCGTTCATTGTTACCGGGTTGGGATAAATGCTGAAGGATTGATCTGCCTCAAATACCGGGATAGTCCTTCTGACTACGACCACATTACTGTATAATACAGTGCCTGAAATTTCAGTAGCCTTGATCCGGTAATAGGTTATTACGGCATTCTGGCTGCTAGAATAGGTATAGTCAGCCCTTTCCCCGTTATTGTCGGTGGGCAAAACAGTTCCGGCTGACTGAAACACAACACCGTCCGCAGAACTTTCTATGGTATAGTTTTGAATGTCCGATTCAGTCATATTGGACCAGGAGATATTTACCCTGTCAGCCGCATCAATCACGGCCCTGACATTGGCAAAACGAACGGGTAACACCACACCACCGGTAGTGTCATAGGAGAGCAAACCCCGCCTCACTAATTGTAGTGGGCCTCCACAATGAAAATTATACAGGTTATAGGGTGGCCCGGGAAAAACATCTCCTTCGCCGAAATTCACATTACCCGGATTCCAATAATAGGGATGCATAAAATCATAGTAGGTCAAACAGATATTCGGGGCCGGGAAACATTCAATCGGCTGACCCGTACCTCCGTCCACATCCCAGTAAGAAACGGTGACAAAACCGCAATCCAGTTCTTGACCATTTACCACAAAATGTGTCGCAGCATTAGGGTCGCAATCAATATAGTTCAGCCCAAGAGTATTATAATAGGAAACGGCCTTGGGAGCAGGCCAGGCATAGCCCGGGTAATTATTGCCCGTAGAATCCAAAACCCCACCCATCAAATTACCATACTGCAAGCCCTGTTTATACACCCAGATATCATAATTGGATAATACAACAGGCGTAAATACATGCTGTGTTCCGTTAAAGTTGACTGTGAAGAAGGAAAGTATCAGCCGGTTTTCTCTTTTCGGCGGATTGGGTGAATCGTCCACCAGTCTGGTTTCAGTATATCTTGCTCTTACACCAATATACTGTGAAAACCCGAAGCAATGCGTACATAGCAACGCAAGCAATAAAATAAATTTCATTTTCATAAGTATTGATTTGATAATTAAAAATATTTTTTCAGACTCCTTAGGGGAAGACAGTAAGTCCTATACACCAAAGAAGGATCGTATTACGGTTGCAACAATTACAAGGAACACACAGGAGCCAAACCACGCAGCTGCCACTTTCCCGGTATCGGGATCACCGCTATTCCACTTCGAATACACTTTTACTGCACCAATAAGACCCAGCACAGCACCTACGGCATACATAAGATTGGTACCGGATGCGAAATAGCTCCTCACTTTTGTATTAGCTTCATTGATACCGGCATTACCGTCCTGCGCACTAATTGCCAGAGATAGCAATAGCATAGTAAGAAGAGCACAACTTTTTTTCATACAATGTTTTTTATATAGGTTTACGAATAGTTGGCGCTCCATCACGTCATTTCCATAGGGTCCTCAGATCATCCTCTTCCAGACGGATGGAGCATTTTGATTGGCTTTCTGACAGAATGAACCGGTTAATTGAATCCCGAAAACCTGGGTCTTCTATTTCTTGGTAGGATTGGATCTTTTTTTGTAAAGCCAGGATGAGTTCGCTTTTATTCCGCTTGTTGGCAAATGTTCCTTCCAGGTCTCCAAAAATTATCGAAATATCCTCTCTGTCCGTTCCCGAATTCAGTACAGTATCTGAAATACGGGGTTTGAACCTCAGCAATGAAAACTTTGCCTTATAGATAATGATCCAGACAAGGAGGTAATAGATTGAACTTGTCAGGATTATGACCCACCAGTATTGCGACCAGGAAATGTTTTGTAACATGTCGTTTCGTTTGTAATGCAAATATGGCCTGCCTTGAAAGCGATCTTTCAATAGATGTTCCCGAGTCGGGAGAAATAAATATTCAGATAAGTGGGAAATAATCAGAATGTCTGAATAGCAGAGATAATACTACGTGAAGGAAATATATAAATATGAGGAAACAAGTGACCAGGCAACCGTTCTAATAATCTTCATCCGCTTCATCCATCCGCTGGATCAGCCGCTCCTTCAATTGATCCAGAAAACTACTTCTGTTCTTTTTTCGGATACGCATTTCCTGGAAAACATTGTAAACGTTTCCCAGATCTACCTGAAATGTTCGTTCAAAGAAATTAGTCAGGAGTTTAATGTCAGCGGTGCCATTATTGATCACACCGGCAGTTTGCAGGGAATAGATCAGTTCGATCAGGGAAACTTTAGCGCCTGTCCACTGCAATTTCTTCTCAATATTTTTAGGTTCGGGAGGGTCCGTCAGTTGAATAGAGGAAATAGCTGTATTTAGATAAATGCGGAGCAGTTCATAAGCAAACAGTTTTGAAACCTTATAACTCTGCGTCGTGGAGAAACTGTGATCAATGCTCAATGTTAGATCATCTGGTAAGAGCCGGACATCTTCCTGCCCCCTGATAAAATAGACTTCATCAAAATGTGTGGCACCGCTTCTATAGTATTGATAAAAATCAAGGTTATTATCAAAAAAATGCTTGATACGATTCAAGTGTGATTCCAGGTAACTGATCTGTACTTTATCGCTCGCAGCCGGACGGTTGATCTCAATATGAAATACCTTGACATAGTAAATGAACTGGGAATAGAATTTGGGCTTAATTTCTTTGAAAAACTCAATTTCCTCCTTACTGTCCTTCAACTGGTTTTTTTCCACCATCTTTCTTAGTTCCTGTAATGTTTCCTGGCAAACATTAATGCATTGCGAAGTCTCCTTCAGGAGGGGGAAGGATTCTGACTGGATTTCCCGTAAACGGTCTTCCAGTTTTTCATATAAACGTTGCATAATGGCCCGCATGCTGAACTAATGAGGGTCGAAAAATAGAAACTCAATAAAAGCATGTAGTTGCCCAAAGCGATATAATAGCATTGCAAAGTGAAAAACCCAGTAGGCAAATAGCGCAACTATCTTTTCACTTTGAATAACCATTCTGCAAATTCAATAGTGGAGATTTAGCAAATGAAAAGAACGCAGCCAAGACGTTTGTATATTGAAATTGTCGTAGCCATCTATGTGCTGCTTTTTTTGTACACGGCAATTATGAAGTTCAAGGATATTCCTTTTTTTATCGGCTCAATGTCGCATACACCGGTACTTCGCCCCTATGCTACCCTTCTTGCCGGGATGATTCCAGCCATGGAAATAGCTATAGCCATTTTGCTGATCACTCCCCGCACAAGGCAATACGGATTATTGACCGGCACAGGCTTAATGGGAATTTTCACCTTGTATGTGGCATTTATACTTGCAACGATGAAAGAACTCCCATGTTCCTGCGGAGGTGTACTCCAGCAATTGAACTGGAAGGAGCACCTGGTCTTCAACAGCGGGTTCTTGCTGGCCGGAATAGTAGCCTGTTACTGGAATAAACAATTTATCATGATAAACAGGAGTAGCCGAATACCTGTGATATAGTAGGCGAATTTTTTAACTTAAAGCAACAAGAATGAAAAAAATGTATTTGGTGCTGATCGCCATAGTAATGGCTGTCAGTTTCAGCGCATTCACCAAGATCGAAAAGGCGCCTGTAGGGGATTATAAGTATGATGATGGCACCGGCATGGTGGATGTACCCCCGGAAATTGATGTGAATTTCTACTGCCCGCAGGGTACTCTCTATGAATGCGTTATTGAGATCAATGATGAAAACGAATTGATCTATCTGAATGGAAATGTTCACAGGTGGCAATAACCAATTCCAGGGAAAAAGTATTGCGATCTACCGGATCGCAATACTTTCTTTGGGAGTAAGAATAAGCACATCCATGATCCTGCTTTTGAGTTCTACAATAATTCCAATTTTTCGGAGAGCGGCAAAAAACTCATTCCTTACCGTGAGTATTGCATCAAATGAAACATCAACATTAAAATCTATTCCTGTTTCGTCAATAAATGGTATATCCAGCCTGTTATCGCCTGTGTAATTGTAATAAGCGATCCTTTCTATAAGGAGGTCCATAGGAACATTTCGGAGGTATATCCGCGCATGGTTATTCCTCCACACTTTTTTCTCGCCCTTGGTGCGGAATTCTTCCTTTTTATCGGGAACTACGGTAACACTATAGTAGGGCATCGATCTCCTGACAATCTCTCCCTTGTAACCAAAATATTCTTCGAGGTTGGACTTTAAAACTGACCTCAAATCGGGCGGGTTTGTTCCTGTGTACGAGGCTGAAAAACAATACTTCTTCGGTGAGGAAAAAACAGAGTCCCCATTTAACAAGGGATAGAGCCACGCCTTTCCGTCGAGGGAATCGCCGTAATCCCAGAAACCAGTGCCGAAATAGGCGTATCGGTATAGTCCGTCCAAATAAACGCCTGAAACATGGAAATGATTGGAATCAAATGCAAGTTTCCTGGGAAAATGATATGGAATAGTACTATTCCAAATTCCAAGTTTTGTGCGAAAAAGATAATCACTATCAGATTCCTTGTTGCATAACTCACTTGATGTCTTGTCAGATAACCCTATCGAAACACTTCCAAACGGAAGCGGGTTCCCTGATAAAAATGTAGACATATTATCACTTGTTAACTCGCTGGGATCACTAACCCCCCTGATAAGGCCATCTTCACCAATCCAAACATAAGTGGGGAGAAAATAAACTCTGATTTTTTGAAAACTCATGGAGTCGAATGCTACCTCTAACTCTAAATTGAAGTATCGCTGATATTTGCGATACATATCTTCGATTTTATGATCCTTCCTTCCTATATGAAGTACAGTTAAGTGATCCTTGTGTTTTTTACTCAGGCTATCCAAACCGGGCAAATATTTAAAATTCTGAATACATTCAGAACCGAATAGGACAAGCAGCAAATATTTTCCCCTGAAATCTTCAATTGATCTGACCCGGCTCTCAGGATAAGAGATCACAAACTTTTCACTGTATGGGAACGGCTTTCCCACTGTTAATGGATTTTTTTGGGCATAAGTATAGCCAGACGCTAATAATAGCGTCCATAATAATAGACGTTGCATAAGTATGATTTAATTAATTAATGAAGGCGGCCTATCAATAGCCAGGGTTTTGAGTAAGCTGATTGTTTTTTAGAATTTCTGCCAAAGGAATGGGATATAATGCATCTGTTGAATTCCAGTTACTGCCTTTGATCAAAGGCAAAACATTGTTGACTTCACCAGTCCGTTTTAGTGTTAACCAACGGTCTCCTGACTCAGCAAATAGTTCAAATTTCCTTTCCTGGATTATACTGTCTATTAAAACAGTACCTGTCAGACCGGACAATGCAGGAAGGCCAGCCCGGATTCTTATTTGATTTAAATCTGCATGAGCGCCATTAAGATCACCTAACCTGGATCGTGCTTCTGCACGAAGCAGAAACAATTCTGATAAGCGGAATATCATACTGTACTCCGTAATGCTGGAAGCATTTTGACGAACCTTATATTTGAATGGGTAATAATAGGTTCTACCGGATACTGTTATGCTCTTAACCCATTGCTGTTTGCGCTTGTCAGTTGCAACAAATGATTTGACAAGGTTGGTATCCAAAGCAACTACGTTTGGTGTAGTCGTTAGGATGAGTTGGGCTCCGGGGTAACTGTTATAACCGGGAACAACACTCTGAAGTTGCCAGATTGCTTCATTGCTGTTCTTTAAAAAAACATTGTCCAGGTTAGTCAGCAACTGGTAACTTCCATTCAGTACGGCGGTGGAACTTTGCTCAGCTTTACCCCACTGACCTTTCAGCAAATATAACCGGGCCAGCAATGCCTGAGCAGTATGCTTATTTGGCCGGACCCTTTCAGTGGAAGGTAAATTTCCTGCATCAAGGTAATTGGTCGATAGCAGAGAAATTGCGGCAATTAAATCTTGTTCAATAAAGTCCAATACTGTTGTAACTGGGCTCCGGGATAACTGAGAATTGATCCGATAGTCTGTGCTCTGTACAATTGGTATATCACCAAACAGAGATATAAGATAATAATGACAGAAAGCCCGTACAAACCTAGACTCACCCAGGAGTTGCTGCCTGACCGTTTCGCTAATAGTAGCTGAGTTGGAAACCCCTTCTATGACAGCATTAGCCTGGTAGATATACTTATAATAGTTTGTCCAGAAATTTAGCACAATGGAGTTTTCACTGGTCAGGTTATTATTGGCCAGGTCAATACTGAAAATGCCGGTGGAATAATTCGAAAACTCATCAGCTGAAAGTCCGGGATATAAGATTTGCTGATAAACAAGTCCATCTCCTTCCATGCGGGCATAAATTGCCAATTGAGCGGCTATAGCCGTTTGATCTCTGGCAAAAACGGTCTCCGATACAAGTTGTGTGGACGGTGGATCAATATCTACAAATTTTTTACAGGATGTTATTGATAAGGCTACTGCGATATATAGGAATAATAATTTCATAACAATTTATTTAAAGATGATTTGAAAGCCCCCTGTGACCAGGCGGATAGGTGGCATCAGTAAGGTTAGCGTTTCCGGGTCTAATCCTTTATACCGGGTAATAGTAAACAGGTTATTGGCTTTTAAAAACACATTGAATTCCTGTAACATTTTGGGTTGTTTATTTGGCCTGAAAACATTGAAACTGATCATGGCATTTTTAAACCGTATAAATGACGCATTACTATAGGCTGCATCACTTTGCCGGTAATTAGTAAAAGCAGTATTGGAACCTCCTGTTGTATTGGCAAATCGCTGCACTTCAGTAATGTCGCCGGGTTTTTGCCACCTGCCAAGAACCGCAACAGGTTGATTCATTAATAAGCCGGGGCGTAAAAATGCTGTCAGGTAGTTAGCTGCATTAGGGACCGAAGCAAACTGGCAAAGAACACTAAACTGCCAACGGCCTGAACTAATAGAGTGTTGCATTCCACCAAAATAGTGTTGACCTGTAAAAACACTTTGCTGCAGATCACCCGAGGCGGATATTAGACCATCCTGGTTAAAATCTTCAAATTGATGATTGCCGGTTGCAGGATTTACTCCAAGCCATTTATATCGTTTTGCTATGGTAAGCGGTTCACCTATAACATAACGATTGGCGTAGCTCGAAGTGGATAGATTTTCAAACGAGATAAGTTTGTTGCGGGGTAAAGTGATATTAAATGAACTATTCCAAGTGACCCGCTTTGTTTGAAGAACCTTTGCCTGAAATTCAAGTTCAAATCCTGTATTCCGGATAACAGCCGGTATGTTTTTTACAATGGCAGAAAACCCTGTTGTACCCGGAAGCGGATAGTTGACGAGTTGATTGGAGGTGGTATTGTGATAGTAATTAAGGGTAAATAATAATCGGTCATTGAGGAAACCCAACTCCAATGAGCCTTCCAGTTTTCGTACTTTCTCCCAGCCAAAAACCGGGTTATAAAGTTGTTCTGGATAGAAAACGGTGGAATTTAGATAGGAACTGGTATAAGTAGTATAAAGGTTCAGGTACCTGTAATCTCCTATCTGGTCATTACCGGTAATACCAGCGCTTCCTTTTAGTTTTCCGAAGCTTAGAAGCTTTTGATTTTTGAATAATTTTCCATTAGTAAACACCCAGCCGGCTCCTATAGAGCCAAAAGTTGAAAACTTGTTTTCATCTCCATACCGGCTCGAACCGTCCCTGCGAAGTGTAAAAGTGAAAAGATATTTACGTTGCAGGTCCAGTTTGATCCTGCTAAATAATCCTATATAGCGGTACTCCAGGTCTCCCTCTGAAAGTACGCTGACCTGTGATGCAGCTCTCAGGCTATTGAGTAAGGCATCACTATTGTAACCCGTTCCTCTTTGGTATAAAAAATACTGTGAGCTCTTTTGAAACGTAGCTCCGGCCAAAATAGAAACCTCATTCTCCCCGAATTTTTTGAAATATTCGAGTTGAGGTTCTCCTATCAGTGTACTGATGCGCTTATTCCCAAACTGAGCAGTGGAAACAGGATTTGAAGCAGGATTAAATGCCGTTTTAGGGGTTGCCGAATGATCGTTATTATCCAGCCGGTTATATCCTCCGTTGAATTTAATCGAAAGTCCCTTTCTCGATTTATAGGAGGCCGATATATTGGAAATAAGGTTGGTGGTTTGCGTTGTAAACAGGGCTTCAGTCCTGCTAAGTGGGTTTGTCCAAGTACCATTTTCCCAATTCAGTGACCCGTCACTATTATAGAGTTTGGGAGAATTTGGTGCCAACGTTATGGCGCTTACCAGATCCTGCTGCGGCAAGATGTTTTTATAGTCAGCAAATGTTGCAGAAACAGACAATTGAAATCGTTTATCGGCTGACTGGTGCGAGACATTCAGATTGGAAGTCTTTCGATTATCTCCGAAATCTCCGGGAAATACAGTAGTTTCTCTATGATAGCCCAGGCCAAAAACAAACTGTGTTTGTTCTGATCCGCCGCTTATATTCACCTTTGCATCTGTTGAGTGCATACTGTTACCCAGGAGAACCGATTGCCAGTTAGTTTGCCGGGTTGTGTCCCATAGTAACAGATCTGGGGCGTTTGCGGTGGTGGGGTTAGCTCCATCATTGGCAAACGCCTCCCTTCGCATCATCAGGTAGTCCCTGGTATTCAGCAATTCCATTTGCCGGGTAATCCTTCCAAATCCGTGATAGAAATTCGCAGAAACAGAAGTCTTCCCGGCTTTACCTTTTACCGTACTAATTAAAATAACCCCATTTGCCCCTCTTGAACCGTATATGGCGGTGGCATCTGCATCTTTTAATATCTCTATACTTTCGATATCGGAAGGATTCAAAGTATTCAGCGGGCTGGAGGAGGTTCCTGCACCGCCACCAATGATACCATTAAGTGTCTGCGAAGGATACGGAATACCGTCTATTACGATCATAGGATCGGAGCCGTTGGCAATGCTGTTAATTCCTCTTAATTGAAGATTAATACTGGTACCGGGTGCACCAGAAACAGTAGTTACCTGTAACCCGGAAACCCTGCCAGCTAAAACGGATAAAATGTTTTGTACAGGCTGTTTGCTGATTTCACTTTTCTTGACGCTGCTTACCGTGCCTGTAGAAGAACGCTTATTTGACTTGCCGTAAGCAATAACGAATGTCTCATCCAAAACACTCATCCGCTGCTGCACAACAATTAATTGATACCCGTTTTGGCTGGCTGCAATCTCCTGTGGTACAATTTCCACACCGGTAACAAGCAAAGTGGCTTTCATGGGTACATTCAGTAGTACGAATTCACCAAAAGCATCAGTGGCAGTTGCTGCTCCGGTTTGTTTGATGGTAATAGAAATACCGGCAAGAGGCTCATTTTGCATATCAACCACCTTTCCACGAAAGTCCCGTACAAATGGGGCTGGTTTTTCAATAATCTTTTTCTTTACAATGATATGTTTTCCTTCGATGGTATAGCCAAGCGGCTGCTGGTAAAAGCATAACCGGAGAATGGAATCAAGAGCGGCGTTGTTGACAGTAAAAGTAACCGGGTTGCCAAGGGCCAGTACTTCTTCGGAGTACAAAAATCGGTACTCACTACGTTGTTCAATTTGAGAAAAAACTTTGGCAAGAGATGCTCGTTGAAAGGACAACGAAAATGTTTGTGCCACCCCATTGAGTGACACAAAAAGGAAAACTAATAGTAGCACTTTGCGCAAGAACCGGCTACTCAAATTCGGGGTTAAAAGCATAGCTTTGGGTTGTTTGGGTTAATCAATAATCGTTTCCGCGATATAGTTGGGGTAACCCAGACACGCCGGGGAGTGTTAGCGCACAACCCGGTTTTTTTTATGGGGCTACTTTACTGAGTGACAATAATGGTTTCACCTTCAATTTGAAAATGTACCTGCCCGGTTGCTTCCAATAATTTCAGCAGTTGGGAAATGGGTACATTCCGGTCAATGGTTCCGGTAAAATGATCGGTTACTTTACCTTTATAAATAATCTTTGCATCGTACCACCGTTCGGCCATCCGCATCACTTCTTCAATGCTGCTGTTCTTTAATTTAAATTGGTTTTTTGTCCAGGCAATGACGGGGGAAATATCAACCGTTCTGATCTCCCATTCGCCCGGCCGTAGAATTATTTGTTGTCCCGGTAACAGTTGTTCATTTCGCTGGGAAGCATTGACATTTATTCTTCCTTCGGTCAGGGTAATTCGTAATCCATCCTCATTGGGATAAGCATTAACATTAAAAGCGGTGCCGATAGCTGTAATATCAACCCCTTCTATCGAAACAATAAAGGGATGAGCAGCATCTTTGGCGACTTCAAAATAAGTTTCTCCTGTTACTGTAACCCGCCGTTCGTTACCTGTAAACCGGGAAGGATACCGGATAGAGGAACTGGAATTAATCCAGGCCTTACTGCCATCCGGTAAAACGAGTTCATAAAAGCCTTTGCGGGGTATGCTGATCTCATGCATTTCAGGATCAGAAACAGTATTGCTGTACACCACCACGCCATTCTCAATCCGAACTTCTCTATTGATGATAGTATCCCGCAGGTTGGTTAGATCAATTTTATTTCCATTGGGCAGTGTCAGTGTGGCGGATGCTTTCCCCGGCGAAATATCAGCAATCTCAGAAGGGTTTGAAGAAGCCGGTGAATCCTGACCCCGCAAACCAAAATAGTAAATGCCTGTGCCCAATAATAAGATTACGCAAGCTGCCGCGGCGTATCGCCAAATGGGTATCACTCTCGAAGGCCTGGTAAATTGTAATCGTTGCTTGACCTCCTGCAGGCTCCGTTCTGTATCACGATCAGCATACCATTTCAAAAATTCATGGACCATGGATTCATCGGTAAGGTCCTCGAAGATTTTTATGTTTCGTTCATTTTGCTGCATCCACCGGTCCAGTTCCTCTTCATCTTCTTCAGAAATAGTTTCCTGGATGAACTGACTGATAAGGTATGCCGCCCGGAAATTGTTTTCAAGTTCCGCCTGGTATGGTACCAAAGCTTTCATATAATAAATTTAATAATTAGGCGCCGTAGGTATATGATCCGGAAAGGACAAAATGCCGGACATACGAATCCCGGTTTTTTTTCTGACAATTAGCTAATCAAAGTGAAATTTTAGTTTTCCTAAGTGCCATGATGGCCCGTAGACGCTGCCGGGTGACGGTATCGGGTTCAATTTGGAGTTGTTGGGCTATTTCCCTGTTGGATTTGCCCTCTAAGTAGTAAAGCCGGATCACCTGCTGCAGGGCCGGGGAGAGGGTTTCAATAAACTGGTAAAGTTCACGGGCTGTTTCCGCCGCTATAACAACATCTTCAATGCCGGGATCGGCTTTATCCGGCTCATTGAATGTTGCCTGTCTTTTTTGTTGTTCCAGAAATTTCAGGCACTTGTTCCGCACGGAAGTGTACAAGTAGCTTTTAATGGCTTTTACATGGCTAAGCCTGTCACGGCGCTGCCATAGTTGCACAAAACAATCCTGCACCAGGTCTTCGGCTGTAGCGGGGTTGGAGACGATACGGTTGGCAAAATAGGCAAGCGAAGGGAAGTATTCCCGGAACAGGCAGTCAAAAGCAGCCTCCTCTCCCTGCTGGAAGGAGTCAGCAAATAAAGGGTCAAGTGTTCCGCTCAGTCGAAGCAATATTGCATATCAATGATGACATTTCGGGGGAGTCTATGAGCGGGGTTCATTCAAAAAAAATGACGTGGAACTCCACTTACCGTACTGAGGCCGTAGGAGGCCCTGACACTAATAAGGGAGCCCACGCCGAAACGTGAGCTCTTGCTTATCATCTTGTGTCATAGAAATTCCTACGTTTCAGTACAAGACTCAAAGCGAAAGCTTCAAATTCATTTATGAAGAATTCGCAAAATTAACTTCAGATACGAATATAAAAATAAAACTTAAATTTACCTCATTTAATTATGTTTATTATTATAAGGTATTTACATTAAGTTATTTATGCATACCGCATTGTGTTAATTGCGGTATGGCTAAAAAGAAAAGACAAGAAAGAAAGAAGGCTACATTAGGACATTTTAATCATGATGAATTCTTGAATAGAATTGGAAAAAGAATCAAGGTTCTCAGAAAGAAAAATGGCTTTAACTCTGCTGAACTTTTTTCTTATGACATAGAAGTATCAAGAGTGGGTATGTCAAAATATGAATCTGGGAATTACGATGATATTAGAATGCGTACCCTTTTAAAGATCATAGATGGCCTGGGAATGACACCGAAAGAGTTTTTCTCGGAGGGGTTTGATTAACTTATCTACAATCATTAAAACTGGTTAAATCGCATTGGCCAAAAACTAAATATGACAAATAAAATTCACACCCTTTCTATCAGGAATTTTAAATCTATCCGGGATCTGGTGATTCAGAACTGTGGCCGTATCAATCTTTTTATAGGTAAGCCCAATGTTGGTAAATCTAACATCCTCGAAGCCCTTTCAACCTTTTCGATTCCCTTTCTTCGGGAAAATTCCACCCGGAAACTGTCCCATTTGATCAGGCTGGAGAATGAGACGGAATTATTCTATAATGGAAATACGAATGAAGATGCCATAATTGAAACACCAGAGGGAGTATGCAGAATGGGCTATAATCCAAAGGAAGGCCTTAGGGCCCACATCAATTTCTTTAGTGATTCATGGGAAAATCTGAAGATTGATGACAAACTGATTGTAAAAGGCATTTCTAATCATCCTTACTTTGAACCCCCTGTTAAAAAATACCAGTACAAGCATAATATCGTTTACAAAAAAGGGCATTCAAAATACCTGATCCCACCTTTTGGAAGCAATTTATTATCTATCATTGAGAATTATAGTGAATTAAAACAGCAGGTAATCTCACTTTTCCGGGAATACAACCTGGAAATAGCCTTCGACAAAGCAAGCCAGACCATTAAAGTGATTCAGGACAAACAGGATGGTCTGTTCCTGATTCCATACAATTCGGTTGCAGATACATTGCAGCGGATTATATTTTATAAAGCCGCAATTATTTCGGCTAACAACAGTATCCTTTTATTTGAAGAGCCGGAAGCTCATTCTTTCCCTCCCTATATGACTCACCTGACACAGGAAATAATCAGCAAAAGGGATAACCAGTATTTTATTGCCACACACAGCCCCTTTATACTGAATGACCTGCTGGAAAACGCACGGGAAGAATTAAGTGTCTATATGGTGGACTATAAAGATCGTCAGACTGTGGTTAATCACCTGACCACAGGCCAACTTCATGAAATATACCAGCACGGGGTTGATTTATTTACAAACAGCGAAACTTATCTATGATATGGACTTGTCTGTCATCCCTGAATGTTATATTGATACAAACCTTGTGGAAACGCTGGTACCGCCACTACGGGGTTATAACCACCAGAAAGGCTGTGGTACGGTTGCCAAAGTAATGAAGGAACATTTTACAGACAACTTTGCCCTCGGCATAGTTGATAAGGATAAAAAAGAATTGGATTATCTCAACGAGTTTGACATAGTGCTTGCCAAAGGTAACCTGGAATTACATAAGCATAAGGCCCGAAATCATTTCATCATCAGGGTGGTTCCGGCAATGGAGCGGTTTATATTACATAATGTCAATGCGGCGGGTATTAATCTGGAAGATTTCGGTATCCCTTCAGATTTTGACCGGTTTAGAAAAACAACTAAAACCGTCAATAGCAAAAGAGATGAAAGATTTAAAAAACTTTTTCGGGAACTAAGAAGGCATAATCTCGCAGAATTAGAACTGCTTTCTACTATCATTAATTACCTTGTTGCTCACCCGTACGATTCAGATATTGCTACTTTAAAAGCAATGTAGATTTTTATTATAAAAAACTGCTATGCTGGTCATTCAAGAATACCATCATATTCCAGGCAATGAAAAGCTCCTCTCAATCAACAAATACCCTAGTACAGAAATTAAAAGCAACGGTTAAACTCCTTAGGGATGAACTAAGCGAGAAGAATCGTTTGCTCCAGATTTATGAAAGAGATTGGTTTCTAAAGCTTTTTGATGACCTTCAGATCATTCAGAACGAATATTCTATTTTACTCAAACCACCGCCGGTTGTTTTAAAAGGATCTTTTAAAAACCAGGGCTATTCATTTCAGATTAAAGTGGGTGATATTGTTGGGTTATTCTCAAAAGGAAGGACTAAGGTGATTTTGCTAAACAAGCCAGTTTCGTATGTTGGTGGCTTTGAAATCATAACGGATGTAATTTATACGGAAACAGGATTTCCAGAACTATTAAAACAACTGGACCAGAGCAACTTTCATTTTTGCCAGGTCAACCGGAGTTGCTGCGTCAATATCCTGTATTATAACTTAGTGAGCTCAGAACTTGTTATTGATAAAATGGCGCATTGCATTTCCGAAAAATATGCCCGTATTAAAATCTCAAAAAGGTGTGTAGCAGATTTTATTGCAAAAAAGAATGCGTACCGGCATATTAGTTCGTTACAAAAAGATCAGTTTCGTTACATTCTGGACTCTATCGTGTCCGGACTTAATAGTTTTACAAAAAATAAAACTATGTCAAAAGCAATCAAGCCTGCTGATAACAGTGCCAATCAGCAGAACTCCAACAAGGGCACACCCGGAACCAACAAACAATACTCCAGGAACCAGGGAAACCGGGGGCAGCAACTGAATCCCAAATCAGGTGGAAAAAAGGGAAAATGAACCAGTATCAAAAATAATGAGACAAAAGCTGGAGTTAAGTAGCAGCAGTAAAGGCTGCAGACATCCTTTCTTGTTCAGCAGTAGAAATTTTATAGGCTGTTGCAACTTTCCTCCAGTCTTTCACCACAGTGGAAATATGTTGTATGATCTGCGCAGCTTTGTCATCTGACAGACGAAAATAACCGGCTACTTCCATGGCTGCATCCAGGTCCAGTGAGTTATCCGTATCTGTGATACTAAGGCTTAGCCCTTTTCCGTATTCATTGGGGTTAATATCATAAGCTGGAGAAAGCAGCCATCCCTTTTCCGTAAGTAAAAAACCGTGGTTACGCAGGTGGTCGTCTGTATTTTTGACACAGATGCTGAATACAATTCTTCGCCAAAGTTCCTCGAGATCATTTTCCACCGAAGCGCTATGCCGGGATATAAACTCCATTAGTTCCAGGTAACTTGCGCCGGAGGCATCCTCTCCGTCCATATGACCCAGCAATGTCATGGCAGAGGCAAAATGAATCCGTTCCCCGGCAATGGTCCTGTCAAAACGTTTTGTGAGATAGGTATGATAACTGTTGTTAAACTGCAGCAACCTTCCTTCAGCGGCATTGATCCCTGCGCTTATTGCAAGTTGATTGGTAACCATTTCCCAGGCTGCTATATCCTTATCATCATTCCTGCTGGGGAATTTTGCGATCCATAAATTGTTATGTTCATCCATCACACTTGCTTTCGGCCGGGCTCCTCCTAATGAAGAACCCGGGGCTATCAGTAGCGCCACCCATTTCAGGTATTCCGGGTCATCTGTATTGTCTTCTTCAAATTTTAAACTCGCATGCTCCAACTCTCTTAGCGATGTCCATGGTGGAGCAGCCATTGTCTTGTTGTCGTTCAGGAAAGGGCCATCTTTTTCTGATTTAAAACGCAGGGCACCCATCCTGTGCCCATCATATACGCCTAATAAAAAATCTGATTCCAGTAATTTTTTTGCAGCCCTGCCATCCTGTTTTGCTATAGCAACTTCCCTTCGTTGCATCAATACTCTTCCCCACCTGTCAGGACATGAATCCAGGAAAACACCAAAATTGGGTTTATCATCCCGTGGATAATAGGCTCCTGAATAAAGTTGCAGGTCTGGATCTATCATTTGGGAAAAGCCGGATTGCAACCATTCCTCTGCATATTCAAAAGAAAAGGTTTCCTTTCCTTTCGATGCTGTAACGGACAATATACCCATTAGCGCAGGCGCTTGTAAACCCTGCCAATGAGCATATACCTGAATTTCTTTTTTTGAATTTGTTGCTGCCATTACAATTTTATTTTCTGGGTGCCCTTTCCTTTACTGTCAGTTTCGCATCCTGTAGCTTTCTGCCAAGTAAATCATCCGCTGCCACTTTTAATAAATCCTTTTCCAAATTCAATACAAAAAGCACCTGGGCATAGGAGCCCATAGCAACCCCCGGCAGACCCTTTTCTATGGAGTGTAAGGTTGGACGGCTGATATTAGCCCTTTCTGCCACCTGCTCCGTACTTAACTTGCGGCGTAACCGGGCTAGTTTAATATTCTCACCAAATTCTGTAAGGATTTTGGTTATGCTCGGCAATAGTTGAGGCTTCTTGTTCTTCATAATGATAATTATATTTTACAAATATAATCTATTTTGTAAAATATTATTTACATTATAATATAATTCCGGCATTTATATCCGATGCCATAGAAGATTTCTTTTAAGATATTGATAATCAATTTAATAAATAAGGATACATATTCATATTGGCTGCTTTCTTTAAACCCCCCGCCTCTCTTTTCTCCAGTCATTGGGGGTTACCTTAAACCGCTTCCGGAAGGCATTGATAAAACCGGGCAAGGTTTGATAACCGGCCAGGTCAGCGATCTCTTTGAGAGGTTTGTTGGTTTTTTCCAGTAATAACTGGATATGCTCCATTTTCCGCTGCATAAGCCGGGGGAACAGGCCGATGCCAAATACCTTTTCATAGTTCTTTTTCAGCGTCACAAAATTGGTCCCCAGCCTTCGGGCCAGTTCAGGGATGGTAATTTTGCCATCCAGGTTATTAGCCATGATCCGGTCCGCTTCATACATCTGGGCGATCTGTTCAGGGCTCAATTCACCAGGCAATACAATAGGAAGGGACACCATATGAGCAAACAGGATCTCCCGGACCTTATTGGCGTAGTAGAAGTCCCGCAGGGTTTCCTGGAAGGGGCATTTAAGGATATCATACAGCATCTCAAGCAGATCTTTAGGCACCGGCCCGGGTTGCCGGGCACCGACCGCTTGATCGCTCCCGATGCCGGCAAGCAGTTCAGGGGAAAAATGGAGAGAAGCGTAAGTACAGGTTTCACCTTCGGCATGATTACTGGCAAATACAGGCTGGTCGTAAAGATGATAGGTACCCGGTTCCAGTAGAATTTCTTTGCCATCCCTGGAAATAACCGAAAGTCTCCCGCACAACGGTATCTCCAGTCTGAGCCAGTTGTTGGGTTCCGTGGTAATGACCTGGGTGGTTTTGGCAAACTGAAATTGACGTAGCGTAAGGGTAAAAAGGTGGTGCTTGTAAAGATGCAGGTATATGGTCTGCCCGGCCCTGTCTGAGCTGAATAAATTGCTGCCGGGAATCCGGAGCCCAGTGAATTTTCGGTTCGGTGATGGCTTTAGGTGGAGCGGTTCACCGGAGGACAGGCTTATGCGAATCATAATTCAAACATAGATCACATGGAATTTCGGCTTTTGGTCATTGTATTTGTTTATCAAAGTGAAAAATCAGTTTTCCTAAATGTACAAAAGTTACCTGGCCATAGCAAGTAATCTGAGCCTGAAATAAATTCATTTCTAATGCATTGGAGTACCTGATAATAGCTATTACATTAATCAACACTTTCCACAGCTGAAACATACAATTTAAAATCGAGCTGCTTATTAACCACATAGTCCAAGAAGCGGTAATTTGTCCTACCGCCGTTTGAAACTGACAAAAAATAACACAAACCCACTTACCACAGTAACCAATCCAAAAATGGAGAATATTCGCAGCAGTATGTTTCCAAAGTTATCCCGGCTTTCGTAATCCATCGTGTGCATCATCCACAGAAAATCAAATATTCGCCATTTCTTATTTCTGAACTTTTGAACAGTTCCTAATTCACTGGCAACGTAAACGGTCGTTTTGGAAGGATGCTCAAAAGTAATTGCATAGGCCGGCAAAGGGCTTTCCCGGTATTCATGATGACTATTTGTGGCTGTAAGGTATTCAACTGATTTTACTTTGGGCTCACTGTTAAATCGCATTTTGGCAACTTCAACCGCCTCCTCTTTTGTTAATGGCCCACGAAGCTTGCCTGTTTCTGCATTGGCAAGATAGTTCATTGGCTGCATTTTATTTTTTTGATTCATTTCGTTGTGCGTAGCGTTGATACAACGAATCTGGTAAAAAGACTTCCCGAGGATTTCAATCAATTGGATAGACATAACAGAATCTACCTGGCGAATCTTTTTTATTGTATCCAGTACTGCCGTAGGGCTTATCAGAGAAATATCTGATGACAAAAACGGTGCATCTTTCTTTTGAAAATCTCCATGAACTTCATCTATATTGCTCCAACTGAAATAAAGCCCCCCGATTGTCCACATCATAAACTGAATGCCAAGAATAACCCCCAGCCAGCGATGAGTTTTGCGGATGTAGTAGTGTTTACTCTTTGCCATAAACAGAGTTAGTTGTGTTTTTATTTTACCTTCAGGAGACTTGCATTAATAGCTACCACAACTGTGCTCACACTCATTAATACCGCTCCCGCTGCTGGGCTTAACAGGATTCCCAGTTTGTACAGCACTCCTGCCGCTAATGGTAAAGCGACTATATTATAACCTGTTGCCCAAATTAAATTCTGGATCATTTTTCTGTAGGTGGCTTTTCCAAACTGAATCAATGAAACAACGTCTTTAGGGTTGCTGTTTACTAAAATAATACCCGCTGTTTCTGCAGCGATATCAGAACCTGAACCAACCGCAATGCCCACATTGGCCTGTGCTAATGCAGGGGCATCATTTACACCGTCTCCTGTCATGGCAACAAACTCTCCTTTATCCTGTAATTCCTTTATTTTCTCCAACTTTTGATGCGGCAATACTTCTGCAAAAAAGCTGCTCATTCCTAATTTACCGGCCACGGTCTCCGCTACTCTTCTGTTGTCCCCGGTAAGCAGTACAGATTTGATATTTTCCTGCTGTAAAGTTTGAATGGCTTCTGCGGATTCAGGCCTGATTTGATCAGACAACGAAATGTATCCTGCCAGTTTATCATTTATTAAAACAAATACTACGGTTTCTGTCGGGTCAGCAGTATAGTTACCGGGCATAGCAATGGCCTTTTCTGAAAGATAACCAGGGCTTACTACTTTGATGTCAGCGCCATTAACCGAAGCTTCAACGCCTTTGCCGGTAATAGCGGCGAAATTATTAACTGCAGGCACTATAATGTCTAAATCTTTTGCTTTTTGCAGGATGCCGGTAGCAATGGGATGCTCTGAGTTTTGCTCCAATGCAGCAGCATTTTTTAATAACTCATTTTCAGAAAGCTCTTTGGATACGGAAACAATCTTTGATACTTCAAATTTTCCGATGGTAAGTGTTCCGGTTTTGTCAAAAACCAATGTGGTTATTTTTCTCGCATTTTCAAAGGCTGTTCTGTTCTTGATCAAAAGTCCATGTTTGGCTGATAAGGCAGTGGACTTGGCCACCACCAAAGGAACGGCTAACCCTAAGGCATGTGGACAGCAAATGACTATAACGGTCACCATTCTTTCAATTGAAAAAGCTAAATCCTTACCTGACAAATACCATATAAGAAAAGTGGTGATACCTGCAACAATTGCAATTAGTGTCAGCCAACGGGCCGCTTTGTCAGCAATCAATTGTGTTTTGGATTTGGATTTCTGTGCATCCTGCACCAGTTTTATTACCTGTGACAGGTAAGAATCCTTTGTACCATGTGATACTGTTACTTTAATGGCTCCGTTTCCATTGATAGACCCTGCAATAACAGTACCTCCTTTTCCTTTTTCAACCGGCTTTGATTCACCGGTGAGCATACTTTCATTGAGATAACTTTCTCCCTCTGTTATGATACCGTCTGCTGCAATTTTTTCTCCCGGTTTTATTAAAATGATGTCCCCTCCTTTTAGTGTTTCCGTTTTGACATCCATGATATGTTCACCATGTACCAGATGGGCATCATCCGGCATCAATTGAACCAGCAACTCTAATTCCCTTGATGCGCCAGCCACTGATTTCATTTCTATCCAATGCCCTAACAGCATGATCAGAATAAGCGTAGCCAGTTCCCAGAAAAAGTCCATGCCTTTCAAACCAAATACCGTGGCAGCACTGTAGATGTATGCGACCGATATAGCAAAGCCCACCAGTGTCATCATTCCCGGGTTTTTTGCTCTCAGTTCGCCAACCAGTCCTTTTAAAAAGGGCCAGCCACCATATAGAAAAACAATAGATGATAAAAAGAAAAGTACGTACTTCGAACCAGTGAAACTGAAATGAAAATTTAACCAGTGCTGTATCATATCTGATAACAGCATAATGGGGATGGTCAATACCAGTACGATGTAAAACCTCCTTTTGAAATCTGCGACACCACTTGTGTGAACTGAATGATCATTATGTGTTGTTTGTCTGCCCATGGGAATCAGTTCCATACCACATAAGGGACATTTACCCGGAGCATCCTGAATAATCTGTGGGTGCATCGGACAGGTGTATTTCTGAAAACCCTGGCCCATACCGGTTGAAACTACCGGCTCAGCATGGTGTTCGTGACCGGAATGATTATGTGACTTGTGTTCTGACTGGTGATGCTGATCCATACCCTTAGTTTTTAATGATAAAAGGAAACTCAACTTTAATCTTCTCCCAGGCTACTGCAATTTTTCCGGTATTAGTCTTTCCGGCTTCTATAAAATACTGCAATCGTTCTGTATGTTCGATTGTTGATGACTTTACTTTTACACGTACTATATCATCTTTTTCATCATATTCTGATGCAAGATGCTGTTTCCAATGTTTGTTAATAATAATCGTCCATTCCTTCTCGCCGGGAATAGTGAAGAAAGCATACTTTCCTGCTGGCATTTCCTTTCCGTTTACAACAAAAGCCTTAGGCATTTCCAGTGTTGTTGCATCATGGGCACCGGTTACCCACACTTCATCAAAAGGAACCAGGCCACCCCAAATAATTCTTTTACGAACACCCGGCGAATGGTAATTGATTTTAATACTATCCCCATTAACGAGGGCATAAGCCATTGACTTAATGCTTTTCTTGGTTGTATCTTTTATTAAATTCGGGTTATAACAAACTTCTTCTGATTTCTGAGCAGCGGCTGTGGTATAAATCAGAAAAAAGATAACGGATACAATTGCAGTTACAAACGACTTCTTCATAATTTATTATAGTTTTATTGCTTTGAATAGTTGAACCTCGCCGAATACTGTTTTAAATCTTTGCTTTATTCCGGAATAGTTAAACCCTGCACTGCTTATCATAAAAGGCATTAAACCCTTTGCATTGGCTTCAGTCGGCTTAAATCCATCTAAGCCACGGATTAAATTAAATAACATCCGTTGAAACCATGAGCCTGAACGGCCAAAATCAGCAATAATCAACTGGCCGCCTGCTTTAGTTACCCTGTATAATTCCGCCAGTATTTTTTGCTTGACAGGGCTTTCTAAATGATGAAAAACCAGGCAGGAAATAATTCGGTCAAAACTGGCATCCAAAAAAGGAAGTTTTTCTCCATCATAAGCGATAAGTCTAATATCCAGTTTTTTCAGCCCGATTTTGTCAGTTGCATTTTTTAATATCGTTTTATCTATATCAATCCCGGTTATATTGATTGAAGGCCTGTGCTCTTTTGCCATGATAGTAAGTGTGGCTGTTCCGCATCCAAAATCAAGTACTGTAGCATAATCAGTGAGAAATGATGTATTTATCAATGCTTGCTTAATCTTTTTTTCAGGCATAGTGATGCCGACAAAAAAATCATATAGCGGTGTAAGCCATGTAAACCTTAATGCTGATACATATTTTGCATTAGTCATAACGAAGCCATTAATTAGTGATTATGCGCCGCCATAGGGTCTGCGCCTTTTTTAAATACATATTCGCTGTGGAGCAAATATGCACCGGTTAACACAACTATATCCCCTTCTTTTAAACCAGATCTAATTTCAATTCTATCACCGCTTTCCAGACCCGCCTGCACCATTACGCTTTTAAATGTGTTTTTCCCGGTCTCCACCCATACAGTTGCCCCTTTGCCATCCCGGATGACCGCATCAATTGGCAGGGTTAATGTGTTGCGCTGCGGACTTTTCAGTACTACATAAGCAGGCATACCTGGCTTTAACTGGTTGCCCGGATTTGGGATGGAGATCCGGATAAGATTGATTCTTGTATCAGGATTGATCTCCGGGTTTACAAATTCAATCCTTCCTTTGATTTCTTTATTGTCAAAATCAGGCAACTGAACGACAGCCATGCTGCTGGTGTTTATTTCTGCCATTTGCGATGTATAAACTTGTGCTTCGGCCCACAGTGTGGAAAGATCAGCCAGTTTTACAATCGTGCCGCCTTCCATAACATAATCACCTTCCCGAATGTCAAGCTGAGTAATATAGCCGCCTGCTGTACTGTAAAATGTAGTAGTCGATGATGTTTTTTTTGACTGTGCCAATGCTGTTATCTGTGTTTCATTTAAACCCCAAAGCAATAGTTTGTTTCTGGCACTCTGTATCAACTGGTCAAAGTCAATAACCGTTTCAGCAGCAAATGTCTTTTTCTTGTCCAATGCTAATATATACTCCTGTTTGGCATTGTTTAAATCTTCGCTGTATATCTCATATAGTGGTGAGCCTGTCTTAACATAATCACCCATATTCTTATAAAACAATCGCTCCACCCTGCCCATTACCCTGGAACTTACGGAAGTTGTTTTCATCTGGTCAAAATTCAATGTGGCTGTTAAAACCAACTGGTCGCCAATTGCTCCATTCCTGATAGTATCTGTCTTGATATTTCCTAATTGAATTTGCTGTTCGCTTAGTTGCAATTCGTCCTTATTCTCTCCGTTCTTTTTCTTCACCGGGGTTAAGTCCATTTTGCAAATGGGGCATTTACCCGGTTTGTATTCCACCACCTGCGGGTCCATAGAACAGGTATAATAAATGTCGGGGTCTGCTGCAATTTTATTTTTATTCTTGCAGGATGCCAGTACAAATAATAGAAATGTGATAATAGTGATATACCGCATAATCAGTTTTTTACTTTTATGAAACTTTCGCTGTCCATCAGAAATTGTGCATTGACTGCTACAGAATCTGTCGTTGTTAACCCGTTAAGCACCTGTATATGCTTTTCATGAGCAATTCCGGTACTTATCTTCTTCGCTTTAAAACCCCTATCTGATTTTTGAAACACTACTTTATCTAACCCCAACGATAGCACAGCTTCTTTTGGTAACCAATAAGCTTCTTTAGTATTTCCGAAAACGGTTGCTCTCACTTGGCTGCCAACAGGGATTTTTAAAACACTGTTATTGAAATATACTCTTGCTGTCAATGTTTTGCTTTCTTTACGGTAAAAGGGTTCAAGGAAATCAATACTTGCCCGGAAATCCTTACCCGGTGCAGTTTCGGGTACTATCCGTACCGTGTTTCCCTTTTGTACCAGCGATTGATTTTCTCCATAGATATTTAATACAGCCCAGGCCCTGTCCGGATTGAACACAGAAAAAACAGATTGCCCTTTCTGTACATACATTCCTTCTTTCAATGCCAGTTCCTCAGTAATAAGGGAAATATCTTTCATATTGCCGGGATCAGTATTCATTCCACCGACGTTGGCAGTTTCATGTATATGTCCGCTGTAATTACTGTACACAGCTATTGTTAATGATGGCTGTCCTGTCTTTATTACCTGTTTTAACTGTTCGTTACTCATACCTAATAACAGCAGCTTTTCTTTAGCCGCTTCAATAAATGCCGTGTTATCTGCGTCATTCTTTAAAAGGAATAACAGATTCTGCTGTGCTGTAAGTAGTTCAGGGCTGTAAATATCCAATATCTGTTGCCCCTTGCTGATTTTTTGGTAGCGGTAACGAACATAGAGCTTTTCAATTCTGCCTGAAACCCTTGCCGAAATACTCCCTACCTGCCTTGTATCATAGGCAATATTGCCTAAAGCCTCAATCTCAATTTGTTCTCCTCTCTTTTCAATGGTGGTGACAGGAATAGAGGATATGACAAACTCATTTGTTGGTTTTAATAAAGACTCCATTTCAATATCTTCAACTTTTTTATTGCCGGTTTCTTTCTTCACCAAATCCATTCCGCAGATTGGACAGGCACCTGGCTCGTCTTTTATTACTTCAGGGTGCATAGGACAGGTGTATACAACCTTTTCCTGTTCATGATTATGGCTCTCCATTTTCACCAAACCCATTCCGCATTTAGGACAGGTTCCGGGCTTATCACTGAAGACAGAATCTTCCGGCATGGGGCAGGTGTACATTTCCTTTGTTGCAGTTGTCTGATGATCTGCATGTGAAACTTTATCATTGTTACAGGCAACAAGTGCAACAATCAATGCAAGGATGCTAAATAAGTATATCTTCTTCATTGTATCTTCTGGTTAACTTAACTGATACTGTAACATCATTCCATCGTCTTCATGCTCCAGGTTATGACAATGAAATACAAACTTTCCGGTATTGCTTTCAAATGGAACAAGAACTCTTACTGTTTCGCCCGGCATTACCAGTACGGTATCTTTCCATCCGTTTTCTGAAGCTATTCTGGTTCCCCTGCCACCTGTTCTGTCCAGCACCTGGAAAAATACTCCATGCAGGTGCATGGGGTGTGGTTCATCTCCTTTGCTGTTGTCAAAAACCCATATTTCATTGGTATTGGCAGCAACATTTTCATCAATACGATTGCTGTCAAATAATTTACCGTTAATGCGGTGCCGCATTTGCATACCATCATTCATGGAGTAGCCATGATGTTCCATTGCATTAGAAATTTCGAATGCTCTCGTCTTAACTGACGAAGAAGCAGGAATTGTATTGATAGCTGAAAGATTTGCCGGAACAGCAAACGGATCTGTAACAGCTACGGCAACTTTAAACTTCATTATCCTGAAAGATTGTTTGCCCTGCGCATCGCCACCATGTGCGAACTCTTTACTTACTAAAAATAGTTCAGTACCGACCGTTACGCCACTAAAGTTTATCAGTACATCCAGTCTTTCGCCGGGTGCAATCATAATTTCCTTAACAGTTACCGGATTTTTCAACAGGCCTCCGTCATTTCCAATAACTATCATGTCAGCATTGTTACTGAATGATAGATTATACACTCTTGCATTAGAACCGTTGAGAATACGCAAACGATAGAAGCGGGTTTCCACTTCGGTATAAGGTGAATAAACACCATTGACGACAATTGATTCACCCATATAGCCAGCCATTACTTCTTCCATAGAAGGATTATAAGTGATGCCGTTATTGGTGATTCTCTTATCCTGTATTACCAATGGTATTTCATATTGTGCAGATGGGAGATTCAGTGCAGCTTCTTCAGCATCATTAATAATAAATAGCCCAGCCAATCCCTGGAAAACCTGCTTGCCTGTGTGTTCATGCGGATGCGGATGATACCAGCTTAAACCTGCTCTTTGATTTATGGTAAACTGGTAACGAAATGTTCCCCCTGCATTGGCTAACTGATCAGGGTGACCATCCATCAATGCAGGTATTTTTAAGCCATGCCAGTGAATATTAGTATGCTCAGACAAATTATTCTGCAAAAGAATATTCACAGCATTTCCATTATTTAACCGGAACGTCGGGCCTAACAAACTGTTAGGTTGATAGCCTAACACTGGAATAGTTGTTCCCTTCAAATTTGCCATCGTTGCCTGTGCTGTCAGTGTGTGATTGGCTGCAACCTGAGATGGGAATGAAAGAAGTCTTGAAAAATCGCCTTCCGTTACCATTACGGGTTCCGTCATCAAGCCCATGTGATGTTCTTTTTTACAGCCACTGCAACTCACCAAAAACCCTGTAAGGGAACCGCCGGTTACTACTGCTCCAGCACTCAACCCCGATAGTTTTAAAAAGTTTCTTCTTTGCATATTGAAAAGATTTAATTTTTTTCAATGATTCTTTCAATAGTTACCTGAAGCCGCAATGCCTGGTTTAACAACTCCACAAATTCCAGTTGTTTCATGTTCAAGATTTCCCATGCATCATATAACATAAATAACTCTTCTGTGTTCTGTTCATAACCCAACTGCATGGTTTTATAGTTATTGCGTAATGCCGGGATGATACTTTCTTCATAAAGTTTCAACTGCTTTCTCTTTAAATCAAGCTCATTCCGCATACCATACGCCATGCCGCTGTATTCATTCACCATCATTTCTTTTTGTGACTGGATGGCATAGGTTTTCCATTTCAGGCTTTCAATATTGGCCTTATTCATTTTTGAAGACCATTTTGCCATCGGAATCCGTACCATACCCATGATAGTATATTGCATCGGTTGGCCGCCAAAGCCTATCATATTATCATACCGGATACCAAATTGTGGTTTTAGTGCAGCCTTTTCTGTTTCCTGCTTCAATCGGGTAAGATTGATTTCCTGCTCTAATGATTTCAGGTCGCTTCTGCTGGTATAGAACAGGCTACTGTCAAAAACGATAGATGAATAATCGTTCAGTGTGTACGTTGTATCAATATCAAAAACAATCATCGCATTTCTGCCCATCAGGGCGTTAAGGCGAATACGTTTTTCTTTTATATCACTTTCAAACATGAGCTGCATATTCTTTACATCGCCCAAGGCCGCTTTTGCTTTGTAGTAAGCACTTATTTTCTCCAGCCCGTTTTTGTATCGTATCTCCGCATTCTTAATCATAAAATCAAGTATCTTCTCATTCTCAACCAGTATCACAAGTTTCTTTTTCAGAATTATCCATTCATAGTAAAACTGCTTGGCGTCATTGATTAATTCATTGAGCGTTGCATTCTTTTTTTCCTTTTCTACAGATGACATCGCTTTCATATACCGTTCATCGGCATCCAGCTTTTTCCGGTTGGGAAACATCTGCTCGCCGGAGAACATGACAGAACCCATGCCCGGTATATCACCTTCCCGGTGCCAAAGACGCACATCATAAGGGGTCATAAACTGTCCAATGCCTACCTGCGGCGGCATCCAGCTTCTTGCACCCTTGGCTGCTTCATCCATGGAGCGGATTTCATTGTCATACATCTTCACCACGGGATGTGATGATTTGATGCTGTCTATAATAGTTTCCAGCCCCATTGTTTGTGCCCGGGTGTCTGTTGCAACCATTAGCATGACCGCTAATGATAACAGTATTTGTTTACTCTTTAACATCTATTAATTCAATTTTACCTTTACGTTTTAATTCTCTTTCCTTAATCATTTCAAAAATGACAGGGGTAATGAGTAATACATAAATGGTGGATGAAATAGTACCGCCGATTAAGGGGATGGTGATGGGACGCATAATATCACTCCCTACACCTGTTGCCCAAAGGATTGGTATGAGGCCAAATAAACCAACAGACACTGTCATGAGTTTGGGTCTTAGCCTTTTTGCAGAGCCTTCAATTACAAATTCCCTTATAATGGCGGGTGTTAATGTTGCTTTTGAATTGCCATGTTTTGCCACCATATTGTTCATGGCTTCATTGAGGTAGATGGTCATCAGCATGGCTGTCTCAATAGCCATACCGAATAAGGCAATAAAACCAACAGCTACAGCTACCGATAAATTAATACCATAGAAATATACCATGAATACACCACCAATTAAAGCAAAAGGAACCGTTATCATGGTAGTGGCTGCTTCTTTAAATGAATGATAGGTGAAATACAAAACCATGAAAATGATAATGATTACTATTGGCAAAATCATTTTCAGGGTACGGTTGGCCCTTATCTGGTTTTCCCATTGACCGCTCCATTCCAGAAAATAACCCTTGGGGAGTTTTGTAATCATCTGATTGAGTCGTTCCTGTGCTTCCTTAACGGTACTGCCTAAATCTCTTTCACGAACATTAAACAACACTGTTCCCCGGAGCATGGCATTTTCTGAATTGATCATCGGAGGGCCATCGCTCAGTTTTATATCGGCTACCGCTTCCAAAGGAACAGGGCCAAAGTCCATTGTCTGTACCTGTAAGCGTTTTAATGCTTCCAGGTTGTTCCGAAAATCCTGGCCATACCGTGCATTTACCGAAAACCGCTGCCGTCCTTCAATTGTGGTAGTCAACTTCATCCCTCCCAAAGCACTTTCTACAACAGTGTTTACATCATCCACACTTAACCCATAGCGTCCGATTTCTTCCCGCTTGATGACAATGTCGACATACTTACCACCAGTGATGGGTTCCACATATAAATCTTTCACCCCATCAATCCCCTCCAGTTGCTTCTTGATGGTTTGGGCAAAAGCATAAATGCTGTCTAAATTTTGTCCATATACTTTCAAACCTACATCGGTACGGATACCGGTTGACAGCATGTTGATGCGGTTGATGATGGGCTGCGTCCATCCATTGGTAACACCCGGTATCTGCATTTTAGAATTCAACTCATTGATGATACCGTCCTTCGTCATGCCTTTCCTCCATTCATTTTTTGGCTTGAGCAGGATAATGGTTTCAATCATACTGATAGGCGAATTATCCGTTGCCGTATTTGCCCTGCCTGCTTTTCCCAATACATGTGAAACTTCCGGGACTGTACGAATGATTTTATCCTGAACCTGCAGCAGCCGTTTTGCTTCTGAGTTGGAAACATCCGGTAATGTAACAGGCATGAAAAGCAACGAACCTTCATCCAGCGGCGGCATAAATTCAGAGCCAAGCCTTGTCATCATCATGATGCCAGTTGCCAGCGCAATAATATTTACAGCAATGGTAGTTTTGCGCCACTTTAAACACCATTTCAGGATGGGGGTATAGATTCTTTCAAGTGTTCTTGTTATGGGATTGGCGCTTTCTGGCTTCAATCTGCCTTTAAGAAAAAAGGAAATCAATACAGGAGTTAACGTAATAGCAAGGAAAGCATCAATCAGCAGTATAAATGTTTTTGTCCATGCCAGTGGGTGAAAGAGTTTGCCTTCCATACCCGTAAGCAGAAATACTGGAAGGAATGAGGTGACTACAATGATGGTAGAATAAAACACACCTGGGCCAACCTGTTTGGATGACTTTTCAATAATGTCATTTCGCTCCTCTGCTGTCAGCGGGTCTTTATTTCGTTTGAACCATTTTGCCATGTTTATGCTTTATCAGATGATTTAATTTTTGCTGTTTGTGCTTCACTGATATGCCGGTAAGCATTCTCCACCATAACAATGCCATCATCTACCACCACGCCGATTGCCAGTGCAATACCTGTCAAGGACATGATATTGGAAGAAATGCCAAATAGTTCAAGGAAAATAAAACCGGCTGCTACGGAAATGGGTAATTGAATGAGAATGATGACTGCACTTCTCCAATGAAAGAGAAAGATGAGTACCACCAATGACACAGCAATCATTTCCTCTATTAATGTTCCTTTTACCGAATCAATAGCTTCCTGTATTAATGTGCTGCGGTCATAAGAAGTTTTAAAAGTCACACCTTCCGGCAATCCTTTCTCTACTTCTTTCATTTTTGATTTTACTGCTTCAATTACCTTATTGGCATTCTCATTATACCGCATCACCACAATGCCCCCCACCACTTCACCTTTCCCATCCATGTCAAAAATGCCCAGACGTAAATCACCCCCCATTTGAACAGAGCCAATATCTTTTACTCTTACAGGAATACCGTTGTAATTGGCCAGTGCAATATTCTCCACATCTTCCTTGCTTTTGATGTAGCCCAAACCACGAATGATATAGGCCATATCTGCCATTTCAAATTTCCGTCCCCCCACATCATTGTTATTGGCTTTTACTTTGTTCATTACATCCATCAGAGAGATATTGTAATACTGCAATTTCACCGGGTCCACTACCAACTGGTACTGCTTTTCAAAACCGCCAAATGACGCCACTTCAGCCACACCTGGCACAGTTTGCAAAGCAAACTTGATATACCAGTCCTGTAAGGCTCTTTGCTCGCCCAGATCCATTTTAGGGGCATCAAGATGATACCAGTAAATATGACCAACCCCTGTACCATCAGGTCCTAGTGTTGGTGTTACCCCTTGCGGCAATAAACGCTGGGCAAAGTTTAACCGTTCAAGCACTCTTGTTCTTGCCCAGTAGATATCCACATTGTCTTCAAAAATCACATACACAAAACTCATCCCGAACATTGATGAACCCCTAATGTTTTTGATTTTTGGAATCCCCTGCAGGTTACTAACCAGCGGATAAGTAACCTGGTCTTCCATTACCTGCGGGCTGCGCCCCATCCACTCTGTAAAAACAATCACTTGGTTTTCGCTCAAATCAGGGATGGCATCAATTGGGTTTTGCTTAACAGAGTAGAGGCCGTACGCAAACAGGCCGCCTGCAAAAAGGAGTACAATCAGCCTGTTGCGCAAAGCCAGTTCAATCAGTTTCTGAACCATGGTCTCGGTTTAATATTATTTAATAACTTCTTCCACTCTTCCGCACTTGAACATTTGGGAACCGAAATAGGGATTCCTGATTTCCTTTACTTCACTGATCCACATGGCACCCTGGTTATCTCTTGCCATCGGGCAATGGTCGTGGTAAACCGGACGGCCAGCGCCGAAGTTCTTGACCAGGTCGTACACTACTTCACTCATCATTACAAAATGTGAACGCTGATGCTTAATATTGTCCACGTTCTTAGCTATATGTTCCGCATGTTCTTTCATTTCTGCCTCGTTGGCATCATAGGCGGCTTTTTGTTCTGCTTTCAATAATGATTTATCCAATTTGTCAATCGCATTTTCCATGGCTTTTGCACCACTGCCTGCCTCGCCGGCATTATCATTTGCCAGTGCGTTTTTGATATGCAGGTAATGGTCCACTATTTCTTTGATGGTTTCCGCAGCTTTAGAATCAACATTAGTAAAAACTGCGGTGATTGCCTTTATGTCTTTATCATCAGTTGAGGAAACATGCTGCGTTGTGTCGGTTTTCATATTGTTCATATCATGACCCTCATGTTCCTTCTTGGGGCTGTTGTTGTTGCATGCTGTAAAAACAAACACAGAAACAATTGCGATTGCTGAAATTATCTTGTTCATAGTTGCGTTTTATATTTGATTAATGCTGGTGATTGCTATGGTCTTCTTTCTTTTCTTTTAAATCCATGCCGCATTTAGGGCATCTACCATTTTTGGTGTATGTTTTATCGCCTTCGCATTTCATGGGGCAGGCATAGGCTTTTACTACTTCCATTTTCATTTTTTCTTTTGGTGAGAGTGTTAAATCCATTCCGCATTGGGTGCATTTACCCGGTTTATCACTGGTCACATTGAGATGCATAGGACAGGAATAGTTCTTCATAACTTCTGCCTTCATTTGCTCCTTTTTTGATCTTTCCAGTTTCATACCGCAAATAGGGCAATTACCTGGTTTTTTGGCGGCCACGGTATCATGAATGGTACAGGTATAAAGCTTGACATGCTTTAAAGTATCTTTTTTGCCTGCTTTTTCCTGGGCAAATACAGAAACAGACAGGATGGTTAACGTTGCCATCATCAGCATTTTAAGCGATTTCATTTTTTTTATTTTAAAGTGTTGAAAAAGGGAAACTTGGGCATATAGAAACGCCAATAGCCCGGCGTAAGAACACCTGGCTCATAAACTAAAAAAATCTCTAAATAAGGAAAGTACAATTGCGGATGTACACCGCAACGCCGCTACTTCGGGGTGGAGCGTGGCTGACTGGATGTTTCTCAGTGACAGAAGAAATCGGAATATCCAATACAGACATATACTCTATTGGTAAATCAATAACCTGGAGAGTAAAATTGGTAACGAATGACTCGGCGGTTTTCTGATCATTATCATTCTTCACAAACTTATGCTCATCCTTGCAGCAGCCATTATCTTTTTCTTCAGACTTCTCCATGCCGCAGTTGCCGCAGGTTTTGGATTGGTTATGCCCCAAACCCCAGTCAGCCAGTTCACCCATGCAGTAATGCATGTGAACTGTAGCCCCGGTAGAAGTACCTAGGTATAACACGGCTAATATGGCTGCTACAAATTTTTTCATTATTCCTCTGCATCAAAAGTAAAGCTATTTAACGGAACCGGATCTAAATATTTTTTTGGACCAAGTGCATTGATGTGATTTTCAAATGTTTACAACGATCTTCCTTATAACGAAAAATGTTTTGTTGACTCATCAAAAAAAATGTGCTAATGTTTTACCTATTCAGAACGGTACAAATTGCCCATTTTATTAACTGTAAGCACCGCTTTAATCACCCCAGTGTACTTTGTACTATTAATCTAGTCAGCACTTCATCCACTGAATTATTATGCTACATACTTTTCCCGATTGGGTTTGTGGCCACAGATTAGCTTTTTTTCTTTGTTAATGAACCATACTGATTCCATTTTTAACTTTCACTTCGCTTGACTATTTACATCCATAATGACTTTAATAAGTCAACAGGACCTCCTGTAAATAGCCATATCATTGCGTACTTCTGCATGAATCAGTTGTTCCAATATATTTACATACGGGATTATTGGCCAGTATGGCGCAGCTATCATCTGGTTATACAGAATCATCCGTACTGCAAATTTTTTTTGTAATCAGGATTCTCCAGATTCACTCGCTTCTGTGTTATTATATTCATATAATCAAAGCTTGTTCCTTTTTCGGCAAAAACAAATTTGTTCGTAGTCGTGGTCACTCACTGCGATACCTTTTACCTTTAACCGGCATCCTTCATACAAAGAATTGGTGTCGCCCCGTTCAATAGTCGTATCTACCGTAATTTTTTTATATGCATTTTCGGTGTAAACATTGTAACTGATTTTATTGTGGGAACTGATCTTTTCAGCGCTTAGTTTCAAATTTTCAGTTCCGGTTTGGCTCTCACCAGTATAGGAAATGAGCAGTAACAGCATAAATTGTTTTATGGAATTATGTTTTGAATAAAAAACGTTGCGTATTTCTTTCATTCATCGCAGTACCATTTTTTATTTCACCCGCTTTGCTTCCGCCGTTCGTCCTCCCTGGTTCAGGATCACATTCGTTACTTTTCCCGATTCGTCTTTAACGAATTCAAATTCAGCATCATTGATTTTTGTAAAGAATTTATTGACCGAGTCGGCAAATATTTCAAATTGCTCTTGTCCCTCGGCCTTCATGAATAACCTGTCTTTTACCCTACTGACGGATAATCGCAAAACGGATGGAATTTCATAATCTCCCACATAGGTTTCCAGAATTTTTGCATCCACTTTTATTCCGTTTGAATCTGGCAGGGGTTTATTGGTTTTCTGCCAAACCTCGATACCATCCAGTTTCTTTGTGATTAATGCGGAAACCCCCGCTTTTTGATTCCGTGAAAATTCTATCGTTTTCAACAGATCATCTTTGAAGAAAAACATATTCTGCTGGTAAGCTTTTAGTTCAGATTTAGGACCCCGGCCAAGTTGTGAGTACAACCTGTTATCTGCGATGCTGATAATTCGTTGCTGGGCTTTTTGATTTTCATAAAGCCCGGGATATTTTTTTAAGATGGAACTTTCTATCCGTATCTCCTGGTAGTCGTATCGTTTGCCAACGGTAAGGGCAGCCAGCTTTGCAGCAATATCTTTGGGATAATAACAATCACAATTTGAGAAAACAACTACATATACATCCTCCATGGGCAGATAGATTTCAATATTTCCAAATCCTTCGATAGAACCACCATGCCAAATCGAGGGACTTTCATAAACGAAACCTAACTTCCATCCATAGCCGTAATCTGTTTCTTTGCCATCCGCCAATTTATAATTCGTAAAGGCTTTCTCCAATGTTTCCTTTTTTACCAATTTATAAGAATGAACGGCCTGATGCCATTTAAAAAAATCTCCGACAGTGGATTGTATGGCGCCAGCCGAGTATATGATAGTAGGGTTCAAATACCGGGAGTTTTCAAACCCCATTTCTCCTGCACTATAAGCACCCACTCTGTTTTTTATGATTCTTTTATTATCTGCAAAAAATGAATTGGCCATACCAAGCGGCTTGAAAATGTTTTCTTCAAGATATTGAGGATATGATTTGCCCGAAATTTTTTCGATAATATGACCCAAAAGTAAATAACCGGAATTACTGTATTCCCATTTCGTGCCAGGTGCAAAACGCATTGGCAGGTTCTTAAAAAAGTCAATCACTTGACTTAACGAGACATCGCCGGATAGCTTATTTTCGGGATCTTTCATACCGGCGTAATTATGAATACCCGATGTATGGGTAAGCAAGTGTTCAATGGTGATTTTATTTCCCTGTGTGGGATAATCAGGAATAAACCGGGTAATCTCATCCTGCAAATTTAATTTACCCTGTTCCATTAACTGTAATATGGCGATAGCTGTAAATTGTTTTCCAATCGAAGCAATCCAGAAAACATTGTTATCCTGCATAGGAATGTTTAATTCAAGGTTAGCCATTCCATATGCCTTCTTGTAGATAATCTCGCCGTTTCTGGAAACCAGAATGGCAGCACCGGGTTCACCGGGTTTGAATTCTGCTGAAAGTAACTTGTCAAATTCAGTAGTCAGGCTTTTACTATCGTTGAGTTGAGAAAAGCCTGATGTGCCCATCAGGGCAAATGCTATTAGCAATAAACTTAATTTCATATCCTTTTTTAGATTGTTTAGATGATTGCTATTGGATATAGCGCTTGCTTATTTCTTTGATTGTTAGTCCCTCACTGATCAATTGGGTGTAGCGGGGAGTGTACATCCAGTCCTTGAAAAATGCAACAAGGTTTTTTCCGCCTATGCGTACACTTGTTTCAACAAACTGATCAGTTGTGGCACCGGTTAGGTAATAGTCAGTGTAATACTTCGCCAGGCATTTATTAAAATCATCTTCACCCATTACTTCATACAGGACCCGGAACATCAGCATCCCGATTTCGTATGCATATGACTGAATTCCCTTTTTGCCGAATTCATTAAAAGGAGTTGTTTTCAACAGACTGTCTGCTGCTATTTCCTTTTTAACCAGATTCAGGTACCACTCAGTGACATAATCCAGGTAAGGCCTGTTTTCCAGTTTTTCTATGCTGAGGTATTCAATAAATGTTGCAAGTCCCTCACTCCATCTTGGATAATACTTATCTTTTGAGTTTATATTCCAGAGATGTGATAGCTCATGATACAACTGCCGCATTTCCGTTGAGTCGAGAAATACGTCAGCCGATTGTAAAATACATGTTTCATCGGCCTGGGAACCGTAACCGCTTGGTATTTCAATAACAGAAAACACATTGTTACCTTGTAACGGCCCCCACCATCCTGTATAAAGATCTATGGTCCGCTTTGCATACTTGAAAACAGTTTCAGCTCCCGCAGAGTCCTGCTCCAGGTAGTAAATCTTTAACATTGGAGTTTCAATAATCTTATATTTACCGATTGCAATATCTATACGCCATGCCAGTTTAGTATTCCGGTAGGTATAAATGGTATTCCCGTTTTTAGATCTCCTGTTTATTAACTCACCCCCGTTCACGACAACCAATGAATCAGGTACATTTACCTTAATTGTATAATTAAAACTGGGCGCAACACCAGCCAGCCTGTTTACTTTATCGGACGGATAGCCTAATTCCGGAAAAGCCAAGCAATCAGGACGGAGAATAGTAAATCCAGGATCAATTTTATCACTCACATATCCCATCCCTGTTTCGGTAAAACCAAAAAGATAGCCTTCATATTCAATGATCAATTTCTTTGTATCTCCTTTTAATAACGGCCGGGCGGGACTAATTTCTATATAATTCGCCTGGTATCTTTCCAAATCTTCAAAAGATAATACCCTTTGCGAAAATGACATAGGATTACCCTTTTCATCTTTTATTGATGAAACTTTCATCAACCGGTATAGCAGCAATGGAATAATTTGAGTTCTAGTTGAAGATGTATTCCGTACTGTTAACTCACATTTAGAATATAGTTTTCTGTTTGTATAATCAATGCGTAGATCTATATCATAATGTACAACTTTCAGTAGCAATTTTTTATCTGCATATTGTTGAGCAGATGCCGGAAATATTAAATTAGATAGCAGGAATAGTATAACAATTGCTTTTCCCCATACTCCGGTTTTAGATAGCAATAAAATTGTGCTCTGCTTTTTCATAATATAATTTTTATTTTGTTCCCTACTCCCAAAGACCAAATACTATTTTTTTATCAACAGGATGACCTGCTTGCTTTAAACATAATATGATTTGACCCCTGTGGTGACTTTCATGCGAAATGAGATAACCCAAAAAAGCCGACGGATGAGGTTTGAATCCCTTAATTTTTCCTCGATTGAAAAGCCTCCCGTACACTTACCTGAATCTTTTTCCAACAATTAGAACTGCCTGCAGTATAGCATCACCATTTGTATCAGTTTGGAAACCCGGTGCCAATCCAACAGTTATATTTTTAGAAAAAGTGAAATTGTATTGAAACTGAATAAGTGCTCCTGCAGAATATGTTTCCTGAGGGGTTCTGTTATTATACTCAACCAAAATGGTGGGCACTCCTGTAACAGCAGGATAGTAAAGAGAATATCCGTCCGAACCGTTTGATGCAGATTGATACCTCCCGAATACACCAAGGCCAATCACTAACTCGTGTTGTTGATTCCTGATAAAACTATATCTCACATTAATACCTGACTGGACTCCCGCTGTGGTATATCTTATCGAAGCATCCTGTCGTGTGCCTGTAATTGAGTTATTGATAATAATCCTGTCAATGCCATTATTGATGCTTCCCCTGAAATAATAATTGAAAGATGTTTTTTTCGATGTGTACCTGCTATATTCTGTTCCAAACAATATTCCATTCATATCTCCACTACCATGCCTGCTGTATCCGGCGGCAAAATGCAGTACTCTGTCTGGTAATTTTTGGGTATACGCTGATACTGCCATTATAATCATAATTGTTAAAACTGTTGCTTTTTTCATTTTAATTGTTCTTAAGTTTACTCAATTTTTATTTTACTGTTTAACTGTTAACACCCTTGCATGTGGCCTCACCTTCTGTAAGAAGAAAATCTCACTAACATTAGAGCCAGAGTGATGGTTGTATAAGATTTTTGCAACATTTGTCTGACCATTCTTGTCGGAAGAGATTCCAAAGTAAACCCTGTAAAACCAGCCAATGCCCATCCTGTATTTTCGGCTGAAAAAATAAAAAGCGGATAGTTCCAAGCATACTTGGCCAACCAGTTATTGTCAAAGTATTCAATAGAAATTGGCCAGGTGAATAATTTCCACTTATTATGCTTCATACTTCAATTTATTTATTGGCATTCTTTTTAAGATTATCAGCAACAAGGAAAACAATTCCAATTGCCAGCCAGAAAATACACTTCAGCCAGTTCCGTGATTGAAATGCTTCCAGAGCAGCAACGCCAAAAAAAAGCAGGAATACCATAAAGTTTGTACCCAGGTTTAAATTTTTCATAACATTTTTCTTCATAAAATAGCTATGTTACAGATGAAATACTTAATAGCTGAATCCAAGTTTTATCTTATACCTGCCTCTGCTGCCTGCAAACTCTTGTTCCAGTTTTAACACTTCCCTGGTTTGCTTACTTATCCAGAAAGTTTCCTGGTTCCGGGGAAGACTCCCATGCCTTAATAACCAGCAATCTATTTTTTGATTATTGAAGCCAGGAAGATTTCCGCTTCCAACGACGGTATAATCCACATACTTTGGTGGACCGAAACCAGGGTCATAAAAGTTAATTCTGAATGTTACCCCATCTTTATAAGGAAGCAAGGGAAATACTTCAAGATCTAGATGCCAGTTCAGAAAGTATTGTGAACAGGCTGATTCAAATGCCTTTTGCTGTTTAATACTATTGGAGTCAGTTTTCCTATTGAGCAGAATATCTCTGTCTTTAGCCTCCTTTTTTAAGAAATCAAAAGTGGCTTTTCCAGTCTTTTTCCACCAGGACTCGTGGTACAGGGTGGCAAAATCATCCCGGTTAAGTACTGAATACGTTTTATGAACAACAGTATCGTTGTCTTCCCATTCCTGGGTAACAGAAACAGCCTCCTTGTTTTCATACTGAATAAAGGCAATTGACCGGGACCAAAGCTGATACATTTTCCGGCTGCTGTCTTTGCCTAATTTAAAGTACACCAAATACCGGTGTGTGCCTGGGATTAATACCCTGGTGTCGATTTTAGAAGCATCAATTACGACCGTATCTGCTTTTTGAGAAATCCCCGGCAAAATCATAGTTAAGAAAATGACCATTAGCATAGCTATCTTTTTCATATACTTATTTTTCGTTTATCGTGACTTTAATTTCTAAATAAGAGCATTCTATTACAAGAACGCATGGCTAAAACAAGATTGCCTTTTTGGCTTCTGCTGTGTCTGTGAGCTAGCGGATTGTGTCATATGTTCATTTTTAGAGAAGAATGTTTTATACATAAATCATGACACTTAATAGTACATGCTAAATGTTACATTCCTTATTTCTGCCCCTTCTAACTGTACTCTTGACAGATATTAATTCGTACCATCTGACAATAACGGTTTCACCATTACATGATCCAGAATGCTGTAACTATTTCCGATGTCAGTCGTCTCTGTTCCAATATTTTTAAACCCATATTTTTCATAGAACCCTATTGCCTTATCGTTCTTGTGATAGACTTTAAGGCGCAGTTGGCAATCGTTGCATTCTATTCCAATTTTGGAAAGTAAATCGAGTATCTTTCTTCCTATCCCCAAACCCTGGAACACGGGAAGCAGGTAAAACTTATGAATCATTAATTGCGGCTCCGAATTATAATGCTTTTCATAAGAGACAAAACCAATAGGATCATCTCCTAATTTGGCTAAAATAAAATGGTGTCCTTTTTCGGATATTTGATTCCGGATGGACTTCTCGCTGTAAATCAGGTCAAGCATATAGTCCAACTGATCAGCAGATATGATATGTCCAAATGTATCCGGCCAGGTCTCATAAGCTATTTGCCTGATTACTGGCCAATCTCCTTCTTCAGCTTTTCTAAATACTACCATGTTGTAGATGTTTCCGATGAGTTAGTTCACTAAAATAGTAACCGTTTCACACTGATATATTTAAACGTGATATTATATTTAAGCTTTTAAGCCGTTGGCTTCCTCGTAATCCATTCATTGCAAAAACACCCTCCTTTCATACAACATTTCATTTATAATTTATTAATTGCTTTTTTAATCCTGTCAATCATATCTTCTTTAAAATTCTCCCTGTTTCCTCCGTGTTCGGCATGAATAACTATCCCATCTTTATCGATCAGGTAAATACTTGGGAATTCTGCAACTTTATAATCCTTTGTGATCCTGGCCCCGTCAGTCAGTGTTGTATAGGTGTACCCCTTTCGTTTCATATAACCGACTGGATCTGCATTTTTTTCCGTTTCCACCGAGACACCCATAACAACAACCTGCTCATTTTTGAACAGATCTGAGATTCCCTGGATCTCAGGCATTGCTTTTAAGCACGGCATACACCAGGTGCCCCAAAAATCCAATAGTATTACTTTGCCCTTAAAATCACTTAGACTTAGTGCTTTATTCTCTGAAGAGGGTAATGACCAATCAGGAGCTTTTGAACCGACTTTGAGTAAGCCTTCGCCTATAGGTTCTAACCCCGTAATTTTCCTCACTTCTGATACGGCAGCAAGGCTGAAATAGTCGTTAGTATATTCTTCATTTGTTGATCTGATTTTGAGGAACTGTTGGTTAGTTTTTGACTTTTTTCCACAAATAAGGAATTTCTCCTTATCGATATACCAGGTTGATTCGATTGTTTGTTTTCCCATGGCCTCACTATTAACCTCCATTGTGATCCTGATAGCAAAACAGGGAACATTATAGATCAGGGTATCTTGCAGTTTTTCTGCTTTTGTGAGTTGTTTTAATAATATTTCAAAAGGCTCCTTTTGACGATAAGGAGCCAAAGCCAATAAGGTATACTGCATCAGTCCTGTCCTGCCCAACTTATTATAACTGATGCTGTCTAGCCTTGTCATCTGGCTTGTCTTTACATCAATAAAATCAAAACTTTGTCCATTAAAGCTGAAACTGATTTGCTTACTCCCTGCATTACTCATTACAATGCCATTAACCTTTACTTTCGCCTCTAAAACCGGGATATCTTCTCCTCTTTGAATCGTTACATCTGCCGTCACCTTTTCAATTGTATTCTCGTCGTAGATATTATAACTGATAGTTTTAAGGTTTTTTATCCTCTCATTGCTGGCCATTATAATTTCAAGACCTGACTGGCCAAATGTCCAAAAGGGAATCAACAGCAAGAAAATTGAAAGTTTCATAATATTTGGTTTTAAAATATGTAATAGGTCGCTTTAACTAATTGAGGTAAATTTTAATGCACTTAGCTATTTTTGTTCATTTAATTTCCATAGTTCGACGGTTTTATCTGTACTCGTAGTCGCTATCCAATTACCGTCATGACTGTAGGCCACATCCATGACATCATTGCTATGTTTAGAAAATGTTTGAAGTAAATTGCCCGATTCAACATCCCAAAGTCTGGAAGAAACGCCTGGATTAAATTTCGAATCCCCAAATATTTGTTGTAAGAACTCACCAATCATGGGCTTATCTCTTCCTCCGGTAATTACTCTTTTATCATCCGGACTGAAAGCAACTGCCTGGACATGCTCCGCAACTTTCATCGTTCTTATAAGCTTTTGATCTGCTACATTCCAAATCTTGATGGTTTTGTCATCACTGGTACTAGCCAGCATTTTACCATCATGACTAAATGCAATATCTACTACAGTTTCCCTGTGCTCCTTGTTATCCCAAATTAACCTGCCATCACTTACATTCCATAGTTTAATAGAATAATCAAAACTTGATGAAACAACTTGCAATCCATCTGGACTGAATTTAACTGACCAAACAATACGGTCATGTCCTTTTAACTTGTGCAGTAAATCCCCGGTCTCAACATCCCAAATATTTACAACTGCGTCATTTCCTCCGCTTGCAATCTTCTTGTTATCATTACTGATTGCAACATGCCATACCGTTCCATTATGTCCCTTAAATTCCTTTACCAATCCGCCTTCATTCGTTGTAAATAATCTAACAATAGAATCATAGCCGCCGGTAACAATATATTTACCGTCTTTACTAAGATCCATATACGCAATACCTGAAGGTTGTTTTATTTCGCGGATAATTTCACCTGAGGTTTTCTTCCATATTTTTATTGTGCTGTCAATGCTGCTTGTAATCAGTAAGGAGTCATCAGGGCTAAATCGAACGCTTGTAACAAAATGTTTGTGCTTATCAAATATCATTTGCAGCTTAGCGATCCCGTTATCGACTCTCGGCGATTTATAAAATAGCTGATAAAATGCAAGAACACCAATAATTATTACTAACGGAGCTATGATTAAATATCTTCTAAGTTTCTTTTTATTGATTGCTAAGTTCATTTTCATTGTTTCAAATATAAAAGCGTACCATGGGCCTGTTTGCAGAGGTATTGTCAACGATTTTAAACCCTGCCCGTTCAAATGATTTATACAACCCAATCCATGCAAAAGCATCGGGTAATGATTCTTTTGTTGGGATGGCGGGATAAGCCTCAATTATCTTTATTCCGTTTTCACCGGCATATTTCACGACCCCCTTTAAGAGTTGGACTGACACACCCTGCCTCCGGTATTCTTTACGAATAAATGTGCAGGGAATTGACCAAACCTGCCTGTTGTCAATTCGTTTATGTACCCTGGAATTCTCAAGTTTCACAAAATCCTCCCTGGGTGCAAAAGCACACCAGGCGATGGCAATGCCCTTATAAATTGCCAGAACCCCAGATGGCCTTTTTGACCACACGATCCCTTTCATTGCTTTCTTATTTCCGCCATTACTTTTCCCTGCATCAAAATCCTTTTTTGTAAGCCTGAAAGACATGCACCAACAATTTCCACAAGCTCCCTTATCACCAAAAAGCTCAACAAACAGGTGCCAGTTACTTTTTGTCAACGGTTCAAAGTGCAATTCATTTTGATGAATTATATCTGTATTGGAACCTTTCATCTCTTTTGATAATTAAGTTTCGTAGCTGACTTCGATTCACTATCACCTTTCTCAGGTAGCTTAACCAACACTCATTTCCGGTGCTTTTACTCCTTTAAATATTAACCAAAGGCTCATTGATACTTCTCCTATAAAGGCCGGTAGCAAAACATAAGGAAAAAGATGGCCGGCTAATTGGGGGGCAAGAAACCACGCAAGGCTGTTAGCAAGATATCCTACACCAGCCAGGGTATAGATGACACCTAATACCTTTGGCAGGGAATTCGATTTATATACGAGCCATCCGATAATTGGAAAATAAAACGCAAACAAAAGCAGGCTGATATTATAACCCTGGGATTGCAAATTCAGGAAGAACAGCGATTGTGTTTGTAACTGTTCAATGCTAAATGCCTGTTGATACGCTGTATTATGCAAAAGCAATAAAGGCGCAAACTGATGTATCAGGTTAGCCGTCATCACGGCACTCGCAAGGATAGAAAAGAGCAGTGCCATCGATGAAAGAAACTTGTTTACCGGTTTAAATAAGTAATAAAAAATAAGCGAAAGGAACGTAGTTGCAATAATGCAGATAAGATCTGCGACAAATCCTAACCGATACATCTGTTCTGACTCCAGGATATTACGGGCAGTAGCAGCAGGATCACCATGCACTGTTAATCCTCCTCTTACAAAAGCTTCGGCAAATCCACCTGTTACAATCATTATCAGGTATAGAAATCCTGCGGTTCTGGTCAATTTCTTAGTTACGTTCATTTTAAGGTCTTTATAGTTATTAAATCACACAGTTTGGGCATAAACATATAATCCTTCACTTTTCTGAGGAAATACGTTTTACCAAAAGGCTCTTTGCCTATATGAATAGTGAATTAGGTAATTAACCTGACCTTTTTAGAAGCCGGCTTTCACTCAGCTTTCTAGATATTTTTTCTTTGTCCGAAATCTCAGGTCGACGGGTAATTTTAACTGTGCTGTCCTTTTGAGGCGCAACTGATTTTTCAATTTTGTATTTTGCTGCCCTCGGAATATTGCCACGGTTTTTGGCAGCATTATACCCGTCAATCCAATCCTTGGAAGCACCGGGTGGGACCGTATCCTTACCAGATAGTGAAAATCCGGTTTCTTGATTAGCCCTACCTTTTTCTTTACCCAGCTGATTTGCAGTAAAGGGAACTGCTTTAGTATCAACTGGTTTTCTGTTATAGCCTGAATTAGGTCCCGGTATATTTGGCGAACTTGGGGAAAATACATTGCTTTCTTTTTGACGATTGAAAGGCAATTGAGTTAAACAATAAAATAAGAACATGGTCGGTAAAGCGAACAAGAACATACCAGCCGTAACTGATATTGGTCTCCTGGTATCTTGTAGAAGACGTTCTGCCCTTTGCGTTAATGGATAAGATCCACTGTTAAATGCCATTGTATACCGGTTATACGACTGGACCTCAAAAGACAATAATGCCTTAATCAGAATTGTCTTATCCTGAAGTCTTTCAGCCGCCCATTGGTCACTGCAGAATTCCCTTTCTTTTCGGGTCATCAGTGAAAGCCAGTAAATAAATGGATTAAAAAAGAACAGGTTTCCAATCACCACCTGTAGCAGGTTGACAAAATAATCGTATCGTTTAATATGGGCCAGTTCGTGTAAAAGGATAGCCTCTGCCTCCCGGGGACTAAGTCTTGCAAAAAAGCCAACCGGGACAAAGATAACCGGCTTGATCCAGCCAATAACCATCGGTTGATGAATCTTGCCTGACTGATAAAGACCGGGAATGCGTGTGAAATTCAACCGGGATAGAATTAAGTCCCATCTGTTTCTCCACTCATCGGGAATATCAAAAAGATCCTTATTTCTTAAATAATGTATTGATACCAGGGATCGAATCATTAGCAGAGATTTCAATATGAACACAAGTAGCCAGAAACCCATAAGCAAAAATGCGTTTTCTTCCAGCCAGGAAATAATGTTCGACAATGCACCGGGTCTTTCAGACTGCTGTGATGCAATAGTCCCTACTGCTGTAAAGCCATCCTCCTGTACGAGAAATGAAACCTGGTGGTACTGAACAAAGAATGTCCAGATAAAACTCCCCACAAATAAAATATAGCCCATCCCAAGCAATCTGTACCGGAATACTGGTCCCCATTTTTCTGTAACCCGTAATAAAAGAGCCATCACAAGCGTCAAAACTAATCCCTGCCATATTGAATGAAAAAAAGACAGGCAGGCGACCCTGATAATCTCGTTTAAAAAATCGGTATTCATAACAAGCGTTTTAGTTATTTTTCTTCCAACTTCTTTAATAGCTGACGTACATTCTCGATATCCTGCTTAGAGGTCTTACGGTTACCCAGTAATTGCATTACGAGTTTGCCAGGCGAGCCGTTGTAAAAAGAATCAATGAATTTCTGCAGAAAATGCTCTTTCACACTTTCTTCCTTGTCGGCAGCGCCATACACATGTTTCATGGCAGATTCATCCCGATTTAATAAACCTTTTTCCACCATCAACTGCATTTGCTTTAGTATGGAGGTATAAACAACTTCCTTTTGCTTACTTAATTCTTCGTGTACAAGACGGACTGTTGAAGGGCCATAACTCCATAACACTTGTAAAATTTCCAACTCCGCCTTTGTGGGTTCCATGCTGAGTTTTTGACTGGGTTTCTTTGCCATAAATCCAAGGTACGATATTAATCGTACGATACAAATACTATTTTGGATGGAAGGCATGGATTAGATGCTAAGTGGCAAAAGGAACAAGTGTTGCCTGGGCTGACAGATGATTAGCACACCCCGTTATCAAATAAATAGAATTGAATTTGAACGGACAGTGCATATGTTGCGATATTCCAAACCCCCATTTTCTCTGAACCTACCCTATCAGCCTTTAAATCAATTGCAACGGATGAAAAGCGGCACATATACCTTTTGCTTTGGGTTCTGAAGTGCTCTTGGATATCTGCTTTTAAAATTAAAGTCTGCCGTCTGGTTTCTGTTCATTCAATTGGGTTTTGGATTCCGGAAAGTCTACTGATTCAGGACAAATGTTTCCTGTGTATCGGGCTTGAAAAGTCAATAGTATTATAGCAAACTACAGCTTTCATTCGTTTAAATCATTTACTACGAATCCTGCATTATTTATTAATATCCTTTCTGAGGTTATCTGCAATAAAGAAAACAATTCCTATTGCCAACCAGAAAACACACTTTAGCCAGTTTCTGGATTGAAAAGCTTCCACCATTGCAACACCAAAAAAAAGCAGATATATGGCAAAATTGGTACCTAGTTGTATTTTTTTCATACCTCTGATATTTCTCAACTATTCATGATTCTAAAAAATGCTTAATAGCTGAAGCTAAGTCTTATCTTATACTTACACCTCCTTGACGGTGCATATCCTACCTTAAGCCGCTATTCCTCCGGTCAGGTTCATGCATCGTGAAATGTTTCGCTTGTCTTACTCCCCGGAATATTCTTTACTCCTTTAATTAAAAGCCATAACGTTATTGTAATCTCCCCTAAGACCCAAAAAGGTGTAGCAATTTGTCGGACAAGATCCTGGTAGTCGGGAAACAGCAGTGATGTAAAACAATGTATCATGTAAGTGATACCATTAACAACCAGGAATACCCCCAAAATGCGGGGAATAAAGCCTGATTTATAAACCAATTGACCAAATGGGATCAACCAGAGCCCCCAGAACAATTCCAGGGTTATCGACCCATAGTTACTTAATTTAAAGAAAAACATTGCCAGGTCCTGACGCTGACTAAGTTCAAGGGTTTTCAGTACATCTCCCTTTAAAATCATCAGGGAGGCAATATTGAAAGCATCCATAATAAAAGCGACCGGAAATGTTACGAACAACAAGGCAAACATAAGTTTGGCCTGATACTCATTTACCCCTTTCAATAACCGGTAAAGAGCCATAATCAAAAAAATACCAATGGTTATACTGATGAGGTCATTGATGATACCGCTGCGAAATAGCAACTCGTTGTCAAGAATCTTATTGGCAGTAGCTGCAGTATCATTCTTTACCATTGTTTGTGATGGAACATACATTAAGCCGTAAAGACCGGTTATAACCCAGATTAGATATAATAACCCGGCCAGCCTTGCTGTTCTTCTTAGAGAAACTATATTCTTTTCCACGATGACTAATTAAATGTGACTTTGTACTGATTCTATTTATACAATTTGTAACCTATTTTCAGGATGCTTCTCAGGTTATTCAGGTTTACATATCGTGTGGACTCCTTATTGATATCCATAAAAGATACTTTCTTTGTTAACGCATAGCGGCTCTCCAGTCCAATACTGAATTTCCTGAATTGCAATGCAAAACTTGCCCCAAGTCCATAACTAAAGAGAGCTTTCCTGTCTTCCATTGAACCTGAAAATAATACACCAACACTTGGTCCCACACCCAGTTCAAGTAAATGCCCGTTAATTATCTTGTATTGTGGATGAATTTCAGCCGCCATTGATTTATAGATCTTGTCCTCCTGTCGCACAAAGCTGAATTGTTGCCTGATGCGGCTTTTTTGAGTATGAATAAGTGGACATTCCATGGAGATTTCAAACCCATATACCGGCGCTGAAAGATTCAGATTATGATTGGACTGAATTCCTCCAATCACTGCTATCGCTGTTTTAGGCTTATAATCCTTTTTTAAATTCGTATCCTGAGCCTGAATGAGAACAGGAACCATAAAAGCAAAAAAGGCAATAATTTTTCTCATGATCGTGTAGTTTATTGTTAGCCGAAAAATCTGCTTTATTCTCTGTTAAGGGAGGTTCACACATCTTACTTCACTTTTCAATTTCCATCGCCAGCATTACTGATTGATATCCCTTCCTGCCTTCAGTTTCTCAATATTCGCAACCACTGCCCCCTTCGCCTGGACTGAACTTGCCTGGGCCAATGCTTTACTCGCAAATTCCAACGCCTTTGTAAAATCTCCCTTTGCTGAATAAGCGTAGGACAGCCCATTGTTTACGGGATATACATCACCAAATTTTGTCTTTGCACCCAGCATTACTTTGATGGCCCGGTCACTACGCTTTTCTGCAATTAGCGCCCTGCTATAGCCCAAATACTGGTTGATATTTGCTATGGACAGTCCTTCATCCATCACCGAGTCAGCCTGTGGCACCCGGTTTAATTTTCCATATCCATATGCCAGGTTTTGATAACTGTCAAACCCCGATTGTGCAAACGGACGGCCGGTAACCGCCCTTTGGGCCCAGTTCAGCGCCTCCTCCATATTAATACCCCTGTCGAAGCAGTAGGCGGAGGCCTGTAGGTTGTTGGCACTGAGAAAACCCTTTGCTCCAGTCAACTCCTCTCTGAGTCTTGCAACAACAATATTGTCAACATCCACTTCCACTTTAAATGGAACAGATAATTTCTCCCATTGCATCGCAATTACGCAGCTTTTTTCTTCATGCCCGATAACTTCGTACTTTAACCATTCCACGGACTTATCCAGTGGTACTGGTTTTACCCGTACCCTTAACACATCATATTCCGGTTTATAATAAAAACTTCCCCAGGCTTCCGTTTGTCTGGAAAATATGATGGTAGCACTATCAGGAATCACTGCCATAAAAAGAGCATAAGATCCTGCCTTTATATCTTTTCCTTCCACCTTTACATCATGTTCAAAACTGATAACGGTGGCCTGATTGGCGCCAGCTCGCCAGGGGCTGGTCATCTTGCCAGTAAGAAAATTGAATGTGCCGAATCCGGGTGCAACGACTCCTCCCCATATTTTCCCCTCACGGCCTTTTACTCCGGGTCTGGAATAGTTAATAGTGATACTGGTGATCCCTACTTCTTCGGAAATAGTAGCTCTTGGGTTAAAGCCCACAGATGGCACATCCATTTGCGCGATAGCAACGATTGCAGTAAATGCAAGTACAACTGAAAGAAGAACATGTTTCATAATGCTTGTTTTAGAATTATATTCAGCCTGATCATTCCTTTCATTTTAATTCCCAATCATCCCGCCGTTTTGCTGTACTCTCTTTAATTCTTCGTCTGCACCCCCTGCACGTTGTTTGGGAGGTTTCACCCCGGTCTTACCAAACCGGTAATTAAAACTGAGCTTGAACTGCCGGGTTTCTGCCAGAAAATTGATCTTCATCATTTGGCCTGCAAAATTGGAAGTAGCCCTGAATCTCATGGTATGAAACACATCGCTCACGGCGGCCTTGATCGTAGCCTTCCCTTTGAAAACCTGTTTGGATAACCCTGCATCGATACTATAAATAGATTTTCCCTTGAAACTGCCCTGGTAAATAGTGGGGGCATTGAAAAACCCGCTCAGTTCTGTTGTCCATGTTTTAGCAAACTTCAGGCTGTTCTGGACGAATAGGTTGAAGCCAAAAGCATTCAAATCGATTTTCCGTCCCGTTCCAAAATCCGCTTTGTACTTGGAATAATTACTGCTCATACTGGTAAACAGGCTATAGCTCTTATATTGAAAAGGATAGCTTACAGTTAAACTGGCAATGTCCTGTGTCGCCAGGTTCTTCTTGGAAACAAATGCCTTTGATTTTTCTGTGGTATCAATAATCTGGGTAAAAAGATCATTAACATGGCTGTAATTAATGGATATATTCAGTTTGTATTTATAGGTGTGGGTGATCCCAAAGCTATTAGTATACTGAGGGCGAAGATTTACATTACCCTTCATGAATGTGTATTCATCCATTTTGAATTCAAAGGGGTTCAGGTCCTGGTAGGCTGGCCTGTCAATTCGCCGGCTGTAAGTCAGGCTCCATTGCTTCATGGGGTTCTTATTGAAAGTAATGGCCGCACTGGGGAACAGGCTGGTATAGGATCTTTTAAATGAAGTTGTACTGGAAACATAACTACCCCCGTCCCATTTCAATCCCTCCGACACTCCTTCTGAGACAGTGTGTTCACCGCGTAGGCCCGCCTGGATCATGAACGTCTTGTATTGACGATTGTAACTGATATACCCTGCATTTATATTTTCCCGGTAAACAAAACGGTTACTGCGATCCTTATCAAGGTCTTCCCCGGAACTAGTCACATTGAAGCGTTGGAAATTATTATCTGTTTTTACCCAGGCCACTTTGGCACCAACCGACAACTTTCCTTTCTTGAAATTCTGCTCGTAATCACCCTTTACGGTATTGATATTAATCTTCGCAGGCGAATACATATGGTAAATCACACTGTTCAGCATTGTTTGTCCTGAAGGATCATAATAATAATTAGGCTGGAACTGATCGCTGTTGAGGTCGTAAGTACCGTGATCCGCATTCAGTACCAAACTGGTACCCGCAGGATCGACATAGTTATAGTTGAGGTTGATATTTGCATTATTTCTCTTCAGATCGTTTTTGTTATCAGCAATCAAAATACGGTCAACTGTGTTTGTTGTGCTGTTTGAAATAAGGGTCTTGCTGTAATTACTGAATTCCGGGTCAGCCAGTGTCCCGTTCAGCATCACCCCGATGCTGTTTTTTTTATTAATCGAATAATCAGCCCCAACTTTGAAATTATGCGCCCTCCCGACTTGCCGGATGGTGCCCCTTTGATCAAACAGGCTGTCCAACACCGTCCTGTTCACATCCATTTTTTGTTCGGTAGGGCCATAATTGAAACTATAGGTGCTAAAAATGTTGATGCTTTTATTTCGATAATTCAATGAAGCCCCTGTATTGTATTTTGCGGTTATTCCAATATTCCATCCTGCATTCACTGAACCATTGGCACCAAGCGATTTGTTCTTCTTCAGGCGGATGTTGATTATACCTGCATTGCCCGCTGCGTCATACTTTGCGGATGGATTAGTGATAAGTTCAATCGCTTCGATCTGCGAGGACTGCAGGGTCTTCAGGTAGTTGGCAAGATCGGGGCCCGATAATGGTGTTGCCCTGCCATCAATATATACTTGCACGCCGTTTTTACCGGCCAGACTGATATTATCATCCTGGTCAAGCAATACACCGGGGGATTTGCGCAATAATTCCAGTGCAGTTGAACCAACGGCATTGATAGTCCCTTCCACATTCAGGATCATTTTATCCGCTTTTACTTCTACGATTGGTCTGCTTGCAACAACGGTCACATTCGCCAGGTCACCCGTCACCTTTACCAGTTTGATCTCCGGTACCGTCATATCAGATGTTCCAAAAGAAAATGCAGGTGAGAAGGCAGCTTTGAAGCCAATATTAGTAGCCATAACCCTATACGATCCTGCCTTAATTCCAGAGAAAACATAGGAACCATTTACCTTTGTTATGGCCAGTTTTACCGTGGAAGAATCGTTCTCTTTAAGCAGGCTGACAGTCGCGCCGTTAAGTGGGGTACCATTCTCGTCTTTTACTAAACCATTTATTTGTTGTGCCTGGGAAATCAGTGTACTTGTCACCAGCCATAGCACGATCATGTATTTCATCATATAGTATTTACTGTAAACCTAGGCCGGGGGAAAAGCAATAAGAAAAATGTTATACCAAACAGGCTATTGCCAATACGAAAAGGCAAGCCTCTTGAAGGGCTGAATTAACCGGCTTTCCTACCTTCACATCTCAACTATGAAGTTTAAAACACGATACCGTTTCTGGCATGTATTACTGGGATTTACATGTTTTGCCATTTTAGCAGCCATAATTTACTATGCAACAAAAGATTCAGCCAGCAGTAGTGAAGCCACAAAGCTTAAACCAAAAGCCGAACCGTTTCCGGGCAGCAGTTTAATGGCCCCGCTCGGCTTCATCTACTTTGTTGTTTTCTTCTACTTTACACTGAATTACTATTACAACCTAATTACGGCAAATAAGAAATATTTATCTTATTTAAAGATCAGCGGACTGATCGTCCTGGTGTCCTTTTTATATAATAGTATCCTTTTCACATGGTTGCCCGGTGCTTTGATCAATCAATACAGGTCCCTATGGCATATGTTTTTTACTATGGTCGGGAACATGATTCCCATGCTCCTCTTCAGTTATCTTTTTGCCTATGTCACAGTTTTGCGGGAGGCGTTGAAACAAAAAAGGATACTAGAGGCCCAGAAATTGCTATTGGAAGCACAAATTTCCCAGGCAAATTTCAATTTTTTAAAATCCCAGATCAATCCTCATTTCCTTCACAACACCCTCAATTTCCTGTACGCCAAATCACTTCCCTTTTCGTCGGAATTATCGGAGGGAATACTTACACTAAGTGATATTATGCGTTATGCGCTCAGCCAGGGTAATCAAAAGGATGGAAAAGCACTATTGAAAGATGAAATTGAACACGTCCACAATGTCATCCGGATAAACCAACTCCGGTACAACAACCAGTTGAAAGTGAATTTTGAAATGACTGGTACGCTTAACGGCGCCATGATCATCCCCTTTGTTTTGATAACGCTGGTAGAAAATGCCTTTAAGCATGGCGACCTGAAAAACCAGGAGTATCCTATTGCTATTAAAGTGAACATCCAGGGAAGTAAGCTATATTTTTATTGCAGGAACAAAAAAAGAACTGGACCCGTACAATTATCTACTGGAATAGGCCTGGAAAATATCAAGAAAAGGCTGGACCTCGCTTATGGCGACAATTACAAATTCATTGTAACCGACGAGCCCGAATTCTATACCACCGAATTAACAATTGACAAACTATGATACATTGTATTATTGTTGACGATGAGCAACACGCTATTGACATTCTTGTGCATTATGTTCAACAAACCCCGCACCTGAAACTGGAGGGCTGTTTTACCAACCCGATGGAAGCCTTGAAGGTGGTCGGTGAACAAAAAATTGACCTTGTATTCCTGGACATTCAAATGCCGGAGCTTTCCGGCATAGACTTTATTAAAGCCATCAAGGGAAAATGTAAGGTAATCCTGACCACGGCCTATAGCGAATTTGCGCTGGAAGGGTATGAACTGTATGTGGTAGATTATCTATTAAAGCCGATCCGTTTGCCGCGCTTCCTTGCAGCTGTACAAAAAGTCGTTGAGCAGATCCCTGCGGCCGCACAACAGGAGGCCGCAGAAGAGGAGTATATTTTTGTCAAAACAGAATCCAAGGGAAAACTTCTCAAAATAAATTTAGCTGATATTGATTTTATCGAAAGCCTGAAAAACTATATGGCCATCCATTGCGGGGGCCATAAAACGCTTGTATTTACCAGCATGAAAGAACTGGAAGAACGCCTGCCAAAAAAACGATTCATCAGGGTGCACAAATCCTATATCATATCCATACCGAAAATTACAGGCATTGAAGGGAATTTGGTAAGATTAAAAAACGTAATTACAGATATCCAGATCGGGGAGAGTTATAAAACAGAACTGATGGAACTCATAAAGGCGAACATGATTCAATAGATGAGCTTGAATTGAATTAATAACCTGAACTTGGTCATACTAATAAGAAATACTTCCCTCACCTCACTAATTTATTTAATACCGTAATATTTTTTAGCCTTCGTTGACGTTTAGAGTCATTTCGTTTACACAAATCATCCGTTTGTTGACAAAATTTAAAAAATATCAATTTAACGATATTTTTAATTCAAAAGAAAATGGGATTTACCATTGCCAAAAAAAAAATCATTTTTTACACCTGGATTAGTCTTGGCTTTTTTTTGTTGTTTCCGCTAAACGCTTATTTCAACTACCGGGAGACTTTTTTTGTCCGGTCTGTCAACGCTTTTTGGCTTTCCCTGTATTTCGCTGCGCTGAACTTCATTTTCTATGAATATGTGTTGCAAAATATAAAACTGAACAGAAAAAAGATACTGCCTTCTATTCTCATTATACTGGCGATGGTCTTCCTATATTCCTTTGGTTGGTTCGGCTTCAGGCATGCATGCATCCTGCTACATATTTATGTACCCTTTATCACTTACCCATCGGTATTGACTGGAGTACTCAACCAATCTTCTTATGGAGTATTCACCATTCTAATATTTGGTATTGCAAAGCATATCTATAACTATATTCAATTAAGACAATCCGCCCAGCAACTGGTAATTGAAAAACAACAGGAGGAATTAAATTACCTGAAGTCACAGACCAATCCTCATTTTTTGTTCAATACGCTCAATAATATTTATTCTTTAGCGCAAGAGAAATCAGACCTGGCCCCCGAATCCATCCTGAGACTTTCAAAAATTCTTCGGTATATGTTATACGAGACAAATGTTCCTAATATCCCGCTCGAACAGGAATGGAAAATTGTTACCGATTACATTGCTCTTGAAAAGCTGCGCTATGATGATTCTTTGAATATTACTGTTTCCTATAGCCTGCGAGACCACGAGTATCAATTGCCCCCGCTCTTGCTCATACCGCTGGTCCAGAATGCATTTAAACATGGAGTATCGGAAACTAGCGCAGTTCCTTTTCTAGATGTTACTCTTATGGTTGACGAACAACAGTATCTGACTTTTGTAGTGAGAAATTCCACAGGCAAAAAAACCGGATCACCAGAGAATACAAAAAATATCGGGCTTCCGAATTTGCGGCGACAATTGGAACTGCTTTATACTGATTATGATCTTATACTTCAAAGAAACGATTCCGAGTACACTGCAACATTAAAGATAAACCTTGCCAGTCATGTCAAAAACGAATTGTATCATCATTGAGGATGAGCCATTGGCATCGAAAATGCTGACCAGGTATATATCCCAGGTACCTTATCTGGAATTAAAGCATACATTTAAGAACGCCCTCTTAGTGGGCGAATACCTGAGCCAAAATACGATTCACCTTATCTTTTTAGATATTCACCTGCCCCGGCTGAAAGGAATGACCTTCCTGCGAACGCTTACCCATCCTCCTGCGGTGATTATCACTACAGCCTATCATCAGTATGCGGTAGAAGGATATGATCTCAATGTAAGTGATTACCTGGTCAAGCCATTCGACCTTGAACGTTTTTTAACGGCAGTTTCCAAAGTAAAGAAGGCACAAATTGAAAGGCAAATTTCCGCTTTCAATTACGAAGAAAGAGAACATCTTTTTATAACCGCCCAAAAGAAAAAAGTGAAGATTCTTTTCTCCGAAATCATTTACATAGAAAGCCAAAAGGAGTATGTCAGGATTGTTACTACCCGGGGTGAGCATACATCCAAAATGAGCACCCATGAGATTGAAGCGCTTTTACCGATCCGTCAGTTTATCCGCGTACACCGTTCCTTTATTGTATCAACCAGGAGAATTGACTCTTATACAGCTGAAACAGTTGAGGTGAACGGCATCCCAATACCTATCGGTAAAAGATATAAACATATTACAGAGCACCTTTAGTTATTACTGAATAATCAGCAATTCAGTGTATGTCTCTCTTCCTGAACGGATCTGCAGATGGTAAAGTCCTTTCCTTAATTGCGTGGGCAGGGAGAATGACCTTGTTGCTGATCCTCCTTCATGGAAAAGCATTGTCGTATATACCATCTGCCCAAGATTATTGTAGAAACACAAACTGTAATTCCCCTTTTCAGCATTCGTCCATTGCAGCCCGATACTGGATTGTATCACCGGGTTGGGGTATACCTTTACACTGCTTTTACTCGTATTCACATTGACCCTTATAATGGCGCTATATTTTGTGGAACTGAGATCCGTATACCGCAGGCGGTAAAAGTTAATGGTGCCAAGCATACCCAAATCTGTGAAACTGTAGTTGGCTGGCCCGGGGTTATTGACTGCGCTGACTTCTCCAATTTTTGAAAAAACTCTGCCATCATAACTTTTTTCCACTTCATAGCGGACCATATTTTCTTCATTGACCACTTTCCAGGAAATATTGACTACATTTTGCTGATAGGCTGCCTTTACTTCCAACAAATGAACAGGAAGCGGAAACATATTCAATAAAGTGAGGGTGGCATCCCCTGGAACACCTGTATCGGGATCATCGGTATTAAAGGAGGAAAAGTTGGAACCGCTCACAACTCCCTGATTAGATATTTGTCCGCATCCGCAACCGTTATTAATGGTAACGTCGTAATAGATTACCATGCTGTCACCGGGATGAAGTGTCCCAATCGTATAAGGATTGAGAGATTGTGCTTTCAACTGGCTGAATGAACCTAATAATAAAATGCTGATGAAAAATAGTTTTATGCGGCTAGTATACATAGCAATTTCTTTATTTAAATGTTGAACTTTTTCATGAAAAATTCCCTTTCCGCTCTTCCAATTCCGGTGTACATCCAAACAAATATTTTCGATTTTTCAGAAAGAACTGTCCCCGGTTATCGCTAAAGTGGCCTCTAATAACTAAGTCTCCCGGTAACTCCCTGAACGATTTATCCGTATCCGTCGCATACATCGGTCTGCTAAAGAAGGGTTGAAATTTTAGAAACCTTAAGAAAGCCGTATTAATGGGCCCGCTGATCAATGCGACGGTAGCATCTGCATACATCAGACCTGTATTATGGCTCTGTAATTCAGCCATAGCGTTAGCACTGGCTGGTGCATTATCCACCAGTTGCGCTACCGCACCTCCTGTTGCAATGATATAGACCAACTGACCTCCATTGCCATCAAAGCTTGGATAATCGAAACTGCCCGTAGAAGGAACGGTATTGCTCCTGATATCAGCACGAACCCTCGCCGGGCTACCCTGGTTGTCTGCGGACAGGAAGATGGCAGCTAAAGGAAATGTTGCCCCGGGTGCGTCAGTTTGTACAAAATTATTCGTAATAGTTATGTCGCTTTGCGTAATGGGTTGACCCGTAGCAATTGGCCCAAGGAATTGTATATCCATTCCTCTGGAACCACTGGTACTACCCACTTGCCTGATCGTATTGGCATCAATGGTAAATGTACCTGCGGTCCTGCCCTGGATTAATATGCGGATACCTGAACCTTGAGTAGATCCTGAGCCCGCTACAGCGGGATTACCAATATAATTTCCCTGTATCCGGCCGGTTAATGTACCCCCTGTGGAAGTAGAAGAAGAAAACACATTCAGTGCCTGTAGTATACTGCCCGTCATCGGCGACCCGGCGGTGCCATTATTCAGAAATCGAAAACTCATATTACCTGCCACATCCTGGGTGAAACTTGCGTGAATGCCATTATTGGTGAAGGTGTTGTTCTGGACGATCAGCACCCCGGCCACTGCCGTTTTTCCAATCGTGGCATTTTCATGAACCTGTACTTCCAGCCCTCTTTGTGGGGAACTATTGCTGAAAGTGCACCCGGATATGGTTCCTGTGGTTAGTTCGGCTGTCCCTGACATCTCCAGCAAAAAAGAATTCGCTGCATTAGGCCCTGTTGCATTGTTGAAACTGCTGTTGGTGACCGTAAAAGCGGATAAAACACCTGAAGTGTTCCGGAAATGTATGTTATTATGTGCGTTGGAACTGACATTACTATTGCTGATCGTCAGGGTTCCGGTAACGCCCAAAGTCGATCCGGAAAACTCGCCAAACTGTATGCCTTCATCTGCCGTGCTGTTGCCATTACTGGTTACATTGGACCTGTTCAGGGTGAAATTAGTAATGCTGATCCCCTTGATACCTGCATCAGCGCTTCCCTGTACATTCATATATCCAAGACTTACATTACTGGCTGAAGTAAGAGATATGCCGATACCTGTTGAGTTACTGATTGTACCGCCAGAAGCATTGCTTGCCCCGCCACCATCACCGGAGACCGTAAAGCCGCCTGCCCCGGTGTTATTCAATATTATCCCGGTAGCGGCGCCATTGGAAGATATACTCCTGAAGGTTACACCTCCGGCTGCGATTGTGGTATTGGAAATATTCAGGGCATTACCTGTCGTGGAACTGATTGTGTTATTGTTTGTTCCTGTCGTAACACTGATCGTGCCACCTCCTGTAGCATTAAATCCGGTTCCTGAGGTCGTTGTGATCGCCAGTCCTCCATTGCCAAAATTGATGGAAACTCCCGCGTTGGAGGTAGTCAGGTCAATCGCTGTACTGGCGCCAGTGCTGATGGATTTCACGGGGTTATTAAAGTTGATAGTTCCTCCGTTACAATTTCTTACCCGGAGACCTGTTCCCGTTGAGGTAAGTGATCCTGTCTGAAAAGTGATGATGCCAGCATCATGGTTATCTATGTCTATGGCATATCCGGTATTATCCGATATGGCTCCGCTGTAAGTGACCGTAGCATTGCTTGCGGTAGCCCCTCCCAGGTTAAAAGCAGTACCGGTTGGATTGGTAACCGATGTATTGGTTGAAAAATTAAAACTACCAGTTGATCCGTTCAGAATATCGACCCCGGCATCTCCCCCGTTGAGCGTGGTGCTGCCATTGAAATTATAAATACCATCGGCATTATCAAATTGGAGACCAGTCCCGTTGGTGGCTGACAGGGTACCCGTTTGAAAAGTCAGTGTACCTGAATGTCCAGCGGCCACTGAAAGTATGGGGGCATTGGCAGCCTGGGAAACAGTACCACTATAGGTCATATCCGCAGTTCCTCCACTAATATTGAAAGTAGCACCTGTTGAATTGGTCTGGGTTCCTCCGGCGATAGTTAATGTGCCGGTTGTATTGGTCAGGCTAATGGCGTTTGCAGCACCACTGGTAATAATATTTCCGGTATTCACTGTTACGGTGGTCGCCCCGGATGAGGTAATCGCAGTAGATGTGCCCGTATTCATATCAAAACCATCGGCTATGATATTATTTGCCAGTGTAACGGTTCCAGACAGCGTGGGTTTTGTGCCAGCTGCTATGGACAGCGCACCAAGACTAAGGGCATTACCTCCTCCCCGTAGCGTTTGTCCGGATTTAAGAAGGGTATTGCCGGTTGTATTACCGGATCCAGTATGGACATAGATCACCTGGTTAACTGCCGATGCAGTGGCGGCACTCGTCATATCTGTATAGGGTCTTGCAGAAGTTCCATTGGCTGGCCCATTGCCTCCCGCATAGGTATTGTTTACATACCAGACCATATTGGAAATGGTAAAGCTTATGGTGGCTGTAGCAGCCACCCCGTTGGCCGTACCGGTATAAATATAGCTATCGGTACCGGTCAATCCGACGGGTGGAGAATAGATAAATTTTCCGGTCGCATCAATTGTAATGATCCCTCCGGCTGTGGTAGCTGCACCAGTAACAGCCGTTATGATTATAGTAACATCTGCAGCATCGTTGCCGATAATATTTGTTACATCAGTTGTATACGGTGTTAACGGAGTGGAATGGCTATTGGCAACAAGTTGTGTGTTACCGACTACTGCATTATAACTATCATTGGAAAGTTTCGGCGCCACCAGGATGGTAACATTTTTTAATCCTGTACACCCGTTGACATCTGTAGCTGTAATGGTTGCATTAAATGATCCTGTCACTGAAGGGGTACCTGTAACAGCCCCGGATGAAGCATTGATGTTCAGCCCGGCCGGAAGACCCGTAGCTGACCAGTTAACTCCTCCTGTACCTCCGGTCCTGGTGAAGATGGCAGCTACCATGGCTGTATTATAAGTCAATGCCGGGATTATTCCACTTACAACGATCAGGGCAGGATTATTGAGCGTTGTGGTGCCAGTCTTTATATAGCCACCTGCATCCTTTACTGCCAGGTTATAAACGCCTGCTGAAAGCCCGGTAAATGAATTGGATGCCTGGTAGGTGCCGGCAGCTCCTGTAATGGAATACAGCAATGTTCCGTTACCTCCGCTAGCATTGAAAGTGATTGATCCGTTTGTTCCATTATTGCAAGCCGGGTCCACATTCGTGGTCGTAAATGAAATATCAGGCCCCACTTGTATTGTAACAGTTGCATCATTGTTCGGAAGGTTGCCATTACCGGTGATATATGAAAATTTATCAGCACCGGAGAAGCCTGCAGGAGATGAATAATTGAATGTGCCGTTTGCATTCAGGGTAATAACACCTCCTGCATCTGTGACTCCCGGGGTTCCTGCATTGGTTGTTGGATCTGAAGTCTTACCATAAGTAAGTACCGCAGTGGGCAGCGGAATGCCAATATCATTATTCAATACACCTGTGCCAATAGTATTGACGTTAAGTATTGTGCTGTAAGAAACAGTATAACTATCATCCACAGCCACTGCCGATGTTTTAATAGTACCCGGTACCATCGTGGTATTGACAGGCGGAGTGGGCAAATTGATCTGAACGTTTCCCGCATCCCCTGAACCATTATTTTTGACTACCGCTTTATAACGTATCACATCCCCTTCATTGAACTGGTTAGGAATGCCGTTATCAACCTGTAGGATATCTTTCAGTGTTGCTTGCATAACGGGGGTTGCCGTACCTGCATAAACAGCCACCTCATCCAATCCAATTCCCTGTGAATTCGTGCCGGTATTGAAGACCCACCTGAAATAAATGTCCCCATTATCAGCAAGTCCTCCTGCAATATTTACAGTGACTAACCTTGTCACAATCATGGGAGAGGTGAAGGAATAACTAACTGGTCCTGTGCTAAATACGGAACCGTCTATGTCACCGGTGGACTGGGTGCTCCAGTTACTCCCATCGAGGGATGAAAAGAATTGAAGGGAAAACGCATCCGTATTGACCTTATACCGTTCGATCTTAAAACTAATCGTAACCGAGTTCACTGTAGTACCGGTATTGTTCCGGTACCAGGCCAGGATAGCATTGGGTGAAGCATAAGAAGGTGAACTCATAAAACCCAATGCACGGTCCAAACCTGCTGTCGTTCCCCAGTTGTAAACACCCCCGGCAACCGGTGTTCCGCTATTTGCCGATTGGGTGGTGCTTGTTCCGTTGGTAGGCGTAGACCAGTTAGATGTTAATCCTGTTCCGGCGGATGTGACTTTCCAGTTCGACGGAAATGCAGAAGCAAGTGCATCAAAATTTTCCCGCGAGATACTGGCATTATTCATATTTATCTGGGTATTTCCCGAGATAACAATAAGTAGAAATAAAATGAAAAAGGCGCTATGCCTGAATAATTGTATCATAGCTGGCAGGAAATATCGGCTTTGGTGATATTACCCTACAAGTATATCTGATAAAGGCAAGTATTTGACCGACTCGTCAATAAACGGTTGAAAAATGTCAACAAACACTTCTTTGACGTCAATGATTGATTTTGCGAAGCACTTATTGCTGTTATAGTAGCTTACTTAAGAAGGATTCTCTATGACCACCTTATCGAAGTACCCTTTTTCCAGGAATAGCTTTTGAATTTCCAGCGCATATTCCCTACAACAATACCTGGAGATATAGATGTTAACAGCATAGTCTTCTTCCCACACTTCACTGGCATATGCTTTTTTGTTGTGCACGGGACACTTTCTTCCTTTTAATGAATCCCTGATCTTTTTAGCTTCCTCCATCTTCCACTGCATTTCTGCATAGGATCGCTGTTGTTCTTCTGAATAGCTCATAAAAATAATTAGCGATGGTTAATAGTTGCCAGCGACTTCTTTGACCTGGGCATAGGGTGCCTCTTGTTTACAATTCTCTTTCCCCTTATCCCTGCCGTATGCACTGTTATAGCCTTCACTCTTACCGATCTTCTCACCGTTTGCTGCCTGTAATGAGAAATAATACTTTAAATCAGTTCCCTGCAGGTTTAGCAAACGACAATTTCATACTGGAGCAACTCAAAAAATACCCACCATAGTAACCGAACCAAGTATTTTAAAGATCGATTTACAAAACATAATTCTATCCTGCAAAATCCCTCCTTTTTTGCGAGTTCCATACAGATATAGTTTAAAATTGGGGTGTAGCACCCTTTTTTGCCATTTTATACATAAATATTCGGAATTTTTCCGAATTAAATACTTTTTTTAAACATAATTATGTTATATTTGAATAAACTATTCGAAAAAATTCCGAACTAGTATGCAAAATTTGACAATATGGAGTTCAGAACTGCGATAGAAGCTTATGCAGGGCAACCCCTGACGGGACAACTCCTGCTGGGTGTGCTGAAAGAATACAAGCGGCCGCACGACAAAATTAATGAGTTGATGAAGCAAGGCATGCTGGTGCAGATTAAAAGAGGGTTGTATATACCGGGGCCTAAACTGAAACTGCCGGTACCCGAACTTTTCCTGCTAGCTAATCACCTGTACGGCCCAAGTTATATATCGCTGGATTCGGCGCTCCAGCACTGGGGACTGATCCCCGAACGGGTCTATGAAACCGTTTCTGTGACCACTAACCCGTCAAAAAGGATAAAGACGGCGATAGGCCGGTTCACCTATACGACCCTGGCGCTTCCGTATTACGCTTTCGGCATACAGCAGGTATCGCTTACCAAAATGCAAACCGTGCTGATGGCGGGCGCAGAAAAAGCGGTATGCGATAAGATAGTGCTTACACGGGGGGTGATACTCCGGAGTGTGAAACAAACGCTGGAAATACTCGTGGAAGATTTCAGGATAGACACAGCAGGATTAAAAGAACTGGATATAAAAAAGATCAGTAGTTGGGTGAAGGATGCCCCAAAGGGTAAAAGCCTCGCCATGCTGGTAAAAACACTCCAAACACTATGATAAAGGAATGGCTGGAAGAATATAAGCCAGCAACGCAATCTGGTGCTGAGCATGCGTTGCGCGAGATCATGCAGGAGATCGTACTGGCAGGACTACAGCGCAGCGGCTTTTTTGAAAAAGCAGCCTTCTATGGAGGTACGGCACTCCGCATCTTCCAGGGGCTTCCCCGGTTTTCGGAAGATCTGGATTTTTCTTTGCTCGCAGCAAACGATGAATTTTCACTGGAACCATATCTCCGGGGGATCGAAGCCGAGTTCAGTGCATTGGGGGTGACTGTCAGCGTAGAGGAAAAAAATAAAACGAAGGAAACAAAAGTGGACTCCGCTTTTTTGAAGCCGGATACGACCTGGAAAGAGTTGGTGATTAAGGAAATCATGCCGCAGGAATCAGTAAAGATGCGGCCGACAATTAAAATTAGGATCGAAGTGGACACCCGGCCGCCGCTTGATTTTACAACAGAGGAAAAACTCTTGCTGAAACCTTTCTCGTTCTATGTGAAATGCTTCACACTGCCGGATCTGTTCGCAGGGAAAATACACGCCCTGCTTTTCAGGAAATGGAAAGGAAGGGTGAAGGGACGGGACTGGTTCGACATGGAATGGTATATCCGCAAAGGAATCCCCCTGAACCTGTTACACCTTGGGTCACGGGCCTACGATAGCGGTGACTGGCCGGCACCGGTAATTTCTGAAGCGACTGTGATGCAACTACTTGATGAAAAAATCGACACCGTATCCTTTGATAGTATCAAAGCGGATGTGCGGCCTTTTATCCCGGAGGAGAAGGTGATGGAGATTTGGTCGCCTGTATATTTTCATGACCTCATCAGAAAAATTAAATTTATACAGCGCGTATCTTTTAATGAACAGTGGTCAATGCAACAACCGTTGGTGTATGGCAGGAATATCCGTTTGATATTTGCAAAAGGGAATTTTAATGTGAAAGTACATAGTGCCACCGGTCAGCAGTACAGTTGGTTTATCGCAGATGACAGGAACGAGTTTGAAATTGAAGCCGGGGCAATCAGTGATATCCTTCATCCGCAAATTTCTTTTCAATCAGTGTCGGGTGAAATGCAGGTCACTGTTGATTTTCTGTGAACCCCAGGCAAAATATTCAGGAACTTTATAAGCACTAACCGTATGGGAAATTTCTATCACCTGGAAATGGAATTTATTCAACGGACTTTAGCTTTACTTGATCAGTATGATGGCCTGAAAGAAAGTTTTCCATTTGAACAACAATACAACCACACGCTGCTAACAAACTGTCTGCTGGGCCTCGTTGTTTTACCAAAGGAAAAAATATTTGAACACATCCCTGATCAGCCTTTACATACCCTCCTTGACTATGGAATTGTCGAATCCTATATCAACCCGGATTTGGCAAATACGAAAATATTCTTCCGACGATTGAGAAATGCCGTGGCGCACTTCGGAATTGAGTTTATCTCGGATACGCCAGATTATTTTATTGACAGAATCCGTTTTACCGACGCGGTCGGTGGCGTACTTATTGCAGAATTCACCGCCGCTGAATTCCCCGTTTTTATAAAATTCTTTGCGTACACTCTACTCGAAAACATGGCGCAGGTTGGCTAAATATGCACTTATTATACCATGTGATTATTACGATTTCACAAAATTCGTCTTCCGGGTAAAGTCTTTTGCTATTTCAAATATTTCGCTGATAATTACTGGTAACTTTTCAATATCCATCTTTAGCGAAATGGTTTTAGCGAAAAGCACTTTATCAAACACCGCTTTCTTCTTCTCAAACAACACTCTCTTAATATTCTGTAAAAAGTCTTTTGATGGATCAAAATCGCTTACCAAAACAGGATCATCCTCCTGGTACATTTCATTCAAAATGGCAACGGACAATTCTAAATCAAATAAATCTTCGAATGTTCCTTTTTCAATAAAGACTAATCGGTATTTATTTTGTTGATCCTTGATTACTCGCTGAATATCGTCTCGTTCTTTCTTGGCGTCGGCATCCAACATGCATATAATTTTACGATTGGGATAGTTCGCTTTAAAACTTAAAAAATCGGCCGAAAGCTTTTCTTTTGATTTTGAATTGTAAACCTGGATATTGGACTTAGAAAGAATAAACCTCGTTCGAAAACCAAGTATCGGAAGGGAAGCTTCCTCGCTTTCCCCCTCCACTAAAATCATGCAATCCGGGTTGTCAACTTTATTAAGATTAGGGATAAAAGAATAGAAAAGCTCAGAAAGATTTTTCTTATAATTTTCGGTGTAATCTTTTATATAATAAAGACCTGCTCTTCTTGATAATATTTGATTCTCCAATAAGAATTTATATTGCAAGACTTCTTCCGGAACAGTAATCTCTTGCTTCTTTCCACAGCAGGCACAAATCACTTCATCCTTGAATTGCTCTTTATTAGCGGCAGCTCGCTCGCGTATTTTTTGAAAATCACGCTTATGTTCAGCTAAACCTGGATGACTTTCGAATCCATTTAGCCCGTATTTCTTGAAAGTTTCATGATCTACATGAAAGAAAGATTTGTTAAGAGACTCGGGCATTCCAAAACTGGGCGCTTGGCTTGCATTGATTCCGGGGAATGCTATGGCGAGGTTTTCAATATCATCTTTTAGCCGTGACTGATAACGGTGCTGGAACTGGGCAAGTTCTCCCAGCGGCGGAAAGTTCATGAGTCGGAGCAATAGAACGAGTTGTTCTTTACGGGAAGTGGGAAGAAGCTCCTCCGGTATCCTGTCATTAATTCCGTTGGGTAATCCGAGACTTGCCCACCCTGAAGTATCAAGGATGTTTTGAAAGCCCGATTCAATCTCCTCATCGGTGATGTTTAATATTTTCTTTTGAAGCTCTACTTCCGTACTCTCAAAATGTTCACGGGTAAGTTCACAGATCATCAAGGTATAGGGCGTAACCTCTATCTCCCATGAAAAGGTATAGGTTACAGCAGGCAAGTACTTTTCATATAATGTCTCCAGGATCGCTCTCCAGATACTCTTATATAAATAAAACTTATCAGAAGCGACCAGCAGTTCATCTGCGTTTTTAGGGTCGCTGATATACAAGCGAAGCAAATGATTGATGATGCTGTCGCTTTCATAATATAATATCCTATTTAGCGTTGCATTAATAATATGCAGATAAGAATTTGCTACTATGGGTTTAAAAAATTCCATCGCTAAATTCTATAACAGCCGGTGCAGTTTCTTGGACAACTGATCGACTTTTAAATAATGATTCAATTGATCAGTAATATTGGCAAGCGGTTCATAAAGCCCGGAAAGTCGAACTCCTAGATCTTCATCATTTTTATTCTCAAAAAGATCAGCGAGTAATTCAAAATAATCCCTAAGCTCTTTTTGAAATTCCGCGGGGAAAATAAATCCACGGGCTAGCACAGAACCAAATGCTTCCTTATACTGGGCATCCATGTGGATATGAAGTTCGGTTTGCCACAATTGAAGCTGATCGACGCTGGGTGGTAGCCCTGTTTTGGTCATGTGTTTGGCCATCGAAGTGCCGACAAACCGTTTATATTCTTCTGTATAAGTATTGTTCAATCTGAGCAATGTTTCCATAATAAGGTACCCGGCATTGATTTGTTCTCGAAGCAGCTGGTTATAGAAATCTTTTTTCCTGTATAGGACGTTGATATAAACAGATACTCCCGAAAAAACCAGGGCTGCGACGCTGATGATCAGTTCGGGTTTCATTTGCTCAGCCATTTACTAATGAATTGCTTTAACTGCTCATAGTCATTATCTGCAGAGTCGCTTGATTCAATAACGAAAGAACATTTCTCTTTTAACAAGGGCACCTCCCTTTCAACAGGATGGCGGCTTGCCGTAAGGAAATCCGCTTCGGTTTTACCGGTATCAATCTCCTTTTGCCTTGCAAGGTACCTGCTCAAACGCTGTGAATAGCTTGCTTCCACATAGATCGTGGCGGTGCGACCACTCATTCCTGAGATTTCTCGTAGGATAATTTCATGGCGTACTCCCTCAAACAAAACTATCGACAGCTCGGTAGTAGAAAAATTGATAACCTTATGAAGAAAAGAAGGGGCATCATCCTCGATCATTTGCTGCCCCATGTTCTGCAAATCCCCTCTTTCATGCTCTGGTATACCGTTGTCCTTGCAGTACTGGAGCAGGTAACCACCGAAGGATGCTTTGGGCAGTTGAACATCTTCCGCTAACCGACGGGCAAGCGTCGATTTACCGGAACATATTTCGCCAATGATGACAATGGAAGAATTTATTTTCATTATTTCTGAATAAACAAATCGTTCATGCTTCGCTCTTGCAACACGACCCAACCGGTCCGGTCCCTTTTTTCAACCGGGAAAGGGGACAATTGCTTAAATTTCTTAATTGAAATGAGCGTTCCGTATTTCGCATCCAACTTTTCTGTCCAAAATTTGCTTTTCTCTGGCAGCCCGAGACGGGTACTGTATTCACTTCGTATTACCCGCATGTTGGATGGCGTGAGATTCGAAAAACTGTTAATCGTTCCAGCCAAAAAAACTCCTACAACCGGTCCACCGCTTCTTTTAACGAGGATGATATCACCGGCTTGTATTTTTCCAAATGGGCTGACTCTATTCGTTGAAAAACGGGATTCTACCGTTTTCCTTCCGGCCAGCAGCTCAGACAGGATAGCTTCACTGAATACGGCCAGGTGCACACCAATAGACGGGTAATCGCATTTTAGTTGTTCGATGTAGTTGTTCCATTCTGTATCATACGTTAATTCTACGGACAGTTTCTTAAGCAATTTGTCTTTCCATTTCATAATAAACCCACTCTAAATAGTTAGTGTATTCCCGTTTTTCCAGGTTCGTAATCTCATCAATAAATGCCTTGACGCTTTCATCGTTGGCATTCAATTGGTTACGACCATTAATTCGGTCAATACAGCTCAAAAATAAAGTAGGATTTGATACTTTAAAGATTCTGTTTCCGGAAGTCCAGATATTTGCCAGATCACGCAGCGGATCTCTTGAGCTGACCGTTGGCAGTATATCTCCTTTGACAATACTTTCCGGTAAAAAAGAATCCCCCCTATCTTGTTGCCCGGGCTTGATACGGATACGGACACCATCAAAGTCTCGTTCCACCCATCCGGATACCTTTTCCACAAGATGTTTGCGTTCGGTATGCTGATCTTTGATTTTCTTGAACACTGCAAAATCTCCTTTCCTCCAAAAAGGAAGAATGTTCTGTATGCCGCCTGCACGAAACGCATTGAACTCAAAGAAAGGCATTGTGTACTCCAGGTGATTGGCAGATAGATTTTCAAGACAGAGCCCTTGTTGCTGGCAATATTGAAACCAGTCCAACCGCTCCGCATCAATGTCGGGTCGTGTATTAATTGGTGGAATACTGATAGCAAGCGTACCACCTATATCCAAGCAGCGTGCTGCCAGCCAGATGAATTGATAAAAATGTTCGGAATACCACGGTGGGTCCATCAGCACACATTGGTAGGAACCGAGTTTTGCCGGATCAATTTTAAATATGTCAGCCTCCTGAATTTTGGCCTTATGATTTACAAACTTCTTAAGCCCATCGATTATCGGCTTATTTCGCTCTACCAATGTAACGGATTGCGTCACATCCCGTTCGTAAATATTAGCAAACAGCGTGGGCATTCCGAGTATTAGCACTGAATCGTTGGGGGCCGTTAATTCCAGCATCTGATCCGTCAGGTAGTTCAGGCTATGCTTAGAATTCCTCCATTCAAAGTCCAGCGGATGAGGGGTTTTCAAAAATTCGAAATGACCCATATATTTCTTCAGATAGTTCTGTGGGTCTTTATCAGCGAATGCAAGAGTCAATGGTTTTTTTGCTTCAGGAATCACCCACATGCTATCTTTTTTTTCCAACTTTCCTTCTGACAGTAGCTCATTAAGAACCTCTGTGATCTGGAGGGGATCAAGACCAGAACTGTTTTTTGAGATGTACTCAAAAGTCCGCGGTTGTGAACATATCCGCAGCAAGGTGCTTTTATGAAATTTGTGGCTCATGGCGGTTGATTAGGCTGTTAATGAATAGGGATTTCAGTGATTGGCGATGCAGCAAAAGAAGAATCGAATCGTTTCTGTATCTCTTTTTGCCAAATTTCGATTGCTTTGTATTGCCCTGTGATAAGGTCATTTGTGGTGTCATTCATGCGGGGTTTGACCGGGGTGAACGGAAATATCTCTAAGGGAACGATACGCAACGGAAGGTTCGGATGAATTTGTTGCACCCTGTCAAGGAGCTTTGGAATAGCAATTGAAAAATCTGTTGTCGTGGGTGCTGTGATCGTGATATAGAAATACAGATCAATACCCAATTCAAGTAATCTTTCTGCAAGGCCAAATTGCTGATCAAATAAAGCGGGGTCCGCTTTCGTGTTTAAAGAGAAAGACAACTCATCGATCCCCTTAAAGCAACACACTCGTGAATACATTTTGTAACTTCGGATCAGTTCTATCTGTGATTCGCTTAAGTATTGCCAGAAATAATCATTACTAAGATTGTCATCAGACCATAAGTAAACCTTCTTATCAAGTCTTCGTTTTTGCAAGGCTTCCATCATCCAGGGTATCCATTCGGGTGTAAGATCAGGTTGACCACCGGTGAGGTCAATCATGTCCGGCGGATCGTCTTGTGCTAAATAAAGATCAAGTAATTCATCACAAGACAAGAAATCCGAGTGCGCACGATCACCTTTCAGTAATTCAAAATCAACGAAGCAGTACCAGCAGCGCCAATTGCAAACGGCATTCTGAAATACCTGCGCACGGATCATGGAGCCGGGTTCTTTCCGCAGTGCTTTAGCCGCTGGCAGTATTGGCAATGGGTTTAATGGCCAGTTATGTCCTGTTCCCAGCTTGAAATGCCGGATTCTCCCAAACCCATTGCAGTTCGGCGGCTCGGTTAAATCTTCCTCCTGCTTACTTTGGTGAAAGTTGGTGATAAGCAGTTTCCTTTCCTCGACATTGATGGCTTTGGAACGCAAATGGGAAGAGACTTGTATGGTGTCAATCGTACTCATCTTAGCTTTTTTACAGCGACTTTTTGCAACCCCTCGTCGCTAAGGTTCTTAATGCGGTCTTCTACGAACAGCATAACAAGATCCGTTGCATAATCAAGCTGACCGTTTGTAAGATCAGTCCCCATTGGTATATTGTGCCAATACTCCATGCAAGGACGGCAGCACGTAGCGGTTGCGTGCATGGCATAGTGGATAATCTCCCTTCCAGTTTTAGCTGTTTGATATCCTTCGCGAAAGTTTATTGCCTTTCCAATCTTTTGCTGCAAAATCTTTCTGGCACGTTCACGCAACTTCCTTTTCCCCCTTTTCTGGGCGAACTCGGTAATTTCTGTTTGCAAGTCCATATTCCAGCATACATGCCTTAGCAGTTCAAGTTTCATTACATCGAACATATAGCCATGATCATTAACATCATTTTTTCGGATGCGATCCCAGTCAACTACATCCTCGCCACAATCACGGCATACGCCGGTCTTCCCATAATTTTCGATCATTTTCTGGCTGGTCTTAAAACAATGAAAATTGTCCCTGCACCGGGTCGTCGTGCATTTTACATCCAGCGGCGTCAAATCTTTAACCGGCTTTTCCGGTTTTACTTTTTGAAATGCCATAGTATTTTAGTTTAATGCGGTTGTTAATAAATTACTTTCGATCGGGTTTAACTTCAACAGGTTAATACGGTTTTCCAGTCTTGCTTTCACAACTTCAAATGGATTGGGTTCTGTTACCTGCAATTTCTGCGCAGTGGGCCACCAATTTTCTCCTTGATAATTCAATCGGAATGCGATGTAATTAGAAAGAAAATCCTCCCGGATATTTGTTTGTTTCGATACTTTGCTGATTGTCTTCTTGAGATTTTCGATGTTACCCGCTTCCGCCACGCACTGTTGGGCAAGAGCTTCGGCTTGTCCATCAAAGACAACTTGGTTCGCAAACGAATTCGCCTCACGTTCTTCTATTGTATCCTGACTGGCGAAAGGAGAAAGCTCTTCGGTTTCCACAACAGATGTGTTCTTTTCACTTAAGTGTGCAAAAACATGATAGAGTTCATGCAGCAAGTCGAATATCCATCGTGCATGGGACTGTGTATTTTGCTTTAGAACAATCACATGTTTTCCATTGATATTCCAGGCCGCACCATGAAAAATCCCTGAATCACTCAGTGGTAAAACGCAAATGCCAAGGTCCCAGGCATACTCAAGAACATTATCTAAATTAATTTCTCCATAATGGTTGATCAAAAACTTCCGGAACTCGGTTACATTGGTAGGGTACTCGAATTTCTTTTCTGTGATCGAAGCATTCAATACCAATTGTCCAAGTCGAAAAGCATAATGCGAATAGGCTTTGATCTGGTTCAGGTTGGAATTTGCCGGTCGTTTGAAAAAGGCCATTTCGGCTGGCTTACTCCGAATGATAAGATCATCACCACTCCATATTTCTTTCGAAGTCCAGCCAAAAATGTTGCTTAGGTAGCTGGCCGCTTCATTCAACAACATATCAGGTAGTACCCCACGTTGTTGCGACAAGGCGTTGTGTAATGTGGCAGGCCATATCTTCGTTCTCAGGAATTGCGCATCAATTCCTGACTTTGCGAGACGACGAAGTAGGCTAGGCATGTTACGATCGTCTGTTTCTTCATCCAGGTTACCTGCGAGGTCAGAAAGATCGTATCCCATTGACACCAGGATTTTTTGAAGCGTCTGATAGGGAACATCAGTACGGCCGTTTTCGATTCGTGAAATAGTTTGTGGTGTAAGTCCGGAACGGTCCGCTAACTCAAGTGATTTAAGCCCTTTCTTTTCTCGAAGTAGCTTAATTCTTTCACCAACACCTTTAGCTTGTTCTTCCGCTTTTTGTGCCATATACCTGCTAAACTCCACATCGCTATTGATACGAATCTTGTCCCACGGTATCTCAATGTCGAAAGGTTCCGCAGGAATGATCAGTTCAAACGAATTAAATGTAAAATCCTCCATCGCGAATTTTCTTACATGCGCAGGTATAGCAAAGTCTACCGGCATATCCACGGCATCGCCGTTTTCGAATTCGATATGGTACTCATTTCCTTTAAGCCGCACCTTAGCTATTCTTTGATATTTTAAGTTATCCCAACGGTTCATGATTGTTCTTCTGTTTGATTGATCGAAGTCGGATTTAGTTGTTCCCATAATTTCATAAGCCTCTTTGTATTCGCCTGTAATGTTTTCAAAATTGATTTTTCAGGAACTGGACCGGCGAGTAAGTTCAATAACGGTAACCCCACCAGGCTTTCTGCCTGCTGCCCCTTATATCTGATATGACAATGCGGTGGTGCATGATCTTCAGGATATACATAAACATTGAAATTGGTTCCCTTAATCGCCCTCACACTTATTGCTAAATTTGTTAAGTTTCACTGTACAAACTTAACACATGTGTTAATATTTTGAACAAAAAGGGAAGAAAATTTTAATAAATTACTCTAATTAATTGATAATCATTGGCCTCATAGACATTTGGAAGGTCGCATTGGCGGAATATGAAAGGAATTCTCATAGATCATTGTTGAAAATTGTATCGCACTTTGCCCCGGGTTCGGTAACATCCATTGTATATAACGGGAGATTTATGATGAACTCATATTCATTGTAAACTCATACCACTTCAATATAATCGACATGTAAAGCGCTTCATTAATAAATAAATGGACATAATTATAAAGCATATCACCTGCAACATCTGGTTCGCTGGCATAGTAGAACTTCTCATCTTCGGAATGAATACGCCTTACAAAATATTCCCAACTAATACCTGGTGGTCCGTATCTGGCGTACTGTTTTAAAGAATCAAGTCTTGGATAGTCACCGACTATTGATTGGGAGTAATTATTTTCCAATCCTATTTGAGCAAAAATTTCCAAACTCATCTTTGCTAACAATGTGTACTGTTGTTCTTCGGGCAGTATCTTACCAATAAACCAATTGCATTCTTCATGTTTGGTAAGCACGATCCACGGGCAGCTTAATATTTTGTTGTTACCAGTTTTCGTATTTCATGGCATCGTCCCTTGCGACGCTCCGTTCATCTTTCATCTCATCTATCAACTGGCAGATGACCGGCATACAATCCTCAACCTTCGGATACAATGCCTTCAAGTTATATTGACTGTTCACGCCTCAAGCTTCGGCGTCAACAGCAGGATTCAGCAACAGAAAGTAGTTGATTGGTCAGGTCCTGTTTTGTAAGAAAAGGGGCCCATGCGAAAGCGAAGTTATGCGGCTTGTGAGACCTGATAATGCTGCAAAAAGACTACGGCATAAACAAAGGATTACCACATGGCAACTGATACCATTTATTCCGTTTCCTTTTTGCTTTCATGGTAGCCGCATTATAACTGAGCTTTCTTTTTTCCCTTTTTCTTTTACAAAACAATTTTTTTTCATCATTTAAACATTTCAATTATGGAAATCACAGGAAGACTTACAGCGGATGCAAAACTCAGCACCGTGAAAAGCGGACGGCAGGTAGTTAATTTCTCCGTAGCCGTTAATGACAGTTACAAACCCAAGGGCAGCGAAGTGGCCGTAAAGGTCACCACTTACTTTAACTGCTCGTACTGGATGAATCCCGGTATCGCAAACTATCTGACCAAAGGCACACTGGTGGAATGCTTCGGCCGTATCAGTGTGAACGCATGGTCGAATGCCGAAGGCGAGGCCAAAGCCAGCTTGAACTTCCATGTAAACAGTATCAAACTACACGGAAAGGCCAACAGCGCAGGCAACGCAGTTGCAAAGGAAACCCTTCCGGCTGCTGCTGAAATCACCGAACCCTTGGAGGATTTACCATTCTGATCATTTATTAACGCCACCATTTACCGCCCATAGGCGGTGAGTGGTGGCACAAACCGCAGCAGTACCGCCTGCGGGATAGAAATTATGCTGGGTAATCAATTATGGCGCATAATATCAATTTCAACGAACAGACAGGACAACACAGTTTTTTTTCGGTTAAAGAAAAAGCCTGGCACGGGCTCGGCCAGGTTGTACAGGACTATCCAACCAGTGCCGAAGCGATCCGGTTCGCCGGGCTGGACTATGAAGTGGTAAAACAGGATATTTATACTATCTGCTATAATGCAGACGGCCAGCCGATGGATTTTACCAAAAGGATTAAAACCCATTTGGCCACCATGCGGCCCGATACCGGTGAAGTACTCGGAGTAGTGGGCAAAGATTATGAAATCATCCAGAACCGGGATGCGTTCAGCTTTTTTGATTCCATTGTCGGAGGCGACGGCATCCAGTATGAAACCGCCGGGGCACTCGGAAAAGGTGAACGGATTTTTATCACGGCCAAACTCCCCGGCTATATTAAAGTAGGCCGGGAGGACTTAATTGAGCAGTATTTATTTCTGACTACTTCCCACGATGGCTTTGGCAGTATTACCGCAGCATTTACACCTGTCCGCATTGTATGTAATAATACCCTTAATGCAGCCCTTCGCAATCATAGTAATTCTATTAAGATTCGCCACACGGCCAATGCTAAGGAAAGGCTGGAACAGGCCCATAAAGTAATGGGAATTTCTAACCAGCTTTCCGCGCAACTGGAAAGCATCTTTAACCGCTGGACAACAGTAAAGGTCACTGACCCGGAACTGCAGCGGTTGATTCAACTGGCGATGGTGCCAAATAAAGAAGTGCTGGATAATATCGAAAAGGGCCAGTTGGATGAACTGTCTACCTGCTTTAACAACATGTGTAATTCTGTTTTTGAATATGCCATGAGCAGTCCCACGCAGCAAACGGAAACCACCCGGGGTACTTTGTTCGGGGCTTATAATGCCGTGATCGGTTATTTTCAGAATGTACGGAACTACAAAGACGAAGAAAGCAAACTGAAATCCCTTTTGTACGGGGGTACGGCACAACTTCGGACACAGAAAGCCTTTAACCTTTGTATGGATTTTATGAACTAAAAACAACACAGGCAGCCCGGTGACGGGCTGCCTGTTCTAATGGCAAAAAAGCTGCCCCGCAATATTGTGGCAGATTTCACTATCGGGCGGAGCAGCTTGGGGTTTATAGTAAGATTAATTCATATGTTACTGCGAAAAAGCATTATATTTTATACAATAAATCTTCGCTCAGGTCTTTAGCAGTAATATGCTTGTGTAACTGTGGATAGTTTATAATATATCCAGAAAACCCAATATACTTCAGAACGAGGATCACAATCATCCGGTGTAAAACCATACAGGAATAGTAAACATCCTGAAAGACTGCATCAGGAGATTCCGGATCACCTGGAAGACCACCATGCTGAAATACATCTCTGTGCTTAATTACTTCTTTCTCATAGTCCTTAAGTACATATCCAAACAACTCGAAAGGCTTCCTTAATTTATCTGCATTGGTAGGTTTATTTAGATTTGAAATTCTTGTTTTCAAAATACTATAAATATCTTTTGTAGCCGGGTCTTTTTTAGGGAAAAACTCTTCAACCTTGTCCATGAATTCCTTTATAAGTGACTTCGCTACGGTATCATCAGAAATTGGCTTAGGTATCTTCAGGTGATTTTCTTCAATCATAACCGCTGTTATGGCTTCCATAGCAATGCTGTAAGCAGAACCCTTAATTTCAAGTGCTAATGTATTTGCCTGTAAAACAACAATAGCCGCTCTCGAAAAAGGTTCACTGTCATAAAATTTTGTACATAGTTTAGAAAATAGTTCGTCATCAAAATCCAGGATTTTTTCATACCATTTTCTAATCTCCTCAACATTCCTATCGACCTCTTCCCTTGTTTGCCCTGTTACGTTATATATCGAATAAGGATTTACAGTATATACTGCATATCCTGAATAGATAGACTCCCGGTAAGTAGAGAACCAAATATTTTCGATTGTGTCAAACTGAGCATTTGCCGATGAAAGCAATATGCCTTCATCCATAAACAGGTCACCGAATAAAAAACCAAACCCATTGCTGATACTGACTACCACTTTTCTAAAATCTGCCAGTTGGACCGGTTTTGTAGAATCTATCACCAGATAACACGAGTCCTTATTCCTGAAAATAAAAAAATGATACTCATGCTTATGTATATAAACTTTGATAAGCGCATGCTCGGTGGCTTTCAAATCGCAATCATACCAATACCTTTTAATGGAGCCGATTTTGGGATGTCCTTTTAAAACGGGGATCATTAATCGCAGGTATTTACCATCATAATTTTCCAACTGCGTAGATGCAATAGCTGCAAGTTCTCCTGAAATCTTCATTGTATTATCATCACCGGGAAAACCGAAACTGTTAAAACGAAGTGATCGTTCCGGGATATAATACGTCCTAGCGCCTTGCGTTATAGAAAGTGGCGGCTCCAGATTCATATCATTCAGCATGGTTGAGCTAAACCCTTTAAACGGCTGAAAGTCCAGTTCAACAGCGAAACCCGACTCAATCTTTTTAACTTCTATTTCATGATTATCCAATAAATGGAATACTGTATGCAAATGAAATTTCCCTGCTGAAAACAATTCGCTGATTGCATCAAAACTTGGCTTTAATACTTTATTAGGAATAGCCATATACTATTGTTTTATTAATGATACTTATTCTTACTACACAAAGTTCGGTCTTCGCCCGCAATGTGCTTGCAAGGAGTTCGGCATAAACACTGGGCTCAGCGCAGGGCCGTCATTTATTCCGCTCCTCCTTGCGCAAATTCGGCTTCAACCAGTGGAGGTTCCATAATCAAATTTTCAAACATTAAAAACATGGATTATGGAAAACAAATTAAGCCTGGAAATGCTGAACAATGTATCAGAAATCGATGTGGTGTACAAAAGAAAAGTCACTGTTAAAGTATCTGAACGTCCGTTGATCAGGACCTCAAAAGACTGTTACGACATCCTAAAAAACTACTGGAACGAAGAAAAAATTGAACTTTTGGAAGAGTTCAAGGTATTATTTCTCAACCGGTCCAACAGGGTTCTTCAACTGATGACGGTCTCCAGTGGTGGAATAACCGGTACTGTGGCCGATCCACGGATCATCCTTGCAGCAGCGTTAAGGCTGGGTTCCTGCTCCCTGGTCCTCAGCCATAACCATCCTTCAGGCAGTCTTAAACCTTCCAGGGCAGACGAAGAACTAACCCAAAAAATCAAATATGCGGCACAGTTTCATGATATAACGGTGCTGGATCACATTATCCTAACAGCAGAACAATATTATTCATTTGCAGATGAGGGGTTATTATAGGCAAAATCTCAGAAGCCTGTATCTAGTTTAACTGCCTCTGAATGAAGATATTTTCGGATTTTTGCACATAGGCATTTACAAGCACCTGCAAAACCCATTATGAACCTTACAAAACTTGACTGGACCGGCTTTGACTGGAGCAATTTTCAAATGCTTTGTATCAAAATAGCTGAATCCATCCACCCAGATTGCAATTTTGATGAATACCTGGAACCCGGCCAGATGCAGGACGGCATTGACCTGATCAGCTTTGGAAGAAAAGACGGTAGCGTATTCACAATTCAATGCAAGAGGGTTGAAAAACTAAGCACTACCGACCTTGATAATATAGTACAGGAATTCCTGGACGGAGAATTCCGTACAAAGACTTCTTATTTCACGCTGGCCACGAGTGCAAACCTGCAAACCAAGAAAATGCAAGTTGCCATTCAAAAGCACAGGGAAGATTTGCTCCACACGCATCATATCCTTTTTGAATGCTGGGACAGGGGCAATATTGAAACAAGATTAAAGAACCAGTGGAATGTGGTGGCATTTTATTTCGGGAAACTACAGGCCAATGGGTTTTGTTATCCGCAATTACATCATTCCTTCCTGCAAAATATTGAATCTGTACAGCATTATATACCGAGAAAAATTACAACATTCAGAAATAATGATCCCGCAGAGGACATCAGGTGGCATTTTACTAGCAGAACTTTCTATAAACTGCCAGACCTCTTTACCGCTGACCGGTTAAAGAGTAATCATATCTGTCTTGTGGGGGATGCATACCAGGGAAAAACTTCCCTCCTGCAACAGACTGCCTGGGAATTGAAAGAAGCAGGGGTAAGAATTACCCCGTTATTTATTGAGGTCAAGCACTACAATGTACAGCCGCTTGAAACATTGCTCAACACTTTATACGGCACATGGACAACGATTCCGCTTAAAGACATCTTACTGATTATTGACGGGCTAGACGAAGTACCAACAGAGAAATTCATTGAAATGATAAAGCATATCAATGAGTTCAGCAAAGCATACCGTCCCGTAAATATTGTTGTATCCTGCCGCAGGTTGTTTTATAACCATTATGATGTGGCAGCAAAACTGGAAGGGTTTGACAGCTACGAGTTATACCCGCTCGATAGTGATGATATTGATTTCTATCTTACCAGCAGGCTTGGCACTTTATATGACAGCTTTAAAGAAACAATTGATAAGACCGGCATTTCCGGCATTCTGTATCATCCGTTTTACCTCGTTAATCTTACTGAACAATTCTTGCTGCCTCCCCATAAAACACCTGCTACCAAGCTAAAAGTCGTTGAATCATTTAATGACCGTTCTTTTGATCAATCCTTAACCCGGCAAATGCGGGCCAGTCAATCCGTAAAACAGGAAAGTTACACGTTCAAGAAAACCATACAGCGGTTTGCACTTGCCCTGCAATTAGCAGGAACAAACGCTTTTAAAGATGAAGAAATGCAGCAGCTTTTTTCACATGATGAAAGGATGCTTCTTCAGCACAATTCACTGGTATCGGTTTCGGGTAATAGCTGGAGTTTCAATAATGCACTCTTCCAGGAACATCTTGCTGCTTCACTACTGGTGCAACTGCCATTTGAAAAGATTGTGGAGTATTGTTCGGTGGGTACGGATATAAAGAAGATCAAAACAAAATGGATTCAAACGATCTCCTCGGTGCTCTCACTACTGGATTTCAATGACGAGTCGTTTCAGAAATTGCTGCAGTTCATAAAAGATGACAATATTGAGTTGATTTTTCAGACAGAGAGTTCCAAATATACAGATGATTTCAAATTAGCTGTTCTGAAATCACTTATCGAACGGTGCGTTGAACTGGACATTCGCACTATGATCGTTTATGAAGAAACCATCGGCCTATTCATTGAAACAACTTCTTCCTGTGCTGATTACTTACTGGATTGCATTAGCGACAAAAAAATAACGGAAAGAATAAAAATAGTCTGCTGCCGGATTGTGAAGAACAGCCATATGTCCGTCAGCCAGCAGCAAAGATTGCTAACTATCCTGCCGGCTGAATTAAAGAAAACCAGTAATGGTAATTACGCAGGTTACCTCGTTGATATTCTCACAGCTTTCAAAATGGGTGATCAGCCGCTGGTTGAACAACTTGTCGCCATGGATCACCTCAATGAACAGCATGATTACAGGAACAGTTTGTATTGTTTAATGAAAACATTGAGACTGGTAGATCGCTTTTATCAATACGGTATCACTGGAATTACAGCCCTGATCAATCATAATAAAAACGTCAGGCATGGCGGCTCTGAAATAAATTTGCAGGAATTCCTGTTAGCTACTGAGGATAGGCATCATTTATCTGCCGTATTACGCCTGGGGAAAAATGAGAAATGGATCGATTACGTAGGGTATGGGAGTTCCTATAAAAAAGAATTTTCTCACCGTCTTTTCGAAAAACTGACTGCTTTTTTCAGGAAAGACCCGCTTATCATTCTGGCAATAGCAGGCTTCATTAAAGAACTTGGTAAGCGTTACCTGCGGCAGGACGTTAAGGAAGTAGATATATTCCTGGAAGAGACCGGTACTCATTGGCTGGTGCTTCGCCTGCTGATCAATGATATTTTCGTGGACAATGACTGGGAATTGGGGGGACTTATTACACTTGAGAGTTATGACTATGTTCTTTTTGAATACGAGGAGGGAAATTATGATATACAAAAATTACGAAACTGTTTCAGCGGGCTCAGGTATAAAAAGAAAGAGGAACAGGCCAATGAATTTTATGAATTATGCATTGCTGCCACAGGAGGAGAAATTGAGAATAAGTCAGAATCTAATAAATACCTTCAGTACCAGGAAGCAGAAAAGCAAAAAAGAAAGAATGACATTGAATATATCCAATCATCTGAAGCGTTTAAAAAAGGATTGCTGAAATATTTTGAAGCCTATGGGGAAAAAACAATCCCCGAAAATGATTTATATGTTGATTGGGAAAGCAGTGTGACCCGCCAACTGGCCGACTCCCATTTCATTTACGAATATTTTTTAAGATGGGTCAGGGGAGGAAAAAAAAGGGTCACGCTGGGTGAATGCCTGAAACAACTTGAGAAAGAAGAAAACTTTGAGATATTCCGGGCTGAGGAAATAATGGACTATTCTTATTTGGATGAAGATGCTAAAAAAGTAATGCTGCCCATTCTTGAAAATTATTACCTGTCATCGCTCCCTGGATCCGATTTTAAAAACTGTATGTGGACTGAAGGCGGCCGTTTTATTTGGCGGACAAAAGAATACAGGCTGGGAGAGATTTTTAAAAAGTTTCGCTTTCAAACACCGGAAGAATATTTATTGGAATTTATCTGGCTAGACAATGGCGGGACAAGAAGCTTTGAGGTTGCAGCATCCAACAATAATGATTCCATCTCACAACTGGTTTTGGATCGTCTTACTCCCGCTGGCCTGGAAAAACTAAAACAAAAAATTGCAGGAAATATAAAAGAAGGGATCAAACAGGAATCGGTCCTCGGCAATCACTTAGCTTTATGCAAAAAATTGGGAATTACTGACGCAAAAGAGGATATACTCAGATATATTCAGGACACTAAAAGGGACGGGATTGATCGGATGGATGCCACATCTATTTATCTTGATTTAGGTGGAGATAAAGCTAAAATTGTTGCACTGTATGAAAGCCTGAATAATTATAATGACTATTATTTTCAGCATCTGACCTCAACACTATACAAAACAAACCCCGATAGTATTATCAGGAAAGGAACAGAAGCGCTTCAGGCGGCAGATACTACAGAGGAAAGAAAGATCAATATTTCCCAAGTAATGGCAGAGATTGGCGACATCGAAGCATTTAAGTTCCTGATCAGTCTTGTACGGCTTAATAAGAAATCACCGCATCACATACAATCCGGCCATCCGATCAGTATAGATACTACAGCGGCCTTACAGGAAATGGAAGATGTAATATACCTGTTGCTCGCTAAAGAGTATGAAGATACCCGGCACTTTCACGATTCCGCCAGAAGCATTATCCTCGAATGGTTGTTTGCGCTTGCCGCCAAAAGCGAACAAGACCTTATACAAGTCATTACATTTTTGCAAGGGCAGCAGGATAAACTCAAGGATCGATATGATAACATCGGTGACCTGAACTGGTATATCAACAGGGTACTGGAAGATTTCAGGGGTTCAGAAAAAACAGTGAAATCAATCACAGAAACAAAACAGATTTTATCAACCCTCAGTGCCTGAAATAATGGAGAACCTCGAACAAATAGTGGGGCGGCTTCAGCGGGATACCAGCACGATTACGGGTAACCCGGTACTAGAACATTTTAACCTTGCCAAGTGCCGGGAAATCGATGAAAGGTCTAGTATGGACAATCATATTAAGGATCGGAGAGATACCTGCCTGGCCAATCTTCGTAACTGCACGATTGACTACAGTTCTTATTACAAAAATGCATTTGATGCATACAATGAAATTGTAGTGTTCGATTTACTGCAAACCAAAGGCAATATATCATGGCAGGACACCGGCGCAATACCCAGCGCGGATTATACCTGGACTAATAGAAATGGGGAGGTTATCAATATAGACCTGAAGACACTTTCCTATAACCATGATAACATTAATTTTAAAGACATTCAGCAGCAATCCCTTCGTTCAAAAATTTCGATAGAAGAGCAAATTGCCGGAAGGAGACCTTATGGCACAAGTGAATCTATTGTATATTCTCCTTTCAAGAAGGGCAACAACCTCAATCATTACAAAGTGGCTACTGTAATAGAGTCCTTCATAGACAAAGTACAGAACAATTATAAGCCATCTCAACTTAACTTCGGCGGTAAAGAAGGGATACTCCTCATTGATACTAAAATTCTGGGGCATCCTATCTTTATGCAGGAAGCATTGCCAGTATTTCTCAGTCCTCCCCTGAACGAACTAAAAAGCGGATGCCTTTGGAATGCCTGCTTTGGAAAACAGAACGATCCTATGTACGACTGGGTCGAATTTAAAGGCAAACCCAATATAGGGCAGCCTCTAAAAAAGAATGGAATAATGACAGACGATTATGCACCCCCTGCCATCATTTTTATTACTTACCGGGGAAATGAAACAAATCTGATAGGCTTTCACAAGTCTAGTCTTCAATCTGATCGAATCGGGTTCTCGATTTATGAAATTTGCCGCTTCGTAAACGATGAGGTAAACAGCAAATATTTTCAGCTTCCGGTAAGCCCTGTTTTTGAATTGACGCTCCCGCCAATGCCTTCTTGAAAATCGACCAGTTAATTACTGGCCGGATTTCTAAAGCGATTTTAATTTTTCGTAAAAATCAGTAAGCCCTGCCTTCGTTAGAATTTCTTCGTAAATCGTTTTAAATTCAGCTACGGATGCTTCCGGTAAAGCGTCCAGTATTTCATCCTCTAAAGTACTTTTGGAATTAAGGATTCCAGTTTCAATCAGCCTGCTTAACAACAACGTATTTTGTCTTGTTATTTTTAGACTTATCTTGCAACTTTCCGTCATACCGGGGCTGCACAAAATCATTTCAAAAACCTTTGATTTTTCTTTTTTCCCGTTTGTTACTCCACTGCTCATACTTCACATTTTTTGATTAAGAATTTATTTCAGTACAAAGCTATTTTTAATTACCTGATGCCACCTCATCAGAATTTGATTATGTGATTATTATCGGAATCGGTCAGTTTAACTTTACAAGGTCGAAGGTCGCTGTGTCTGCAACCGGCAAGATGTTCAATTGTTGCACAATTGCATCTTGGTCCCTTGCCTCCGGAGTCGGCGGGACTATGGGAAAAGAAGTTTGAAAGGGTATGGCGGCAAAAAACAGTGTTTGTCTTTTGCCGGAGATAAAGTGAAAATGAATCGTGATGAGTGAGCATAAAATTCCTTCCTGGATCTCTTTTCGGGTAAAGCCTGCAGAGTATCAGAAAATACATGGATTATTTTCCAAATCCACGCACAGAAAACTAAGCGAGTATGCAAGAAATGTGCTGCTGCAAAAGCCTGTAACTATTAAAGTCAGAAACGAATCCGCCGATCAGTTTTTACATGAAATGATCGGGCTGAAAAAAGAACTGAATGCTATCGGCAATAACTACAACCAGGCGGTTAAAAAACTCCACACATTAAATCATATCAGTGAGGTAAAATGGTGGCTGAATTCACATGAACCAATTCACCAAGACTTCCGGCAATTGACAGAAAGAATATTTCAGAAACTTAATGAAATCCACCGGAAATGGTCGTCCGAATAACCAGCCCGCACAGTTTGCAAAGGGCCCTCAATTATAATGAGCAGAAATGCCAGAAAGAAAAAGCAGTTTGCATTTTCGCAGGGAACTATTTGCTGGAAGCTAGCCAAATGAATTTCAACCAGAAAATGGAACGGATGCAGGACCTGATTGCAAGAAATGAACGTTCAAAAAAATCCAATACACTCCATATCTCCTTAAACTTCGATCCTTCCGAAAAATTTGCACAGGACAAACTCACCCAGATCGCAAGGGCTTATATGGAAAAGATCGGCTTCAGTTCCCAACCTTACCTGGTCTATGAGCACCACGATGCCGGTCATCCACATATCCATATCCTGACCACTAGTATCCAGCCGGATGGAAAGCGTATTGATACATTTAACATAGGCCGCAACCAATCCGAGCAGGCAAGAAAAGAACTGGAGAAAAGTTTTGGTTTGATCCCGGCGCAGGGCAAAAAAGCAGCACAGGTTACAGGCATCCGGCCAATTGATGTACAGAAAGTCTTTTACGGTAAATCCGAGACCCACCGTTCGATCACCAATGTCCTGGATGCGGTAGTCAACCATTTTAAATATACCTCGCTGGCAGAATTGAACGCCATTCTCCGTCTGTATAACGTAGAGGCCGACCGGGGCCGGGAGACAGGGATCATATACAAGTCCGGGGGACTTTTCTACCGGTTGCTGGACGGGCAGGGTAATAAGGTTGGGGTACCAATTAAGGCAAGTCTGATTCACAGCAAGCCCACCCTGAAAAACCTAGAGAAAAGATTCGCAGAAAATGAGACCCTCCGGCAGCCCGATAAAAAGAGATTGAAGACCAGCATTGACTGGGTGTTGGCCAAATCTCCGGGAAGCCTGGACGCTTTGATTATTGCCCTGAAAAAAGAAGGAGTGCAGGCCGTCCTGCGGGAGAATAAGCAGGGGCTTGTCTTCGGCATTACTTTTATTGACTTCCGGACCAAGGCCGTCTTTAACGGCAGTGAAGTAGGTAAGACCTACAGTATTGCTGGTATCCGGGCTTCATTGGAGTCGGGTCAACAGGACCTGGGAAAAGCCCCAAAACCAACCCCTGAAACCGCCAAATCAAAGGAATTCGGGGAAAGCAAAGAGCTCTCACAAACTACTGGGTCGCAACCCACACAGGACGGCCTGCTCAAAGACCTAGTGGAGCATGAAAAGAACCTAAACCGGATTCCTGCCGAACTACTGAAGAAAAAGAAGAAAAAACGCAATCCTAACCCTAAATAAGTACCTATGTCATCCGGAACCGGCGAAAATGAAGCGGGCCTCAGGAAAATCCTGGACTTTACCCGGCTCGGGGCCATTTTGGTCCTGCTCCTGCACTGTTATTTTTACTGCTACGGGGCTTTTGAGCGCTGGGGACTCACTTCCCCCTGGGGCGACCAGTTCCTCCAAAATATTGCCCTTACGGGGCTCTACAGCACAGTTTGGAAGTCTAAGTTGATTGCCCTCGGGCTGCTGGGGATATCCCTGCTGGGGGCAAGGGGCAAAAAATCAGAAAGTATCAACCCCCGATCCATCCTGGCCTACCTGATTTTGGGGCTAAGTCTATACTTTTCCAGCACCCTTATACTGGGCTTTCAGGGCCCGGTTGAACACCTGGCAATCGGGTATATGAGCCTGACGGAGATAGGGTTTCTTTTAGTGCTGGCCGGGGGCAACCTGCTGAGCCGGTATATCAGGGTAAATTTGGGAAAGGATATTTTCAACGAATTGAATGAAACATTCCCCCAGGAAGAGCGGTTGCTGGAGAATGAATATTCGATTAACCTTCCCGCACAGTATAACCTGAGGGGTAAAGTCCGCAAAAGCTGGATCAATATTATTAATCCGTTCCGGGGGCTACTCGTTTGCGGCTCACCCGGAGCTGGTAAATCTTACTTTGTAATTCAGCACATTATCAGGCAACATATCCGGAAAGGGTTTACCATGCTGGTCTATGATTTTAAATATGACGACCTGACCAAAATTGCCTACAATACATTGCTGAAGAACAAGAACAGTTACAAAGTAGAACCGAAATTCTATACCATCAATTTCGATGATCTTTCCAGGAGTCACCGCTGTAATCCGTTGGATGCCTCCACCATGTTTGATATTACAGATGCGACCGAAGCTTCCCGTTCGATTATGATGGGCCTGAACCGGGACTGGATCACCAAACAGGGTGACTTTTTTGTGGAGTCGCCGATCAACTTCTTAACGGCCATAATCTGGTTCCTGAAAAAATACCAGGGCGGGAAATACCTGACCCTGCCGCATGTGATTGAACTGATGCAGGTGGAATACGAAAAACTATTCTCGGTACTTCGTACCGAACCGGAAATTGAAGTACTGATAAACCCATTCATATCCGCTTATCAGAACGATGCGATGGAGCAATTGGAAGGCCAGGTGGCCAGTGCCAAGATTGGGATGGCTCGTCTCTCATCACCACAACTTTATTGGGTGCTATCTGCAAACGATTTTACACTTGATATTAATGACCCTGAAAAACCAAAGATTGTTTGTCTTGCAAATAATCCACAGAAGCAGCAGATATACGGAGCAGTTCTTTCCTTATATGTGACCCGGTTAATTAAGCTGGTCAATCAAAAAAATAAACTGAAATCAAGTTTGGTATTTGATGAGTTTCCGACAATATTTTTCAATGATATTGATAGCCTCATCGCCACAGCCCGTTCCAATAAAGTGGCCACTTGTTTAGGCATTCAGGATTTTAGCCAGTTAAAAAAGGATTATGGAGCTGATCAGTCTGCTGTAATCATGAATATTACGGGAAATATCATTTCCGGGCAAGTCACTGGTGAAACCTCGAAGTTCCTATCTGAACGATTCGGGAAGATTAACCAGATTAAGGAAAGTATTTCTATTAATCGCACTGATACTTCAATTAGCAAATCCAGTCAACTAGATTTTGCGATCCCTCAGTCAAAGATCGCCGGGCTTTCGTCAGGGGAATTTGTAGGAATGATTGCAGATGATCCAACAAATAAGATAAAGCTAAAAACATTTCATTGTGAAGTTATTAATGACCATGAGAAACTTAACAGTGAAGTCAAATTTTACAAGCCATTGCCGACCGTGAATAACGTAACTCCGCTAATGATTAACGAGAATTTCCGGAATGTTAAGCGGGAAATTGTAGAAATCATCGAATCAGAAATCGAAAGAATTTTAAATACACCAGGCTTGGAACACTTGGGTAAGTAGCTGTTCTACTCTTTAAAATAGATAAATCCGTCCTTTTCGTACCAGATTTTCTCTAACGGACTAACTTCTCGCTCATAGTCTCGATGGCAGAACCTGCAATGCAATATTCTGAAATTTAGCTGATCCATTTGTTTTTGTCCGCAATGAGTGCAAGTAACAAAATCCCATTTATAGCCAGTTAAAGTGCTTCTTATTTCAGCCTGAACGTAATTCGCATCAGTTATAATTTTCAACTTCTGCTCAATCGTATTTTCAATACTTTGAAGAAACTGAGAAATATATACATCGTCAGTGTCAAATCTCTCAAGTTCTGTATGGATTTCCGGAGACCGGAATCTCATTACAATCCATCCTGCGGCCTGCAGGTTTACTTCCTTTCTCCGATCACGGTTTGAGTGCTTGTGTCCGTGAGAACGAAACCCATCACATTCGATTGCAACTTTTACAGGATTGTTAACTGATCCTCCATATAAAGCGAAATCAATTTCGTACTGAAAACCAGGGCTACCCATGTCATACACGTCGGGAATAAATACCTTTTCACCAGCTCGAACTATGTAATTTTTATGATCGCCAGGAAATTGGTTCAATAGCAAATAAAAAGCCCTTTCTAATTCAGAGCGTGATTCGTTGGTTATAAAGGCATCAATTCTTTCAAACATTTGCTGACGACCATAATCGTCAAATTCATCATAATCGGCCTCTATTTTTTCTCTTAAATCTTTTATATAATCCTTTAATGTCTTTTTAGCCATTATGTATGATTTTATTACCAATGTAATTTAGCCACTATTAAACAATCCAGTGCCTGACAACCTAGTGGTACATGTGATTAAATGCTAAAAATCCAGAAAGCCTAAATAGCTTTCTAGAGTCAGCACCCGTGCACCATACCCATATTTCTGTAACATCCTGGTCATATCCTTATCAGAGGTGACTACTATTACAATCCGTCCATTTAGCAGATGATCATTCATCAAAAATGACACTTCATAATCCCATCGCCAGTTCCAGCGAGTCGCTCTTGATTTTTTAGTCCTCAAATCGATTTTGTCCATTACGATCTTTCGACAGATCCATTGGTAAAATGCAACGGAAAGCGGAAACATCTGCGGCAATATCCATCCTTTGGTAGCATGTTCATGTCCGGTCATTTTAATTTGCAAAGACCTTGCAAGAGAGAAAATGATTGCCATCGAGATTCTTGGTACAAAAAGTCCGCTGTCGATAAACTTGAGCATTTTGTCACCATTGTCTTTTGCATTAATTGGCGGACCTAATTTTAGTGCTTCGTGCCGCGCTAATTCCACAAAGCTTTCCACTTCTCTAATCCATCTTGATTCTTCATTATCGATGTAAACTCTTAATTTGGTAAATGTTTCCTTCAAATTATGGCCTTCGACGGCCTTTAAATAGTCAATTTTAAAATCCCCAATGACGCCCGCCATATTTTTTGTTATTAATTCCGCGTAAGGTGGCGAAACCTCAAAAAAATTGATCGCCAGGTGCAAATAAGGTAGAGGTATAATGTGCATTGTATTCTCAGCCTCTTCACGACAATGATTGGCCATTGCTATTAGACCTTTCAGACACTCATCATAATGTGGACTTTTTCCTGGTCCTGCCAAATTAGCAAGCATTTCCGAGGCAACCACAGGTGTAGCTTTCGCCATAATATTCTTCCGGGCTTCTTTTTCTTTGATTTGAGCAATTTTAGCTCCGATATCTTCATTAGAAGTGCCCCGAATTAAATTCCGGTAACTGTTCGTGTCAAAGACTACAGCGTATTTTTCACTGTTCATAAACCCTGCATTTAGCTGGCAATACCTTTTTGCTGAAATCCCATATAGCTAGTTTTACCAGTGAAAGTTAATCTGAGAAAAAGTAAATTGCCGAGTCAAACATACTATAGTTATTATTTGGAAATGAGCGAAAAAGAAAAATATCGAAAGTTCAATGCCTTCAGAGATCTCTGTCTGAAGAACGCAGAAGACAATTTAAGGGTCGCGAAAGAACTAGTGAATAAAAAGGTGAATCATCTAAGTTTTCATCTGTGCATCTTGTCGCTAGAAGAGATTGGGAAAATTTTCATGGCATGGATGAAGTTGAATCAGGTTGAAAATTGGGATAGGGAAACTATGAAAGTGGCCCTAGACGATCATATTAAGAAATTATTTTTCGCCATCTGGGGACCGTCAATAGGCAAAGACGTGGTTACGAAGGATCAATGGAACGAAAATCATTACATGGCTCGGCAGTTGCATGAACTACGTCTGTTGTTTCTATATGGAGATATGAACGATCAAATGCCTTCGGCGGAAAAAGTATCAGATGATTTACTTCAACATATTTTATCTTTCACTCAAAGCAGGTATGATCTTGCCACTGTAGAAGGAGAAGTAAATGAAGAGAACTCCGATACACCCGATCCTCTTCGAGATTGGTTTTTCAACTTTACAAATACTAAGGGGAATGAAAATTATATCTTTTCAGAAGTTGCACAAAAGATACTGATTGAACTCGGCGATTTCCGTCTTTGGATGCAATGGGTCAAAGATGAGCAAGAAAAACAAACCGCAGCCCTCAGCGAACTTGCAGAAAAAGAAATTAACAAGCCTGTACCGACAGATTTTGAAACCTTTGTCGAAAAATGGGAAATCAATTTCACACTTGTCACCCCGTCTCATTCAATCCGGAAAAAGGAACTCAACGCCTTCAATAAACATCCCAGACCTTTTTCTTTTGCGCCAGCTAAAGATAAACACACCCTCAAGATTAAAGTAATTCTGCCTTCAGTATTTACAGTACATATTCTCTGGCCACAGGCTTGGTATATTTCGAAGGTTATCGCAGCCGCCCTAAGTATTGCTACCCGTGGAATATTCTATTGGCATGTGCCCATTGATACAGACGTGTTCTATGATTCAATCATTGACCTGGAATCAAAACAACCTCTTAAGTTATCCGTGCCTGAACAATTGAAAGTAGACTGGAAGAGTCGGGGGATGGTTTTAAGAGAACAAGAAATGCATCTGGCAGGTATTGTCCATGATTATTTCTTGCATGTCCATTTGAAGCCGGATCAACATGAAGTAGATGAATACATGACAGCGCTTTCGATGCTCTGCAGAACAGACATTCACCTGAGACTTGATTTCGATGCGTTCAGAATTTTCTTCAATACTTACCGCACATTACTTTTCAAACACGAAAAAATAACCGACAGGGATCAGGTTTTCGAAGTGGGATATTTTCAGATTCAGGGAATGATAAAGGGACGGACGGAATATGACCGGGTTATGAAACTTGCATTGGATGTTGAAACAAAAAAAGTATCCCATCAAGCAATAACAATGACAGAAGTTTTAGCAATGAAGATATACTGCGATATCTACCTGTTGACTGTAGCTGTCAGAACTGAACAGAATAAACCTGAAATTAGAATAGTTGGTTCAATGGAAGATGTGCCACCTTCAGAAAATTCTGTAGAAAAATAGAAGATTTATTTTATGCTGAAATGGCATAAAAAAAGTATCTTTATTTCAGAATATTTGACACGTAAGACAAGCCAAAAAACACCAGTTTACGGATTCGTTTACGGTTTTCTTAAAAACCTTGATTCTCAATAAATTATTTAGCCCTGTCGAGGCTACAAATTCAAAAAGGTAAAGGCTCTCACAGGGCCTTTTATTTTTTAACCTCAAACCTTATACCATGGCTACCAAATTTCAAACTTACCAGCAGGAATTCGAAAACGAAACCGGGCTTGATCCTAAAACAAATATAGACGCCTATATCCAGTTCTTCCAGGCAAAGCTGTTAGAAGAAATACTGAACCAGCAAAACACAAAACTGCAACAATTGATCGATGCAGTGAATAACAGGTTTTAATTACTGCAACGCAGTTTCCGGTACTTTTTCTTCGTGTATTTATAAGGAAGTCATCAAAGCTTAATAAAAATACCACTAAGTGGTTATTGACTTTCACCAGTTGTTAAGTTACCTTCACACTCTTCCGTTCCTTCCATTAACCAAACCTTATTACCTATGTTATTCAGGTCTCTTGAGTTTCTCAAGGAGCAGCTGAACCTGTATCTGGATACGTTCCCGCCAGACGATCCTCAGGTTCCGAAGCCCATCGTGAAACTTGAAAATATTGCATCACTCGATGAGCAGGCGATCAAGAATGTCGACAATATTCTGATCTCACTGGTCAATATAGCTGAAGAGACCACCCTGAAAAATATTCCTCACTACGTTAAAGAATTCCCCAACACCGTTTACCGGAATCCACCTGTTTATCTTAATCTGTTTGTACTCTTTTCCGCTGTATTAAAAAAATATGAACATGGCCTGATCTTATTATCCCGGGTTATTCAATTTTTCCAGGGCAAACATTCCTTTGATCATAAGAACAGTTTTACGCAGGTAAAAGGCCTCGAGGATTTCAATATTATCATGGATCTGTATTCTCCCACTTTTGAACAAGCTAACTACCTCTGGAGCACCCTCGGTGGCAAACAGCACCCCTTTGTATTATATAAGTTGAGATTAACAGAAATGCAGCGGGAAAGCAGAACTGAAGAAAGAGGCATCATCAAAGAAATACAACTGAACGAAGAAACCTTTCAAAAAATAACATCCTGACCCCTTATATGAGCAACAACCTTGTATACAGAACATTATTTGAAGTGAAGATCCTTCACCACTATTTTCTGAATAAGGGCACCCTGCTTTTCGACCTCATGGATATCAATAAAGAAAAGAAAGAAGTACTTAAGAAATATGATATCCGTAATTTTTTGCACATAGAACCTACGGAAGCCTGCAAAAGAATATTAAAACAATACAGGTGTATTTTCAAACTCACTCCTACAGGTTTCCTTATTGGCCTGCGGGCAGAAAAAACTGCTCCGGATAAATACAAACCTGTTTTCAAACCAGAGGATACAAGCCGTTTCAGTTTTTTAGTTTATTTCACAGATACTTTTTTTATTAATTATACGGCTCTGCCGATGCAAAGGCAGATCAGCGATCTTACCGGACATATCAGCCCGGTCAATACAATTTTCTATTGTCAGAATCTTACCGGCGGTTCGCCCAAAAAATACCCCTACCTCAGCAAAATTGCAGCTACTTTCCAAAATGGTCAAACTGCTTCAGCAGGTGATATTATTGCTGATAATGACAATACTGCCACCCGGCTTTTTATTGCCAAAAAGATCACCAACAATGCCCCACCCCATGCTGACTGGACAAATGACACCCTGGTAAATGGTCAGCCCCTACACTATACCGGCATCAGTGACCTGGTGCCGGTATTCACTGACCTGCTCCGTTTTAATTCAGGTAAAGAACAGGCGAACATAACAGTCACAATTACTAATGCAGCCGCAGAAGAAATGCCCGTAAAGACTGAATTCATAAAAGATAAAAAAGGAAATGACCCTGAAAAAATAGTAGTTCTGGCAGCTATTCATTTATTGCCTGAAGGGCTTTACACTGCAAAATTTGAGGACGCTGCCATTAATTATAAAAAAGAATTCCGCTTTTTCCGTACGGAACAGGCCGCATCAGCAGATATGATCATTGATCTTTTTTTAAAAAGCGATTCGGCTCTATATGATATGACCGATAATACCGGTGTATTGAAAGACCCGGTCTATGAGATACGCTTTATGAACAGGATGACCGTCTGGCAATACAGAGGAGATAAGTTTACCGATACCTCAGTAACAGGCCCGCATCCCCTTACCCGGCTGGGATATATCAATGCCGTGGTAAAAGATAAAAATAATAACGATGTTGATGACCTGCCCAACCCATCTGTACAAATGGTAAAAACAACACATCCCCCCGGTACTGCAACAGTTTATAACACTATATCTGAAATTTTTATCCATTAACAATAAAACTTCATCGCCATGGCTGCGCCTTACAAAACCCCCGGTGTTTATATAGAAGAAATATCAAAACTTCCGCCTTCAGTAGCGCAGGTGGAAACAGCAATACCTGCCTTTATCGGATATACAGAGAATGATATGTACAATGGTTCCACTTTAGTGGCCCGGCCCAAACGTATCAAGTCATTGGCCGAATACGTAGAGATATTTGGTTTTCCCAAACCGACAAAATTTAAGACCACCGGTTCCAATGGCATTAAAATAAAAAAAGAGAATGGCGAGTACAAACTGGATGCAGACCTGGAGAATCCATTTGATAAACTACTCTATTCTCTTTATTACAGCCTGCAACTCTTTTTTGCCAATGGAGGCGGCCCCTGTTATATTGTTTCCGCCGGTAAATACAAAGCCAATGGAGGTGCCACCCAACTGGAATTACAAGCAGCACTTGATGCGGTAAAAAAAGAAGATGAACCCACGATGATCATCTTTACAGACTCTGTTGCCCTCAATGACACGGGTTTTCATGGCTTGTACCAATTAGCATTGGCCCAAGCCGCCGAATTAAAAGACCGGGTGGTGGTGATGGATACCTATATCAATGATTTCAGTGATCTGTCCAAGCCCTTCAGCCATGCAGACATAGGTGAAAAATTCAGAAATGGGATCGGAAATAATTTTCTCAGCTATGGTGCCTCCTATTTCCCCTGGTTAAAAACAAATCTTGACTACTTCATTGACGAATCCGATACATCTGTGCTGCAGGGAACAGGAATTGCAGATACTGATTTCGAAACTGCAACGGCACTAAAGAAATTTCCTGTGCCGCCAGCCACGCAAGTCACCCCGGCTGAATCGGCGAAATCACTCTATCACAAAAACAGTGTTATCTACGCATTGATAAAAAAAGAGATTGAGAAATTCAAACTCATACTTCCGCCTTCTTCAGCTATTGCCGGTATTTATGCCATGGTGGACAACACAAGAGGAGTTTGGAAAGCTCCTGGCAATGTCAGCCTCAACCTGGTAAAAGAACCAATGGTGAAAATTGATGATGAAGACCAGCGTGAAATGAATGTATCCACCACCGGTAAATCAGTGAATGCGATCCGGCAATTCTCCGGCAAAGGCACATTAGTATGGGGAGCCCGGACATTAGCCGGCAATGACAATGAATGGAGATACATTTCTGTACGCCGTTTTTATAATATGGTGGAAGAATCTGTTAAGAAAGCATCAGAGCCCTTCGTGTTTGAACCCAATGATGCCAATACCTGGGTAAAAGTAAAAGGCATGATCGAAGCATTCCTCACTTTACAATGGAGAGCCGGTGCCTTAATGGGTGCAAAACCGGAAGAAGGTTTTTTTGTACATGTAGGGCTTGGCGAAACAATGACAGCACTGGACATTTTTGAAGGAAGAATGATCATTGAGATTGGCCTTGCTGTTGTCCGTCCTGCTGAGTTTATTATTCTCCGCTTCTCCCACAAAATGATTGAATCATAAAATAAATCCTGCAACATGGTATTATCAAATATTAAAACCCCTGGTGTATACGTGGAAGAAGTTCCTCTCTTTCCTCCATCGGTGGCACAGGTGCCAACGGCTATCCCTGCTTTTGTCGGTTATACCCAGTTTGCCAAAGATCCTGACGGCAACAGCCTGGCCAAAAAACCAACTAAGGTCAATTCCCTGCTTGAATTCAGTACTCTTTTTGGAAAAGCATACGACCCTCTTCAATATAAAATACTGCTGAAGGATTCCAAAGAGACCGCTTCGATAACACCTGATAAGCAGTTCTATCTCTACAACGCTTTGCGGCAATTCTATGACAATGGCGGGGGCGAATGTTATATTGTTTCTGTTGGCCTTTTTACAGATGAGTTCAAGGCGTCACTATTTGCAGAAGGGATAGCAGAATTAAAAAAATATGACGAACCAACCCTTATCGCCTTTCCTGATGCCGTGGCCTTGTTAGATGGAGGAAATTTACCAGATTATGCTGCTGTAGCCGATCTTCAGAAACAAGCCATGGCTCTTTGTGCTGATATGCAGGACCGGTTTACGATCCTGGATCTGGTGGAAGGGAATAAACCCATATCAGTCACTCTTGACCCGGTTCAGAATTTCAGGGACAATGCAGGCGTAAATGCACTCAGTTATGGTGCTGCTTACTACCCCTGGGTGGTAACCAATTATGAAATTGATTTCAGTTTCCGTCAATTATTCATTGCAAAAGAAACACCGGCTAATTCTCCTGCACTTACTTTCAACAACCTCCGGGATGATTACAGCAAAGATGATAATGAAAAACTATTGCTCACTGCGTATGAAAATAAAGCCGCCCTGACCGATGCCTTTATCAATAAACTGTATACGGATGCAGATAAAAGAAAAGCCTTTACCAAAAAGGGTGTTGAGTTCCTGAAAACCGAATTACAGGTTCTGGAAGCAGCGATACAGGAGAGTGATGCTACTAATCATAAAGACACATTAAAGGCATACCTGGATCAGTTGGCAGCCCTGGTGGCTGCTTTTCCAAAAGTAGCGGCGGATTTTGCCGCAATTCCTGATAATGTAAAAAAAGAGTTGGTTGATGCATATAAAAATGATCTCAGTTTCATCAAAACTATCCAACTGCTTATCGCGATTGAGAAAGACCCGGAAACTTTGGATAATACCGGTCGCACGGCTAACAGTCTTACCACTACGGTTTATAAAGATGTGCTGACTGACTGGACCGGCGGAGTAGCCCTTGCAGATCTTGACCTTACTGAATTAGATCCTTCCATGGATACTACGAAATATATTGATACCAAGGCTGGTACTCTTGTTATTCTCAAAGACCTCAAGAGAAAGATCACCGGAAGTATTCTTGGCATCTATGAAAACCTGTTCTATACCGAAAAGCAGGCGGAGAGGACATTATTCACACAACACAGCTTCCTCAAGGGTCTTGCTGATAAACTAAAAGAAAAAGTAAGAACGATTCCTCCTTCTGGAACTATTGCCGGCATTTATACGATGGTCGATAATACACGAGGTGTGTGGAAGGCACCTGCTAATGTTAGTATCACGAGCATTATTGGCCCTGCTGTAAAAATTGACAACAAAGAACAGGAACAGCTGAATGTACATTTTACCGGCAAATCAGTGAATGCGATCCGTTCCTTTACCGGTAAAGGAACATTGGTATGGGGAGCCCGGACTTTAGCCGGTAATGATAATGAGTGGCGCTATATACCCGTCCGCAGGTTCTTTGTGATGGTGGAAGAATCCGTGAAAAAAGCCACCGAACCTTTTGTATTTGAAAACAACGATGCCAATACCTGGATCAAAGTGAAAGTGATGATTGAAAATTTCCTGACACTGCAATGGAGAGCCGGGGCCTTACAGGGAGCAAAACCGGAGGATGCTTTTTTCGTTCATGTGGGTCTTGGCGAAACAATGACAGCAGATGATATCCTGAACGGAAGGATGATCATTGAAATAGGAATGGCTGTTGTGAGACCCGCTGAGTTTATCATACTCCGCTTTTCGCATAAGATGATGGAAAAATAATTCAGAATCAATTTTATTTCTTTTAAAAACACAATTATGGCAAACTATCCATTACCAAAGTTTCACTTCCAGGTAGAATGGGCCGGTGCAAGGATCGGCTTTACGGAAATTACCGGTCTCACCCTTGAAACCGAAGTGATCGAATACCGGGAAGGCAGCAGCCCCGAATACAATAAGATCAAAATGCCCGGTCTGCACAAATTCGGTAACCTCACCATGAAACGGGGAACCTTTGCAGGTGATAACGATTATTATAAATGGTATAATACTGTTAAGCTAAACACCATTGAACGCCGCGATATTACCATCAGCCTGCTGAATGAAAACCATGAGCCGGTGGTGGTTTGGAAAATAAAATCAGCCTGGCCGGTCAAGATACAATCGCCGGACCTGAAATCAGATGCTAATGAAGCAGCAATTGAATCCATCGAAGTGGCCCATGAAGGGTTAGTGATAGAGAATAACTGATCAATACTCTTTCTTGATGGCAGATGAAAAAAAATATTACCCGGCAGTTGCCTTTCATTTCAAGGTAAAGATAGACGACATCCCTGATGATGATGGCGACAGTCGTTTCCAGAGTGTATCGGGATTGACTGCTGAACTGGAAACAGAAACCCGGAAAGAAGGAGGTGAAAACCGTTTTGAACATGTATTACCCCTTCGCATCAAGTATCCGCAACTGGTATTGAAAAGAGGATTGATCAGCAGTAAATCACTGCGCAAATGGTGCCTGGATAATATCAATGCTGTCAGTAACCTGGTTTCAGCAGATCCTTCGAAACGGCTGATCACTCCAAAGAATCTGACGGTCTCCATGCTCAATGAAAACCACGAAGAGATCATGACCTGGAATATTGTTCATGCCTGGCCAAAGAAATGGAGTATTGCTGATCTGAACGCTGAACAAAGTGCTATTGCAGTAGAGACCATCGAATTACAATACTGGTATTTCACCGTAAAAGAAAAATAATGCCGATCGAAATCAAAGAACTGAACATCCGCATCAATGTGAACCAGGGCCAGCAGGAACAAAACACCCCACCCCAGGAAGGGAGTGGTAATGCACAGGCCACACCCGATAAACAGGAACTGATGGCTGAATGCGTGGAGCAGGTAATGGAGTTATTAAAGAATAAACAGGAACGCTGATGAGCAATGTTACTAAACTGAAAATTGTTTCTTATGATGATCCCAAGACAAAAAAACCGATTGGCGATCCCTGGGATGTTATGGTGAACCCGGAGACCTACAATAAAAAAGTTGAGATCAAGTATTCGGATAAACAACCGCAGGGCACTTCCGGTAAACAACCCAAGTTTACCAAAATAGAGCCTGATAAAATTGAATTTGAATTATTATTTGACAGAACGGGTGTGGTGAACGACCTGGCACCCGGTGATCTTGGAGTGGATGAAGACATTAATAAGTTAAAAGAACTGACCGTAGAATATAAAGGAGACAAACACCGGCCAAGATTTGTAGGTCTGTACTGGGGTACTTTGAAATTTGACGGCTGCCTGGAAACGATGGATATCTCCTATAAACTCTTTGACGGAGGCGGATTACCCTTAAGGGCAGTTGCAAAAGTGACGTTCACCGGCTCCATTGAAGATGCCAAGCGATTGGCTAAAGAAAATTCACAGTCACCCGACCTCACACATATAAGAATAGTAAAAGAAGGTGATACCCTGCCACTGCTTTGTTACCAGGTGTATGGGGATCCCAAATATTATATCGCCGTGGCCGCTGTAAATGGACTGAATGATTTCCGTAACCTCAGAAAAGGAGAACGTATCATGTTCCCGCCCCTGGAAAAATAAACTATGCCCGATCAAAGAACCATAGAAACCAGCAGACCTTCAACAGTAGTCACCCATGTCATTAAAGTGAATGGCGCTGAAATTCCGCAAAAATTCAAAGCAGAAGTGATCATTATAAGTAAAGAAGTGAACAGGATACCATCCGCAAAAATTGTTTTTGCGGATGGCAGTTCATCGGAAGAAAAATTTGAAGCCAGCAATGACAGCTTATTTATTCCCGGAAATGAAGTGGAGATACTCGCCGGCTATCAATCCGACAACCAGCTTCTTTTTAAAGGTATTATTATTAAGCATACGGTGAAGATACGCAGCAATAATGCCGTGCTGATGGTGGAATGCCGGGATAAAACCATTAAACTGACCAAAGGCAGAAAGAACAAGTATTTCACAGATAATGTAAAAGATAGTGATGTGATGGAAGAGATCATCGGAACGTATGGGCTGCAAAAAGATGTTGAAGCCACTACCGTTACTCATAAAGAACTGATACAATTCGATTCCACCGACTGGGATTTTATCGTGAACCGGGCGGACGTGAATGGTAAACTTTGTATAGCGGAAGATGGAAAACTGATCATTAAAAAGCCCGACCTGGGAGCCGCTTCCGTTCTTTCCCTTGTATATGGTGCCACTATTCTCGAGCTGGATGCAGAGATCGATACCCGTCACCAGTTGAAAGCGGTAAAGATACAATCCTGGAGTTCCGATGACCAGGCCCTTACTGAAACTGATGCCACTGATCCTGCAGTAAGCCTGAATGGCAACCTTACAGCATCGCAGCTTGCTGATGTGATAGGACTGGACGAATTCATATTAAAGCATGGCGGTGCAGTAGAAGAAGCAGAATTGCAAAGCTGGGGCAATGCCTTATGGCTAAAAAACCAGATCGCCAAAGTCAGAGGCCGTGTCCGTTTTAAAGGTACACATACTGTAAAACCGGGAACCATCATTGAACTCAGTGGCGTCAGTGACCGCTTCAATGGAAAATGTTTTGTGAGTGCTGTTCAGCATACTATCGGTGCCGGTGATTGGCAAACTGATGCCCAGTTGGGTATGAATCCTGATTGGTTTGCCAAAGAAATGGATATCAGCACAATTCCTGCTTCGGGTTTATTACCTGCCATCAGTGGTTTGCAGGTTGGGAAAGTAACACAATTAGAAAGTGACCCCGATGGTAAGAACCGCATCAAGGTTTTCCTGCCGATCATTAACGGCGATGAGCAAGGTACCTGGGCAAGAATTGCCACCCTTGATGCAGGTAATGAACGGGGTTCCTTTTTCTTACCGGAGATTGATGATGAAGTGATCGTAGGATTCATCAATGATGATCCGAGAGATGCTGTTGTGCTGGGAATGATGAACAGCAGTGCCAAACCGGCTCCACTGACTGCCGAAGATGCCAATAATAAAAAAGGTTTTGTCACCCGCAGTAAAATGAAAATGATTTTCGATGACGACAAAAAATCGTTTAGCCTGGAAACCCCGGCTGGTAAAAAATTCATTATTGATGAAGATGCAGGGTTAATAAAAATGGAAGATGAGAATGGAAATAAGTTCATCATGAACAGCGATGGCATCAGTATTGAAAGTTGCAAGGAAATAAAAATGAAAGCTGCTACTGATATCAAAACCGAAGGAGTGAATATGGAAATAAAAGCGAGTGCTTCTTTAAAAGCGGAAGCTTCGGCAAGTGCGGAGATCAAATCATCCGGAACCATGACAGTCAAAGGATCATTAGTTCAGATAAATTAAACACTATGCACCCGGCAGCAAGAATAACAGATATGCATGTATGCCCGATGACAACCGGGCCGGTGCCTCATGTAGGAGGACCAGTCTTACCACCGGGTACTGTTACTGTTTTGATTGGCGGCCTGCCGGCTGCAACCGTGGGTGATATAGCCGTGTGCACCGGGCCGCCCGATTCAATCATTATGGGCAGCACCACCGTGATGATCGGGGGAAAACCAGCAGCAAGGATGGGCGACTCCACAGCACATGGAGGAAAAATAGTAGCAGGATGTCCCACCGTAATAATTGGTGGTTAAAAAAATAATTATGGAAAGAGCCTTTTTAGGAAGAGGATGGAGTTTTCCGCCAAAGTTTGACGCAGCCAACAAATCAGTGGTGATGCTGGAAGATGAGAAGGATATTGAAAGCAGCCTTCATATTCTTTTATCAACACGATTGGGAGAAAGGGTGATGCAGCCTTCTTACGGCTGCAACCTGGATGATATGGTCTTTGAGAATATGAACCTGACCATGCTTACGTATATGAAAGACCTGATTGAAAATGCGATCCTGTACCATGAAGCAAGAATTGAATTGGAAAAAGTAGAGATTGATACTTCCAGGCAAAATGAAGGCCTGTTTCTCATCATCCTGAAGTATATGGTGCGAACAACTAACTCAAGATACAATTATGTATACCCTTATTACCTGAACGAAGGAACTAATATTAAAAGCTGAGTTTCATGAGCGGTAACAATACAGGCATACAAAATACGGGAGCAGGCTGCCCCACCAAAAATCCGTTGCAGCGGGATGGCACCAGCCAATACCAGCGGATGATGGAAGCCCTGCATCCCGGTTCTGCACCTGTTCACGAATTCAGCATCCGGGACTGGATGAAATTTGCCTGGCACTACGCAGACCGGCTTAATTATTTCAATACTTCTAACAGCGAAGCCATAGAAGGGAACTGGCAGCGTTTCATGCTGGAGGAAACTGAAATCGAGAAAATGCTTCTTCATTTTCGCCGGAAGGATGCTGACTCATCCGCAGAGCCCCACCTGGCTTTATTTATCAGCTTCCTGCAATTACTGCGCTACCCGCACCGGGATATGAACAGGATAACCGGCCGGCATCTTGATTTCTATTACAAGCAGGTGTTGCAATTAAAAAAGAAAGAAGCATCCCCTGATAAAGTTCATCTTGTTTTTGAGCTGGCCAAAAATCTCACTTCCGTAAAATTAAATGATGATGCCCTGTTTGATGCCGGTAAAGATAAAAAGGGTATCCCCCTCCGCTATGGCATTAATACCGGACCCGTCTTTAATACAGCAAAGGCAGAGCTGATAAAATCCGTATATCATCCCATCGGGAAGAGTTTACGTTTTGCCGAAGTGGCCGATTCAGCCGATGGATCAGGCACACCCTTAAAAGAAGATGATCCTTCCTGGCATGCATTCGGTTTTGACCAGAAAGAGGTCAGTAAAGGCAGTAACCAGCTGGTAAAGTTACCCGCTGCGAAACCTGGTTTTTCATTAGCCTCCTCTGTCCTCTTACTAAAAGAAGGCGAAAGAAAAATCACTATCACGATTGACCTTGAATTCCCATCAGCGGGTATTGACTACGCAGTTTTCTCGCAACTGCAGAATAACCTGGTGGTATTACTGACCGGAGAAAAAGATTGGGTAAGCCCTAAAAAAATAACGGTTACAAAAAAACCTGCTTCAGGCAATGGTCAACTTATCATAGAACTGGAAATAGACAGTGCCGAAAAACCGATCATTGCTTATAACAATAAACTACACAAAGAAAATTTTAACACAGATCAGCCGGTTGTACGTTTTTTAATCAATGCAGAAAAAGATAAAGGGTATACCGTGTATGAAACACTGGCAAAAGCCGCTATCAAAAAAACAACGATCCATGTATCCGTAACCGGTTTAAAAGACCTGCTGATCGAAAACGATGAAGGTAAGCTTGACCCTGCCAAGCCGTTTATGCCGTTTACAGCAGTGCCTAAAAAAGATTCCAACTTTTATATCGGCAGCAGCGAGATCTTTCAGAAGAACTGGAAAAGCATTTCTTTAAATATTGATTGGAAAAACAAGCCGGAAGATTTTCGCAAACACTATACGGCCTACCGCACAGAATTCCTGGGTGAAAATTTTTCAAAGAACAGTTATGATGTATCACTCAATGGTTCCTCCATTACTTCTTCCAATAATGAAGAAGTGGAAGGCGATGATTATTTTAAAGTAGACCTTGCCTACATAAAAAACAACCGCTGGTCCAACGACCAGGCGGATAAAGACCGGGAGCTTTTCACTGAAAATCCAATGATCATTGGCGAAAAAAATAACCAATCCCAAAACCCCGTTACAGGCAATTATTTCTATGGGAATCTTTATAACACTGGTTATAGTGTTTCGAAATTATATACACAGAATTACCTGCAGTATGCTGTTGTGCTCCCGGTTTTCCAGCTAATGACCTATAACCCTAGTTTTACCGCTTGGCAACCGCAGCCCGACCGCTTTACCATTAATACCAAAAACAATTTCCTGCGACTGACCCTCACCGGTAAGCATGGGTTCTTTCACCAGCAATTTGCCTCCTTGTATGCAGCAGGTATGACCATCTCCGGTGCTGTTCTTCCCAAAGAGCCGTATACACCATTGATCGCTTCCTTAACGGTGGACTACGATGCGGAAATAACGAATGATTTTTCAATATCTGCACAAACCAATCAACAGAAGTTAGATAATTACCGGGAAAGAAATATTCAATTATTTCATGAAGTACCATTTGGGCAGGGAGAACAGCATGTATTCCTGAAAGAGCAGGCATTATTTCTCACCGAAAAAACAAGAATCTCTCCCGTTCCTGTTTTCGCAACCGAAGGTGAATTATACATTGGCTTAAAGAATGCCTTTCCAGAAACGATTGTCTCCATCCTGTTCCAGGTGGCAGAAGGAAGTGAGAATCCCGAATCCGCTTCCTTTGAGAAAGAGGCAGAAATATTATGGTATGCCTTATGTAACAATGAATGGAAACCGCTGAACCAGGATTTCATCATCAGCGACAACACGAATAATTTTCTGCAGCCGGGGCTTATAAAATTCCTGCTGCCCAAAGAAACGAATGACGACAATACCATTCTACCCAAGCAATACCGTTGGCTGAAGGCTCAGTTGCCTCCATCCATCAATCCTGACTCTGTTTGCCGCTTTATCAGTATCCTGGCACAAGCAGAGGAAGCCATATTTACGGATACAAATAACGACTTGTCACATTTATCTGCGGGATTACCGGCCTCGGTTATCAGCAAAATGGTGAACAAACAGGCGGCGATTAAATCTGTCAAACAACCTTTTGGCTCTTTTGACGGGTTGCCTGCAGAATCGGACAAACATTTTTACATACGGGTAAGTGAAAGATTACGGCATAAGAACAGGGCTGTCAATATCTGGGACTATGAAAGACTGGTTTTAGAGAAATTTCCCTCTGTATATAAAGTAAAATGCCTTAACCACACTTCATCTGATTTTGAACTGGCCCCGGGTTCTGTCCGTATCATTCCAGTTCCGGATGTCAGGAATAAAAGCATGTACGATATACTGAAACCAAGAGTGAGTAAAAACATGCTGGGTGAAATCCAATCCTACCTGTCCACCCTAAATGGATTTCATATTGACTGCAAAGCTGAGAACCCGCAGTTTGAAGAGATACAATTTCTTTTCCATGTAAAATTCCACACCGGCTTTGACCCAAAAACCTATAAAAAGATACTGGCAAACGATATCAAAAAATACCTGGCACCTTGGTCTGACAATGCGTTTGCCGAGATTCATTTTGGAGGAGAATTGTATAAAAGCAGGGCCATCCAGTTTATAGAGGAGCGGCCCTATGTTGATTTTATTACTGATTTCAAAATGTATAATAAAGCAGTTGGTAATACAGACAGCGAAATGATCATGGCCAGGAATGCCCGTGCCATACTGACCAGTTACAAAGAACATAGTATCGAAACCATTGAACCCCCGGTTTGCTGATGAAAGAAATATTAACGATACCCAAAGAGCTTCAAAAAACCTACGGCCAGGAATACAACTGGCTGAGGGAAAACGGGCTGAAGCATATTGAAAAACTGGGCAGCCGGCTCTGGACGGATTATAATACACATGATCCGGGCATTACAATACTTGAATTACTCTGCTGGGTTATAACAGATCTTGGATACCGGAATTCATTGCCCGTAGAAGATATCCTGGCCACTGAGGAGAATAACCTGCAAAATATGCACCGGCAATTCCTGTCGGCGCTAAACATTCTTCCCTCTGCGCCGGTAACTGCAGATGATTACCGTAAATTATTCATCCGGATCGACGGCGTTAAGAATGCATGGATGCAAAAAGCCAGTCAGCCGGTCATTGCAAAATACAAACCGCAGCCGGTTGCGCTGCGTTACGCAACCGAAAATGAAGCGGTCAAAGACGGTGAAGAGATCAAGTTTGAACTAAATGGCCTTTACAATATCCTGCTTGATATAGAAGAGTCACATCTCAGTAAGAAAGACGAGATAATAAACGCCGTTAAGCAGATCTATCAGCATTTCCGGAACTTATGTGAAGACCTCGTGGCAGTTGATCATGTACCCACCCAGGAAATTGTGATTTGTGCTGATGTGGAACTGCAACCAAAAGCAGACCCCGAGGAGACCTGGGCCAGGATCATTTTTGCCATCGAAGAATATCTTTCTCCTTCTGTCAATTTTTACACGTTGCAGCAAATGCTGGATAAAAGAAAATCTTCAGATGAAATATTTGATGGGCCGGTCTTTGATTATGCAACATTACCGATCACTACTTCAGCCAGCAGCGACCAACTCTTCGCCAAAAAAGGGTTTATTGATGATAAAGAGATAAAAGCATCATCATTACGGGCAGAAGTCAGGCTCTCTGACATTATGCGTATCATCCAGCAGCTGGAAGGAGTAAAATTGATACGCAGTATTACCTTCGGCTTCTGTGGTTGCGATGAAACAGATATGCTGCTGATCAACAAAGCAGTGGATAAAAACAACTGGTTGCTTTGTGTAAAAGAAGGTCACAAGCCAAAGTTATGCCTGACCAATTCAGTCATCAATTTTTATAAAGATGTTATTCCAATTGACCTGAAAGAACTGGATGCAAAGATCCGGCTCCAGGAATTGAAAAATCTAAATAAAAAGAAACAGGAAGCAGCCTTTACAGAAGACCTCCCGATGCCACTCGGTAAATACAGGGATATAGAATCTTATAACACCCTTCAAAATCACTTGCCGGAAACTTATGGTATCGGCCGGACAGGTTTACCCGATTCTGCATCTACAGAACGCAAAGCGCTGGCCAAACAACTGAAAGCTTACCTTCTTTTCTTTGACCAGGTATTAGCCAATTATTTTTCGCAGCTGGCGCATGTGAAAGATTTGCTGAGCGTTGACTCTGATCTTAAACAGTCTTACTTCAGCAATATCGTAAAGAACCTCAAAGGGGCAGATGATATTTTCACGGGTGCGGGAGACTGGACAAAAGCTGTCGACAAACTGTTACAGGTGGCCCAGCTTGATAACTACGTAGAACGAAAAAACAAGTTTCTCGATCACTTACTGGCAAGGTTTGCTGAGCAATTCAGTGAATATGTTTTCCTGCTGCATCGTATCTATGGGGCCGATTATGACCAGGCTATCATCCGGCAGAAAGTCAATTTCTACAAGGACTATCACAACATGAGCACTTTCCGTGCTGATGCACTTGATTATTTTAACAGCAAAACAGCATTGGAAACAGAACTCAATGTATCCGGGATGGAACGAAGAATTTCAAGGATGCTGGGTTTCAATCATTACAAAAGAAAAAAATTCTCCCGGGTTCCTTATTTTATTTTCAAAGTGCCGCCCGCCACTAACCTTTCTCCCTATAGCTGGACCATTGACATGGAAGGTGTGACTGTATTAAAAGGTACCGAACTCTCTCTTAAGAAAGCAGACGCCTATGAAGAAATGGGACTCGCTACAATACTGGGATGTGAAAGAGAGCATTACAAAATAGTTCTGTCGGCCGATAACAGCAAAGTCAGTTTCAAGATCATCAATACTGACGGGGAAGATATAGCTTATTCTTCCGGCGATTTTGCTACCAGCCAGGCAGAAATTGACGCTGGTGTTTTCCCGGCTGCAGAACAACAGATCAGTCAATTGATCACCTATTTCCTGGAAGAGTTCCGGCTAGAAGGAATGTATGTTGTTGAGCATATGATCCTGCGGCCACAATATGATCCTGGTAATCTTTCTCCTTCTTCCTTTATGCCAATCTGTATTGACGTAAACGGGAATCATTGCAGGCCAACAGACCCCTACTCTTTCCGGGTTGCAGTGATATTGCCCGGGTATACCATGCGGATGCGTAATAAAGATTTTCGCCGGTTTGCAGAACGACTGATCCGGATGGAAACCCCGGCTCATATCCTTCCCCGTATCTGTTTTATCGGTGAAGCACAGATGAAAGAGTTTGAAGACACTTACTATCTCTGGTTGGAGACAAGGATCAATTCAGCCGATCCCATGCAACAGGTTCCGGAGGCGCTGAATAAAAAAATGGTGGATCTGCTGGAAAACCTGTTCACGGTATACAATGAGGGAACACTGGGCGACTGTGATGATGATACAGATGAAGATAACCCCGTTATCCTGGGACAGACCAACCTTGGAACACTATAATAAGAAATATGATCATTACTCAAGCGTAAATATAAAGCTATGGCAACCACGCAAACCCTTCTGCTGGAAAATATCAGGATGGAATACCATTCTTTCCGTAAAGACCAGGTGCTGACGGATAAACAACTGAATGACCTGATCGACTATTTTGAAGACCAGGACCGCCTGACAAGAACCTGCCTTGTGGGTGTCGGTTTAGTGTGCGGGTTAAAAATAAAACTCGTTGCAGGAGCTGATACGGCGATTGAACTTAGTCGTGGTTGCGGCATTACCACCGATGGCGACCTGCTGAGGGTTGATGCAACAACTTTCCGGCATTTCCGGAGATATATCAATAAAAAGAAAGGTACTGACGACCCGATCTATGACCCGTTCTTTCCGCCTAATAACAACGGCAATCAAATGGACCTGTGGGAGCTCACCATCCCGAATAAAGAAGGTGTTCTGCCTGAAAATTCAAAAGAGTTAAAAGCATTTACGGCAGAAACGGGGAAAATAATAGATGATCTTGCTGCCATTCTTTACCTGGAAAATTACCAGCAGGAGCCCGATAAATGCACAGCGATTGATTGTGATAACCAGGGGCCGCATCATATTGCAGCCATCCGCTTGTTAGTACTGGCCAAAACTGACCTTGATAAGATCATCAACCGCGACCCTGTCAGCGAAGTCATCTATGATTCCATTTACAAAAAATGGAATGCAGCCGCCACTCAATATAATGACCTGCCTGTTCTTAAAGCAAAGAGAGTAATCCTGAATAATTTCAATACTACCAATCCCTCATCACTTAAAAATTCTTATACCGGTGTGTTAAATAGTGAGTCGGGAAAGTTGCTCACGGCCATTGAAAAACTATATGCTGCCTATAGTTTCCTGGTAGATGAAACGTCTGCCACCAATATCGTAGCCCTGAAACAGCAATTACAGGCTGTTTTACTCAAGAATGTAAAAAATCACCAGGTTCAATATCTCTATGATTTTTACAAAGATATTATTACTGCTTATAATGAACTGAGAGAAACGTTGTTCCGGGCGATGTATGAATGTTGCCCCGATAAATATGCTTTCCCTAAGCATATCATGCTGGGAGAAGTAAAACCGGTAGCTGTTGACCCTCTTCTTTATCGTCATGATTTCTACCCTTCCCCTGCAGTCAGCAGTCATAAAGACACCGTCGCAAGATGCAGGAGTTTATGGCAGCGACTTCTGAAATTAATTGATAGTATAAATATCCCTGATGCAACGGGTACTATCAAGATCACCCCTTCCTCAGACTATGACCAGTTATTAGAAAAAAGAGCTATCCCTTTTTATTATAAGAATATGGCTTCCCTGGTCAAAAGCTGGAACTATGCAGCTACCCGTCAAAATGCCGAGAAAAATATTCTTTCCTATCATGCCGGTGAATATGCGAATGGCATTGATAGTACTCTTAACCCGCTTGATTATACCATTGATGCCAATAACTTTTTCCGCATCGAAGGACACCTGGGCAAATCACTTAACCAGGCATTGACAGATATAGACAAAGTGAAAAATTCCAAAAGCCTTCCCTTCGACCTGCTGGCACTCCGCATGGATAAAAATGGAGCTATTGCAGATATTGATCCCGATGATTTTGATTGCCAGTTTGATGATCTCAATACCATGCTACAGACCTGGCTGGTTGAGCAACAATGCATCTATGCCAGTGTAACCAGTTTTTTCAGCGGCTTTAATAACCGTCGTGACCTTGGTTTTCATGCAAACATTACAAAATACAAAGCAACGGAAAAACCGGTTGCAGCTACTGAAACCGATGCTCCTGCATTTACAGTGAGAAAATATGCCAGTGCCGCTATGTACATGGAAAACACAGCGGCGACTGAAAAAACAACTGCAAAAGGAGGAACCGTTTCCTTTATCAAAGGATTATATACCCAGGATAAAACGGTAAGTAAAAACCTTGAAGTATCCAAAGATGCAATAGGTAATGAATTTGAAAAATTAGTAAAGCGGCCCGGGCTGACTAAAAACGACCTCGCAGTGGAAGTAGAAAGAGTTCGTGGGGCTGACCCTGCTTTAGCTGATCTGACAGAACAGGAAAGAGAAGTTGTACTTAGCACACCTATCCGTATGGTGGCAGAAGTAAATGAGCTGGCGAAATTTAACCCAACAAGGCTGGCTGATCTTTCCGCTGCATCTGTTGATGCCTTCAGTAAAAGAAGCGAACTGTTTTGCAAATATGTAAAACTGCTGCACGACCGGATGGGCCAGGTCTTCAGAAGCAACACTTACAAAGCCAACGGGTTTGAGAGCTATTATTTATTCATCCTGCAGGAGATCATTGCTGGTTGCTGTGCCGGGAAACAATTAGAAGTAATTCTTAAAGAGATTGAAAAGAGAAAACAAAAAATACTGGACAGTCTTTCATTTGCCAACTACGCCATACAACAGCCCGGAATGGAACATAAAGCCGGGGTAAACCGCGGTGGTACTTTTATTTTATTGTATGTGCAGGAATCAAAAGGTACAAAAGTTCTCAAAAAGCTGGAATTCATTGACGAGAATGAAAGAGCTGTACTGGCAAAAGTGCTGGGCAAGGATGAAAGCAGAAGAACAGAGGCTGTTTATGATGATATAGAAAGCCTGGCCCTGTATATATTCAAACACCAGGGTGAGGTAGACATCAATGAAGAGTTTGAAAAATATAAAAATGCAAATGGCATTAAAGACGGAAGCCCGAGAGAAATAAAAGATCTTAACTCGTTACGAAAATACCTGCAAAAGCTATCCGTGGACTTTAAAGAAGAAGAGAGCACCCAGCTATCGAATAATATGGTTATTGCTGATTTCTGCCTGCCATACTTGTGTTGCAGTGAATGTCCCCCGATCGCCTTTATTGTACCTAAGCAGGAATATAACCTCAGCCTGCCAAAAGCCACTGCCTGCAGCGATGATGAAGTGCTGGAGTTTCGCAGGGAACCATTTGACGGAAAAATAACTGCTGACGGATTTGATGATGCTATCATTGTAAATGGCAGCAGGGTTTTCTTTGATCCATCAAAAGTGAAAGCTGCTGATATGGGTAAAACTATTGAATTCAAAATTGAAGGCCAGGTGACGGACTGCAGGGTAACTGTATTCAAACACCCAGTTGCGAAGTTTGAAGCCAGGGTTATAAAAGACGATGCCGAGATCCTTTCTGTTGAGTTCGTTAACCTTTCCGATGATGCTACAGGAAAACTCTATACCTATGAATGGAATTTTGGAGACAATAGTCCTGCCGTAAGAGTTACTAATAAAGATGTTATTCCCAAAACATATAAAAAAGCCTTCCTTGAAAGTATTGGCCTCATCGGGAACCTGCCGGTAAAACTGCTGGCTATTAATGGCCCCTGCTCCGATAAGTTCGAACTCTCAGTACCCTATACAAGAGAAGAAAGGGTGTCATTGAAACTTCCGGCTTCCATTATCTGCAATGATGCTGACCGTTTGTTGTTTGAAGTGCAGCCCGCAAACGGAACTGTGGCCAGTGTTAATAATGTTCCGGGTGTTGTAAAAGATGGAAACCAGTTCTTCTTTGATCCTAAACAAGCCACCGTATTTGCCACCGCAATTGCTTTTACTGTTAATAACAAACCATCCGATTGTGTTATTACAGTGTTCAGACACCCTGTTCCGAAATTCAGGACAGAGACAAGTATTTTGCCCGCAGCCGCTACTATTATCAATGTCACTTTTATCAACGAAACAGAAGTGCCGGCCAATTCAGGAGATAATTTTATCTGGGAATTCAGTACAGGTGAAAGAGTCGTCAGGCAGGATAAAGCTCCGTTCACCCACAAATTCGATATCACTGTCATCCGGAATACTGGTAATGAGCTGAGTGCTGTATTACGGGTGAAGAACCCTGCCTGTGAAGCCATAAGCGATAAAAAAGTGATCCAGTTACCCGCAGCACCGCAAACAACCTGTGCCGATACAGTCAAAGAAATGATAAGAGAAGAAATCAATTTCTTTGGCGGAAGCAAGTTCCTTGATCTGCTGAACAGGTTTGGCAGCACCCGTGTTGGTGGAGGGCGCCCAGGTATATTACTACCCACTTTAAGAAATATCCCTCTCAATAACCTGGTATCGAAATATGCCGACCTGCTGAAAGATGCAGAAGCAAAGGCTGACAAATTCACCAATGAAGCAGTCCGGTTCACTACGCTTCAGACTTTATCAGCCTTGTACCAGCAGGAGTTAATAACCAATAATTTCAGTGCAGAGATCAATAAAGAGATCATCATGTTGCTGGTGCGTTCAGCCTGGAAATTGGGCCTGAATGTGATCCGTTGCCAGCCGGATATAGATGGAAGAAGCAAAGAGCTTATTGGCAGCCTGATCCGCTTATCTGCCCGGGAAGCAGCGGTGCTGAGAGGAAGAATGCCGGAACTCAACCAGGGAGATAACCTCGTTGCATTTATTAAGGTCTTCCAGCGTTCACCCATCGTGACCAATGATGCAGATATCAGGTCACTGATCAAAGATTTTGGAACCATCGTCAGTCAAAACTTCCAGCCTTGATAACAGAGCAGGATCATATCATACAAAAGGTAAACATTGATATAGATGTGCCGGATATTAAAACAGCCCGGCACATCTATGGAAACTTTTCTGAGTTCTGGAATACAAAATTGCTCCCGAAACTGGAGCAGGCATTGAAAAATAGTCCCCAGGTTAGCCAGTCCGTACGATATGATAAGATTTCTCTCGAATTCAGTGCCCGGTCAGTGGAAGAAATAGAAAATTTACTGATTGAACAACTACCCGCTGAACTTGTCAGTGCTGTATCATACAAAACAAGCCGGGAAACGGTAAAGGGCTCAGAGAAATCGGGCTTCACTAAACCTGGCAACGAATTAGCACTGGCTGATGATACCGCTTCTGTTTCTTCTGCCGAAACGATACTAAACAACTTTATTTTCTTTCTCCGGTATGGTAAGCAGGAATGGTATGTATCGCAAAAACAAAACTGGCTTGACGAAATACTGCTGACAGAAACCATCCGGAGTTCAGAAAAGAGAATATGGTTACCCTTATTCAGGGTATTGACAGAATCACCTGTAGCCCCGGAGAGGCTTTTCAGGCAGTTTACAAGCAGCTTCTGCTTTTTTATTATTACTCATTTCAGTACTGTCACCAGCATTACAGCAACAAAGACGACTGATTCTCTTATAGCAGAAGAAGAAAGGAGTAACGAACCGGCTAAAGCAAATTTGAAGAAGTTATTAAAAATTCTCGCTGCTGAAATAACAAGAAAAGAAAATTTTTCTTCCCCTGTCATTACTGAAGTAAATGAACTACTGCATAAACCCGAAATGGGGAATATTATACCAGCAGGAATAAAAGACTACGAATATCCTGCCCCTGGTCAAGCTTCGCCCCGGAAAGCTAATACAGATCAAACGGATGAAATTGGGGAAGAAACCGACGGAATTTATGTCCGGCATGCCGGCCTTATTTTATTACATCCCTTTTTACAGTATTTTTTTAAAAATCTCGGGCTGCTCCGTGATGAAGAATTTGCAGGTAATGAATCAAAGGAAACAGCCATACACCTCGCTTATTTCCTGGCCACGGGTCATGAACAGCCCTATGAACATGAACTGATCTTTGAAAAATATCTCTGCGCCTGGCCCCATGGTATTCCTGTTAATCGTTTCGTTACACTAACTGACAGTATGAAACAGGAAGCAGAACAACTCCTGAAGGCCGTTATCCATCACTGGAAAGTATTAAAGAACAGTTCACCTGCCGGTCTCCGGGAAGGCTTTTTACAGCGCAAGGGAAAACTAATCCTTTCAGAACAACAACACAAGCTGATAATCGAAAAAAACAGCATTGATATTTTGCTTGACCAGTTGCCCTGGAGTCATTCTATTATCACTTTACCCTGGTTAAAAAAAGTATTGTACACCGAATGGCCAACTAATTAAAGTGAAGGACGGAGCAGCACATACCGCCCCAGTTGCCAAACAACCAGCAAAGAATTTTTTCCATGCCCCTGGAAAAGAAAATTTTTTCGGAGGCAGCGAATCCACTGATAAAGAGGATAGCTTTTTTAAGAATACAGGTGCACAGCCTAAACTGATGATCGGCGCAAGTAATGATAGTTTTGAAAAACAGGCCGATACTACTGCTGATAAAGTAGTCAGTAAGCTCAACAACCCGGCACCTGCCGTTCAAACCAAAACTGCTAAAGAAGAACAACTACAAAAGAAAGAGGAAGAGATAGATAAAACAGGGAATAAGCTTCAAAAGAAAGCAGCTTTTGAAAGTAATGAAGAGCCAGCCGAAAAACAAAAGATCCAGACAAAATCAGAGAATAGTTCAGGCCAGCCCGCTTCTTCTGCCCTGCAATCACAACTTAATTCAACCAAGGGTGGCGGGCAACCACTACCCGAACAGGCAAAGCAATCGATGGAATCTGGTTTTGGTGCTGATTTCAGCGGTGTACGTATTCATAATGACAGCAATGCTGCTAAAATGAATAACCAGATCGGTGCCCAGGCATTTACCCATGGCAATGATATTTATTTCAATGAAGGAAAATACAATCCTAATTCATCTGAAGGTTCGCATTTGCTGGCCCATGAACTGACACATACTGTTCAGCAGGGAGCCAGCGTTCAGAAAAAAGATAAGCAGGAAGCGACACCTGCTATACAAACAAAACTGATACAGAAAGCAGATGCTCCTGCGGCTGCACCGGCTGCGGGCAGTACAGAAACAGTGGATATTTCAAAAGGTACATTTACCCCCTCTGAAAAACTGAAAACAGAAATTGAAGAATCAAAGTATAAGGGAGTAGATGTTATTCTTTCCATGGGTGAAATGGGAGGTACTGCTACGGTGAAGATCACCGGTAAAAACGATAAATATGATATTAAGGGTGGAGCAAAGGCTAAGATTCCTTTAAATGTTCCTTATTTATCCGCCGCTTCTCCTACCCTGCATACCGGCATTACTGATAGTGTGGTAAAAGGCAAAGTAGGTACCCCGAAAAGTTCCGGTGACCTTGATAACTGGATACAAAAAAATGCAGCCAGCCTGGGGTGGGCTGGTATTGATATAAAATCACTACAGGGAAAATTCACCAATGATTTTACGGATGGCACGTTAAAACTCAGTATCAATGATGTAAGTGTGAAAGTTGCTGAGTTTGCGACCGCCACATTAACCGCTGGTTTTGAGAATTTACAAAAGCCTGTTGTAAAAGTTAGTGCCACCGTCAAAGCAAAAGGTATTGCAGATGCTACTTTAAATATCAGCAATGAAAAAGGTCCGTTAACAGGAGGAGTTGATGTAGGAGTAAATTTTGCTTCCTTCTCCGGCACAGTCAGTGTTGTGTATAAAGACGATGGCAGTATTGATATAAAAGGCACTGTCAGTTACAGCGCCAATAAACTGAGTGGTTCCCTAACCCTGATTGCTACTGACAAAGCCACTGCAGATAATTTCGCCAGAGAACAAGTCGGAGCCGGCGGCAATGCAGCCGAAGCATCATTACCTGCTGAAGTACCAGCACCAGCAGGAAAAGGAGAAAGAGCATTGGCGGGCATGGGCAGCCTTACATTTAACCTGACTGAATGGTTTGCAGGTACGGTAAGTGTAATTGTGGATGGCAAAGGGGATGTAACAGTAGTGGGTAAGATCGCTCCTCCCAAAGAAATTGAACTTTTCCCGCAAAAGAATTTTGACAAAGAACTTTTCAAACTTGAAGCGAGGGCTGCTTATGGTATACCGGTCGTTGGAAATGTTTTTGTATTTGCCAATGTTGCCCTCATCGCAATGGCAAGGGTAGGCCCTGCCAAGATCTACAATATAGAGATTGAAGGCACCTATTCCACCGATCCCGCCATTGCAAAAAGTATAACTATTGCCGGTTCATTAAATATATCTGCCTATGCCGGATTACGGTTAAGAGCAGAAGGCGGCGTGGGACTAACCATCTTAGGGCATGATATTAAACTGGGCGTTGGTGTCAATGCAGATGCAGGTGTAAAAGGCTATGTGGATGCAAGACCGGTGATCGGGTACCGTGATCCCGGCGAATTTTTCTTTAAGGGCCATATGGAAATTGCAGCGCAACCTTTCCTGGGATTAAGTGGTGATCTTTTTGCAGAGCTCGACAGCCCCTGGTGGTCACCAGCCCCAGATAAAAAATGGACCTGGCCGATTGGTTCATTAGAATATCCGTTGCCTGGCGAGTTTGGTATTGGTGCAGATATGGAATATGTGCTGGGCTCCGGTAAAACGCCGGAGATCAGTTTTGGTAAAGCAGATTTTGATGGTGGTAAGTTCATGACCGACCTTGTAGATGAAAAAGTACCTTCCGGTGGTGGCAAAGGCAAACAGGAAAAGCCCGGCAAGTTTGTCGACGGAGGTGCCGGTGGTGCTACGGCCAAACCGGCTGATACAAAAGGAGGCGATAAAGGGGGCGATAAAAAGGCACCGCCTGCCAAGGGTGGCGGAGGAAAAGATAAAAAAGGAAAGGATGCCGACAAGAATGATGAACTGAAGAACATGGATGCGGCCATGAAGAAAGTGGATGCGCTGGCAAAAGGCAAAGCCATGACCAAGGCTGAGATCACAGCCGCAGTAGAAAAGATCAAAGCCCAGCATAAAGTAGCCATAACGGTAACTCCAAAAGGTGATGCCTGGGAAGTGTCTGTAGCCGCCAAAGGAAAAGGTAGTAAGAAACCGGCAAGGGTGAAAGCAATTATGAAACCCGGGGATGAAAAGGAAGAGAAAGGAGTTGATAAGGAAAAGCAAAAGAAACTGGACCTGGGTATTAAAGCTATTCAGGATGAGGATAAGAAAATTGCTGCTGATGGTAAGCTGACAAAAGAAGAAGCTGAAAAAGTGGCGAAAAATGTACAGGGTTCCCATGGAGATACATTTAAGTCAGTCAAACCAGTCGATGCGGGTAAAAACTGGAAGTATCATTATATCCAGAAAAAAGATAAAGAAGGAGATGTGCCAGGAAGTGCAGAAGAAGAAGATAAATTCCCTGATGGCTTTAAAGCCGGAGAGGAAGTTATTATAATGTATAATGGTAATTGGGAAGCGGGTAGATTAATTGAAGTAAAAGACAAAATGCTTTGGACGGATGTAATTTCAGGTAAATCCAAGAAGAGATCAAAATATGGTCTTCCTCTTGACAAGGTGAAGCCGGGATCAAATCTTGAAAAGATGGACGGAAGAGCTAAGGGAGAGGGTAAATATTATCCTGAATTAACGGGTGAAGAATTACCAGACAGCGGCCCTTTCAAGCATTTTACAGGTACACAAAAAGCCAGGATAATAGAAGTAAATACATCTAAAAATGGCGGTACCTTAAAGTCCGATACATCCGGCAAAGCTTTACTGCCTGCTTCCGTAAGGGTAAAAGGTAAAAAGGTGAATACGGATGAAGTAAACATTGACCATGTTTTTCCACGATCTAAAGGAGGATGGAATACATATGCCAATGCTGCGGTCCTTAGCATGAAAGAAAATATTGGTAAATCTGCTAAAGTTGATTAGATGATAATAGAAAGGAAATATAGTTTTTCTCAAATCAAACAAAATTGCTTCCTGGGATATATTTCCCAAGCTGTTTGGTTGATAAGCTCAAAAGTTAAACTACTGGAGCAATCCTGGGAGAATAACAATTACAGTATCAGTAATACCGGCGGCACCTTTGGCACTATAAGTTTTACAGACAGTAAAGAGTTTATTGGCGTTGCTTTTAGCAAAGAAAGTTCCAGGAATCCATTTTCCATAAGTCAGAAAAGCGATTACTCATACAAGCCATTTCTAAATGAAGTGCCTGATAATTTATACAAAATCGCTACGGAAGAATGCCTTCAATACATGATACAGGGTTACAAGGGGAAAAACCTGCCCATCATTACGTCTGCCTTTTGGGGGAATGAGCTGAATACTTTTGTTAATGAAAAATGGGAAGATGCATTAACGAACGGTCTTTTTATTTATCACAACCACTTCTTATCATTTGAAAAATCCTTATTGCAGTGGCAGTCCTATTATGAATTATCTGATGCAGATATAAAACAAATCAGAATTATTGTAAGTAAGATAAGCCTAACTGGGAATAAACTATTATCTCTCGACGGAAAAATTTTATCTTATTTCAAAACAAAAGAAGAAGCCGGCAACGGATTTGACTTATTTAAAGAACAACTTGGTGTCATCGGGATTATAATCTAAACTATATACTATGCAATCATCTCATACCCGCAAACCACTGCACCAGCAGGGTGCTGAACAAAGTGAGCAGCCCTTCTTCAGTAAAAAACAGGAGGATGTGAAAAAGAAAGACGATGTATTCTTCCAGGCCAAGCTGGCCGTAGGTGATAAGAATGACAAACAGGAAAAAGAAGCCAATGCCGTAGGTGATAAAGTGCAGAAAAAAGCAGAGGAAGAAAAAGAAAAGCCGGCAGTGCAAAAAAAAGAAGAAGAAAAGAAAGAGCCGGGCATCCAAAAGATGGATAAAAAAGACGAAGAGAAGCCGGTACAGAAAATGGCAGCTGCCGATGAAAAAGATAAAGACAAGAATAAAGTGAACAAAAAAGAGGAAGAGAAAAAAGAGCCTGGCATACAGAAGATGGAGAAGAAAGATGAGGAAAAGCCGGTGCAGAAAATGAGTGAGGGTGACAAGAAAGAAGAAAAAGCAGTGCAAAAAAAAGAAGCTGCCGGCAATAAAAAAGATGAACAGGTGATGACAGCTGCTAAAACAGGCGGGCCGGCCCATACGGCTCATAAAGCCTCCGTGGAAGAACGCATCCGGGAATCAAAAGGAAAGGGGTATGCTTTACCGGATGATATCCGGAAGAAAATGGAAGCCGAATTAAAAGTTGACCTGAGCCTTGTCCGCATTCATACGGATGCAGAAGCAATCGGCATGAACAGGGAGTTGCATTCACTGGCTTTTACAAATGGCTTTGATATTTATTTTAATGAAGGGCAATACCTCCCTTACAGTACAGCCGGCCAGGGCTTGATAGCACATGAACTCACTCATGTGATACAGCAAACCGGTATCAGTCAAAAACCTTCGTCACCCAAAAAGTAAAGCTATGATCGCTAAAGTTCAGGATGCAACCGGTGCAACTACCGGGGTAATCGCAGAAGAATATCTTTCTTTTTTAAAAAGGATTATTGCTTCCCGCCTCCAGGCCAGCTTTGCAAAAGATCCGGTTGTATTCACAATACCAAACGGCAGCCTGCATTTACCGGGCGATAAACAACCCCTTGAACAATTTATCCGGCAACATAGGCTTTCGCAAGAACAAATACTGGTGTTGTTGCTGGCTTTGGTGCCGCATATTGATCCCTCCTTTCTTGATACACATATTAAAGAGCATATTCCCGGCGACGGTGATTTCCCCGTGATCGGTGGATCAAGGGGTAAAAATTTTCGTGGCTTTTTGCCCACAGGTGAAACTGCTCTCTTCCTGCTGGCAGGTAATGACCGGGAGGCCCGGTTATTTTATCAGCAGGTGTTCAGCAATGATCATTTATTTGCACGTCTGAATGTTTTATGGCTTGAACATGTACCGGCAGGGGAACCAAGACTTAGTGGCAAAATAATTCTGTCCGAAGAATATATTGAATGGTTCACCACCGGTCGCCTCTCCTATCCTGCATTGAGTATGGAGTTTCCCGCACAACGCATTACCACCTCCATGGACTGGGATGATATTGTATTGAATGAAACTACGATTCAGCAGATCACAGAACTTGAGAACTGGATCAACTATCACCCGACACTGATGAAACAGTGGGGCATGCATAAAAAATTCAAGCCGGGATACCGGGTTTTATTTTACGGGCCTCCCGGAACGGGGAAGACCTTAACCGCCAGCCTGCTGGGAAAATATACCGGTAAGGATGTTTTCAAGATTGATCTCTCGATGGTGATTTCAAAGTACATTGGTGAAACCGAAAAGAACCTTTCTCAACTATTTGCCAAAGCCGAAAATAAGGACTGGATACTTTTCTTTGATGAAGCCGATGCCTTATTCAGCAAGCGGACCAATGTGAAAGATGCACATGATAAATATGCCAACCAGGAAGCTGCCTACCTGCTGCAGCGTATTGAAAATTTTGATGGATTAGTCATACTTGCCACCAACTTTAAAAATAATATTGACGAGGCCTTCACCCGGAGGTTTCATTCCATCATACAATTCCCTCCACCCAATGCGGTTGAACGATTACAGATTTGGAAGAAAGGTCTGCCTCCGAATAGTAAATTAGCTGCAGGTACTGACCTTGTTTCGATTGCCAAAAAATATGAGCTCACCGGTTCAGGAATCATGAATGTAATTCACTATTCCTGTCTCCAGGCGCTTGCACAACAGTCAGAAGAACTGACAAATGACTTATTGACAGCAGGCATCCGGAAAGAATACCTGAAAGAAGGAAAAATATGGTAGCTGCTTCTGCCTGAAGGGTAATAGTATTGATTAAACGGAGATATTTCCTGACTTTTTGCTAAAAAAAAGTATTTTAGGTATCTAAATATACAGGCATGGCAACTACCTCTTCCGGCAAACCCTCCACTTTTCTTCTTTTTCCCTGGGGATTACTGTCTATCGTATTAGTATTAGGACTTAACCTCACTCTGAACAACGAATGGTTTAGCAAAAACTGGAGTTGGATCGCCTTAGTGCTGATCATTCCGGCCGCCATCCTGGAAAATTTTAAAGTAGGTTATTCCACGATGCGGATCATGTTCATGAAAGTAGTGTACTCTTTAATATCATTTCTGCTGGTAGGAATGGCCTTCGGCTCTGCACTTACCGGCTGGCACATTGAAACATTTCAGAAGATTGCCGGGGTAAAAACAATTACACTTCCCTGGTATGTGATGCTGGCCCTGGCTGTTTTGTTGCTGATCCAGGTAGCCCAATTATTCAGTATGCTGAAAGCCGTAAAAAGAGAGTTCATGCAACTGGATCCGGACCAGTAAAATTTATAGCTGTTTCAATGCTGCTTTTAAAAAAGGAAGAGTTGGTAGTGAAGAAATAATTTTCAGTTCATCTTTTAATGAACTTTCGTTATCTAAGAACCTCAGCACCTGCTGAGGTTTATTTTTTTGGAAAAGCCGGGTGAAGATTGAATGACCCGCTAACTTATTATGATGAAGGATATGAAGAAGGGTGCTATCATAAAAATGAAATCTTCCCGCCCCGGTTGCAGCAGAAGGATGATTATTTTTTAGTAGCTGATCAACAATTGCAGCCGAATGCTTTTGGATGAAACGGAACGTATAACCGCTGGAGGCTTTTGTTTGTCCGCCGGCTGTTCCTATATTAATAATATTACCATTACTGGCCGGGAATTTATAATTGGTCATCGGGATGATTCCAAATTCCTCTTCTTCAACTTTATATGAACTGCCATTCAGGTATTGTTTCATATATCCTTTTAGTCCTTCATCATAATCAGATGGCACCAGCAGGTCGTTGGTGAATAAAGTATACTCAACTAATGCACGGGTTGGCGAAAAAGGCATTATATATACAAAAGTAGTTCCATGTTGCTGGCCCGTCCTAAAGTCCATTAATGTTGCTTCGGAAGGATTGAATACCGGTTGTTCCGTTTCAACGGTCCAGCCCTTAAAATGCTGTAATAACCAATACTGCCTCTTTTTCAAAACCGGTTTTTCAAAAAGAATACTATTGAAAATATATTTAGCATATAGTTTTTCTCCATTGAGGACCAGGAATGCCCCGTCATTATAATTTTCCAGTTGTTCTACGTTACCAAACCGGGTGTCCACATTGGATTGCCGGCGGATCACTGAAAAACAAAATTCATAAAAATCAATCCCGCGGATCAGCTTATATTGGTAGGGCCGCAGCGAAAGTAGTTTTGAAAATCCCTGGTCATGAAACCAGGTTTTCTCCCAATGGTGATAAACAATGGATTCAAAAGGCCCGGGATCAGTTTCCCAAAAGCACCAGGTCCGGTCATTACTTTTTTTTTCTGCTTTATCAACCAGCAATATTCTCTTATCGTTGAACTGGCCTGACTGTATCATCTGCACAAGCAGGCTTAAGCCGGCACAGCCTGCTCCTGCAATGATATAATCATATTTTTTTGAAGTAGTCAATAAATAATTGAGATAAAGATAAGAAGTATAAAAGCAGGCCTAGTCAGCTTCCGGGGCATATTCCACCTTCCTGTTTCCTGCCATCAGTTGCTGGTCCCGCCGGATCTTATCCCAGTATTTTTTTGCGGCATACAACATACCAAAACTCTCTCCTTCATGCCTGTCAAGATGCTTATGGTGCATCTTATGTGCCCAGCGGATAGCTCTTACATAGGTATTGTTGCTGCGGGTAAACCATTTGAAGCGCTGATGAATGATTACATCATGTACCACGAAATAGGCAAACCCATAAGCCATGATACCAAAGCCAATGGCCTGCTGCCACCATACATGGTTGAAAGTACCAAAATAGATCAACAGCATGCTGGGAATGGCAAAAATGATAAAGAAAGCATCATTCTTTTCAAAAAATCCGGGTTCTGCCTGGTGATGATCTTTATGGAGATACCAGAGAAATCCATGCATCACATATTTATGCGTGAGCCAGGTAACTCCTTCCATGACCAGGAAAGTTGCCAGCAAAACAAGTAGATAGAAAATCACATTCATAAGTTACAAAATTAGGTCATTAAGCCACATGCTTATTATACCGCTCACCCCACCATTTTTCGATCCGGGGAAAAGCGAGGTGAAACCAGGCTGTATATTTTTGAGGATGCGTTTGTAAGGAATTACTTATCTCCGGCATGGTTTTAAAACAGATATCCTGTACTTCATCGGCATTAAACAAAACCGGGCCTTCATACTCACCTGCAAAAACATGATCAAATTCATACTCCGTAAGCCCGTTATCAAAGGCAGCCTTATATATAAAGTCAAATATTTTCAACACGGGTATCACAAAGCCCATTTCTTCCTGTAACCTTCTTTTTGCAGCAGCAGCTGTCTCTTCTCCGGGCTGCGGGTGGCTGCAACAGGCATTGGTCCATAATCCGGGGCTGTGATACTTGTGAGCTGCTCTTTGTTGTAATAACATCTCTCCCTTACTATTAAAAACAAAAACACTGAAAGCCCTGTGCAAAAGAGCCTTTCGATGAGCTTCCATTTTTTCCATCGCCCCCACCGCTTCATCATTTTCATTCACCAATACCACTTGCTGCAGTTCCATAACATTAAATAAGTCTGAGTTGATTTTTTACGCCTGCCCTGAGGATGATCATTGCTTTATAGTAATTCGGTATCCTGATCCGTTGTTCAAGAACCAATTCCGGGTGTACCTTTTTAATTTTCCTGAATAGGGATAAATAGTATTTATAGGCCACATACACACCAAATCTTGCTTTTAAAGGCAGCTGAAGAATCCCTTTGTAAGCCTCATTAAAATCCAGGTGAATATCTTCTTCTATCTGTTGCTTATCCCGTGGAGTAAAGTTATTAAAATCACAGCCCGGGAAATAGACTCTTGAGAGTCCGTTGAAATCAGCTTTGATATCCCGCAGGAAGTTAACTTTTTGAAAAGCGGATCCTAAAGAACGGGCTGAATCTTTCAATTTGTCGTATAATTCCTGTTTCCCTTCACAAAAAACATAAAGGCACATGAGGCCTACTACTTCTGCAGAACCATAAATATATTCCTTGTATCCTTCACAATCATAGGCCTTGCTCGTAAGGTCCATTTCCATACTGCGAAAAAAAGCATCGATCAGTGAATGATCGATATTATAGGTCTTAACAGTTAGCTGAAAGCTGTGTAAAATTGGGTTCAGGCTGATACCCCTTTCGATGGCCTCATAGGTTTCTTTTTTGAATTGTGCCAATAATGTGGCTTTATCATAATCATGAAAAGTATCCACTATCTCATCAGCAAACCTGACAAAGCCATAGATATTAAACACCGGCTGGCGCAACTCTTTATGCAGGAGGCGAATGGCCGAAGAAAAAGAAGTACTATACCTTTCCGTCACCAAACGGCTGCACTCTTCACTGGCTGTATGAAATAAATGAAGCATATCGGAAAATAAGTATTTATTTAAATGACCTTATAACTTGTTTAGCGACGACCTCCCCACTTATCAACGAAGGTGGAACACCGGGACCCGGGACCGTCAGCTGACCTGTATAAAAAAGGTTTTTCACTTTCTTATTCTGGCAGGAGGGTCTGAATATGGCCGTCTGCATCAATGTATTCGCCAATCCATAGGCATTCCCCCGGTACGAATTATAATCATGTACGAAATCACTCACTGAATAAGTTTTCTTATAAACCACAGCTTCTAAAATTGATTCTCCGAGATGTTTTTCCATCCGGTGTACAATTTTTTGAAAATACCGTTCCCTTAATTCCTCTGAATCACCTTCAAGGCCGGAAGCCACAGGAATCAGGAAAACAATATTCTCATGCCCCGCCGGGGCAACAGAATCGTCTGTAACTGATGAAACACTCACATAAAACAAAGGTTCAGCCGGCCATTTAGGATCTTTATAAATTTCTTTACCATGCTCATCAAACGACACATCAAAAAACAAAGAATGATGCACCGGTTGTTTTAATTTTTTATTTAACCCTACATAATAAAGCAAGCAGGAAGGAGCCATCACTTTCTTATCCCAGTAAGCTTCATTGTAATTCCGGTATGCCTCAGGCAGTAGCTTCATTTCTGTAAACTGGTAATCAGCCCCGCTGATTACAGCATCAGCGTCATATACTGCCTTATCCGTTACAACTCTTTTTGCCCCCCCCTCCTCAATCACAATCTCCCTGGCATCCTCTCCAAATTGAAATTTTACACCTAATTCCTTGGCCAATGTGTACATACCCTCCACAATCGAATACATCCCCTTATCCGGGTACCAGGTACCCCCTTTGATATCGGCATAATTCATCAGGCTGTACAATGCCGGGGTATCTTCGGGTAATGCACCCAAAAATAAAACCGGGAATTCCATCATCTGTCGGAGTTTGGAATGTTTGAAGTATTTGTAAATATGTTTTTTAATAGAAGTAAACACTTCCAGTTTAAAAACACCCCTGATGGTTTGCCAATCCATAAACTCAGTCAATGAGCGGCTGGGTTTATATACCAGCTTATTAACCCCCACTTCATATTTATAGGCAGCACCTGCCAGGTATTTTTCCAGTTTGGCTGCACTGCCCGGCTCCAATTCTTCAAATGTTTTTTTCAATTCTCCGAGGTCGGCATGCATATCAGTATACCCATCATTCCAATATATCCTGTAAGAAGGGTCAAGCCGGTGAAGTGAATAGTAGTCGGAAACTTTTTTCCCAAACTGGGCAAAATATCTTTCAAATACATCCGGCATCCAGTAAAAGCTGGGGCCCATATCGAAAGTAAAACCGTTCTCTTTTAATTGTCTTGCACGACCCCCGGGAGTTTCATTTTTTTCTATAACTGTAACAGTCCAACCCTCTTTTGCCATAAAGGAAGCGGCCGACAGTCCTGCAAAGCCACTGCCTATGATAACAACTGATCTTTTTGAATCCATGTGAATTTTAATACCTGCTGATCTGCTCTTTTAATAATTTTCTTGCAAAGTGAATCCTGCTTTTGATAGTACCTAATGGCTCATGAAGCACTTCTGCGATTTCGTTGTATTTGTAACCATCAAAGTACAATAAAAAAGGGGTTCTGAAGATTTCGGGCAATTCTTTAATGGCAGCCTGGATCTCTTTCATCCGCATATTGGTTTCAGCCGAATTACTGACCGTTACTGATGTTTGATTAATAAGATAATCGTTCGGCGTACTATCAAAAATGGTTTTTTGTTTGGCCTTCCTGCGGTAATTGTTGATAAAGATATTCCGCATGATAGTGAAGAGCCATGCTTTTATATTGGTGCCAACATTGTACTTCTCCTGGTTGGCCAAAGCCTTGTAGAGCGTTTCCTGGTACAGGTCATTTGCCGCTTCATTATCCCTTGTCAGGTTGATAGCAAACGGCTTCAAAAACTCAGCATTGTTCAGCAAAAGGGAATTGAATTCTTGTGTTGACATATAATTGTGTTTAATTAATTACATGCCGAAGTTAAACATAATTGGGGTTCGCATAGCAATTTTTGTTTAGTTTTTTTGTTAAAAAATTAAACAAAACAAATTCAATCATTTACATAGCTAATTTGGACAGATATGTCCTTATAAAGAGCCCAGGTACTCCATCACTTCGCCCAGGGACCGCTTGAAATGAATATTGGAGGGCACTCTTTTCTTGTAGTGCTGGGTTAACTGACCGGAGATAATGGTGGAAATTCCAGTGAAGCGCTGTTCAATATTATTGAGGAATTTTTCAAAATTGAACGTGGAGGCCGTAGCGGTCATATGCACAAAAACCAGGTCTGGTTTTTTTAGTTTAATTACATACTCTACATCTTTAACAGGCACATTGGCACCAAGGTAAATTGTTTTAGCCCCCCTGCTTTTTAATAAATAATACATGAACAAAAGACCGAGCTCATGATGCTCTCCTTCCGGGAGAAATAATACTACCGTTTTGTCCATCTTTATCGGGGAGACACAATGCTCGATAGCCACCATTAATTTCTGCCGGATGACATTCGTCACCAAATGTTCCTGTGCGGGATTAATATGGCCGGTTTGCCAGAGTATGCCTATTTTTTCCAGGAAAGGGAAAATGATCTGGGTTACAGTTCTTTCAATTCCTTTTGATGCGATATATCCTCCCAGTGTCTTTTCAAATTTTTCCATATCCAGGTCAATCATCTCCTGCACCATATCATTCACGATCCTTTCCTGGATCGCTTTTGCATCACCAAGAGACAATATTCGTTCCCGAATCTCACCGGGTTGCATCCGGTCAATATGTGAAATTTTAAATCCGTACTTATTCAGCAACGCAATATTCAGCACCGTTTTTAATTCTTCACCGGTGTAATAACGGATATTAGTTGTGGTCCGCTGTGGACGCAAAAAATTATACCGTTGCTCCCAGATACGGATCGTGTGGGCTTTGATACCCGATAAATTCTCCAGGTCTTTAATAGTAAATGCGTTCATAACAGTATAGTTACAATCCGGAATGAAAACAGTTTACTAAAGAAGAAATTTTTTGAAAACAAAAGGGAAATCCGCCGGTCACATTTAAAGTTCCAGGTTCCTGATCCTGCCGGAGTCAAGCAGCTTCTTAACCGGAGTAGTCAGTGCAGCATTATGCAGACCGTCCAGGTGGCGGAAATGGTGAAGATCAGTACCAATCAGGTCATAGTACTGTTTTTTGATAAGGTAATGAGACAGTTCCTGGACAGATTTTCCATATGTCATGCCCAGGGATAAAACGTTTAGCTGGAATAAACAGCCAATATCTTTCAGTTCATCATAAAATGAACGGTTATTCTCCAGGTAAATATAGCGTTCCGGGTGTGCAATCACCGGCTGATAGCCCTGCATCTGCATTTCAAACAGGATATCTTTCAGCCCATGAGAAGGATAAGCCATTGAAAATTCCACCAATACCATATTACCACCGATGGTCAGCAGTGGCTCATTCTTTTTTACTAACTGCTCCACATAGTCATCGAGGAAATATTCAGCAGCAGCATGTATCTCTACATTGATATTATTCTCCTTTACTGCCATTTGGAGAAGCTCAAGTTTTTCAAGTATGCCTTCCCGGGTATTCTGGTACATATCCCACATGATATGTGGTGTGGTGATCAGCTTTTTATACCCTAATGCCGCCATTCCTTTTATCAGTTCCAGCGAAGTTTCAAGATCGGGTGCACCATCATCAATACCAGGCAGCAGGTGAGAGTGCATATCAGTACCCAAATCCCCAAAATTGAAGTGCCCGGGTTCCTGCTTTGATTTAAAAAGAAACTTAAACATGGCTTTTGCTGCTTAATAGTTCATGGTAAAGTTCCGACATATCCCTGACAAGCCGTTGGTAACTGTAATGTTGTGCAACAAAAGACGTTCCGGCCTGTGATAACTCATATCTAAACTGATCGTCCTCCGTAACACGCAACAGGTTTTTACAAAAGCTTTCCTCATTTGCAATATCAGAGAGCAACCCGGTAATATTTTCTTGCACCACCGCTTCTATGCCCCCGACTCTTGTAGACACCACTGCTTTTCCTGATGCCTGGGCTTCAATAAGGCTGACAGGTGTTCCTTCATTCAAAGATGTTAAAGCGATAATATCTGACCCCGCATTAATAAAATCTATATCACTTCGCCAGGAAGTAAATACAAGAGGATGCGGATGAGTTGAATCTTTTTCGGTAGTAAAATGGATAGAAAGTTCTTTTGCTTTTTGTTCCAGCATCTGCCTTGTTTCACCATCACCCACAATAAAAGCTTTAACCTTTTTGCCCGAATTCTTTAAAACATAACTTAACCCGTCTAAAAAAAGAAAATGGTTCTTAATGGGCACAAGTCTTCCTGTTATGGTAATAACAATTTCATCATCACTGATACCAAAGGAAGACCTGAATGATTTTCGCTTTTCATCCTTGTTAGCCCGGAACTTATCCAGATCAAGACCGAGAGGAATCAGCCTGAATTTACTTTCGGGTGCTATCCTGAAATCTGTAACCAGTTCCTTTTTTTGTTGTTCACTGATCGCTATAATAGCATCTGATTTTTTTGCCAGCCATCTTTCAACACCGATGAATACCCTGGTCTTTGCCGGGCTAAAGTAAGAATGGAACACATGCCCGTGATAAGTATGTACAATAACCGGCACATTCAGCGACTTTGCGGCCAGCCTTCCAATAGCGCCGGGTTTTGCAGCATGGGTATGAACAATATCCGGTCTAAAGTCCCTGATCAGCTTTTGCATCTGTTTATACGACTGGTAATCTTTCCAGGGATTCACCGATCTTCCCATTTGAGGGATATGCACAGGACTAATACCTAATGCATCCGTTACAAAACTGGCATCCTTTTCATGTTCTTCCCGTTCTCCCACCACCAGCATGGTCTCAAATTCCGGGGCCATATATTTGGTAAGATAACTTGCATTGAGCAGTGGACCACCAACAGCAAGCCTGTTCAGGATACGGAGAATTCGGGGCATTTGATAGTGGTTATTGTTTTAGTTCGTTCCATCGCTTTCTTCTATTTTTGTCAGAACAGGATGCGGGCAAAAATAGCTATGTATTTCCTGATTCAGAAAAAACAGACCAGGCAGTTTCATGAATTACTATATCGACATTCTTGATTATGTATTACTTCCCTTTTACCTGGCCATCATTTATTTTTTAGCCTACCGGGTACGCAATAACGCCTATCCTAAGAATCATCCCTGGAGAAATTACTATATCCCGGCCCTGAGTTTAAAGATATTCGGTGCCATTTTCGTGGCCCTGGTTTATCAATACTATTATGGAGGAGGAGATACCTCTGAGTATTTCCGGCATGCTACTGTTATTAACAGTAGTGCTGATGAATCAATATCAAAGTGGTTTGGCCTTATCACCCGAACTGCCCGCTGGGATGACCCGGAATATTTTACCTACACATCTCAAATGCAATGGTACGAAGACCCGGCTTCTTACCTCGTAGCGTCCATTACTGCATTTGTGAACATTTTTACTTTTAACAGCTACCTGCCCACTTCGGTATTGTTGGCCTATATTTCCTTCTCCGGCGTCTGGGCCCTCTTCAGGACCTTTGCCAGTAATTATCCAAACCTCGTTCGCCCGATTGCAATCGCTATTTTATATATACCCAGTACTTACGTTTGGGGCTCAGGAATATTTAAAGATACCATTTGCCTTTTTGGTCTTGGTTGGCTCACTTATGGCACATTCCGGATGCTGGTGCACCGGGACTTCTCGTTTAAAAACCTGGCATTGGGCATTCTGAGTTTCACATTGATTGCGATTGTAAAAATTTATATCCTGGTTGGGTTCGTTCCTGCCCTTTTCATGTGGATATTATTTTCTTACTCCCATAATATTAAAAGCTGGGCTCTGAGATGGCTGATCAAAGTTTTTTTTCTCGGTATCTCCGTAGGAAGTTTTCTTTTCTTCCTGCAACAGTTCAGCAACCAATTAGGGAAATACTCATTGGAAAAAATTGCCGAGACATCGGCCACGACAAGGAGCTGGATCGGGTATATGTCCGAAGTGGATAAGGGCTCCAGTTATGATTTGGGGGAATTCGCTCCTAATATTGGCGGGATGCTTACCAAACTGCCCGCAGCAGTTAATGTAACTTTATTCAGGCCCTATTTGTGGGAAGCGGGTAAGGTAATTGTATTCTTATCCGCCATAGAAGCTTTTCTGTTCCTATTCCTGACGCTGAAAATTATTTTTGTCATCGGCATAAAAAAAGTATGGTCAACCATCAACACCGATCCAACTATACAGTTCTGCCTGATCTTTTCTATCATCTTTGCTTTTGCCGTGGGCATATCCTCTTACAATTTCGGTGCCTTGTCCAGGTATAAAATTCCCTGCCTCCCTTTTTATGCCTTAGCACTAATCCTCATTTATTACCGGAATAAACCGCTGACAAAAAAACTATTTGCTCCCCTGGGTATCTGAGCTGAATAAACTAAGAAATTTTTCAGCCTGTGACCGGATACTATACTCTTTTTCGATGGTATCCCGCCCGGCTTTCCCCATTTGAAAACGGCTTTGTTCTTGTTCAATTAAAAAAGATAAAGCTCTGCCCCATTCTTCCTTTGTTTCGCACAAGAAGCCATTTTTTTCTTGTTCAATTATTACTGTGTTCACCCCGACAGGTGAAGCAACAGCAGGTATCCCCAATGACAGGTATTGAATAAGTTTGAACCCGCATTTCCCTTCGCACCAGGGATCTTTCTCTAATGGCATAACACCGACATTCAATTGCAACAGGTCTTCCATTTCTGTTTGTTCATTCCAGGGAATAAACCGGAGTGACGGCAATTCAAAAGTTGGTGGTTTGTTAGATATAACTACAAACTCAAAATCATACTTTGTTTGTAGTTCTCCCACTATCGGAACAATTTCATCTAAAAACTTCATTGTCGAGTGGCTTCCCGTCCATCCTACTATTATTTTATCCGTATGCTGATCCTTTAAGCGGCTATGCCCGTTAACAGTATCTACACAAGTAGGGATTTTTACAACCTGCTTATTGAAAGAACGGGCATACTCACACAGGTAATCATTACCTCCCACTACTTTGTGTGCCCACTTACAGATATATTTTATTTTCCAGAATGCTTTCACCCAGGATACCAGTCTATTCTCTTTGCTTGTATTCGGTATCCAGATAGCATCATCAAAATCGTAGATAATTTTTTTCCGGAGGACTTTGCTAATTATCCATTCAAATACCGGAGGTCCCAGTGGGGCTGCTTCCCGGTGTATAAAAACAAAATCATACCCGGAAAGTCCAGATAAAACCATTTTCCATCTCCGGGCAAACCCCTTTGTTACTCCCCATGCCTTGGATATAAGTCCGCCTCCCTTATATAAAACATCCCAGGTTTGTTCATCAAGAAACGATTGCACGTTATAAGTGATCCCTGCTTTATCCAGCTCAGGCAAAAATAATTCTACCCGAAACCGCTGAGAGGGAGCATGTTTCATCGGGTAGGGAACCAGGAATAAGATATGAGCTGCTTTATTCTTCATTCAAAATAGTACGGTAAACTTCTGCATAACGCCTTACTCCTTCTTCCAGGGAAAAGAATTGCCGGGCACCTTCCCGAATCGTTACTGCACTAAAATGGTCATTCCCTGTAACTTCTTCAATTGCTTTGTTATAGTCCGTATTTGAAAAATCATTTACCAATACACCGGAATGATATTCTTTTACAACATAGTCTGTATCCCCTACATTACTGTTACAGATCACCGGTTTTCCCATGGCCATGATTTCTCCCTGCTTGGTAGGCGAAGAAGCTTTTTTGGAAAAAACAGGTTTGATGAAGAAAAGAGAATAATCACAAGCTGCTATAAACAGAGGGACTTCCGTTCTTGTGGCGGGTTTTATTCGTATAGATGCAGCAGCTACACCGGCTTTACCGGCAGCCATTAAAATATGATCAGGGTTGTCATTGGTAACAAATAGTAAAATACTTTCCGGCTTCTTAAAAAGCCATTGCTTAAAAAAATCCAGCATTTCCGGTAACATATACCAGGTACCGATAGAGCCAATATAAGAGATAACATCAACTCCGGCTGGTATATCAAGTTCCTTCTTCAGTTGATCAATGGAGGCATTTTGAATAGTAGCCGGATCAAAAAGGGCCAAGTCCACGCAGCAGGGAATCACCTGTATGAGAACGGGCTGATTTCGAATTTCTCTCCAGGAATGAATGACCTGTTTGGCGTTATGAGTAAGCGATATAATATAATCCGCATGAGAGAGAAAATCCTTCTCCTTCCTTTTAAAATAATTATACACCATTTTAAAAAGAGGGTTCTTCAGGTTCCATATCTTTCCATCAACTCTTTCATCCGCCCAGAAGCCACGCATATCAAAGACAAACTTTGTTCCCCATTTTTTTTTCATCCATTCCCCGGCCAGGGCCGTTATATAACTGCGGCAATGAACAAGATCAAACCGGGCCACGGATTGAAGTGATGTTATCTTTCTCTTCAAAGCTCTTAAATCCTTCAATGTAGAAAGCACGGGAGGTATCTTAGTATATAAAAGCGGACACCATTCGATACTACTTTCCTGGCATATCTTTTCAATTCCAGTCCTACCCTTTTCAATCCTTTCTTTCTTTTCAAAACTGATAAGGGTGAATTGATATCCTTGTTTACTCAACCCAACCAGGTAGGGCAAGACCTGCGACTGACCTAAAGGGTCCGTCATACCATCGTATGATAAATAAAGAACTCTTTTCAAAATATTAACTCATCCATTTTTTATACCAGAGCTGGAACATCAGCAGGTACCATATCTTCAAATATTTTTCTTTTCGGCCTGCAAAGAAATCCATGCAAAGCTTATTCACGACTCCTTCATTAAATAATCCATGTTCTTTCAGTGCTGCGGTTCCAAGGTTTTCCAGCACCAGGTCTTTCAACTCATGATTCAACCAGGCGTCCACAGGTATCCCAAACCCCATTTTGGGTCTCTCCATCATTTCCCTTGGTATATGTTTATGAACGATCTGCCTGAGGATATATTTTTTTTGTCCTTCATGGTATTTATAATCCGAAGGCAACTGTGCAGCCCACTCAATGATTTTCTGGTCCAAAAAAGGCTCCCTGCCTTCTAAACTTATACTCATTGTAGCCCTGTCCACTTTCTGTAAAATATCATCCACCATATAGGTCTGGTAATCTACTGCCATCATAAATGACAAAGCATCGTAATAGTCCTGCTTCAACTCAGTACTGGTATGAAGTGTGGGAAGAAACAGTACTTCCTTTTGTAATAAATTGCCTATTTCTTTCTCCGTAAAAACCTGGCTCAGGTTTTTCAGCAATTCTGAAGGAGAGGGATCATTCAGCAAGTTTTTCAGTTTATCATACCGGCTGTGAAAATTACTTTTATTACGAAGCCAGGGAATACTTTCAGAAGAAACCTTTTCCATCGTTGCAGCCGCCATTTTCCGGAGAGGTTTAGGGATAGATCTTAGCTTATCACCATAGCGGCTGATATAATCATACCGGTTATATCCTGCAAAAACTTCATCGCCTGCATCTGCAGAAAGAGCAACCGTCACTTGCTTTCTGGCCAACCGGCTTACTAAAATAGTGGGTATCGCACTGCTGTCTGCAAAAGGTTCATCATAATAATAGGGCAGATCAGGAATAATATCCAATGCCTCTTTAGCTGTGCAATAGTATTCAGTGTGATCAGTACCCAGGTGAGCAGCGATCTGTTTAGCAAAAGGTGCTTCGTCTAATTTATTGTCGGTTGTACCGATAGTGAAGGTTTTAATTTTCTCCGTCCTGTTCTTTTGTAACAAAGAAGTGACACAGGTACTGTCATACCCGCCACTCAGGAAAACACCAACCGGCACATCCGCCACCATCCTGTACTGAAACGATTCTGTTAGTATTTTTTCTGTTTCATTGATGGCATCCGGCAGGCTGATAGAAAGTTTGGGTTTATTGTAATAATCATACACATTCCAGTATTGCCTGATCGTAATTGCCTGCGTAGAAAGATCAAGCTGTAACAGGTGACCAGCCGGTAACTTGAATGTATCCATAAAGATGCAATGCGGAGAAGACACATAACCATACTGCAGAAAAGAAGCTACTGCATCACGGTTAATTGTTTTCTCAAAAGCCGGATGTACCATCAATGCTTTAAATTCTGACCCAAATAAGAATACCCCGTTTTTGAAAAAATAATTGAAGGGCTTTACACCTGCCCGGTCACGGATAGCAATGAGTTGGTTATTTTTTTCATCAAAGAGAACAATAGCAAACATACCGCGCCATTGATCAATTGCTTTTTCGCCCCATTGCCGCCAGCTGTGCAGGATCACTTCCGTATCAGAATGGGTTTGAAAAGAATGACCCAGCCGGATCAACTGATCTCTTATCTCAATGTAATTATAGATCTCGCCATTAAAGATGAGGTGCAGGCCATCATAATGCATCGGCTGGTTAGCAGATGTACTCAGGTCAATGATAGAAAGGCGCCGATGGCCCAGCCCAACCTGGCAACTGGTTCCGGCATGGAAATATTCACCCTGCCCATCCGGTCCGCGGTGAGGCAATGCTGCTGCCATTTTTTTTACCAGTTCCGGTGAGCTCCTGTTTGTAAAATCAATAAACCCGGCTATACCACACATAGGTGCTTATTCTTTTTTGGAGAAAAATTTTATATTAAGATAGAAATATAATAAAGCTAAAAAAAACCACAAGGTATAAGACAGGAACTTTGTGATCTGCTGAAAAACTCTTGCATTAGACCCCGGCAATTTGCCTTCTTTCCCGATCTTATAGGTTTTGTAGAGCGACAAAACCAGTTGCTGGCTGTCTTTTGGATAAGCTGCTAAAAGGACTTCAGGGTGCTGAGTGAGATATGCAATGCCCGGCCGGTTAAGATTATTCAGCACTTTTTCTTCCGGTTCCCGGTTGGGGTCATAAAAATGCCACTCATTTTCATACCTGATCTCATAACAAAAATGGCCACCTATTGTCGAATCATAAAATCCGACAGGCCGCACATTATATCCCTTTTCCATCAATACTTTCATTCCCACAATAGATTGCTGGCTGCAGGCTGCATGCGGATATTTGAGTATATCATCCGGAACCACAATAGCCGAAAGATTTTTGTGCAGTACAGGAGCCAGCAGGGTGGCAACATAATTACTGCCGAAATGGTACCAGGAATAACCATGGTAAAACCGGTAACGGATAACCCGGCCCACTATATTGGCATAAGTACCTGAATCTTTTTGAGCTATGGCTGGCAAACCATAAACCGAGTCACAATAACCAATCAGTTTATCCACTGAATTTAGCCTCAATAAGGAAGGATCATATTTATCAGCCGGGTTGTTTTCTTCCGTCTGCTGATCGAAATGCGGGTAAAAGAACACCGTGATTTCCATCAGGAAAACCTGGAAAAAAAGAAACACTGCAAAACCGAGGGAAAATTTTACGACTGCCTTTTTCAGGATAAGATTTTTAAGAATGCAATTTATGAAATCCGGTGGATTAGAAAAGTGTTAACTGCCGTAGATTACCCTTAATTGCTTAAAATAATTATTGGCAGAACAAATATTCCGGATATGCTCCCGGCAGTTTTGCAGCTTAATGGTATCAGCTTTCCCTTCAGATATCATGGTGAGAAGGCGGGTTAATTCACCTGTATCATGTAAAGAAAAATAATATGCGTTCTCCTTTGTTACTTCCCGGTGAACAGGAATATCTGATAAAACCGGGATAAGCCCCGCAGCAACAGCCTCCGCCATAGCAATTCCAAATCCTTCATAGGAGGAAGCCTGTATAAAAACACGATAGCCTGGCAACAGGCTCGCCAGGTCATGCTGGCTGCCCAATAGTTTTACCGGTAATTTTTTACCCGCAATAGCTGCTTCCAGTTCAGGCCGCATTGATCCTTCGCCAACAATATCCAGTTCGAAAGAATCAGGGTCGAGCCCGGCAAATGCAGCGAGCAGGAAGGAATAATTTTTTACCTCCTTCAGGTTGCCTACGGCAATACAGCGCAGTTTTATTCTATTACTATTAAGAGGCGTGCTGCTCGTTTCTTTAAAAAAAAGATCTGGTATAAAATTATATACTACATGGGTCTTGCCCTTATAGCCTGTATGTTGCAGGTAGTCCCGGAGCACATAGGCAGACACCCCGATCACTGCATCCTGCTTACGACAGGTAAGACGTTCGGCCCACAACGATAGCTTATTCCTTTCAAATGCATCCTTACTGAGTACGCTATGCAGGGTGGTAATCAGCCGTGTGTTAGCTGGTTTAGCCAGGCGGGCTATGATACTGCTCCAAAAAAGATGGGCATGGACAATTGAAACCTGGTGCTCTTTACAAATTTTACGTAACCGCCTTACTGACCGGAAAATGGTGCTCTTACCTGTATGTTCGAGACAATAAACAGGATATTGAGAGAATGATTCCTTTAATCCGTCACCACCGCCAAGGTAAACTACTACATGCTGGTATTCTGATAAAACAGGTAATGTGTTTTTTAAGAGGATCTCGGTACCACCTATCCCCAACTGTTCAGTAATATGAAGAATAACGGGGTTATTCATTAACGGTTATTGGAGAAATTAAAACGCAACCACGGAAGAGGATACAGCCGATTGGCCTTCCAGACAATAATAACACTGACAACAAAAAAGGAAATACAGGTGGCATAGGCTGCACCCATAGGCCCAAAAGCTTTGATAAGGAAATAATTCAGTAAAATATTGAGTACCACATTTACAATGGCCAGGACACCCAGTATCCCTGTTTTACCGGAATAGAAGATATACCCTGCAAAAATGATATACACCCCCCAGAAAAAATAGCTTAGCCCTACCCAAAAAACATAGCGGGTCCCTTTTGCATAACTTTCATCCACTAACCAGGTAAAAAATGTAGGGGTTGCTACTGTGATTACTACAAGTATAATGAGCAAAGAGCCGATAATAACATAGCTTGTTTTAACGATTTGTCTTTTTGCAGATTCGGTAAGACTGGCCAGTCTTTCAAAAAGGAACGGTTGCATAAAATTGCCCATCGCATTAACGAGCAGCAACATGATCATCCCTACCTGGTAACCGATATTATAAATACCTGCTTCGGCAATGGATACCATTTTGGTGATAAATATTCTGTCAGACTGGTTGATCACAAACTTACCCACCACATGAAGGATCAGCGGGAGACCAAATAAAACAGCAACCTTTATATATTTTTTACTGATCCTGAAACTAAGCAAATACTGTTTCTTACAATAAATAAACCCGGCTAAAAATAATATTAAAGAGGAAATCAGCCAGGCATATAACCTCCCTTCCCATCCATATCCCCATTGTGTAATGAACAGGATTGTCAATGTAACTTCTGTAACGATCTTCAGGATATTAAAAAAAGCAAAATACCCCGGCTTTTGTTCCGTAACATTATAGCCGATTAGTGTTTCGAAGTAGATAGTCAGCAAAGCAAGTACACAGGACAGGGGAACCCAGTAAGATTTTTCACCCGGTATTTCAAGGAAACGGGCCACGGGATCCGACAGGAATGCGGATAGCATTACTAAAACAAAAAAGGGAAGTACCGGGATAAACTGCACCGAAGAAAATAAGGAAGCAAACTCTTTCCGGTCCTTTTGCTTGTAATACTCCACATTAATGATACCCGCAGCTGTTAACCCGATCAAGGGTATCAGGATCGTCACCACGGAGTTAACCATCGAAAGAATGCCATACTCTGCCGGTTTCAAAAAATGAGAGAGATAAGGCATCAGGAGAAAACTAACGCCTGCACCAAAAAAACCGACCAGCGTGTAAATGGAAAATTGACGGAAATACTTCATAACTCCTGTATCGCTTTTAGTACCCGCTTCGAAGCCTGGCCGTCAAAAGGGAAATTATAATCCAACAGGTATTTATTGTAAAGATCTTCATTCACAACACACAGGTTATTTCCTTCCCAATAGCTGATTTTTGTAAACAATTCTTCGACAGAACCAGAATAATGGCATAATCCTGTTTTAGAAAAATCATTACCAAAAACCCCTGGTTCAGGATGCCAGCCCAATAACACTACATTTTTCCGGGCACAAAGAAAGCCCGTGAGTAATGACGAACTGTAGCCAAGGATGAGACTGCTTGAAAGAAAGATATCCGTAAAATCGCCGGCCTGTAAAACCGTCAAATAAGGGGAATTGGCTTCTTCAATTTTTTTCCATAGGCTGCGATCAGACCGTGGATGCAGTTTTACATATACTTTTCTTTTGACCGTATTGGCAAATTGAAGTAATCGTTCTGCAATTTGCTGGTGATGGGCAACTGTCCAGTTTTCCAAATGCTGTTCCAGGTAAGGCTGCTCGATATAAACAATATGATCAAGATAAGTGGGTACGGCCCGGTAATAACTGTCAAAAAAAGGAAGTCCGGTCAGCAATGCATCAGCTTCAGTAATTCCTGTAAACAACTGGTGTTCTTCCAGGTTCACCCTGTTGAATACAATAGAATAGCGGGGAACTCTCTCGGGGAACAAACACCTGGCAAGTGCTTTATTCGGGTTAAGCGTAAGCATGAGAAGCGGCAGCTTGAAATACGAAAAGAAATTGCCGGGGCTACTGAATCCCGAAAAATTGGAATAGTAAAATATTTTGGTCCTGATCACCTGTGGCAAAGAAGAAACAATTCTTTTCAGGATATAAGGTATCCTTTGTTTGTGCACGAAGCCGGGTATCTCTGTTCGTTCAATAGCGGTCTCCCTGCTTCCCGCTGCTCCATGCTCAAGATAAAAAGTGGTAATCTTTTTTTTCCGGGCCGCTACTACAAGGGCAATCTGCCGCTGATCAATGATCTCAAAAAAAACGATCTTATCCGGCTTTATTTTTTTCAGGAGTTGATTAGGTGTAATGAACTGGTCCCAGTAATAATTCTCTTTGAAAAATGGATTAGCCGCAACGGCAGCCGCATCAGCTGACTGCTTTGATTCATACCATAACAACAGGTACTCATTTTCCTGGTCTTCCTGGAGGTAACTGTAAAAATCCTTCCTGCCTGGTTCTACTATCATCAATATTCTCATCCTAAATCAGATATATTTTCAGTTATGACCTTTCCCGATCAGAATATAACGACCATCAGGGTCAGTGCTTATTCCTTTTCCTGTTAATACAAACGGTACAAAATCTTCCTTTAACGAAAGTGCAGCGGTAGTATTTCCTGCTTTTTCCTGCAATTCAAAAATATCTTTTTTTAATACCCAGTCCCAGTTATCGTTTCTTTCCCATAATGCCGGGTTCCTGTGCTGGTCAATAATATAATGGAAACTATTTTCTGTTATCCCCAGCCAGTCGAGGAACAGGGATAAATGCTGCGGGGTTATGGCAGAGTACTGTTTTACCAATTCCATACCCTGCTCTCTTGTCATCCGTCTTAAACGGATCTCCCTGGATGCATGATCGGTAACCTTACTATATCCGTGCTTAATGAACTTGATATAATCATGGACATCGGAATAATTAAAACAATCCACATCATTATATGTATCAAAAGTCCTGGTTTGTTTCTCCGTTTTATAACCAAACTCCCTGATCATTTTTTCATGCTGGGCCTTGGTATCCCATCGTATATAGTTATTGAGATAAATGCCCCTCACCCCCACCCGTTCCAATTCCTTATCATCAGGATACCTGAACTGTACAATATCTTCTTCAGTAACACCATCAAAGTCATCCACCAGGTCCTCTGCTTCATAGCCCATCAGGTCATGTTCTTTCCGGTATTTCCTCATCATTTCCACTTCATCCAGGTGAGAGAACATTCCCACCTGGTCAATTCCCTGGTGAGCACCCCAGATGATCAGTGGTATTTTAAATTTAACCGCCACCTGCACCGGGTAAACAGTTTGCCCTGCCAGGCAATGCCAGTAAATGCTGCCCATTTTTCTCATCGTGGCCCTGGTGATTTTTTTTACCGTCTCCGGGTTCACCGTAAGTGTCATGATATCACAATCAAATTGTATCCGGAGATTAGCAAGGTTTCTTATCCCTTCTGCAGTATTATATTGCTTATTATAAGTCACCAGCAAAGGATTCATACCATATACATTCTTGACTGTATGAACTATAAAGTAAGAATCCCTGGCACCACTTACGGGGATGATACAGTCATAATTATTTCCTGACCGGTTCTTGTAAGCTTCGAATATCTGGCCTAATTTGTCAGCCCTTGGCTTCCAGTCCAGCGTATCTTTTTCTTCATGTACCCGGCAACCACTACATACCCCCTCCTCATCGATATATAAATAAAGAGGATGGGTTTTGGGATAAAGACATCGGCTACAAAACTCCATAACTATAAAAAATTAAAACCTCAAAGTAAAAAAGTTGCAACATATCAGCTCTAGTAATCTGTTCTTATGTATATCAAAATGAATGATCTCCTGCTACTACACCTGTTGCACGATTAAAATCAAAATACCATGCATTAACAAAAGGATTATCAGAATTAATAGTTACCCAGCCAGTGCCCCCTCCCAGGAATGACTTTACATTTTCCATCTTCTCTGCATTTATCACATACTGTGAATAGGCTGCTATGGTTACATCCACATGTAATACCTTGTCGTCGAGCTCCCTAAAAAAATCAATACTTAATGAGGCGGCCCTGCTATAATCCTTATAAGAACCGCAATTCGTTATAATAATTTCGGATTCAAAGGAATTAAGCAACGGCGCCCATTTAAAAGTACCCGGCTTCTGGGTTATTTTTGGATTTGCAATCTCGGGTGCAAAGCAAATATTAGTAGGCAGATCGTATATACGGTTCTTCAAGCCTATATTTAAACCATACTTTATCCTTGTTGGAATATTTTTGCCATCCCAGTCATTGCTAATCATCAATCCGCGGATATTACTCCTTTCAGCTTCAGTAAAAAACTCTAAAGCCAATGCATTAATATCAACTGAAAAAAAAACGTTATCACTTTTCCCGAATTTTTTCCATTCCTTCAATTCCTTCAGCTTATTGCCTTCCTGATCAAAAAAAACCAAGCTCATTGTATATGCCGACAATGAATAAATAGGATAATAGATCACCTGCGTATAAAAGTCATCATCAATGTATACTGGAATAAATACATAACTATCGTGTAATTGTCCTGACAGGTTATCCTGATATGCATTTTTATCATTAACCGAGGAGCTGTCATAAAAAGAATGCGTTATAGATACGGCTTTTTTATCATTAAAATTCCCGGCAATTATACGGGTAAAAAAACCTTCATAATCAAGCCAGAGCCTGACAGTACCTTTTCCTCCCTTTAGTACACGGTCTATATCAATATGATCCCTCAAATAGATAAAACATGTTTGATAGGGTAATAAAGATTTGGGCAAAATTTGCCCGCCTACAATTTGCTGTTGTTCGTCAATGATCTCATACCTGATTACTTTCCCGGAATTATCAAAAGGACCATTTACAAAACTAAAAAAAGGGTCACTACCCGGGCCTGAATGAATATCAAACCCGCTTTCCGGAACTTTGTATTGCACATTGCCCTGCATATCCTCAACATCATTATAAATTCTTCCCGTTGTATGAACAGCTGTTATTCCATATTTGCTCATGAAATTAATAACAAATGCAGGATAAGGGAAAACCATATCTCTTGTAGAGAAAACTTCTAATTCAAGCGAACCGGTAAATTGCTCCTTGTCCCACTCTAATTCAGCTAGCAAAACAGGTAGCTCGATTTTATACGCCTTAACCTTATCAACAATAAGCGACTTTCGCAGTATTACAACTCCCTGCTCATTACGCAGGGATATCAATACTGTCACCTCCGGGATATTTCTTTTCCGCAGCCAATATCCCATAAATACAATTTGTGTTGAAAATTCAACAGTATCAATAACGGGAAAAATCGCAGAAGATCTGAAGACGGGTTTCCTTGTTGGTGAAACGGTTTCACCAAAGGATAAAATACTTTTTAGATGTTCCTGGTAAGGTTTCATAACTTATTAAAGATTATTTCTTAATAATATAACACGGAGTCATCGCAAATGAAAATTTCTTCACTTCCACTTTCATATCGGCGAAATATGTATCCACTGCTTTTGTTTCCCCGGGAAATACGCCATAATCATCCAATATCAAAATTCCCCCGGGTACTATTCGGGGATACAACTGCTCTAAAATTACAACAGCAGGCTCATATACATCCGTATCCATATTTAGTAACGATATTTTCAAATGCGGATTATTTCTTAAATACTCAGGTATTGTTTGTGTAACATCTCCCTTTACAAATTCAGTATTTTCATTCACTCCTTTATGCGCAAAAACAGTCTCCAGTTGCTCAACTGAAATCGATACGCCTCCCCCAGTTTCATCAATAAAGCCTTGCCGGTATTTTTTATCATCATGGTACTCTGTTTCCGGAAATTTTCCGAAAATATCAAATCCAATAATTTTCTTGGAATACGAGTTTCCAAATAAATCCCTGAACGCTGCAAAACGAACAAGGCTTGCTCCTTTAAATACACCGCACTCAACAATGGCCCCCGGGAGATCCTGAACCATTTTAAACAACTCGTAATGAGCCAAGATTTTACTTATCCTTGTATTATCGCAACTTAAATAGAAATTATTCTCATACTCAAATGCTTTGTCGAAATCAGGTAATTTCATGATTTTTTGTTTATATGTTTTATAAAAGGTTTTCTTAATGAAATTTTTGCACAATGAACTTAAGTCCTGGAGTCAATCTCTACTTAAATTATCTCTTTCTCAATTCTTATAAAAAGCATTTCTTCCAATTCCTTATCGCCCTTTTTTAAAAGCCGTTGTGAACCATCAAAGGGATTACCGCTGTAGTCAGCATATGTTTCTAACCTGACAGGCACCTGTTTAATTATGTTGGCTTTGGTGCAGTTTACACTGTGTTCTGAAAAATGAAAAAAATTAGCTGCACTGGCAGCACTTACGGTGGTTTCAGAAAATACTCTAATGAAGTCGGCTGCATTTTTCGCACCGCCGCAACAAATAACCGGAACTGTTACTGCCTCACATACTTCATTAATCAGGGTAATATCATAACCAAGATAAGAACCATCCCTGTCAACGGAATTTATAAGTATTTCTCCGGCTCCTCTTGACTGAAGTTCTTTTGCCAATTGAGCCGGTTTTTTTTTCAGTGTTGTTTTGGTAAGATAATCGTATACCTCATAACTGTTACCCATTTTTACAGCATCTATACTTACCACCACGCACTGATCACCAAACAGCAAAGCCGCTTCTGTTACCAGTCCCGGCTGGTGAATAGCAGCCTGGTTCAATGAGATTTTATCCGAACCGCAGTGCATGAGCTCTTTGATATGATCAACCTTTGTAATACCTCCGCCAACGGTCAGCGGCACATAACATTTCTTTGATGCCTTCTTGATCATATTATAATCCGGCTCCGCATTTTTAAGACTGGCTGAAATATCCAGTAAGATGATCTCATCAATTCCCCATTGGTTTAAAAATTCGATAGCAATGGCCGGTTTTCCTACAGGCAGGTATTTCCTGAACCCGATACTCTGCACAACAATGCCATCTTTAACCACCAACGTGGCGGCTACTCTTTTCTTTAGCATGATCAGATAGAATTAAAGAAACCCCGGAATAATTTTAACCCGCTGGTCTGGCTTTTTTCCGGGTGAAATTGTACGCCATATATATTATCCCGTTGCACAGCAGCGGTAACCTTGATACCATAATCACTGAAAGCCGCTACGTATTTATCATCGCAACTGAAATAATAACTGTGGTCAAAGTAGAAATTACTGTCATCGCTGTTCCGGCTAAACAAAGGTTCCCTGCTGTTGAACTTTACATTATTCCAGCCCACATGGGGCACTGCATACTCCGGCGGCAACTGCAATTTTTTTACATGCCCTTCGATCCAGTTAAGCCCGGCATGCAAACCGTTCTCTTCCGAATCGGTAGCCAATAACTGCATACCCACACAGATACCCAGTATCGGCTTTTTCTTGACCAGCACCAGCTCACCTAATATGGTATCCAGGTGTCTTTCCCTCAGATTGCCGGCACAAGCTTCAAATGCACCAACTCCAGGTAGTATTAAAGCATCAGCTTCCTTAATGACCGCTTCCTGGTCTGATATCTTTAGCTTCTTATACCCCAGCGAACCAATAGCGTTCGATACGGAATGGGTGTTACCCACTCCATAATCAACGATGACGATTTTCGGATTTATCATAAGCCAACCCCCACTTCAAATTTTGGAATATATTTTCCGGGACCCTCTTTGATAAAAAGGTCGGTGTTTACCGACTTATCTACTTGTGCCCAGAATTCATCGACCGTAATGCCGATATAATCGGAAAAGCTTTTAATATAGGCCGGTGAGCATTTGCCGTCAAACCGTTTATTCAATGCAATGCCCTCTTCTCTTGTCATACGGCCATTCCGGATATCCTCGTTCACATAATCTGCGATACGGCCAAAACCATACTTCAGGTATTTGATCATCTGGTTCAGTGTTACCCAGTCTTCATCAAGCGAAGTGATACCCAACGGATCGCCGATCTCCCAGGGTTTTTCGTTACGGATCTCCAACCCCCGTAATGCTGAAAAATTCCCATTATCCACCAACGACCAGTCCTTCCAGAAATATCCAAGGAAAGTGATCCGGAGATCAGCATCTTCCATCTCCTTTTCGGAGGGATAGATGTATTGCAGGATATCATTCTTTTTAATTTCCTCGCTCAACAACCAGGTTACATCGCCACCGCCAAGGGTATTCATCTTACGAAGGTTATTCCCGTCGCTTCCTGATTTGCCCATTACATTCAGGTCACCTAATTGTAAAGCAGCATTTTCTCCCCACCATATCAGAGGTATTTGATAAGCAATGGCAAGTCTTGGCACACTGCTGAATAGAGCAAGCTCGGTGGATTTTGCAAAATTGGTAAATTGGAAAAAACCCTTGCGCATCAAATCTCTCCAGATTCCAGGGCTTGGATTAACAGTTATACAATCAAAGCCATGCCGAATCATATTTGATACGTTGTCAACACCTCGTTGGGTAATCTGTTGCGGCGGATAACTTAAGCATACAAGTAAAGGATTCATTCCAAGCACCTCTTTAACATAGAAGGCCTGCCTGGTTGAATCTTTACCGCCGCTAACACCAATGATACAATCATACCCAGATTGATTATTAGCCTTGCCGAATTCTACAATTTTTTTAAGCTCTTCCATTCTTTCATCCCAATCCACACTCTTCAGGCTTTCGTGATAGTTACAAGCAGGACAAATCCCAAACTCGTCAAACTTTGTCCCTGGTCTTGTATTTGTCTGTAAGCAACGTTTGCAATAAACCATTGACTTAGGAATTATTTGTTGTAATCTTAGCGATATATGCTTTAAGATCAGGGATTAAATTTTCTCTTCTTTTGCGTGGAAATATGCTTTCAATCGAATCAAAAAGTTTACCTCCATACTTTGTTTTAAGATCATAATAATCTTCTTTTGTAATGCCGGTTAACACAACATCGTATATTTTCCCGTTCCGAATGCCGGCATTTCTCCTGATCCCTTCAATTTTATACCCGATACATTCTAACGTATTAACCCACTTCCAAAGATCTTCATGTTGCCCGGCATACAACTTAATCAAGTTTAGCCTGTCAAATGCATGTTGTGTAAGTAAGGCCATAGCCTCTACTGCACCGCCGGGGATTTTTTGGAATCCCATAACTATCCCTATTTCAGCATTTCTATTTATCAGATCAATGGATTTTAGCGATATCACCCCAACCATTTCATCACTTTTGTTATCTACTATTGAGAGGATTAAAGAGGATTTATTTTTCAATTGATCTTCAACTATTTTCACTTGCGTCTCTTTATCATTTGGATACACACCATGCACCAGGTACTTCGTAATTTCATAATCATTAAACCATTGGTGCCAATCTCCATTAATTACATCCTTTTCAATTACTGGCTTTCTCAGGTAGACCAATTCACCTTGTATAAAAACATTTTTTTCATTTGCTGAGTTCATATGCT
>JAFLBM010000008.1:40597-171380 GCA_017303455.1 Chitinophagales bacterium | reverse complement strand
GGATAAAAAAACACTGACAAGAGAAGATATCATCCTTATCATCAAATACCTGGTTCGTTTAACGAATGGTAAAGCGGAGATAGATGATATTGATCACCTGAGCAATCGTCGTGTTCGTACGGTGGGCGAGCAGTTGTATGCCCAGTTCGGTGTGGGTCTTGCCCGTATGGCAAGGACTATCCGTGAGCGGATGAATGTACGTGACAACGAGGTATTTACTCCTGTTGACCTGATCAATGCCAGAACGCTTTCTTCTGTGATCAATTCCTTCTTTGGAACATCACAGTTATCGCAGTTCCTTGATCAGACCAACCCCTTGTCAGAGATCACTCACAAACGTCGTATATCAGCACTCGGACCAGGTGGTCTGAGCCGTGAAAGGGCTGGTTTCGAGGTGCGTGACGTACACTACTCTCACTACGGCCGTCTGTGTACTATTGAAACTCCGGAAGGTCCGAACATTGGTCTGATATCTACGCTTTGCGTACATGCGAAGATCAATGACATGGGCTTTATCGAAACACCTTACCGCAAGGTTAGCGAAGGCAAGGTGAATATGAAAGAACTGACTTTCTTAAGCGCAGAAGAAGAAGACCTGGCGAAAATCGCACAGGCCAACACTGCCTTAGATGAGAAAGGACATTTTGTAGAAGAGAAAATCGTTAGCCGTGAAACCGGTGACTTTCCGATCCTTGACAGGAACGATGTTCAGTTTATGGACGTTGCGCCTAACCAGATCGTAGGGTTAAGTGCTTCATTAATTCCTTTCCTTGAGCATGATGATGCGAACCGTGCCCTGATGGGATCAAACATGCAACGCCAGGCGGTGCCACTGTTACGTCCTGACGTACCTGTAGTAGGTACGGGACTGGAAGGTAAAGCAGCAAGAGATGCAAGGATCCAGATCCACTCTGATGGAAATGGTATCATTGAATTTGTGGATGCTAACGAGATCCATGTTCGTTACGATCGTGATGAGCAGGAAAAACTGGTAAGCTTTGAAGATGACCTGAGAGTGTACAAACTCACTAAATTCATCAAGACGAACCAGGAAACCTGTATCAACCTGAAGCCGGCTGTGAAGAAAGGCCAGAAAGTGAAGAAAGGGGATTTCTTAACCGAAGGTTATGCAACACAGGATGGCGAATTAGCACTCGGTAAAAACCTGAAAGTGGCTTTCATGCCATGGAAAGGCTACAACTTCGAGGATGCGATCGTTATCAGCGAAAGAGTGGTAAAAGAAGATATGTTCACTTCTGTTCACATTTCTGAATATGAACTGGAAGTTAGAGATACCAAACTGGGTGAAGAAGAATTAACACCGGATATCCCTAACGTATCGGAAGAAGCCACTAAGGATCTTGATGAGAACGGTATCATCCGTATCGGTGCTCATATCAAAGAAGGTGATATATTGATTGGTAAGATCACTCCGAAAGGAGAAAGTGATCCTACTCCGGAAGAAAAATTACTGCGTGCCATCTTCGGTGATAAAGCCGGTGATGCTAAAGATGCTTCGCTGAAAGCACCGAATGGTGTGGAAGGTGTGGTGATCGGCAAGAAATTATTCCAGAGAGCCAAGAAAGATAAGAACGCTAAAGTAAGAGAGAAGGCAGCTATTGAGAAACTGGAAAGAATGCATGAGAAGAATGAAGCTGACCTGATGGAAGTATTGCTGGAAAAACTGACCACATTGCTGGCTAATCATGTATCGGCCGGTGTTAGCAATAACTTCGGTGAAGTACAGATTGGTAAAGGATCTAAGTTCACGATCAAGAACCTGACCGGCCTGGATTATGCGAACATCAATCCATTGGGCTGGACCGGTGACAAGAAAGTGGATGAACAGATCAACGTTCTCTTACACAATTATAATATTAAATACAACGAAGAACTGGGCCGTTACAAGAGAGAGAAATTCAACATCTCTATCGGTGACGAATTACCTGCCGGTGTATTGAAACTGGCTAAAGTGTATCTCGCTGTGAAGCGGAAGCTGAAAGTGGGAGATAAGATGGCGGGACGTCACGGTAACAAAGGTATCGTTGCGAAGATCGTTCGTCATGAAGATATGCCGTTCCTGGAAGATGGAACACCGGTTGATGTGGTATTGAACCCATTGGGTGTACCAAGCCGTATGAATCTCGGACAGATCTACGAAACTGTTTTGGGCTGGGCTGGTCAGAAACTGGGAATCAAATTTGCCACCCCCATCTTTGATGGTGCTTCTACCGAAGAGATCGAGAAATACTGTGCAGAAGCTGGTATTCCTAAATTCGGCCATACCTACCTGTATGATGGAGAAACCGGCGAACGTTTCCACCAGAAAGCAACGGTTGGTATCATCTATGTTATCAAATTACACCACATGGTGGATGATAAGATGCACGCCCGTTCGATCGGACCATACAGTCTGATCACACAGCAGCCGCTGGGTGGTAAGGCACAGTTCGGTGGTCAGCGTTTTGGTGAGATGGAGGTTTGGGCACTGGAAGCATATGGTGCATCAAACATCCTGCAGGAATTATTGACGCTTAAATCGGATGATATCATCGGAAGAGCGAAGACCTATGAGGCCATCGTGAAAGGTGATAACATTCCAAGACCGGGTATTCCTGAATCATTCAACGTATTGGTCCATGAATTGAGAGGATTAGGACTTGACCTTAAGTTTGAATAATCATCAGACAGCAGTTACGAGCTACGAGCCATGAGCTACGAGCTCCTCAGACGGAAATGACATTTTAAAAATTAGTGGCGGGCTCACAGCTCGCAGCTAAAAGCTAAAAGCTCAAAAAAATATGGCTATCAAAAAAGAAAATCGTCCAAGGGCAGCGTTTTCAAAGATCACTATCGGCCTGGCTTCCCCGGATACAATCCTGGAAAGAAGCTATGGTGAGGTGTTAAAGCCTGAAACCATTAACTATCGTACCTACAAGCCTGAAAGAGATGGTTTGTTCTGCGAAAGAATTTTCGGACCCGTAAAGGATTACGAATGTGCCTGCGGAAAGTATAAACGTATCCGTTATAAAGGCATCGTATGTGACCGTTGCGGTGTGGAAGTAACAGAAAAGAAAGTACGTCGTGAAAGAATGGGGCATATCAAACTGGTGGTGCCGGTAGTACATATCTGGTATTTCAAATCATTACCCAATAAAATTGGTTACCTGCTGGGTGTAAGCTCTAAGAAATTAGAGACCATTGTTTACTACGAGAGATTTGTGGTTATTCAATCGGGTATCCGTGCAGATAAAGGACAAAATGTTGGCGACCTGCTGACAGAAGAAGAATACCTGGATATCTTGGATACATTGCCGAAGGATAATCAATATCTGCCGGATGATGATCCCAATAAGTTCATCGCCAAAATGGGTGCTGAGGCTGTACATGATATGTTACAACGTATTGACCTGGACCAGTTATCATTTGACCTGCGTAATGCAGCAGCAACTGAAACTTCACAGCAACGTAAGGCTGATGCCCTGAAGCGTTTGAGTGTGGTGGAAGCTTTCCGTGATGCCAATACAAGGATCACTAACCGTCCTGAATGGATGGTGATGCAGTATATTCCTGTTATTCCACCGGAACTGCGTCCGTTAGTGCCGCTGGATGGTGGACGTTTTGCCTCTTCTGACCTGAATGACCTGTATCGTCGTGTTATTATCCGTAATAACCGTCTGAAAAGATTATTAGAGATCAAAGCTCCTGAAGTAATCCTTCGTAACGAAAAGAGGATGTTACAGGAAGCCGTGGATTCCCTGTTTGATAACAGTCGTAAATCAAATGCTGTAAAAGCAGAAGGCGGCCGTGCATTGAAATCACTCAGCGATGTGTTGAAAGGTAAACAAGGACGTTTCCGTCAGAACCTGCTGGGTAAACGTGTTGACTATTCAGGTCGTTCTGTTATCGTGGTGGGCCCTGAGCTGAAATTGCATGAGTGTGGTTTACCAAAAGATATGGCAGCAGAACTGTTCAAGCCATTTATCATCCGTAAGCTGATCGAAAGAGGTATTGTAAAAACAGTGAAGTCTGCCAGGAAGCTGGTTGATAAGAAAGAAGCCATTGTTTGGGATATCCTGGAAAATATTTTGAAAGGACACCCGATCATGCTGAACCGGGCCCCAACACTTCACCGTTTGTCAATCCAGGCTTTCCAGCCCAAATTGATCGAAGGTAAAGCGATACAGTTGCACCCATTGGTAACAACAGCGTTCAACGCCGACTTTGATGGTGACCAGATGGCCGTTCACGTTCCGTTGAGCAACGCAGCGGTACTGGAAGCCCAGTTATTGATGCTGGCTTCTCATAACATTCTGAACCCGCAAAATGGTACGCCAATTACCCTGCCTTCACAGGACATGGTACTCGGTCTGTATTATATCACTAAGGGAAAGAAAACAACAGCCACTGAAACGATGCGTGGAGAAGGTAAAGCCTTCTACTCCGCAGAAGAAGTGATCATCGCCTACAATGAAAAGGTGGTGGATATGCATGCCTGGATCAAGGTAAAAGCAAACATCCGCAATGCGGACGGGTTGCTGGAGCATAAGCTGATCGAAACAACGGTAGGCCGTGTGATCTTTAATCAACACGTTCCTGCAGAAGTTGGTTTCGTAAATGCATTACTGACTAAGAAAAATCTTCGGGAGATCATTGGTGATATTATTCGTATTACGAATGTTCCCAAGACAGCGAAGTTCCTGGATGATATCAAGACCTTAGGTTTCCGTACCGCCTTCCAGGGTGGTCTGTCATTCAGTATCAATGACCTTATTATCCCGGATGTGAAGCAGGAATTGCTGGAGAATGCAAAGGGTGAAGTAGATGAGGTATGGGATAACTATAATATGGGTCTGATCACTAACAACGAACGATACAACCAGATCGTTGACATCTGGAGCCGTGTGGATACCCGGATCACTGAAACACTGATCCGTGAACTGAGCAGCGATAAGCAAGGGTTCAACTCTGTTTATATGATGCTTGATTCAGGTGCCCGTGGTTCTAAACAACAGATCAAACAGCTGGCAGGTATCAGGGGATTGATGGCGAAACCAAGAAAATCCGGTTCAACAGGATCTGAGATCATTGAGAACCCGATCCTTTCCAACTTCAAAGGCGGATTGAACGTATTGGATTACTTTATCTCTACCCACGGTGCCCGTAAGGGTCTTGCGGATACAGCCCTGAAAACGGCGGATGCAGGTTACCTGACCCGTCGCCTGGTTGACGTATCACAGGATGTGGTGATCACAGAAGAAGATTGCGGTACACTGCGTGGCATTGCCACCAGTGCATTGAAAGATAATGAAGATGTAATTGAACCATTGAGCGACAGGATCGAAGGACGTACATCATTGCATGATGTGTACGATCCGGTAAGTGAAATGCTGATCGTTGGTGCCGGTGAAGAAATCACCTCAGATATTGCAAAGAAAATTGAAGATACAGGTATTGAAACCGTTGAGATCCGTTCTGTACTGACTTGCGAAAGCAAGAGAGGTTGTTGTGTGAAGTGCTATGGTAAGAACCTGGCAAGCGGCAACACTGCACAGAAGGGAGATGCGGTTGGTATCATCGCTGCACAGTCAATCGGTGAACCAGGTACACAGCTGACACTCCGTACTTTCCACGTAGGTGGTGTGGCTGGTTCTGCTGCTGTAGACTCTACATTAACAGCTAAGTTTGATGGTACGATCCAGTTTGACGGACTTCGTTCTGTAATGACAGAAGATGCGGAAGGTAAAAAAGTACAGATCGTTATCGGAAGAACGGGTGAGATCAGGAATATAGATGTTGCTACCGACAGGTTGCTGAATACAATGCATATTCCTTACGGTGCTACCTTATTTGTGAAAGATGGTCAGAAAGTGAAGAAAGGGGATACTATCTGTTCATGGGATCCATTCAACAACGTTATCGTTGCTGAGATCAATGGTACCATGAAGTTTGAAAATGTAATCGAAGGTGTGACCTATCGTGAAGAAGCGGATGAGCAAACCGGTCACCGTGAGAAAGTGGTTATTGAAACCCGCGACAAGACAAAGATTCCTTCTATTATCGTAGATGGTGGAAAGGATAGTAAATCTTATAACCTGCCAACCGGCAGCCATATCATCCTTGATGAAGGTGAAGCGGTGAGAGCAGGACAGGTATTGGTGAAGATACCCCGTGTACTGGGCAAGCTCAGGGATATCACCGGAGGTCTGCCCCGTGTTACGGAATTATTTGAAGCGAGGAACCCAAGTAATCCTGCTGTTGTATCTGAGATCGATGGAGTGGTTTCAATGGGTGCTATCAAACGTGGTAACCGTGAGATCATCATCGAAGCAAAAGATGGTGTACAGAAGAAATACCTGGTTCCGCTGACAAGACAAATTCTGGCACAGGATGGCGACTTTGTGAAAGCGGGTTCACCACTTTCCGATGGTCAGACATCACCGCAGGATATTCTTTCTATCCAGGGACCATTCGCTGTTCAGCAGTACGTGGTAAATGAGATACAGGAAGTATATCGTTTGCAGGGTGTGCGGATCAATGACAAACATATTGAGGTGATCGTTCGCCAGATGATGCGTAAAGTAAGCATCGTTGATCCGGGTGATACACGTTTCCTCGAAGATGACTCAGTTGATAAATTCGAATTTGTAGAAGAGAATGATTATATCTACGATAAGAAAGTAGTGACAGAGCCGGGTGATTCTGGTAAGCTTCGTGCAGGCCAGATCGTTAGCCTGCGTGAGGTGAGGGAGGAAAATTCGATTTTGCGCCGTAATGATAAAAAGCCGGTAGAATTCAGGGATGCACAACCTGCTACTTCAGCACCAACCTTGCTGGGTATCACCAAAGCATCACTGGGTGTTCCGAGCTGGATATCTGCGGCTTCCTTCCAGGAAACCACGAAGGTATTGTCATCTGCAGCCATCAACGGTAAAACAGATGATATGCTGGGTCTGAAGGAGAATGTGATCACAGGTCACCCGATCCCCGCCGGTACCGGTCTTCGTGAATTTGAGAACATGATCGTGGGTAGCAAAGAGGAGTATGAATTGTTGCAGACCACCCGTGAAGCCATGGCATTTGATGAGGAAGAATAAGTATTGATCAGAAATAGTCTGGAAAGGAGTAAGTCATCTTACTCCTTTTTTTCATCAGGAGCAGGGCTGTTAAGGCTTTCATAAAGTAACCTGAATCCTTATCTTTGCCCGCCATCATTATTAATTTGCAAAAAAAGACTCAATGAAAAATGGATTGCTGGTTTGGAATGTGCTGCTGACATTGGTTGCAGGGTATTTATTGTACACACATTTTAGCTCCGAAAAAAAAGCTGCAACCGGCGAAAAGAGAGAGACGGGTGCAGCTGCCACAGTCAATAAAGATTTCCGTATTGCATATTTTGAAATGGATTCTATTGAGGCTAATTTTTCTATGGTTAAGGATGTAAAGGCTGAATTGAGCAGGAAAGAAGAAACAATGAATGCTGAAATGGAAAGGTTGGGAAGGAACCTGCAGGATAAATATAAATTTTACCAGGATCAGGCGCAGAGCGGGACACTGACAGAAGCACAACAGCAGGCGGCAGGACAGGAACTTAAAAACCTTGACGATCAGATGAAAAACCGCAAGCAGTCGTTAGATCAGGAATACAGCGATTTTGTGATGAGAAGAATGAAAGATGTAAAGACCAAGATTGAAGACTTTTTGAAAGAATATAATAAGGAGAAAAACTATTCTTATATCGTTTCTTATGAACAGGGATTGTTTTATTATAAAGACAGCGTCTATAATATTACAGCGGATGTGATAAAAGGACTGAACGGGATCTATAAGCCGGGTTCAAAAAAAGACTAATAAATTGATCATTCCGATAAAACGTCTCTCCTTATTTGGGAGAGACGTTTTGCTTTTAGAGTTATAAATCCAATGAATTACTTATCTTAATACCGCAATGACAGACTTTAAAAAACTATTTGCTTCCTTCTCCTCGCTTAAAGTGGGGGTGATAGGGGATGTGATGCTGGATACCTATATGTGGGGAAAGGTGGATCGCATTTCACCGGAAGCACCTGTTCCCGTAGTTACCATAAAAAAAAAGGATTTCAGGATCGGCGGAGCTGGTAATGTGGCACTGAATGCCTGTTCATTGGGTGCAAAAGTGACTGTATTATCAGTGACCGGTAGGGATGAAGAGGCAGGGATATTGGAAAATCTTTTCAGGGAAAATAAGATCGATACTTCTTTTATATTGCAAAGCAGTGAACGCATCACTACCAGTAAGACAAGGATCATCAGCCGTAACCAGCAGATGATGCGGCTTGACTCGGAGATAACCACTGATCTGGATGAAAGGGAAGAAGAACTGCTGCTGAATAATGTAAAAGCTTTTATCAGCCAGGAGAAGCCATCTGTGATCATTCTTGAAGACTATAATAAAGGAGTGCTGACGGAACAAGTAATTACCGAAGTAATAAGATTATGCAAAGAAGCCGGTATCGTTACAGCAGTGGATCCCAAACGAAAGAATTTCTTTTCTTATAAAGGCGTTGATATCTTTAAACCGAATCTTAAAGAGGTAAAGGAAGGACTGAACCTGTTATTTGATGAAGTGGATATGCCGCTGTTAAATTCAGTTCATAAAGAATTATTGAACCTGCTTCAGCATCATATTTCTTTTATTACCCTTTCTGAAAAAGGTGTTTTCTACCAGGGAGGTAATGAATCGGCTCTTATTCCATCGCACCTGCGGAACATCGCTGATGTTTCCGGGGCAGGCGATACGGTTATTGCAGTAGCTGCCATTACGTATGCAGTAACAAAAAATATCCGCCTGATGGCCGAAGTCGCCAATATCGCAGGCGGTTTAGTTTGCGAGGAAGTAGGCACGGTGGCGATCAATAAGGAAAAACTGTTACAGGAGTGTGAGTTATTGCTTTCCTGAGTCTTTTTTCAGTTTTGTCATGGATTGCTCAATGATCCCGTCAAAATCAACTGCGATCTCAAAGAAGGTTTTTGCCAGGGCAAATACAAGAATAAAACCTTTGCCAAAACCAAAAGAAAGGAACATACTTCCCAATATCACCGTGAACTGTTGTATAAAAATTCTCCCATAGGGCTGAAACATCAATAACATCATCGAAACTGTCTTGTACTGCCCGCTGAGGATAAAGGGCATGAAGTTTTTTGCCAGGTGACCAACGCCCAATGCGATCAGCATGATGCCAATATCCTTGTTGATATATTCATACCAGTAAAAAAAGAAATGCATCATGCCTTTGCCGGGAGCAGTTATGTCAGCAGCCTGGGAGAATATGGTTGTCTGCACAAGGGCAAATAATCCAAAATGAGCGATAAAGAAGAGAATAAAAAATAGGCCGCTAACCTGCTGCGAGCTGCCCTGGTTGTACCAGGTATCTTTTCCCCGGAAGAAAGTTACCATCAGCATTTTCAGAATCGTGATGATACCGATTACCATCGTCTCCAGCGCATAAACAATAAACGCTTCCACTGCACTCCATCCTTCAAACCAAACCCCATAGACCGGGACCAGGTTGGCAATAACCAGGAAAATATCGCCCTGTGTTAGTCTCTTTTTGAACATTTGTAAGCAGTCTTAAATTTTATAGCAACCAAAATAGCTAATTTTACTTTTATTAAAATACCCGCTTACACGTATGTCAAAATACAGTTTAGTCATTCACGGAGGGGCAGGAACGATCCTGAAAGAGAGCATGACCCCGGAAATGGAGACGGCTTATCGTAAAGGATTGCAGGAGGCTCTGGATCAGGGTTATGCTGTATTGGCCAATGGGGGAACTGCTGTTGAAGCTGTTTTAGCCGCTACAATTTCCCTGGAGGATAATATTCTTTTCAATGCCGGACGTGGTTCTGTATTTGGAAAGGATGGTAAGCAGGAAATGGATGCTTCCATCATGGAAGGAAAAGAACTGATGGCCGGTGCTGTAAGTGCCGTGCGGAATATCCGTAACCCTGTGCAACTGGCTTATGCGGTGATGACACAAACCGCACATGTGATGCTGAATGGACAAGGTGCGAATGATTTTGCTGCCAGTATCGGGATGAAGACAGAACCGGATGACTATTTTTATTCCCCTTTCCGGTATGAACAATGGAAACAGGTGCAGCAATCAGGTGAAGTGGCACTGGATCATAATATTGCTGTCAGGGACCTGCCTCCCGGACAGGCAGGAAAAAAATTTGGAACTGTTGGTGCTGCTGCCTGCGATATGCAGGGAAATATTGCTGCGGCCACCAGTACCGGTGGTATGACGAATAAGCAATGGGGAAGAGTAGGAGACAGTTCTATCATTGGCGCAGGTACCTATGCGAACAATAAAACCTGCGCCATCAGTTGCACCGGGCATGGTGAATTATTCATCAAAGCAGTGGCGGCGTATGATGTGAGCTGCCTCGTGGAATATAAAGGGCTTTCCTTACAGGAAGCAATGAACATCGTGGTGCATGATAAGTTAATGAAGATCGGTGGTGAAGGCGGGATGATAGGGGTTGATGCAAAGGGAAATGCGGCTATGATCTTTAACAGTGAAGGGATGTACCGCGGAATACGAAGCAGTGAGGGGATGAATGAAGTAGCGATCTATAAATAATTTTGGTCAATAGTGCTGCACCAGTAATTGGAGCAGGTCATTATATACATTTGCATCCATGAAGAAATATGCAGTCATTGTAGCCGGTGGTTCGGGAGTAAGGATGGGAGGCAGTATACCCAAACAATTCCTCTTACTGAAAGACAAACCGGTTCTTTATTATACGGTAAAAGCATTTTTAGAAGCTTATGCTGATATGCAGATCATATTGGTACTCCCGGTGGAATACACAGATATGGGCCGGGAGATCATCGACGCTTATTTTGATAATGAGAGGATCCGCATTACGGCTGGTGGCGATACCCGCTTTCAATCGGTAAAGAACGGATTAGCTCTTGTCGAAGAGGAGTCCGTCATTTTCGTACATGATGGTGTTCGTTGTTTGATTTCTCATGATCTTATACATCGTTGTTACGAAACAGCAGCAGCAACAGGAAGCGCCATTCCTGCAATTGCCAGTAAGGATAGTGTTAGGTTGTTACAGGAGGAGGGAAGTGACGCAGTGGACAGAAACCGCATCCGGTTGATTCAAACCCCACAAACATTTCACAGCAAGATATTATTACCTGCTTTCCAGATCGATTACAAAGATAAATTTACGGATGAAGCTACCGTGGTGGAAGCCTATGGATTGAAAGTATCCCTGGTGGAAGGAGAGGAGAACAATATTAAGATCACCCGGCCGATTGACCTGCTGATTGCTGAAAGACTACTGGAAGAAAAAAGCCAGCAATCAGACTTCTGACTTCATACTTCATCTCTTCAGCCATTTCAAATAGAAGGGAAGTTTGTTGACCTGTAAGAAAGGATATTTTTCTTCCTTAGCCCCGAAACTACTGTAAAAGAAAGCCAGGTTGGGAATATCTGATCCTTCAAAATCCAGCAGTATATTTTTCCCGGCATGATCTTGTATAAACGCATCAATTAGTGCATGAGAAGCACCAATGGTTTTCCCATTCGGGTGGTTCCCGACTAAAATATAATAGGCTCTTTGGTGAGAGAAAAAGAAAACACAGGAAGCAACGATCTCCTTATTCAGCGTAATACCATAAGTGGTCGCCATTTTTTTGGCATGTAAAAGCTGGTATAGTTTTCTGAGTCGTTCAACATTTTCAGCCGAATCTTTATCGTAGCCCTTCATTTGCTGAAGCGCCAGTTCAATTACCTTCTCTGCAGCAAAATCTTTTGTAACGCTGCAGCCCGCCTGTAGCGATTTTTTAATATTCCTTCTGATATTCTCCCGGTATTGCTGTTGAATAAACTCAATGGGGTGATTCAAATCCAGTACATAATTCATCCTTAATTGGGTATCAACTTGTGCACTGCCTGTATTGGCATGGTTCAGTGCTATTTCAACCAACCGGAATTTTCGGGGAATGCTGTTAATGAATGAAGAAACCATCTCACCGGTTATTTGCCTGCCAAATATGCCAAGTTGAGCAGTCAGGAAAGGCTGGTAGAGATAACAGATTCCGTATTTCTTGTTCCAGGACAAAGGCATCACAGCTTCGTAATCATTCAACACCAGGGCATCCCAGTGTTTAGCCATTTGGTCAAGGTAAAATGAATAAGCATAGATAAGACCATTACCGGCATTGTCTATACAACGATCCCATTTCGTTTTATCGATTTGCTGATGGGATAAGTATTGTATGTTGCCGGGTTCAGTCATCAGAAGTTGAGGTTACGGTCTATTTTCCGGAAGCTGAAATTCGAAATATCAATAGTAAAGGAAACGGTTTTCCAGAAACGGCCTTTTTTTTCAATCGTTGACTGGATATAATCTTTGAAAACACGGCTGTACAGGAGCGGGAAATAGATATGTACTGTTTCTTTCAGGAAAGAAAGCTGCAGGCCGGCATCATAGAGGAAACGGTCTTCTGCTGAACCTTTTTCCCAGGCACCGGCCTGTGTGCCAATATCAACAAAAACCCTGAAAGGGATTTTAAAAGGTAATATGCTCAGGGGATTGATGGCATCAGGAATAGTCGTTGTGAAATTAGCAGCAACCAGCCAATCATCGGTGCGCCCAACCTTATCTGCTAAAAGATCAGTTCTTACTTTGAAAGCCCCATCACGCAGCATGATCTGCTGGCTGGCCAAGCCTTCAAATTTATTCCTGCCGATAAAATAATCACTGTAAGTATAATCTTCGTATCCATTCGCACCGGTCATATTCAAGTGATAGCGGTCTGTGGCAAATTGTTTGGAAGATGTTTTAGGAGATGTATAGATGAACTTGCCGGCAAATAATCTTACATTCAGCCCGCCGGCTTTCGGGTAGTTGAAGAAATAATTTCCCGTAAATGCAGTGCGGACAAAATCTTTACCCTGCTCTATCTTCAGGTCGCCACGGTAAGGATACAAAGCCCTGTTATTTTCAATAACAACCTGTAACTGGTAGAGAGTTCGGTTTTCACTGATCGTTCTTGCCCTGTTAAGAATGGAGGTATCAAGCCCATTCACAATTGTATCACGGTAGAACCGGAATTTTTCTTCTGCAATAAGAAATGATTTGAACTGTATAAAACGATGAGCAGTACTTCTTGGAGATTTTTCTTTTAGAGTCACCCTGACCCCCGGTACTATTTTCTGAAATCGTTCAAATGTTTTGTTTCCTTCTTCATCCGTGAATTGATTACTGGAAAAAGTGGAGCCACTGATGCCAATATCTATTTTCCTGAAAACACCGGCGGGATAAAAACTTTTATTGATAAAGCCAATGCCTGCAAATTTCTTTGTTCCGAATGAATACATCGGGCTCAAAAGAAATTGAAAGCTGTTAGGAGGAAGCCTCAGGTTGGTAATATGAACACCGGCCATCAGCTTATCATAGCTGTTAAGACCCAGTGCAGGAAGAATGGTAATAACCGTTTTTTTATCATCATATCCGCCAAAAGCGGCATTTACCGGATTCCAGATGGCAGTACCTTTCTGCTCCATACCCGGCAGGTTACCTGTTTGCTTTAACAGTATAAAAGCAGAATCCAGATTTTTGCCACTTACTTCTTCTATCACTTTTTTAAAATCCTCCGGTTGCGGATGTTTGAATTGCCAGCGCAGGTAATATTCCTGCATCGCTTTGTTGAATATTTCTGTTCCCAGTTCTTTCTGCAGCCAGGTCAGCCATTGTGCTGTTTTGTAATATGCCACTAAAGCATAGTTGGCAGTACTGAATTCTTCTGAAGTGGTTGATATGGCTTGATCCTTTTTCTCAGCGATAAAGGTCCGTAACAGGGCCTGTTCCATGTTTTGCTGAAAATGGTCATCTTTTTGGTGGCGGTACAAAGCATCATAGTATGAGTTAATGCCTTCATCCATCCAGGGATATTTTCGTTCATTACTGGCAAGGATACCGTAAAACCAGTTATGACCTATTTCATGAGCGATGACATGATCTAGTTCTCTTTCATTTTTTACCGGGGATAGAATGGTGATAGTGGGATATTCCATCCCACCGCCAAAACTCTCTGGCCCTTGAACAGCACTAACGGTATTATAAGGATATTCACCCACCTGTATAGAATAATGCCTTACTGCATCTTTTATAAAGGAGATGCTGTTTTTCCAGTATGCACTTTGATCAGGTGTATAGAACGAAAATACGTCGATGGTTTTGGCGGATGACAGATGAAGTGTATCGTAATTAACAACAAATCGTTTGTCAGCAAACCAGGCAAAGTCATGTACATTTTCCTGTTTGTAGTAAAGTGTTTTATTGGAAGGTGAAGAAGCCGGGGAAATTTGCCTGATGGTTTTATAACCGCCACTTTTCATTTTTTCCCTCTGCACTAATGGTTGCCAGCTATAAGTACTCCTGGTTTTCAGCCATTCTTTTTCGCTTGTATTTTGTAGTTCCCCTGTGGCAGCTACGACATAATTTGCCGGTAAAGTGATAGTAACATCATAGTTGCCAAACTCACTGTAAAATTCTCCCTGGTCTAAATAAGGCATCGGGTGCCAGCCGTCGTTATCATAAACTGCTGGTTTGGGATACCATTGTGTTAGCTGGTAAGACTGATCATCATGACCACCCCTGGAAAAATTATAAGGAAGCTTTACATGGAACGGGGTGCTGATGATTACTTTTTGACCCGGAGCAAGGGGCGTTGGTAAAACAAGTTTGATAATGTCGATATGTTGCGGGTGATCTTCTGTTGCAGCAGTAACCGCATTAACTTTAAAATCCAGCCGGTTGATATAACCCTTTTCTTCTTGATCAGAAAAATAGAATTTTGTATTTCCATTTTCCAGCAGCTGATCACTGAAGGCAGTCTTATCATTCTTGTAAGCATTCGGCCAGAGGTGAAACCAGATGAACCGGAGTGTGTCAGGAGAATTGTTGATGTATTCAATTTTTTCAAAGCCATCCAGGCTGTGTTCCTTATCGTTTAATGTAACATCAATCGTGTAGTTGACCTGTTGTTGCCAGTACTGGGAAAAAACAGTTATCTGTGAAACAGTGACAATGAGTAATAAAAGCAGGAATCTTCTCAAAAGGATGGAATTTTTCCAAAAATAAACCCTAATCTGCAGACTTCATACCTTACTTGCCTTTTCCTTTAAAGATGATCCTGATGGTATGGATCATGATCTTAAAATCCAGTGCCAGCGAAATGTTTTCTATATAAAGCAGGTCGAATTTACTCCGTTCGATCATTTCTTCCACATTCTCTGCATAGCCAAACTGCACCATACCCCAACTGGTCAGCCCCGGTTTCACTTTCAACAGGTATTTATAATAAGGAAAACGGGCTACCACCTGGTCAATATAAAACCGGCGTTCAGCTCTTGGACCCACCAGGCTCATTTCGCCTAGTAAGATATTAACCAGTTGCGGCAATTCGTCCAGCCGCCATTTCCGCATGGTCTTTCCCCATTTGGTGATGCGGGGATCATTATCAGAAGAAAGGGCAGGTCCATTCTTTTCCGCATCACTGATCATCGACCTGAATTTATACAGGCGGAAAGGTTTGCCTTTGTAACCAATTCTTTCCTGCGAATAAAAGACCGGGCCTTTTGAAGAAAATCTTACCCGTGCAGCTATATATAAAAGTAAAGGAGAAAGAAGGACAATACCTGCTAAGGCAAGAACGACATCTGTAAGCCTCTTTATATGCTGTTGCCATTCCGGCATCAGGCCGGTCTGCAGATCAATCAATGCGGCTCCCATTACACTGCTGGTCTTGACAGAACCTGACAAAATATCTAAGGTATCGGGTTGTATTTTTATTTCAACATCTTTCTCGCTTAAGCGGTTAATGATGTTTTCTACAACAGGTTGTTCTGATTTCTCCATCGCCAGCACCACGAGTTTGATCTGGTTACTGTCAATGATATTCTCCAGTTCTTCAACCGTTCCCAGTTTGGTTAGTATTTTTTGTATACCATTTTTCCCGCCCTGGTCAGGAGTAATAAAACCTGTGTAGCGATAACCGCCGTCATGAAGACTTTTTTCTGTTTCTCTGTAAACCCGGATCGCATTTTCCTGGCTGCCGATCATCAGGGTATTAAAATATACTTCCCCTTTCAGTAATTGCCTTTTGACTTTACTGAGCAGTATCCACCTGCCTGCAAAAGTGAATAAAAAATGTAACGTAAAAAGACAGGTAAAAGCTGCATAGTAGTATGAGCCGGACGAATCATTTTTTACATCATCCAGGATAAAAGCAAAGAACAGCACGATAGCCCCGATAAGGCTGCAAATAAAAGTATTGGTAAATTCAAACAGTCTTGATTTTTTATAGAGAGAATGGTAAGTGCCAACCAGTGTATAGAGGACCAGCCAGGCGGCAGGTATCAGGGTGATGCCCAGCCAGAATTTATAATCAACCTGTAATTGCCCGGCATCCGCAATTGTTTCGTTCAGCAAAGCTTTGCGGGTAAAAAAGAAACAGGCCCATGCCAGTGCTGCGGTGAAAAAATCGATCACTGCATACCAGGCGATGGATATTTGCCGGCCGGACTGCATTACTGTGCAATATTATTGTTGCCGATCTTTTCCAAAATCTGGTGGGCCACATCCATTGCCATCAGGCCATCCATTTCCGAAACAATTGTTTTGGTATTATTGAGGATCGCATTCCTGAACTCTTCCAGTTCCATTTTGATAGCATTCACTTCCGGCACAACTGGGTTAGCCATAGCTATTGTTTTCTTTCCCGTTGGTGTTTCTATATCAAACGCAAATACATTTGAATCGGCAGCATCTTTCAATTTGATGATCTCTGCTTTTTTATTCAGGAAATCAATGCCGATATACGCATCTTTCTGGAACAGGCGGATCTTCCGCATTTTTTTCATCGAGATCCTGGACGAAGTAAGATTGGCCACGCAGCCATTATGGAATTCGATACGGACGTTGGCAATATCCGGTGTTTCTGTCATTACTCCCACACCGCTGGCGGATATATTTTTTACATCGCTCTTTACAATACTTAAAATAATGTCGATGTCATGGATCATCAGGTCAAGGATCACACTCACCTCGGTACCTCTTGGATTAAACTGGGCCAGGCGGTGCACTTCAATAAACATCGGGTTCAGTTGCATATCTTTTACCGCTAAGTAGGCCGGGTTAAAACGTTCTACATGACCCACCTGGAATTTAATACCCGACTCTTCAGCCAGTTTTACCAATTGCCTTGCTTCTTCCATAGTATTGGCAAGCGGCTTTTCCACAAAAACATGTTTGCCTTTCTTGATCGCTTTTTCACACCATTCAAAATGATAATTGGTGGGGGCTACCACATCAATCGCATCACAGGCATCAATGAGGGCAACAGGATCTATAAAACGGGCCAGTTGGTATTTATCAGAGACATCCTTTGCCGTATCGTCATGCGGGTCATAAAAGCCCACAATTTCAACACCGGAAATATCTTTCCAGTTATTCAGGTGAAATTTACCCAGATGGCCAACGCCAAAAACACCAACCTTAAGCATAGTAATAAATTAGTGCCCAAAGATAAAGATTGGCCGACGTAGAAAGGGATGAGTTTTAAACAAATGAATCACCTCAATAGTACAGAGCGGCTGATATACGAGGGATGATAAATAAAGAGACAGGAACCTTTTTTGATCGTATTAATGACCGGGCGGGATAATTGTTCGGGTATGGCCGGGCATCCCTCACTGCGACCGATATATCCCTGCGCATGGGCAAGATCAGCGCTTACATATTCAGCACCATGTATCACTATTGCCCTGTCGTAGGCTTTGTCGTTAATTCCCGTTTCTATCCCGATTAATTTAAGGGAGTATCCATTATTGCCCTGGTACGTTTCACCGGTAATATAAAAACCGGGGCTGCTTTTGTAAGAAGCCGGTTGATTGGAAAAATAAGTGGCCCATTCACGGCCTGTATTCCTTCCATGCGCCACAAGGGTATTAAATAGCAATTTATAATTCTTCAGGTCAAGGATATACAATCTTTTGGCAGAACTGGGCTGGCTGAAATCAATAATAGAAATGATGGAATCGTTCATCAGTTGCCCTTTTTCCAATAAGCTGTTCAAACCTTTCCTGGCATAATCAAAGGCCTGCTGGCTGAGACCGGAAAGATTCAACTGCAAACTATCATAAGCAGAGGGCATGATTGCCGGAAGCGGGGAGGGTGCTGGTAACAGGAAATTGGTAACAACTGGTGTTGGAGAAGCAGGGTTCACAAGCTGGACAGCCGATTTTGCAAACGAAAAAGGCAGGTGCAGGAGAGCAATTACCATAGAGGATACAAAAAGGTAAAACCCTTTGAGTTGTTGCTTCATACTAATCAGTTTAACCGTGACGAAATCAGCTATTCCAAACCAGCTATAACTTCTTTGCTTACCTTATTGTATCGTTCTTCAGTAGAATAGAACCAATAAAAATGCCTGGCGAAATCTCACCAGGCAGTTTTGTTTTGTTGTTGCGGACCGGACGGGACTCGAACCCGCGACCTCCGCCGTGACAGGGCGGCATTCTAACCAACTGAACTACCGATCCAACTATTTGTGGTTGAGAATATTTGCAGGTTGACTAATTAACCATTTTAAATATTCTTTATTACAACGCTTTAATCTTTTTTCTTGTATTAATGCTTCAGATTGTGTTTCAAAAGACTGAACAAATACCAGTTTCCAGGGGCCTTTTGTACTGGTGAAATTGCTTTCACCAGCATTGTGTTGTGCCAGTCTTTTCAAATAATCTCTGGTACTCCCTTTGTAAAAGTCACCATCAGACTCACTCTCTATTATATACACATAATACATGAAAGAACTTTTGAGTTAACCGGGACTCGAACCCGTCTCGCCTGAGGCGAGATGACAGGGCGGCATTCTAACCAACTGAACTACCGATCCAACTATTTTATAGAACCAATCCCGATTTCGCTTTGCTTATCGGGACCTTGAAAATCCAATACTCCTTCGTCGTATTGATTTTCTACGGCTGAACTACCGATCCGTTGCCCTTGAATGAACCCGTTTCCGTTTTCATTTTTCGGGACGGCAAAGATAGTCCTGCAATGTTTTCCTGCCAAAACTTTTTCTGGTAATTATCCACCTGTTAGTCAACATTTTGACATCAACAGCATATTATCATTTAATCCTTAATTTAGCCGCCATATTTAACGCCTATGCCAACCAATGCCAACCGGCAATTCCTGGACTTTGAAAAGCCGATTAAGGACCTGATCGAAGAGATAGAACATGCCAAACATCGCCAGGAAAAGACCAAGATCGACATGAGCGATGTGATCCAGCGGCTGGACCAGAGTATACTGGAAAAAAGGAAAGAGATTACCCAAAGCCTAAGCAGTTGGCAACGGGTGCAGCTCAGCCGTCATCCCGACAGGCCCTATACAATGAAGTATATTGATAAAATGACCACCAACTTCATTGAATTATATGGTGACCGGAACGTAAAGGATGACAAGGCCATGGTAGGCGGTTTTGCTTCCCTGGATGGAGAAACTGTGATGATCATCGGCCAGCAGAAGGGTATCAATACTAAAATGCGGCAGCTCCGGAATTTCGGAATGGCCAACCCGGAAGGATACCGAAAAGCGCTGCGCCTGATGCGACTGGCCGAAAAATTCAATAAACCTGTTATTACCTTAATTGACACTCCCGGTGCTTTTCCCGGCCTGGAAGCCGAAGAAAGAGGACAGGGTGAAGCCATTGCCCGGAATATCTATGAAATGATCCGGCTCAAAGTACCTGTTATCTGTGTCATCATCGGGGAAGGGGCCAGTGGTGGTGCCCTTGGTATCGGTGTGGGCGACAGGGTCTTTATGATGGAAAATACCTGGTACACCGTTATCAGTCCCGAAAGCTGTTCTTCCATCCTCTGGAGGAGCTGGGATAAAAAGGAAGTGGCGGCGGAGCAATTACGTCTCACGGCTGATAAAATGCTCGGTTTTGGACTGATTGATGGGATTATACCGGAACCACCGGGTGGTGCTCATTGGGACTATAGTGAATCAGCCCGGATATTGAAGGATTACCTGGTGCCGGTGATCAAAGAGTTGAAACAAATACCTCCTGAGCAACGGACCAATAACCGGATCGAAAAATTCGGAAAGATGGGGTTCTGGGAAGAAGTGTAGTGGTTGTCTGGAGCCTGCCTGCCGGGCAGGCAGGTTAGTAGTCTTGAGCCGGGAGTAAGCAATTGATATAACCAGATTAACTGCTGTATCAGCATCGTTGTAAGCTTATCCTGTGTTTATCGAAAGACAGCTTTCATTGTTCGGTTCGCTATTCAGTAATCATAATATTAATCACGGATCAATATGTCATTAAGAGAACAATTTCGTGGAACGGGTATTGCTATTGTAACTCCCTTCCTTGAGGATGGAACCATTGATTGGGAAGCGTATAAAAAGCTTATTCATTTCTGGATCGAAAATAAAGTGGAATACCTGGTAGTGCTCGGCACCACCGGTGAAAGTGCCACCATCCATGGCGATGAAAAGCAGGCAGTGTTTTCTTTTGTGAAGAATGAAGTGGCGGGCCGTCTTCCTTTAGTGGCCGGTATAGGTGGTAATGATACGACTGAAGTGACCGAAGGATTCAAAAAATTCAACCTGGAAGGGTACAGTGCTATCCTGTCTGTATCTCCTTACTATAATAAACCCAACCAGGAAGGATTATTTCAGCACTATAAAGCATTGGATGCAGCCACGCCATTGCCCATCATCATGTACAATGTGCCGGGCCGTACCGGAATGAATGTATCGGCTGATACCACCATCCGCATTGCCCGGGAATGTAAGAATATCTTTGCCACCAAAGAAGCGAGCGGCAATTTTGACCAGATCAATCAAATCATCAAATACAAACCGGCCGAATTCATGGTCATCAGTGGCGATGACCCTATCACTTTGCCCATGATCGCTGCGGGAGCAGAAGGACTGATCTCTGTCGTGGCCAATGCATATCCTAAAGAGTATGCAGAAATGGTAAGGCTCTGTATGGACGGAAAATTTGCTGAAGCACAACAACTGCATTATAAATACACCGATATCATTGCTTCCATGTTTACTGAAGGAAGCCCCAGCGGCGTGAAAGCTTATTTAAGTGAAATGGGGCTTTGCAAAAATACCTTCCGTATGCCGGTGTGGCCGGTAAGTGATAAACATATGGAGAAGATCAGGGAATTGATGAAAGGGGTGAAATAGATATTTGTTTTTAGTATAAAAACTTTGAAATAGGAAATGAAGCAAAAGAAAATCAGTGGAGATGCTTTTAACCGGCTGATTTTTTTTGTTGGCCCAATAATTTTATTATTATTGAGTATGGAGTTTTTATTTACTCCTTTCAGCCAATTTGGACTGCTCCAATTCTTTTTTTACATACCCGCCATATTATTAGTTTGGACAATTGATATATTCATAAACTCACGTCAGAAATTTAATGCTTTGTACGTTGGCGATGCCATTTACATCGATGATCAGAAGATAAATATTGGGGATATTATTAGCATTAACCCTTTGTCAATATCAATTAGCCGCTGGAATATTGATGCGCTTAGTTTATCGGTAAATGATGGAATTGCCATTAAGCAGTATAAAATCATGTGTAAGACAAATACGCTAATCCGATTTATCGGGAAAAAGAAATCTCCAACTTATGACTTACTGTTCATGCATTTTCCTGAACTTGAGAAAAAAATAGGAGAAACGATATTTTTATAAATAGGGTTTAAATATGTATAAACTCAAGTTTTTTATAGTTTTCTTTTTTAAGGCTTCAATTTTTTATGCCCAACAGAGTGTAAGTATAAAAATTATTGGCCTCCCCAAGTATCATAGTGAGAGCAATGATATTTACGCCGCCGGTTCTTTCAATGGCTGGAACCCGCAGAATGCTCAATATAAATTTCAGCAAGATGATCAAGGAAATTATGTACTGAACCTTCAGTTAAATCCCGGTTCTTACGAATACAAGATCACCCGGGGTGGCTGGGATAAAGTGGAATGCAAAGCGCAGGGAGTTGGTGTTGCCAACCGGGTATTAAAAGTGGAAGGCCCGGCTACGATAGAAATAAACGTGGAAGAATGGCAGGACCATTTTCCCCCGCTCAAAAGAGCCAGTACCAGCAGCAAAAATGTACGCATCATGGATACGGCTTTCCGGATGCCGCAATTGAATCGTAAAAGACGGGTGTGGATATACCTGCCCGAAGATTATGCGACTTCCCGCAAAAGATATCCGGTGCTGTATATGCACGACGGGCAGAATATTTTTGATGATGCCAGTTCTTATTCCGGCGAATGGGGAGTGGATGAATTTCTTGATTCCACGAAAATGAAAAAGTGTATCGTTGTGGGTATTGATAATAGTGGCGACAAGCGGCTGAACGAATATTGTCCCTATGATTTTTCCCTGACAGGTATTGCGGCAAACAGTAAAACGAATAAAGGCGAAGGCGGTTTATATGCTGATTTCCTGGTGAAGACATTAAAGCCCTATATTGATAAACGTTACCGCACGGCAAAGGATAAGAAAAATACATTTGTTGCCGGTAGCTCCATGGGCGGGTTGATCTCCCTGTATGCTGTATTAAAATATCCCACCGTATTCGGCGGGGCGGCTGTTTTTTCCCCTGCATTCTGGATCAGTGGCTCTAAAATTTACCAGGATATTCGTAAGAAAGGGAAATCCGTCAGATCGAAGATATATTTCTTTGGGGGCAAACTGGAAGGGGAGAGTATGATACCCGACATGCTGAAAGCTTTCCAGGGGATGGCGGCTGTTTCCAAATCAACCATGACAACCGTGATACGGGATGAAGGCCTGCACAATGAAGCCACCTGGCGAAAAGAATTCCCTTTGTTTTATGAATGGTTGATGAAGTAAGTAGTCTAAATCTTATAAGCAACACCTTCTAACGCCAGTTCCGTATCCGGAAACACTTCCCTGGCTTCTGCCTCAAATTCTTCCAGTGTATCGTATTTACTGCTGAAATGGCCGATGAGTAATTTCTTCACCCCGGCTTTTTGAGCAATCAGGGCCGCCTGTTTGGTGGTGGAGTGAAAACGGAGTTCGGCTCTTTCCCGGAGGTTGTCCAGGTAAGTGGTTTCATGATAGATCATATCAAAACCCTCTATATGGGGCAGGATGGATTCATCATATTTGGTATCGGCACAAAAAGCATAGCGATGTCCCGGCAGGGCTGGTTCCGTTACAGATTCATTTTTAACAACAGTTCCGTCTTTGCGGGTGTAATCTTCCCCGTTCTTCAACCGGTCATAAAAGGAGGAGGGAATTTCATGCTCTATCGCCTTCTGTGGGTCCAGCCGGCGGGGCTGTCTTTTCTCTGCAAATGAAAAACCATAACATTCCACCCGGTGATTGGTGGGAAAGCATTTAATGGTGATCTTCTCATCGTCCACTAATGTGGCCGCTCCCTTAATAGCATGAATATACAGGTTGAATGACAGGCTGGTGTCGGCCACTCTCAACTGTAGTTCAATAATCTCTTTGAGCGGTTCAGGCCCGAAGACATGTAAATCCTGCTGGCGGCTGAGCAAACTGAAACTATTGATAAGACCAATCAGTCCGAAATAGTGGTCGCCATGTAAGTGGGAAATGAAGATGTGCGATATTTTACTCCGCCTGATCTTGTAGTTGATCATCTGGATCTGGGTGCCTTCGCCACAGTCAACAAGGTAATTATTTCCATCCAGGGTAACCACCTGGCTGGTGGGGTGGCGGTCAAAGGCTGGTACAGCCGAGTTATTTCCAAGGATCGTGACAGCGAGCATGCAGCAATGAGCAATTTTAGAGATACGAAGTACGATGTATTGTGCTTAAGACCCAAACTTATTCTCACCTGTTGCTTAGCCTTCCGTACCCTCTTCGTCCAGGAATTCCCGCTCAATTTCTTCCATCTGGACGATATCCCAGGCCTCACTTTGGGTGGGGGTAACATTCATCAGTTCCAGGAGTTCATTTTTATCCAGGAAATCTTCCACCTGTGGCTGCAATTCACAGATCACAAAGGAGGCGCTGTTCTCGTAATATTTTTGTTGAATATGCACCAGCTTCTCGGCAGCAGCAATATCGATGGATTCGATGTCTTTTAGTATCAGCACCACGTTTTTAACCTGCCTGTCCGGTAGGCTGGCGTCATTTTGGAGGTAGGGCAACAAACAATCAGCCAATTCTTCTGTCATAGTAGCAGAAAGTGAAGCCCCGGGCAGCGTGATGGCATGAAATCTTTCTTTGGTATCCGTTTTGACCTGCATAGTTCATACTTTTTGTTTGTTGAGCCTGTCAGCCCCGGCAAAGTGAAAAAACTGCCAGTTTCCGACAACTTAAATTATCAACATCTCGTTTATAAATACGGGAAAACAGGAACCAAATATATTCGTTAATATTGTACAACACCCAATTATCTTACATGGATAACAATTTTTCAGCCCAGGTAAAAGAGATCATTTCATTCAGCAGGGAAGAAGCCTTACGATTGGGAAATGATTTTATCGGTACCGAACATCTGCTGCTCGGTTTAATCCGGGAAGGAGATAATACCGCCGTCCGTATTCTTAAAAGTTTTAATGTTGACCTCTACGAACTCCGGAAGGAAATTGAATTAGCGGTGAAGGATAAAACAGGAAAGAATATTGCTAATATCAACAGTCTCCCGTTAACCAAGCAGGCCGAGAAGGTAATTCGTGTGACGGTGCTGGAAGCAAAAGCATTGAAAAGTGCCACCGTGGAAACCGAGCACCTGATGCTTTCCATTTTAAAGAACAAAGAAAATATTGCAACACAAATCCTAAATCAGTTTGATGTGGACTACGATCTTTTCAGGCAGGAATTAGGCATTGTAAAATCCAATGACCCCCGCGCCGAATTCTCAGAAGAAAATGATGACGATTTTGACGAAGAGAAAAAATACTCCGGTCAAAAAGGAAGCAGCAAGCAACAGGGTAATGCCAAAAGCAAAACACCCGTGCTGGACAACTTCGGCCGCGACATTACGAAGCTGGCAGAGATGAGTGCATTAGACCCTATCGTTGGCCGTGAAAAAGAAATCGAGAGAGTATCACAAATACTATCCCGACGTAAAAAGAACAACCCCATCTTAATTGGTGAACCGGGAGTGGGTAAAACAGCTATTGTGGAAGGTCTTGCCCTGCGCATCGTTCAGCGTAAAGTATCCAGGGTGTTGTTTGATAAAAGAGTAATTTCTCTTGACCTTGCAGCATTGGTTGCCGGCACTAAATACCGTGGACAGTTTGAGGAAAGGATGAAAGCCATTATGAATGAACTGGAAAAGAACCGTGATGTGATCCTGTTCATTGATGAGCTGCATACCATTGTCGGTGCCGGTGGTGCCAGCGGCTCACTGGATGCAAGCAATATCTTTAAACCGGCTTTAGCAAGAGGCGAACTCCAGTGCATTGGAGCATCAACACTGGATGAGTACAGAATGTATATTGAAAAAGATGGTGCCTTAGACCGTCGCTTTCAGAAAGTCGTGATCGATCCGCCGAGTGTGGATGATACGATCACTATCCTGAACAATATCAAATCCAAATACGAGGACTATCACAACGTTACTTATAACAATGAGTCAATCGAAGCTTGTGTGAAACTGAGTGATCGGTATATCACAGATCGCCTTCTTCCCGATAAGGCCATCGATGTGATGGATGAAGTGGGAGCCAGGGTGCATTTAAAGAATATCAATGTTCCGCAGACCATTGTTGACCTGGAAAAGAAGATAGAGGATGTGAAGAATGAGAAGAATAAAGTAGTGAAGAGCCAGAAATTTGAAGAAGCAGCATCCCTGCGGGATACGGAGAAGCGTTTGCAGGAAGACCTGGAGAAAGCAAAAGCAGACTGGGAGGAGGAAAGCAAACACAAACGGTTCCCGATAGATGAGGAAGCCATTGCAGAAGTAGTAAGTATGATGACAGGGATACCGGTGAAGAGAATGGTGCAGGCAGAAACCGACAAACTGCGTAAGATGGCTGATGATATGAAGAATATGGTGATCGGCCAGGATGAAGCTATCTCTAAAGTGGTGAAAGCTATTCAACGGAACAGGGTAGGTTTGAAAGATCCCAAGAAACCAATTGGTACATTTATCTTCCTGGGTCCCACAGGTGTTGGTAAAACAGAGCTGGCCCGTTCATTGGCGAGATATATGTTCGATTCCGAAGATGCGCTGATCCGGATTGATATGAGTGAATACATGGAAAAGTTCACGATCAGCCGTTTGATTGGTGCTCCTCCCGGCTATGTTGGATATGAGGAAGGTGGTCAGCTCACAGAAAAAGTACGCCGCAAACCTTATAGTGTGATTCTGTTAGACGAAATTGAAAAAGCACACCCGGATATTTACAATGTATTGCTGCAGGTGCTGGACGATGGTCAGTTAACAGATGGACTGGGAAGAAAAGTGGATTTCAAAAACACGACGATCATTATGACCTCGAATATTGGTGTGCGGCAGTTAAAGGATTTTGGGGCCGGGGTAGGATTTGCCACTGCCAATAAGATCGAGCATGAAGATGAAGCGAATAAAGCAGTGATCGAAAAGGCATTGAAAAAAACCTTCTCACCGGAGTTCCTGAACCGTATTGATGATGTGATCATTTTCAACTCATTGACCAAGGAGAATATCTTCAGCATTATTGATATCCTGATGAAAGGAGTGACAAAACGGTTGACAAGTCTTGGCTTCAGCCTGGCACTTACAGAAGATGCTAAAACCTTCCTGGCAGACAAAGGATATGATGTGCAGTTTGGTGCAAGACCGCTGCACAGGGCAATCCAGAAATACCTGGAAGATCCGCTGGCTGAAGAGATACTCAATACACATGTCAAAGCCGGCGATGTGCTGGAGGCAGATGTGGATGCTGAAAAAACAAAACTTGTTTTTTCATTCAAAACGCAGCCTGAGCAAAAATCAAAAGCATAGACAGGCAATAATAAATTTTCAAAGGAGTGTTGTTAACCGGCACTCCTTTTTTATTTTTGTTACCCGTGGCAAAAAAGATCATTATAACTATTGATGGCTGGTCAAGCTGTGGGAAAAGCACACTGGCCAAACAACTCGCCAAAGAGCTGGGCTATGTATATGTGGACAGTGGTGCTATGTACAGGGCTATCACTCTTTATTTTCTCCGTAATAATGTTGATCTTGGGGAGAAGAAAGAAGTTAAACAGGCATTAAAGAGCATCAATCTCGAATTCATATATAATGCCAAGAGTAATAACAGCGAGATCTACCTGAACGAAGAAAACGTTGAATACCTGATACGGGATCTTATCATTGCTGAAAAGGTAAGTGATGTGGCGGCCATTAAAGAAGTAAGAGAGTTTGCCGTGGCGCAGCAGCAAAAAATGGGAGAAAAAAAAGGTATCGTGATGGACGGCCGGGATATTGGTACAGTCGTTTTTCCCAAAGCTGAATTAAAGATATTTATGACCGCCGATAACGCCATCAGGGTGGAACGAAGATTCAAAGAGTTGTATGAAAAGAACCCCAATATAACCATTGAAGAGGTGAAGAATAATCTTGAAATGCGGGATTATATCGATTCACACCGGGAAGTGAGCCCCCTGCGGCAGGCCAAAGATGCGCTGGAACTGGATAATAGTAATATTACACCACAGCAGCAACTGAAACTGGCATTGGAATGGGCTTCTCAAAAAATAAAATAACCAGCGCAGGGCCGGGTAGCAGATATTGGTTATTCCTTTTCAGGATTCATTTCTTTACTTTTATACCAAACCATCTCCCTTGCGGATAACCACCTACAGGCTGCTTCAACCCTTTATTGTTCTCCACATTATCATCATCTGTGGTATCGTTGGCTATATGGTCATTGAGGATGCTTCATTCGTTGATTCATTATTCATGACCACGATCTCCATTACAACGGTGGGATATGGGGAAGTAGTTCCTCTAAGTACTGCCGGAAAATGGTTTACGATCTTTTTATTAATCACCAGTTGGGGAACTTTTGCTTTTGCCATTACCCGTATCACCCAGTTTGTAGTGAACGGTGAGATCAATAAATATTTTAAAATGCGACGGCTTATGAAAGAAATTGCAAAGCTTGAACAGCATGTTATTATTTGTGGCTATGGACGAAACGGTCATGAGGCTGCCAAGATCCTGAAATCACATGATGTGCCTTTCCTGATTATCGAGAAGAGCAGTGAACTGGTTGAAAAAGCCAGGCATGAGGAGGAACACTTACTGTATGTGGAAGGAGATAGTACCAATGATGATGTGTTGCTGGCTGCCGGCATTGAAAAGGCCAGGGCGTTGATCACCACATTGCCTGTTGATGCTGACAATTTATTTATTGTCCTTTCCGCAAGAGGGCTAAATCCAGTGATGCAGATCATCAGCCGGGCATCAGATAGCAATTCGATACCCAAGTTGAAAAAAGCCGGTGCCAGTAATGTAATTATGCCCGACAGGATCGGCGGCTCACATATGGCTAACCTGGTATCAAAACCGGATGTAGTGGAGTTTATAGACTTTCTTTCCGGCGAGGAAGGCCAGTCCATACATATCGACTCGATTGCTTTTGAAGAATTGCCTGAAGAAATAAAAGGAAAACCATTGCAGGAGATCATGCAATGGAATAAAACAGGTGTTAATTGTATTGGTCTCAAAAGTCCTGAGGGAAAATTTATCATTAACCCCCCTGAAGATATCATTGTGGACCCCGGAATGAAAATACTGGTACTCGGTACCCGCCACCAGATACTCAGGATGAAGGCAAACCTGCCCTGACCTTACTGGCCTGAACCTGCTGCTTTTTTGACATCCAATAATTCAACTTCGAATATAAGCATTGCACCGCCGGGTATCTGGCCCTGTCCCATAGCCCCGTAAGCCAATTCGTAGGGAATCCAGAATTTATATTTTGATCCAACGGACATGAGTTGAAGCCCTTCTGTCCAGCCGCGGATTACCTGGCTTACACCAAGTGTTAATGGCTGGCCACGGTTGTAAGAAGCATCAAACTCGGTACCATCCAATAAAGTGCCCCGGTAATGGGCAACAAAGGTATCAACTGCCGCGGGCTTGATACCATCACCTTCTTTTATCACTTCGTATTGAAGACCGGAAGCTGTTGTTTTAACACCTGGTTGGGTTTTATTTCTTTTCAGGAAAGCCACTCCTGAATCAATGATCGCTTTTGATTTTTGCAGCTGCATTTGGGTCAGGTAATTATTGATGACCATATTGGCGGTATTGTCATCTAACAGGGGCTTTTTATTTCCCATCAGGTCGTTGATCGCTTTTAATACCAGGGTAGAATTAACTTTATTAACTCCCTGCTGTTTAAAAAAATTAGCAAAGCTCATTCCCATGGCATAGCTGGCGGAATCAAATGAATTTTTCAAAACAGGTTTAGCCGCAACGGGTGGAGTCTTTGGCTTTGTTGTTTTGACAGGCTGTGCCACGGCTACAGCAGCCAGTACCAGTACGGATACACACAGAATGAGTTTCTTCATACAATTTTTTATTAGGGAGCAAAAATACAGGTTGGATGGCTAATTCGGATGGCTGTTATCATTTAATTTGCGGTCTTACCTAAACAAGAAAAATGCAATACTTCAACAGGGATGTACAGGTTCGCTGGGCCGACCTGGACCCAAACTTTCATGTCAGGCATTCGGTGTATTACGATTGGGGTGCCTGGTGCCGGATCGAATACCTGTATAGCATTGGCCTTACTGCTGAAGTGATGCAAAAATTCCATATCGGCCCTATCCTTTTCCGGGAAGAATGTATTTTCAGGAAAGAGATCAGGCTGGAAGATAAAGTGAGTATTAACCTGAAACTGGTTAAGGCAAAAAGAGATTTCTCCCGCTGGACCATTCAGCATGAGATCAGGAAGAACGGTGATATCTTATCGGCGGTATTGACGGTTGATATCGCCTGGCTGGATATTGTACGCCGCAAACTGGCTTCATTACCGGAAGAGGTTCGTGCCCTGTTCGGCGATGTGCCGGTAGCTGACGATTTTCAGTGGCTGGATTAGGGTGTTGTTCCTTCCAGCATTTTTACTTTACCCGGGAACCGTGCAGCATAACCATTAATAAGATTGCGGATATAAAGATTCTCTTTATAGGGAGTCAATAATTCTTTCAGCATAGCATGATCAGTAATGGCCAGGTCGGAAGGCAGGTACCCCATGCCATAAAACCTTCCTTCTGTAACAAGAATACAGGACTGATCGTCACCATTTAACCCTTTTTCAACAATAGCAAAAGAAGGTTGTTTTTTTAATGATTCAATCGCTTGCTGTACACGTTCATTATAGCTGGCTGGCAGTTCTTTTTGCCGGCAGGCACCATAGCAAAAGCCTTCTTTTATTCCTTCACAATCCACCTGGTCTTTTTGCATAAAGCAAAGCTTGGGACAAAGATTGAATTCTCTCATGACTTTGCGTAGGATCGCATGCCCGTCAACGAGGTAATGAAAACTATAGACAGGAGTAAGCCGCTGTTTATTTTTTTCAATAGCTAAACGAAGAAAGCCATTCTGATCTTCATAACTAAAAATACCATATACATCTTCCCATCTTTTTTGCGACTGGTTAAAAATGGGCCATAGCTTTTTTATTTCGGTTGACTCAAGGATACAGGCCATCAATTCGGTAGCACAGGGCTGAAAACTGATAGCATGGATATGTTTCAGGAAATTCTGTTTCTGCCTGCTTTCTGAATTATTACTAAAATGACTGTTGACCCGGTAGCGGATATTATTGGCTTTGCCTACATATACGATCTTTCCTTTTTCATTATGGAAATAATAAACACCGGGAGTATAAGGTAATTGCTCAAAATGTTCTTTGGGGACATTAGGAGGCAACACCGATTCTTTAGAATTTCGTTGCAGGCTTTTGGCAATATGCTGTTCCTTATCATGAGCTAACAATAACTGGAAAACTTTTACTGTTGCTTCAGTATCTCCGCCGGCCCGGTGCCGGTCTTTGATCGTTATTCCCAATGAATGACAAAGATTGCCTAAACTGTAAGAAGCAAAGCCCGGGAATATCTTGCGGCTTAATCTTACTGTACAGAGTTTTTTGCTGTTCAGGATAAAACCGGCTTCCGCCAGGTGGCCTTTCACAAAGGAATAATCAAAATTCACATTGTGAGCAACAAATATTTTCCCTTCCAGAATGGTATAAATCTTTTCGGCGACTGTTTCAAATACAGGAGCCGTTGCTGCCATCTTATCAGTAATGCCGGTCATGGCCTGTATATAATGGGGGATGGGCTGGTTGGGATTGATCAGCGTTTCAAATTTCTCCACCACTTTCTCCCCGTCAAAAACATGAATGGAAATTTCAGTAATGCCGTGGGCTGCTGCGTAGGATCCGGTAGTCTCTATATCAACAATAGCGTACATGAAATAAGTGCCGCGGTTTAGCTGTGAAATACGAATTTCGTGAAAGTTTTTAACTCAACTATGCAGGCTGATAAATTAATAATGTTTCGAAACCGGTTGGCAAAGGTCTGGCGGCACCTTTCCAAACAGGCGAAGCGGCAGGCCATAAGCTGCTACCGTATATATGACCATGATCTGCCGGAATTCCCCTTTTGTATTGAGATGTATGGCGATAAATTATATGTGGCGGAATACAAAAGGCAGCATGGGATGACGGAGGAGGAACATGACGAGTGGACCGAGAGAAGCCTGGAAGTGATGACAGAAGTGCTTGGGATCAGTAAGGAAAATATTTTCCTGAAACTCAGACAGCGAAAACCCGGACGGCTGGGGCAGTACCAGAAATATGATGAAGTGCAGCATGAATTTGAGGTGACAGAAAACAGGCTGAAGTTCATCGTGAACCTGAGCGATTACCTGGATACCGGTCTTTTCCTGGATCATCGCATTACCCGGCAAATGGTGAAAGAGCAGAGTAGTGGTAAAAAAGTATTGAACCTCTTTGCCTACACCGGTTCTTTTTCCGTGTATGCTGCTGCAGGTGGTGCTGAAGAAGTGATTACCGCTGATCTTTCCAAGACCTATTTGAACTGGGCAGAAAGAAACCTGCAGTTAAATGGATTTACAGATGCGGCAAAATACAAGTTCATGCATGCAGATGTAAAACAATACCTGAAAACAATACCACCGGATTATTTTGATATGATTATCATGGATCCGCCGACTTTCAGCAACAGCAAAAGGATGGAGGATATTTTAGATATTCAACGGGATCATGTTACCCTGATCAATCAATGTATGACAGCCTTAAAGACCGGGGGGGTATTATATTTCAGTACCAACTTTCGCAAGTTTGAACTGGGCAAAGAGAAAATTAATGCCAGCAGTATCAAAGACATCACAAAAGCCACGACCCCTTTTGATTTCGAAGGGAAATTATTCCGCTGCTGTTTCTATCTGGTTAAATAGAGTTTTTTTACCAGTGCATAATAAGGAGCAAACATATGATGAATGAATGGTTTGGTTTTATCATCCGGGAATAATTGAAAGTAACCGGCATCCGGCATTAGGATGACCGGGTTACCAGCCCGCATAAAATTATTGTCATGTACATAAACCGGTTCCTTTAATTGCGGCAGCACCTTCCGGATCGCTTTTTTATACATCACCGTTCCAAGGTATTTTTCAAATTTTCGCTGTGCCTTCCGGGGTTTGCGTTCCAGTTTATCGTATACAATACCTCCGGCTATACGTATTGCGAATTTTTGTTTCTTCAGAATGGCTTTTGCATTGGTCAGCGGACTGGTGCGGTTAAAATCATAAACAGTTTGTACAGAAAAAGGAGTTTCCGGCACCCAGTCAGCTGCATTCACCACCGTATGCGCCCAGCCTCCCCGGGTAATAAAATCAAAATCATAGGCATAATACATATTGCCAACTTTTGGTGCAGCACTGCAATAGGTTTTATAAGTAATGTCTTTGGGAAGATTCCCTTTCAGTGTTTCATAGAAAAGATAGGAACGCAGCAGGAAAGCTAAGGCACCTCCCTGGCTATGCCCCATGACAAGAAATTCTTTTACTTTTTTTGTACTGTAATATTCATTAATCCTTTTAATGATCTCCGGTGCCAGGTGCCCGATACTAATGGTCCAGCCCGCATGCACCGCCGCTTTTTCATTGGCGGCAAACTGGTAATTAAAAGTGGTACTGTCGTTCAGTTGCAGGCTGCCGGTGGCAGGGATCATGGCGGCATAAAAATTAGCCAGCCAGCTGGTTGTTTTATTCACGGTTCCCCGCAGGTCAATAACCGCTGTATTATCATTGCGAAGGTAGAAGGTCCACCGGTTGAGTAATCCAACTTCCGCAGACCGGTATTCCAGGTGATAAGGGTCTTTGGATGTCTTGCGTTCCACCGAATCGGGTATCCCGGAGCTGTTGAATGTAAGGGATAAAAGCTGGGCGTATTCTTTGGGATCAAAACCGGGTTGCAGAATAGTTTGCGATTGGGCTGAACAAAAGATCAGCAACAGCAGGAGTGTTGGTATTCGGTTCATAAATGGTCAAATGGTTCTTGCAATTTACTGTATTCGGCTCCAAAAGCCATAGGAGGGAGTATGTAAAGATATTCTATGTACATGTTTTGTCATAATGCCACTCAAGGTGACAGATTCCGTTATTGAAACCGGATCAAGTCTTCCCGGAGAGCAGCAAAATCACCCGAATGTGTGATTGCCCCTGATTGTACTTTTAATAACTTTAGCTGACCGGAATAGCAGGACTTTGCCGGAATTTTTCAATATCCTTTTAAATCCTTCAAACGACAAAAGCCTGAAGACCGATTAATAAACTGAAATTACCGCTTACTAAATGGGAATGGCAGCGGTAAAGCAGAATCGTAGTTTTAAACTATTAATTATTAAACCATGAAGCGCTGCAACCTTATTCTGTTATTGGCTCTTTTTGCGGGACTTGCGTCCCGTGCACAGTTGGTGAACGACGGAGCTATTATTAAGATACAGCCCGGGGCCGTTCTTTTCTGCTCCGGTAATGTGGAAAACAAAAATGCAGGTACGATCAGCAATGATGGTAAACTGGAAGTACAGGGCAATTTCCTGAACACAGCAACTTACACTACAGCCACTGCAGACGATTCACTGATCATGACAGGTACAGGCAACGTAACGCTAAATGCCGGTGCCTCCACACTCAGTTTCCTGCACATCAATAAAACTGCCAACAGTAATTTTGTAACCCTTACTAATTCGGTAACGATTGGCAGCAAGCTGATCTATAATTCCGGAACACTTTCTACCGACCCTGTTGCTAATCCTTATACATTGAATGCGGCAGCAGCTGTGCCGTTTGAGTTTACAACGGGCCGGGAAATAGTAGGCCGGGTAAGAAGAACAGGCTGGACTAACGGGGCTGCAAGGGTGTTTAATCAGCCCAATATGCAGGTAACTACCAATGGTGGCACCAACCCTTCCGAGATAACTGTTAATATGATACCGGAAGCAAATGCAGGCGATCCTGCCCTCGCCGAGCGGGAAGTGAAAAGAAAATTCGGCTTCACACAAACAGGTGGCTCCGGGTTTACTGCTGATATCCGTTATCCTTATCTGGATGCGGAGTTAAATACCAATACCGAAGCCAATCTTGTTCCCTGGCAATTGATTGCCTCTGAATGGAACGGGCGCCTTACACCGGTTACAAGAGACGGGACAGCTAATTATGTTTCCACAACCGGTATTCCTGCCGCAGACCTTGCCTCTGAATGGAAACTGGCTGATCCCCGGTATACTATGAATGCAACTGCATTACTCAGAGGCCCCTGGAACGGAGCCACAATGAACACTAATCTTAATAGCGGGGGTATTATACCCCTTTCACAGCCCTATAATACAACGCCTTTTAATTATACCGGAACAGAATCTGTTGGTGCCATACCGAATGCCAATGTTGTGGATTGGGTATTAGTGGAGTTTCGCAAGCCTGCATCAGGATTACCGGCAGATGCTGCTTCTGCAACTATTATCGGAAGAAAGGCGGGATTCCTTCTAAATACAGGAGCAATTGTAGAAACGGATGGTGTTACCCCAATCGGCGTTGATATTAGTAAGCAGGGTGCAGGTTTTATGGTCATTCGTCACAGAAATCATCTGGGTGTGATGAGTGTGTCATTGCCATCGAATGTGTTGGGTACTTATACCAATGATTTCAGGTCTTTAACTAATAGTTATAAGGCCGTTGGTGCTTCTTCAGATCCGGTCATGCTTTTAGCCGGTGGTGTACATTATGGATTATGGGCCGGTGATGCCAATAAAAGCGGTGTTGTGAATGGTACCGATATCAGTGCCATTAAAAATGCGATTGCGGCTTCTACTACCGGGTATGTACTTACCGATGTTAATATAAGTAACAGTATTAACGGAACGGATGTGAGCCTTGGAAAAGCGATTATTGCAGCTTCCGGTTCGGGTAGCACACCAGGCAGAATGCGTATTGCAACAACAAATATTCCTGATCCGCTTGGGCCGGAAGAGTAGAACAATAAGTCAGAAAATCATAAACCTTCAGATCATGAAACCAGTTTTACAGCTAAAATTATTTGCAGCCAGTTTGATACTATTACTGACTGTACATTCAACTATTAAAGCCCAGGTCTGTGAATGGCGGTTAACAGATGCAAATTATTCAGGCACAGATCCTGATGGCGCAGGACCTGCGCGGGGCTCTGTTACGTTTAAATTGCAAATACATACAACAGCAGGCAGTATTCCCAATGTAAATGTGCTGGCCACCGGGTTTAGTTATCAAAGTGCAAATGCCATGATTCCCACCATCCCGGGATGTGCCATTGTTAGCAACCCGGCTAATGTTACCGTTTCTCCCACATTTGCAGGCGGCGGCTTTGCATATACAGTTGTTAACCAGTGCGGCATTTTTAACCAGACTGCCGGCGGGCAGAATTTTGACAGGAGAGCAGTAGGTACGCTGGACGGAACAGGGATCACATTGACAACTACCTGGGTGGATGTATTTACAGTAACGTTGTGGACCCTGAATAATACAGCTCCTTACGGAGGATACGTAATTATTAACTCTGGTTCAGGTGGAAGTCCCGGTGAGTTTACCACCTATTCTGTTTCTGATGACCTGGCTAATGAATACCCGGTCAATTCCACTACCTATAATGTTCCACTTTTGCTTGGACCTATTGTTACACCGGTTCTCTTTACTGATTATAAAGTGAATTGTTCCGATAAAGGAGCTTCCATCACCTGGTCAACAGCCTCCGAGATCAACAGCGATTATTTTGCTATCGAGAAAAATGTGAATGGCAACTGGATTACTATTGATAAAGTGATGGCGGCAGGCAACAGCTCAGCAAGCCGCAGTTATCAATACCTTGACCTGGAAGGCGGAACGGCCCAGTACCGGATCAAACAGGTGGATAAAGACGGTGGGTTTACATATACGGCCATACGGCAAACGAATTGCCGCAGCAATGCAGTAAGTGTTGTTCTCTACCCGGTTCCGGCTAACGATGTACTGAATGTGGCCATACGAACTGATATCGCAATACGTACTGAACTGCAGGTGTTTGATATGACGGGAAGAGTTGTGCGGAGACAAGTGGCGGTATTGAATGCAGGTAACAACAAAGTAATCATTAATACTGCAGGGCTGGCATCAGGTGAATATGTGATCAGGAGCAGCGATGGCACGATAAAACTTAACCAGCAATTCACGATTGCCAGGTAACAAGGAGGTCTTTTAGCTCACAGGTTTTATGATAGAAATAAAAATGCCCCGCACTTGCGGGGTGTTTTTTTTGCCGGTCATTTTTGCCGGTCATTGTCTTTCAACTCCCTGAGCACATCTTCCTTTTTTCTCCTGGATACTACGATATGGCTACCATCAGTAAGCCAGAGCAGCCCTTCTTTATCCAGGTGCTTTACATATTTTTTATTCACCAGATGTGATTTGTGAGCCCTGATGAAATCATGTTCCTGTAAAATATCTTCGTATTCTTTGAGTGTGCGGGATACTAAAATGGGTTTTTGTCCTTTAAAGAAGAAACGGGTGTAATTACTTTCCCCTTCCAGGCGGATGATTTCGCGGGGTTCAAAAAAGAAAACCCCTTCCATGGTATTCAGGGCCAGCTTAAAGGAAGATTGATCTTTCTGGTGCAGGTTGCTCAGCAGGTTATCCACTAATTGCTGCTGCTGTTGTGGCGGAAATTCCTTTTTAATAATGTGGCGGTGAATAGCATTTTGCAGATCGATAATATCAACTGGTTTCAGCAAATAATCCAATGCGCTGAAGCGGATGGCCTTGATGGCATATTTATCATATGCCGTTGTAAATATCACGTCAAAATCCCAGGAACCAATTCTGTTGAGCAAATCAAATCCGTTCATGTGCGGCATTTCAATATCCAGCATCAGCAGGCTGGGATTGAATGCTGCTATAATACCGGCTGCTTCCTGCGGGTTATTGCAAAGCCTGATCTCCTTCGCGGCAGGCACATGTTTCTCAATCAGCAGTTTCAGGATATTTCCTGCTGAGGGCTCGTCGTCAACAATAAGGATGCGTATCATATGTTGCGTTTCATCTATTTTAGTTCTGTTAATGGAATGGAGATCATAACCCTTGTCCCTGCCGCAGCTCCATTGTTATACAGGTCTTCAATTGACAACGAAGCAGAGGGGATGCCACTTTCATTAAAAAGCTGCATTCGTTGCAGGGCCAGGTCTGTCCCTTTTGATTCAAAATAATGAGATCCCAGATTTTGTTTTTTGATAGCTGCTGCTTTTTCACGTCCAATACCATTATCCCCGATCTCACATTTTAATTGCTGCTGCCGGCAGAAAAACCGGATTGCTAATTTCTTTTCCCCATCCTTATGCATCAGCCCATGCCATACGGCATTTTCAATAAAGGGCTGCAGCATCAATGAAGGGAAAAGCACACTATCGGTATCTATCGATGGATCAACATCAATCGTGTAGGCAAACGAATGCTTGAATCGTAATGACTCTAATTCTAGATAAAGACGGTTCATTTCAATTTCATCCCGCAACGGTATAAAATTCTTTTCCGAATTATTCAGCACCTGCCGCAGCAATTTGGAAAATTTGGACAGGTATTGATAGGAAGTATCGTAATCATTCAGGACAATACTTTCCTGTATGGCATTGAGACTGTTAAAGATAAAATGAGGATTCATCTGGGCACGGATGGCTTTGGCCTCCAGCTCCGCCATTTGCTGTTTGATGGCTGCCTTGTTCTTGACCGTTAGTATCCGTCTACGGAATATTAGTATAAAAAGACCGGCTGTGAGCAAAACAGCAAGAGCCCTGAACCACCAGGTTTGCCAGAAAGGAGGCAGTATGGTAAAGCTGTATTGCAGCACAGACGCAGTCCAGGTATTATTATTATTAGAAGCCTTCAGCTCAAATGTATAATAACCGGGTTGCAGGAAATTGAAATTGGCTGTTCTTTCAGTCGTATAAATCCAGTTACTGTCAAGTCCCTTCATCCGGTATGCATAACGGACGGCTGAAGCGTCTGTAAGACAAACTGCTGTAAATTTAAGCTGCAGTGAATGCTGGGAATAAGAAAAAAAGCCGGCCGGTGCCGCTGCATAGTTCCTGTCAGACCCGTTGTGGCTGATACGCTCCATTAGTAGTGTGGGGGCAAGATGGTTCCTGTTGATACTGTCGGGGTGAAAGGAAAAAGCTCCCATTGATGTAAGCCCCCAGATCGTCCCGTTCTTTTGTTGTTCTAATTTTAATGTTTGATAATAGGAAGAGAGTAAACCATCTCTGTCGGTAAAGCTGATAATTTGTTCATTCTCTTCGGGATGAATAAGTTCTGAAATACTCATATAATCCCCCCACCATAAATGGTCATTTTTATCAACCAGCACTGATAAAGCAACATCTGAAGGGCATCCTCTTTTTTTATCATATTGCTGCTGCAGTATAAACCTGTCGTTCTCATACCTGCATTGCAGCAACCCTTTGCCAAGTGTGGCGACCCATATATTGCCTTTCTTGTCGCTTACAATTTTGTTAATGTATAAATTTTTAACTGATATTCCCTGTATCGAATCGTCTGCCAGCATGCCATCTTTCAGCCTGTATAACCCCTGGCTGCCATAGAACCAATAACCGGAATTGACAGCCTGAAAGCAGCCAAATAATTCAGGATGACGGCTGTATTTTTTTTGAAAGGGATAATGCGCTGCCATGGGGTGATTTGAACTCGGATCGATAAGAGTGACCCCGTTTTCAGTACAGGCAAAGAGCTTTCCATCACCGGCTGGGTAAAGGGCCTCACAATTATTATCTTTTAAAAAACCAGTATCCTCCCAGTTTTTAAGACGGTTATTGAGATAATAGCTGATGCCCTGGTAACCACTGCCAGCCCAGATGCCGCCCTTACTATCTTCATACAGGCACATTACTTCTGCAGCAGGAAACAGGGCAGGAAATGTTCTGGCAGGGCTGATGGTGTTATCTTTTTTTGTAAATAGGAGTCCCCGGTTACTTCCGAAAAGCAGGTCCCCGTTTTTTCTTTCCAGCATGGAAAAAACCTCTGGGTACAGCGAAAGTTCCACGGCATATTGACGGAACGTGGTTTTTTGAAATTTCTGTAGTCCCTCCCAGGAACCGATCCAGATATTTTCTTCAGCATCAATAATGGCAGTAACAGCATTATTGGTGGTATTGCCAAAAGAAACAACGGGTTCAATTTCTTCTTTTATTTCCGAAATACCATTTGTTGTTAATGCATAAACCTTGTTTCTATTCGTGAATACAGTTCTGCCAATAAATTCTCTTGTAAATGAGCTGCTGATATGCCCTTTGATCATTTTTGCAGGATGGTTATCCAGGCAATTCCAGAAAATACTGTCAGGGGATGTAGCTGTTACGGAAGTAACGGGAGAACGTATATCAGTATTTTCCCAAATCACCTCATAGCGGTTGCCATGGGCAGGGATTTTAAAAACACCGTCATAAGAACCGGTGTATATGTTTTGGTATTTATCTGTGGCAATACTGTAGACTCTTTTGTTAAAACCGGCAAACGGTAATAACTGAAGAGCTGAAAGCGGATTCTTATGAATATCACCGGCCTGTTCAGGTGTTACTTTATATAAAGCATTCAGGTCGCCGATCCAAATATTACCAGCTGCATCGGTTAGTAATGCTTCAACGGCAAGCGGGGGCTGGTTTTTCAGCATGATCTTTTGAAATGCCCCATCCCTGAGTAGAAATAACCCTTTGTCGCCACCAATCCATATGCCTTGTTGCTGATCTTCAGCAATGCACAAAACCCGGCCAATGGTTTCATTGCCGGAACTGTACTGGTAATTTTTGAAATCATAGCCATCATAAACACTAACCCCTAATTCAGTGCCGATCCACAACATCCTGTTACTGGCTTGTGACAAAGCATATATCTTGGATGAAAGTAAACCATCACGGGTGCCATAGATCGTTAACCTGTATTGAGATGGCTGTACAAATCCGGTTAGCTGGAAAATACAAACGAATAATAAGGTTGATATATAATGAAGGCGCAGCATTTAACCGTAAAAATATACAACCTTTCCCCGATAGTTTCCCCATTCCCTCATTGAAGGATACCGTTGCCTAATCAGCGACATTTATCTCCCCTTACGGTAATTGGTTGCTTCCGTTTTCTTTTTGACACACTTTCCCAGTAAATACAGCCTGTAGTTTTAACCTACTAATTCAAAGAAATGACAGCTACTGACCTTGTTCATGAAAAGATCACCGAGATTATCCACGAAATGAAACATCAGCAACTATGGAAGAACCAGACGCCCGGCTGGGTTACCGATTTCTCAAACAAAGAAATAATCAGCGGGGAAGATTTCGCAGGCTGGCTGCAATTCGTCTTTTTACCTAACCTGGAGCAACATAGCCGGATGAATGAGGAGAAGAAAATGGTGGCACCGCAGGCAGTAAAATTTTTTGGGGAGGATGTGCGAAAAGGAAAATTGTTACAGCTATTAATAGAATTAGACTCCTTATCATAAAGCATAATTATAAATCATGAAAAAGACAATCATTTGTGTACTGGCCATAGTACAGTGTTATTTGACAACCGCACAAAATGTTGGCGTTGGTATCACAACTCCTCATAGCAGTGCAGCGCTGCATATCAACAGCACTACAAAGGGATTGCTGATTCCCAGGATGAGCACTGCCGAACGTAACGCTATTGCAGCACCTGCAGAGGGATTATTGATTTACAATTTAACCACCAACGAATTAAACCAACGGCAAAATTCCGCCTGGAAAACGCTGTTGAATAATGATTCCTGGACAGGTGGTGGGAGTGGTTGGATATTTAACATAGGTGATAATGTAGGCATTAATACGGCAGGTCCTTCAGAGCGGCTGGATGTGAGTGGTAATATCCGCAGCAATAGCTCTGTGATTATTGATAACGCAGCAGCTATTCTGCAGTTGAAAAGTGCTGGTGTAAGTACCGGTTTTGTACAATTGTCGGGTGATAACCTCCGCTTTGGTACCAATAGCGGCAATACTAATGGCAGGATGATCATGCGGTTTGATGGAAGCGATATGTTTAGTTTTCAAAAGACAGCGCCTGGGGGCTCTTCGGTGCAAATGAGTGCTTCTAATGTCCCTGTTGGATTATTAGAAGCCACTACCAGCGGTAATGTATCGCTTACTGCGGTAAATGATAACACACAAGTGCAACTTGGTGGTGAAGTGTTTATAAACAATTTTACCAACAGAACCGGTATTGGTACATCATCGCCAACCGAAAGGCTGCATGTAAATGGAAAATTAAAAGTATCGGGAACCGAAATGACAATTGATGATGGACGCATAACAGGAACCACCACCAGCTCAGCTTATAATCTGCTGCCACTTGCCTATGGAAGGGTAACCTATCTTGGTAACAAGGCTGGAGGCACCCCAAATTTTACTTCTGTAACACGTACCGGCCCGGGCGCCTATGATGTTTTTGTTACCGGATTAACGAGTTCTTCGGTAATAATGGTAACACCAGGATCCATCAGCAGCATTGAAATGAATTACGATTCTCCCGGTAAGTTTAGAGTAAGGCTGTGGAGTAGCATATTCGATGAATTTGACGACTGCGACTTTCATTTTGTTATCTACAATCCATAATAATCAATTTCTTTTTACTAATAAGCTTCTGTTATGAGGAGAATAACTATCTGTTTTGTTTTTTTGCTGCAATACTCAATATTGTCAGCACAAAGTGTAGGCATTGGAACTAACACACCTAATGCATCTGCGCAATTAGATATAACCAGTACCAACAAGGGAATACTGATACCCCGTATGACGGCTGCCCAGCGGTCTGCTATCGTTTCCCCTGCCAATGGATTAATGGTGTATGAAACCACCAGCAATAGTCTTTGGGTTTTTAATGGCACGGTGTGGGTGCAGCAGGGATCTGGTGGCGTATCACCGTGGGCCGTATCCGGGAATAATATTTATAACAGTAATGTAGGAAACGTTGGTATTGGTACCAGCACCCCCTCATCAAAATTTAGTGTGGCAGGGAATCTGTTAGTTACAGGCGGTGATATAAGTATCAATGATCCGTCGGCCACCGTTTTTTTCCGGGTTTCCAATTCTGCCAGGGCCAGTGTTGCATTAAGTGGGGTTAATGATGATCTCAGTATCGGTACGCTTGCTTTAAACGACCTGGGGAAAATGTATTTTAAAACACAAAGTGTGACCCGGATGGCAATCGAACCGAATGGAGATGTGGGTATAGGCTTCTCAAGCCCTTCGTACAAACTGGATGTAAACGGCGATACCAGGACGGTTGGAAATTTAATTGCCGAAGACGGATATATCCAGGTAAAAAATACCACGGATTCAAAACTCTGGAATATGCAGTATTCCAGTGGAACAGACCGTTTATTATTCCTGGAGTCAGGTGTCGAACGGGTGATATTACAAAATGGCGGAAATGTGGGAATTGGAGAAACCTTCCCGGCTGAAAAATTACATGTAAATGGCAATACGATGATTGATGGTGATGCAACACTTAACACAGTCAATCCGACCATTCAATTGCAGAACAGTAGTGTTGATAAAGGATTTATGCAACTATCCGGGGATAATATCCGTATTGGCACCAACAGCGGGAACAGCGCCGGGAAGTTTGTCATCCGCACCAATGGCGGAGACCGGTTCTTTGTGGATGGAAGCGGAAATGTCAACATCGGTTCTCAAGCCGATGCACCGGGTTACAAGCTCAGGGTGGATGGTAAAATGATTTGTGAAGAAGTGAAAGTAAAATTAAGCAGCGCCTGGCCGGATTATGTGTTTGAAGATAAACATCGGCTGATGCCTGTAGATGAATTGTCGAAGTTTATACAGCTTAATAAGCATCTCCCCAATATTCCTTCTGCCAGGGAAATAGCAGCAGATGGAATACAGGTGGGCGATATGCAAAAAAGAATGATGGAAAAAATTGAAGAGCTTACTCTCTACATCATCAGTTTGCAGCAGCAGATTGACAGCCTGAAAAAGCAATCCGGGCAGTGAATGATTTTTCATTAAGTAAAATTTTATGAAAGGATTTTTTCTTTTTTACAGCATACTACTGTCGAGTATCAACCTGCTTTATTCACAGGCAGGAACAGGCAGAAATTTTTATGAGATCAGTCGTGAACAAAACGACTATTATAACAGGGTGGGCAAAGACAAAGCAGGATACTAACAATTCAAACGATGGGAATGGTATTATTCCACCCGTATGGGTGGAAACGGGCAACTGGTAGATAACCAACGGTTGAATCAGCAAGCACTGCGGCAATTATCGCTAAGCAGGGCAGGAGATCCGAATACTGCCAACGTAACCACCGGCAGTTGGACCGCATTGGGTCCTGGTTTTGTTAACTCAGCAGATCGGGGGATTGGCCGGGCAAACAGGATCGCATTTCATCCCACCAATCCAGATATATTATATGTGGCGGGTGCCACGGGTGGGTTATGGATCAGCTCAGACGGGGGGAGCAACTGGTTTTCATATAGTGAGGGTATCCCCAACATGTCGCTGAGTGGTGTGGCAGTGGATTACAGTAATCCTAATATCATTTATATTTTAACGGGTGATGCTGATGCAGCTTTCAGTGGGGCCCGGGGGCAGTTTGCCTATGGAAAAACATCCAGTGGCGTTTTAAAATCTTACGACGGGGGATTTACCTGGCATCAGACAGGGCTTCGTTGGAATGAAACAGATGATTACCTGGGTTATAAATTAATGATGCACCCTGCCAACCCGCAAATATTACTGGTAGCAACCAACGATGGCATCTTCAGAACTGCAAATGGAGGTGATACCTGGACGCAGTCGAATAACGGACAGGTAGTTTATGATATGGAGTTTCAGCCTTCCAATTCTTCTGTCGTATATGCATCGGCTACTGCTTCCGACAGTATCCGGGTATTTAAATCCACCAATAGCGGGCAAACCTTTACGGCCACACATGCTATTGACAAGGTAGATGATGCTGATGGAAATAATGCTGCCAACAGGTCGGCGTTGGCCGTAAGTCCGGCCAATAGTTCTTATGTGTATTTACTGACCGGGCCGGCTACGGCTACCGGCGAGTTTCATGGAGTTTTCCGTTCTGTTGATGCAGGAGAGTCTTTCACATTAAGAACAAATACGCCGAATATCCTGGGCCGCAGTTCAACAGGTGCAGATGCTGAAGACCAGGAATACTATGATCTTGCTGTTGCGGTAAGCCCAACAAACATTAACATCGTAGCTTGTGGCGGCATTAAGTTATGGACCTCCGCAAATGGCGGCAGCAGTTTTTCCTGGCAGGATGATAATGCAAATATTGCGAGTTATTATCATGCCGATATTCATGATCTTACTTATCATCCTCTGAACAGTGGCATTCTATATATGTGTGGTGATGGCGGAATTTACCGTAGTACGGATAACGGGAATAACTGGACTCATCTTAATAATAACTTGCAGTTAACCCAGTATTATAAGATCGCAATTAATCCCAACAATGGCCTCGGAACTGAAAATGTAATAATCGGCGGTACACAGGATAACGGAACCAACAAAAGAAGTACAGGGGGCGGCGGTACCTTTTCACAGATACTGGGTGGGGATGGGATGGATTGCTATATAGATCCTGATAATACCAACAGGTATGTAGCCAGTGTGCAGAATGGAAAATTTTACTACTCAACAGACGCAGGTTCTTCGTTTGAAGTGGTATGTGATGAGGCAAGTCTTACAAATACACTGGGGGTGCCTGTGAATGCAAACTGGGTAACACCCGTTTCGGAAATTACAGGCAATTCCACCCAGTTTGTAATGGGTTATCAGCCAGCGGTACTGGCCACCAGGATCAGTACCGGGGTGTATGCGTTTACAAGAATTGGCTGGTCCGGCCGCACTTTTGTTAAAACAGCAAGGGGTAATGCCAGCAGGATTTATGTCGGTGATAACAGGTATGCCGGTAATCAGCAAAACCTGGTCAAAACGAGTACTGACATGGGATCAAACTGGAGTGATGTATATAGTGGTAATCATAGCGGGAGGCCGGTAACCGATCTTGCCTTTGCACCCAACAACGGAAGCAGGATGTGGCTGACCTTTGGCGGTTACAATGCAACTAATAAAGTATTGTATTCCGGCAACGGGGGTGATAACGGCGGTAGTTGGACAGATATTACCGGCTCACTTCCCAATGTACCGGTGAATTGTATAGTGTATGATCCGAACGGTACTTCCATTGATGCAATTTATATCGGTACTGACATAGGAGTATTTTACAGGGATAATAATCTGGGCGACTGGATACCTTTTAGTAACGGCTTGCCTGTTGTGGAAATAACAGATTTGGAGATACACGCAACAGAAGGGTTATTAAGAGCTGGTACGTATGGGCGTGGTATCTGGGAGACATCATTATACAGCAGTTGTCCTGCTACTATTACCCTGAACACCGGCAATACATCCATTTATATGCCTTACTATTTCCAGGCTTCACAAAGTATTAGTTCTACTGCATTGCATTTTGGAATTGGTGCCAATGTTTATTACAAAGCAGGTACGGAATTGGTTTTAAGCCCGGGGTTTATCGGATCTGCACAGGGAGGCAATACGTTTGAAGCAGCGGTAGGCCCCTGCGGCGGAGGTGTGCCCAACCGACCTGCACAGGGAAAAAGAGGTGTACTTGTTGATTAACGAAAGATCGGGTATAAAGACGGAGCAAAAGCTATGGGGTGCCTAAGCTGAATAATTTGAATCCTGCTCCGCACAGGCAACGCAGTTGTAAGTATTGACCTGCCCGTATAAATATTGTAGTTTCACAGCAAGTAAAACTCCTGGTTGATGGGCGGTATAAAAAAAGCGTATTTCTTTTTGTTATGTATGTTAGCCCCAATGGTATTACTTGCCCAGGAAAGTAACAGAGATTCGTTGCTTAAAGAGTTGGGATTTGCAAAAGACGATACGAATAAAGTAAACCTGCTCCGGAATATTGGGGTGACCTACGCTAACGAGGACCCGGGTATAGCTATTGAGTACTGGAAGAAAGGGGTAATGCTCAGTTACAAGCTGGGTTATATAAAGGGGCTTGCAAGAAATTACATCAATATTGGTACCGGGTATTCCTTTCTCTCCAAGATAGATTCCACCATTATTTACGCCGATTCGGGCATCAAATACAGTAAAATTATTGGTGATCCGGACCGGCTTGCACTGGTGTATCTTAATAAAGCCGATGGTTACCGCAACCTCGGCAATTTCAGGGATGCGCTGCTCTATTGTGATACCGCCAGTATGTATGCCGCCAGGACTGGTAATACAGACAGGCTGGCAAGGATCTATGATATTATAAGCGGCGTTTATTCAGAGCAAAAGCAATTTTTAGCAGCTCTTGACATACAAAAAAAAGCACTTGCCTTGTATATAAAAGATAAGAACGAAATAATGGAAGGGCAGGTGTATGATGATTTTGGTATTTTGTACCAACTGATGGGCAAGCCAGACTCAGCTATGCATTATTTTAAAAGAGCTATATCCATCGGCGAACGGCTGGAGGATAATAAAAATCTTTCCACCTACTACTACAGTATGGCACAGTTTCAGGCGGAGCAGGGCAATTACAAAGAGGCAGAAGTACATGCCGCTAAATCATTAAGATATGGGCAAGAGCAGGAGAATAATAACCAGTTAGCCATGGTATATAATCTACTGGGCGATATTTCTTTAAAACAAAAAAAATATGCTGAGGCTGTAAGGACCGGCACTATAGCCTATGAATATGCGGCCAATGAAATACAAATGGCCCCGCGGCAAAATGCAGCAGCATTGCTTGCAGAAGCTTTTAGTGGTAAGGGAGATGCAGGTAATGCATATCGCTATTTGAAAATCAGCAGTAACCTGAAAGACAGTATTGCAAAACAGCAATACGATGAACAGGTGGCAAACCTTCAGTCTTCTTTTGAGCTAAAAGAAAAGGATAAAGAAATTCTTTTACTGGAGAAGAACAGGGAATTGCAGCAGCAGAAATTACAGAAGCAACGGATCCTTATTGTGGCTTCAGCCGGGCTTGCGGTATTAGCCCTGGCTGGTATCTGGATGATACGCAACCGCAGCAAACTGAAACAGCAGATGAAGGAACTGGAACTCCGTACCCGCATAGCAGCCGACCTGCATGATGAAGTGGGGAGCTCTCTCAGCAGTATACATATGCTGAGCCAGATGGCATCGCAACAAGGCGATGCTGTGGTACATAAGGATATTCTTTCCCGTATGAGCAGTAATGCAAAGGAAACCATGGACAAGATGGGTGATATCGTGTGGATGATAAAGCCGGGTGAAACTGAAGCCGGCAGCTTAAAACAACGGATGGAACGGTTTGCTTATGAAATAAGCGGCAGCAAAAATATTACTTTACAAGTGGCATTAGATGAACTGGAGAATGTGAAGCTGACCATGGAACAGCGGAAAAACATCTGGCTGATATTTAAAGAGGCCGTTAACAATGCTGTAAAATATTCGGGAACTGAAAGAATGGAAATAATGGTCGTCTTGCAGCACAAAGAGCTGATTTTACGGGTAAAGGATTTTGGAAACGGATTTGATGCCGGGGTTATTAAAAAAGGGAATGGGCTGGATAATATGAGGCAGCGGGCCGCAGACCTGAAAGCGGACCTGCTGGTAGATTCAGTGGCCGGGGAGGGAGCAATGATATCCCTGCGGCTGCCGATGTAATTTCACCCTATTTCGCTATTGCCCGGAACCATACATTTTAAAACTTTGTAAAAAACATATATTGATACGGGTAGCCATTTTTGAGGATAATAAACATTTACGGGAAACTTTCCGGCTGTTGCTGGATAGTGCAAAAGGATTTGAATGTACCGGCACATACAATGATTGTAACAACTTGGTGAATGATCTGGCCAGCCATTCCTGCGATGTGGCACTGATGGATATTGAAATGCCGGGGATGAACGGTATTGAAGCCACCCGCCTTCTTAAGAAGCATTTCCCCGGAATCAGCATATTGATACAAACTGTTTTTTTTGAGGATGAATATATTTTCAATGCTATCTGTGCCGGCGCATCCGGGTATATTTTAAAGTCAACCACCCCGGATGGTTACCTGGAAGCAATCAGGGATGTACAGGCCGGCGGATCTCCCATGACACCGGGTATTGCCCGGCGGGTACTGGAATTGTTTAAAGACAAGTTACAGCCGGCTACACCCGTTCAGGATTACGACCTCACCGTCCAGGAAAAAAAAGTACTGAAGCTGCTGGTGGAAGGGAAAAGTTATAAACTGATAGCAGCAGATTTATTTGTATCCATTGACACCGTGAAAACACATATCCGCAACATTTACTCAAAGTTGCATGTTCACTCCGGTACCGAAGCAGTATCCCTGGCCCTGCGGGATAAAATTGTATAATGTTGGTTTAGTTTCATCTGGATAGCTCCTCTTCAGAATTCACCCTATTTCGCTATTGTGGTTAGTGCTTACCTTTTTCATCTTTGGGAATAAATTAAAATTAACCTGCAATGAAAAAGATACGCTTGTTTTTACTGGCTATAATTTACTGCAATCTGTTAACAGCACAAACCGTGGGTATTGGTACTAACACTCCCAACGCTAAAGCAGCTTTGGACATCAGCAGCACGAGCAAGGGGTTACTTATACCTTCCATGACGGGTGCGCAACGCACCGCCATCGCATCTCCGCCAAACGGGCTGATGGTATATGATACTGATATAAACCAGTTTTATCATTACGATGGCAGCGCCTGGCGTAAAATTATTAACAGTACTTACTGGAACCAATCCACCAGCAGAAACTGGGTATATAATTCCACCGACAGTGTTGGTATTGGCACATCTTTTCCGGCACACCGCTTAGATGTAAACGGCAATATCCGCAGCCGGGATGATTTATTGGCCGATGGTAATGTTATAGCTACAGGAAATGTCGCTGCAGCAAACCTGAGTGCATCCGGCAATATAACCGCAGCAGGGAATATTGCAACGGCGGGTACTTCATTACTGGTCGGTAACGTTACCGCCAATAGTGATATAATTATAAATAATACTGGTGCCACATTACAATTAAGAAATGGAAGTAATGTGAATACAGGTTTTTTTCAGCTATCGGGGAATAATGTAAGAATGGGTACCAACAGCGGTAATACTGCCGGGAATATGGTAATAAGAATGAACGGAACCGACAGGGTATTTGTGGATGAAAATGGCAATATGGGTGTTGGAGATGCAACACCGACTCATAAGCTGGATGTAAATGGAGATATTAATCTTACAGGAGAGATTAGAAAATTTTCCCAGACCGGGACGCCTCACTAACACCCTATTGCTATGGTTTTATAAGATCTAATGGTACTATACTGAACGGAACTCCAAACTTTACTGTTGAAAAGATTCAGACGGGGTTTTTCAGGATTCACTGTGCAGGAGTTTCATTAACAAATACTGTAGTAGTTGCTATGTCAAGCCCAAAGGATCGTTCAGTGGCAGGATCGGCCGATACAGATTTTATCGATATATTTACTACCGATTTATCGGGTGAATTCGCAGATTGTTTTTTTCAATTTATAGCGTTCAGGCTATAAAAATCACAGTCATGGTTAGTTATCAATGGTTGTTAAGGAATTGCGCTTAAATAACCGGAATAAAAAATCCCTTTTCAAAAAGAATGAAAAGGGATTCTCTATTTCAAACCACACTTATAAAGTCTTCAGCACATCATTCATACTTCTCACCGCATCAGCACTTTTATTGAATGCAGCTTGTTCAGCTTCGTTCAGTTTAAAGTCAACGATCTTTTCCCAGCCGTTCTTACCAATGGTAACAGGAACGCCGAGGCAAATATCTTTTTGCCCGTATTCGCCATCCAATGCCACGCAGCAGGTAAATAATTTCTTTTCATCACGCAGGATGGATTCAACCAAAGCTGCTCCTGCAGCACCGGGTGCATACCAGGCAGAAGTGCCGATAAGAGCTGTTAAGGTAGCACCGCCCACCATCGTATCTTTTACAATCTTCTCCTGCTGTTCGGCAGATAAGAAATTGGTAACAGGGGTGCTGTTCCAGGTAGCTAAGCGGATCAAAGGGATCATGGTAGTGTCACCATGTCCGCCAACCACCACTGCATTCAGGTCAGAAGGGCTGCAGCCCAAATGCTGGCTTAATTGATATTTGAAACGGCTGCTGTCCAACGTGCCGCCCATGCCAATGATGCGATGCTTAGGTAAGCCGGTTGATTGTAAGGCGAGATAAGTCATGGTATCCATCGGGTTGCTGATCACAATGATGATCGCATGGGGGGAATGCTTCAGAATGTTTTCACAAACACCTTTTACGATACCGGCATTTACACCGATCAGTTCTTCACGGGTCATGCCGGGTTTGCGGGGCAGGCCTGAAGTAATAACGACAACATCACTACCGGCTGTTTTTGCATAATCATTAGTGCTGCCGGTGATCTTGGTATCAAAGCCAAGTAAAGTGGCTGTTTGCATCATGTCCTGGGCCTTGCCTTCAGCAATACCTTCTTTGATGTCGAGTAATACCAGTTCCTGGCAAAGTTCTTTACGGGCAATATTATCAGCACAGGTAGCTCCAACCGCACCAGCGCCTACAACAGTTACTTTCATGAAATATAGAATTTATAATGAAGAATTAATTGCGCAGCAAAGGTAGGTGCTGGCCGTTAAAATGGAAGGCTGATTTTGATTTTCCTGACGATTATCATACCCTGTTTGCTGCCTGTAAAAAAGAGCTGCTTTTCTTCGTACAATTAAGATAAACAACATACCCGGACCGGGTACATGTCAATGTATATCACAGCAGCCCGGTTTGAGAGTGTTTTTATTTACTTATTGCCATCAAAATTCACTGCCTTATCTTTGCCGCCTCAAAATTTGTATTCAATATGGCAACAACAGCAGACATCAGCAGGGGGCTCATCATCAAACTGGATGGCAGTTTATATACTGTGGTGGAATTTGGTGAAAACAAAACAGCCCGTGCTGCGGCTAAAGTGTGGGCAAAACTGAAAGGAGTGGATAATAACCGCTCTATTGAAAAGACCTGGAATTCAGGAGATAGCATCTTCCCGGTCCGGGTGGAAAGAAAAAGCTACCAGTTCCTTTATAAGGATGACAGCGGTTATAATTTTATGGATACCGAAACCTTTGAACAGGTTGCAGTCCAGGAAACTATGGTGGATGCTCCGCAGTTTTTAAAAGACGGCCAGGAAGTAAGTGTATTGTTCAATACGGAAACTGAATTGCCGATGAGTGTCGAACTGCCTGATAAAATCGTGATGCTGGTTACGTATACAGAACCGGGGTTGAGAGGAGATACGGCAACACGTACCCTGAAACCGGCCACCATTGAAACAGGTGCCACGATCAACGTTCCTTTATTTGTCAATGAAGGCGAGCAGATCCGCATTAATACCAAGACAGGTGAATACGTAGAAAGAGTAAAATGATCTTCTCTATAAATTGAGGCAAATGGCCCTGAATCACCCGGTTTTGGGCCATTTTTTATCAATTTCACCCCGATTTGGCCCAAAAACTCAAAAAAATCATTTGAAAAGCTGGCTGTGTTTTCCCTAACTTAGCCCCCTGCCTGCTTGCCGGCAGGTACTTTTCTAAACCAAAACTTCTTTCAAAATTGAAAAACATGGATTTCAAGCAAATACAGGAGTTGATCAAAATGGTCAACAAGTCTAATATTGGCGAACTGACCATTGAGCAGAAAGATTTCAGGGTTACGATAAAACAGAAAGAGGATCATGTTACCCAGGTTGTTTCTGCTTCTCCGGTTCAATCAATGCCAGTGCAAACAGCCGCTCCGCAACCAGCAACTGGCAACAATGCCCCGGCTGCTGAGAAGCCCAAAGCAGCCGAAGCACCTGCCGGAAATCTTGTAACCATAAAAAGTCCGATGATCGGTACTTTCTATCGCAAAGCATCTCCCGATAAACCTAATCTTGCAGATATCGGCAGCGAAATAGCACCAGGCTCGGTGGTTTGTATCATCGAAGCCATGAAACTTTTCAATGAAATTGAAAGTGAAGTGAAAGGTAAGATCGTGAAAGTGCTGGTGGAAGATGCTTCCCCGGTTGAATACGATCAGCCACTGTTCCTCGTTGAGCCAGCCTAATATCACCTATCGTCCATAGATTTTTACTCATCGCTAAACAGGCTGTGGGTGATCTTCGATGGACATTTTAATTTAACAGAAAAGAAAATACAATGTTCAAGAAAATACTGATTGCAAACCGTGGTGAAATTGCGCTGAGGGTGATCCGGACCTGCCGGGAAATGGGTATTAAAACGGTGGCTGTTTATTCCACGGCAGACAGGGATAGCTTACATGTAAAATTTGCTGATGAAGCCGTTTGTATAGGTAAGCCGCAAAGCACAGACTCTTATCTGAATATACCACATATCATGGCGGCAGTGGAGATCACCAATGCAGATGCCATTCACCCGGGCTATGGGTTCCTGGCGGAGAATGCAAGATTTGCCCAGATCTGTAATGACCATGGTATAAAATTTATTGGCCCCACACCGGATATGATCAACTCCATGGGAGATAAGATCACCGCCAAAGAAACAATGATCAAAGCAGGAGTACCGGTTGTTCCGGGTGGCGAAGGACTCTTACAAAGTTTGGACGAAGCAATCGGCCTCGCCAAAAGCATGGGTTATCCTGTGATTCTGAAAGCAACCGCCGGTGGTGGCGGAAAAGGAATGCGCATCGTTTGGGAAGAATCCGAAATGGAAAGAGCCTATAACAATGCCAAGGCGGAAGCGGCAGCTTCCTTCAAGAATGATGGCATCTACATGGAGAAATTTGTGGAAGAGCCAAGACATATTGAGATACAGGTGGCCGGTGATCAATATGGAAATGTGTGCCACCTGAGTGAAAGAGATTGTTCCATTCAGCGCCGTCACCAGAAACTGGTAGAGGAATCTCCTTCTCCGTTTATGACGGATGAACTCCGGTATAAAATGGGAGAGGCTGCTAAAAAGGCGGCCGGTGCCATCAACTATGAAAGTGTGGGCACAATAGAATTCCTCGTGGATAAGCACCGCAATTTCTATTTTATGGAAATGAACACCCGTATCCAGGTGGAACATTGTGTGACAGAAGAAGTGATCAATTTTGACCTGATCAAAGAACAGATCAAAATTGCGATGGGCGAAAAAATTTCCGGGCAGGATTATATCCCGCAGATGCATTCTATCGAATGCCGCATTAATGCAGAAGATCCGTATAATGATTTCAGACCTTCACCAGGAAAGATCACTACGTTGCACCAGCCCGGAGGACATGGTGTAAGAGTAGACAGCCATGTGTATGCAGGCTATGTGATCCCTCCTTATTATGATTCCATGATCGGTAAACTGATCACGGTGGCACAAACAAGAAAAGAAGCCATCAATACGATGCACCGTGCCCTGAGTGAGTATGTGATTGAAGGGATAAAGACGACTATTCCTTTTCATTTACAATTAATGAAGGATGAACGCTTTCTTTCCGGTGACTTTAATACAAAGTTTCTTGAAGGCTTCGAGTTGAAATGATATACTGTTACAGTAATAATGTTAAACCCCTGTTAGCAAACAGGGGTTTTTTATGTGCCGGACGATTCAATTTTCATTTTAACAATCCGTAATAAAACTTTTGCCCGCTGTTTGCCTTCTATGGTATGTGATACAGTTTTTGGACATTTTGGAAAATCAAAAAATCATGAATAGTATGAAAAAGGTAACTCTACTCTCAACATTTGTTGTACTTATTGCTGTTTTTATCAGCAGTTGTGTAAGAACCGTTAACGTAAACGCAGACGAAAATTACTGGCTCACCCAGGAAAGGGGTGATGTTGTGTACAGCGATGCTTATTGTGGCTACTATGTGGTAGAAACATTGTATGGCTACTCCATTCTCCGTTCCACCGGCAGCAGCCGGCCTTATGAAGGTGATATCATGTATGGTAACTTCGGTAACTATGGTACAAGAAATTACTATAACTACTCTGCCGGTATTGTAGTGTCGGCACAGGTGGTTGAATATGATCTTTCCTATGTGGATGCACAGATCGCATTGGAGTATTATTGCCCCAGCTATGGTAAAAATGCTGAAGCAAGGATCAAAAACTCGGGGGCGGTTAAAATAGCAAGGCCTAAGTAATAAATATAAAGTTCCAATAACTAAATCCCGGTAATCAGCCGGGATTTTTTACTTTTAGGAATAAACGCTGACCTCATGCGACACCTTTTCTTTCTTCTTGCATTATTTACCACGACATTGTTGGCTGCTCAATCAGTAAAAAAAATACATAGTAAAGCTGTACTGGTGGATACTCATAATGATGTGCTTTCTTCAGGTGTACTGGATGGCATCGACATCTCTAAACGGGTGAAGGAAGGCCATAGTGATCTTGACCGCTGGAAAGAAGGGGGAGTGGATGTACAGTTTTTCTCGGTATGGACAGGCGATAAACCCCGGAACAAGGAAGGTTTTTTCCAGGATGCTAAACAGGAAATTGATTCACTGAATATACTGGTGCTGAAAAATCCATTCCAAATGACGCTGGCCCGTAATTACAAGGAAGTTAAAAAAGGGATACGGCAGGGTAAGCTGGTGGCATTAATTGGCGTGGAAGGCGGGCATATGATAGAAGACAATCTTGGCAAACTGGAAGAACTGTATAAGCAGGATACCCGGTATATGACCCTGACCTGGAATAACAGTACCTCCTGGGCTACCAGCGCCATGGATGAAACTTTACATGCAGATTCACTGAAACATAAAGGGCTTACGGATTTTGGGAAACATGTGGTTAAAAAAATGAATGAGCTCGGAATGATCGTGGATCTTTCGCATACGGGTGAACAGACTTTTTATGATGCCTTGGCTGTTACCAGCAAACCGGTTTTGTTATCTCATAGTTCAGTATGGAGTATTTGCCCGGTATTCAGGAATGTAAAAGATGACCAGATAAAAGCAGTTGCCAAAAATGGCGGGGTTATCTGTATTAATTTTTATTCAGGATTTATCAGTAAGGAATATGATCAGCGGTCCACTTACCTGAACGGACCCGGTAAAAAGATCATACAGGATTCTTTGTTTAGTATCCTTCATGATTCTGCAGCAATGAAAACACAATGGCAGCAGTATTATGATGCGGAGATGAATAAGGTAAGGCCTTCCATCGGGCAGTTAGTGGATCATATTGATCATATCGTAAAGCTGGTGGGAGATGATTATGTGGGTATCGGTTCCGATTATGATGGGGTGGGCTCCTTACCTGTTGGCCTGGAAGATGTAACAACCTATCCCAGGATCACAGAAGAATTATACCGGAGGGGATATTCAAAGAAATCCATCAGTAAAATATTAGGCGATAATGTGCTCCGGGTGATGAAAGCGAACTTTAAATAATCCGGAAATAAAAAAGTCCGAAAGAACCGTGCAATTTGCAAATGGTCTTCCGGACTTTCCGTCTTTTGTCTTTGACTATCTTAAGAATAACATCTCACGGTACTTCGGCAAATACCACTCCCTGTCATCCACCAGCAATTCCAGTTTATCAACATGATAACGGATCTCGTCGAAGAAAGTATCTTTTACCTGGCTCTGGTAAGCGATGGCTTTCGTTCTTGTATTGTCAATATTGTTGGCAATTTTACGGGCATCGATCATTTTTTCTACCAGGTCGCTGGTCTTATTGATATGCTCGGATATTTTCTCCAGTATTTGTTTCTGGTTGGCAAAACCTGCTTCAGTGATACCGGCTTCCTTCAACCCACGGATATTATTAGCCAGCAGGTTCTGGTAGCGGATGGCTGCCGGAAGAATATGGCTGGTAGCGATCTCACCCATAATGCGGCTTTCAATCTGTACTTTCTTGATGTATTTTTCCAGTTCGATCTCATGCCTTGCTTCCAGTTCGCTGTGCGAATAGATATTATTGCTCTCGAATAATTTCTTGGCTTTTTCGGTCACCATGGCATCCAATGCCAATGGAGTGGTTTTAACATTGGGTAAACCTCTTCTTTCCGCTTCTTTGGCCCAGGCATCACTGTAACCATCACCCTCAAATAAAACTTTTTCACCGGCAACAATGTACTGGCGGATCACATGCATGATAGCGATCTCTTTTTTCTCCCCTTTTTCGATCAGGGTATCCACCTCTTTTTTGAATTGTTTCAGTGTTTCTGCCATGATCGTATTCAATACGGTCATCGGGTTGGAACAGTTGGCAGAAGAACCCACCGCACGGAATTCAAATTTATTACCGGTAAAAGCAAAGGGTGAAGTACGGTTACGGTCGGTATTATCCATCAGCAGTTCAGGAATGCTTTTATGGATATCGATCTTCAGCATACTCTCATCGGTCTCATCCATTTTTTCAGATACTCTTTCTTTTACATCATTCAGTACTTTACTCAAATACTGGCCAATGAAAACAGAGATGATGGCGGGAGGGGCTTCATTGGCACCCAGGCGGTGATCATTAGGAGCAGAAGCAATGGAAGCTCTTAATATATCTGCATAATCATGTACAGCTTTAATCGTGTTCACAAAGAAAGTCAGGAACATCAGGTTGGTCTTCGGTGTTTTACCGGGAGCCAGTAAGTTAACACCTGTATCCGTTGCCATACTCCAGTTGTTATGCTTGCCACTGCCGTTGATACCGGCAAATGGTTTTTCATGCAATAACACTCTCAGGCTGTGACGGCGTGCCACTCTTTCCATCACATCCATCAGTAAAGAGTTATGGTCTACGGCCACACTTACATCTTCAAAGATCGGGGCACACTCATACTGGCCGGGAGCCACTTCATTATGTCTTGTACGCAAAGGAATCCCTAATTTATAAGCTTCATTTTCGAAGTCTCTCATGTAAGCATATACTCTCTCCGGAATAGATCCGAAATACTGGTCTTCCAGCTGCTGGTTCTTGGCGGATGTGTGGCCATAAACTGTTCTGCCGGTCATCACCAGGTCGGGCCTTGCATTGAACATCGCTTCATCAATAATGAAATATTCCTGTTCCCACCCGAGGGTAACATTCACTTTTGAAACATTTTTATCGAAATAATTACAAACTTCAACAGCCGCTTTATTCAATGCTTCAGTGGCCTTCAGCAACGGAGCTTTGTAATCTAATGAATCACCTGTATAAGAAACGAAAATGGTAGGGATACACAATGTTTTACCACCGCTGATCTCCATAATGAAGGCAGGAGAGGAAGGATCCCAGGCCGTATATCCTCTTGCTTCAAAAGTGGCTCTCAATCCTCCACTCGGGAAAGAAGATGCATCCGGTTCCTGCTGTATTAATGCATCGCCTTCAAATTGTTCGATGGGCGTACCGTCACTTTTTAATGTGAAGAAAGAATCATGCTTTTCTGCAGTAGTTCCTGTCAATGGTTGAAACCAGTGAGTGAAGTGAGTAACACCTTTACTTTCAGCCCAGGCACGGATGCCGTTGGCGATCTGGTTCGCCATCGCCCGGTCAATTTTCTGGCTGGCTTTGATGGAAGCCTGCAAACTTTTATACGCTTCATCACTGAGAAACTCACGGGCTGTTTTCAATGTAAAAACGTTACTGCCGAAAACGCTGGTGATTCTTGGAGATTCGTCCACCTTTACTTCCGCACTGGTTGAAAGATTCTGGATCGCATTAAATCGTAGTGACATGTAATTGTATTTTAATTGAGATAAAAGTATCGAAAAATTAAAGAGGGTAAGCCCTAACCCGGCTTACCCTGAATAAAGTGTTTATTTCTTTTTGACTATGGAATGATCAGGCAAACTCATCAGGCTACTTTCATTTCGCCGAGAGCCATCATTGCTTCAGCCGATTTTACAGTTTTTACAATCCGGGCTGCAACTTTATAGGGATCAGCAGCACTGTTCGGGCGACGGTCTTCCAGCCAGCCTTTCCAGCCTCTTTCCACCGTACCGATCGGGATGCGGATAGAAGCACCACGATCAGAAACACCATATTTGAAATCAGTGATCGCTGCTGTTTCATGTTTACCGGTCAGGCGCAGGTGATTGTCGGGTCCGTATACTTCGATATGTTCCAGTACAACAGGTCTGAATGATTCACATATTTGTTCATAGATTTCCTGGCTGCCGCAGGTTCTTAATGTAGTATTGGAGAAGTTAGCATGCATACCACTTCCGTTCCAGTCAAGGTTACCTAAAGGTTTGCAATGCCAGTTGATGGAGATGCCATGCTTTTCACCAATTCTTTCCAGCAGGTAGCGGGCCACCCAGATCTGGTCGCCTGCTGCTTTGGCTCCTTTGGCAAAGATCTGGAACTCCCATTGCCCGGTTGCCACTTCTGCATTGATACCTTCTATATTCAAACCTGCATCAATACAGGCATCAAGATGTTCTTCCACGATATGACGGCCAAAGGCATTCTTAGCACCTACTGAACAATAATAAGGTCCCTGTGGTGCCGGGTAACCACCTTCGGGGAAACCGATGGGTTTATCAGTAGCGGGGTTCCAGAGGAAATACTCCTGCTCAAATCCAAACCAGAAGTCATTATCATCATCTTCAATGGTGGCACGGCCATTTGATGCATGTGCAGATCCATCAGGACTCAATACTTCGCACATCACCAAGTAAGCATTTCTTCGCTGAGGGTCTTTGCAGATAAAAACGGGCTTCAGTAAGCAATCAGAAGAACCACCCGGTGCCTGCTCTGTGGAGGAACCATCGAAGCACCACATAGGACAATCTTCCAGGTTACCACTAAAATCTCTTTCGATTTTTGTTTTGCTGCGGAGGCTTTGAATGGGCTTGTAACCATCCAGCCAGATGTACTCAAGTTTTGCTACTGACATGCTGAAGTATTTTTAATTAAAAAAATAAATAATATGAATATTACTAAGGCAAATCTAATAAAAGGAAAGCTATGTTTCGTTTGAAACAAAATTTTTTTGTAGAAATGTGAATAAACTGAGAGTAATTAAGAAAATAAATTCAAAAATAAACAGGTGTTAGTGGAAATTACTCATATTGTTATTATTCTTTATTCCATTTGAAAGCAGCTTGTTTAACCGGCTCCAGTTGGTTTGAGCAACCATGGGCACCACCAAGAGGGGAATGATGATGCTCCGGTAACGGACAATGGCTCCCAGGTTATTGACACTAAAGCCGATGGCAAGGAGCATGGAGATAGAGAAGAAGATGCAGAACCAGGTAAAATTATTAGACTGGATGGTTTTATAGCGGAAAACAAGAAATGTGATAAAGAGAATCAATAAAAGCATAATCTCGGCAGCAGCAGCTAAGGAGAGGATATGCCGCACATCACTCGGGTAGGGCCTGATGGTGGAGATCGTAAAAGCCTGCGGAATACTTTTCATAAAACTTCCCACCGTTGGCTCCAGTTCTTTGATCGGTACAGATGCATTGCCTTCCAGTTTCAAAAATTCTTTCTGTTTATTGACAACGGCCTGGGGAAAATCCAACTGCGGACTGATATAGCGGATACTGAAAAATAATACGATGAACAACACATACAGGGAAGCGAAAATAGCTAATCCCTTTTGGGGCCACCTGGAAGCCAGTAACCATGCAAACACAGCCGGAATAATGATCACCAGGATATAATTTCTCAGCAACAGTAACAGGAATAATCCCAGCAAAATACCTGCGATCCTTTTTATACCAAACTTGTTTTCTTTTAAACCAAAATAAACATGATAAACGACGAGGCTGATACCGACAAAGATCAGCCCGTCCTTATGAATTCCGCTTGTCCAGTAAAGTACAGAGGGAACAAGAAAAGTGGCCAGCAGCACCGGCAATTTCTTTGAGGGGAATGCATCGGCCATCACCCTGTATATAGCCACCGGGCCAAATAAGGATAACAAGGAAAACAGGATCACATTGACATAATAATAACCAAAACTGAAGATGTCAAACACCGACATCACCTTGATAAAAACATTTCCTTTCAGGTCATTCCAGTACGAATCGCTGGCGCCAAAAAATTTCTGGAAACTGTCGCCTTCGTAAGGATTATAGAAAAGATTAGTGAAATACTCACCCGGGTGTTGCAACAGCAGGTTATATTCCTGGATACCGTAGGTATGATAGGCCCAGGTATCCGACATCTTGGCCAGGCCGCCATAATAAAGACCTATCCAGCCGTAAAAAATACCGGCCATTACTTTCAGCAAAAAAACAATGATGAGCTGTGACTGGGTTAAGCCCGACCTTTTGAAAAAAGGGATCCGGGTGGCAAGCCAGGCAAAAAAAACAAGGTAGAGAATAAACAGCAGGTACTCCAAACAGTTACAGCTTTAATTAATCGTTGCAAAATAGCCATTATTGCCGTGCACAGGGCTTTGGCTCCCAACTATTTTTAACGGTAAAAAATAATTTTATTCATAAAAAGTTGACAACTTGTTGTAGCTGCCTTCCCGCTGAGTTTGTAATTTCGCCTCTTCTTATTCATTCCCCAAAATAACGGTCAGCCCGGTAAATTAAATCAGATGGAAGTAACGCTTAAAACAGCACAGCAATTACGGTTAACGGAAGGCGAATTTGAACTCATCAAACAAAAGCTGGGAAGAATGCCCAACTTCAATGAACTCTGTGCTTTTTCCGCGATGTGGAGTGAACATTGCAGTTATAAAAATTCTATCAAGTGGCTGAAGACGCTACCCCGTGAAGGTGGAAGAATGCTGGTGAAAGCCGGTGAGGAAAATGCAGGGTTGATGGATATTGGTGGTGGACTGGGTGTGGTCTTTAAAATCGAATCACATAATCATCCTTCCGCTATTGAACCCTTCCAGGGTGCTGCAACCGGTGTGGGTGGTATTCACCGCGATATTTTCACCATGGGTGCAAGACCGATCGCCTCATTGAATTCATTGCGCTTCGGAAAATTAGAAGAAGATAAAACACAACATTTGCTGGCAGGTGTGGTGCATGGTATTGGTCATTATGGTAATTGTTTTGGTGTGCCTACTGTTGGTGGTGAGATCTATTTTGATCAGTGTTATCATACCAACCCATTAGTGAATGCTATGAGTGTGGGTATTGTAAAAGCAGGTGAAACGGTTTCAGCAACGGCTGAAGGTGTTGGCAACCCGGTGATGTTTGTAGGTAGTGCAACAGGTAAAGACGGAATTGGTGGTGCATCCTTTGCCTCTGCTGATATCACGGCTGAAAGTGCACAAGATCTTCCTGCGGTACAAGTGGGTGATCCTTTCCAGGAAAAGAAATTATTAGAAGCTTGTTTGGAAGTCATTCAAACCGGTGCCGTGGTGGGGATGCAGGATATGGGTGCTGCTGGTATCATTTGTTCTACTTCTGAAATGAGTGCCAAAGGTCAATCGGGTATGCGTATCGACCTGGATAAAGTACCCACCCGTCAGAAAAACATGAAAGCCTGGGAACTCTTATTAAGCGAAAGCCAGGAAAGAATGTTACTCGTGGCTAAAAAAGGAAGAGAAGCCGAAGTGCAGGCGGTGTTTGATAAATGGGATCTTCCCTGTTCAGTGATTGGTGAAGTGACCGGTGATGGCATCCTCAACTTTTATATGCATGGTGAACTGGAAGCTTCCTTGCCTGCACATGATTTGGTACTGGGTGGCGGCGCACCGCAATATGACAGGGAATATAAAGAACCGGCTTATTTGGAGAAGATAAAACAGTTTGATGCAGCCAAAGTTCCTGTACCTGCCGACCTGAAAGCAGTGGCAGAGCAACTGATCAAATTACCTTCCATTGCATCTAAACGCTGGATCTATACACAATACGACAGCATGGTGGGAACGGTGAATACGTCCACCAACGAACCCACGGATGCGCCATTGGTATTAGTAAAAGGAACCACAAAAGCATTAGCCGTTACAACAGATTGTAACAGCCGCTATGTATTTGCAGATCCTTATAAAGGCGCCATGATCGCCGTAAGTGAAGCGGCCAGGAATATTGTATGCAGTGGTGGTCAGCCATTGGGTGTTACCAACTGCCTCAACTTTGGTAACCCGTATGACCCGGAAGTCTATTACCAGTTTGTACATGCTATTAAAGGAATGGGAGAGGCCTGCCGCAAATTTGATACCCCTGTTACCGGAGGTAACGTAAGTTTCTATAATCAAAATCCTGATGGCCCGGTGAACCCTACACCTACGATTGGTATGGTGGGATTACTGGAAAACATCAATGAGAAGATGACATTGGATTTCAAAAATGAAGGTGATGTGATCTACCTGCTCGGGGTGATCAACAATGATATCAGCTGTTCTGAATACCTGCACAGTATCAACGGGGTTACCTATTCTGCAGCTCCTTATTTTAATATTGATGAGGAATATGCCCTGCAGCAAAAACTAACGGCATTAATAAAAGATAAAAAAGTGCACTCAGCACATGATTGCAGTGAAGGTGGTTTGTTTGTGACATTATGTGAAGCCGGCTTCAACCGGGAACTGGGTTTTTCGGTACAAACCAAATCCGGCATCCGCAAAGATGCTTTCTTATACGGTGAGGCACAGAGCCGGGTGCTGGTTACGGTTCCGGTTACCAAAACAAAAGAATTTGAAGCTGCCATGGGTGATTTTCCTTGTGAAAAAATTGGAGTGGTATCCAGCGGCGAAGTGATCGTGGACGGAGATTTCTGGGGCACTATCGACTGGTGGAAAGATGAATACGATAATGCCATCGAAAATTATTTATCCAAAGAAGAAGCAGGAACTGCTCTGAGTTCCATATAAATTAACCGTGGAAAAGAATGCAACTATACTCCTGACAGGAGCAGCGGGTTTTATCGGCAGTTATATGCTCGGTTACCTGAATAAGAAAGGATTTACCAATATTATCATCGTGGATGACTTTAGCGAAGAAGACAAATGGTTCAACTTCGACAGCAAATCATTTACGGCCAAAGTGGAGCGGGAAGAGCTGTTCAACTGGCTGCAATCAACCGGTCAGCAGATTGATGCAGTTTATCACCTTGGTGCGAGAACAGATACCACCGAGTTTGATTATTCCATTCATGAAAGACTGAATGTGCAGTATTCAAAAGATATCTGGAACTACTGTGTAAAGAACAATATTCCTTTACTCTATGCTTCTTCAGCAGCTACATACGGCAGCGGCGAACTGGGGTATAAAGATGATCATGCAATTGTAAACCGGTTGCAGCCGCTCAACCCTTACGGCGTTTCCAAAAATGAATTTGATAAATGGGCACTGCAACAGGAAAAGCAACCGCCTTTCTGGGCCGGTGTGAAATTCTTTAATGTGTATGGTCCCAATGAATACCACAAAGGAAGAATGGCCAGTGTGATCTTTCATGCCTATAATCAAATAAAGAAAACGGGTAAGGTAAAACTGTTCCGTTCGCACAAGCCGGAATTCAAAGATGGTGAACAGCTCCGTGATTTTATTTATGTGGAAGATGTGGCCGCCGTTTGTTACTGGCTGATGGAAAATAAACCAACACCTGGTTTATACAATGTGGGAACCGGTAAAGCCAGAACTTTTAACGACCAGGTCACCGCCATCTTTACCAGCCTTGGATTAGCTCCACAAATAGAATACATCGATACACCGGAAGATATCCGGGATAAGTATCAATACTTCACCGAAGCGGATATGAGCAAACTGCAGGCTGCCGGGTATAACCAGCCTTTCTTTTCCCTGGAAGAAGGGGTGAAGGATTATGTGACCAACTACCTGCAGCGAAAAGCCTACTACTAAAACAAAAGGAGTATCCCGGTTTCCCCGGATACTCCCTGTTCTTATTCGCAACCACAATGAAAAAGATTATTTCTTCGGTGTTACCACGGCATCAATAACATGTGTCACACCATTGCTGGAGATCACATCAGGGATCGTTACCATAGCACCATCGATCATCACTTTACCATCTTTAATAGATACGGTCAGTTCAGCACCCTGCACGGTTTTGATCTTCTGCCCGTCTTTCAGGTCAGCGGCTTTGAAAGCACCTGCCACCACATGGTAAGTAAGTATGCTTGTAAGATCGCCTTTCATTTCAGGCTTCAGCAGGTTGTCAACAGTACCTGCAGGTAATTTTGCAAAGGCTTCGTTCGTCGGTGCAAAAACAGTGAAGGGACCAGCGCCTTTTAATGTTTCCACCAGGCCCGCAGCTTTTACAGCGGCTACCAGTGTGGTATGATCTGCGGAAGCTGCCGCATTATCCACGATGTCTTTAGAAGGCACCATATTGGCACCACCCACCATTACACCGGCTTCTTCCATCGGTTTGGCTTCGGTGGTTGCAGCAACGGTGTCAGCCGTTTTTTCTTCTTCTTTGGCTTCATTGTTACAGGCGGTAAATACAAATGCAGAGAGGCAGGTTGCTGCCACTACAGAAAAAAATCTTTTTTGCATGATTATTTTTTTTTGGTTTTATAGAAGTAAAACAACAGGTACGGGGAACAAGTGTTCACGGATTGCGGGATTAAAAAAATATTTCTGCTTTTGTTGATGCTGCAGGCGTATAAGCTGTTCAATCATTCAACAAGGCAGGATGGAGACCAGAATGTATCTTTACAAAAAATGATATATGAGTAAGAAGATCGCCATTATCGGCGGAGGCAACCTGGGAGCATCTATTGCAGAAGGACTGATCATGAGTGAATTCAGCCGGCCGGTGGAACTGTCTGTCACCCGCCGCAACTTATCCGCACTCAGCCGTTTTTCAGAAAGGGGCTGCAGTGTGCACAGTGATAATAAAAAAGCCGTGAAAAACAGTGAAGTGATCATCCTGGCCGTGAAGCCGTATAACTATGCAGATATTATAAAAGAAATAAAACCGGTGCTGGACCCGAAGAAACATATCGTGGTATCCGTGATCACCGGCACCTGGATCGAACAATTGCAAAAAGCTATTGGCAAACCCGTACCGGTGATCAGGGCGATGCCCAATACGGCTATCGCTATCCAGCAAAGCATGACCTGCCTGGCGCATGCAGGAGCAACAACGAAGCAATTAGATTATATCGTGCAGTTGTTTGACCAGCTCGGCCGCACGGTGATGATCGATGAGAAACTGATGGATGCAGCTACGGTATTAGGTGCCTGTGGTACCGCTTATGCCATGCGGTATATCCGGGCCAATATACAGGGCGGTATTGAAATTGGTTTTGATGCAGCCACGGCCACACTGATCGCCTCACAAACAGTGAAAGGCGCAGCGCAGTTATTATTAGACAAAGGTTCTCACCCTGAACATGAAATTGATAAAGTAACAACGCCTAAAGGATGTACCATTGCCGGACTGAATGAAATGGAGCACCAGGGATTCAGTTCATCGCTGATCCGTGGCTTAGTGGCGAGTTATAATAAGATAGCGAAGGATTGATAGTGGAAAGTCAATAGTCGATAGACCATAGTCAATAGACGAGGACTACATGGCAGGATATACTACAGTTGCGAAGCTGCAGGTTTTGGAGAGGTGTGGTTGGTAAAACGTTATGTTGTTGTTTTTCATTAACAACACAAACCGTTAAAACGGTTATTGTTCCCGGTTGTATTTTACGGCTCAAGGTTTAAACCGTGAGCAATGTGTTTATAAATGCTCCTGGATTGGTTTTAACCAATTGTGGAGGATATGTTATTCGCCAAAGGCGATATAATATAGCTGCGAAACTGGAAGTTTCGATGAGCTGAGCCAGGAGGATTACTAAATGCCATTGACCTTTTCGCCAGGTCCCGTTTTTACTTTCAAGGCTCTCTTTGTTATTTTTAAATCTTTGAAATACCCGGTGGTGCCAATATCTACGTACAATCCAATTCCCCCTTTTTTGTTTTTGCCCAGCATTTTATCTACAATAAAACTGGAGTATTTCATATCATTTATAAACATTTCGGCTGTTTCACCATTCACTTCTATCCGCATCGTGATCCACTCATTTAATGCAACAGGGGCGGAGCCTTCATATTTAAATGGAGCTATTTTTCTCAACGTATCAAATTTGTAATGGGGATACGAAATGTATTGAACCGCATGATTTCTGAATAACTGGTTAGTTGCCCGTCCCACTTTGGGTCTTACGTAAATACTTTCATACGCTGAATCGGTTGCCTGTATTTTGAAATATACTCCAATAAACCCTGCAATGCCGGCATAAGGCGGGGGATTTTGAAGCTGGCTGTACATTTTCACTTCGATAGTTCCGTTTTCAAAATCATCCAGGTCAGCCAGCTTAGCATAATGTGGTTCATCCACGGTGGCTTCAATATTAGTACTGTCAAAAGGAAGGGCAACCAGGTCCCGTTCAATCTTCAATACTTTTTTGCCCTGGAATTGGACAATTTCTCCGGTTACGTTGTGCAACTCGAAGGTCCGTTTCCCAAGCTGTAATCTTTTCCAGTTGGCAGGGCCTTGGGCCGTAACGCCAAAGGAGATTCCCGCAACGAAACACAGGGATGTAAATAGTTTGCTGATATACATAAGTATGAGATTTATGATTCAATAATAGCTCCCTGCAATTTAGCAATGGCCCCGGCTTTTGTAACAACTTTGCCCAATGCCCCGAATTCGTGTAAATCGCCAAACACTTCAATACGGATGGATTGGTCTAAACCACCCACTTTGACGGCATCAAAACCATTGTCCCGTACCAGTTGCTCTACCACTGCATCAGCAGTGGTATCGTCAGCAGCATAAAATAATACAGATCTTTCAGGTGTTTGAAATGCTGCACTCGCTAAAGACGCCGCTCCTAATGTTCCGAAGGCTTTAACCAGTATTGCACCCTTTGGCAAGAGGGCAGCATTCAGCTGTCCAGCGGATTCTTTTTCGCCAATGATCTTTTTGAACCCGCCATTTTCGTCCGGCGCAATCGGGTTGGAAGGGTCAATGATGATCTTTCCCTGCAGTTCAGTGCCATATTGTGCAAACAATTCCTGTATGGTGCTGAACCAAACAGACAATATAATAATATCAGCATTCTTAATGGCGTCGCCAGTTTCAGCTGCTGTTACAAGTGTTCCTGATTCCTGTGCCAATGCCGTTGCCTCTTCTAATTTCCGGCTGGCAATAATGACCGGACGATTGCCTTTTACCAAATTTTGGACGATTGTTTTCCCGATATTTCCCAAGCCGATTACGGCTACTTTTGGAGTTGTTGCCATGCTAAAAGTTTTAATTGTTGATAACAGAATTATTTTCCAGGGCCAATTTGATTCATATAGGTTTGATTGTCCCAAAACAAATGTTCCTCGATCATGGTGCCGTCTGCTCCCCATATCCCAATAGTTGCCATCGGCATTTTAAAGGTTTTGCCGGTGGGTTGAATAAATTGTCCGTTTCCAACCGGCATTGGTTGGGTAAATGTTCCTTCGAATACACCCGTTACTGCGGTCATATGCCCGGCGCCGAAACGAATGGGATGTTCTTTAATTCTTGTGTCGGGTGCATATACAAACAATGCTTTCAGGTCTTCAATGTGTTTTTCAAGTCCAATCGTAACATGTCCGTCAGGCCAGGTTACTTTGATGTCTTTTGAATGACTTTCATACATCCTGGTCCATTGCTGGTTACTGAATATGGTATAATCAAGTGTATCGAATGTAGCAAGATGTGTTGCGATGGCTTCGCTCCCGGATGTAAGTTGTGTGATTTGATTTTTTAGTGAATCAATTTCGGCTTTGCTGGCAGCATTGGTTCCATTGGTTCCGCAGCTTGTAAGGGTTACTATTGCGGCAATGGCGAATAGTGTTGCGGCAGTTTTAATTATTGTCATACTATTTCTTTTTAACGTGTAAGAATAAATTGATGGGGCAAAGATGCCCCGGAAAGAAGCCTCGCTCCAATGCACTGCATCAAGAAATAGTATTGATGTAGTTTAAGATTTTTTGGTCTGCCTGTTTCTTAAACGGCTTAAAAACTCGGGGGTAATGCCCAGGAAGGAAGCAATCTGTGTTTGCGGCAGGTGGTTGTTGAGGTGCGGATACGTTTCCGTAAAGGATAAATACCGCTCTTCGGCGGTAGAACTGATCGTTTGCAACAATCGCTTTTGAAGGGATACAAAACTATTTTCAACCAGCACCCTGAAAATGCGGTCGAATTTAGAGGCTTTTGTGTAAAGGGAAACCAGGTTGTCGTAGCTGATCTGTAATATCATGCTGTCTTCCAGCGCATCAATATGGAGGTCCGAAGGTTTCCGTTCGTGAAAACTGCCGATATCGCTCAGCCACCAATTTTCGGCAGCAAATTGCAGGATATGGATATTGCCTTTGTCATCTGTTTTGTACAGACGCAGGCAACCCCGCACAATAAAATTTAATTGGTTGCATATATCACCCTCCTGCAAAACATATTGTCTTTTCCGGTACAGCCTTGGTTTGAACAAGTCGGTAACCAATTGCTTTTCCTCCTTGTTCAGGGGAATCACTTTTTGAAAGTAGTTCAGCAGTGGTTCAATTTGTGATGGTATAGTGTCTTCTTTGTTCACTTCTTTTTCCTGTTGATTGGGAGCAGGAGCCTGTTGGCAGGGCCCGCAACCTATAAATGCAGGCGGTCTGAACTCAAATTACAAAAATAGGGGCATTGAAAACTACTGTTTTAATCCCGTGTTTTTTGTACCGGCCAACCTTCTGCCGGGTTTTGCAGAGGGCGGCAGTTTTCGCCGTTGGCTATATGTTGGAAATGTTGCCGGTTGGTTTTAACCAATGGTGGAGGATGTGTTATTCGCCTAAGGCGATATAATAAGGTTACGAAACTGTAAGTTTTGCAGAGCTGGGGTACTCACCAAAACGAAGAGCTGTAATGCTTCAGGGGTGCAGTATAAGCTCATTTAAAAGGAGTGCAAATTTTAAGTCACAAACAAAATCTCCGGTTCCTGTAGAAATAGAAGCGGCATAAAAATATGGTTTACCTGTCTTAGAATACCCGATTCCTTTTATACTTACCGAATTTCCAGGTATAAGATTCTTTTTTACCTTTTCTCTGCTTTTTTTCTTATTAACATGATTTTCTATTGCATAAGGATATCTCGGGTCCTGTCCCCAAATGGAAGGAACTAAAGCTGCTCTTTTATCAATTATTGATCTGTAATATCCGTCATTGCCAGCCGGGTTACCTATAATTAGCTTTTGACCAACAAAAAATTTCAGGCCTGTATCGGTAAATAAAGTATCATTCTTGAACTCAAGAGTTGTACTCCTTTTAATTAAAGAGTCCTTGTTAGATTGTCCGAAAACTTTGTTGCTATAAAAGATGAAGAGATACAATGCAAAGAGTATTACTATTTTCTTTCTCATGCGAACTTTTAATAAGTATTTATACCGTTGTTGGTGTTTTTTACCACTAGGATGAAATATTATTTCTTAGCGTTGCCTTAAATTGTTTTTTTGCTTTAGACCATTTCGAATTAGCACAACACCCGCAATTATTAGAGCAATACAAGCTATGTCAGCACCAAATGGCCAAAACTCAAGTTTGCCGGAACGATAGTTACTTATTATTGAACTCAATTCTTTTAAAGCCCCAAAAATAATTAATACACCAGCTATTATTTTCCAATTCATGCTGCCTTAAATTTTGTGGATGGGATCATTACAAGATTAAGAAATTTCTGTTGCCTTAGAAAAAGAACCTGTCAGCCGTATCGGCCTGGTGCCAGTTGGAATACCAGCAATGACTGAAAACTGGTGAGGAAAAAATTCTTCCATGTTCCATCGGAACACATTACCGGTAGAAAATATTTCATATGTCGGGTCGTGGCGTCCCGGAGGGACGCTTTGTGCTTTATAACAATTGCACAAACCGTTCCGATGGAACGGGTATCAGTCCTGCATTTATATTCTACCAGTAAAATGTCCCTACGGGACAGCCCTTGAATCAGATAATGCGTATCGATTCAGGACGGTTTCGAAAATTGCTGAGTAGCGAACCGAACCCTGAAGAGTGCGACGCAACAGGCGATGATAGTAGTATAGCAGTTGGTTACAATATTTTACTTGTACTGCACCCCATCCTTCATTACAAACACCACTTTGCCAAATACCCTTGCATCTTTTAAGGGATCGCCATCTACGGCCACGATATCGGCGAGTTTGCCGGCTTCGATGCTGCCGAGTTTATCTTTTTCGCCGAGCAGGTCGGCCGCACTGATGGTGGCTGATTTAATGGCATCCATGGGTTTCATACCGGCTTCGATCATATACACAAACTCCAGCCAGTTCAAACCATGTTTGTACACCCCGGCATCGGTGCCGAAGGCAATCTTTACCCCGGCCTTATACGCTTTGGCAAATGTGCTTTGTATCTGCGGGCCGATCTCTAATGCTTTGGGCACTACCACGGGTGGATAGTAACCGGGGATCTTGGCAGAATCACCTACGGCTTTACCGGCGGTGATGGTGGGCACATACCAGGTGCCGTATTGTTTGAAGAGGGCAATGGCTTCATCATCCATAAAGGTTCCATGCTCAATAGAATTGACACCGGCTTTGACCGCTCTTTTCATGCCTTCGGCACCATGTGCATGCACGGCTACTTTGAATCCATAGTCTTTGGCTGTTTTTACAATGGCTTCCAGTTCATCCTCAAAGAACTGGGGATTTTTTCCGCTCTTGGCCACACTGAGTACACCACCGGTGGCTGTGATCTTGATAAGGTCGGAACCATCTTTATACCGCTGGCGAACAGCTTTGCGGCATTCATCGGGTCCGTTGGCTACTCCGTCTTTGGGACCGGGATCGCCCTGGATATCTTTTTTATAACCATTGGTGGGGTCGGCATGTCCGCCGGTGGTGGCAATGGATTTACCGGCCGTGAATATGCGGGGCCCTTTGATGAGGCCTTTATTAATGGCATTGCGCAGGGAAATATTGACACCGCTTCCGCCCAGGTCCCTGACCGTGGTGAAACCGATCATCAGCGTGGTGTCGGCAAACTTCACGGATTGAAATGCATAATCGGCCGGGTTCAGCGTATAGGTTTCGATATAGCGGTTGGGATTGGTTTCAAATTCCAGGTGCACATGCATATCGATCCAGCCCGGGGTGACGGTTTTTGTTTTCAGATCTATTGACCTGTCATTTGTACCAGGTTTCGAAAAACCGTTTTCCACAGCGATGATCTTATTTTTTTCGACCACGATGGTCATGTTCTTTTTGGGCTCATCGGCAAGGCCATCAATAAGAGAGCCGCACCAGATATAGGTTTTCTGCGAAAAAAGATTGAGGGTGATCAAGAGACTGAGCAGCAGGGTGATGGTTGATTTCATGCGTGGTTGATTTTCCGGTCTAAAATACCTGCTTTTTTCCACATGTATCAAGATGGATTTTTGAGGCAAGCAAATTTCAATTAGCTTTGCATGACCTCCCGGATATTTCTTATACTGAGCTTGTCGAAGTACTTCCGCTGGTCAAAGGGACAGGGCGAATAATCAGATCATTTTATTGTTTTTTTAATTGCTGCTGAATTTTTGTGCAACAGGTCTTTTTTATTGTATGAAAATTCAACGGTAACGATTTTGAAATTAATAACCATAGATAATGGCTAAGTATATATTTGTTACAGGTGGTGTTACTTCCTCATTGGGTAAAGGCATTATTGCCGCTTCATTAGCCAAGCTGATGCAGGCAAGAGGGTTGCGGGTAACAATCCAGAAATTTGACCCGTATATCAACGTGGACCCCGGAACACTGAACCCTTATGAACATGGTGAGTGTTTTGTAACAGATGATGGCGCTGAAACCGACCTGGACCTTGGCCACTACGAACGTTTTTTGAATATACCTACCTCGCAGGCGAATAACGTAACCACCGGCAGAATTTACCAGACAGTGATTAATAAAGAAAGAGAAGGCGCTTACCTCGGCAAAACCGTGCAGGTGGTGCCGCATATTACCGATGAGATCAAACGGAGAATGCTGCAACTGGGACTGGGTGGCCAGTATGATGTGGTGATCACGGAAATTGGAGGAACAGTGGGTGATATTGAAAGTTTGCCCTTCGTGGAAGCGGTCCGCCAGTTGCAATGGGAATTGCCGGAAGAAGATACGCTGGTGGTACACCTGACACTGATCCCTTACCTGAAAGCCGCCAAAGAATTAAAAACAAAACCCACCCAGCACAGTGTTCGTATGCTGAGCCAGGAAGGGGTGCATCCGGATATATTGGTTTGCCGTACTGAAAAACCATTGACACCTGAACTGCGCCGCAAGATCGCTTTGTTCTGTAATGTGAAAATGGAAGCGGTGATTGAAGCAGCGGATGCGCCTACTATTTATGAAGTGCCGGTGCTGATGATGCGGGAGAAGCTGGATATTATTGCCATGAAGAAACTGAACCTGACTGGTTTTAATGAACCCGAATTATCAAAGTGGAAAGAGTTTTTGGATAAACTGAAATATCCCAAGAGCAAAGTGGCGATCGGGCTTATCGGGAAGTATATTGAACTGCAGGATGCGTATAAATCCATCCTGGAATCATTTGTACATGCAGGAGCGATGAATGAATGCCAGGTGCAGATCATCAATGTGCACAGTGAATTTATAACTGAGGATAATGTATCGGAAAAACTGGCCGGCCTGGATGGCTTATTAGTAGCACCGGGTTTTGGACACCGGGGTGTGGAAGGAAAGATCGTGGCGGTGAAATATGCACGGGATAATAAACTTCCCTTCTTCGGTATTTGCCTGGGTATGCAAATGGCAGTGATCGAATTTGCCCGGAATGTACTGGGATTAAAAAATGCACATTCCACCGAAATGAACCCGGATACAGCAGAACCGGTGATTGACCTGATGGAAGAACAAAAAAAGATCACAGCGAAGGGTGGAACGATGAGGCTGGGAGCATACCCCTGCGATTTGAAAGAAGGTTCACTGGCGATGCGTATCTACGGAAGCCCTTCAATCAGTGAAAGACACCGCCACCGCTGGGAGTTCAATAATAAATACCTGGAACAGTTTGAAAATGCCGGTATGATGGCCAGTGGTAAGAACCCCGGCACCGGGCTGGTGGAGATCGTAGAATTAAAAGATCATCCCTTCTTTATAGGTGTACAATACCACCCCGAACTGAAAAGTACGGTGGAAGCCCCGCAACCCATCTTTGTCCATTTTATCAAAGCCGCCAAGGAATATGCAGAAAAGAAGTCGGAAGTGAAAAATCCGTTGCTGCAGAGTGAAATGATTTAATGAGCCTGGACTGAATTAGTCTTGAGTCGGGAGTAAAATGAGTGTAAAGGCTCAAGATTCCTGGCTGGCGACTCCCGGCTGATTACCCTATCTTTGCCGTCTTTAAATTTTTACTCAGCATGAAGTTTGATCGTAATACCGTCATCGGTTTTGTAGTGTTGGCGGCTCTTTTCTTTGGCTATTTTTATTACAATAACCAGGAACAGGCTGCATTCAAGAAGCAGGAAGCCGAAGAACTGCGTATCAAGGATTCTATCGATAAGGCAAAAAATCCTAAGCTCGACCCTATCGCCAAACAAGCCGATTCTTTACGGAATGATACTATTAACAGCAAGATCAAAGCAGGAGGATTCCCTACTGCAAAAACAGCGGCTGAGCAACTGGTCTATGCAGAGAATGAAGTTTTCAAAGTGGCATTTACCACGCATGGCGGTCAGCCGAAATGGGTGGAGCTGAAAAATTATAAGAACCAGGACAGCGGCCTGGTAAAACTGGCCGGAACTGATTTTGATAAGATCAGTTATACCGTTAACACCGGTGACAAGACCACGGATGAAACGGCAAATCTTTTATTTAGTAAGATCGACTCGGTTAAAAATGCAGATGGCAGCACTACCTATTCTTTAAGTACACAATCTAACGACAGCACCTCTGCAGCTTCCATCACCCACCAGTTTACGGTGAAGAAGAACGATTACATGATCGATTTTTCCGTGAAGATGAAAGGGGCTGATAAATTATTAACAGGCGGTACCATGAATCTTTCCTGGAAGTACACCGCTGCACAGCAGGAATCTTCTGTGTCGTATGAAAGAGAAAATACCCAGGTCGGTTATGTGCTGGATGATGAATTTGATTATCATACCATCGCTAAAACAAACGATAAGGTATTTGATGATAAAGTGAAATGGGTGGGAGTAAGGCAGCGTTTCTTCTTTACCATCCTCGTTGCAAAAAACAATTTTTCTTCCGGGAAGATAGAATGGAGTATTCCATCATCTACGGATACGAATATTATTGTACAGTCAACCACTAATTTGAAAGTGGCTGTGCCCGTGCAAAGTGAAGCCGGGGCTGATTTCAGTATTTATTATGGCCCTTCTGACTATCACCTGCTGAAGAAATATGATCTGCGGTTTGAACGACTGGTTAACCTGGGACAGGGCATCTATTCGTTTGTACGTCCGCTGAACAAATATTTCATGCTCCCGATCTTTGATTTTATCCGGGGTTTCGTCAGCAACTACGGTATTGTGATCGCCTTGCTTACCTTATTGATCAGGTTGCTCATTTCCCCGTTGACTTATTCCAGTTACCTCAGCGGTGCCAAGATGAAAGCATTACGTCCGGAGATCGCTAAGTTAAAAGAGAAGTTCGGTGATGATCAGCAACAGATCAGCGTGGAGCAGATGAAACTGTTCCGGGAAGCCGGGGTGAACCCCTTGGGTGGTTGTATACCGGCTTTATTGCAGATACCGATCTTCTTTGCCTTGTTCAGTTTCTTTAACTCGGAAGTGGGGCTTCGCGGAGCGGAATTCTTATGGTCCAGCGACCTGTCTGCACCGGATATGGTGATCCAGTTCGGTGACATACCGGTGATCAGCTTTTTGTTCGGTAATCATATCAGTCTTTTCAATATTACAGCGGTATTGACCAGTTTCCTGATCTCTGTTTATAGTATGAGCATGACACCGGATCAGAGTAACCCGGTAATGAAGTATTTGCCTTATATCTTCCCGATCTTCCTGTTGTTCTTTTTTAACAGGCTGCCTTCAGGATTGACCTGGTATTATACAGTTTCTAACCTGATCACCCTCTTACTCCAGTTTGTGATCCAGAATTATATCATTGATCATGATAAGATACTGGCCAAGATTGAAGCCAACCGGAAAAAGCCGAAAACCAAATCGAAATGGCAGGAACGGATGGAACAGATGCAGGAGCAGCAGAAACAGATGAAAGAGATGCAGAAAAAGAATAAAAGATAAACTTCGTTAAAGTACTCATAAGAAGATCCGGGTTTGGCCAGCAGCCACCCGGATTTTTTCATTACGCAACTTATTGTCTAATTTGGCACGTCTTTTTGTTATACTAACCAGATACAACTTACCATGAAAAAAATAACGGCTATATCCTTAATCATTGTTGCAGGAATGCTCTCTTCTGTGCTGCATGCACAAAAGCGGTTAACGGAGGCCACGATCTCTTATGACATTGTTATTAATACCAATAATGAACAACCCCAGGCGGCCGATCTGCTGGATGGAGCCACCAGTGTGATTTACCTGAAAGGAAATTCAAGCCGTTCAGAAATGATCAGTTCGCTGGGCACACAGTCAACCATTATTGACGGGAAAACCGGTAATGTAACGGTACTGAAGGATTATGGCGAACAGAAATACATGATAAATATGACTGCTGCCAACTGGAAAGAGTCCAATAAAAAATATGAAGGCATTGTGTTTACCTACGTGGAGGAGTATAAAACAATTGCAGGGTATAATTGCCAGAAAGCGATTGGTAAACTGGCCGACAGTACCAGCTTTACGGTGTATTTCACCAAAGAACTTGTTCCTGTGAATAAGGATTTTCAATACCTGAACAAGAATCTGCCGGGACTGGCTATGCAATACGAAGCGGCGATGGGTAAATTGATGGTTACTTATACGGTTTCGAATATCAGCTTTAACCCGGTGGCACAAATAAAATTTGACCTGCCTAAATCAGGCTACAGGGTGATGACCTATGCGGAAAGCAGGGGAAATTAATTATGGCGGAATTGCCTGTTGCTGATGTCAACCTTAACGTTGGGCAGCAATACTTTCTTCTTCAGGGGAACGATATAAGTTGTATTTCCTTTCTGGTAAGTAAGAACCGTGTTCAGGCTTACAAAGTTTTGTGCCTGGGTATTGATAACCTGGCTGCCCCTGAAACTATAACCGGAACGGAGTGAGAAAGAAGTGGTCTTTGTTTTATTGGTCAGCAAAGATTGGCCGGGCTTGCTCTTTTTGACCCTGCCATCTCCCAATGTTGCAAAAGCAGCAACTGTGGTGAGGCTGATCAACGCAATGACAGCCAGTGTCCTTCCGGGGAACTTAAATGATATGTGCTTCTTGTTTTCCAATGTGGGACAAAGATAACTTCAAAAAAAGGAATTTAACAAACCGTTTATCCAGAACTTTAATAGATGTTTAACGCTGTTTTTACTGTTTTGTTACGCCGGGACTGAATTATTTTTGCCCGATTGTACACAGCTGGGGAAAACTACCCGGTTTAATTTTCAGGTATTTTGAATTAACTTGTTGTAAATAAATATTTCAGGGGGTAAAGGGATTTTGCTGCCTGACTGGCTCTTTAAAAGTTTTAGCTCATTAAAAGTCCGGAATTCATGAAAGAAAATCAACACCGGGAGAACCGGGAAGAGATCCGAGAACTGCTCAAACGATACGAAAATCTCAAAAATGGCCGCCAGCACTCATTTATCGAAGAAGATGCATTTGAAAAAATAATTGACTATTTCCAGGAAAACGAAGACCTGACCAGGGCTTCCGAAGCAGCAGATTTTGCGATGGAGCAATATCCCTATTCCTCCATTTTGCTGATCAAGAAAGCGGATATACTTGTCGCTTCCCGGAATTATAAAAAAGCCCTGCTGATACTGGAGCAGGCCGAACTGCTGGACAGTGGGGATATCAACCTCTATATACTCAAAACAGATATATTTCTTGCACTCGATCAGCAGGAAAAAGCGGTGGTATTACTGCAGGAGGCACTGACGCTGTTTGAAGGAGAAGAAAGACTGGAATTGTTATTTGAACTGGCCGATGTATATGATGATTATGAAGAGTTCGATAAAGTATTTGATTGCCTGAAACTCATCCTCGGGGATGATCCCACCAATGAGGAGGCCTTGTATAAAATCTGCTTCTGGACAGATTTTACCGGCCGCAACGAAGAGAGCATCCGCCTGCACCAGCAGATCATTGATGAATATCCCTACAGTGAATTGGCCTGGTTCAACCTGGCAGCATCTTACCAGGGATTAAAACTGTATGAAAAGGCAATTGATGCCTACCAGTATGCGATCACCATTGATGAAAAATTTGATTATGCCTACCGGAATATGGGCGATGCTTATATCCGTCTCAGGAAATATAAAGAGGCTATTGAGGCATTGGAAAAGGTGAATGAATTGGCAAAGCCCGAAGATGTGATCTTTGAAGCCCTCGGCCATTGTTATGACAGGCTGAAGAATTTTGCCCAGGCACGTTTTTATTACCGCAAGGCCTCGCATATGCGGCAGGATGACAGCAAGCTTTTTTACAAGATCGCCTGTACTTATTTTAATGAAGGGCAATGGGAGAGCTGTTGCAAGCAATTAGACCAGGCGATGAAGATACACCGCCTCCAGTCAGAGTATAATTTATTGATGGGGGAAAGTAAACTGAAACTGGAGCAGTATAAAGATGCTGTGCAGTATTTTTCCAATGTAGTTCGGATAAAACCCAAAAACGCCGCCGGTTGGGAAGCATTGATCCGTTGCCTGCACACAGCAGGTTATTTTGAAGAAGGACTTGAACAGGTGCAGGTGGCCGCAGAAGTAACCGGTAATAAGCCCATTTTTATTTTCTATAAGTCTGCTTTGCTGATGGCCATGGGAAAAACAAAAGAAGCCTTATTGCAACTGGAAAAAGGGATGGAGAAATCTCCAAAACTGCTGAAAAAATTCATAGAGCTCAATCCTGCTGTTTTACAGAACCAGTCAGTAGTTGATATCCTGGCCCGGTTCAAACGAAAAAGATCGATCTGAACAGGTAACTGCATGGAGTGCTTGTGTCAACAGTACTCTGCTGAATCTTCCCTATTTTTGCCCGCCGGTTGATAAAACCGGCTCTCCATTTTGAAAATCAAATATGTACATGTATGAATTTTAATCTGTCGCAGATTCCTGAGCGTATTGCAAAGCCCCGTTTATCAGGATTGACCATGGTTATGGACAAAGGACTCAGTGTTAATGAAGCAAAGAATTTTATGAGTGTTTCGCATCCCCATGTGGATATTGTGAAACTCGGATTCGGAACCTCCTTTGTAACCCCCAGCCTGGCAGAGAAACTCGAAGTGTACCGTTCCTATAATATCCCGATCTATTTCGGGGGAACCCTGTTTGAAGCCTTTTTGATCCGTAACCAGTTTGATGACTATATATCGGTGTGCAAAGAGTATGGTATCAGTTATATGGAAGTGAGTGACGGCTCCATCACCATCCCGCATGCTGAAAAATGCGGGTATATTGAAAAATTAACCAAACATGGTACGGTATTGAGCGAAGTGGGTAGTAAAGACGCTGCACATATCATTCCTCCTTATAAATGGATTGAACTGATGCGGGCCGAACTGGAAGCCGGCTCCACCTATGTAATTGCGGAAGCAAGAGAAGCTGGTAATGTGGGTATCTACCGGGGAAGCGGAGAAGTAAGAGAAGGTCTCGTGCAGGAGATACTGACACAGATACCCGGTGAAAAGATCATCTGGGAAGCACCGCAGAAAGCACAGCAATTATATTTTATTGAATTACTGGGCTGCAATGCCAACCTCGGCAACATTGCACCCACCGAAGTCATTCCGCTGGAAGCAATGCGTATCGGTTTGCGGGGCGACACCTTCAGTTTATACCTTGATAAAAAAGAAAATGCCTGATGCGTCGCTACGGACTGATCGGTTATCCTTTGGCTCAATCTTTCTCCAAAAAGTATTTTGATGAGAAGTTTGACAGAGAAGGATTGACAGATTGCCGCTTTGACAATTTTCCCATTGTCTCTATTGATGAATTGATCCCGGAAGTACTGGCTCCACATCCTGATCTTTGCGGGTTGGCAGTTACGATACCCTATAAGCAACTGGTATTGCCCTTTCTTCATTCCACTGCTAATATTCCCGAAGGGCTGACCGCCTGTAACTGCATTAAGATCATTGATGGAAAACTATATGGTTACAACACGGATTATATCGGCTTTGAAAAAAGTTTTGCCCCTTTCCTGAAGCCGCATCATACAAGAGCATTGGTCCTGGGCAATGGAGGAGCCACCGCAGCGGTGATCTATGTATTGAAACAACTGGATATCGGTTACGATATTGTCAGCCGCCGCATCCACGATCAGTCAACACTTACTTATACTGATATTGATAAAAAGACAATGGAGGAAAATACAGTGATCATCAATACTACTCCATTGGGCATGTTTCCTGCTAATGAGAGTTGCCCGGCTATCCCTTATGAGTTCATTACCGGGAGACATTTTTTGTATGACCTGGTATATAACCCGGAAAACACAATGTTTCTTCAACAGGGAGAGGAGCGGGGGGCTGCTATAAAGAATGGGGCTGATATGCTGGTACTGCAGGCAGAAGAGAACTGGCGCATTTGGAACTCCTGAAGTTAAGGATTTAGTTTTTCTCTTGCCTCTTCCGGTACTGCTGCAATTTTCTTCCTCCCATAATCATAGCAGATCATTCCTGTTTTAGCAATTGCTACAGTTGTTTTTTTACCGGCTGTTTCTTTCTCCAGTAAATAATATAATTCAAAACCCACTTTGGAGAAAGCCGCAGCAGTTACTGATGCGATCACCGTGTCTCCGTAGAATAATTCGCTTTTGAATTCGATGCCCACATCACTCATGATCATACCCACGCCGGCAAACTCCATTTCTGAATAACCATAATGTGCCAGGAACTGCATTCTTGCTTCATGAATGATAGATAAGACAGCGTCATTCCCCACATGGCTGCCATAGTTAAGGTCAGTGATGCGGACAGGTATAGTTGTTGAAAAACTGAATGTGGCAGGCAGGTCGATCTTTATCCGGGCCATGAATCGTAGTTTGAATAAAATTAAGGAAAACAGTACTGAAGAACAGCTTAGAGATTAGAGTCCTTCAGGGTCTGCAACAAACTAAGTATATCCATGAAGTTGCCGGGGGATGGGGCAACCGGTGAATCAGCGATCTTCTTCTTCCATTGGTTCAGCTGGTTCTTGCAATCTTCATCCTGTTCTTCGCCGGACACACAGCAGATAAGGCTGCTTAATTTTTTGGATACTCTTACAATATGCCCGTCAGCCGTCATCAGCAAAGAATAACGGCTGGCCATATCAATGGCAGCGTTTGTGGCTGCATAGACAGGCACAGCTACATCTGTACATTCGAGCCGCTGAAAAATGACTTCTGGCAATATCAAATCCGCATCCGTATTCACCGTGGAAACTTCCTCCATGAAAAGATCCTGGTTGATCTTTCTCATCTTTTGCCTGTCTGACATATCAAGACTGGCGAATGTGCCCTTACTTTCTTCTAATGCTGCTGCATCTATGGCATCCTGGGATTGAACAACTTCTTCAGTAACCTGGTCTGTAGTAATTGCCGGATCATTATTCAGCGGACTGTCTGTATTTTGCTTTCCGGGTATTTCAGTTGTACCGGCAAGGCCATTGTTTTCTTTTTTGTTGTTCAGCAATTTCACAGCACCAAAGGCAACAAAACCAACAAACACGGCTGCTGCTGCATAACGTAGTACAGGAAATATCCTCCGTTGTTCTTTAGCAGGAGTTTCTTCTCCGGTATGGAGTGATTGGCTGATCTTTTCCCATGCTGTTGCAGGGGGTGCTACTTCCATATTGGCCAAAGTAGACGGGTACTGGTTACTCATTTCCAGTTTTTCCAAACTTGCAGCAATAGAAACCCAGGCCGAAGCCGGGGGATTTACAACTGCATTTTGTAAGGTGGCGGTAAACTTATCAGACAAATGCGATTCATCCAGGGCAAGGGCTATTTTTTTCCAGGCAGAAGCCGGTGGCTCTGCTGTGTGATTGTATAGTTTATGTGAGAATGAATCGTTCATGACTTTACTCTTGCTTCACGTTGTTCATCTAAAAATGTTCTGACCATTTCCTGTAAAATCACTTTGGCTCTCGACAATTGTGATTTACTGGTTCCCTCGCTGATGCCAAGCATATCACCAATCTCTTTATGCGTATAGCCTTCCACCACGTACATATTAAAGACCGTCCGGTAGCCGGGTGATAATTCCTGTATCAATGCCAGGATATCTTTCTCCGCCAAACCATCCAGTGCAGAAAGCGATTTTCCTTCAATCGTATTCTCTTCTTTTTCCGTAACAGGTTGCAGGTATCTCTTGCGGCGGAAATGTTCAATAGCGGTATTAACGAAGATCCGTCTCACCCAGCCTTCAAAAGAACCATCGCCCCGGAAACTGTCTAACTTTTTAAAGACTTTTATAAATCCTTCCTGTAGAATATCCTCAGCTTCTTCGGCATTGGAAGCATAACGGAGAGAAACAGCGTACATGCGGGGGGATAAACGGCGATACATTTCCTCCTGCATTCTTCTGTCGCCTTCCTTGCATCCATTAATTAGGTCGCTTTCGGTAATATTTTGGTTGCGTTGTGGGGTCAATTTTGGGTGGTTTATTTACAAGATATTCAAAAATGCTACCAACTTTTCGGTTGCCTTCTTACGGTGGCTGAACAGGTTCTTTTCTTCCAGGGTCATTTCTGCAAAGGTTTTATCCGCACCCGCAGGAATAAACACGGGGTCATATCCAAAACCTTTGCCGCCTCTTCTTTCTTTTATAACGGTTCCTTCACAAATTCCTTCAAACAGGGTTTCTTTTCCATCAATAATTACAGACACGACTGTCCTGAAACGGGCACTGCGGTCTTCTTTATCCGCCAAATTAATCAAAAGCTTATCAATATTTTGATCAAAGGACCGGTCATCTCCCGCATACCGGGCACTTTTCACTCCCGGTTCACCGTTGAGTGCAGCCACTTCAAGACCAGTGTCTTCACTGAAACAATGAGTGCCGGTCATCCGGTAAATGGTTTGAGACTTTTCAGAAGCATTTGCTTCCAGGGTATCGTGTGGTTCAGGAATATCAATAGCAATACCGGCATCCTGCAGGGTCAGCAATTCGAATTTGTCGCCGATCACGGCACGGATCTCTTCTACTTTATGCTGGTTATTGGTGGCAAAGATCAATTTCATAAACAGGGATCAGATATTAAAGAGTCTTCGTAAGGAAACCCAGAGTTTACTTTTTTCTATTTTATCTTTTTCTATTTCATGGAGAGAAGGAGTATACAGAAAAGAACAATTCGCAAAAGGCTGTATCTGGTAAAAAGGGAAACTCATGGGTAAACCAAAACCTGCAGGTTCAATATCAAACAATAAAGCAATTTTACTTTTATAAGTGCTGATCAGTTCTTTGTAAGAAGCGGGTTGCTGATTGATGTTAACGATGGCAACATCTGCCAAACTGAGCTTACAGGCAGTCAGCATATTGGTCAGGAATTGTAATTCATCATCAGGTAAATGAACCGCTTCACTGGTATTAACAACCACCAATATATTTTTTGCATTATCACCGAGTGATTTGAATTCACCTTGTTTGACCGGTTCGGGAACAACTTTTTTTTCTGTAACAGGTATTTCTTTGGCAGTTATCTCTCCTGTATCAACCAGGGAGGAAGCGTAAAGCGAGGCAATGGCTGATGCCGGTAAATGAATGTGGTTGATGTCCATAATCTGTCAGCAAATTTACGACCAGGTGTTAGTTTTTTTCGTTTCTTTGCCCTTGCAAAAGTAAACTTTTATGATCGCAGCTATGGATATTTCAGTAACGAAAGCAGAAACCAGTAAACTAAAAGACCTGGATCTTGAAAATCTTCCTTTCGGCCGCTTTTTCAGCGATCATATGCTGGAAGCTGATTACGAGAATGGCGAGTGGAAGAATATTGAAATAAAACCCTATCAACCCTTGTTACTAAGCCCTTCGTTGGCTGCTTTGCATTATGGCCAGGCGATCTTCGAGGGTATCAAAGCCTACAAAGACAGGAATGGTAACCCGTTTATCTTCCGTCCGTATGATAATTTTCACCGCTTTAATATTTCAGCAGAACGCATGCAGATGCCGCCTGTTCCGGAAGAATTATTTATCGAAGGTATGCGCCAGCTGATCGCCCTGGACAAAAACTGGATACCCTCATCAGCGGATCATTCTTTGTATATCCGTCCTTTCATGTTCTCATCAGATGAAGTGATTGGGGTGAAGCCATCCGATACGTATAAATTCATGATCATTCTCAGTCCTACTGGTCCTTACTACAGTGCGCCGATGCGCATCTATGTGGAAGAAAAATATGTTCGTGCTGCTCCCGGTGGTGTAGGTTATGCAAAAGCAGCAGGGAATTATGGTGCTGCCATGCTGGCAACCGCAGAAGCAAAGAAAAAAGGATATGACCAGGTATTGTGGACAGATGTTTCCGAACATAAATATGTACAGGAATGTGGTACCATGAATGTTTTCTTTGTAATAGGCAATAAAGCAATCACACCCGGTCTTGAACAGGGAACCATACTTGGTGGGGTAACAAGATTAAGTACCATCACCTTGTTGCAGGAAATGGGATTGACTGTCGAAGAAAGAGACCTGAGCATTGATGAAGTCATTGCAGCCTACAAAGCCGGTACATCCATCGAAGTATTCGGAACGGGAACGGCGGCTACCATCTCCCTGATCAAAGAGTTGCGGTATAAAGATTTTGTGATGGAGTTTGATGTGGATGCGTGGAAGACTGCCCCGACGGTAAAAAAATGGATCACCGATATCCGGGAAGGAAGGAGAGAAGACAAATATAACTGGATGTGGAAAGTCTGATCAAAAAACTATTTTATCAGGGGGGCCGTTGAAAAACGGCCCTTTTTATTGCCCGGGCTAATTACAGGTTTCAGGATGCGGCTCCTCCTTATGTTGGTTTTGCTTTTCAAAACTTTGTGTCCGGGGCAAGCTATGATGTTAATATAGCTGAACCGGGGAAAGTGGTTACCGGGACCAACAGCCTGGAGATTTCGCTGACCCATATCGGCCGGAAATTGGGGAAACCACTCCCTTAACCTGTCTTCTAACCGTTTATAAAACCGGTTTTTAAGGCTGAAAATGGCTTATCCACAGGGTGGGGGATATAAAAATGAAAAACAACTCTTTATTTTTGGATTTTAAGGGTTGTGCCGTTACCTTTGCCCTCCCAAAAATAAAAGGTTCAGAATGCCTACTATTCAACAATTAGTAAGAAAAGGAAGAGAAATTATCAGGGCCAAGAGTAAATCAAGGGCTTTAGATCAGTGTCCCCAGCGTCGTGGCGTATGTACCCGTGTGTACACAACCACTCCTAAAAAGCCTAACTCTGCGCTGCGTAAAGTTGCCAAAGTTCGTCTGACCAACAAGGTGGAGGTGATCGCTTATATCCCCGGTGAAGGTCATAACCTGCAGGAGCACTCTATCGTTCTGATCCGCGGTGGTCGTGTGAAGGACTTACCGGGTGTACGTTATCATATCGTTCGTGGTTCTTTGGATACTGCCGGTGTAAAAGACCGTAAGCAGAGCCGTTCTAAATACGGAACCAAGAAAGAGAAAGCCAAGAAATAATTCAATCAAAATTTGTACTGAGTAAAGTTTTAATACTTGAAGAAATTCAGCTACAGCAGTTACTTTAAAAATTAACATTCATGCGGAAAGCACAAGCAAAGAAACTCCCCTTAGCACCAGACCCTAAGTTCAATGACAAACTGGTTACCCGTTTTGTCAACAACCTGATGTGGCAGGGCAAAAAAAGCGGAGCCTTCAACATTTTTTATGATGCACTGGACAAAGTGGCCAAGCAAACCAGTGAAGATGGATATGAAGTTTGGAAAAGAGCCCTGGTGAACGTTACCCCTGCGGTAGAAGTTCGCAGCCGCCGTATCGGTGGTGCCACTTTCCAGATCCCTGCTGAAGTTCGTCCTGACAGGAAAATTTCTCTGAGCATCAAATGGCTGATCCGCTACAGCCGCGAAAGAAACGGTCGCAGCATGTCTGATAAATTAGCCGGCGAGATCGTGGCAGCAAGCAAAGGTGAAGGCGCTGCATTTAAAAAGAAAGAAGATACCCATCGTATGGCTGAAGCCAACAAGGCTTTTGCGCATTTCAGGGTATAAAAGATACAAGATACATTTCAACGGAACCATCTCGTACTAACGGGGTGGTTTTTTTATTGGAATCGCAGCAATTGAGAATAGTTGAAAAATAAAAGCCGCTTTACTATGTAGAGCGGCTTTTGAACATATCAGGAAATGACTTAGTTGTTTACTTCGCCATTGCCATTATCACTGTTTGTTTCAAAGATATCTGCCTGCATCACTTCCGGCTGCACCACAGGTTCAGCAACGGGTGTAACTACTGCCACTTCAACCGGTGCAGCTACAGGGGCCGCAACGGGTTTAGGTGCAGATGGCTTCCTGGCAGCAGGCTTCTTTTTAGCAACCGGCTTTTTGGGAGCGGCTTTCTTCACTACTTTCTTTACTGCTTTTTTCCCGGGTGCCGCTTTCTTGGCCGCTTTTTTTACAGCCTTCTTCACGGCTTTTTTAGCTACCTTTTTCTTCGGCGCTGTTTTCTTTTTCACTGCTTTCCCGCCTGCCGGACGGGCAGGTTTCCTGGGGGCAGCTTTCTTTTTTGCAACTGCTTTCTTAGCGGCTTTTTTCACCACTTTTTTAGCGGCCTTTTTCTTCGGCGCTACTTTCTTTTTTGCTTTCTTTTTGGAAGCCATGGAATCAGATTTTCAGGTTAAGTAAATGAAGTGTTTTAGTTGTATTACGGGGAAATGAAATTACAATCATTCAGGACTAATAACAAAAATTAAATAGGCTTCCTCCGTTAATTTTAAAGACATGGTCATATTGGCTAATGATAGTTTACCATTTTAGTCATGCATGATTTATTTTGAAAACAAGGGCGGGAAGCCGGGTAAAACAGGAATGGGAATTACAGGAATGAGATGGGCTGCAATGGTCTTACAACAGGAAAAAGTATAATCCCGGCGGGTTGAGCTATGGAAGCTGTATAGATGAAGCATAACTGAGCCATATTAAAAGCGCTTAAACCAAGGGGGCAGGTAATACTCAGGTATGTAATAGGCTGCCCCCGGCTCCTAAATTAAGCCCTCCCGGGTCTTTTTTTTCTGCATTTTTCCCCTACCTTTGCGCCGCCATTAGGTAAAGCCAAAGGTGAATAGCGGCCGGTGAGATCAGGGGTTTACTTCAAGTGGCAGTCTATGAGAGTCTAATCTACATATCAGCTTCTGCTCCCGCATACGGGACCATCAAATATTTTAGCTGATACCTCCCAACAAACAGGCCGGTTTTTATTGCTGATCAGCGGACGGAACGATGAAGTGAGTGACACAACAGGCGATGAGCAGGGAACCGGAAGATGACAAACAAGTATTCCCAACTTTTTCAAATACATAAAACACAAATCAAATAGTCATGGCCGACTTAAAACTTCAGAGAAACTTTGGTATTGCGGCGCATATTGATGCCGGTAAGACCACCACGACGGAGCGTATCCTCCGCTACACAGGTATGATCCACCGTATTGGTGAGGTGCATGATGGTGCCGCCACTACTGACTGGATGGAGCAGGAAAAGGAAAGAGGTATCACCATTACTTCTGCAGCGGTGAGCTGCCAGTGGAACTTCCCGACCGTGTTGGGTAAAGCTACTGCTGATTCTAAAAAATACTCTTTCAACATCATTGATACTCCCGGGCACGTTGACTTTACCGTAGAGGTAGAACGTTCTATGCGGGTACTGGATGGCCTGATCGCATTGTTCTCTGCCGTTGATGGTGTGGAGCCGCAATCGGAGACCGTATGGCGCCAGGCTAACCGTTATGGTGTTCCCCGTATCGGTTTCGTAAATAAAATGGACCGCAGCGGTGCCGACTTCCTGAACGTGGTGAAGCAGGTAAAAGAAATGCTGGGTTCCAAGGCCGTTCCATTGCAGTTGCCGATTGGTGCTGAAGATGACTTTAAAGGAGTGGTGGACCTGATCAAAATGAAAGGGATCATCTGGCATATGGAAACAGAAGGTATGACCTTTGACGAAATTGAGATACCTGCTGATATGCTCGAAGAGGCCAAAGAATGGAGAGCTAACCTGGTGGAAGCCGTGGCAGAGTATGATGATAAACTGATGGAAAAATTCTTCGATAACCCCGATACGATAACCGAAGATGAGATACATGAAGCAGTGCGTAAAGCTACCGTTGACCTGACGATCGTTCCGATGATGTGTGGTTCTTCTTTCAAGAACAAAGGGGTACAGACTGCACTGGATGCGGTTTGCCGTTATCTGCCTTCACCGATCGATATTCCTGATACAGTAGGTACACATCCTGATACCGGTGAAGAGATCACCCGCAAACCGGATCCCAAAGCTCCGTTTGCAGCATTGGCCTTTAAGATCATGACCGATCCTTTCGTGGGTCGCCTGGCCTTTTTCCGTTGCTATTCAGGTCACCTGGATGCCGGTTCTTATGTATTGAATGTAAGAAGTGGTAAGAAAGAAAGGATCAGCCGTATCATGAAAATGTTTGCGAACAAGCAGAACCCGATTGATTTTATCGAAGCAGGTGATATTGGTGCAGCCGTTGGTTTTAAAGAGATCAAAACAGGAGATACCTTGTGTGATGAAGATCATCCGATCACACTGGAGAATATGTTCATTCCTGAGCCGGTTATCGCAGTAGCGGTAGAACCCAAGACACAGGCTGACGTAGATAAAATGGGTATGGCAATTGCCAAACTCGTGGAAGAAGATCCCACACTGCGTGTAAATACCGATGAGGATACCGGTCAGACCATCCTTCGTGGAATGGGTGAGCTGCACCTGGAGATCATCATCGATCGTATGCGTCGTGAATTTAAAGTGGAAGTGAACCAGGGTGCACCGCAGGTGGCCTATAAAGAAGCATTCAATGCAACCGTTGAACACCGTGAGACCTTGAAGAAGCAAACGGGTGGTCGTGGTAAATTCGCTGATATCCAGTTTAGCCTCGGACCGGTGGATGCAGAATGGAAAGCCGAGAATCCTGATAAGCATTACCAGTTTGTGAACGACCTGTTTGGCGGATCCATTCCCCGTGAATTTGTTCCGGCTATCCAGAAAGGTTTTGAGCAATCCATGACAACCGGTGTATTGGCCAGTTATCCTGTTGACAACATGAAGATCCGTGTATTTGACGGTAGCTTCCACGCTGTTGACTCTGATGCGATGTCATTCGAACTTTGCGCCAAGCAGGGCTTCCGTGAAGCGGCCAGGAAAGCAAAACCTGTTTTGCTGGAGCCGATCATGAAAGTGGAAGTGATCACACCTGCCCAGTACATGGGTGATGTGACGGGTGACCTGAACCGTCGTCGTGGTATGATGGAAGGTATGGATACCCGTGCCGGTGCGGAGGTGATCAAGGCAAAAGTGCCATTGAGCGAAATGTTTGGTTATGTAACCCAACTGCGTTCACTGTCATCCGGCCGTGCATCTTCTACCATGGAGTTCTCTCACTATGCTCCTGCACCGAACAATATCGCTGAAGAAGTAATTGCCAAAGTGAAAGGTAAAGTATCTGCTTAAGTGATATTGCCCTGAGCGAAGTCGAAGGGTAGCGAAGGTGAAAGGGAAGGTGAGTGCATAAATTGAGACCAGTCATTCTAATGATAGAGGCCCCGCTGAAAATGCGGGGCTTTTTTATAAATAATTGAGCCGGATCAGGTGAAATACAAGCTGGTGGCATTATGTTTGCTGCATTATTATCCGAAAAACACCCGTTTTTAAGATTCCTGGGAAAGGCCGATTCGCTGATTTATGAAAAACACGTTAAGGTTAAGGGCTCATTCGTGAGTCCTTTTTTTGTGCCTGCTCAGATCCAGTTTAGTTTGATATTCTCAATCCCTTTTTCTTGCAGTTGTTGTTTGATCAGGTCCAGGTCTTCTTTCTGTGATGGTATTCTGGTTTCATGTGTTTCCACGTACATGCGGTTGAAGAGATGATGCGTATCCGTGGCGATGATCTTTTTGAGTATCTCTATTTCTGCTCCTTCGATATCCAGTTTTATCAAATCAACTTTTTGTCCCTGTTCCTGCAGGTATACTACCAGGTCGATTACTTCAATATCCTGTGTTCGTTGGGTATCTACATTTTGCTTTTCTGCAATGATGGATGAGCCTACCGTAAAACAAACATCACCATCCAGTGATTCTTTATGCGTAAACATTTTAAGAACCGAACATTTATCCCAAACGCCTTTCTGGATGCAGGTGATATTTTTCCGGTTGCGGCAGCGATGGGTGAGTTGTTTAAAGGCAACGGGATCTGGCTCAAAAGAAATGATGGTAGCGCCGGTATAAGATAGCAGTTTACTGATATGGCCTACATTGGCACCGCAGTCCAGCACCAGGGATTTTTTATTGAGCCGGAAAAGATCGGGGATGAGCTTGAAATAGCTGATGGCAATGGCACCGCTGTTCAGTATTTTTCTTTTCAGCAACCCGGGTCTCATAGGGCAAGAAGTTTTATTATTTGTCAAATACTTTCCGGAAGATGAACACAGCCCCGGAAAGGGATGCGGCTAAAGTAATGAAATAAAATACAAGACTGATCACAATGGCCATATGTTCATTCACGCCTAAAAATACAGCGCCTTTGTAAAAAACAAATTCACGGATACCCAACCCGCCGCCTACGGTTAATGGTAGTACACTGGCCACAGCTGCCACAAGGAAAATGAAAATATAAATAGATTGCTGTTCCAGTATCCCCAGTGCATAAAGAATAGCGTAAATGGAAAGCACCATCAGGGTTTGAACGGCTAATCCCAGGAAAAAAGTAGGCCGGAACCCGGCTGTAAAATCCGTAAAGAAGCGTTTGATAATAAAAAATAAAATAAATACGGAAGCAATTGCACCTGCAAGCAGTAATATACTGTAAGAGATATTACCCAATACAAAAAAGGAATACACAGCTAATATCAGCCCGAGTGCCAGCAAACCGCTGAACCGGTCAAGTAATACAGCGGCAGATGTTTTTTTATAAGGGCAGTTAAAACGTTTGGATAAAACGATCACTTTGTAAGCATCACCGGTAATAGAGCCGGGCAGGAATAAATTATAAAACATACCCAGCCAGAAGAGTTTCAGGTTCTCTTTTTCGGACAGGGGAAGCCCGATGTTTTTAAAATAAATATTGAGCCGGAACGAAGCGATGATCTTGGAACCAACAAACACCACCAGGGCAACCAGTAACCAGCCGGGGTTGGCTGTTGCCAGTACCGATCGCAATTCAGCAAAGCTGATCTTGGTGTAGACAAACCAGAGACAGGCCACCGTTACTACTATCTTCAGCAGAAGTTGTAACCCCCTTTTGGTTTTGGAAGCAGGTTGTTCTGTTTTGTCCATTATTGTGGTAAATTGTTGCAAGTAAACCTAAATTTTCAGAATAAAACCTATCCGATGAAATTTTTCATCTTCTTCATTTTGCTATTCCCAATTTTTTCCTTGTCTGCTCAAAAGAATGAGTTACCCCGTTATCACCTGCAAGTTTCAGCTGGACGCTGTTTTCACGGAAGCGGTGATCTGCGAGGTGTGATTTTTTCAACCGATTTTTCGAAATACGTAAAGAAAAAGCTGAGCCTGGGGCTTTCTTTATCAGGAACTGTTCATGATGGTAACTATCCATTGTATTTCACCTATGGTAACAGGGAAGTAGATGGTTCGTTAAGGTATAACGTTGCCGGAATCCAATTGGCCGGGCTTATCGGTTATGGAATTGTGAGAAACGAAGAACATGGAATTCAATTGAAGGGAGGCCCGTTACTAAGGTATCAATCTTCCTCTTTACCTGATTATTATGAAATTGCCTACCCTGCAGCTACAGGATTACCTTACCCGGTTATAATATATCAGCATTCATCGCCACAAAGGACATATTCAATCGGGGGTGTCTTGCAATTGCATTATAACTATACTTTCAGCAGGCGATTTACAATAGGATTGCTTGCGGGTTTTCAAGCTGACACGGAAGGGGATAACTTATTTCAGACTTCTCTTTCAGCCGGGATAAGACTTTGACCGAAAGTGTTAACTTGTTGCTGAAAATCCAAATCGATGATAAAAAGAATTCTTCCTTTTTTGTTGCTTGTTTTTTATTCGGCAGTTGGTTTCAGCCAGGAAAAAGCACTGGTACCGGGAATGAAGATCAGCCGTTCGGTTAAGATCAAAAAGGCGTTGTATAAACTGGATGCCCCTGCTGATACGTCCCGGCATATCATCATCATTGAAGGCAATAACATTACCATTGATTTTAATAATGCAGCACTGAAAGGTAACAATACCAAAAAAAGGCCGGATGAATTTGTGGGTGTTGCCATATTGATCCGGAACAGTAAAAATGTGACCATCAAGAACCTGGCGGCAAAAGGGTATAAAGTTGCCTTACTGGCCAGGAATGTGGAAAAGCTAACGATCGAGAACTGTGATTTCAGTTATAACTACCGCCAGCATCTCAACAGCACACAGGAAAAAGAAGATGTGGCTGACTGGATGAGCTATCACCAGAACGAAAAAGATGAATGGCTGCGCTATGGAGCAGCCATGTATTTGCGGGGTTGTAACTTTTTAACGATCAAAAACTGCAAAGTAACCGGCGGGCAAAATGCGCTGATGCTGATGGAATGTAATGACGGGATGATCATGAATAATGATTTTTCCTTCAATTCAGGTATTGGCATTGGCATGTACCGCAGCAACCGGAACAATATCTTGTACAACCGTGTCATCTTTAATGTGAGAGGGTATAGTCATGGTGTTTACAGCAGAGGCCAGGATAGTGCCGGTATATTAGTGTATGAGCAAAGCAGTAATAACATGTTTTACAAGAATAATGTAACTCATGGCGGTGATGGATTCTTTCTCTGGGCCGGGCAAACAACCATGGATAGTGGTAAAGGCGGTTGTAATGACAATATCATTATGAGTAATGATTTTTCGTATGCACCCACCAACGGGGTGGAAGCCACTTTCAGCAGCAACCGGATATTGGCGAACAGGATATTTGAATGTGATCATGGTATCTGGGGCGGGTATAGTTATAATACGGATATTGCCGACAACCAGTTCAGGAATAACCGTATTGCCATTGCTATCGAACACGGGCAGCATAACAGCATTCATCACAATCTTTTTCTCAGGGATAAAGAAGCGATAAAGCTTTGGTCAAGGCCACAGCAACCGGCAGACTGGGGTTATGCAAAATATCATGATACAAGAAGTGTGGGTTATGTGATGCTGGCCAACAGTTTCAACGATAATCCGCTGGTGTATACTATCAGCCGGACTGATTCGCTGAACGTTTTCGATAATACCTATTCAAGAAATACCGGGGAGATTTTTAAAATTGATTCAACCGTTACCAACCTTGATACTTTATTTGATCAACGCTGGAGCAATTATATCGACGAACTGAAAGATGCAGTTGTTCCGGAAGTAAAAGACCCGATGGACCCGTTCAAAGGATACGGACGGCTGGCCGGGAGAAAAAATATCCTTATCACCGAGTGGGGACCTTATGATTTCCGTTCCCCCATCATCTGGAATACAAATCCAACGGATAAAGGAGATACCATAAAGTTTGACCTGCTGGGGCCAAAAGGCAAATGGGTCATTAAGAATTATAAGGGGGTTGAAAAACTGTCTGCCGGCAGCGGTGAGTTCCCGGCAAGTATTACAGCAGTGAAGAAAAAAGGGGAGAGGACGGATATTCATATTGAACTGGAGTATAAAGGAGAAACGATTACTGATCCTTTCGGGCAGATCATCCCAGCAGGTAAGCCTTACCGGTTTTCGTTTAAGAAATTCTTTCAGCCCATTGATTGGGAAGTTCTTTTTTATTCGATGGACACTGCTTACCAAAATCCTGTCAGAACCGGAACCCTGTTTTCTATGCTTGAAAAGAAGGCACCTTTCAAGACCGAAAAAACGGACCGGCTGGACTATGCCTGGTGGGGTGGTATCAAAGAAAAGGATATTACCCATAAGCAGTTTATAACAGTGGCTGTGGCCACGGTCGATATTCCTAAAGGCCGGTATGAGCTTTCTGTTACCTGGGATGATGCCGTTCGGATCTATATGGATGAAAAACTCATCTTGAATGAATGGAATCCTTCCCGGTATAAGTTTGATGAATCGCCCCATCGCAGGATTCCACTGGTTATCAGTGGGAAACACAGTTTCCGGGTTGAGCATTTGGAGCTGGGAGGTTTTGCTACTTTGAGCCTGAAACTCAACCCGGTAAAGTAATTCAGGCCGATTTGTAATAAGTTTGTCCACAGCCTATAAAATTCTTTCCCAACTATTTGGAAGGAATGGGTCTCAACCCTACCTTTGCACTCCCAAAAGAAAATTGGGATTTTACACATGTCTCAGCGAATCAGAATCAAATTACAGTCTTACGATCACAACCTGGTAGATAAATCAGCTGAAAAGATCGTAAAAACGGTACGCAGTACCGGCGCAGTGGTAACGGGTCCAATTCCCCTGCCTACCCGCCGCAAAATTTTTACTGTATTGCGTTCCCCACACGTAAATAAGAAAAGCCGTGAGCAGTTCCAGTTAGCAACGCACAAGCGTTTACTGGATATCTACACGTCTTCTTCAAGAACAGTAGATGCGTTGAGCAAACTGGATCTTCCCAGCGGTGTGGAAGTTGAAATTAAAGCGTAGTACTTCAGGCCCCTGTGGGGAAGGAAGCAATTAGTTCTTATAAATAAAATTTTAGTCATCTCTCAACCTCACTCAGGTGGGAAAAAAGAGCTCTGACATTAGTAAATTCCTCAACTCCCCTTCAGGGGTTGGGGGCACATAAAACAAGCCATTCAGGGTTTGTTTACTGCCGGTACTTCCCCATAAAGGAAAAGGTCGGCGGCAAACGGGGATTGAAACCTGTCTCGTCTAAGACGAGACAAGTACAAGGTTGTCCCAATAATCCTGCAGGCTACAAACTGTACAAACAATGAAAGGTATTATTGGTAAAAAGATTGGGATGACCAGCGTTTTCGATCCCACAGGCAAACAAACCGCCTGTACGATCATCGAGGCAGGTCCCTGCGTAGTTACCCAGGTTAAGACCAAAGAGTCTGACGGGTACAGTGCTCTCCAGCTTTCTTTCGGCGAGAAAAAAGAAAAACACGCCACACAAGCCGAAAAAAATCACTTCGCAAAAGCTTCTACAGCTCCCAAAAAATTCTCTAAAGAATTCCGCGACTTCTCCATTGAAAAAAATATTGGTGAAACTATTACAGTCGACATTTTCGCTGAAGGCGATAAGGTTGAAGTAGTGGGTACCACCAAGGGTAAAGGTTTCCAGGGTGTTGTAAAACGCCACGGGTTCCATGGTGTGGGCCAGCAGTCTCACGGTCAGCACGACCGCCAGAGAGCTCCCGGTTCACTCGGTAACTCATCTGATGCAGCCCGTGTAATGAAAGGTATGAAGATGGCAGGCCGTACCGGTACTGACCGTGTGAAACTGAAAGGACTGAAAGTGGTAAAGATCTTTGCTGAAAAGAATTATATCCTGGTTAGTGGTTCTGTACCGGGTCATATTGGATCAATTGTTTTAATCCAGAAGTAATGATATGCTTGGTTGGAAACTAAGCATAACCTCAAAAATTTAGAAAATGCAAGTTGAAGTTTTAAATACAAAGGGAAAGAAAACAGGCAGAACAGTGGAACTGCCCGAAGATATCTTCGGTGCTGAGCCTAATAACCACGTTATCTACCTGGCCGTAAAACAATACCTCGCTGCACAGCGCCAGGGTACACACAAAGTGAAGACCCGTGCCGAAGTTCAGGGTGCCAGTAAGAAACTGCACCGTCAGAAAGGTACTGGTGGAAGCCGTAAGGGTAATATCCGTAACCCTTTATACAAGGGTGGTGGTACTATCTTCGGACCAAAGCCGCACAAATATGATATCAAACTGAACCGTAAGGTAAAGGACCTGGCCAAGATCTCTGCACTGTCTTACAAAGCGAAAGAGAATGCGATCGTGGTGGTGGAAGATATCACTATGGATACACCAAAAACAAAATCATTTGTTGATATTCTCGGTAACCTGAAGATTGCTGATAAAAAGATAATGTTCGTGCAGCCGGAATACAATGATAATGTTGAAATGTCCCTGCGTAATGTGCCTTATGTATTAGGTGTGTTGCTGAGTGATATTAACACCTATGATATCGTTAATTCAGAAGTATTAGTGTTAACGGAGAGTGCTGCCAGGATATTTGCTGATGACGAAACAGCTGAAGCTTAATTAACCCTTCGGCAGGCTCAGGATGACAGAGAGCTTATTAAGAAAATTTTAAAAACGAATTCAGATGAAACTTTCTGAAGTATTATTAAAACCCATTTTGACAGAAAAAGCAAATGCCCAGCAGGAAAAACTGCGTCGCTATGCATTCAAAGTGGCTAAGAAAGCAAATAAACTGGAGATCAAAAAAGCAATTGAAAGCTTTTACGGTGTTACCGTTACTAACGTGAACACTACAGTGGCTCCCGGTAAAAATAAAAGCCGCTTTACAAAAGCAGGTGTTATCTCCGGCCGCAAGCCGAGCTACAAAAAGGCTTTTGTAACAGTTGCTGAAGGTGAAAGCATTGATCTCTATTCAGCGATCTGAGCAAAACCAAACGAATGGCTTCAACAGCCGCTAATGTTGAACATTAAAAAGAATTAAAAAATGGCATTAAGAAAATTTAAACCCGTAACAGCCGGTACCCGTTGGAGAATCGGTAATGCATACGCTGAGGTTACTACCAATGTTCCTGAACAATCACTGGTAGAACCCAAGAAAAGAACCGGTGGTCGTAACTCTTCTGGTCACTTATCTATGAGATACAGGGGTGGTGGTCACAAGAAGAAATACCGTATCATCGACTTCAAAAGAAATAAAGTAAACATTGAAGCTACTGTGAAAACGATCGAGTACGATCCCAACCGTACCTCTTTCATCGCATTAGTTGAATATACAGATGGTGAAAAGCGCTACATCATTGCTCCCCAGGGGCTGGAAGTGGGTGCAAAGATCATCAGTGGTGTGGATGTGGCTCCTGAAGTAGGAAATGCTTTATCAATGAAAAATATGCCATTAGGTACTAATGTGCACAACATTGAAATGCAGCCTGGCCAGGGTGGTAAATTAGCAAGAAGTGCAGGTTCTTCTGCGCAGCTGACCAACAAAGAAGAAAAATATGCGATCCTCAAAATGCCTTCTGGTGAGTTGAGAAAAGTATTGATCAATTGCTGGGCTACGGTTGGTGTGGTAAGTAATAGCGATCACTTCCTGCAAAGTATGGGTAAAGCCGGCCGTAACAGGTGGAAAGGTATCAAACCAAGAAACCGTGGTGTGGCGATGAACCCTGTAGATCACCCGATGGGTGGTGGTGAAGGTAAAGCTTCAGGTGGTCAGCCCCGTAGCAGGAACGGCCAGTACTCAAGAGGTCTGAAAACAAGGACCAAGGGTAAAGGAAGCGACAAGATGATCATCCAGCGTAAGAACGGAAGCAAAATAGCAAAATAAAAAAGCTATGAGCTACCAGCTATGAGCAACGAGGTAAGGCCTCACAGCTCAAAGCTCATAACTCGCAGCCGATATAACGACAAACATTTAAACATAAACTGAAATGGCTCGTTCGATTAAAAAAGGTCCTTATATAGCAACACACCTCGAAAAAAAGGTGATGTCTATGAATGAAGGCAAAAACAAAAAGGGTGTTATCAAGACCTGGAGCCGCCGCTCTACCATTTCACCTGATTTCGTGGGTCACACTTTTGCTGTGCACAATGGCAACAAGTTCATCCCGGTGTATGTAACGGAATTCATGGTAGGTCATAAGTTAGGTGAATTTGCACCTACCCGCCAGTTCAAAGGACACTCTAAAAAAGAAGGTTAATCTAGAAACTAATTACAATGGAAGCAGTAGCTAAACTGAGAAATTATCCGACTTCACCCCGCAAAATGCGTTTGCTGGCTGACCTGATCCGTGGTCAGAAAGTAGAAAAAGTATTGGCTGAGCTGGAGCACAACCCCAAGCATCCTGCAGTGCCCCTGCGCAAACTGGTGCTGAGTGCTATCAGCAACTGGAAGCAGAAGAACGAAGGTGGTGATGAAAGCCAGCTGGTGGTGAAAACCATTTTTGTTGACGGTGCAAGAACATTGAAGCGTATGCGTCCGGCTCCGCAGGGCCGTGGGTACCGTGTTCGTAAACGCAGCAACCATGTTACTGTGATCGTGGACACTAAAGAATCTAAAAATTAAACGTATTAACGAATAACCTGAATAAACATGGGTCAAAAAGCAAATCCGATTGGTAACCGTTTAGGCATCATCCGTGGATGGGAATCTAACTGGTATGGCAGCAAAAAAGATTATGCTGGCAAACTGATCGAGGATCATAAGATCAGAACTTACCTGAATGCCCGTATCAATAAAGGCGGTATCTCTAAGATCGTTATTGAGAGAACACTGGGTAAACTGATCATCACGATTCACACGTCTAAGCCGGGTATCATCATTGGTAAAGGTGGTGGCGAGGTTGATCGTATCAAAGAAGAGTTGAAGAAACTGACTGGTAAAGATGATGTGCAGATCAATATCCTGGAGATCCGTCGTCCTGAACTGGATGCCATGATCGTTGGTGATACCATTGCACGCCAGATCGAAAACCGTATTAACTTCAAACGTGCCACCAAGATGGCGATCGCTTCTGCTCTCCGTATGGGTGCTGAAGGTATCAAGATCAAATTGAGTGGTCGTCTGGCAGGTGCAGAGATTGCCCGTAGCGAAGAATTCAAGCAAGGCCGTGTGCCCCTGCATACATTCCGTATGGATATTGATTATGCCAACGTATTTGCACAAACAGTATATGGTAAGATCGGTATCAAAGTATGGATCTGTAAAGGTGAAGTATTAGCGAAGAGAGACCTGAATCCAAACATCATCGCTGGTGGTGGTAAAAATGAAGGTGGTGGAGTAGGTGGTGACCGTCGTGATGACAGAAGAGGTGGTGGTGATCGCCGTGACGACCGTAGAGGCGGTGGCGACAGAAGAGGCGGTGGTGGCCGCGGCGGAGACAACAGGAGAAACTAATTTTTGCAAACAAGAATCAAGTAACTAGAAATTATATACAATGTTACAACCGAAAAGATCGAAACACCGGAAGATGCAGAAGGGTCGCATGAAAGGCGATGCCAAAAGAGGTACAACCATTGCATTCGGTTCTTATGCTTTGAAAGCATTGGATCAGCACTGGATCACTGACCGTCAGATAGAAGCTGCCCGTCAGGCCCTGACCCGTGAAATGAAAAGAGAAGGTAATGTGTGGATCCGCATATTTCCCGATAAGCCGATCACCCGTAAGCCTGCTGAGGTAAGGATGGGTAAGGGTAAAGGTAACCTGGAGTTCTGGGCTGCCGTGGTAAAACCTGGTCGTATCTTATTTGAAGTGGATGGTGTGAGTGAGCAGGTTGCCCGTGCATCACTGGCACTGGCTGCTGGTAAGCTGCCTATTAAAACAAAGTTTATGGTACGCCGTGATTTAGTTACAGCGTAATAATTAATCAATAATCGTAAAGCGATGTCAAAGAAAGCTGATTTTGTAAAGAGTATTCACGGGATGAATGAGCAGGATCTTAAGATCCGTCTGGACGAAGACAAACAACGTCTGAAAAAGCTGGAGTTCGCTCATGCTATCTCTCCGCTGGAGAACCCGATGACCATCCGCGGACTGCGCAAGGATATTGCCCGTTTGCAAACTGAATTAAAGAACAGACAACTGGGAGCATAACATCAGTTCATCACTGATCAAAACAAATAACAATGACCGAAAGAAATTTAAGAAAAACAAGGATAGGTGTGGTAACCAGCAATAAAATGGCGAAGACCATTACTGTTGCGGTGGAAAGAAAAGTAAAACACCCTATCTATGGTAAGTTCTTGAAAAAGACCACGAAGTTCCATGCGCATGATGACAAAAATGAGTGCAGCATTGGTGATGTGGTGAAGATCATGGAAACCCGTCCGCTGAGCAAAACAAAACGCTGGAGACTGGTGGAAGTGGTGGAAAAAGTGAAGTAAAAAAGCTACGGGCCGTGAGCTATGAGCCACGAGCCGTACAGAAAGATTAATAATTGTTTAAACTGCTCGCAGCTCACAGCTAAGAGCTTAAAGCTTAAATAAAATGATTCAGCAAGAAAGCCGGTTAAACGTAGCGGACAACAGCGGTGCCAAAGAGGTGCTTTGTATCCGTGTACTCGGCAACAGCGGACAACGTTATGCCAGGATCGGCGACAAGATCGTTGTGACAGTAAAAGACGCTTTGCCTGCAGGTGGTATCAAAAAAGGTACTGTTGCCAAAGCGGTTATTGTCCGCACCACTAACAAACTGCGTCGTAAAGATGGTTCTTATATCCGTTTTGATGATAATGCAGTTGTGTTACTCAACCAGTCTGATGAGCCCCGTGGTACACGTATCTTCGGACCAGTAGCAAGAGAACTGCGTGATAAAGGATACATGAAAATCATATCACTGGCACCGGAAGTATTATAAAAAAAACTACGAGCTGCGAGCTATTAGCTACGAGCCGTAATTATAAAAATAGAAAGTTCAATTGCTATCAGAAAGTAGAGCTCAAAGCTCGAAGCTCATAGCTCAAAGCTTAAAAGAAAAATGAAAGCAAGATTTAAACCCAAGTACAATATCCGGAAAGGAGACAGTGTGGTGGTGATTGCCGGCGACGATAAAGCCCTGGATAAACCCCGCACAGTAAAAGAAGTATTGGTGGATGAAGCGAAAGTGATCGTGGAAGGAGTGAACATCATTACCAAGCACACAAAGCCTTCTGCACAAAATACCAAAGGTGGTATCATCAAGAAGGAAGCTCCGATCCATATCAGCAATGTAATGCTTTGGGATGCTGCTCAGAAAGCAGGTGCAAAAGTGACAAGAGTGAGAAAAGATGGTAAGACAGAAAGAGTTTTTAAAACTAAAAAAACTCCAGGAGGTAAAAAATAATGAGTACTAAAACTTATACCCCAAGACTGGCAGACAAATACAAGACAGATGTTGTACCTGCCCTGGTAAAAAAATTCAGCTACGAATCTGTGATGCAGGCTCCCAAACTGGAGAAGATCTGCGTGAACCGTGGTGTTAATGGTGCTGTAACCGACAAAAAACTCGTAGATATCGCACTGGATGAACTGACTACCATCACTGGTCAGAAAGCAGTAGCTACTTTTTCCAAGAAAGATATCTCCAACTTCAAGTTGCGTAAGAACATGCCTATTGGTGCAAGGGTTACACTGCGTGGAGTGAAGATGTATGAATTCCTGGATCGCCTGATCGCTGTAGCATTACCCCGTGTCCGTGACTTCAAAGGGGTGAATGAAAAAGCGTTTGATGGCCGTGGCAACTATACACTGGGTGTAACCGAGCAGATCATCTTCCCTGAGATCGATATTGATAAAGTAAATAAGATCACAGGTCTTGATATCACTTTCGTTACAACAGCGAATACCGATGAGGAAGCATACGAACTGCTGAAAGAGCTGGGTATGCCTTTCAAGAACGCAACAAAAAATAACTCAAACTAAAAAGAATAAACAATTATGGCTAAAACATCAGTAAAGGCCAGGCAAAGGAAAAGAGAGAGAATGGTTGTCCAATTCGCAGCTAAAAGAGAAGAGCTGAAGAAGGCCGGCGATTTCAAGGCTCTCGATGAGCTGCCAAAGAATTCTTCCAAAGTTCGTTTGAAGAATCGCTGCCAGCTGACCGGTCGTCCAAAAGGTTATGTACGCTACTTTGGTATCTCCAGGGTTGCACTGCGTGACATGGCACTGAACGGAAAGATACCAGGATTGAAAAAAGCAAGCTGGTAAGAAACAAATTTTAAAATTAAACTATCCAATTATCCCGGTAACATCGGGACGTAGGAGGGCAAAAATATGGTAACAGATCCTATAGCAGATTTCCTGACAAGAATCCGTAACGCACAAATGGCGGGTCACCGTGTAGTGGATATCCCTGCATCTAACCTGAAGAAGCGTATTACAGAGATCCTGTACAACCAGGGTTATATTCTGAAATACAAATTTGAAGACGATAACAAACAAGGCGTGATCAAGATCGCTTTGAAGTATGATCCATCCACCAAGCAACCCGCTATCCAGAGTATGGAGAGGGTGAGCCGTCCGGGTCTGCGCCAATATTCAAGACCAGCTGATTTCCGTCGGGTGAAAAGCGGTTTGGGTATTGCGATCCTGTCAACTTCAAAAGGAGTGATGACAGATAAAGAAGCTAAGGTGCAGAATGTAGGTGGTGAAGTACTTTGCTACATCTATTAATAAGAAATGTTGCTGATACATTAAGCTGAAACTATACTAAGCTGACCGGTCAGTAATGAGTAAATAAAACGATAAATTAACTAATTATGTCTCGTATAGGAAAACAACCAGTAGTCGCTCCCGGTGGTGTGACAATCTCTGTCGGAAAGGACAACGTGGTTACTGTAAAAGGACCCAAAGGGGAATTAAAGCAGGCTATCGATCGTGATATTACTGTAGAAGTAAAAGATGGTAATATCACTTTTGCCCGTCCTACAGACCAGATCCGTCACCGTGCTTTACATGGCTTGTACCGGTCACTGGTATCAAACATGGTAAAAGGTGTAACGGATGGTTATGAAAGAAAACTGGAACTGATCGGTGTGGGTTTTAAAGCCGCTAACCAGGGCAATATCCTTGATCTTGCTTTAGGTTATTCTCACAATATCATTTTCGAGATCCCTAAAGAACTGAAAGTGGCTACTGCACAGGAGAAAGGTCAGAACCCGATCATTACTTTAGAAGGTATCGATAAGCAACTGATCGGCCAGGTAGCCGCTAAATTGCGCAGCCTGCGTAAGCCAGAACCATACAAAGGAAAAGGTGTACGTTATGTTGGTGAAGTGGTACGTAAGAAAGCTGGTAAAGCTGCTGGTAAATAATTAAACTAAAATTTGATCCTGGCAGAATCAGGATTATAAATACAAAGCGATGAACCCAAAAGTTAAATCACAAAGAAGACAAAATATCCGCTACCGCATCCGCAGGAAGATCAGCGGGTCAACAGGTAAGCCCCGTTTGTCTGTATTCAGAAGTAATGCTGATGTGTATGCCCAGCTGATCGATGATACAAAAGGCGAAACACTGGCTGCTGCTTCATCAAGAGATAAGGATATTGCGGCCCAGAAGCTGAACAAAGTGGAGAAAAGTAAATTGGTAGGTGCTGCAATTGCCCGGAAGGCTTCTGAGTTAGGAATTAAAGATGTGACTTTTGATCGTGGAGGATACCTGTATCATGGTCGTGTGAAATCAGTAGCTGACGGAGCAAGAGAAGGCGGTCTTCAATTTTAAGTAAACAATACTCAAACTTTTAATTACAAGTATAAATGTCAAAGTTTAACGTAAACAGAGTTAAAGCCGGAGACCTGGAACTGAAAGATAAGGTCGTTGCCATCAACCGTGTGGTGAAAACTACAAAAGGTGGCCGTGCCTTCAGTTTCTCTGCCCTCGTGGTGGTGGGAAATGAGAATGGTGTGGTTGGTCATGGTCTTGGTAAAGCCAAAGAAGTTCAGGAAGCCATTACAAAAGGAATTGAAGATGCGAAGAAAAATCTCATCAAAGTTCCGGTCATGAAAGGAACTATTCCCCATGACCAGTGGGCGAAAGAAGGTGCTGCCAAAGTATTGATCAAGCCAGCTGCTCATGGTACGGGTGTGATCGCCGGAGGTTCTATGCGTGCCGTATTGGAAGCTGCTGGTGTAACAGACGTATTGGCTAAGTCATTAGGCTCTGCTAACCCGCACAACGTGGTAAAAGCTACTTTCAAGGCATTGGCTTTATTGCGTGAGCCGATCAGCGTGGCTAAGACCCGCACACTTGGTTTAAAGAAAGTATTCAACGGTTAATCCGACTTCAAACGAATTGAATTATGAAAAAGATAAAAATAACATTGGTAAAAAGTCCTATTGACAGACCTGAGCGTCAGAAGCTGACCATACAGGCTTTGGGTTTGAATAAGACAAATTCCTCTAAGGAAGTGGAAGCCACCCCGCAAATCCTGGGTATGATCCGCAAGGTGACTCACCTGTTGAAAGTGGAAGAAGTATAAATAACCTGCACTCGCACCAGCGATCTGCAATCATTCAATAACAAGCGAGCCCCGAATGCTTTCGGGGCGTTGAGTAAAAAATAAAAGCAATGAAACTGCACGAATTAAGACCTGCAAAAGGCGCAACACACAAAACAAAAAGAATTGGTCGTGGTGATGGTTCCGGCCATGGTGGAACATCTACAAAGGGTACAAAAGGTGCACAGGCACGTACCGGGTTTAAAAACAAAATGGCACACGAAGGCGGACAGATGCCTATTCAGCGTCGTGTTCCCAAACGTGGATTCAGTAATCCTCACCGTGTTGAGTACACAGTGCTTAACCTCGGCCAGGTTGAACAATTGGCTGAAAAATATAACATCACCGAATTTTCCCTGGAGAATCTTTATATAAATGGACTCATCAGCCAGACAGACAGGGTCAAGATATTAGGCAATGGTGAACTGAAAAGCAAATTCACTTTTAAAGTGAATGCGGTAAGTGAGAAAGCTAAAGCAGCGATCGAAGCAGCCGGCGGATCAGTTGAGATCGTAAAGTAAATTTCGCTAAATTGCACCGACGCATCTGAAGATGTGTCGTTTGTGTTTACAGGGCTCTTAAATCTATTTAACTCCCGTGAAAAAATTAATTCAGACTTTAAAGAATATCTGGAGCATCGAGGAACTGAAAAGCAAAATCCTTTTCACCCTGATGATGATTCTTGTTTACCGTATTGGCTCCTTCATTGTGCTGCCCGGTATTGACCCGATAAAGATGTCCGAAAAAACAGGAGATGCCAGTAATGGGATTCTTGACCTGATCAATACTTTTGCCGGGGGGGCCTTTAACCAGGCTTCCATTTTCGCTTTAGGGATCATGCCTTATATCTCTGCATCCATCTTTATGCAGCTGATGACGGTGCTGGTGCCCCGTTTCCAGAAAATGCAAAAGGAAGGAGACAGCGGACGCAAAAAGATCACCCAGTATACCCGTTACCTGACTGTTGTGGTTACATTGCTCCAGGCTTCTGCCTATGTGCGTTACCTGGAAAATATGGCCCTCAGTAACCCCGGGATGATCATTGCTGATTATCCCTTCCTCCTATCTTCTGTAATTGTGCTTACCGCAGGAACTCTCTTTGTAATGTGGATGGGTGAAAAGATCACAGATAAAGGGTTGGGTAATGGTACTTCACTGATCATTATGATAGGTATCCTTGGCCGTTTGCCGCAGAACTTCCTTGAGGAGTTAGCTGCCAAGTCAACGAGGACCGGTTCCATCCTGATCTTCATTATCGAGATCGCTATACTGATCGCTATCATTCTTGGTTGTATCTTACTCATACAAGGTGTACGAAAAGTACCGGTTAACTATGCCAAGCAGATCGTGGGCAACCGCCAATTGGGTGGTGGTGCCAGGCAGTTCCTCCCGTTGAAGGTAAACAGTGCCGGTGTAATGCCCATCATCTTTGCACAGGCCATTATGTTCCTGCCTACATTGATCACTTTGGGAGGTGGCAGGGATCTGTCGGGTATTTTCACCGATCAGAAGAATGTATGGCATATGCTCATCTACACCGTTGTGGTGGTAGGATTTACCTTCCTGTATACAGCCCTGATATTTAATCCTAAACAGATTGCTGATAACCTGAAGCAGAATAATGGATTTATCCCGGGTGTTAAACCTGGTCAGCCAACAGCTGATTATATCGGCCAGATCATGGACAGGATCACATTACCGGGTGCGATATTGCTGGCTTTTGTGGGTATTCTTCCGGGAATTGCTCAGCGTTTAGGGGTCACACAAGGTTTCTCTTCATTCTTTGGAGGCACCTCCCTGCTGATCATGGTAGGTGTTATCTTAGATACACTCCAGCAAATCGAAACACAGCTGCTCATGCGCCAGTATGATGGCCTGATGAAGAGCGGACGTATACAGGGAAGACAGACAGCTTCAGCCGTACAGATGTAACAAATTTTTGATTATACAAAACCCGGTAAGTGATACTTGCCGGGTTTTATTTTTATCAGGATATTTGCAATATGATGATCTACAAAACAGATGAGCAGGTGGAGATGATGCGCAAAAGTGCATTACTGGTCAGTAAAACAATGACTGAAGTAGCAGGTGTATTAAAACCGGGCATAACTACATTGTCGCTGGATAAGATGATCGGGGATTTTATCCGTGATCACCAGGCTATACCTTCTTTTTTGAATTATAATGGCTATCCTTTTAATTCCTGTCTTTCTGTAAATGACGTGGTGGTACATGGGTTTCCCACGAAAGATGAACTGAAGGAAGGAGATATTATTTCAGTTGATATTGGCGTTATCTTAAACGGCTGGCATGGCGATCATGCTTACACTTTTGCAATTGGAGATCCCGGAGCTGATGTGATGCAACTGATACAGGTAACAAAAGAGTCGTTGTACAAAGGGATCGAAAAAGCCGTGGCCGGAGGCCGTATCGGGGATATTGCTTTTGCGATACAGGAACATACAGAGAAGAAACATGGCTATGGAGTGGTAAGAGAATTGGTGGGCCATGGTTTGGGTAAAAACATGCATGAAGATCCGCAAGTGCCTAACTATGGGAAAAGAGGCAGCGGTGCTAAATTAAATGAGGGATTAGTACTTGCCATTGAGCCCATGATCAATTTGGGGAAAAGGGATGTGTATACGGAAGACGATGGCTGGACCGTACGAACAAAAGATGGTAAACCTTCCGTGCATTTTGAACATGATGTATGTGTGAGGAAAATAAAGGCAGATATACTTTCCAATTATAAACCTATTGAAGAAGCGGAAAGGGCAAATCCAAACCTTTTTACCCCAAGTCTGCAGCCCTTATAATAACCGGTATTTCAATTCCACTCTTTCATCCAGCCAGATCTCCTGCGGGCTGATATACGTATCATTCATTTTGAAGAGTACACCTGATTTGGCAAATGCATCTCTTACCAGTTCTGAACAGATATAACTTTTGTTCTTTTCTCTTTTGCCTGTTTTAAAAAGTATGCGTAACATAATGCGGATGATCTCCCAGTTATCATAAGGCCGGGTCAGCTCATCCAGTCCAAAGCTGATGGCTTTATTCAATTTTTGTTTCTCCAGGTCAAAATTCAATTTGGCGATAGCCACCTGTCCTTTGTAAGGACGTTTTTTCCCTTTATAATTTCTCAGGTAATTGGACAAAGGGATCAGGCGAATGCCTACATAAGGCTCCGCTTCCAGTACCATGACCCTGCCCAACTGTTCATCTTTATAGACAATGGCCACATGGCTCCATACACTTTTGGTCAGTTTCTGAATGATGCCTGAAAAAGTATAACTGCCCGAACTGAAAAAGATATGCCCTGTTTGTAAATAATCCCTGATCTTTTCATAGGGCATCACAGGCAGTTCTTTCAGTTGTTTTTTGGTGAGTGGGTGTGCCATGAATTGATATTTCTGGTAAACGAACTTAGCAAAATTTCAGCGTTCTTTGTAAAAAGTGGACAGGTGTCAAAACAACTGGTTGTAATAGGCGGCGGGGCTGCTGGTTTTTTCTGTGCAGTAAATGCAGCACGGATGAATCCTTCCCTGAAAGTTATAATTGTTGAAAAGACAGGTAAATTATTGTCTAAAGTAAAAGTGAGTGGCGGCGGACGTTGTAATGTGTCACATGCCTGTTTCGATATACCTGAATTAAGCAAACGGTATCCCCGGGGGCAGCATTTCGTTAAGAAAGCTTTTCATCAGTTCTTTACAACAGATACCGTACAGTGGTTTGAAGAAAGGGGAGTGAAGCTGAAAGCAGAGGCAGACGGAAGGATGTTCCCGGTTACGGATTCATCGCAAACGATCATAGATTGTTTATTGCGTGAAGTAAATAAATACAGGGTAGAAATAAGAATGAATGCGGAGGTCAGAAGCCTGAAACTTGAAGCCGGGCAATTTCAAATTGAATTATCAGATCTCCGGCTTCTGACAGCAGACTTCGTTTGTATCGCCTGCGGAGGCTATCCCAAATTGTCGATGTTTCAATGGCTGATCAACCTTGGACATTCTATAGAAGAACCGGTTCCCTCATTATTTACATTTAATATGCCCGGTAATCCTATTACCAAACTAATGGGACTGAGTGTTGAAAATGCAAGAGTAAAGATCACAGGAACAAAACTGGAACAGGAAGGGCCATTACTGATCACCCATTGGGGTTTTAGCGGACCGGCTGTTTTAAAATTGAGTGCATGGGGGGCGAGAGAGCTGAAAGAAAGGAATTGGGAATTTGGAATTAGCATAAGCTGGCTTCCTGGTTACAATGAGCAGCAACTGGCGGAACGATTTCAATCATTGCGTTTTGATGTAGCAGCACAAAAAATACTCAATAAAAACCCGTTTGGATTGCCGCAGCGGCTATGGGAATTTTTATTGACATTTTCTGAAGTCAATGCTGAACGAAGATGGGCAGATATGCCGGCGAAAGAACAGAACCGGCTGATCAGGAATCTTTGTAACTGCACTTTTGATATAAAAGGGAAAACCACTTTCAAAGAAGAATTTGTAACCGCAGGGGGAATTAAACTGAACGAAGTGGATCCCAATACCATGATGAGTAAAAAAGTTCTCAACCTGTTTTTTGCGGGAGAAATTTTAGACGTGGATGGAGTGACCGGGGGATTCAATTTCCAGCATGCGTGGACCAGCGGATTTATTGCAGCAAAGAATATTGCAGCAGCAGCTCAATGATTATCCAGTTGCGGTTTTAACTGAGCATAAGACCAGGCAGTGAATGGTAAGAAGAATAATAATGACAAGACCCAGGCATTGCCAGTGAATACCCATAGTAAAAAAATGATCAGCAGAAGATAAATGGGGTAGGCCAATAATAAAATTCCTGTCATGATCGAATCGTAATGATCGTTATCCAGTGTTTTTTTCCAGATGAATTTTTTGACAGGAAGGAAAAGGGGCATGTGAACCAGCCAGCCAATAGCAGCAGGCATTGCCAGTATGATTCTCTGTAGCAGCGATGGCTTTATTTCGAGTAGTGCGGACTGTTTTTCTTTATCCTTTTTCGGAATTTCTAAAACCAGTTGTGCTAATTGCTGCTGCAACAAATTATTGAAAGCCTGGTTTTTTATTCCATCAGCTTCTTTGCAATTCAGATCATCTTTGCTGATGATCTCTCCGAAGTTGAGCAAAATGTTTTTCCCGAAGCGTTTAAAAGAACTATAGTTGATACCGACCGGTAAAACCCGGAGTGGAATATTTTCTTCCCAGGCTTTGATGGCAAGTCTTGCTGTTCCTTTTTTCAACGGACGCAAATGCCATTCGTTGATACATTTACCTTCACTGAAGATGAGAATAATGCCGTTTTGTTTGAAGATATGAATGCAGGCATCAAAAGTTTTATAGTTCTCTGCTAAGTTTTCTACTCCTTCACTGGTTCTGTAAACTGGCAGGATCTTTAATGCTGCTAATACCCGGCTGATGAGTTTGCCTTTGAATGCATCACCTCTTGCTAATGACCAGACGGGTTGTTCAAACAATACATCCAGTATAACGGCATCTAAAAATGAGTTAGGATGATTACAGGCGAGCAGTAAAGGACCCTTTGATTGCAACATTGACGGCTTGTTGATGACCAGTTTACGGCAAAAGATCAGCAGGGCAAGACGGGCCATGATTTTCAGGCAGCGATAGAGCAAGGGGCTAATTTTGGTGAATATAGGAATAAATACCAGATGAGCAGCGGAGGGAACCCCGAAGTGTGCGACGCAAGGGACGCTAAATCAAGGCGTTGCAGCCGGGTAATTCCTTAAAAAACTCCGGCCCGGAACGGCCCGATTCAGCCATATTCATCTTATCTTTGCTGCCCCGATTTTTTAAAACCCTTCGGGACTATTTTATCATGTTTTCAAATTTGATTAACAAACAACTAAACGCTGATGCACCCGGGAATGCAGCTGCTGATGCTTCGACTACGGTCGATACAGCAGATGTATCTACAGCGACAACAAATGTACCGGTGCAGACTGCCCACGACGATTTCGACTGGAATGTGGACAGAAGAAATGTGATCTCTTACAGCAATGAAGAGAGAGAAAAGTATGACAAAGTGTATGATAACACTTTTGTTCAATTGAATGATGGTGAACTGATCCAGGGAACTGTGGTTGGTTTAACTAAGACAGATGTGGTATTGAACATCGGTTTCAAAAGCGATGGTTTGATCTCCTTGAATGAGTTCCGTGATTTACAAAACCTGAAGATTGGTGATGAAGTGGAAGTGATGGTGGTGGATAAGGAAGACCGCCAGGGTCACCTGAACCTGAGCCGTCGCCAGGCCCGCATTACCCGTGCATGGGAAAGAATTGTGGAAGTGCACAAAACTGGTGAAGTTATCACTGGTACTGTTACTTCAAAGACCAAAGGTGGTTTGATCGTGGATGTGTTTGGTATGGAAACATTCTTACCCGGTTCACAGATCGATGTGAAACCTGTAACTGATTACGATCAGTTTGTGGGTAAGACAATGGAATTTAAAGTAGTTAAGATCAACGAGACGATTAAGAATGCTGTTGTATCTCACAAAGCACTTATCGAAAGCGATATCGAAGCACAACGTGCAGAGATCATGAGCAAACTGGAGAAAGGACAAGTACTGGAAGGTACTGTGAAGAACATCACAGACTTTGGTGCTTTCATGGACCTGGGTGGCTTGGACGGTCTGTTATACATTACCGATATTTCATGGGGTCGTATCTCGCATCCTAGTGAAATATTGAAGATGGACCAGAAGATCAACGTGGTGGTACTGGATTTTGATGATGAGAAAAAACGTATCAGCCTGGGTCTGAAACAACTGACCCCGCATCCATGGGATGTGCTGGGTGAGAACATTGTTGAAGGCAATGTAGTGAAAGGTAAAGTGGTGAATATTGAAGATTACGGTGCATTCCTGGAAATTCAACCCGGTGTTGAAGGACTGGTTCACGTTAGTGAGATCACCTGGGCTAACACGCCGATCAATGCAAAAGAATTCTTCAAACTGGGAGATGAGCATGAAGCGAAGATCGTTACCCTGGATAAAGAGAGCCGCAAGATGAGTTTGTCGATCAAACAATTGTCTGCTGATCCCTGGAATGATATTGAAACCAAATTTGCGGAAGGAAGCCGTCATACCGGTTTAGTGAAGAACATCACTAATTACGGTGTGTTTGTGGAACTGGCTGCCGGTATCGGTGGTATGATCCATATCAGTGACCTGAGCTGGTTAAAGCGTTTCAATCACCCGGGTGAGTACACGAAAGTTGGTTCCAACATCGACGTGGTGATCCTCGGAATTGATAAAGAGAACCGCAAACTGCAATTAGGACATAAACAACTGGAAGAAGATCCCTGGAATACCCTGCAGGATACCTTTGCTATCGGAAGCCTTCATGAAGGTACCGTGAGCCGCAGGGATGATAAAGGTGCTACTGTTCAGTTGCCGTATGGCCTGGAAGGTTTTGCTCCTAACCGTCACTTAGCGAAGGAAGATGGTAAATCTATCGGTGCTGACGAAACTGCACAATTCATGGTGATCGAATTCGATCGTAATGAAAAGCGTATCGTTGTTTCTCATACACGCATATGGGAACAAGGCAAGGTAGAAGAAGCAGAAGCAGTGAAGAAGGAAGCAAGAGTGGAAGCAGACAAGACCAAGAAAGCCGTTAAGAATATCCAGAGCAAAGTAGAGAAAGCTACACTGGGTGACTTAGGAGTCCTGGCTGATCTGAAGAAGAAAATGGAAGGTGGCGAAAGCAGCGAAGAAACAAAAGCTGAATAAGCTAATGCTTTTATAATTGAAAAGCCTCCCGGAACCGGGAGGCTTTTTTTGTTATGCGGGGTAAAAACATTTATTGGCGAAAACCAATAGTAAAGGGAAAGCAGCAGGTACTCTGGGTAGAATATAAACAGAGTCGGATTTTTTTTAGAGTGGCTGGTTTATATTTGGTAAGCCAATATGGTTCGTGGGGATACGAACCACGGCATGGGTTAATAACGCCGAGTCCACGGCCGGTACACAAAGCAAGGCGTGAGACTCTGCTGCGAAAGAAAGGTGGACTAATCAAAAAGCCCTTTACCTTAGCGGATATTGAAAACTTTCAAACCTTATAATTATGGCAACAATTTACCGTGTAACTGGGTATGAATCTGATTCGCCAAGCAACCTCGATCAGATGATCAACAGCTTTCTCCAAATGTACCCGGACATAAAAATTATCAATATTTCGTTAAGTAGTAGCGTTGACCCAGAAACAAACCATATAGTTTGGGGCGCATTATTATCCTATAAATATGGCGAATAGTTATCCCTTTAAAAAAATCTGTTATGACTTATGAACAATATATCGAAAATTTTAAACAATTTTCGGAAAGAGCAATTGTTAACCACAAACCAACTGGAAATACGTCTTTGGAGCCCGGAACCATAAGTAGAGTACAGTCATTTATTTCTGATCTTGGTGATAAAATAAAAGGCTTAAATGACGTATTGGTCAATGAGGGAAACAGGATACTTGAAGAAGTAGATAAGGATTCATCTATTGATTCAAAACGACTAAAAGACGAAATATTCGAGTTGGGAAAGGAGGCGATTACCGAGTTCGTTTCCCGATACAAACCCAGATAAATTCAAACTGGTGCACTACCCATAGACAGCCTTTTTTTTATTCTTGCCTGATTCATCAGATGATGTCTGTTTAGTTACAATTCCTTAATTTGCCTGTACATCGTTTGAAAAAAATATCATGAGTTCATTCGCTGACAGGATAAAACACTTTAAGCCCGTACGAAAGATCGTCTACTTCATCGTCGGGCTGGCATCTTACCCGGGGCTGGCTATTATCAATAAGCTTAAAATATCCGGAACAGAACATTTAAAGAATTTGCCAAAGGAAAAAGTATTATTCGTCAGCAATCACCAGACCTATTTTGCTGATGTGATCACTTTTTTCCAGATATTCAGTGCTGTGAAATGGGGGAAAATGAACCGGCTGGGAATTCCTTATTATTTACTGAATCCCTTTACCCGGGTAAATTATGTGGCCGCTGAAACCACGATGAAAGGAAGCTGGATCAGCCGTCTGTTTTTGCTGGCAGGCGGGCTGACTGTGAAAAGAACATGGAATGAAGGAGCCAAAGAAGTCAGGAAAGGCCTGGACCCATCAGATACCCGTAAGATCAACAGGGCATTGGAACAAAACTGGGTGATTACATTTCCACAAGGCACGACGAAGCCCTTTGCACCAGGGAGAAAAGGAACAGCACTCATCATCAAACAGGTAAAGCCCATTGTAATACCCGTTGTGATCAATGGTTTCTGGCGGGCTTTTAATAAGACAGGGCTAAAATTCAAAAAGAAAGGCACATTGCTCAGTGTTACATTTAAGGCACCTTTAGTGATTGACTATGATGCCCCAACAGAAGTGATACTGGCGCAATTAATGGATGCGATTGAGCAAAGCAAAAAACACATGATGATGGGAAAGCATCACTGGCAAACGAAAGAAGTTTTATAACGATCAGTCTTTGAAAAATAGTGCCTTTAGTTCAACGGCATCATCCGGTTTCATCTTTCCGCCCAAGATCAAACGTAATTGTCTTCTTCTCAGAGCTCCTTCAAATAATTTTTTTTCTTCTTCTGTTTCAGTGACCAGTTGCGGAACAGGCCGGGGTTTTCGGTTGGGGTCCAGTGCTACAAATGTGTAATAGGCTTCGTTGCTTTTATATTTGTATTGCTGGGTAAAATCTTCGCCCCATACTTTCATATGTACTTCCATGGAAGTATGAAAAGAACGGGTCACTTTAGCTTCAATGTGAACGGCATTGCCGAGTTTGATCGGGTTTTCAAAAGAGATATTATCCACTGATGCCGTAACCACCGGCGCATTGCAATGCTTCTGTGCAGCCAATGCCGCTGCAATATCCATCCAGTACATCAGGCGGCCACCCATCAGGTTGCCAAATACATTGGTATCGTTCGGCAACACGATCTCTGTCATGATGATACGGCTTTCTTCTGCTTTTTTCCCTTCCATAAAAAGATTTGTGCAAAGATAGGCAGCCGGGGGCAGTTATAATTAAGCCCTCATCAATTCTGGTTTTTGGTGCTGTATGTTTTTTAGTATGCGTTCGCATTTTTTCCAAAAACCGAAAAAGGAATTATAAAAACCTGTCACTTCCGGAAACATCCATTCTCTTGCATCTTCTTGGCCGGGGTAATGCGTAAAGGCGGGGTGCTCTTTTGACAAGATTGCCGGTACCCCTTTTATATAAGGAATGTCGCTTATTTCCCCGGTGAATACCTGGAGGCCTTCAATATTCTTTGCCAGCGAAAGTATAAATGCGATCACTTTATCACTAACCGGGAATTGTTTAAAATGGGAGGGCTTCAGTAATAGTATCCTGTTGGCATTGATCTCTTTTTTCCAAAGCGGATCCAGGTTATACGAATTATAAAGCAGGATTGGCAGCGATGGATCAATGACAGGGATAGTATTAGCCGGTAGTGCTGTAGTGAGTTGAATACCTGTTGTGGCAGCTAATTCGACCGGCACATTCATGATCGGCAGTTCCTGGTAAGTTTTGTCAAGGTAAGAACAGGATTGCCGGCTGCGGGTGTATTTATTGATGTTTTCCTGGTTGCAGAAATATTGTTTGGACGAAAAACTTCCGGCCACCCATTGCCAGCTACAGGTGTTGCTTGCTATGTCACCGTCTAATAAATGATAATACATCCACTTCGACGGCATTTCCCAATAGGCTTTCCCAATATTACAGGCAATACTGGCCGTGTACATCCGAAGGTGATTATGCATATAACCGGTTTCATACAATTCATTAATGCCTTTATCAATCGCATGGATACCCGTTCTTGCATTCAACAAAGCGGCAGGTATTTGACGGTGCCGGGTCCCGGTATTGGACCGGCGGATATCGTCAAACATGTCGTCGCCCAACTGTTGCCATACCCGCTGAAAATATTCTCTCCAGGCCAGTTCCTGGATGAATTTTTCTATCTGTTCCGGAGCGAATCCTTTTGCCAGCAGGATGTCCAGTACCTGCTTGGTACTGATCACAGCTCTTGAGATGTAAGGTGACAGGTAAGATACATGCCCGTCAATGAAATTTCTGTCTGCAGCATATTTTACCGGGTCTGTATGATCAAGTTGTGCTAAAATTTCCTGGTAATCAGTCGGGAAATACATTCAATAGAGTTTAGTTAATCAACAAATCATTGCTGATTTGGTTGTTATACTGATTTACGAAATCATATTGTTTCAGGATTTTATGGATTGTATGTACTATTCTTTAACAAAGCAGCAAATTGACCGCATCATTGAAATGGCCTGGGAAGACAGAACACCGTTTGAAGCGATTAAAATACAGTTTGGGTTAACAGAAGCACAAGTGATACGCCTGATGCGTTCCACAATAAAAGAAAGCAGCTTTAAGCGGTGGAGAGAAAGAGTCACAGGGCGAAAAACAAAACATCTCCATAAAAGAAGCGGGGAGGTAGATCGTTTCAGGTGCAGCCGTCAGCGGATCATTTCGATGAACAAGATCAGCAAACGTTAGGTTGTTTTATTTTTCTTGCTGCGGCATTTGTCGCTGCAATATTTTACATCTTCCCAGTTCTTTTCCCATTTTTTTCGCCAGGTGAATGGCCGCTGGCAAACGATACAAATTTTAACTGGTAAGTCCATTTTTTTTCGTTGCTTCATTTTAATAATATCCTGTAACAATTCAGGAAAAAATTTGTTGTCAATCAAATTCATATTATGGAATCAGTAAAAGGAAAAAATATCTTGCTTGTTGGAGCAACAGGCAGCATAGGATCACGGACGGCTAAATTACTGGCAGGTAACGGCGCAAGCCTGTTTCTCGCAGGCCGCAACCGGGAAAAACTGGCAGCAGTGGCTGATCAAATTTCAGTACCGGCGGAAAGAACTTTTTCTCTTGATATTTCGAAGCCGGAAGAAGTACTGGCATTAAAAGAAAAATATTTTTCTGTTTATACTTCCATAGATATCCTGATCAATGCAGCGGGTATTGGGATCATTAAAAATATGGAACAGTTAAGCGAAGTGGAATTTTTGCGGACGCTGAATTATAATTTATACGGCCCATTTCTCCTGGTAAAGAATTTTTTACCAGCCATGAAAGAAGTTAAGAAGGGGTTGATCATAAATATTCCGGGAGTATTGGGAAAAGTGCCGATGGCCGGGGCGGCAGCGTATAGTGCCAGTAAATTCGGGTTGGTGGGGATGATGCAGAGTATCCGCGAAGAGATCAAACGGACGGATATCCGGATCACTAACCTTTTTATGGGAGGTGTGGATTCTTCGTTTTGGGATACGATTGATCTGCGGGTGCAGCGGGATAAAATGATCCAGGCTGATGAAGCCGCCAAGGCGATCTGGTTCCTTTGCCAGCAGCCCGCAAGCGGGGTGGTAAGTGAAATGGTATTACAGCCTTTCAATCACCAGGCCATTTGACAGAGCCACAAGCAGGCTCTTAAAATCAAATTCTTTTACGGAAGCAGTCATTTTTTCATCAGGAGCTTTCTACTACCTTTGCCCAGCTAAAAATGCTGCCATGCAAAATCAGACTCCTATCTCATTTGATAACACAGCCCTTGCTTTTGATTATAAAACAGACCAGCAACTTAAAAAAGCCCGTTTTCTTTTTTCGCTAATGGCTAAGCCCTGGCTGGTTAAGATGGCTACTAAACTCACTCCCTGGGCAATTAACGCAGGATTACCTGTAAAAGGATTGATCCGTAAGACGATCTTTACTCAATTCGTCGGCGGGGAAACGCTGGAACAAACAGCTACGGTGGCCAAAATGCTTGGCAAATACCATGTACAGGTAATATTGGATTATGGGGTGGAAGGAAAAGAAGGTGAAGCCAATTTTGATCATGCCTGTGAAGAATTTATCCGGGTGATCAATTATGCAGCCACCCAGCCCAATATTCCTTTTATGAGTGTGAAGGTGACAGGATTCGCCCGTTTTGCATTGCTGGAAAAGCTGGATACACTGATGCATGAAGCAAAAGGTACTTTGATGAAACGATTTTTAACTGCGGCTGACCAGTTACCGGCTGCGGAAAAAGAAGAATGGCATCGTGTAAGGCATCGTGTGATGCGGGTATGCGAAGCCGCTAAAGACAAAAATGTGGGTGTACTCATTGATGCAGAAGAAACCTGGATACAGGACCCCGTGGATGCAGTGACCATCATGATGATGGATACCTTTAATAAAGAAAAATGCGTGGTATATAATACCCTGCAGCATTACCGTCACGACAGGCTTCAATTTTTGAAGGATAGTTACGAAGCTGCGGTAGAAAGAAACTTTATTCTTGGCGCTAAGCTGGTAAGGGGAGCTTATATGGAGAACGAAAGAAAGAGGGCTGCAGAAAAAGGATACCCTTCACCCATACAGCCTGATAAAGAAAGTACAGATAAAGATTATAATGCAGGGGTAGCTTTTTGTATAGAACATATTGACAGGATCGCCCTGATCGTGGCCTCGCATAATGAATACAGTAATTTATATGCCACCCAATTACTGCAGCAAAAAGGCTTGCCGCTGGATCATCCGCATGTGCACTGGAGCCAGTTGTTTGGGATGAGTGATAATATCACTTTTAACCTGGCACATGCCGGTTGTGGTGTCAGCAAATATCTTCCGTTCGGGCCAATCAAAGATGTGATTCCTTACCTGATGCGCCGGGCCGAAGAAAATACTTCGGTTAAGGGACAGACCGGAAGAGAGCTTGGCCTGATCAGTAAAGAACTGGCCAGGAGAACGGGTAAGTAATTCATCAGATTTCCATCAGTTCTTTCAGTTTTACCAGGTAGTCCAATTCAAAATGATTGATCCTGCGGGTGCTTTCTGCAATATGCCGGGCACTGTTGAAGATCCTTCTCCGTGTAAGAATATCAATCTGGTCTTTATAATCGTTGAAGAACTGCACAAAGAGTTTGAAGGCTTCATCTGCACTCGTAAACTGTTCTTCCAGGGTATCAAATTCAAACTGTATCAGGAAAGCCCTTTCGGAGCCAAACCTGTCTGTACTTTCATCATAATGTTTCCAGGCAAATTCTATTTCATCATTCAGGGTCTTTTTTTCTTCGGGCCTGATATGAGAGTCGGCAGCAGCAATTGCATAAAACAAGTTTCCCAACTGGATATATAGTTTCTTGTTATTGGTCATAGCCCAATGTACCTATGTAATCCAATATTTTCGCTGATTCTTGTCAACCCGCCTGCTGCATTTTATCAATCCACAGTTTCCCCACAACCTTAAGTGCATGGTTATACCTGCCGCCTTTCTTCCTAACTTGCAGCCATGCAACAATACCTTGACCTGCTCCGGCATATACAGGAAAACGGTGTTCATAAAAATGACCGTACCGGCACCGGTACACAAAGCTGCTTTGGCTACCAGCTACGGTTTGACCTGGCCAAAGGATTCCCGCTGGTGACCACTAAAAAAGTGCACCTGAAAAGTATCATTTATGAATTGCTCTGGTTCCTGAAAGGGGAGACAAATATTGCCTACCTGAAAGAGAATGGTGTCCGTATCTGGGACGAATGGGCGGATGATAATGGAGAACTGGGTCCAGTATATGGCAAACAATGGAGAAGCTGGGAAGGAAAGGATGGAAAGCTGGTGGATCAGGTCAGTGAGTTGATAGAGCAGATCAAAAAGAACCCGGATAGCCGCAGGCTGATCGTGAGTGCCTGGAATGTGGCTGATCTTCCGGAAATGGCATTGATGCCCTGCCATACTATGTTCCAGTTTTATGTGGCGCAGGGAAAATTAAGCTGCCAGTTATACCAGCGAAGTGCAGATGTTTTCCTGGGTGTTCCTTTTAATATTGCATCCTATGCTTTATTGACCATGATGATTGCACAGGTATGTGACCTGCAACCGGGAGAATTTATTCATACGTTTGGTGATGTGCATATTTACAGTAATCATATGGAGCAAGTGAACCTGCAACTGGGCCGGGAACCATTTGCATTGCCAACCATGAAACTCAACCCGGCGGTAAAAAACATCTTTGATTTCAAGTTTGAAGATTTTACACTGGAGAATTACCAGTCGCACCCGGCTATTAAAGCACCGGTGGCTGTCTAAGTCAGAAATCTAAAGTAAGAAGTATGAAACCGAAAGGTCTTTCGATATGTACTTACTTCATAAATCGTAGTTATGATCATATCACTTGTTGTTGCAGCAGCCTCCAATAATGCCATTGGTAAAGAAGGTAAAATGCCCTGGCATTTACCGAATGATATGAAGCATTTCAAAAATGTGACCTGGGGTATGCCGGTGGTGATGGGAAGAAAAACATTTGATTCATTAGGTAAGCCTTTAGCAGGAAGAAAAAATATTGTGATCACCCGGCAGGCGGGTTGGGTTGTGGAAGGAACAGTTGCCGTTACCAATATTGACGATGCTTTTTTTCTTGCCAAAGAAACAGATGCTAAGGAAGTAATGATAATCGGTGGCGGGGAGATATACCAAATACTGTTCGATAAAGCAGACCGGATTTACCTGACAAGGGTGGAGGCAGAACCTGAAGCTGATACTTATTTTCCTGCTATTGACCCTGTAAAATGGAAGCTGGTCAGCCAGAAGAATTATGAAGCCGATGAGAAAAATGCTTATAATCATTCTTTTCAGACCTGGGAAAGAATATAAGTTTCCGGATTTGAAAATGCGCTGATGTTTCCCGTAGTTTGCTGACCATGTATTCAAAAGCCCGACTTATACAGAAATATATTTCCTGGTATTGTACTGCCTCCAACAGTAAAGGGCATGGCACTCATTCTCCTTTTATTTTTAGTTTTATCACCAAGGTATTGAATGACAAAACAGCATATGCTGGTTATAACAGTATTGAATTACTAAGAAAACAATTACGCAACGATCATACTGTTTTAACCATTGAAGATTTCGGGGCCGGTTCCACAACCGATAAATCAAACCGGCGAACAATATCTTCGATTGCAAGGAATGCAGCCAAGCCAAAGAAATTCGGCCAGCTGCTTTTCCGGATGGTAAAATATTATCAGCCCGGGACCATACTTGAACTGGGAACATCATTGGGCATTACCACTTCCTACCTGGCTTCCGGCAATCCTGCTGCTATGGTAACAACCATGGAAGGGGCTAAGGAAGTAGCTGCTGTTGCCCGGAAGAACTTTGCAGCTTTGGGTTTGCAAAATATCTCCGTCATTAAAGGAAATTTTGATGAAACATTAGCACCTGTAGTGCATGATCTGGGTTCAGTTGATTGCTGTTTTATTGACGGCAATCACCGCCGGGAACCTACCGAACGATACTTTCAGCAGTTGCTGCCCATTACCCATAACGACAGTATTTTAATTTTTGATGATATTCACTGGAGCCCTGAAATGGAAGAGGCCTGGGATACGATCCGGAACCATCCTGCGGTACGCTGTTCGGTTGACCTTTTCTTCATTGGTATCGTATTTTTCAGGGAGGAATTTCACGAAAAACAGCATTTCAGCATCCGTTTCTGACAGGTGATCAATAACATGTTCCGGGCTGAAGAAAATCAAGATTTGAAGCTGTGCCGCTCCCCAAAAAATCAATATCTTCACGGCCACCAGAAATTCAATTTTCTATCCATAACCCAGGTATATTATGACGATCGGTGTTTTAAAAGAACCAGCCCACGAAACAAGAGTATCGTTACTGGCTGAAGCCGCAGCTACTCTCACCAAAAAAGGAATCACAGTTATTGTAGAAGACGGAGCAGGTGTAAAAGCATTTTGCAGTAATGCAGAGTATGAAAAGGCCGGAGTACAAATAAAGAGCAGGGACGAGGTAGCAGCGGCAGATATCGTTTTGGGAATTCATCAGCCCGAACCTTCGATTACCCATCGTCCATCGTCCATCATCATTGGAGTTTACCAGCCTTTATTCAATGCAGATACTATGAAGAAATGGGCGGCTGCAGGTGTAACCACTTTTTCGTTGGATATGCTGCCCCGTACCACCCGTGCACAGGCCATGGATGTGTTAAGTTCCCAAGCCAATATTGCGGGATATAAAGCTGTATTAACAGCCGCCAATGCCTACGGCCGGTATTTTCCCATGTTCATGACAGCAGCAGGAAGTATTGCTCCGGCAAAACTGTTGATACTGGGTGCAGGGGTAGCCGGTTTACAAGCTATTGCCACTGCAAAAAGATTAGGAGCTGTGGTGGAAGTATTTGATACAAGACCTGCGGTCAAGGAAGAAGTAATGAGCCTGGGTGCCAAATTCGTGGAAGTGGAAGGTGCGGCTGATGCCAGCAAAGCCGGTGGTTATGCGGTGGAACAATCAGAAGAATTTTTACAACGGCAGAAAGCGAAGATCGCAGAAAGTATTGCGAAAGCGGATATTGTGATCACGACTGCACAGATACCCGGTAAAAAAGCGCCTATACTGATCACCGAAGAAATGCTGAAAGCTATGCGCAACGGATCAGTGGTTATTGATATTGCTGCTGCCACAGGAGGTAATACCCCTTTCACCAAAAACAATGAGACGGTTCAGTTCAATGGTGTTACGATCATTGGTAATTCATCCTTGCAGTCCACAATGCCTTCCGATGCCAGTAAGATGTATGGTAAGAATGTGTTGAACTTCCTGCAGCTCATCATCAATAAAGAAGGACAAATTAACCTGAACTGGGAAGATGACCTGGTAAAAGGATGTTGCATAACACATAATAAAGAAATAGTTCACGAACGATTAAAATAAGAATATGGATTCAGTATTAAATTGGATTACCGCTAACCAGCAGATCATCTATATTGTCATCCTGATGATCTTTGTCGGCATTGAAGTGATCGGTCGTGTACCGAGTGTGTTACATACACCCCTGATGAGTGGTGCCAATGCCATCCACGGGGTAGTGATCATCGGTGCTATCATTGTGATGGGGAAAGCAGAGAGTGACGATTATCTCGCACTGGTGCTTGGTTTCCTGGCCGTGATATTGGGAACACTTAACGTGGTGGGCGGATTTGTGGTGACAGACAGGATGCTTGAAATGTTTAAGAAGAAGAAAAAGTAATAGAATAAATTTTATGGAACTCAATATACTTACCGTTTGTTACCTCATTGCTTCAGTTACATTTATCCTGGGCCTTAAAATGCTCTCCAACCCGGCAACAGCCCGAAAAGGAAACCTGATTGCTGCTGCGGGGATGACGATTGCAATTTTCGGAACTATATTTCTCTATACGGATACAGAAGGTCATAAACTGCAGAACTACGCATGGATCTTTGGTGGCATCATTATCGGCTCTGTTGTTGGTACACTCGCCGCCAAAAAAGTGAAGATGACGGCGATGCCGGAAATGGTGAGTTTGTTTAATGGAATGGGAGGAGCTTGTGCCGCCCTGATCTCTGCCGCTGAATTCTATCATATTTACAAATTGCATGAAGGTTCAGGCGACACTGCTTTTTCTGCTATTGTTCCGGTTGGTTATTATATCACCATTGTAGCTGGTGCCATCATCGGTACCGTTTCTTATACCGGGAGTATCATTGCCTGGGGTAAATTAAATGGACGGGTAAAGGATTTTTCATTCAAAGGGCAGCATATCGTTAATATGATCGTACTGGCGCTGGTGCTGGTATCGGCTGTTATTGCCTACCGGTCGGAAGTAGGAAACATGTTCATTCCCTTTATGCTGATCGGTTTGTTTGCATTTGTATATGGTGTATTATTTGTGCTGCCCATCGGTGGTGCGGATATGCCTGTAGTTATTTCCTTACTGAACTCTTTTACCGGTGTTGCTGCCGCCTGCGGTGGTTTTTTATATGATAATAAAGCAATGCTGACCGGTGGTATCCTTGTAGGAGCTGCTGGTACCTTGCTGACCATGCTGATGTGTAAAGCAATGAACCGTTCGCTGACGAATGTACTGATCGGTTCCTTTGGTGGGGCAGCAAAAGCCGGTGCAGCCGGGGCCAAACAGCAGGGATCCTACAAAGAAATTTCTCTCAGTGATACGGCCGTGGTCATGAGTTATGCCAATAAAGTATTTATTGTTCCCGGCTATGGGCTGGCAGTGGCCCAGGCACAACATGCCTGTCATGAATTAGAAAAGTTGCTGGAGGAAAAAGGCGTGACCGTGAAATATGCCATACATCCTGTGGCAGGACGTATGCCCGGGCATATGAATGTGCTGTTAGCTGAAGCAGATGTTCCTTATGACAAGCTGCTGGAAATGGAACAGTCAAATGATGAATTTTCCACTACAGATGTGGTATTGATATTAGGTGCTAATGATGTGGTAAACCCGGCTGCTAAATCGGATCCTTCTTCACCCATATATGGTATGCCGATCCTTGATGTGGAACTGGCCAAAAATGTAATTGTCAATAAAAGAAGTATGAAACCCGGTTATGCCGGTATTGAAAACGATCTGTTCTTCCGTCCTAAAACTTCAATGCTGTTTGGGGATGCGAAGAAAGTTTTGCAGGACCTGATCGGGGAGATAAAGAATTTGTAGTTTGTAACTTGTGGTTTGTAGTTTTGCCCGGTGCAACTTCCATCTTTTTTATTAAATTCATTAGCTAATGCCAGAGGTTTCGATAAAGAAGCTTTTGAACAGGTGCATGCATCTGGTGAGCAGGTTACTTCTATTCGTCTAAACCCTGCTAAACCGGTAACCCAGTTTCCCAATTCCTCAATCGCCAATTCCAAAATCCCCTGGACGGAATACGGCTATTATCTTAACGAACGTCCTTCCTTTACCTTCGATCCGCTTTTTCATGCCGGCTGTTATTATGTGCAGGAAGCGTCTTCTATGTTTGTGGAACAGGCCCTGCGCCAAACTGTAGATCTGTCAAAGCCTTTAAAAGTACTTGACCTCTGCGCATCACCGGGAGGTAAATCGACACATATACAATCACTCATCTCCAAAGAAAGTTTATTGGCCAGTAATGAAGTGATTCGTTCAAGAGCTAATGTGCTCAAGGATAATATCATCAAGTGGGGTTGTGAAAATGTAGTAGTCACAAATAATGATCCTAAAGACTTTACCCGGCTGAAAAATTATTTTGATGTGATCGTGGTGGATGCTCCCTGCAGTGGCAGTGGTTTGTTTCGTCGCGACCCGGAAGCTATTGAAGAGTGGAGTGAGAATAATGTACAGCTCTGCTCACAACGGCAGCAGCGGATATTAGCTGATGTATGGCCTGCGTTGAAAAAAGAAGGGATACTGATCTATTCTACCTGTTCGTATTCAAAAGAAGAAGATGAGGATATTGTTGGCTGGTTATTGGAAGAAAGATCAGCTGTACAATGTTCATTGACTGTTAATTCATCATGGGGAATTATTGAATCAGGCGGAGGCTACCGTTTCTGGCCCGATAAAGTAAAAGGAGAAGGTTTTTTCCTGGCCTGTTTTAAAAAGACGGATGGAGAAGAAACTGCTTCCATGAAATTTAAAAGTAAACCTGATGCTGCTACTAAAAAAGATATTGAAATGCTGGCCCGCTGGATAAAGATGGAAGGGCTGCAATTCGTAAAGCATCTCACAACTGTGTATGCATGGCCGCAGCACCTGGCTACTGATTTTTCTTTCCTGCTGGACAACCTCCGGGTCATCTATTCTGGTGTGCTGGCCGGCGAATTGATGCGGGATAAATTAGTGCCGGACCATTCTCTTGCTATGAGCCTGCTTGTAACGGAAGAAGTGCCCCATGTGGCGTTAAATTATGAACAGGCCATTCAATACCTGCAGCGAAAAGATGTACAGCTGCAGGGTGCTGCTAAAGGGTGGCAGCTCATGACCTATGATAGCTGTCCGCTGGGCTGGGCCAACGTTTTACCCAACCGGGTCAACAATTACTACCCCAGGGAAATGAGGATATTAAAAGACAATTAAATGGGTGACCTGTGGGCAAAAATCTGCATCTTTGTAGCCCAAATCTTGTCAGTATGAAGAAGTGTTTTTTCCCTTTTCTGGCCTTGTTGCTGATGGCTCATTTTGCCATCGCCCAGAAGTCTGACCTGATGATCAAAAGCAGTGATAAGGGCCTGTACCTCGAACACAAGGTGGCGGCAAAGGAGAGTTTTTTTGCAATCGGACGTCTTTATAATGTTCACCCCAAAGCATTGGCTTCTTATAATAAACTGGACATGACCAAAGGGCTGGTGATCGGCCAGGCAGTACGCATACCTTTAACCGATACTAATTTCACACAAAAAGGAAACACCGGCACACCGGTCTATTACAGAACCGGGGAGAATGAAGGACTGATGAAAGTCAGTAATACGCACAATAATGTGCTGTTGCAAAATCTTCGCGACTGGAATAGCCTGGCTGCTGATAATATTCCCAAAGGATCAAAACTGGTGGTGGGATTTTTATTGTCAAAAGAGATGCCTGCTGTTACATTAAAGGGGAAAGCAGCCCCGGTTACAGAACCTGTAAAAGAGACACCAGTTGTAGTAACAGCACCCAAAGATGAAACTGTGAAGACGGAGCCTGTGGCTGAGATCAAAAAAGAAGAGCCCAGGCCTGAATCCAAGAAATCAGAGCCTGTTTTTGCCAAACAGGAAGAGAAAATCATTCCTGCATCATCTGAAAACGGTTATTTCAAGTATCATTTCGAGCAACAGGCGAAAACAAGCCCTGTGTCAAAAGATGCTACCGTTACATCCGGCATTTTTAAAACCACCAGTGGCTGGCTGGATGCAAAATATTATTTACTGATAGATGCCGTGCAACCGGGAACAATCGTAAAAATTACTAATCCTGCAAATAATAAAGTTATCTATGCAAAAGTATTGGGTGCAATGGCCGGCATCCGCCAGAATGAAGGATTCGATATCCGGATCAGCAGTGCCGCAGCATCAGCCCTGCAGGTAACTGAGCAGGATAAATTCATTGTAAAGGTCAACTATTAGTAAAACGGTATCCTCTCAGGAATTCTTCTACAGCAATTTTCTTTTTGCCTTCTAATTGTAGTTCCTTTACGTGGATAAATCCATTACTACAGGCAAATTTCAGAAATGTTTTGCCATCTGTTTTATATTCACCTGTTGCCATACCCGTATTGGTTAATTCCTTTTCACTTCTGTAGATCTTCAGAGTCTTTCCATTCAGATTGGTGAAAGCACCCGGGAAAGGGGAGAGGCCCCGGATGAGATTATGCACTTCCTCCGCGGTTTTTGTAAAATCGATCTTGCAGGTGTCCGTAAAAATTTTCGGTGCATGTTTAATGGTTGATGGTTCATAATTCATGGTTGATTGCTGTGGCATTTCTTTAATAGAACCATCTGCCAAACCTTTCACTGTTTTTACTAATAAAGCAGCTCCGATCTCCTTCATTTTATCATGCACTTCGCCGGCAGTATCGTTTTCCCCGATTGTGAAACGTTCCTGTAATAAAATATCCCCGGTGTCTATTTCATGTTTTAGTTTGAAGGTAGTTACACCTGTTTCTTTCTCACCATTGATCACCGCCCAGTTAATAGGTGCAGCTCCACGGTATTGGGGCAATAAGCTTCCATGTAAATTTACACTGCCCATGGGCGGCATATTCCAAACTACTTCCGGCAACATGCGGAAAGCAACTACGACCTGGAGATCCGCTTGCAGGGTTCTTAATTCTTCAATAAATTCAGGGTTCTTCAGCTTCCCGGGTTGAAGGACTTTCAGATTATGTTCCACTGCATATTTCTTTACCGCACTCTGCTGTAGCTGCATGCCTCTGCCGGCAGGTTTATCAGGAGCTGTGATCACCCCCACAATAGTAAACCCGGCTTTTACCAGTGCATCTAATGATGCAACGGCAAATTCAGGGGTGCCCATAAAAACAATTCGCAGCGACTGAAAGTCTTTCATCGCTGCGAAGATATTGTAAAGAAATAAAATAGACCTGGCTGAAAGTGTTTACGAACATTTATCTTTTCTCCAGGTCAGTGTTACCCTGCAACCTCCTTTTAAGGCAGGCAGCACCGGCCAGCCATAGTTGAGTCGTGTATGGATACCAAGTATTTTAGCCTTATTAAACAGGATGGGTTTGCTATTAAACAGTAAGTAGGTATTAATAATTGCATTATTTGAAGATCCATTTTGTATTTCCAGTCTTCTGTAACTGATCTCATTTAGCGGGATGTCAATGGCTTTCCACCAGGTAATTCCCGGGCCAGGCTGCAAAACAAATTCAACCGTTCCGGTATCCACCACATTGTATTCTACTTTAAAATCAATTTCGTCACAATCATCTCCGGTTCTTAAAATACCTGTTGCATTGGCCGGTGCAGGAGGAAAGGGATAGATCAATCTTGCATACTGTGAATCCATACGGGAAAGCCTGTCAGGCATCCTCACATCAATCCCGGAATTAGTAAGATCAGGTGGTATTCTGTAGTGCATAATTGAGGCTGGGTCATACGCAGTGGAATTTGTGTGACTTCGGTTATATTTTGCAATAACCTGTTGGTTGATCATATCTCTTGACCAGGATAGCGGTGGTTTGGAGAAATAGGCATACACATTTGGATAGTTCCAGTCTAATATACCAGAGGCAGGCGACTGGTGTTCATGAATAAATCCAAGTGCATGTCCGAATTCGTGGAGCACTAAACGCCTGATTTCAGGCTCTGGTGCATTATCGGTCAGGTTTTCAAAATTTATAGTTTGTGCCCCGAACGGGTTGCTCAATGCGTCCCGACCCAGCCATGACCAGTTGCCATCCGCTGTGTCAAAGCCTACTTTAATTATTGCCTGCCGGATATCTTCCACAAACTGAAATTGTATATTGGCAACTTTTTCCCAGGTTTTAGAATACATTTTTACCCTGTTTTGCTGAAAAAGGGAACCTTTTTTTCCAGGTATAAAACCAACAGTTATTACATCACCCGGTGACCACATCAGATCGGTTACTGCTGCAAGTGGTTGTTGAGCAATCCCGCTTGAGTTAACAGAACCATCGCTATTTATGTTCCAACGGATTATACGGGGAGTATTTCTTGGTGGTAATTGTGATTGATTATAAATAGGGTCATAACAAAATCCTTTCATACCACCGGGTTTTGGTGTTTGTGCAATTGCTGAATCGGTAATAAAAATATTTTTTATAGCGTTAATCTTTTTAAATCGCAGGCTATCGTTGGTAATCCCTTTTACATAAAGGGTGTCTTTTTTTGGATACATGATCCATCTGCCGTGCTGTTTATAATTATAATTTGTTCCGGCATCTTCTACCCGTTGCCACGATCCGCTTAGTACGTTAAGTGCTTTATTTAACGTACCGCTGCATGCATACTGTATAACATCATTTGTATACTTATACACGATTTTAATATTATCTTCTCTTACAGAAAAAGCACCCGTTGCCAGTATTTTATCATTCTGGTTAACGACATTTATTTTACCATCTGGTAAAAATTCAAAGGAAAAATAATACGGCCCCTCTTTTTCATTATTGCCATAAGTGCCTGCCCATCTTCCTTCCGGCATATAGTTATTCTGCTGAGCAAGCAGGTAATTGGAACTAAAAATAAGGAACAGTAATAGTTTGATTTTTTTCATGACATATATTTTTGAGCATAGCATCATTGATGTTGCTCTTATTATACTTAATAGGTTGTCTTAATATTGGTAAGATAAAACACATCATTCTTGTTGTCGCTGTTATTGCCTTTGTAGCGGCTGAAGGTATATAGGTTGTATTGTACCAGGGGAATGAAAATATTTTCAACTTCAACTTCTTTTTTGTCATTAATAAATACAATCAACGAGTTGCCCTTTCGCTGCAGTTTTACCTGCTGGTTGTTCATGGTAAGATAAAAACCCGGTAATGTAATTTTTTTACTGGCCACAAGACTTTCGTTTCTGGCATAAGAATAGATGGTCAGGTTTCCGCCATTATTTGCATAAGGGTCAAACCACAACATTACCCGGTTGAAGCCGCCGGTATAACTGTCGTACAGGCTCATGATATTCGCAGGCCCATCCGGTTTGTATATTTCGGCGGCATTATCGTAAGCAAGACTACAGAAGCTAACGGCAAAACTGCCACTGTTGTAAGCAATATCTTTATTCCATCGCAGATCGAACGAGAGGCAGAAATTATCTTTGATTTCTTTGTTGTACTGTTTGGGATACCAATAACCATCTTTAGTTAGTGCCAGCCAGTTGGCATTTTCAAACTGTTGAACTGTTATATTATTCATGCCTTGCCAGCCGGCGGGAAACTGGTTCAAAGGGCTGTTGTCAAAACTATACAGGTAGTCTGAAACAGTATTCTGATTTTCTTTTGTTGCTGTTTTTGCTTCTTTTAATGAAGCATCAATAATATTCGCACTAGTGGGTTTCACAGCTACGCCGCCAGTCATTTTCATCAGCACATCCATGTTGAACGTACTAAAAAAGAGATCCATGAAATTCTTCTTGGGCAGGTTATCGTCCTGTCTTCTGAATGAAAAGTAGATACACTGTGGCTGATCTTTAGGTTTACTCAGGTCAAAAAAACTGATATCCTCAATCCAAACCGGGAAGGTGCCGCCTGTATTGCTGCTGTTAATCAACTGCTCTATCACTTTTTTTTCTAAGCGGGTTTGGGTTACCCGGGCAATTTCATTTATGTTTTTATGCTGCAGTAAATTATTGTACCAGTTTAGCAAGACTGTTCTATCGTCCTCCAGTTTTATAATTTCTTTTTTCCGGTCCTCAATTAAATTGGCCAGGTATTTTTTTGTATCCTCATATTTTGTGGCACCCAGCTCCTTCTTATTTTTTGCCAGCCCCTCCTTTGTATAATTGAGTTTTCCGGTTATTTCTTTTTCAGTAAATGTCTTGTACGACAGTATCAATTCTTTCCAGCTTATCTTTCTGATTGGCAACCTGTCCTGGGCGGAAAAATAGTAACCTCTTTTTAGATTGAGTCTGCTAAATGTGCTTACATATAAAATCTTGTTTCCACCGGCATCTATCTCTGTATAAAAATCTCCCACATACAGCCCGCCTTCATTCTGGTAATATCCAAAGTGCAGTCCGTCCTGGAAGGAGGCACCTCCCTGGAAAATGCTGTTCATTACAAAATATACCCAGCAGCCTGTTTCTCCTTCGGGTTGTAATATATTGTATCCTTTCAGGCACTCGTATTTTTTCAGCATCAGGTAACATTCATAATATTTTGGCGCTGCGGGTGTGTTTGGAACAGCCGATATATCTCCAAAGGCAATACTGTTGGTGGCATGTAGCCCGTCCAAGGCCACCGGCATAATACGCTGCATTTCTTTTCGTATGGGATCACATAGTTGCCACTGGCTTCCATACCCTTTTTTTTGCCATACCCACTTTCCTGCTGCTTTATTAATATCGGTTGTGTTGCAATCAATCTGGGATTTAACAGAGGAAACAAAGGAAGTTATTGAGAAGAAGATCAGTAGAATTTTATTTTTCATTTTTCGCTTTTTTGTAACCGGTATTTCGGATCCGGTTGTTACGGGAGGAATAAAGTAAAGCCTGCTATCTGCAAATTGGAGCCGGTATCTCTTTATAGGGCTCTGTATAACATCTGCCGGCATAGGACAATATATTCACTGCTTCTGCCAGCAGCCTTAGAGCCTCTTCTTTTCCGCAAGAGGCATAACTGCTGTTATGATAAATGGAGCTTAATTCTGCCCAGTGATTAACAGCGGTAAGCTGGGAAATAATTTCACGAATCCTGTTTTTAATACTTATGGCTTCTACATAGTTAGTGATCTCAGGGTTGTTGTCACTGCCTGTATTC
>JAFLBM010000008.1:0-40587 GCA_017303455.1 Chitinophagales bacterium | reverse complement strand
AACCAGTCAATAGTTACTTTTAAAGAATCATAAGCAATGCTGGCATAAAGATGGAAATGTACAGCGGTTGCAGGATAAGCCCCTGTAGTTCCATATTTGTCTTTGTCCTGTTGGGCAAGTTTTACAAGCCCGTCCAGTTTGCCCAGGTATATTTTTAACTGTGCCCGGGTAATCATACCACAGGCTTTACCATCTGGAATGCGGACTGCATATTGAGCTGACGTTGCTGTCGTTAAAAGGAATACGGTTATAATATGAAAGGATATTTTTTTCATTTTATGATTTTTTAGTTTGTTTTAAATAAAGTATAGTTGAGGGATGCATTGTCAGTATCTGACATATACAGCAGGTAGCCGTTTTTTACAGCGATAAGCTGTGCGTTATAAGTGGTTGTTTTGCCCCCGTGTCTGTTAGTAGCTGTAATGCTCCAGTCGGTTACTGAAAAATTTCCTTTAAAATCCTGGCCGCCAAATTGTGCGCCGCTATTGTTCATGCTGGCACTGCGGTAGGGGTGCTGCTGTAAGTGCCGTTGCTGTTAAACGTGAATTCATCAGTAGACGATACAGCACTCATGCCGGCATAGGACCCACTGTAAACATTATAATACTCAACGCCGCCGCCACCACTTCCTTTCCAGGTGCCAATAATATCACTAAGACTTACCGCAAACTTGTTGGCGTTGAGATAGGGGTCAATATCATTGGGATGGGGAAACTGTTGCTGATAGCTGTTTTGATCAGGGGCGATGACAACAATGGGTCTTGCGCCACCACTATACACAATTTTAATAGCCACATAGTATTGTTTGCCCGTCTCTTTTTCAACAGCATCACCTTGCATATGATAAATAACCGGGTATTGAACGCCACTCCATTTTTGAAGGTTGCTTATATTGAAATACGGTTCTACATATTTACTCCAGTAATATTCTGGTGCATCAATGGTATTGGGCCGGGCATCATCCAATGCTTTATCTATATAATGAAGGCGTAGTTCAGTTCCGGCTTTAGTTAGTTTTACATAGTCATTGGTAATCCTGGCCGTCCACCCATCATTAAAAGTGGTAACTGATTTGGTGATGGTGGATGATGCTGTTGCGATTATAGTTGTGCCGGTTGTACCATTTGTATCGGTATTTGACTGGTCAACCGGCTGGTTATTATTATTTCCGTTGCGTACAAATTTACTTTCGTCCGGTACCACACTGGCAACAAATTCCTGTACAGCGGGTATATATTTTGGATTGGTTAGTACAGCGGCAATATAATAAGTAATGCCGTTTTTTGAAAAAGTGGTTACAGTTAACGTATATAGTTGCTTATTGAATTTTCCCCTGGCAGCACCCTTTAGTGTCTTCCATCCATTAAAAGTGGCAGTATCTTTTGTTTCTGGATCATTTACGTTTTCTTCTGGTTTACGGGCAAACAGATCCCAGTGTTTTTGAAAATCTTTATCTACATCATCTTCTCCTGCTGTAGCAGGGTATAATATTAGCTGGCAATAGTTTTTGCCTTCTGATTTCATGTAGTAAAGTAAACTGTTGCTTTCTTCCTTTAATGTAAAGCCTGCAGGTACTTTATAACTGAATATATCATACTGTTTGTTTTGTGCCTGTACATTAAAAAGGGACACTATTATTGGTACTGCGAAAAAGAATCCTTTCATCTTATTTATATTTAAATAACGTTAATACATCGCCGGTTAATGTTTTGTTTTGCAGCCGCAAAAGATAGCCACCTTTTATGGCTTCAAATTGGCAGGTAAATTCACCGGGATCATTAGCTCCCCGGTTGGTTGCTGTCAGGTGCCAGTCATTTACACGGTATGTTCCTTTGTAGACGGATTTGCCATGCGCCACCGCACCCCTGAAGCTGCTGGTGCCTGTATGCACACTTTGATAAGTACCAGTACTGGTAAATATAAAATCATCATTAGTGCTGGCAGTGGACATGCCTGCATAATCACCTGTGTAAACAGAATAATAACTGATGCTGGCTGCATCAAAATTTTTCCATTTACCAATCAGGTCATTTTGGGTAACTGCGAATTTGTTATAGCCTTTCATTTTGGTAAAATCTCCGTCTTTACCAAAAAGACTGTAATAGGTATTTTTATCCCTGGCTATTACTACTATGGGCTCGCAGGCACCATTACTAAACCACAGCCGCATACCTAGGTAGCCCGGTTGCCCGGTTTGCTTATCGGTTACATCGGCTTCCCATATATCTGCTGTACCATAGCTATATGGTTCTTTTTCTCTTACCACAGGTTGGTTGGTAATGAATGCCTGTTGTACAATTATTTTCCAATAGTAGGGCTCATAGATATTGGTGCTGGCAGGGCGTTGCTGATCAATAGCTATATTCACAAAATACAGCCGGACCTCTGTACCGGTTTTAGTAACTTTTACATAGTTATTGGTAGGTGTAGCTGTCCAGCCATCATCAAAGTTGGTAGTGGATTTAGTGATGGCAGAAAATACTGTTGCAACGGTATTCGTCTGCTCGACGGGCAGATTATTATTTCCGTTGCGTACAAATTTATTTTCATCAGGCACTATGCTTGCAAAAAAATCCTGTGCAACGGGGATATATTTTTTATCTGTAAATACAGCCGCCATGTAATATGTAATGCTGTCTTTTGTAAAAGTTGACAAACTGATAGCAAATTGTTGTTTGTTAAATGCGCCTCTTGCCGCACCAAATATGGTTTTCCATCCATTGAGTGTATCAGTTTCTTTTGTTTCGGGATTATTTACTTTTTGTTTGGGATTGCGGGCAAAGAAGTCCCAGTTTTTGACAAAATCCTTTTCCACATCATTCTCCCCCTGAGCGGCCGGATAGAGAAACAACTGACAATAATTCTTGCCATCATTTTTTTGGTAGCAGAGAAAGCGTTTACTTTCTTTTAGTGTAAAACCTGTAGGGGCTTTATAGTTGAAAATGTCAAAACCCGACTGGGCTTGTATTTTAAGTGTAATACAACAGGCGAATAATAAATACATTATCTTTTTCATATTACCGGGTAATGATTAATTTATTGTTTAATGATAGTACTTATTTCCGCAATATTTTCTGTTTGTACTTTCAGAAAATACGCACCGGCACTGAGATGGCTCATATTTAATGTATAACTATTATTTACTCCTTTGATTTTTTCTGATAGCAGTATGACGCCATTGCTGTTGATTAGTTGAATCGTCTTATTTGCTCCGGCACTGAAATAAATGGTTGCTTTGTTCTGTACAGGATTGGGGGCAATAATGATATTTGTTTGTAAAGTGCTTTTTTGTAACACTATTATTGCAGAGTAACTGAACCTTCCATCCAAATCAATTTGTTTAATGCGGTAATGATTTTTTCCGATGGCAGGTGAGCTGTGTGAAAAAGCATAATGTTGCGTGCCGCTGCTGTTGCCTGCTGCTGCTACAGTGCCAATGATTGAGTAATTGTTTCCATTGTTGCTGTGTTCTATTTCAAACTTACTGGTATTGTTTTCAGAGGCAGTGGCCCATTTTATTACTGCTGCATTATTTTCCCATTTTCCATTTACATACAACCAGGCAACAGGGAGTACACCATTACATAATATCTGTACCGGGCTCAATTTGTCAACAAAAGTGCCATCACCAATCTGGCCATTCTCATTCAGGCCAGAAGCCCATAAATTGGAACCGGTCCTAATTCCAAATGCTGTATATGATTTTGCAGCAATAGTTCGCCAGTCTGTTTCAGTGCCTGTTTGAAATGGTTCTATATACCAGTCAAGAGTTCCAATTCCATATTCGCCTTTTTCATTAAAACCCCAGGCCCAGCGGCTGCCATTTGCTTTAAGTGCTTCTGAGTGCAGGAATGAAGCAACGATTGTATCCCAGTTATTATCGACTCCAATTTGCAGCGGCACATTACTATTGGTAAAAGTGCCATCCCCCAATTGTCCCAGACTATTCTGACCCCATGCCCAAAGGGTACCATTAGACTTAATGGCTATCATATGCAGGCCACTATTGCTAACCTTTTGCCAGTCAGTTGCAGTACCAACCTGTAAGAAAGTATTTCTATCTATATTGGTACCATCGCCCAACTGGCCTGCATAATTTCGTCCGGTAGTCCATATAGTTCCGGTTGTTGTAAGGGCAGCTGATGCTTCAAATCCTGCTGATATAGTTGCCCAGTTTGTGGCTGTGCCCACCTGTACCGGAATACTTCTTGAGGTAAAATCACCCAGGCCCAATTCACCGTTCTGGTTAAAACCCCATGCCCATAAAGTACTGTCTGTTTTAATTCCTAATGAATATACCTTTCCGGCAGAAACAGTAAGCCAGTCATTATCTGTACCTACCTGTACCGGAGTATTATAGTTTCCAGGTGTGCCAATACCCAATTGAGCATAATTATTATTTCCCCATGCCCATAAAGTACCATCTGTTTTAATGGCCAGTGAAAAATTAGATTTCGGCGTGGCATTGACTTCTTCATTTGCTGAAATAACTGCCCAATTGACATCCGTTCCAATCTGCACAGGGGTATTTCTGTTTATGAAAGTGCCATCCCCTAAAGCTCCATGAAAGTTATTTCCCCATGCCCATAATGTTCCGTCATTTTTTATAGCCAGCGTATGCGATCCCCCCGGGGCGATCTTTTGCCAGCATTGGGCATTGTTTTGAATCGTTGCTGAAACGAGCATAAACAGGAGGTAAAAAATCTTTTTCATGTCTGTTGATTTAAAGGATACAAAACTTCAATTTCTCAGCAAGGGAAACAATCCCCTGAACCCCTGTTTTTAGTATCCCCTGAACAAGGGATTTTACCGGAAAACTTGGAAATGTGCAGGTACAAAGACTATTTTTATAAGTATAATAATTTTTGAAGTGAAAAAACTGTTATTTGTAGTGCTTATTTTAATGTCACAAAAGGCTTTTGCTCAAAATGACAGCATTAGAAATAATCTTCGCTCATTGATTGCACAAAAGCCGGATGACAGCATCAAAGTATTTACTTATTACCAGTATGGTGAAACCTTTGAGACCGAAAACCCCGACAGTGCTTTCTTTTACTACAAAAAAGGAAAAGAGCTTTCTGAAAAGTTGAATTTCAGGAAAGGACTGTCAACTTATGTCAGCTATTCAATTGTTATCCTCAACAACCAGGGTAAGTTTAAGGAGGCATTAAGGCTTTGCCTGGACTTGCTTGAAGTAGTAGGGAAAGGAGGCAGCAAAAATGACCTGGCCGCAGCTTATATCAACACAGGCAGCGAGTGGCAGTACCTGTCTGACCTGGAAACTGCGGCTGAGTATTACCTGCAAGCAGCGAAGTTGGCAGAGGAAACAGGGAATGATAAATTCCAGCGGGTAGCGAGTAATAACCTGGCCTCTGTTTTTAATTCTCTTCAGCAGTATGAGAAAGGAAAACAGTATGCTGAAAAATCGTTGCTGATTGCTCAAAAAATGAACGATGATTACGCAATAGCTTCTTCCACCATCAATATTGCTACCTCAGATTTCTTCTTAAAGCATTATGAAGAATCGCTCCAGCATTTCAAACAAGTGGAATCGTTGGGAAAAAAAATGGAGGATGATATAATAATAATGGACGGATGGCTGGGGATGGCGGATAATTACAAGGAATCAAAAGAGTACCAGCAATCCGAAATGTATTATCGTAATGTGATGGAAACAGCTGACCGGATCGATGCTCCTGAATACAAAATGTACGGGTACATGGGTATATCTGACCTGCTGCTCAGAACAAAAAAATATGCTATCGCTCAGGCATTTATTGACGAAGGGATTATACTGGCGCAACAACTGGGCACCAAGATAGAACTCAAAGATCTTTATCTCCGGGCGACTGAACTCTATGAGGCGACCGGAAATCCAGCGGCTGCATTGCAATGGCATAAAAAATTTGTTGCACAGAATGATTCTCTGCTGAATGAGAAAAATACAGCCAGTATCAACGGGATGGAAATTAAGTATGAGACGGCAAAGAAGGAACAGCAATTGGCTTTACAGGAAGCCACCATCCGCCAAAAAAACACCCTGAATTATATTTTACTTGCCGGGGTGGCCGCCTTATTACTGATTTCTTTTCTTTCATACCGGACCTACCGGCAAAAAAGAAAATTGCAGGAACAAAAAATATCAGAACTGGAAAAGGAAAAATTATTATTAGCCACACAATCCCTGTTAAAAGGCCAGGAGGATGAAAGAAGCCGGTTGGCAAAAGATCTTCACGATGGCCTTGGAGGATTACTGAGTGGTGTTAAACTTCAATTAGGAGCTATGAAAGGAAATTTAATTTTATCAGAGGAGCATGGACGCATATTTAATAATGCGCTGGGAAAATTAGATGAATCCATCAGTGAAATGCGCCGGGTGGCCCATAACATGATGCCGGAAGCATTAATGAAATTAGGATTGCAACAGGCTTTGCAGGATTATTGTGATGGGCTCTCCGCATCACAGTCATTTACGATTAATAGTGAATTCCACGGACTGGAAAAAAGAATGGATCCTTCCACCGAAGTGGTGCTGTACCGTATCGTACAGGAATTGCTGAATAATGCAGTAAAACATGCCGGTGCATCCGTAATCCTGGCGCAAGTAATGCGGCACGACAATAGTTTGACGATCACCGTGGAAGATAATGGCCGGGGTTTTGAAAAAGAAACCGTCTTGCAGGGAGCCGGTTTAAAGAACATCCGTTCAAGGGTCGATTACCTGAAAGGCCAGCTGGATATTCAAGCAACTCCGGGTAAAGGAACATCTGTTCATATTGATTGTATAATTGAAGCGAATGAATAAGATCAAAGTACTGGTGGTGGACGACCACCCGATGGTGCTGGAAGGTATGCGTTCCATGCTGCTGCAAATCAGTTTTGTGGAAATTACAGGCACCGCCCCGAATGCATATGAAGCTATTGAAAGAATAAAAGAAACCAGCCCTGATATCGTTATTACCGATATCAATATGCCTGAAGTCAGCGGTATTGAACTGACGGTAAAGATCAGGAAAGAGTTCCCGGCTGTCAGGGTGGTGGCAATGAGCACTTTTAAGGAACGCAGTTATATCTCGCAGATGATACAAAGCGGGGCTTCAGGGTATTTAGTGAAAAGTGCATCCAGAGAAGAAATTGAAGAAGCTATACTAAGTGTATTTGAAGGAAAATTGTATATGAGCCTTGATATTAATTTATCAGCGGCAGATAAAGTGGAATTAAATTCAGCGCCCATTCTCAGCAGCCGTGAAAAGGAAGTACTCCAGTTGATAGCTGATGGGTTTACCAATCCCCAGATAGCGGCAAAATTGTTTATCAGTCTTCATACTGTTGACAGCCATCGGAAGAACCTGCTTACCAAATTTGCTGTAAATAATACAGCCAGTTTGATCAAACTGGCTGCAAAGCATAACATGGTTTAGCTTATGTTTCTTATAGGCAACTATCCTTCTTCCAGGTTAGTGTTACACGGCATCCGCCTTTCAGAGCAGGAAGCACATTCCATTTAAAGCCTAATGGGGTATGAACGCCCAGTAGTTTGGCTTTCGAGAAACTAATTCCTTTATTAGTATTGATCTGGCTGACCGGAACCTGCACCGATGCCACCGGGTTATTTTCAGCAGGGATCAGGGAATGATTCTGGATAGCCACTAAAGTTTCTGTATTATTTGTAAGAGGAATACCGATTTGCTTCCACCAGGTCACCGTTTTATTATCCATCCTGCCAAATTGCATTTTAAATTCAATTCTGTCGCTGGCCACAACTCCGTATTCCACAACAAAATCAACCATATCACAATCATCCCCGGTTCTCAGCGTTCCGGTAGCGTTGGAAGGGGTTGGAGGAAAGGGATAGATCAAACGGGCATACTGCTTATCTGTAGGAGAGAAATCAGTGTTCATGGGCATTGCACTTCCGTCGGTAGTTAATTCAGCAGGAAAGGAATAATGCATGATTGAAAAACGGTCATAGGCAGAAAAATTGGTACTGGTCCGGGAATATTTATTGAAGAGGTTGATATCAACATCCGCCCTGCTCCATTTATTAGGTTCTCCGGCAAAGTAAGCATATACCTTTTCCTTATCCCATGCAATATTAGCTGCGGGGGATTGATGTTCATGAATAAAACCAAGGGCATGTCCAAACTCATGTTCTACCACTCTTCTGAATTCCTCATCGGGGGTACGATCAGTTAACCATCCCAAATTCATAGTAAATGCGCCGAAAGGATTGAATAGGATATCTTTTCCTACCATTGACCAGCTTTTGCCATTATTAACAAAACTTACTTTTATCTGGGCTGCGTTAATAGTATTTACAAATTGAAATTTAATATTAGCATGGTTCTCCCATTGCTGGGCAAAGAACCTGACTTTGCTTCTGATAAATTCAGTGCTGCCGGCCGGATCTAGAAAAACTGTCAGCGTCTGACCGGGATTCCACATTTTATTCGTTTCACCGGCAAGAGGCTGGCGGGAGACACCCACTTGTGACACACTCCCATCACTATTGATCCTCGGGGGAGTTTTTACGGCTGAAAAATCCCGTTCAGGAAGGTTGCCTACCGGAAAAACAATATCCGTACAGATCTTAATAGTACTAAAATCATACATTGTTTTTACCGGAATCGTTTTAATAGTTTGTATAACCGCAGGGTTGGTTTCTTTTATCTTCCTGTTTGGCTGGATTACACCCGGCTGTGCTGATACAGTTAATACAGCAAAAAGGGCCGCAGCAGCGAAAATTTTCTTTTTCATGATTGAGTTTTTAGTAAACGATTTTTGATACAGTAAAAATGAGTCTTGGTTCGGTCTGCGGCAATCCCTTAAAAACAGGATAAACCGGGAACAGGATAAAATCATGGAAAAGGGGGAGAGGCGGCTGCCGGGGTAAGGCCTTATTTTGTTATCTGCCGGTAATCTTTTATTTTACTATATGAGAAAATTTAGCTTTTTAGCTGCGTTGCTTTTCTTTTCTTACTTCCCTGCTTTTTCGCAGCAGTCAGAAGCAGACAGCCTGAGGGCAGTTCTTTATAAATCCGGCAATGATACCACGAAGGCCTTATTGTACTACCAGTATGGCAAATTGTTTGAGACGGATAACCCGGATACTGCTGTTTTCTATTATAACAAAGCGTATGAACTTTCAAAAGAACTGGATTTCAGGAAAGGCCAGGCTGCTTATGCCAGTCACTATATCGTTATCCTGAACAACCAGGGAAAATTCCGGGAGGCACTTGCCTTGTGTAAGGAAGCGCTGGCATTGTACGAAGAAATGGGGGATAAGCGGGACCTTTCCGTCGCTTATCTCAATTACGGGAGTGAATGGCAATACTTATCCGACTTCCAGGTGGCTGCGGAGAATTATTTAAAAGCGAAGAAGCTGGCAGAGGAAGTTGGTGACAAACGGCTGCAGCGGATCACGAATAATAACCTGGCCTCTATCTTCATTAATATGGGCGACTATCAAAAAGGAAAGGAGTATGCGGAGAAGTCATTATTGCTGGCCAGGGAATTAAAGAATGATTATGCTATTTCTTCCTCCACTTTCAATATTGCTACTGCGGAGCTCTATCTTAAAGATTATGATAAAGCCCTTGCCAGGTATAAAGAAATTGAGCAAATCGGGCAGGCCACGGATGATTATATAGTGATACTGGATGGATGGCAGGGCATTGCAGATGTTTACAGCGCTATAAGCCAGGCCGGCAAGGCAGAACAATATTATAAGCAGGTTATCGATCTTTCCAAGCAAAAATCAGCTCCCGAGTATGAAATGTATGCCTACATGGGTATTACAGACCTGTACCTGAAAACAAAACAATATAGCCAGGCACAGGCAACTGTTCAGGCAGGAATAAAGCTGGCGGTGGAGCTCGGTTCCAAATATGAGTTGAAGGATCTCTACTTTAAAGCCTCCGATCTTGCAGAGAAAACAGGAGATCTTCATGCTGCACTGGATTTCAGGAAGAAATTTGAGTTGCTGAGCGATTCGGTATTGAATGAGAAGAACCGTTCCACCATTACCCTGGTGGAAGCAAAATATGAATCAGAGAAAAAGGAAAGCCAGATCAAGGAGCTGGAAGTGGAGCGGCAATTACAAAAATTAACTATCCGCCAAAAAAACACACTTAACTATATTCTTATCGGGGCAGCGGCTACGCTGCTGATCATTTCATTGCTTTCTTACCGTAACTACAAACAGAAGCAGAAATTACAACAGCAACGCATCAGTGAACTGGAAACCGAAAAGCAGCTGATGGCTACAGAAGCAGTATTAAAGGGAGAAGAACAAGAACGAACCCGCCTGGCTAAGGATTTGCATGATGGATTAGGGGGAATGCTCTCCGGTATTAAATATTCTTTTCAAACAATGAAAGGAAGTTTAGTGATGACACCTGAAAATGCCCAGGCTTTCGAAAGGGGAATGGATATGCTGGACAGCTCTATCCGGGAAATGAGGAGAGTTGCACACAATATGATGCCGGAGGCACTGGTGAAATTTGGCCTGGATACTGCACTGAAAGATTTTTGTAACGATATTAACCAGTCCGGTGCTTTGCGGGTAAATTACCAGTCGATAGGAATGGAAGGAGCAAAGGTGGAGCATACTACAGCTATCACCATTTACAGGATCGTCCAGGAACTGATCAATAATACCATGAAACATGCTGCTGCTAAAACTGCCATTGTACAGGTAAGTAAGACCAATGAAATAATATCAATTACCGTAGAGGACGACGGAGTCGGATTTAATCCGGTACTTTTACAGCAGGCAAAAGGAATTGGCTGGAGCAATATCCAGAGCCGGCTCGAATACCTGAAAGGGAGACTGGACATACAGTCAGAGCCGGGGAAAGGTACATCTGTTCACATTGAATTAAATATATAAATGGCAACAAAAGTTTTTATCGTCGATGACCATTATATGGTAGTGGAAGGTATCCGTTCATTATTACAGAACGAAAAGGGTATCGAATGGACAGGTCATGCCATGAATGCAGCCTCCTGCCTGGCTTTTTTACAGCGGCAGCAACCGGATATTATCCTGATGGATATCAACCTGCCGGATAAAAGCGGTATTGACCTTTGCAGGGAAGTAAAGGAAAAATATCCTTCCGTATTTATTATAGGTCTCAGCACATTCAACCAGCAAAGTTTTATTCAAAAGATGATGGATAGCGGGGCTTCCGGTTATGTGCTGAAGAATGCAACACAGGAAGAATTAATGGAAGCAATCAGTGTAGTCATTAAAGGAAAAATATACTTTAGTGACGAAGCTTCCCAGGTATTAACTAAAGCAGATGTGAATCCCATCCTGCTCACCCGGCGGGAAAAAGAAGTACTGGAACTGATCGCAGAAGGGTTGACCAATAATGAGATTGCACAAAAACTCTTTGTAAGTCCTACAACTATTGATACACATCGAAAGAATTTACTGGCTAAGTTTGGCGTAAGGAATACTGCATCACTGATCAGGGATGCCACGAAACTTCAGTTTATATAACTACAACTATTTATTGCGGTTTATAATAGGTTGTTTTGATCTCCGGTATCAATGCAGATAATTTTTTGATCCTGGTTTCATCAGAAGGGTGGGTGGAAAGAAATTGGGGCGTTTTAACCCCTTTATTGATCGCAGACATTCGTTGCCAGAATGGTACAGCTTCTTCGGGATTATAACCAGCCATACTCATAAATATTAATCCCAGTTTATCCGCTTCACTTTCCTGCATCCGGCTGTTAGGCAGCGACAATGCCAGATTGGAACCTATCATATAGAGCCCCAGGAATAATAATTGTGTTTCCTGTTTCTTTTCTTTCAGTGCTTCCTCGAGCACCAGTCCACCAAGATTGATCAGTAATCCTTCGCTCATCCGTTCATTACCATGCCGGGCGATAGCATGAGCAATTTCATGTCCCATCACAACAGCTAATCCTTCTTCCGTTTGAGAAACCGGCAAAAGTCCTGTATACACCACTACTTTACCGCCGGGCATACACCAGGCATTTACAATATTCTCTTCAATGGTATTATACTCCCATTTGAAATTCTTCAGGTCTTTGCTCATATTGTTCTGCAGCATGTAGGTTTCTACCGCCAATTGTATCCTGCTGCCCACTTTACTCACCAGTTGAGCCCGGGTATCGTATTGGGAAAGGGTAGGACTGGCTTTTACCACCGAGTCATATTGCGAGAATGCCATTGCCTGTATCATAGAGTTAGGTACCAGGTTAAGCTGCTTGCGGCCTGTTACAGGAACTGTTTTGCAGGATTGTACTATAATCAGGAATAGTGTGGCGATAACAATGTTCTTCATTGTATACTATTTAGAGGATAAAAGTACATGCAGCCAGCCGCTGGCACAATCCCTCAAAAAGGGGAGTTTTCCTAAAGGGGAGAATAGTATTTTTATGGGATAACATAATAAATGAATGCAATGAAACTCCTGTTGCTTATTATATTTTCGATTCTTTCAATTGCTGCAATGACCCAGCAGCCGGTCATTAAAGATTCTGTTCCTGTAAGAGCTAAATTGAAGAATAACCTGTTGAGCAGGAAGGCAGCTATGCCCGTATCTACTAAGGATGCCATAGAAGCTGAACTGAACAATATTATGGCATCTTACGTCAACAGGCCTAATACTGCGGCAACCTGGATGCAAATAAGATCAGCTGCGGAAGATATGTTAAGCCGTTATTTCAGGGACGGGAAATTAATGGGAAATAAAGCATCGGAGGCTTATTTTGTAAAAATGGACTTCAGCACAATGACTTCAGCAGATATTGCCAATAAAAGAATGATTTTACAGGCAGGTATAGCCATTGCAAAACCTGCAGAGTTTACTTTACTGGTCTTTGAAAAAAAATGCCAGCTATAAACTTAGCTTAAGTGAAATACTATCACTGGTAATATGGTGATATATCATTTACTGGTCCCCGCAAGATTCCTTGTAATATACCCAACCAACCCTTGGTTTGTGCAAGGTGCAACCAAAACCTTTACAAAGACACGATGTTGACCGGCAAGAAGAATCAAAAGTTGGTCCATTCTTTACCTGACTCATTATCGAAACCATATTTACGGGAAACACTTGTTTTCCCGGTATTATCGGTTTGATAATAGGTCCAGCCGATCCGTGCAGCCGTGATAACTGTAGTGGTGGTCATGACTCCATTACAACCCATTGACTCGGAACAGGCATTTACCTTGATATTCTCCATTTTAATGGTGTAACTGATAGTGGTGCCTGCACCTCCTGGTTGTGTTACAGTTAAAGTGCCATTCGGCAACAAACTCCCGTTACCCATGGCTCTTTTTAAGTCAGCAGAGGCACCGGTAACATTCATGCTGAAAGAAAGTTGTGAATTATTTTTTCCGGATGGGGCAAAAGATAAAACGATAATACTTTTTTCAAATCCCTTGGTTGTGGCATCTCCTTTTATTTGCTGGCCGGAGGCATCGGTTAATTTGATATAGGTTTGTCCTATACCCACCATTGGAAAAATTAAGAGTGCAAGAATAAGTGTACGCATAATTTTGATTTTAGAGTGATGATTATTTGGCTAAACCGTATTGGGTATAAATTCCTGAGCCAGGGTATTCGGCGTCCAGCAGGTTAAGGATCCTTGCTCCTTTTATGCAGGACCAGAAGGCGTGATACAACTTTGGTTTTTTTTCGATTTTGGAACAGTGCAGCTGCCAGTTGTTTGGTACGCTGAAAGTACCGGTTGATTCCACCTGGTCAAATTTCATATTACCCACCATGCCGTTAACAGCCACCAGTTTCCAATAGTAGGAGTTGCCACTTTTAAAGTCAAAAAGGATGCTGCTCTGGTGCATATTCATTCCGGCATAATTGCCTGAATAGACATGGTACATTTGCTGTATCCCCGTAAAATCACTTGTCCATTTTCCTTTGAAGTCAGAAGCGGCCACGGCAAACTTGTTGTACGTTTTCATAAATGATAAAGGATTCATCAGGTCACTATCAGTATCCCATTGTACGGTTTCCGGGTCTATTTTAAATTGTTGTATAAAACTGTTTTTATCCGGAGTTATAAACTCAATCCAACCGCTTTCACCCTGGCGGAACAGTAAAACAAATACTTCTTTTCCGGTACTGTTCTCTGTCAGGTATCCCATACCCAGGTAGGGCCTGTTGTAAGTACTGATGTAGGCCGTCTTATAGTTTTTAAGATTACTGTAGCGGGGTGCAACTAAAATATTCCATGCAGCATTGGTCAACGGTTCCGGGTCTGCCGGAAATATCGTTCCTTCTTTAGGATAGTGCAGCAGTACCTTGATACTCCCTTTAGTTACTTCCACCCAGTCCGGTTGTTCAACAGCCGTCCACCCGTCATCAAAATTGGTTGTGTTGAAAGCAAATTGGCCGGTTACAACTGCCTGTGGTTTTACAGGCTGTTCCATTTTTTTTATCACAGGTTTTTTAGCAGCAACAGGTGTTTTTAGATCTACCGATTCAAGAAATTTTGTCATTTCAGCTTCGTAGGCATCTGTGTTTGTCATGATCAGGATATTCACCAATTTGTTATAGCCTGATGAGGAGACCAATAAGGCAATACCTTTGTTGCCATCATTTTCAAAAGGAGCATAACCACTCTGTACTTCCCAGCCATTTTCTGTAACAGCCGGTTGCATTTCCGGTTCAGTAGAAACAGTCACCAACTCCTTTACCAATGTTGTCCAGGAGTCGTCAAAATTTTCTTTTGGCGTATTGGCTGCATCAATGGCCTTATAGAGTGTGATAACGCAGAAAGCCCCGGTAGCAGCATTCTGTTTGATAAGCTGCATCGTTTGAGAAGTAGCTTTTTTACTCCATCCTTTTGGTGCTGTATAAGTAGCCAGGTCAAATACCTGCTTCTGTGCAAGCACAGGAGTGGCGATCATCAAGCAACAGGCAAGAAAAAAGATCAATTTTTTATTAAGCATGAGTTATTGTTTTACCAATGAGTGTAGTTCAAAATTTGATCCGCAGGTACGGGGGTTAATCTTTTTTCCCATAGCCGCTATAGTCGCCATAGCCAGTATCCTGCAGCCATAATATCCTGGCACCTTTGATACAAGAGAAGAAGGCGTTATAGGTTTTTGGTTTCTTTTCTATTTCAGAGAAATATATTTGCCAGTTATTAAGCAGCTTAAAATTACCGCTGGATTTTACCCCCTGGAATTTGATATTTCCAACAAAACCACTGGCAACAGCCAGGTCCCATTTATAAGTGCCATTGGCTGAGAATTCAAAATTTTGAGCAGAGGAGTGAGTATCCATACCTGCATTAGCGCCGGTATTGGCATTTACATATTGCTGTATGCCGGTGAAATTACTTGTCCATACCCCGGTGAGATCAGTAGCTGCCACCGCGAATTTATTATAGGAGGCCATCACTTCCATCTTTTCCCAACCATAAGACTCCTGGCGGTATACGCCAAATTGTTGCTCGAATGTAGCTTTATCGGGGGCTATGAATTCGAGGTACCGGCCACTGCCATTACTATAGTTTTTCTTAAAAAAAACAACAAATACATTTTTCCCTGATACTTTTTCCACCATCATGGCTTCTGCATACTCAATAGGCTCCCAGCCGCTGACTGGTTTAAATTCCATCCCTGATGCACTGCTGTACCTTGGTGCCACCAGGATATCCCAGGCGACTTTCAATCCATCCATCAAAACAGAGTTATATTCATCCGCTTGTTTGTTAGGGTAGTGGATTAATACTTTTAGGCCGGCTTTTTTAACCTCCACCCAGTCTTCCTGAACTGTACTGGTCCAGCCATCATCAAAATTGGTGGTAGTAAAAGCAAACCCTTGAGTTTTGGCTATTGTATTGACGGGTGCAGGTTTTGACGGATTGGTAACAACTCCTTCATTTGTTTGTGGTATTGTTTTCAGGCTTATGGATTCAAGAAAAGCACTTATATCTTTTTCATAGCTGTCTGTGTTGGTAAGTATAACGAGATTTACCATTTTGCCATTTGATGAGGATGTGATCAGCATGGCAATACCTTTGGTGTCGTCGCTCTCATACAGGGCATAGCCACTTTGTATCTCCCAGCCATTGTCAGTAGCAGCAGGCTGCATTTCGGGCGGGGATGCTATTGTTACAGCTTTCTTTACAATGGTTTCCCAGGCATCATCAAAATTGGCTTTAGAATCAGCAGCACCGGGTAAGGACTTATACAACTGCATGAAACAATAGATATCCTTTCCGGGATCTTCCCTGGAAAGCAGTACTGCCGAAGCTGTTGTTTCTTTTTGCCATCCTTTGGGTAGGCTATAGGTAGCAATATCAAAGGTCTGTTGCTGCGAGAAAGCCACCGAACAGGCAACAAGCAGCATTAGTAATAATAATTGTTTCATATACTAAATTGTATTACTTACTTAATTCTTACTTTAAAGTTGCGACATCCAAGGCAGCATAGCAATCCCTTAAAAGCAGGATATTTAATTAAAGAATCGGCATGTTTCATAGTCTAACCTTTTAAGATTTTAAAATTGGTAATGAAATATTTTTGATTATCAGCATCACTGCTGCTGTGTGATAGCTGGAGCCAGTGGAACAAAGTGCCCGGCGGTACTGCTTTGGCTATATCTGCAATTTTAGTTTCATCAATATAATATTCTACTGATTCGCCTTTTTTCTTAAGTCTGATAGTTACTTTATTAATTTCTTTATCGTTGGAAAATCCCGTTGCATCATAATAGGGTTTTACATTTACCGGATAGCCGCTGCCGAATTTACATTCAAGCGAGGTTTCGCCCGGCCTGCCGGAGTAACCGGCTCTGATCCGCAGATTAATACAAGGCCCGTTCTCCACATAGTTTTTTGCTGTTCCCAGATAGAGTACAAATGCTTTGGCTCCCCAGGAAATATCTTTGGGCACTGCTAAATCAAAACTCAATTCAAAATCCTGCGGCAGCGGGTAATTGATTTTCTGCGGTGTAACAGGGCTGTGACCAATGAACCCGAGCCATTTACCTTCCCTGTTTTTTACTGATGTAACCTGCGGGTATTGAGCATTACTATTCATGCTGGCTTTCCAGCCCAGTGGTTTTTGACCGGTTTCGTTTTCCGAGAAATCTTCAAAAAAGAAAATGGAGGGATCGCTTGCGTTTTTATTAGCAGCGGATGATTTCTCAGTAGTGACAGTTTTTTCTTCCCGCTCCAGCGGGCCAAGCGGCTTATATTGTTTGCCTTTTACTTTTTCAGGGTCAAAGAAAAAATTATATACGTAGTCAAAATCAAAGTTAGTAATGATGGATTCATGCATGTGTTTATAGGGCACCTCATACATTGAGCCGCCAAACCATTTTATAACAATCCATTGTGGTTTGTCAGTACTGCATCTGGCCTGCATTTCGGGGTCAACCCTGTAAAGTGGATTTATTTTACTAAAATTTCCATCTGATTTTGCGTCTCCATTGGCAAAAATATCTGCACCATTGGTTAAATCCTGTATGGAATAACTAGCCCTCAGATATGCTTTTTCATTTAACCTGTTTTTGTACTTTTCTCTGAGTTTTGGGATGGTAGCTTTTGCATTGCTGAATTTATTGTCAAGAGATCCCATCGCTGATTTTAAATGATTGGCATCGTATGAATTTTGTTCAATGGCAGTTTTTTTTTGCTCCGCATGTTTAACAGGAAAGGCATCCTCTGCAAACTGCAGTGCTTCGCCAATGGTTACCTGTAAAAACGGAGGCCTGTTATTTTTGCTGAGGATAACGAGATGGTGTACTCCCGGGTTTTTTGAGGGTTTTAAATTGAGGCAGATATATTTCTTTATAAGCGGATGAGATGATACAGCATATAACGTTCTTGTTTTTGCTTCATCTGAACCGGGGTTCTCTTGCAAATACTGTTCATCATATCCCGGCAGTGTAAATAAACAGGTTTGATTGGTATTAAAATCAATTTCCCTGTTATCAAGAGGGATTTCATTAGCAGCAATGGTCCAGTTGTTGGCAAAGTTTAAATAGGGCTGCCATTTGCCCTTGGTTGGCCGCAAAAAAGTATAACTGTGGGCATTGGCTCCATAGCTATGGGGCACCGCTTCATTATAACGTTCGTGGTATAAATTTTTCCGGGGGGTTACATATTTTTTTATATCACCCAAACTGCCTTTGGGTTTATAACTTGCCTGCATCCAGTTGGCAAAGGAATCAATGACGGACAACTGCGCAATGGAATATTTTTTTTCATCTACCTGGATTGGCTTTGTAAAACCTTTATACTTATAGATTTTAGTCCAGCCGATGTACAAATTTTCATATGCCTCGTTGTGCTTTTGAGCAAATGCGCAGTTGGTTATAATCAAAAACAATAAAGTAATGATCAGCCGCATAGTTTTTTCATTTAGCCTGGTCCAGGTGCTCCTGTCGACCTATTAGTTTTTAATAATCGACCTCAGTTTATCTTTTAATTTTTTAGCTCCTGTTTTTTTTGTCGCCGGTGTTGTTGCAGCCGGCCCGGTTTCAGCAGGTGTAGTAGTAGCAGCCGGAGTCGTTGTTGTTGCACTGCCGTTAGTTGTGGTGGCAGCAGGTTTAGTGGGGGCAGCATTTTCTGATTTAGAGGGTGTCGCCGGGTTGCCGGCCATTTTTGTTTTTTCTTTAGCAATTATTTCTCCTTTCAGCCATTCTTTTACAAAAGCAGTTACCACATCATTTACTTCTTTGCCCGCACGGTAAATCGCTTTCCACTTCAGACTTTTCTTTTCATACACAGGGTTTACAAATTTTTTGATCTTGTATTTATCGGGCTCTGTAAGCTTAGCTGCAAAATCAACCGTAGCTGCCAGTTGCAGGTACTCCTGCAATCTTTTCTTGAGAATACCGGAAGGATCGGCAGGATATGCCTTTTCCCACGCCTCTTTGCCCGGGAAAGGTTTTTTCGCAGCTTCTATCAAAGCATCCATCCTCTTTTGGTTCTCCTCCATCAGTTTTTGCTGTTCAGCCACATATTTCGTATCTGTTTTATAATTGTTGATGTTCTTTTCGAAGACGATCTTATTTTTCCTGAGATCTGCAAGGGTTGATCCCCTGTCAGTCAGGGGCATGGCTGCAGACCGTGCATTGTTGTAATTTTCTATAAATTCCCCGCTGTTTACATAATTTTTCACGTAGTCACACATTTCTGCAGCTGCGGCTGCCTTATCACCTTCGATAACATTTTTTAATGTTCTGGCATAGGGCAACCGGAATGATTTCAACTGGTTGTAAACAGAGTTGGGGTCACCGCCCTCAGATCCTAGTTCCATCGGACCATTGTCGAAACGCCCAACCAGGTTATTAATAAAATAATACCGGGCAGTTTCCTGCTGCATACCCAGCCGTGTGATGATATCATCGGCCATTTTAAATGCTGTTGTAATAACAGTGGCAGTGATGATGCTGATAAAGATGTACCTTTTTTTCATTGTATTTTTTCGCTTTTATAATGATTATTGATTTTCTCCCATATACCTGGAAAAGAGTCCTGAAGAGGTAAACCTTCCATCCAAAGGCAGGCTGCACCCAAATACGACATAACTTCCTTTTCTCGAAATAGATGGTGCAGATACATATCCGCCTGTTATAGTTGTTACGGGTGTCATTTTCTTTGTATCCAGGTTATACATAACAACATTACCGGCCGGGGTATCAAAATTCGAAGCTTTTGTAGTGAATGCTGCTATCCGTCCGTCATATGACAGTGCAATTGTTTCTCCCTGCCCATACGGACTGCTGTTATTACCTTCTATACCATTACTGTCTACGCTGACACGGACAGTGTTGTTTGTTTCCGTATCATAAATAAAAACATCCTGTACTTTATTATTATCGCCGGGTACCAGATTGGAAGCCGTGGTGGAATACGCAATACTCTTTCCATCTCCGGAGATGGTGGGAGTAACCACCCTGCTGGAACTTTCGTCACCCTGGTTTCTTTCCCCGCCATTATAGGCCATGGTAATGCGGCGCAGGGGGAGATCAGCAAGATTGGTATTCCTTTCATACAAAAAGATATCCCATAAATTATTGTTGTCATCCGGTACTAATGTATGGGCATAAGAACAAAAAGCGATTTTATAGCCGTTCATATCTATTGAGGGCTTTGACCCACCTACTCCTTTACCGGTCTTATAGTCTTTACTAATGAGTATGGGTGTTTTGTTTCGCTGCCATAAGTATACATTCACTCCCGAAACCTCAATCGGGCTTTCTGTAAGATTTGTAGCGGAAGATGAAAACGCAACATGGCCACCCATGCCAGAGACTGATGGTTCAAAACTTTCTCCATTTGCCTCTGCACCGGCAGGGCCAACACTTACCCTTTCTACCTCTCCACCTTCAATTGTTCTTCTCCATAAAAAAACATCTCTAACTGCATTCAGATCACCAGGTACAAGATTGTCAGCATAAGATTCAAATGCGACATACATTGAGCCAACAGAAATCACAGGGGCAAAACTATTACCATTACCCTCCGTTCCATCCGGGGCTCTGCTGATCATTAAGGTTTTATTGGTAAGCCGGTCCCGCCAGTACACTTGCCTGTATTTCCCGGTTGAACCGCAAAGGCCCTGTGCCTGCGAAACAAAAACAACATATCTCCCATTATCATCCAGCTCTTTAATAACTCCGGGATCCCAGCTCTCAAAGAAAGTTCCGTATATAGAATCATTGTTGCCGCGGCTTATAAGATCATATCCAAATTCTCCTTTGATGATGATACGTGAATTGGAGGACGCATATCCCGGGGTTCCTTTAATTGTGAAGATCATACCAGCCGGGGCTGATTTTACGGTTACATTATGTTGAGAGCTATCAGGCAGGTTACGGAAACTGAAATTGCAAAATCCAGTGCTGTCGGTTTTAACAGTAATATCATCTTTCCCGTTATTTTGCAGAACAACCACCGTTCCAGCAGGTGCTTTAAGCTGGCAACGGAGTGTTGAATACCCCGGTACATCACCGCACCCCCTGTAGATGATAATGTCTTCATTTTGTACAATACCAGTCAAATTTACAGTGCCTGTTTCGCAGGTCCGGGGCCCTGATAATTGTGTAATAGTGTAAGTGCTTCCTGGTGGAAAACTGCCCGGAAAATAAACTGTCTTGTTGGGCTCCGTGATAGTTATTTGTTTGCTTTCGCCGGCTGAAAAAACAAACTGTTCTCCCGGGCCAATTTCAGTTTGTATATGAACGCCTATTCTTTGTCCGGAGGAGGGGGGAATTGTGTTGTTAGTTTGAGCATTACTGATAAACGAGTAACAGCAAAATGTTAGTATAAAAGGTATTTTTTTCATTCGATGGATTAAAAATGTATCAAAAACTAAATTATTTATAGCGTTAATCAACCGTGAATTACTACTTCTTATTATTCAGTTGCCCTTGTATTTACCTGTAATTCCCGGCTCTTGCACTGCTTTTGCCAGAAACTGATTTGATGGATGTAAAAATGTCAATAACCAGTAGTATATACTCTCCCTGAAAAACAGGATTTATTTCGTAATTGAAAAACTTCCGCTCTCTGTTCCCGGCGCATAATAGGGTGGTGCATTCGGGTCTCTCTCCCTTACCTCTGAAAAAGTGCCGGTAATTTTCCCGGTGGCCCTGTCATAAGTTCCTTCAAACCGGTGTTTAAAAGGGAACAGGTAAATGTCTGCGATGAGTACGTTTTTAATGAAACTATAGGTGCCTGCCCTGGCAGGGTTATGCTCAAACCGTTGGTGCCGGAAATTAACGGTACCGTCTTTTTTAAACTCGAAGAATAAGGAGTCTACTGTTACACTGGCAGAGTTTTGAGTCAGCCGGGTGCCTTTCCATTTACCGACCACAGCAGAAAATACTTTAGCAGTGGTAACCGGCTTACCCAGTTCATGTTTGGGTAATTGTGTTGGGAGATGTGGCTGGGATTGCGCTTGTACCTTATTGAAAAAAGGGGATATCAGTGTGAAAAGGAATAAGATGATGAATGAATATCTCATGTAACAATTTGAAACCTGAAATTAACCAGACTCCTGCGGCATGGAAATAGGTAAAACGACCTATGAAAAGGGGAGGATATGAGAAGAAAGGCTTATTGAACCCGGTTGCCAAAAACTTTATTGATTGCTTCGGTCTTGTTCTGCACATGTAATTTTTCGTAGATCTTGCCAATATGCTGACGGACGGTATGGAAGCTGATGCCGAGTTGTTCTGCAATTTCTTTGTATAATAACCCTTTGGCAATGAGATTCAGCACTTCTTTTTCCCGGGGTGTTAAAACGGCGGCTTCGGGTGTTGCTTTAACGGTATGCTGATCTACAAATAAAGTAACCAGTTTACGGGCAATAGAGGCACTCATCGGGGAACCACCTTGCTGTAACTCTTTGATGGATTCTATAATTTGAAAGGGAGGGGTTTTTTTCAGTAAATAACCGCTGGCACCGGCTTTCAGGGCTTCAAATACCTGGTCATTGTTTTCGTATACAGTGAACATCATGAACTGTATGGATGGCTCCAGCACTTTTACTTTTCGCACACATTCAATACCCGTCATGCCGGGAAGATTGATGTCCATGATCACAATATCGGGTTTCAATAAAGGCAGTTCCAGTACGGCCGCTTCCGCAGTACGGTAAGTTGCCAGTAATTGCAGGGCTTCATCCTGCTGAATGAATGCAGTCAATCCTTCTGCTACTTCTGCCAGGTCTTCTACAATAACTACCTTGATCTTCGCCATTAGCACAAAGTTAGTGTTGGATGCATCACTGCCCATAGGTATTTTGTTGGATGCCGGGATCAACAGTGATACTGACTTCCGTTCCATTCTTGTTTTCTATCCGGATGGCACCCAAAATTTCACCCGTTCTTTTTTTCATATTTTCCAGCCCGTTGGCAAAAGGCCGTACTGCCTGCGGGTCAAAGCCCCTGCCATTATCCCGGATTCTAACTTTCAATTCCTTGTCGCAGTCAATAGTGATACTTACGGCTGTTGCATGTGCATGCTTTACTACATTATGCAGGGCTTCTTTCATCACCAAAAATATATTGCGGCGTATCTCCCCATTGATCTTTATGTCTTTAACCATGTTGGAAGAGAAACTGAGTTTGATATTCTTATCTTCCAGGTATTCGGATGCATAGGAACGGCAAAAGCTGACCAAATCGCCGGAAGAGTCATACCGCTGGTTCAGGGCCCATACGATTTCTCCCATTTTCTCTGCCATTTCATCGCTATAAGCAGATATTTTACCAAGGTCTTCGTTCATTTTCAGGTCTTCATTTTTTTGCAACTGTATTTTTTCACTCAGGAATTTTATGCGGGAGAGAGACGCCCCGAAATCATCATGCATATCCGTAGCAATACGGGTCCGTTCTTTTTCAATGGCCTGTTTTTTTTCAAGAACAGCTTTCTGGTGCTCCAGTTTTCGCAGGTAATAAGACCTGATAATGAACCATACAACTGCGGCAGCCACGGTGACCAGCAGAAACTTCCACCACCAGGTTTTTGTCCACGGTGTTTGAATGCTAAATGCGAAAGGAGTTTGCATCATACTCCATTCATTATCGCCTTTATGCCTTGCCCTTACCGTAAATGCATACTTGCCGGGAGCAAGGTTTGCATAGGAGGCTGTAGTGATATTGCTGTTATAGATCCAATCCTGATCAGCACCTGTCAGCCGGTAACTGTATTCAATATCATTTCCGCTGTTAATATCCAGTCCTATAAAACGAAACTGCAGGTTGTTTCCTGATGGTGAAAAACTGGTTTTCCCGGAGCTGTCAGTGTAATATTGCCGGCCATTCACCATCACTTCATCAAGGTAGATCGGAATTGTTTTCCGGGTATTCCTCAGTAAAAGATCCGGGTTGAACCGCATCAGTGTTGTTCTGGAGCCTATCCAGAGATGATTGGCGCTGCTGTCGTAATAAATACAGCGTTCGGAGAAATAATCGGCGGGCAGCCCGTCTTCTTTTGAGAAGTTGATGAATTTATTTTCGTTCACCAGTAAACAACTCAATCCTTTAAGTGTGCCAATCCATAGGCGGTTATGCTTATCGAATCTTAACGCATACACATAATTGGTAGGTAAGCCATTTTGAATAGTATAATGAGTTGCAGTTCTGTTGACCGGGTTATACCGGCCAACACCGGTACCGTCAAATGCGATCCATATATTGTTGTCATTATCTATTAAGAGGTCTGTAATACCAGCGAGGTTAGTTTCATTAAGACCTTTCACTGTGTCAAAAGCCACTTCAGTAAAATAATCTGCTTCTTTATTCCAGTGCAGCAGCCGCGACGATTTATTGACACCAAACCAGAGATCTCCTTTTTTGTCTTCCGCATGTACAGAATAATAGCTCACCGAAAAGTTTCCCCGGGGACCATCCTTTTTGTATTGATAAACAGAGCCCTCCTTGGTTATTCTTATAAAGCCACCGCCATTATTGCCGCTGTACCATTCATCGCCATTACTGTGTTTGAAGGCCAGGATAATAATATCGGAAAGCGGGAAATACTTCTTTAAAAAATCGGTCTTGGTGTACTGACCCGTAAGCGGGTTAAATTTTGTGACAGCTGTGCCTCCCGAGAAGACAAGATCATTCCCGAACGGGTTCATACACCAGTTTGCAGGCATTTTAGCCCTGTTGAGAAGGGAAACCCGGTCATTCCGGTTGTTGATCCTGTAGACAATATTGGAGTTAAACACCGGGGTATATATATGCTGATCTTTTCCTTTCGTGATACCTAAAAGGGTATTGTTTTTAACCAGTTCACGAAACTCATTTCTCCAGCTTTTAATACCGGAAGTGGAGATATTCAGTTTACTGATTCCGTTGGTTGAACCAATCCATTCATTCTTATCACGGTCAGTAAAATTAAAAGTCAGCGAATTTGAAACAAGTGAGGAATAATTGTCGTCGCTCTTAACACGGGTAAACAGGTTGGTACGGGTATTTAAGATACTTAAGCCACCGCCTTCTGCTGCCCCGACCCAGAAAGTGCTGTCGCTTTTTCGGAGAACAAAAGCAATATTTCCATCTTCTATATCTGCAAGGCCATGACCAGCTTTCCAATGCTGCAAGAGAACACCGGTAGCAGAATAACGGTATAATCCCTCAAAATAATTGGAGAAATAGAGATGACCTTTCTTTTCATCGTAATACTGGAACTCAAGCATTTTTTCACGATCCGGCATATCCTTTTCGCCCAGGAAAAGTGTATATTTTTTACTGTCAGTATTGTAAATAAAGTATTGCCAGGGAGTTCCGACCAGCCAGTTATTGTTATTCAGCGAAACTATCCGGGGAACACCTCCTTTTGTCGAGAAGGGCGGAACAATCGTATCCGTTATCTGTAATTGTGCGTTAATGACAAAACTGCTGTCAATCCGGTTAACTGTAAAAGACTGGTTTCCCAACGGCCGGATGAAATAAATGACTTTATTCCTGAATTGCCAGAGTTGATGAAATTCACCGGTCATCGTATTCATCGAAACCACCTGGCTGGCGCAGGTCATTAACAGGTAGCCCGGTTTATATTCAATCAGCGACCCGATTGTATTTCCGGGTAGCGCTGTACTGTCATTTTTTCGGGTAAAAAAATTCTTAAAACTGGTGCCATCATAGCGGCTTAGGCCTTCCCGGGTGCCAACCCAGATAAAGCCACGGAAATCCTGGGTTATGCAATTGACCGCATTATCGGCGAGCCCGTTTGCAATGGTATAATTGGTAAAAGTAAACGACGAAGATTGTGTTTTGCCTGTGAAACACAAAATAAGAAACAGGAATGCAAAAGACCAACGCATACTTAAATGTAAAGCGTTATTCACTTTTTTCAACGACAAATGTTTTAGCAGCAAAAAACTCCGGGATACTCCCCGGAGTTTTTTAAAGATTATACATCAAGTTACCGGATATTTCCGGTAGGAGATACTCCTGCTTTACTCATTACCCATTTCCCGCCTCCGCTTGCATTGCCACCGCTACCCCAGGTACCATTTAATGAACCTGCATTTAAAGTGGCGGCTACGGAGAACTGGCCTCCGTTATTGTACTTATACGTACCACTAAGCTGGTTGTTAATGAATGTATAGCTGCCGTTAGCAATAACAGCATTATTCGCATCTAATAACTGCATAGTGCCATCAGCATTCAGCCTGAATGAATAGAAGCTTGGGCTGTTGTTCTGTCCATTACCATAAGTGCCTTTCCAGGTACCGGTAATGCCACTTGCGGCAGGCACCGGGGGCATTTTTTTAAAGCCACCGGGAGATTTCGTATTACTGTTAGCGGGAGGATTTGATCCTGAGGTATTCGATGCTGCGGGTTGTTGTGTAGTGGGGTTGGGGAAAAACTCCACTTTTAAAAGTAGGGAGTAATTTCCATGGTCACGGCTGTTGCCAACGGCCACTTCATCATAGTTAACACTTATAACTCCCCTGCCAAAGCCCATATCACTATTACAAATAGTAGCCAGGTTGGGTGTATTCAGCACAACCAGTTTGGGTGTGAAGTCGCCATATTTTTCCATACCAATTGGCCTTGTACCAGCTCTTCCCAATTCTCCCTGTTCGCCACCCGCTCTTGTTTTGGAGAGGCCAAGGCTTGCTGCATTGAAAACAACACCACCCAGGTTGCCGGTGAGTATATTGAAGCCAATCATGATGGGAGCTACTTTTTGATTGATACTGTTATACAATCCACGCATAGTAGAGCTAAATGAAAGCGAATTGTCGGAAATAGGATCATGTTCCCAACCGGTAGGTATAACAGTAAGGATATCTCCATCTGCCATATCATATTCGCCAATGATATCATTACAACGATAGGTATCGCCTGCTTTGATACCACCCCTGTTATTACCAAAGGCATCCACCCATGAGCCGGCGCTGATCCTGTTGGAAAAAGAACCGGTGGCATCACCATAAACGGAAGTTCTTTTTTCATAGCTCAGTTTTGAATTTCCGTTTCTGTCAGCCAGCGTAAAGTTGAAGGTAAAAAACACCTCATCACCTTTACCATCCATGTGTAAAATATCGTCCCAGGTTTCCCGGTAGCAGTCAAACCCGGCAAAGGAAATGCGGATGCGGCCAGATTGTGCGTTAATAGTTGTGATCAATGTCATCAACAGGGAAACAGCCATAATTTTTTTCATAACTGATTTTTTTATTTGCCGTAAAGATGGATAATCAGTAAAGCGGAAACTATCCTGTAAAAACAGGATATTCTTACCAGGCAAAAAAATCATGGAAAAGGGGGAGGAGATCAGGGTTGCATTGTGCTTTATTTGTACACTGGGGATAATGTTTTACTTTACTGGCATGAGAATATTACTGATTATAGCAACTATATTATTTAATGTGCTGTCAGTGCATACACAGTTATTGAACAAAGACAGTTTAATGCGCCTCCTGCCGTTGGCAAAAGAAGATACGAACAAAGTCCACTTGCTATATGCATTGTCGGACCAGTATGAAACCTCTGAACCGGAAAAGGCCAGGCAATATGTTAGGCAGGCCGGCGACCTGAGCCGGAAGCTGAATTTTGAAACCGGGATATTTAAATATAACAGGTACCTGGCTTATATCAGTGCTTACCAGTCGGAGTATGATTCAATGTTGTATTATAGCGAAGTTGTGCTTGAACTGGCAAGAAAGAAAAAAGATACATTTAATATTGGCGTTTCTCTTTTCAATATCGGGGAAGCTTATAAATACAAGTCGGAGTATGAGAAAGGACTGGAATATACATTACAGGCGGTAAATATGCTGGAAGGGAAGGGGTATAGTAATATAGAAGCCAATCTCTATGGCGGCCTGCAAGGCACTTACCTGATGCTGAAGCAATACGACAAAGCAATAGGGTATGGTATAAAATCGGTTGAGCTGGGCCGTAAGATGGAGAATAAAGGATCCCTGGTTTCATCTTTAACAAATCTTGCTAATTGTTATGCAGAAATAAAAAATTTCCCTGAGGCCAAAAAGAATTATGCGGAAGCTATAGCTCTTGCACAAGAGACCGGTAATAAAAGTGTGGAAGCCATGTGCTATGAAGGCCTGACTGATATTGCGCTAAAAGAAAAAAGAACAGTTGATATCCTGGTATATGCACAAAAGGCACTGGCATTGCACGCCGAAACCGGGAATAATTATGGTATTATGGCATCCAACCAGGGCTTGTCAATTTATTATTTGTACAAAAAAGATTTCACCATTGCTGCTGATCATGCACAAAAAGCATTGAAGATAGCAGAGGAGGAGAATTTCCTGGAAGGAAAAGCGGAGGTACTTAGCACTTTATCAGCCATTGCTTTTGCCGTCAATGATTTCGATAATGCGTTTAAGTATGGGGATGAAAGCAGGAAAATAACAGAAAAAATATTTACTGAATCGGTGGCACAAAAAGATGCCCAGTTAAGGGTGCAGTATGAGACCCAAAAAAAAGATACCCAGATCAAACTGCAAAAGGCAGAGATACAACGAAAAAGTACATTGAATTATATCCTGATCGGCGGTGCCGCCGCACTATTGATCATAGCCCTGCTGTCGTACCGGAATTACCGGCACAAACGAAAACTGCAGCAACAGCGGATCGTTGAGCTGGAGACGGAAAAGCAATTAGCTGCTACTGAAGCTGTATTGAAAGGAGAAGAAAAGGAACGAACCCGCCTTGCAAAAGATCTTCATGACGGATTGGGAGGTATGTTGTCGGGCATTAAATACTCATTAAACACTATGAAAGGAAACCTGATCATGACGCCTGACAACGCACAGGCATTTGAACGCAGCATGGATATGCTGGACAGTTCCATTAAAGAAATGCGCCGGGTGGCGCATAATATGATGCCGGAAGCCCTCGTGAAATTTGGCCTCGATACTGCACTGAAAGATCTTTGTAGTGATACCCAGCAATCAGGCGCACTGGAGGTAAGATACCAATCTATCAGTATGGAAAATGCCAATGTTGATCAGACAACAGCTATTACTATTTACAGGATCATACAGGAGCTTATCAATAATGTGATGAAACATGCGGGTGCACGGACAGCTATTGTCCAGGTCAGTAAAACCAACGGAGCCATCAATATTACCGTGGAAGACGACGGCAAAGGGTTTGATTCCTCCATGCTGGACAAAAGCCGTGGCATAGGCTGGAGCAATATCCAGAGCCGGGTGGAATTTTTAAAAGGTAAACTGGATGTTCAGTCTGCTCCCGGTAAAGGAACATCTGTACATATTGAATTAGACAGCTGATCATTCAAAATCATCGTACAATAAATATTTCTTTCTTATTTTTTTGAATTCACCTAATGCAGGCTCCCAGGTTTTGCGGATATCTTCTTCAGTAGTACCGGCTTTTATTTGTTGCCAGAGATCGTTATTGCCGGCCAGTTTATTGAAGAAGGATTGTTCCATCTTTCCTGATTTAGGTATGATAAAAAAACTATCTTTTTGAGGGAACAACCTGTAAGCTTCCATCAGCCATTTCAATTGTATTTTGTTATCCACTCTTTTCAGTACCTCATCCGGTGTACCGCTCAAATCCCAGCCATAACAAACCTGGCCGTATAATTTAGAACTCTTTGCCCCTTCATTTGGATTGGGAGTAAAAGAATATAAATTCTTTGGTAACGAAGGATGGCCAAATACCTGGAATTGTTTATGGGTTCCTCTTCCTTCACTCAACACCGTTCCTTCAAAGAAACAGGTGGATGGATATAAGTAGATGGATTGAATATTCGGAAGATTGGGTGATGGCCTGACCGGCAACACATATTTGCTTTTATGGGTGTAGTTGGCACACTTGATCACCTGGAAATGAAAAGGCGTATCAACCGAATTTTCTGCAGTGAGATAATAATCATGTTTGGCATTTGCTTTTTCACTCAGCCATTTTTCCCCGGCGATCATTCTTGCATACTCGGCAACCGTCATACCATACACAATGGGCACGGGCTGCATGCCTACAAACGACCTGTACTTTTTATCCAGCACAGGACCATCTACATAATGCCCGTTCGGATTGGGCCGGTCCAGTATCATCAGGGGTTTACCCAATTCAAAAGCAGCTTCCATAAACTCTTCCAGCGAAGAAATGAAAGTGTAAAAACGAACACCCACATCCTGGATATCAAAAACCAGGATGTCAACTCCTTTCACATCTTCAGCAGAAGGTCTTCTTTTACCACCATACAGGGATACAACAGGAATGCCTGTTTTTTCATCGGTATAATTGCCCACTTTTTCACCGGCATCTGCCGTGCCCCGGAAACCATGTTCGGGTCCGAAGATTACTTTAATATCAATACCCAGGCTGCGTAATGTGTCAACGAGGTGGGTATTCCCTACCATCGAGGTCTGGTTGGCAAAAATACCCACCGTCCTTCCTTTGATAAGCGGCAGGTATACATTCACTCTTTCGGCCCCCGCCAGTATCTTTTTCTCAGCCGGTTGATTAGCGGGCTGACCAAAAATCAGGGTTACCAGCAGCAGGCAGGCAATTATTAGCGATACTTTCATCTTGTAGTGATTTATGACAATTAAAATACTGTAAAATAATAATACAGACCGGGATCAATATTTGAACGGTTGCATTGGGCATTTTGGCCTACCTTGCAGACCTGTTTTTATTCAATAATTAAAAAAATGACAATGGCACAGGTAAAAACTGGTGATAAAGTAAAAGTGCATTATCACGGCAAACTCACCAACGGTGAAACATTCGATTCTTCTGAAGGCAGGGCACCGCTGGAGTTTGAGGTGGGCAGTGGTATGGTGATCAAAGGCTTTGATGATGGCGTTACCGGTATGAATGTGGGAGAAAAAAAAACCGTGAATATTCCTTTTGATGAAGCCTATGGCCCCCGCAACCCGGAGATGCTGGTAGAATTTCCCAAAGATAAATTCCCGGAAGATATGGAGCTGGAAGTGGGGATGCCGCTGATGATGAACAATGGTGCCGGTCAGCAGTTCCAGGTAGTGGTAACAGAAATTAAAGAAGAAGTGGTGATGCTGGATGCCAATCATCCGCTGGCAGGCCAGGACCTGGTATTTGATATCGAATTGGTAGAGATCGTCGGCGGAAGCCCATTGATCATTATGCCATAAGAAGCAACAGGCAATCAGCAATTGACAATTCTCAATAAGCAAAAGGTTCAGCAGTATATCAGATATAATGCTGAACCTTTTTATTTGCCAATTGACTACTGCAGTTGTTATTTCCTGTTAAGCCACCAGCCCAGCCAGATGCCGGTAATTCCCCAGGCTACTAAAGAGTCGATCAAATGCCCGGTTACAGCTTCCATCGGGGTTTGAAACCAATTGTGCATCATATAAGGCCCCACCAGCCAGCTAAATAAACCAACGGCTACTGATCCGGCCAGTATTCTTATCGAAGTGGGTGTTCCTCCCCGTGTAAGCACATAGATCAATGTAAACACCAGGAACAGGTCGATCAGGAAACCGCGGATCATGGGCCTTACCATATCGTTTTTGTAAGCACTCATGTAGGTTACCATTGCCCAGGGTTTTCCATCCATTTTCTTACCTAATTCTTCGCCGGCACTCATGGATGAGCCCGGGGGTACCGTTGGCAGCATATACACTCCGTCTTCTTTCAATGTGGAGGAGATGGTAGTAAGAAGTGCATCCTGCGATTCCGTGTACTTTGCCTGGCCATCATGAATACCCAGAACAGTCCAGGAAAGAAACTGCCATGCGAAAACGACGATAGCCCCGACAAGGGAGCCGATGAACCATTTTTTCATGTTAGTAATTTTTGGTTGAGATAATAGTTGCATTAAAAGGTATGATAATTACTGGTTAAATACAAGCCCGTCAGGCAGCGGCTGCCTTTTAAGTCGTATATTCGATACCCCAAAAAGGAATTTATGTTTGACAATTACAGGTTTACAGCAGCAGAGCGGTTTCTCAGGTATGTGCAAATTGATACGCAAAGTGATCCTCTTTCCACTTCACATCCTACTACGGAAAAGCAGAAAGACCTCAGCCGCTTGTTAGCGGAGGAACTAAAACAAATCGGCCTGGCTGATGCACATATGGATGAGTGGGGTTATGTATATGCCACTATTCCTGCAACAACGGATAAGAAAGTACCCGTTATTTGTTTCTGTGCCCATGTGGATACAGCGCCTGATTGCAGTGGTACCAACGTAAAACCCATCCTGCATAAAAATTACCAGGGAGATGATATCGTATTACCGGATGATACCACGCAAGTATTACGAATGACAGAGTACCCCTATTTGCAGAAACTGCTCGGGCATGATATCATCACGGCATCGGGAACAACCTTATTAGGTTCTGATGATAAAGCCGGTGTGGCAGAGATCATGGACCTGGCCAATTTTCTTCAGCAGCATAAGGAGATAAAACACGGGGAAATAAAAATATTGTTCACTCCCGATGAAGAAGTGGGGCAGGGAACCGCCAAAGTGGATATGCAAAAGCTGGGTGCTGATTTTGGCTACACATTAGATAGTGGTGATGCGGGGGCACTGGAAGATGAAACCTTTAGTGCAGATGGCGTACAAGTGATCATTCATGGGGTGATCTCGCACCCGGGATATGCTAAAGGGAAAATGATCAATGCCATGAAGATCGCCGGTGAAATACTGGCCGCTTTACCAAAGGATCGTTTATCTCCCGAATCAACCGATGGGAAAAGAGGATTCATTCATCCCGTAAGAATGGAAGGTATTGCCGAGAAATGTACGATCGATTTTATCATCCGTGATTTTGAAACCGCCGGTTTGCAGAAGAAAGAAGATTACCTGCGGACACAAATAGAAGAACGGTTAAGAACCTATCCCAAAGCAAGTTTTGAATTCAAAGTGACAGAACAATACCGCAACATGAAGGAAGTGCTTGATCTGCATCCCCAGGTGGTGAACTATGCAAAAGAGGCGATCGAAAGAGCAGGGCTGCAGCTAAAGATGGAAAGCATCCGCGGCGGTACTGACGGCAGCCGTCTTTCTTTTATGGGATTGCCTTGCCCGAATTTGTTCGCCGGGGAGCAGGCCATCCATTCCAAACTGGAGTTTATCAGCGTACAGGATATGAACAAAGCAGTGGAGACGATGGTGCACCTGGTAAAAGTGTGGGAAGAGAATAGCTGATAAAGCAGTTACTTTGTTTCTTCATTACTGGTGCATGCCCTTATTACTACTGATATTATTCCTTCTTTCACCCGTACTTTCTTTTTCCCAAAGTCTTTTGGCAAATGGAGGTTTTGAGGATGTCAATACCTGTACCGAATACAAAGTGGAATGTGCACCGGAAGCCTGGATCAGTTCCTCCAACGGGTTTTCCAATTATTTTAAAGATCCCCGGCGGGCACACAGCGGCAAAAACTGTATGGTGATTGAAGCAGGGCATTTTATAAAAGAGTATAACCGCACTTTTATCCGCAGCCGGTTGTTATGCGGCCTTAGAAAAGGAAATAAATACCAGCTCAGCTTTTTTATTAAGTCGCCGCACGATGTATTTGACAGCACCGGTATTTTATTTACTTACCGGGACCCTTTGTTTGATAAAACACCAGTAAAATCATTAACACCTACTTATTATTTACGGTCCTTTTTACAACCCCGTAAACAGTTGGACAGCAGTTGGCAAAAGGTGGATCTTGTATTTAAAGCTACAGGAGAAGAGCGGTTTATTGTTTTTGCCTACTTTGCCAAAGAAGATTTTACGGATGAACGCATTCATCCGCTGGAGAACCGGTTCTTTATTTTCCTGGATGATATTAGTTTAGTTCCGGTAAACCCGAATGAAACGATCTGCCACGACTGGGAAAGAGTAAAAGAAGATATTTATGCTGAAAATGAACGGCATCGTTACCTGGAAATAAAGATCAAGCAGTTCAAAGCCAACCCGCCGCCACCCCCGCCCGTTACCATCAATACCAGTTATGTCAAAGTGGATACCCTGGTATTACCAGATATCCTGTTTGATTTTTCAAAAGCCACTTTGACACCAAGAAGTCATAAAATACTGGATAGCTTTTGTATGAAAATACAACGCAGCCAGCCGGATTCGATCATTATTGAGGGGCATACTGATAATGTGGGCAGTTTTGAAATGAATGAACAGTTATCCATTGACAGGGCTTTTGCAGCAAAACTGTATATCATGAAGAAAACAGGGTACTATAATATCATCGCCAAGGGCTACTCTTTTCTACGGCCCGTAGCCGATAATAAAACAGCAGAAGGCCGGCAGCAAAACCGGCGGGTAGAGGTTTTGCTCTTCATGCGGGAATAGTGCAACATATCGTACCTTGCAGCATAAATTTTAAAACTATGGATTTCGCAAATTTTCTTTCCAATTACTGGTGGGTACTGGTGCTGGTCGTCATTTTCTTTAGCTCACTGTACACGATCAACCAGGGATATATTGGCGTTATTACTTTGTTTGGCAAATACCGCAGAGTAGCCCGCCCGGGTTTAAGGATTAAGATCCCTATTCTGGAGCAGGTATTCAGAAAAATCTCTATCCAAAACAGGTCAGTTGAACTGGAGTTCCAGGCGGTAACAGCGGACCAGGCCAATGTATATTTCAAAAGCATGTTACTGTATTCTGTTCAGAATGCGGAGGAAGAAACGATCAAGAAAGTTGCCTTCAAGTTCTTTGCTGATAAAGACCTGATGCAGGCACTGATCAGGACCATCGAAGGTAATATCCGTTCTTTTGTAGCGACTAAAAAACAGGCCGAGATATTAGCCCTCCGCAAAGAGATCGTGGAGTATGTAAAATCAGAGATCGATCATACATTGGAAACATGGGGTTATCACCTGCAGGATCTGCAGATCAATGATATCACATTTGATAAACTGATCCTTGATTCAATGAGCAAAGTGGTGGCCAGTAATAACCTGAAAGCAGCGGCTGAGAATGAAGGCCAGGCCTTGCTGATCACTAAAACAAAAGCAGCGGAAGCCGATGGTAACGCCACCAAGATCGCAGCGGAAGCAGAAAAAGAAGCAGCCCGTCTCCGCGGACAGGGTGTAGCTTTGTTCCGCCGGGAAGTGGCACAGGGTATGTCTGAAGCGGCAGAGCAAATGAAACAAGCTAACCTGGATACCAATGTGATCCTGTTCAGCATGTGGACAGAAGCGATCAAGAATTTTGCCGAATACGGGAAAGGTAATGTGATCTTCCTGGATGGCAGCCCTGATGGTATGGAAGGAACTATGAAGCAGATACAGGCATTGATGGTGAAGCAGGCCGGCACCTCCGCAACTAAGTAAAATAGTCCGAAAGACAGAAAGTCTGTAAAGTCCGGAAGATGTTCAATAAACTTGCAACGTCTTTCGGACTTGCTGTCTCCGGACTTTTCAGCTTATCGTGTTAAAGAACTTAAAAACTTGCCACTTGCAGACAACGTGGCACTATTTTTTTCGTTCTTCTCCCGATTGTTGACAGCTGTTGAAAACAAACAAAACCGGATTTAGTAGCCTTGTGCTACATTTACCCACCTAAAGAGCATTATTGTATGATTGACCTTTTACAGATCGTTGACTCCCTGAGTAAAGTAACCAAATTCGCCGCAGGCGATACCAATCACGACGGAAATCTCAGTTTTTTTGAATTGCTGCAAATGGGTGGCTGGATCATGATCCCGCTGGCCATTATGCTGTTGCTGGCTGTTTATGTTTTTGCAGAAAGAACCATCGCTATCAATAAAGCCGGTAAGATCGATACTAATTTCATGAATATTATCCGGGATCATATTGTAAGTGGTAATGTTTCTGCTGCCAGGAGTTTTGCCAAGAATACCAATAACCCGGTGGCCCGCATCATTGATAAAGGCATACAGCGTATCGGCAAACCCATCGACAGTATCGAGAAAAGTATGGACAATGTGGGCCAGTTAGAAATGTATAAATTAGAAAGAAACCTCGGCATTTTATCCGTTGTTTCCAAAGCGGCACCGATATTCGGTTTCGTGGGAACGCTGATCGGTTTAATGCAGTTGTTCTCCAATATCAATAACTCCAACGAATTTGAAGTGGGAACGATCGCTGGCGGTATCTATACCAAACTGATCACTTCCATTACCGGGCTGGTGATAGGTTTGGGTGCTTACCTGGCCTACAGCTACCTGAATACCCAGATCGATAAGACCGCTAATAAAATGGAAGCAGCATCGGCTGATTTCTTAGACGTATTACAGGAACCAACCCGCTAAACTACCCGCATGAAATTCAGAAAAAAACATAAAGGCGAAGCGGGGGAGGTGTTCACCGACTCACTCAACGATATCCTGTTTATCCTGCTGATGTTCTTTTTGATCGTGGCCACACTGGCCAATCCCAATGTGGTGAAAGTAGGCCTGCCCAGGGGAACCAAGGATACAAAAGCCAAGCAAAATATCATGGTCTCTATTGATAAAGACCAGAACTATTTTATCGGTTCGACTAAAGTCGATCATTTTCAAATTGACACTCTCTTACTCCGGGAAATAGAAAAATACAGGAAGTCGCCGCTGGATACACCTACTGTTGTGATCAATGCGGATACCGCCTCTTATTATGGTGAAGTGTTCCGCATCATGCGGTTATCCAAAAAATCAGGGGCGAAAGTGGTGGCGACTGTCAAGTAAAACTACGATTGATAAGCCCGGTTCAATTTTTTAGTTTAGCAGGATAAATCCAACCTCTTGAAAAAGGTTTTATTGATCCTGCTTTTATCTTTTTTACTTGTTTCCTGCAAAAAGGAAAAGGAATTCTCCATCATCGGGTCATGGCAACTGGAAAGTATTTATCGTAGAGATCAATCGGGAGAATTCAGGTGGTTCCAGGTTAGCAATAATTTGCGACTAGCTTTTTTTCTAAACTTTACCGGTGATGGTCGTTATTCATCTTCAAGTGATATTCCAGAAGATTATGGAACTTATTTTTATAATCATTCAGCCAATATTCTAACGTTTTCTTCTTCCAGGGGAATGACTTATGAGGTGAAACTTACTTCCGTTGATAATAACAGGTTTTCCTACAATATTTTTGTGAATGGAGAATTATATTCTACAAAAAAGTATATACGGAGAAGATAATTTTAAATAACTGCTTTCAGCATCCTGTCTTTTCCCTGCATATCTTTTTTTAGTTCGGTTTGATAGCCCTGTTCTCTAAATAAGAGGCTTGTTGCTTCACCCAGGCTTTCATGTATTTCCATATAAACAGCACCGCCCGGCTTTAGTTTTTCTTTTCCAAAAGCAGCGATGGCTTTATAGAACAACAGCGCATCGTTATCAGGAACGAACAAAGCCGTATGCGGTTCGTATTGTAAAACATTCGGCTGCATGGTAGCCTTATCTTTTTCCGGCACATAGGGCGGGTTACTGACGATGATATTAACAGCAGGGAGTTGTGTCCAGTTGCTGCGGTCTAAAAAATCAAGTTGTAAGAAATTTACAGCTGCACCCAGTTTCTCAGCATTCTTTTTGGCAACAGCCAAAGCATCTTCACTGATATCGCAACTCCATACTTCTGCTTTTCGTAGTCTTCTTTTCAGGGAAACGGGAATACAACCGCTGCCGCTGCCTATATCCAGTATGCTTAATGTATCAACCGGGAATTTACAATTAGCAATGATCCATTCCACCAGTTCTTCTGTTTCCGGTCTTGGGATCAGCACATGTTCATCCACATAAAATTTTAAACCGCAGAACCAGGATTCCTGCAGGATATATTGAACCGGTTCATGATTTAATAAACGATCAGCATATTGCCGCAGCGTTGTTTCTTCCTGGCTGGTGATGGCTGCATGTTTATAGATCATCCGTTCCGCTTTTTTGGAACCGGTCAGGTGTTCCATCACCCAGTCTGTTATTTCACTGGCCTCACCGTCGCTGCAGATCGTACGGAGCTTGTTCAATAAAAAATAAGTGGCTTCCTGCGTGGTCATACCGGCAAACTTACGAAGAGAAGAAGAATAGTCAGCCGGTCATAGTCCGTGGCCAATCATTTATCTTTGATCACTGTTTCTATAAATAATATTGTATCACAGCCATGCACTCTCATTCCTATTATATGCAACGATGCCTTGAACTGGCCCAACTGGGTGCGGGTCATGTGGCACCGAACCCGATGGTGGGAGCTGTGCTGGTACATGAAGGAAAGATCATTGGGGAAGGCTGGCACCGGAAATACGGGGAAGCACATGCGGAAGTGAATGCGATTGAAGATGCGGAGAAGCGTCTGGCCGCTCATAGCGGCCTGGCACATAAGATCAGCCAATCCACTTTATATGTTTCCTTAGAGCCCTGTGCCCATTTTGGAAAGACGCCGCCCTGTGTTGACCTGATTATCCAACATAAAATACCCAACGTGGTGATTGCCTGCCGTGATCCTTTTGAACAGGTGAATGGAAAAGGTATTGAGAAACTGAAAGCAGCCGGTGTTGAAGTGGAACTGGGAATACTGGAAAAGGAAGCTGTTGAACTCAATAAACGATTCTTTACATTTCATGAGCAGCAGCGGCCTTATATTATTTTGAAATGGGCCACAACTGCCGATGGGTTTATAGCCCCCCCGCCCCCCGCAGGGGGGATCCAGGATTCTTACAGCAAAAGATTATTAATAAGCAATGAATACACAAACCGGTTAGTGCATAAATGGAGAAGTGAGGAAGCCGGGATAATGATTGGAACCAATACGGCTTTGCTGGATGACCCTTCACTCACGGTCCGGTCATGGACAGGGCAATCGCCGGTGCGGCTGGTGCTGGATAGGAACCTGCGTTTACCCGCTTCATTAAAAGTTTTTAATAAGGAAGTAAGGACTGTTGTCTTTAATACCCTGAAACAACAGGAGGAAGACAACCTGTTGTATTATCATTTAAAGAAAGAGGAAAGCCTGCTGCCTCAATTACTGAAAGCATTGTATGAATTGAAAATTCAGAGTGTGCTGGTGGAAGGCGGTGCTCAGTTACTGCAATCATTGATTGATGGTGGTTGCTGGGATGAAGCCAGAATCATTCGCAACGATCAGCTTCGTATTGGAAAAGGGCTGCGTGGCCCTCAACTAACTGATGCCATACTGAAACAAGAAACAACGATTGCAACAGATACCCTGCGTATCTTTTATCATCAAAAAAATGAAGTATGAACTGGATTGATTGGGTTGGATATTTAGCGGCCGCACTGGTGGTGATCAGCTTTGTGGTCAGCTCCGATATAAGGGTTATCCGAACCATTAATTTTTTTGGCGCAGCAGTCTTTGTCGTGTACGGCTTCCTGCTGAACGTGAACCTGCCGGTGATCATTCCCAACGTGGTGATCGCCTGTGTGCAGCTGTATTATTTATACTTTAAAAAATCAAAAAGTGCCTGAAGCCATCAAAGAGAGTGAATATTATAATACGATCGAAGTGCCGGGCACTGCTGAGTTCAAAGACCGGGGCAGTAAGTTCATTGCCTATGCCTATCCGATTGCTGAGGTGAATGATTTCAAAGAGAAACTGGCTGCTTTAAAAAAAGAGCATCCAAAAGCGGTGCATCATTGTTTTGCCTACCGGCTGGGATTGGATGGGGATACGTTCCGGGTGAGTGATGATGGCGAACCTTCCGGTACCGCCGGCAGGCCCATACTCGGGCAGATCGACAGCAAACAGGCTACGAATATTCTCATCGTGGTGGTCCGTTATTTCGGCGGCACGTTACTGGGCGTGCCGGGACTGATCAATGCCTATAAAATGGTTTCTTCGATGGTACTGCAGGTAACAGCGGTGGTGCCCAAACCCATTCTTATTTCATACCGGGTGCAGTTTGATTATACCCAAATGAATGATGTGATGAAACTGGTGAAGCAGTTTGAGTGTACGGTACTGAAACAGGAAACACAATTGTTTTGTTCTGTAGAGATGGGTGTGCCGAAGAACCGGCAGGAAGAATTGTTGTATAAGCTGCGGGATCTGCGGGGAGTGGAAGTAGAGAAGCTATGATTGTAAATTCGGTTGTCGCTGGAAGCGACAGAATAGGGATTCGAAATAGGAAGATTCGCCTAGTGAGAGCTATTATTTAATTAATGTTTCTAATAATAATGGGCTAAAATAGCCAAAATCCTTATCGGCGGCCTTAAGCTTTTCAAAAATCAATTTCAGTAATTTACTTTCTCCTTTAAACATTTCATTGATTGCATATTTACTGTCAAGATAGATTTTTGTTATGTTTTGACTGATAAGAATTTTAATAAAGACTTTAATTGATTCCTGTGTAACGCTATCTTTAATAATTACATGGTGAAGAAATAAGCAAGCACCTTGTTCGTCAGATATTAAATGAAATATCGATGAAATAAAATTAATCTCTAGGGTTGAGAATTTTGATTTTAGATCGTTTCGTAATGCAGCTTCGGTTTTCTCTTTCCACACAAAGGATATTTCCCTGTTAATAGAATCATCAGGCTGTTCAATAGCATAATAGTTATGATTTTTGAGATAATTATCTAGCTCTTGTGTAACCCGATATGTTTGAGTTGAAATATTCATCAGCCATAAAATTAAAACGGTTAATTACAAATCCAGCATCACATTCCTTTCATTAAACTCCAGTTGCTGCCCGTCAATATT
>JAFLBM010000007.1 GCA_017303455.1 Chitinophagales bacterium | reverse complement strand
GAATGATGCATATGCGGAATACCTGAAAACAAACAATGCCACAGACCTGGCCCGGTATAACCAGCTTAAAACAGAATATAATAACAAAGTTGCAAGCTCCAAGATCGTTACTAATACCCCCGAGAGGGGAACTGAAACAAAGACGGAACTGCTTAATCAGAAAAACGATCTTGAACTGGATATTGATGCCAGTAACGTAAAGATCAGGGAACTTGAAAACAGGATCAGTTCGGTGAAAGCTAATGCCAATGCCATTACTGCCAGGGGAGCCAATGTTGAATCACTGATGGACGAAGTAAAATTGGCAGAACGTGAATACCTTGACGCCAAATCAAAATATAACAGTGCCTACGAGCAAAGTTCAGCCTCAGCCAATAATTTCCGCCAGCTGCAAATAGCACAACCGGCTATTGAACCCGAACCATCGAAAAGAAAAATGATCATTGCAATTGCAGGCATTGTTGCGATGATGAGTACCATCCTCTTCATCACGATTTTAACTTACCTGGACTCTTCCATAAAAACGCCAACGATCTTTTCAAAAACTGTTGATCTGAAGCTGATCAGCATGGTGAATTTCATGAACTTAAAAAGGAAAGATTTAAAAGATATCGTTGCAGGTAAAAACCAGGAAACATCCAGGGCGGAGAAAAGACGTAGTAATGTATTCAGGGAATCAATACGAAAATTAAGATACGAAGTAGAAAAAAGCGGTCATAAAATATTCCTGTTCACCAGTACTAAAAAAGGGATGGGCAAGACCACACTCATCCAGGCACTCTCCTATAGTTTCAGCTTAAGTAATAAAAAAGTACTGATCATCGATACGAATTTTTGCAATAATGACCTGACAGTACAGATGGACGCCACACCTATATTGGAAAAAATTGCTGCTGAAGGCAGCAGCCAGTCTTTTTCAAATTATATAAAATCAGTAGCCAAAGAAGTAGATGGTGGCAATATCTATGTGATCGGTTCAGAAGGAGGAGATTATACTCCTTCTGAGATCCTGCCCAAAGAAAGTATACTTGACAAGCTACACCTGCTGGCTCCTGAATTTGATTATATATTTCTTGAGGGCCCTCCCCTGAACGATTTTACCGACAGCAAGGAATTACTTCAATATGTAGACGGAGTTGTCGCTGTTTTTTCGGCGACGCATATTATCAAACAAATCGATAAAGAGTCTATCCAGTTCTTTAAAGAAATAGAAGGCAAATTCTGCGGATCTGTATTAAATAAAGTAGACCTGGAAAACGTTAACGCAATCTAATTATATGAACCGTACAATCATTTTATTTTTTCTACTTATCACCAGTGTCTCCGGGATATTGGCACAGACAATCAGTCCACAATCCAATACTTCCCCCGCAACATCCTCCGGCGATCCAATTGCTGATTCGGTGGAACTGGCAATTCAGGATACTTTGGTATACCTTGCTTTAAAAAGTCCGCTCTATTCTGCATCTAATCACCAGAATAAAATCAATGAGCTGGAATTGAAGAAAGCAAAGGGGTCCTGGATGAACCTGCTGAGCATTTCCTCCAATTATAATGACCAGACTTTTGCCAAGCAAAATCCCAATACTGCCATAGTTTATCCAAAATACTTCTTTGGGGTTACCATCCCGCTGGGTGTTATTTTCTCGCAGGGAAATTCCGTAAAAATGGCCCGTGCTGCCATAGCTAACAGCAAAGACAACCAGGAACAGCTGGCCCGTACAATTAAAGCAGATATTTTGTCCAAGTACAGCCAGTATAAATTATACAATCAGCTGATCAGGCTCCAGGGTGAACTGATCAATGATATTTCAGCCCAGGTATCCTCTACCGAGGAAAATTTCAAAAAAGGTTCTATTACTGTCGATGTTTACCTGAACGCTTTAAAAACCAACAATGAAGAAATTTCCAAGTACTTAATGCTGAAGAACCAGCAACAGCAATTACAACTGGAAATGGAAAAGATAATCGGCGTGCCATTAGAGCAAATAATAAAACCAGCTACCCCAACCACCCCTTCTAACCAGAAGTGACCGAAACAATATGGCAGGCAATGGATATATAAAAAGCCTGGACGGTGTCCGGGCTATAGCAATCATACTGGTGATGACGTATCATGCGGAGATTACTCACTTCGGATGGACAGGCGTGCAGTTGTTTTTTGTATTATCCGGTTTTTTGATCACAGGTATTTTATGGAACGAAAAAACCAGGGAAGGTTCTCTTTCGTTTAAACTTAAAAAATTCTGGGTCAGGCGTTCCTTACGGATTTTCCCTTTATATTTTGGATACGTTATAGCGATCGGTATTTCTTATCTTTTGTTTCATTTCCCTTCCTATTTTGAAATGTATTTCCCCTACCTTGTTTCGTACACGGTTAACTTCACCCGGCTGTTACCCGGGTGGGAAGGAAATCCATTATTCACACACCTCTGGTCATTATCGATTGAAGAACAATTTTATTTACTGTTTCCGCTGATCATTTTCTTATGCCCGCCCAGGCTTATCAAGTTCCTGCTTGTAGCAGTGATCCTTCTGTCTCCTGTATTCCGATTTCTGCTGGGAGAGTATTATAAAAACAAAGGGCTGGCTGATGATGTAGTAGCCAATGCTGTTAACTTTCATACCCTGAGTCATCTCGATGCTTTTTTTATGGGTGGTATCATACCTGTATTCTCCTTACAGAACCGGGTAAAGAACTCCCGCAACTTCTTCCTGGTTACATTAGCAATTGTGATGGGAGCCGGTATTATTAATTTTATTTTCACACAAACGGGATCCAGCTATTGGCTTGATCTGGGATATAATCACTGGCTGATCGGGAATTACCAGCATGTTTGGCTGTATACCTGCATTAATTTATTTGGAGCATCCGTAATACTCTTATTGATAAGCCCTGACAGCAGGTGGAAAATAGCAGCATTCCTCAGGAAAATACTGGAAAGTAAGTGGCTGGTTCAGGTAGGAAAGGTTTCCTATGGCATGTACCTTTTTCACTGGCTGATCCTGGTATACGTTTTCAATAATATTTACAAACCTGAAACACTTACGGCAAAATTGCTGATGTTTATCCCGTACACGGTAGCAGTTTATCTTTTCTCCCAACTCAGCTATAACCTGTACGAAGTGCATTTTATTAAGCTCAAGGATAAATTTTTTACAGGTAAGGGCAAAATCAAAAAAGAAGTTCCGGAGGTTTTACAAACAGTTAAAAAAGGCGGTCTTTCCTGAGGATACAAAATGTACCCCACTCATCTTTCCAATTCTCAGTCAGTATAACCATTACTTTGAAAATTCTTTAGGCGTATGCAGAAACCCTTTCTTATTCTGACCGATTTTTAACAGGGCTTTTATCATAGATACAATCAGTACAGGTACCTGCAAAATAGCTTTACCGGTTTTTATGTTATAAAACGAAGAAGGAACAGCAAGCAGCATCGTTACCAGGTATATCAGAAATAAAGCAACCCACCAGTGCCAGGAAGGCATTAACAGCCCATATCCTGTAATAATATCAACGGCACAGGCGACCAGTATAAAAAAGAACAACAACACAAATAATAACCGGGGAAGTAAAAAATTCTGAAAACACTTATTGATATATGTTTTGGTCCAAAAAAGGGAGAGCATATCCCTTTTGAAAAAACGGCTTGCCTGCTCCACCTGCGTACCCAGCCAACGGGTTCTCTGCTTTTCAAACACTTCTTTCCTCTGTACTTTTTCATCAAATACATATGCATCATCTATATATTCTACTACTATTTTTTTCTTTACAAGTTGTATATCCACTTCCCTGTCCTCACCGGGATTATTCTGAATTTCAGGTAAGGCAAAGATATCTTTCAGCAACTCATACTTAAATGCCATCCCTGAGCCAATCAGGGTGCAGGAAAATCCTGCGGCCCTGTGCCCTCTTCTGAAGATTGTATTATTTACTTCTTCGCTTAGTGCATCCAGTATGGCTACTGCTGTATTTTTATTCTTTGCAGCCCGGTGACACTGGATCACCTGCCAGCCCTGCTGAAAAGCATGATTCACTTTTTCAAGACAGTCCGGTGCCATTATATTATCCGAATCCAGGATCACAGCAATATCATAAAACCCGGATGGTAATTGACTAAACGCAGCATTGAGCGACTTCGCCTTCATGCTTACATCAAATGACACTTCCACTACTTTAATAGGAAGTTTTTGTAACTCCCGTATAGTCTCCGGCTGCAGGCCATCCGCAATTACCGTCACCCTGTATTGCCCGGATGGATAAGATTGCTTTAATGCCTGTAAGGCCGTATCAAGGATTACTAAATCATCCTTATACGAGGGGATCAGAACTGCTATCATTGCTTTTTGTCCTGCCGCAGAATAGCCTTTCAATTTTCCGAATCTTCCCGCCGTTGCAAATAAAAAAAGATAGATGACACTCAAGGCCACATAAATGAATCCTAAAAGAGATGCGATATGAATGACCTGCATAGGAGTAGTTATTTGCTGGTATCTCGTTGCGAAATCAGCTCAAGATAAATATTTTCAATTTGGTGTGTCATCATAATGGCATCAAATCTTTTCTCCACTGTTTTCCGGCCTGCATCTGCCATCTGCTGAAGAAATTCTGGTTCATCGGCAAATCGTTGCAAAGCACTGCTGAGACCCGACTCAAGTCCTTTCATTTCCACCAGCAAACCATCCGATCCATCTGTTACAACATCTGTACAACCCTGCACGGCTGTAGCAATAACAGCATTACCCATCGCCATTGCCTCGATCAGGCTGACCGGAAGCCCTTCTTTAATGGAAGGCAGGCAGAAAACATCCGAAGCAGCGAGTATTGCAGGTACATCAGAACGAAAACCCGGGAATAAAACATGGCTGCTGATCGCTAACTCTCCGGCCAGTTTCATAGCTTCTGCCCTTGCAGGCCCATTCCCTACCATTAGCATATACATATCCGGGTGATTTTGCTGAGCTCTTTTAAATGCCCTGATAAGCGGCAGTGGATTTTTATCATGAATAAACCGGGCAACAAAGCTTACCAGCAAAGCCTTTTCCGGGATATTGAACTCCTTTCGTATACTCATTCCTTTAGCATGCCTGTTGTAGATGGCAAGATCTACTCCATTATTAACGACTCTGCATGAAAAATCGCCAAGCTCTTTAATACCTATTTTCCTATTCGACTCGGAAACAACGATGTTCATATTTGTTTTCCCGGTCAGGAATTTCTCCCCCTTAATCCTTAACTTCCTTTTCCAGGCCGGTAAATAATCATGGAATGACCAGCCGTGAACAGTATGAACCACTGGTATTTTTAACATGGATGCCGGGTAAATAATATTGGAAAGTGCCCTCGCCCCATGTGTATGAATAATGTCAATTGAATTTTCGTCGAGGATTTTTCTCATTTTTTTCCATACCAGGAAATTGAAAGGCAGACGGCTGTTGACAACATAATTTTTTATACCCATTACATTCAGCCGGTTGATCATTTCACCATCAGAAAGAGCAATGACTATTGGTTCAAACCTGTTGCGGTCAAGCTTGCTTAACAATGTCAGCAGATGGCTCTCCCCGCCCCCTATTTCTCCCTGTTGAATAACTTCCAGTACTTTGATCTTATCCATATTTAATCACTCCTATAAAGGCATTGTAAATACTACTTTTACTTTCTTAGGCAGCAGCGGCTCAAAAGCAGCAATATTTCTCCTGAGTTCCTGACCAGAAGTGCTGTCGATGCTGTAAAATGAAACAGTATCTCCGCCCGTAATTACATTATCACTGATCTGCCAGGCAGCAACTTTGGTCCATCGTTGCAGAAGTCGTTTATCAAACCATTCGTCATATACGACAGCGAGACCAACCTGTTTATTCCTTACAAGGCTATCCAGGAATTCCGGGGTCCAGGATTTGTTTTTTCTGCTCCTTGCCACTTCTATACTACCTAGTCCCCACAGATCAATTACCTTAGTCTTAGTAAAAAAAGATATTGCTCCGATATCATTAGCAGCTACAGCCGTCTCCGGGTAATACTTGTGCAGGAACTGCGCCACCTGGTACTGCTGCTCATAAATATTTACACAAGCTTGCTTAGCTTTTGTAAAAGCTGCTGAACTACGCAAAACAAAAGGAAAGAACAAGGCAAAAATCAATATCCCGGCAAGCAAGCGGGTATATAATAGCTTATCAGGCAACAATTCCTTCCAATACCTGCCCAGGATTAAAAAGCTGATCACACAAGCATTCATGACCAGGTAGGCTTCGTACCTGTAAAACCATCCTGTAGCAGCAAAAGCGAGATGCAAGAGAGTCGTCAATGTAACTATCAATAATATCTGATTATACTTACCTGCCTGCCGTATTTGTCTTGAAAAAAATAGATACACCAATGGAAGGAGAATTAAAATCCTTTGCGTGGTAAGCAAACTTATCCCAGGCGGTGGAACTCCCGGAAGTGATCCCGTGGTTTTGGTAACCGTGAATTTATTGATGAGTATATTACTAAAGAAACTAAGGATTCCCTTTACTGACAATTGAAATTCTTCCGATTTAATAAATAAAGGGTTCGGAAAAAAATAACTCCCTTTACCCAGAGAATAAACACCAAATACTGCAACAGGTAAGAAGGCCGCAGCTCCCAAAATAAAAGGAGGCACTATTTTTCTATGCCACAGTAAGATAAGACCGGCTACAGCAACCAGGAATATTCCTTCATACCGGATAGCGGTAACCAGGAAAGCATAAACCAGTAAACTCACAGGGAGCTTCCGCTTCTTCTCAGCAGTTCCATTTCCATCCGCCACCCAGTCTGCAAATGCTGTAATAAATAAAAAAGAGAAAAGACATTGCAAGGTGTGCTCCATACCACTGATGATCATGACAGGCAGGGGAAGAAAAAAAACAACCAGCCCGAGAATTACGAGCCTTGCAAGCATTCCGGTCCCCTGCTTTCGGAACCATTTATCAACTACTATTAATAAAATAAAAGCTGCGATGCAGTTAAGAACAAAGGGAATCACTACATGTACAGAAAACAGCTTGAACAATAAAGCCAGCATCACTGTATATAATAGAGAAGAGGAGGCTGAAGCAAACTCACCCGGATTCACTCCCCAGGTACCGTTTGCTGCCAGATTTCCTGCAATTTCCATATGAATAAAAGGATCATCCAGTGGATACATGAAAACTCCGCCGGTTGCAAGCATAACAGATCTTTCTATCATTAAAACAGAAACAAACGTGATGACAAGCGCAAAGATCAAAGGAACATTATACAGAAGGCTTTGTCTCTGTATCCTTATCATAATATTTAAGCTTTAGAATGATTGCAAGTATGGGGTAATAAACCACTACGTCTGATACGCCTCCGATTGCCACCTGAGCAAACTCGGCGATATAGAACGCAAAAAGGCTGGTAACACAGGCCGCAGCCAATACCTTATTTCTTTCATGGCGGGCTCTGAAATAAGCCCTTAATCCTGCCTTCAAACTCAAATAATACAAAATACAGGTGATGGCAAGGCCTATCCACCCGGTTTCTGCAGCCCTCTTTACATAACTGCTGTCTGGTTGAAAATTTGCCAGGTAATGACCGGGATGCTCCCTCACCCCGTTAAACCCCGTTGTACCTAAGCCTCCGCCGATCGGGTGGCTCCGGATATATGGCTGAATAAACGCTCTTGCCTGTATTCTTACATTATATGACTCATCTTTAGACCCCATGAAGGTTGTACGAAAACGGGCTAATGTTTTACCTCCATAAAATGGAGCAAAGAGGAGGACTGCAAATACCACTGAAGCAACTATTCCAAATACCCGGGTTGACTTCTTTTCAAAATTAAGCAGTATAAAAAAAGCTATGCCTGCAATAATAGTTGCATATGCAGTACGGGTGCCGGAGTAGGCCATACCTAAAATCATCAGGAATGTACCAGCATACAAAATATTCTTAGTGGTACGATTCTTTTCATTTAACCCGATTATTAAAAAGAAAACAGCACAAACGGCCATCAGGATTCCAAAGGTCGAAGGATCTGACATTGTTGAAAATTTCCTGAATTCTCCACCCACAAATATCAGCCCCAGGCCATGGGGATCAGCGAGGATCAATTCCATCTCAAAGTTGAAATAGCCGTGCAGTTGCTGTATACACCCATAGAAGGCGCTGATACTGGCAATAATAAACAGGTAGCGCAGGTATTTTATCGCCTTTTCATAGGTATCAAAAACCGCATAAGCAATAAACATAACGAATATATAACCCACAAATTTCCTTATCGCCAGGATATTCGTATTGAGCGACATGGCATTGGGATTAAAAAACTGGATCGCATTAAAAAACAGCGTAAAGAAAATAAAAGCCACCAGCGTATTTTTAGTAAACTGGCTGAACTCCTGCTTAACGGATGATTTTCTTGTAAACAGTCCGATAAAAGTGGCCAGGACCAGGGCATCAAACAAGGCCCCGATCGGCATCTCCCCTTTAAACAACAAACGGGAAAAAAAAGAAACAAAAAAAGAAAATCCTGCAATAATATAAAGTCCGGTCTCGGCACTTGATATACAGATAATGGCCACAAACAGGCCAAGAATTGCGCCGAAAACTCCTAATCCAACAACCAAATTGGTAGCCAGCAGGTACCCAAAGCCTGATGCAATAACAATTGCTAACAGGTAGCCAAACCAATTATTAAGTTTTTTCAGGAAAAAGGTCTGTCCAAAAAAATGCTGGAGCTTCTTAGACAGGCTATCCTTATACCCGGGTAGGTCTCTCATGATTATTGAATAGTCATAAAAATAAAATCTTGATAAAAATATAGAGCATGGTGCCTGCAGAGAGCAGGATCATACATGTTTCATGAAACGATAATTTCTCATTATCCATAGAATGTCCGGTTTAAAAGGCAAACTAAATTATTGAAAATATTCTGAAAATCAAGGCTTTATTATTGACAAATTAAAAATCTGTAGCTATTTTTAGCCTTCAAACATAACTCAAGCAGTCTACTAATGCAATTCTGGGAATTTGTATTTCTCCTCAGCTGTTTCCTGGTTTTTTATAACTATGCCGGTTACGCCTTAGTAGCCTATGTTATTACCCTGGTTACTAAAAATCGTATTGTTGCTGAAAATACGAAGGAACTCCCGACCGTGTCTTTTATCGTTGCAGCTTACAATGAAGAGGATTTTATTGAAAAGAAGATCATTAACTCCCTGTCGCTCGATTATCCCGGGTCATTGATTGAATTCATTTTTATCACAGACGGCTCTACAGATAAAACAAATGACATTATCGGTCATTTTCCTTTGGTTAAATTGTTATACCAGGCGGAAAGGGGTGGAAAATCTGCTGCCTTAAACAGGGCCGTTAATACTGCCCAAAATGATATCCTGATTTTTAGCGATGCAAATACCACACTTAATAAAGATGTTATTCTGAATATTGTTAAACATTACCAGGATGAAAAAACCGGGGGGGTGGCTGGTGAGAAAAAAGTAGTGACCTCCTCCGACAAAGCTGATGAAGTGGGTACCGGGGAAGGATTATACTGGAAATATGAATCATTCTTGAAGAGGATAGATTCCAAATTTTATTCCGTTGTGGGGGCCGCAGGTGAGCTTTTTTCAATTCGCCGCTCCCTTTACGAGCCGGTTCCCCACAACCTGATACTTGATGATTTTATTATTTCCCTAAAAGTGGCGCAAAAAGGTTACCGGATCATCTATGAGCCCGATGCCTGTGCTGCAGAATTACCTTCCTTTTCTATCAGGGATGAACAAAAAAGAAAAATCAGGATAGCCGCAGGTGGGTTCCAGGCCATTGGCATGCTGACCGGTTTGCTTAAATTCTGGAAATATCCCCGGCTCTCCTTCCTGTATATTTCACACCGGTTAATGCGATGGACAGTAAGTCCTCTTTGCTTAATACTTGCTTTCGTTGCTAATTTTATATTGTTCGTGCAAGCTGGCAACAGCTTTTATAAAATCACGTTCATTCTCCAACTTGCCTTTTATTTAATGGCCGTGGCCGGAACTGCAGGTGTTCTAAGACGATTTAAACTGCTTAAACTTCCTTATTATTTTACTTTCATGAATGTCTCGGTAATACAAGGTTTTTTCAGGCACCTGAAAGGGAGTCAATCTGCCATCTGGGAGAAAGCAAAAAGATCATCAGAACTGGTGCATACTCATCAAAATAAATAATAACTAACTATGCCCGGCGCTTTGCAGCTTAAACAATTCTTTTCAAAAGCATTTAACCTGGTAGTGCTGGAAAAAAGCAGGATGCCCTGGGTTGACTACCTGCGGGGCATTGCCATTGTTCTTGTTGTTTACCGACACGTTTTAATAGGCATAGAACGAACCGGCCGGAGCATCCCGGTTTTGCTGGAACAGGCCAATATGATATTCTTCAGTTTCAGGATGCCGCTTTTCTTCATCCTTTCAGGCTTGTTTATATCCAGTAGTATTGCTAAAAGAACGATCAAAAAACTTGTTGCAATCAAGTTTGAGAATCTCTTATATCCCTATCTCATATGGGCATTTTTACAAACCACTTTGCAAATAGTTCTTTCCAACTATACCAATGCAGAAAGAACATTGGAAGATTACACTTATATTTTTTACCAGCCCCGTGGCCTTGACCAGTTTTGGTATCTCCCTGCCCTGTTTAATACAACTGTCATTTATATACTGGTAAAAACAAAACTTCGGTTTCATAATTGGATGCAATTACTATTGGGAGTTGCTTTATATTTCACAGGGACCTACCTCAGGCGTGTAAGTATGATGTCTGACTGGATGGAATTCTATATCTTTTTTGCGATTGGCGATTCCCTTTCCGGCCTATTCTTTAAACAGCGGGCACAGCGTTTCCTGAACAGCAGCCTGACTCTTCTGTTAATCGTTCCCATCTTTGCGTTTACCCAGTACTATTACGTAAAGAATTTTGATGTGATCACACATGTTGAATTCCTGACGATCTCCCTTATTGGCTGTGTCAGCATGTTTGTGTTTGCTTTTCGCCTGCAAAAACTCCATATCTTATCTTTTTTACGTGTGCTTGGTTTTCACTCCCTGTATATTTATGTAATGCATGTAATTGTGTCTGCATTTGTACGACTGGTTCTAACCAAATTTATGGGAGTTACAGACCCGGCCATACTGCTTTTCTCGGGTATAGCAACAGGTGTTATCATACCCGTAATGCTCTACAACCTGATCATAAAGAAAAAGCTGTGGTTCCTTTTCACCTATCACAGGCCCAAAGCAACACAAGCTGGGGAGGTGCAATAAAAAAATCGTTACTTACCGGCCATATCGTTCTATCACATGCAAGGCCTCCTGGTTGATGTGCTTTGCCGTATCACTTTGTGGCTTTCCAAAAAAGACGGTCTCATACTCATTCCTGTATACCCCGTTGGCTTGTGTGCGGGTAAAGGCCTTCTTATTTAAAGAAGTATAGGTCATATACCCGATTGAAACAATACCGATGAGCATATAGGCCGTAAACGCCGCTACCTGCAGGTTCCTGGACAGCTTCGATACAGAAAATGATGTCTGAATGACAACAGCTGCTACCAGGGGGAGAACAGGTACCCAAAATCTTGGGTCATAAAAAGGCCAGTTAAACATCAAAACAGAATAGAAAACCAGGTATGCCTTTACAATAAATGGTATTTTCTTATTCCGGAATAACAAGAAAACAAAGACGCAAAAGAATATGATACCGGTAACGATAAACCCTGTTTTCGACAAAGAATCAGGCAAATAAGCTGCCACTTTGGACTGGGATGTGTTAACTACTAACTCAGACCATTCCGTAAAATGCCAGCCGAGGATATCTTTGAATCCAACACCCTCATCGAATTGTTTTGAAAATACACCTGTGTAATGATCAAGACCAAGCTGTTTAGAAAAAACAGCAACCCCTGCAATTATAATTAACAGAATCAGTACTACCACCTTATTCTTACGAATAAGTAAAAGCAATTGCTCCCTGTATTGCCATATAACCCCTGCTACCAGCGCAGCCGCCAATGCTACTCCTACAGAACGGGTCAGGAAGGCGAGCCCGGCAGCGATAAAAGACAAAAAAAGGGAAACAAAGCTCCTGGTACTGGTAAATTTACAGAAGTAATACAAGCTCGCCATGGAGAAAAAGAGATACTGCATTTCCGAAAGAGGATGCGTGGTAAACTTAATGGTGGTCCAGTTCAGTAATACAACAGCAATAAAAAGATATGTTTTTCCTGACAGATCGAAAATTTTCTTAGCAAGGTATATACTGCCAAAAAGAAAGGCACAGTTAATAAAAACAATAACAAAAGAGTTCAAGAATCCAATTTTGGATAAAAGAAGCAACAATCCGGTATACCCGTAAGGCAGGTAGTCTTTGGCAGCTTCAGAATCGGGCGGGCACCCCAATTCAATGCAATCCTTTATGGCAAAATACCGCAGCATATCAACATGCAGACGGAGGGGGCTGAAACAATTAATAAGATAAACCAGGATCAGCGAAGCGGCAATAAATTTTATCAATTGCTCACTCCGTTTGTTTACCAATGCTGTATTCGGGTTTTGCATTATTTCAATTCAGTTTTATGTTTTACTGCTATGATGATTAAAGATAATCCTGCTAACCGGTTGGTTAGCCTGTCAAACAGGCGAAATAAAGGAACCAGTGTATTATATACCATCAATTGAGATCGTGATATTATTTTTTTCCGGAACAAAGTACCGGACAGCCACCAACCGGGAATACCGGGGCTGTTAAAGTACCTTAAAGCAGAAATAACAAACCCCTGGCCCGACACCGCTGCTGATAATGTCTTTTTACTATATCTTCTGAAATGTTGCAACTCCCTGTCTAAAGAATTATACAGCCATTGAAAAGCCGGTACCAGTATCACTAATCGTCCATTCTCATTTAATAATTTTTTGCAATTCCGGATCGCCGCTCCTTCATCATTAATATGCTCGATTACATTTAATGCGACCACAGTATCAAATTTCCCTAACAAGGATGCATATTGCTCTTCAAAATCTGTAACAGAAAGGTCTAATTGGCAAACTCCCTCAACCTGTTTATAATGACCCAGGCGCTGCTGCAATACGGAGCAATAATTCTTATTCATATCACTCACAGTAAGTGATTCCGCTTTTTCAAGCAGGTGTATTGACAAATTACCAATTCCACTTCCTATCTCAAGGATTTTGCCACTGCAATGACTTGCTATGGCGTCAAACATCCAGCGGTTAAACCGTTCGGCATGCGCAAAAGCTTCTAATGTTTCTCCCCCGGTCCAATCAGCACTTTTGTCCCCAATCAATGTCATTTGGAAAATAAATTATACTTGAGGATGCAATAAATAGCCCGGAAACCGTCTTTCCAGCCAATCTTCTTCCCTTCCTCATAGGTACGACCATAATAAGAAATCCCCACTTCATAGATCCTGATATTGGGTATCCTCGAAATCTTAGCGGTTACTTCCGGCTCAAAACCGAAACGTTTTTCCTTAAGTTTCACTTCCTGGATAATTGATGTTTTGAACAACTTATAACAGGTCTCCATGTCAGACAAGTTCAGGTTGGTGAACATATTACTAAGCCTGGTCAGGAATTTATTACCAATAGAGTGCCAGTAGAAAAGAATACGATGCGAATTACCTCCTAAAAAACGGGACCCGTACACAACATCAGCAAAACCACGGATAACGGGTTTTAATAACAAATTAAACTCTTCGGGGTCATACTCAAGATCTGCATCCTGGATAACCAGGTACTCGCCGGTGGCTTTCTGAATACCGGTATGAATTGCGGCTCCTTTACCTTTATTTATTTCATGTTTGTAATACTGGATATTAAAGCCGGGGTGGCTGGCCATATAATGTTTAATAGCCTCCTCAGTGTTATCAGTTGAACAATCATTCACAATGATTACTTCTTTTTCTATATCATTAACGAGTATGGTGTCGGCCACACGGTCAAGAATAAGATGGATCGTTCGTCCCTCGTTATAAGCCGGGATGACAATTGAAAGCCTGGTGATTTTTTCCATTTTGGGTTTCGATGATTTAATAGGGCGTTAAAATACAGTTTTATAGCTTGTTATGCAATGGCTGGCCGTTTTTTTAAAAGAGAAGGGCTGATTTTTTAAGATCAGCCCTTCCTATTGAGTTGGTTTTTACATATACTAACGCTTGATCAATTTCAGGCTCTTTGATTTACCTGACTGTACATAAAAGACCTGGGCAATATAGGTGCCTCTCGCCATTCCCATGTTACCGTCAATTCTTATGTAATTATCTCCTTTATTCAAACCAGCTATCTGCTTCTGGTATACTTGTTTTCCGGACAGATCGTAGATACTGATCTGGACGGTTTCATTTTCAGAAGCAGGGATTACCAATGTAAAACTCTGTTCGAATGGATTAGGATAAGCCCCTAAAACTTTATTATCGCTTACCACTTCCTCTCTGACAATCTCAGCCTTTACTTCTTCTTTTGCTGCTGCTGCAGGTGCCACAGGAGTTGATTGGGTAATCGTTCCAGTGGTAACCGGTCCTCTACCACCCAGGTTGCCCGGAGTAGCAGCTATATCATTATCAGACTTAGTATAGCCTTTGACGATCATAGCGCCCAACAATCCAAATGTTGCACTTTCATAGCTTCCGAAATTGACGATGGCTTCCCCATTTTCATCACCGGAGACATTATAGAGAGTAACAGTACCACTCCTGTTATTGAATCCATTCAGTAAAACTGTTTTACCATTCACAGTGTAATAACAGGTCTGATCTCCAAATACCCCTGTAACACTACAGAAGAAAGTAAGATCATATGTTTTAGCACTGCTCAGGCCCGAAAGCTTCACATAAGTCGGAGTGCCCGGGAACATACCAAAGTTTTCAATCATCACATTATCCGGGAAGATACCGGAGTTGTTGCCGGTATTCACACCGCTGTTAACCACGCCATCCACTTTTACAGGCTGTGTCATACCAATATTTGTTGGAATACCAGACTGGTTTTTGAAATTATCCCAGCTTGCACCGATGCCATAAACCCAATTAAGGTTATTCCAGGGGCTTGGTGCTACGGCTGCACTGGTATTAAAATTAATATGTACCAGTGAGCTGTATGTATAACCTCTTGCAGCATTGCTGTAGCCTGACGTGCCACCTGCATATGTTGCCCGTACAGTATAGTCATACGTAGTGTTAGCCGGTAGATTACTATTGATATAAGATGTCGTGTTGGCCGGAACTGTAGTTAGTAATGAATAGGAACCTCCTGCGCTTGCACGCCAGATTTCGTAACCCGTTTCATTATCTGCCCTGTCCTGCCACTGTAATGTGATCGAGTTGGTTTTCAGATCAACAGCTCTCAGTTCAACCGGGCTCAGCACAGTTACGTTAGCCGGTACATATGACTGGATAACCAATGCGCTGAATACAGCAGTGACAGCCCCGGCTCCTTTCGCTACATTAATTGTAACAGTACCATTTACAGGAGTGATACCATTTATCTGAACTGTTTTATCTGCATTATAGGCAGCACTGAGAGAAACGGTTGTTCCATTGATCGTAAAATTAGTCAGCGAACTTTCGCTGGTACCGTGACTATTAAAGAATACAAAGTTGTACTTCCTGGCATTATTAAGCCCTGTAACAGTAACCCTGCGGGTTCCTGCATCTGTTGCATAAATACCTGACCTGGAAACCTGCTCCGGATACAGTTCTTTACCATCACGGAATCTCACTCCGGTTGAAGAACCTCCCTGCCATGCATCGGTAAGTGTTACATTGATACCGGTGGCCAGGTCATTATCATCCCTGAGGTTGGTAATGGAGAGGCCGGCAAAAGGAGCTGGCGCATTCAGGTTATTCCATGGTTTTGGTGCCTGGTTATTATCATTAGCGATATTCACATATGTATATGTGACATCAGCATCGGTAACGAAGATGGTGAAATTAACTGTGCTGCTGGCATCATTATTATCCTTTGCCGTTACAGTAACTCCCGGGAAGATACCCAGTGTTCCTGCATTCGGGTTGATGCTGATAACACCTGTACCATTTCCATTATCAGTAAATGTGGCGAAAGATGGCAGGCCGGTCACAGTTAAAGTAACCTGGTCCGTAGCATCATCCAGTGCGGTAATATTTACTGTTGCACTCTGGTTGTTTTTTATTTGTACATCAGGAATTGCTGTTAAAGAAGGCACCCTGTTGGCCGTAGTTACAGTAACAACATCTGTATAGTCAGAGTTACCATAACTGTTGAATGCTCTCAGTTTATAGAAATACTGTGTATTACCGGAGATAGTGTTATCCATGTATGTTACAGCATTAGGATTGGTGGTCCCCACAAGGCTGTAAGGCCCTGCTTCACTTACTGCACGATACACCTCATAACCTGTTTCATTGTAAGCCGCATCCTGCCAGTTCAACCTCACTCCCTGGCCTGTTACTACCTGTGCCGTCAGTGATTTTGGCATCGCCGGAGCTGTTCCATCATCATAGACTTCCGTAATTACAAGGGCATTCAGGTAACCAATTGGCGTGCCTGGTGCTTTACTCATACTTACAGTAATAGTGCCATTAGCTGCAGGTGTGATTTCATTAATTGAAACTGTATTCTGTGTATTGTTTTGTACATACAGAGAAACTGTCTGGCCTCCTACTGTATAATTAGTTGTACCATTATCAGTAACATAATTAAATACGCTGCCGGCATAGAAAGAAAGATTATACTTCTTGTTTGGATCCAGGCCTGTTACATTCAGGCTGGCTGTTTCTGGTCCACCATAATAGCCAAAATACCAGAAATCATTCAATACCCCATCAGGATATACACCTGAATTATTCCCTGTTGTCGGACCCGCATTATAAGGCAGCCACCAGGATTGCAGGAAGTTAATACCCACAGATGTGGTGTTATTATCTGCATCTTTAAGGTTATTAGTGGTAATACCCGTCATATTATTCCATGGCGCACCCATTACATGGGCATATTGCACCCTTGCATATATCTTTTTATTAGGATCCTTATCATTAACTGTCAGCAGGAACTGTGCAGTACCCGTACCACCATTACCATCTGTTACGTTTACATTAACAGTATAGACGCCGGCAGCTGCATAATTAGGCTGCAGCAATAACGTGGCACTGCCATTTGCACCAGGCGTTAATGTATAAGCATTCGGCAAGTTAGTTACTGACCAACTCAATACATCAGCAGCATTCTGATCTTGTGCTGTCAGGTTGATGGAAACGCTTCCATTTTCATCAACTGTATAATTACTGATCGCATTTACAGTCGGGTTATAATTATCATTAACTGTCAGATCGAATGACTCGGAGCTGCTGCCGCCATCCACATCACTTACATGAACAGTAATCCCGGGGAATGAGCCCTGCACACCCGGTTGTGTAAATGTAATAGTACCTGCACCACTTGCTGTTTGCTGGAAGCTGGCAAATGGAGGAAGATTATCCACAGTAAGAGTAAGATACCCCGGATCAGCATCAGTTGCCGTTACGTTTAATGCTACTGTAGACTGGAAATGGATTGCCTGGTTATTGATGGCAGCTATTACCGGAATATTATTCAGAGTCCTCGCACTGTCTTCATTACTGAAGGCCGAGTTACTGCCCACACCTGTAGCCAGCACTTTGTAGTAATAAATAACATTGGCGAATAAACCGGAATCAGTGTATGAATTACTATTAGCAGGCAGTGTTGCCAGCAGAACGAAATTAGCATTATCGTTAACCGACCTGTACACCTGGTACCCGGTCTCGTTAGTAGCATTATCTGACCAGTTTACCTGTGTTGACGAGGTAGAAACAGCCGTAGCTGTTAAACCACTTGGCACAACTGGTGTTGCAGGCAGCGCAAGTGTGGTTGCAAATACAGACCCATAAGTGTTGTTATACAGGGCCAAAATATCAGCACCTGATAGCGCTGTTCCGAAAATATAAAAATCATCAAACCGTCCATCAAACTGCCCGAAAGCTGTATTCAGCGAATTACTGCCATTATCATCCCCGATCATAGAGCCATCTGTAGTTGTACCCACAGAGGTAAATCCAAGATTAGTATTGGAAGCCACCTGAACTCCATTTACATAAAGTCTCAGGGTATTAGTGCTATATACCAGCGCAATGTGATTCCATGCAGTACTGTTGTACGAAGAGGATATACTTCTGCGTGTATTATTGCTGGCAACACCGGCAATCAGGTTATTGGCATTAATATACATAGCCAATCCATCATCGCTGCCACCGAAATCAAAAATACCACGGTTGCTATTTGACACATCAGACCGCATCCAGAAGGCAACGGTCTTTTGCGAATAACCACCCCGCAGGTAGTCGCCCGAACTCGTGTTAACCGTCATATCTTCATTACTGCCATTCAGGTCAACAGAATGAGTTCCTTCGATCCTGTCTGTATTAAATGTAGGGGTATTATTCCCGGTTAATGACCTTCCATTCGGGCTTGCATCATTATAATTATTATTGAATTTCCAGTTAGCCTCTGCATTGTTTTGAGGTATAAATGCAGATTCTCCGTACTGACCAACAGCCCTTAACTGGTAGAAATAAGTGGTGGCGGGGTTCAGTGCAATACTATCTGTAAATGTTGTGGTATTGGCCGGAGCTAACCCAACTGGTGCATAACCAGAAGTGGCATTTGCTGATCTCCATATTTCAAAGCCGGTTTCATTAGTACTGTTATCTGTCCAGGATATGTTAATTGCCTTGTATGACACCACAGATGCCGCAAGATTTGAAGGTGCTGAAGGAGCTGAACCATTATTGGCAGCAGCTTCCTGGAAGGCACTGTTTGGTATGGTTACAAAAGAAGTACCTGTGGATGGCGTTCTCCAGGATACTGTTAGTCCTTCACCACCACCCTGCTCGTAAAAAGCAACCGCTATCGGATAAACACCTGCTGTAAGACTCAAAGCACCGGATGTTCTGTCCTGGCTGCCGTGCAGTCCGTCATTATTGACAATAGGTGTACCGGAGAAACTATACGGGGATGTAGTGCCATTCAGGCTTCCGAGCCATAACCGGCTTCCGTCATCAGAGTTTGTACGGAAGTAGTAAGTACCTGAAGTTGGAATAACAATATATCCCTCCCACAGGAAGGCAAAATTATCATTCTGCACTCTTGGCGTCAATGCAAAATTTGTCATTACTCCTGTTGTGACAGGAGTAAGCGAGTTGAAATCAGGAAGATTACTCCAGTTTCCGGTATAAGTATAATGCTTGTAAGCAATACCATTAATACGTGGCTGAGCAGTTACCTGGTTACTGAAAGGCGACTGGTTACCTGCACCATCCAGTGCTCTTACCGTGAAATTATAAGATTGCTGCGGCGTCAGTTCATTAATGGTAATAGAAGTTCCTGTGGCAGGATAAGCTCTTACTCCATCAATATAAACATCATATCGTGTTACAGCAATATCATCAACAGATTCCGCCCATGTAAGGGATACAGATGTCCTGGTGATACCAGTCACCTGCAGGTTACCCGGAGCCGTTGGAAGTTGAGTATCTGATTCTGTTGTAGCGGTGGCCTCATTAGAAGCAGCAGAAGCAGCAAAACTATTGACAGCTCTTAATTTGTAATAATATTTTGTTTTGGGAGTCAGGCCGGTTACGTTATAAGTAGTGGCATCCGCTCCTGTAATTGCTATCAATGTATAGGGTCCACCGGCAGTGGTGCCCTGGTATATCTCGTAATTGGTTTCGTTGTACTGAGGAGCAGGGTTATCACTCCAGTCAAGCCGGATTGCAGTTTTTGAAGTGGTTGTTGCCACAACATTGGAAGCCGGGCTTGGCTTATTTGTACCATTTGCATCAACAACTGCGAAAGGATCAGAAAAACTGCTAGAACAACCATATTGCTCAGTAACTCTTGCAATATATTCTCCCGGAGTTGTAACTACCAAGGTATTTGTTGTACTAATGGAAGTATTATTGCCGACCCTTCTCCATTCATAAGATTCATATCCAGTTGGAAGAGTCAAAGTGACACTTGTATTTCCATCAAGTGCAGGCAACACCTTACTCATCAGCCCTTCAGTTACAATAGGAGGTGTTACAGTAGCCACTTTTATTTTTATTTCAACTGGTATTCTTGACCAGTCTGACCAAATACCATTTTTCTGCACTCTTGCAGAATATACACCCAATTGTGTTACATTAATACTGTTAGAAGTGGCACCCGGTATTAATACACCATCTTTTCTCCATTCATACGCTGTCATACCCGGAACAACACCCACCGTCACATTGATCGGATCACCGGGGCAAAATTCTGTCCGGCCAAACAATGTCCAGGGGTTTGCACTATACGCCCTGCGACAAGCCGGGAAAAAATCAGGCTCTGCCCATGCAGTATTCCAGGTGCCATGACCCAGGTTGGGGTAAAGTGAATTTTTAAACTGCCCGCCCAGCGCAGCTATAGCTGCTGCAACTTCGTTGGTCGTGTTGGGATCAGGATTACTGTCCTTACCTCCCTGGAAATGCCAGACGGGGGTGTATTTGTATTTCTGAATATTAGCAGTACTTCCATGTGCCAGTGAAACGCCTGACATCGGCAAACAGGTAGCGATGTAAGTTGGATAATTAATCATCATTTCCCAGCAGGCGCCACCTCCGGCAGAAAGCCCGTTAACGCTGGTTGCAAAAGGATCCAGCTTATTGTTCGTGATCATATAATCCAAAAGTTGCCTGATAATGGCAAAATGGTTAGTTCCCCAACCACCGGCACTTTGCGGAATAATGATAAAGCCATCAAAACTGCCATTATTGGAAGCGTTATTAAAAGCAACACCTCCGTTGGCCATGGACCACTCGTTATCATAGATAGTTCCCCGTTCACCAATACCATGCAGGAAAAGAACGGCAGGGTACCTCTTGCCATCATTTGCTGTGTGGTTATACGTAGCGGGAAACTTGATCCTGAAGGGAACACCGCTCAGGTAATACGCTTTCCAGGAATCAGTGTTCCAGGATAACCGTTTTGTCCTGATCCACTTTGCAATGGTTCCGTTGGCAGGTGTTGCCGGCGGAGCAGATGGATTATAGGTGATAACCGGATCAGATGGATCGATCACACTCTGGGCATTACCGTCCTGTATAAAAACAGCAACTGCAACTACCATGGCAAGAAGAACACTCTTAAAAACTTTCATAATTTGAAGGCTTGAGATAATGGGTAAATTCATTTCCTGATATCTGTTATTAAAAACTCTTTTTAAAATCCTTTATATGCATCATTCCTGCTTGCTTATGCAGCCCGCAGGGTATTTTGCCTGTAATTCATTTTTTCAGCACTTTTCCTTTTTTCATCTCCTTTCAAATGCCACATAATTCCTTTCCAAAAAGAGTGCAGGTGCTGCCGCTGCCCTTTCAAAAGGAATACGATACTATTCTTTGGAATAGTAAACAAAATGAAATAACCCAGGAATATGGCATAGTTCAGCAAGGGCATATTCCGTTGCATGAACAGTATCCTGTTCCGGGTTAAATAATATGTTTTTAAAGGGCTCGATTTGCCGGTGGTCATTGACTCTTTATGATAGATCAATGCCTTCGGCTGGTAATATATCTTGTATCCTTTTCTTTTAATTTGCTCAGACCAGTCCAGCTCTTCATAGTACAAAAAGAAGATCTCGGGCATCAGCCCGGCCTCTTCAATAACCCTTCTTGACAGCATCATGGCACCTCCATGTGCATAATGTGTTACTTTCAGCTTGTCATATTGCCTGCTGTCTTTTTCTCCGCACCCGATCATCCCGTTCCGGCCGGTAAACACATTCACTTTGTTATACCCGGCATATTCAATTGTTCCTTTATTAAAGAAATAATGAAATTTTGGGCTTACAATTCCGGCGTCAGGATGACTCTTAAACACCGCTACCAGTTCTTCAAGCAGACCCAGGGTAATTTCCGTATCATTATTTACAATAAATAAATAGTCTCCTTGGGCTGCCCGGATACCCACGTTATTACCTGCTGAAAAACCCAAATTCTCCTGGTTACGGATTACGTTTACAGTTGGCAGGATTGCTTTCAGGGCCGAGGTAGGATCTTCCTTTGAAGCATTATCAACAACTATTACCTCGTAGGAGGGATACGAACAGTTATCCTTAACCGAACGGAGGAAATCGCCGGTTATAGCTGTGGTATTCCAGTTTAAGGTAATAATTGATATCATTGGATATTCTCCAGTCTTCATTGTAAATTCTTTTATCAGGTACGGGGTTAAGGGATTTTGCTTTTTCCAATCAGCAGTTACACGTTACATTTTTGGAAAAGAGCAAAAGGTGTTTGTATAATTATTGACATATCCATCAATAAGCTGTACTTCCTGGCATATTGTATATCCAGGTTTATCCGTTCTTCTGCCGACATTTCTGCTCTTCCCCTCTTCTTGATCTGCCACAAACCCGTGATACCGGCCGGTGCCATAAAACGCTCTGCAAATTCATTGGTCGTTAATGTAGTAGCCTCGTAGATAGGTAACGGCCTGTTGCCTACCAGCGACATGTCTCCCTTCAATACATTAAAAAGCTGGGGCAATTCATCAAGACTTGTCTTGCGAAGAAATTTCCCAACTTTAGTAACCCTTGGATCATTGCATATCTTCAAAAACTTAGCTCCTTTCTCACTTTTGCCATACTGGTTCAAATGTGCTACCGCATCAATTTTCTGGTCTGCATTGACCTCCATGGTGCGAAACTTGAAAAACTTAAACACCTTAAAGCCGCGGCCAGCTCTTGATGAAGTAAAAATTACGGGGCCCTTCGACTCGATTCTTATTGCCAATGCGATAAGAAAGAAGACGGGTAATAATACAATGATCAGAACAGAAGCAACAAGAATATCAAAGACTCTTTTTGGCAAAGGCAGCCTTTTACTTGTTACGTCATTATTAACCGGCAGGATCCTATGAGCGAGGTGTAAAGCAGGCGGATGATTTTTAAATTTCTTCAGGAAAGCCACTTTCCTGGAAAAATTGATCTCCCAGGAACTTACATCTGTAATATCATCCACCATCCCCGATTTCCGTATCAGCGTAATCTTTTCGCTGTCAAGTTGCTTTTCATTATAGATCAGGGACATTTTACCGGAAAGGTTCTTTTGGGTGAGGTACGCAGTAAAAGATTCAAGAGCAGTCTTATTAAAAGGCACATCTATAACAATGGTATCAGGAAGGCTATCTTTATTTGCTAATAACTGATCAATAACCATTTTGGCTTTTGTCAGATCATCAGCAAAAATCCCGGAAATAAAAAAGCTGGAGAAATACTGAAGGGATTCATTGTAGCTGCCTACAAATAAGAATGTAAGGCTGCTTTTCCTTCTGCTCTCATAAGCCAGGTGATCAAAATTGATCCAGTGTTGTTCCGCATTTACTGCAAGAGGGTAGGTTTCTAAATACATACAGGTTAAGGTTGGGTGGTTTAATTAATGGTTGCTTTCGCAGCGTACATGAGTTTATCTATACTTCTTACAAGGTCCAGGGGGCTAAATGGTTTCATCACTGATTCATACACCTTCTCTTCTGCTACTTTTTTATCAAACCTCCTGTTTCTTTCACTGGCCAGTACAATGACCGGTTTCTGGTAAATAACACTGGAACTGATGTGCTGAATAAAATCCCAGTTCTCCTGTGTCGAATAATCAACATCTATTAAAACCAGTTCAATAGCTCCGTCCTTCCTCAGTTCCGCCATTCCGCTAAACACATCTGAAACAGGTATGAACTCATACTTTGCAGACAATACTGTTTGCAGTAAGAAATTCATGGATCTGTTCCCGTTTATGCTCAAAATTTTTCGCTTCATAATACAAGGGTTTTCGGATTAATCTTGTTAATCGAATACATTACGGGCAAACAATCATGGAATTGGAGGTCAGTACAAAACGGCTACAGCATCGTTGTACTTTGATTTGATCTAGGATAGTTGAACGAGGAGGATACCTTTTTAAAGGGTCCTGAAATGGTTAATGGTTATCCTGTAGGAGAATTGGTGGTATTAATCAGAGGTTTGTCGCGGGACTCGTATTTTTCTGATCGGTTTTCAGTAAAAATACTTAGACAATGCTAATGTAGACATTTTATTCTAATCCTATAAAAAAAAACAAAAAAACTTTGAAAAATACCACTAACAGGGTAGTACTTAATGGAAAAATAAGGCAGAAATAATCTCCTCCTTAAAAATTAGTAAAATGGAATGCTTATTGATAATGGGGCCACCTCGTATATCTACTATTTGTTCTTTCTTTTAAGTTCAAGATCGGCCAGAATTGGATAATGATCCGAATAGACCAATTGGTGCCTCGAAAATTGTTTCACCTTAAACTGCGGATCTGCAAACAAGTGGTCTATCCGCAGGGTGGGAGAAAAAAACTGGTATGTACCTCCGATACCGGTGCCTTTTTCAAGAAAAGCATCCTTCAACGGCCCCCTTACTTTAAAATAAGCAAAGGAATTGGGCACATCATCAATGTCCCCGCAAACTATGACCGGGTAAGGACTGGCATCAATATATGCCCTGAGGGTACTGGCTTGCTGATTACGCAATTGATAGCTGTGCTTAATTTTCCGAAGTATATTACCTGATGACTCGATTGTTCCCAATCCTTCATAATCCTTTCTGCTGAAGCCAAATGATTCCAGGTGGGTGGTAAACACCCGTACCACCTGATCATTCACCCGTATATCTGCATAGCTAAAGCCCTCTGAATGCTCTCCGGCGCCATTTAAATACTGTGCCGAATCCAAAATCGGGTATTTTGAAAAGATGCACAATCCGAATTGAAAATTGCCTTCAAATATTTTAGAGGAGGGGAAAAAATAGTGGTATGGGTAGCCCATTTTTTTGATCACCGGAATATTCTGAACAGATATATCCGGGTCATAACACTCAAAGAATTCCTGCAGGCAAACAATATCGGCATCCATCATCTGCACCCAATCCATCATCAGGTTACGGTAACTTTGACCTCCCCTGGCCTCCCGGTTAGCTTCATCCCAGCGGGCTACATTCCAGGATAATACACGGATGGAGCCATCAGGTTTTATATTCATCATATTCTTATCATCGTTGCCAAACCGAAATGCAAAGCACATTGATAGTTGTTGCCAGCTTAGCAGCAAAGCAATAGCAGGCACTAATGCCCATTTCCATTTTCGTTTTATTAACCAATAAATGAGTAAGAGAAAAACCAGTATAAAAAGAAAGGGGAAAATAAGACCAAGCATTGCTATGAACCAGAAACTGCCAGATTCAAGGAAAGGAACCAGGCAAACCAATAAATACATCAGGATGATCAAAATATTGAAAGCAATAAAAGATCGGCTGATCAGCTTTCTGAATTTTTCATTTTTAAGCACCGGCAATCAGATAAGGTTTACTGTTTTAAATATTTGCAATAAGGGCCAATTTCGGAAAATTTTCCCCGCCTTCATCATTAAAATAAATGCAATCCGGTCTTAGTTCAAAATTCCTCAAACAAAAAAGACTTCAGTAAAACTGAAGCCTTTTGACCTGATGTGTGGGAGTTGACGGGATCGAACCGCCGACCCTCTGCTTGTAAGGCAGATGCTCTGAACCAGCTGAGCTAAACTCCCTTTTTTAATTGGGAGTGCAAAGATAGGGTTGAACCGTTTTTTGCCAAATTTTTTTTCTATTTACCGGCTCAATTAGCTCATTTTTTACACTCAGGTTCAGGTTATTTGAAAAAAAACGCCGGGGTTGCTATTCCTGCCGAGCAAATTGATTGCCGGGTAAGTATAATTTCGCTACCACCCCAAAAACAGAATGATTATTTTTGTACAAAGCAGCCTGCTATGCCGATAACAAAAACAGAGACGGGGACACGGGGTCATGAGGATTCGGATGTGCTTACCAGCCGCGAAGAACCCTGTAGTCTCATTGTATGGAATGATGAGGTTAATACCTTTGAGTGGGTGATCGTTACCCTCGAAGAAGTTTGTGGGCATAGTCATGAACAGGCCGAACAATGTGCTTATATCATCCACTTCCAGGGAAAATATGCAGTAAAACAGGGGATGTATGACGACCTGAAACCCATGTGCGATGCCATCACTGAAAGAGGTATTAATGCCACTGTTGAAGTAATCGCTGAATAGATAGCTCCGGCCATCTCTTATTTATGCCCCTTTTCGTTCTCGATACAGCATTAGCATTTCCACCTGCTCATTTAGCAGAACCTGATGGCTTACTGGCCATGGGGGGTGATCTTTCGCCTGAGCGATTGTTGTTAGCCTATCGTAACGGTATCTTTCCCTGGTATGAAGGAGAATATATTCTCTGGTGGGCACCCAATCCACGTTTCGTACTTTTTCCGGAAGAATTAAAGATCAGTAAAAGCATCAAACCCCTGCTGAACAAGACTGAATTTGATTTTACAATCAACAAAGCATTTGCTTCTGTTATTCATCAGTGTAAAAAAATAACAAGACCCGGGCAGGATGGCACCTGGATCACCAACGAAGTGGAAAAAGCCTATATCAAAATGCACGAGCTTGGCTATGCTCACAGCGCCGAAGTTTGGAAGGACAATGAACTTGCCGGAGGATTGTATGGAATAAAATTGGGTAAAGTTTTTTTTGGTGAAAGCATGTTCAGCAAAGTAAGTAATGCATCCCGTTATGCCTTTATTAGGTATGTGCAGTTGCTAAAAAAGGAAGGTATTCAGCTGATAGACTGCCAGGTCCATACCGAATACCTTGAAAGTATGGGTGCCCGGATGATACCGGGAAAAATATTTACTACTCTATTAAAACAATTGACCAGCTAATTATCTCAGAATTTCGACCCCAGATAATGAGGCAACATAGCTCTCCAGGTATTCCAGTCGTGCGGCCATTCAGCACCCCATATGTCGAGTTCGTACCACACTCCCTTATCATATAAAACCTTGGCAAAACGTCCGCTGGCAGCGGGATCTTCATAATTACCACTGCCGGTAAGAATATGGATATGACGGCTCTGGCGGATCTGCTCTAAAATAGCATGATCAGTCAGGTTGGGCATATAATGCATCGGGCTGTTGAAATAAACGCTGTCATCAAAATGACCTTTGGTATACTCGGTCAGATCATACACGCCACTCATCGCTATCACACCATTGATCAGATCAGGCCGTTTCAGGAAAAGATTCATACTGTGCAAAGCGCCAAAAGAAGCGCCGCAGGTAATGATGGGCGTTTCATTACTTGTACTGTTTTTTATAAAAGGGACCACTTCAGTGTAAACATAATGGTTCCATTGCTGGTGACGGATCGACTTGTCCCAGGGATTCACCTGGCTATTCATCCAGCTCTCGTTGTTAATGCTGTCAATTGAAAAAACTTTCAGCTTCCCGCTGTCAATAAAAGGAGCCAGGTGTTCCATCAATTGAAAACGTTCATACTCCAGGTAATCTGCGGCTGCTGTTGGAACCAGCAGGAGTGCAAATCCATAATCTCCGTAAGTGGCGATGGGCATTTCTTTATTAAGGGAGGGGCTGTACCAGGAGGTTAATTCTCTTTTCATTAAAGCAGGTATTATTTAAAGACAGTTATTTTATTACGAATATAATTGTAATTGGTTAAGAACAACCGGCAAACGTTGCCTGAAACGATTCTCTACCTAAACGTAAATCAGCCAAAAAGGCGATTGAACGGCGATCTATGAATTTGCTGTGTATAAAAAAAAGATACTCCTAAGATTGGTAAATTCAACAAGTAATATTACTTTAGATTTTAAGTATTTTTACTAACGTTATTTTACCCACCCGGCCCGCCTTATCCTTCCTGATCATGTAAAGTTGGTAAAACTGCCATTTGCCGCAGGCCTTATTGGGTCTGGCAAAATTATCCTTTGATAAAACCTGGCCTTACCATACTTAAAACTGTTTAATGAACAACCACCCTATCCGGATCATCCTGGTGGATGACCACAAACTGGCCCGTGAATCCTGGTCAATGCTGCTTGACTATGATATCAGATTTTCCGTTATCAAGGAATGTGAAAACGGACCCGATGCCATCCAGGAAGTCAGCCGGCTGAAGCCCGACATTTTACTGGTGGATATTAATATGTACCCCCTGAATGGCTTTGAGGTTACACAAAAAGTGCTGGAGGCAGATCCCTCCATGAAGATCATCGGGATTTCTGTCAACAACCAGCCCTCTTATGCCAATAAGATGCTGGAGCTTGGTGCCCGGGGATTTGTTACCAAAGGCTCTCCTTTTGAAGAGATAACCCATGCCATTGTTGAAGTACATAATGGCAGAAACTATGTATGCAACGAGATCAGGAATATGCAACACTAACCGTCGTTTCTCATTAATTCATTTTGTCACCCCTCCTCAACGGGTCCGTACCCGCTTTTAAAGCCGCTCTCCTTTTCGCTATCTGTACAAAACCCGGTAAATTTGCGGCCTTATGGAATTGTCGAAAAATTTTGAGCATAGCGCCGCCGAACAACACTGGTACCAGCATTGGCTGGACAAGAGATATTTCAACAGCAGCCCTGACGAAAGGGAGCCTTATACAGTGGTGATACCACCACCCAATGTAACGGGTGTATTACACATGGGTCACTGTCTAAATAATACCATCCAGGATATTTTGGTTCGTCGTGCCAGGATGCAGGGCAAAAACGCCTGCTGGGTGCCGGGTACAGACCATGCCTCTATTGCCACCGAGGCTAAAGTGGTGCAAATGCTCAGGGAAAGAGGCATTCAAAAAGCATCATTGAGTCGTTATGAATTTCTGAAATATGCCTGGGAGTGGAAAGAGAAATATGGTGGCATCATTTTACAGCAGTTAAAAAAACTGGGTTGCAGCCTCGACTGGGACCGCACCAGCTTTACCATGGATCCTGATTATTACCAGTCAGTGATCAGTGTTTTTATTGATCTGTATAACAAAGGCTATATCTATCGTGGCAAGCGAATGATCAACTGGGATGTGAAAGCCAAGACAGCACTTAGTGATGAAGAAGTGATCCGAAAAGAAACACAACAAAAATTATATCACTTAAGATACAAGATTGATGTAGCAGGTGAAGAATACATTGTTATTGCCACCGTAAGACCGGAGACCATCATGGGTGATACCGCTATCTGTGTTCATCCCAAAGACGAACGTTATAAACACCTGCATGGCAAGTTTGCTTTCGTTCCACTGATCAACCGTCGTATCCCGATCATCACCGATGATTATGTGACGATGGAGTTTGGAACCGGTGCCCTGAAAGTTACACCGGCTCATGATATGAACGACTACCAGTTGGGACAAAAACACAACCTGGAAGTGGTTGATATATTGAACGAAGATGGAACGCTAAATGAAGATGCGCAGATCTATATAGGTGAAGACCGCTTTGAAGCCCGGAAGAAAATTGCGAAAGAACTGGAAGAAAAAGGCTTTTTACTAAAAACGGAAGATTATACCAGCGAAGTGGGATATAGCGAAAGAACAGATGCGGTGGTGGAACCAAGATTGAGTTTGCAATGGTGGGTGGATATGAAAAAAATATCCGGGCCGGCATTGAAAGCAGTCATGGAAGATGATATCAAATTCTATCCCGGTAAATTCAAGAATCTCTACCGTCACTGGATGGAAAACATCAAAGACTGGTGTATCAGCCGCCAGCTCTGGTGGGGCCATCGCATTCCTGCCTGGTATCTGCCGGATGGTAAATTTACCGTGGCTGCAACAAAAGAGGAGGCACTTACTAAATTAAGGTCCATGGACAATGGACCATGGACCATCGACGATATCAAACAGGATGAAGATTGCCTTGATACCTGGTTTTCCAGTTGGCTCTGGCCTTTTGAAGTATTCAAAGGATATAGTAACCCGGGTAATAAAGACGTTAACTACTATTATCCCACCAATACATTAGTAACAGCACCGGAGATCATTTTCTTCTGGGTGGCCAGGATGATCATGGCGGGTTATGAATACAAGGGACAAAAACCGTTTAATGAAGTTTACTTTACCGGTATTGTAAGAGATAAGCAGGGACGGAAAATGAGTAAGAGCCTCGGCAATTCTCCCGACTTGCTGGAAATGATTGATAAGGACGGTGCTGATGCGGTACGTTTCGGCATCATGATCTCTTCTCCGGCAGGGAATGACCTGATGTGGGACCCTGCGGGCAATGAACAAGGCCGTTTCTTTATTAATAAAATGTGGAATGCGCTTAAGCTGGTGAAGATGTGGGAAAACCGTCAGGTTAATAACAGTCAGGCCGCTATTACAGATAGCACTGCTCCAAAAACTATTGCAGGCGGCCCGACCGGTCAGAACTTTGCCGTTGATTGGTTTGAAAACCGGCTGGCCGAAGTAAGAATCCAATTAGATGAACAGTTTAAAGATTTTCGTTTAAGTGAATCACTAAAAACAATATATTCTCTCATTTGGGATGATTTCTGTAGTTCTTACTTAGAATGGGTAAAGCCCGAATTTGAGCAGTCGATAGACAAAAGTATTTATAAAAAAACGGTTAGCTACTTTGAGGAACTCTTACAATTACTTCATCCATTTATGCCATTTGTCACAGAAGAAATATATCATTCGCTAAAAGAACAAGACGACGATTTGTGTATTAAACTTTACACTTCAATCAATTCGCCTTCTCCTCTAATTCTACAACATGGTGAATGGCTAAAGAAGGCTATTTCTACAGTTTTAGATGCTAAGAATAAAAACCAATTAAAACCTAAGGACGAAATCACTTTATATATTGATTCCTCCACGAGGTCTTACCAGCCTGATGGTTTGGATGACATTTTAAAAAGACAAATAAAAGCCACTTCTATAATTCGATCAAATTACCCTCCTGAAAAAGGAAATTCCATTGTTGTAGTTATAGATGACTCAAAACTTTACATTATTTCTGAGAAAACTATTGACACTACTTCCCAAAAAGAACAATTACAAAAAGACCTTGACTACCTGAAAGGGTTTTTGATTTCCGTTGATAAAAAACTCAGCAATGAGAAATTTGTCAGTAATGCCAAACCGGAAGTAGTGGAAAGCGAACGCAAGAAAAAAGCGGACGCCGAGGAAAAAATAAAAGTGATCGAGGAAAGTTTAGCTTCTTTATAATTTTTTACCACAAAGACACAGGCTTACAAAGTTGTACTCAAAGAGCTTTGTGCACTTAGCGTCTTTGTGGGATTCTCTTAAATTACCTGGGCAAAATACTCACCGGCAGCACCAGTTCAAAAACAGTTCCTTTAAATCCGTCAAACTGGTCCCTGTCTAATAGCCGGCTGACCCGGAACCCAAATGTCAGCGGGTATTGATTCCACCATTTGGTGTCAACAAAGATCTCGCCGCCCACACTGCGCTGGTCCCTTGTTTGTGTTTTATCTCTTGAATATACTTTGGTAAAATCATAAAAGGCATTGGCCCTGATCCGCTGCAGGTACAGAATGTTGGCAAAGCCAAAATCAGTATGCCAGACCGGGAAATGATAATTGGCAGAAAGCCGCCACATTCTTGAAAAATACCTCCCGGTATACCCTCTTGCATAGGCAAACCGGTTGGAGAAAACTGTATTCAGTGTATCCACCTGTTGAAAACTGCCTGTCAGCACCAGGTTATGATTTGCCATTATACCCGGTAAATAAACAGTTGCGTTACCTGAAAACTGCCGGCTTTCCAAATCCGTAATGGCATGCCGGTGGTTCAATGCAATACCATACCCCAATCTCGGATAAATATGCTGCGTTGCTCTTTGCACCTGCTGGTTCCAGGAAATAAAATGATGCAGGTAACTGAAACCGGTATTGCCGATAGAATCCTTAAAAAACCCTTTATTGAATTCGTTGCGGTAAAAATAATTAGTGCCGATATTCAACTGCTTAAAACTTCTTCCTGTAGTAAAGTTGAGTGGCACATTCAACCCGATTCTGGAATCCAATTGATCCCATTGACGCAGGCGGTTACCCACTGTTCTTTCCCTGTTAAAAGTATACTCTGTACCCAGGCTGAGATAAGGGAAGAGTCCCCCAAACACTGTACTGAATCCAACCGCATTTGTTTTCTCATCCTGGTTATACAAATAGTATAGTTCAGTTTGCAGGGTATTCAGCACATTCTCCCCGTATAAAGAGAAGGTAAAAATGGGATCCTCATAATACGGTCTCCAGCTATGAAAGTTCAGTAACCTTGTTCCTTTCTTATACTTTTCGGTGCTAAATTCTCTTTCTCCCACTTTACTTAATAATATATCACTGACTTGTTCTGTTCCGGCAATAGTAAACTTACTGTCAGCTTCTGTTGGCAGGGGTTCTGTTATTTCCGTTTTGCTAATGGCAGCAAGTGGCATTTGCTGTAACTGGTACCCTTCCGCAGTAAAGGAAGACCAACTGATCTTTCCACCGGCTACATTCACATAATAATTCCCCAGCGGGCCATTACTAATCTTAAAAACTTTTTTATCGCTTAACTGCAAAGCAAACACATCATCATTACCGGCATAGGAAGCGGTAAAATAAACAACCCCTTCGCTGACACAAGGATAACCCAGCACATGGTAAGAAGGCGTTGTCAGCCGGATAATATTCCCTGAGCTGATCTCCGCATGCGCCAATGCCATTTTACCATCCTTCAAACGCACTGCTGTAATCAAATTAGCTTCATCAATGAATTTTGGATCCGTGAACAGCATAATATCGGCGGACTTTATCACATGCAGCACTTTCCCATCTTGAGCTGCGATAATATGTATCTCACTCTTACCATCTGCATCCACCAGCACGGTTGCAATTTTTTCCCCGCTGGCAGAAATATCAGGTGTGAAATATTTTGTTTTATGGGTTACATTCCGTTGCGTCCCTGTTTGTATATCCAGCAACCGGATCACACTGTAATCTCTCCACCCCCATCTTGCATCGGGTTCGTAAGCAGCATATACAACTTTACCATTACGGTAAGAGTATTGCTCATCAATGGAAATATCTTTCACACGGATTTGTTTCTCCCCGGTTTTATCCCTGATAAAAAATGCAGGGCGATGACGGTAAGTCGTTTTCAGGTACAGTAATGAATCTTCGCCAATCGTATAAGGGAACAAATAAGAAGTAATGTATTGCTTGTTGACAGGAAATACATACTGATCCCTTGTTGCTGCCACTCTTGCGATATTTTTTTGATAGAACTCAAAAGCCTGTTCCCGGAATGTTTTATAATCCACAGCAGCATGCCGTTCGATTGCTTTTTGAAAGGGATATAATAACCCTTTAAAAGCACTGGCATCCCTTGTCACTTTTGTCCAGAAATCCAACCCATATTTCTCCCGGCCATAATTCACCAGCAGGTAACCGAGATAATAGTGGTTGGGCACATAATCCTTCAGGGAACCATTCCGCAGTTTCATCCAGGAATATTTTTTCCCGGACTGCCACAAGGAAGGATAAGCATTTAAAAATAAGGGCAACCTTCCCCTGCCCTGCCTGGTGAGTACCGTTTCATTATATACTGCATCGCCTTCATAAAACCAGTCAGGTACCGACGCATTGACCGCTAATGCCAGGCCTTCCTCACCAAACAAGGTTCCCATTGTTTTGCTAAGGCCGTTCCGGAAATTATTGAATTGCTGCACATGGCGATATTCATGCACCGCCAGTTGATCGGTCCACGAAATACTGCCCTCATCAAAATTGCTGAGTATGGGTGTCAGGTAAAATTCACTGCGGTAAGGACCCAAACCCACATACCCGTTCCCTACCGTTGTCTGGTTCTGCAGCACGATATTGATCTTACGCAGCTGATCACCCAAAGAAACCGGTTGTTGTGCTGCCAGGTAATGCACTACAGCAGCTACTCTTTTTGCAGCACTGTCCATCCCCGCCGGGAAAATGACCCTGGCCGTATCCGTACTGATCTGCTTCCATTTTTGTGAGGGAGGTGTGCCGCCAAACTGCTGGCCATAAAAAAGAATTGTACACAATAGCAAACAAACCGTACCATAAAGTTTCCGCATCGGGAAAAGATTTGAAGGGAAGTTACAACGGAAAATACAAAATCAATACAACAGGCAGCTTTACCATTTATACAACTGTATTTCTTTATTCTTAAAAAACAGCGAACTTCATCTTCCTGTTTAAATCATCAAACCCTGCTTATTATGTCAAGACCCGATCTTTCCCGTGTTACTGTTTTCTATCATCGTTATATCAACCTGGTAAAAGAAGATGATGTAGTAACCGCCCTAAAAAACCAGTCTGTATCGTTCCCGGCTTTCCTGGCCTCCATACCGGCAGCAAAAAGAGAATACCGGTATGCTGAAGGCAAATGGACCATCAAAGAAATGCTGCAGCATATTATAGATACAGAAAGAGTATTTGCGTACCGGGGGCTTTGCATTGCCCGGAAAGAACAAGCCTCTTTACCCGGTTTTGATGAGAACAAATATGCTGATAACTCCAAAGCCGGTACCCGCAACTGGGATGACCTCGTGGAGGAATTCAAAGTTACCCGCCGGTCCAATGAAATTCTGTTCAGTTCGTTTGATGCAGAACAATTAGAAACTAATGGCATTGCTAACGGCAACCCGGTATATGTGTTACCAATAGGATTTATACTCGTTGGGCATATTGAACACCATGTCAATGTACTGAAAGAAAGATACCTGTAGAAAAAGAAACAGGGTCATCAATAAAATAATTGATGACCCTGTTCATTATATTTTTTTATCAGAAAGCCTTTTTCGGTTCTTCTGATTTTGCTTTCACTATGTTTTGCTGACCGATGATATCATTCACCACTTTCACCGCCTGGTCAAGATAAATATCCTTGCGTAGACTTTTCAACCAAAGGTTAAACCGATCCTGTTTGTTCTTATCATTCGCCCAGCGGTTCTCCTCGCCTGTAAGCGCTGTTACATCAATTTCATCTTTCAATTTCAGCAAAGATTCCAACTGGCTGAAGGTAGCCCTGATCATCTTTTGCTCAGCACGGTATTTAGTAAGCTGCAGAGAATAGATCCTGTCATTCTGTTTGGCCAGCCAGTCTGTATTTTCTTTGATCAGTTTAAAACGAACATCGCTTTCCAAACGCTGGCTGCTCAACTGTTGAATAGTTTTCAGATCATACCCTGCATTCCAGGCAGAATACGGGGATTTATTGATCTCATCCCAGGGCAATGCATCTTCATCATCCTTCTCTCTTACTTTCAGGTATTCCAGGTTATCAGGCAACACAATATCAGAAGCAACACCCCTCAATTGCGTAGAACCGCCATTGATACGGTAAAACTTCTGGAGTGTCAGTTTCACTGTTCCCAGTTCAGAGTTGGACATGGAGAATCCCGTCTCCGGATCAAGCCCGATATTACGTTGCACCGTTCCTTTACCATAAGTAGAAGTACTTCCGATCACCACACCACGACCATAATCCTGGATGGCCGCTGCAAATATTTCTGAAGCAGAAGCACTGAATTCATTCACCATTACTGCCAGCGGTCCTGTGTATAAAACATTACGGTCTTTGTCTTTTAATACACTGGCTTTATTCTCTTTGTCTTTCACCTGCACGATAGGACCATCTTCAATAAATAATCCGGCCATCTGCACCACATCATATAAAGAACCACCACCATTGTTACGAAGGTCAATCACAATACCATCCACTTTCTCTTCCTTCAGTTTCACCACTTCCTTCATTACATCAATATAGCTGCGGTTACCATTTGGATTATCAAAATCAGCATAAAACTCGGGCAGGAAAATGTACCCGATCTTACCGCCTGTGGTTTTTACCACCGCACTGCGGGCAAAAGTTTCATCCTGTACGATCTCATCACGGATCAGTGTAACCACTTTAATGGTACCATCTAATTTTTTCACGGTCAACCGGACCTCCGTTCCTTTTTTACCACGGATCAGTTTCACTGCATCGGTTACCACGAAACCGGTCAGATCAGTCGGCTCTTCTTTTCCCTGGGCCACTTTCTGAATAAGATCGCCGGGTTGTAATTCACCGGATTTAGCAGCAGGACTGCCGGTAAGAATACTGGCCACTTTGATATTACCTTCATCATATTGTAAAGAAGCGCCGATACCATAAAAACGGCCGCTCATTTCTTCATCAAAATATCGTTTATCAACCGGGGGGAAAAACTCGGAGTGCGGATCCATCGTGGTGGTGATGGCATTCACAAATACATTGAACTTATCATCATCAGAAAATTTGAACCGGAACCGGTCAAAAGTTCTGTCCATTAGTTTCTTTACTTTTTCTCTTGCCTCTTTTTCCAATTCTTCATCGGTCTTTACCACAAATCCTTCTTTCCCTTTGTTCTTTTCTCTTATATCCAGCGACTCAACATAACGTTCCAGGGTCAGGTATTTCAACTTTTTCCTCCAGCGTTCTTTTCTTTCAGCTTCGGTGGCCGGGTAACTGAGCTTATCTGCATCCAGCACCACTTCTTCATCAACAGTGAAGTCAAAAGGTTTTAAAAGGAACTCGTTATAAACAAGGGCAACTTCCTCCATTCGCTGGTTAAAGTTTTTGCCGGCCGCTAAAAAGAACGCCGCTTCAGCACCTTTGATCTCATCATCGATCCTGTTTTCATATTTCTTCTGCAACTGGTCAATATCTGCCTGCAGGTACATATTTTTTTCCGGGTCCAGGTCACCCATGAATTTTTTAAACACTTTTTTGGAAAACGCATCATTGATATCCTGGGGACTATAATGGGCCTGGGACATCATTTCGCCAACCAGCCGCAGGATCTGTTCGTACTTGCCGGGAGGATTACTGTTGTGGGTGGTGTTTCCAATGGAACGGAATGCCAGGAAGGAGCCTGTCAATGCTAACAACACTACGATCGGGAGTCTTTTCATATTTGTCAGGTATTTAAATGCTTGCCGCATAACCAAAAATAACGTAAAAACGATGGATTTCGTGCCTTTAACTCCTTTTAACACAGGATTTTGATGAGTGGAAAACAGCAGTAAAATCCCTCGCTTTGCCATTTCAGGAATTAGCTCCTACTGGTACAGTTATTAGTATCCAGAACAACTGTTTTCAATGAATTATGCAACATATCCGGCCTTTTATTTTTTACAAAAACTCATTTTACCTATTTTTGCCGTCCCAAAACGGTGGTTATAGCTCAGTTGGTTAGAGCATCAGATTGTGGTTCTGAGGGTCGCCGGTTCGAGCCCGGTTAGCCACCCAACAACCCCGTCTCGTCTCAGGCGAGATGGGGTTTGTTTTACCCCCAACAGATATGAATTACTGGTTACTGATCATCCCCGTCATTTCTGCCTTTATCGGCTGGGTCACCAATTGGGTGGCCATCAAAATGTTGTTTCATCCAAGAGAGCCAAAAAAATTTCTTGGCATCACTTTCCAGGGAATTTTTCCCAAAAGACAACAACAATTTGCCGAAAAACTGGGCAAACTGGTAAGTGCAGAATTTCTTTCTTTCAGTGATATAGAACAAAAGATCAGCAGCCCGGAAAACCTGAAGAAGATCATGCCGATGATTGAAAACCACATCGATGATTTTCTGCGGCATAAGCTTAGTGAACAGATGCCGGTACTCAGCATGTTCATTGGTGACAAGACCATTAATTCGCTGAAGGAGGTATTCATGAAAGAATTGGAAATACTATTTCCCCAGGTCATGAAACAATATGCCGCTAACCTGAAAACAGAACTGGACCTGGAGCAGATCGTTATTCAGAAAGTATCCAATTTCTCGTCCGATAAACTCGAAGAGATCCTTTACCAGATCATGTCCAGGGAATTTCGTTTTGTGGAGATCATTGGTGCCGTTATCGGGTTTATTATTGGCGGGGTGCAGGTTGCCATTACCGTTCTTACCAGCTAATAGCCAACTGAACCATTGCTGCCTCCCGTTTGTAAAGCAGCATGTGCCTTTCGTCCAAATGTCACAACCCTGTCAGCAAGTTAGTTCACCTTTACACGTCTAATGGTTAAATTCTAGATTCATGAGAAAATTGTTCTTCGCCTTATCCCTTGTCTTTGTGTCAGTTATCGGCTTTGCCCAGCCGGCAGGTATGGGCGGTGGCAACCGGGGTGGCGGCGGCCAGATGCCAACCGGCCGTTTTTATGGTAAGGTGATCGATTCCAAATCGGGTAAACCGATCGAATATGCTTCCGTTACCCTGCTCCAGAACAAAATGGATACAGCTACCAAAAAAAGAAAAGAAGTGATCGTAGCCGGGATGCTCACCAAACCCAATGGCGAATTCAGCCTGGATAATGTGGCCGTTTTTGGTCCCTCCAAATTAAAGATCACCGTGATAGGGTTTAAAGAATTTACCCAAAACGTTTCCTTTGATATCAAACCGGGCGGAGATATGAGTGCCATGATGAATGCACTCGATAAAGACCTCGGCAATATTAAAATTGACCTTGATGAAAAGATACTGGACAATGTAACCGTTAGTGCTTCCACCAACCCCGGTTTGCAACTGGGTATCGACCGTAAGGTCTTTAATGTAGACAAGAATATCGTTTCTGCCGGTGGTACTGCGGTGGATGTGATGAAGAATGTACCTTCTATCAATGTTGATATTGATGGCAATGTTTCACTGCGCAATAATGCACCGCAAATATTTGTGGATGGCCGTCCCACCACCATGCAGTTAGACCAGATTCCTGCCGATGCGATTGAAAGTGTGGAAGTGATCACCAACCCTTCTGCCAAATTCGATGCATCCGGTGGTACGGCCGGTATCTTAAATATCGTATTAAAGAAAAACAGGAAAGTAGGATATAACGGAAGCCTGCGGGCTAATATTGACTCCCGTGCAAGAGTGGGTTTTGGCGGTGATATTAATGTTCGCCAGGAAAAGATCAATGTATTCGTCAGTGCTAACCTGATGCAACGCCGTTCAATTAGTAAAGGAAATACAGAACGTTTATCGTTGGTTGATGATCCTGATAATATGCTATACCAAAAAGATCGCGGGATCATGAATGGTCAATTCGGTTTTGGCCGTGCGGGTTTTGATTACTTCATAAATAACAGAACAACACTTTCAGCCAGTGTGAATTTTGGGAGAGGGAAGTTTACCCCCAGTACGATTAGTGATCTGTTCGTTGATACACTCAGCATTCCCGTTCAATCATCATTTACCAAAAGAGCCACCTATACAAATGGGGAATTCAGAAATCTTGGAACCACTATCGGGTTAAAACATAATTTCCCAAAAGCCGGAAGAGAATGGACGGCTGACCTGACTTTTAACAGGAGAAAAAATAATAATGATAACGAAGTGAATACCGATTCTTATGAAACAGATCAGACTACGCTTATCAAGGCATTCAAACAACGCCAGATCGGTAACGGAACCAATAAAAGTCTGATCTTTCAAAGTGATTTTGTTAACCCTTTAGGTGAGAATTCCAAAATCGAAATGGGAATCCGGGCAGCTTTTAATGAAAATGTCAGCACCAATGCTTTTTATAAAGACGAAAATGGCCAGCTTGTACTGCAACCTGCTTCCCAGGTGAATTATGAAAGCCAGGACCGTGTTATAGCAGCTTATACTACTTATAGCAATCGTATCAAAAATTTTGGTTACCAGTTAGGTCTCCGTGCTGAAAGTTCAAATTACCAGGGTAAGCTGACCAAAACCAATGAAAATTTTGATATTGATTTCCCCATCAGCTTTTTCCCGAGTGTGTTCCTGAACCAGAAATTAAAGAACAACCAGGAATTACAATTGAACTATTCAAGAAGAGTAAACCGCCCAAATTTCTGGCAGCTTTCTCCTTTCACCGATTCTTCTGACTTCCTGAACCTGAGTAAAGGAAATCCCGGGTTGAACCCGGAGTTCACTAACTCACTTGAATTATCGTATTCAAAAACATTCAAGAATAAAGACAATATTCTGTTATCCCTCTATTATAAAAATACAAACGACCTGATCACCCGTTACCAGATCGTACAGGTGGAACCGGTGACAGGTAAAGATCAATTGATCAATACCTATATCAATGCCAACTCAAGCTATGTAACAGGGCTGGAGATCATTTTAAAAAATAAGATCACCAAGTGGTGGGACCTGACGAGCAACTTTAACCTGTTTACCTCGAAAATCGATATTGCTGACCCGGCTATTCCTGACCAGGACCAGTTTGCCAGTTGGTTTGGAAAGATCAATAATACGTTCAAACTGCCTAAGAATTTCAGCCTGCAATTATCAGGTGATTACCAGTCAAAAACAATTCTTCCCCCGGGTGGAAGTGGTGGTGGCGGAGGAGGTCGTGGGATGGGAGGAATGTTTGGGCCCAGTACTTCTGCACAAGGCTATGTTCGCCCGGTATATGGGGTTGATGCAGCTATACGTTATGAATTCCTGAAAAATAAACAGGCTTCTTTATCCGTTAATATCAATGATATTTTCCGGACAAGGGTATCGGATGTACATTCTGAGTCACCTTTCTTTATCCAGGATGTATTCCGCCGCCGTGACCCGCAGGTGGTAAGAGTGAACTTCAGCTGGCGCTTTGGTAAATTCGACATGTCATTATTCAAGCGAAAGAACATGAAGAGTGGTGGTGATGGTGGCGGCATGGAAGGAATGGGTATGTAATTTTCAATAAATACATTTTAAAAGCCGTTTTGCAACTGCAAAGCGGCTTTTTGTTTCCCGGAAACAGCAGGGTGTATATCTCAGAAAAGAACTTACAATTCCGTTTCTTTGCCGGACGACAAATTATGAAACGGCTTTTTTTTACAGTAACCAATGACCTGAGCTACGATCAGCGCATGAACCGCATCTGCACTTCCCTTGCAGAACATGGTTATGCCATTACATTGGTAGGGAGAAAACTACCTGCTTCCCTCCCCCTGAAAGAAGAAAAATACCGGCAGAAAAGATTGCCTTGTTTCTTTAAAAAAGGGAAATGGTTTTATGCCGAGTATAATCTTCGCCTCCTGTTCTATTTGCTGTTTCAAAAAATGGATGCCATCTGCGCCATCGATCTTGATACCATACTCCCCTGCCTGCGCATCTCCAAATGGAAAAAGATCCCCCGCATTTATGATGCCCATGAATTGTTTACTGAATTGAAAGAAGTGGTTACAAGACCTGCTATCAAAAAATTATGGACTGCCATTGAAAAAAAAGCAGTCCCGCAATACAGCCGCGGTTACACGGTGAGTGAAAGTATAGCAGAAGAATTCAACAAACGCTACGGCGTTCATTATAAAACCATCCGCAATATAACCCGGCTGCGGGAGATGGATACGCCGCAATCTGCTGAAAAGTTTTTATTGTACCAGGGAGCTGTTAACGAGGCAAGGGCTTTTGAATACCTTATACCTGCTATGAAGCTGGTGAACAGTAAACTGGTTATTTGCGGTGACGGTAATTTTATGCCGCAACTGAAAGAGTTGATTAAGATCCACCAGGTGGAAGATAAAGTAGAACTGAAAGGCATGCTGTTACCAGATGAACTCTGGGGTATTTCGCAACAGGCCTATATCGGCATGGCGGTGGCCGAGAACCAGGGTATGAATCAATATTTAGCATTGCCCAATAAATTCTTTGACTATGTACATGCCGGGTTGCCGCAATTGTCTATGAACTATCCCGAATACCGGCAACTGAACAAACAATATGAAGTAGCGGTATTGATGGAAGACCTGGCCCCGAAAAGAATTGCTGAAGCTATAAACAATTTGCTGGAAGATACTGTTATGTACAAAAGACTGCGGCAAAATTGCCTCAGGGCCCGCCTGGAATGGAACTGGCAAAACGAAGAAAAAAAATTAATCGCCTTTTATCAATCTGTTTTTAATTCTTGACCCGGCACCTACATATCGTTTGCCTTGATGTTCCCTGGCCGGCCGACTACGGTGGTGCCATCGACATGATGAACCGCATCATGATGCTGAAAAAGCTCGGCATTACTATCCACCTTCACTACTTTAGTTATAATGAACGGGGAATGCCCAATGAACTGAACCAGTTTTGTGAAAGCATCCATGTGTACGAAAGAAAAAAAGGACACAGGGGATTCTCTGCCAAACTGCCCTATATCGTTTCTTCCCGCATCAATGAAGAACTGGTACAAAATCTTCAAAAAGATAATCACCCTGTTTTGTTAGAAGGATTGCATTGTACCGGTATTCTTCCCCAACTTGATCTGTCAGCCCGTAAAGTGGTGGTAAGGATGCACAACGAAGAGAGTACCTACTATAAAGAGCTGGCCAGGTCTGAATCATCATTACTGAAGAAATTATATTTCCTGCATGAAAGCAAACTGATCAGGAAATACAATCGTCAATTGCCGGATGCCTGCACTTATGCCTGTGTTTCCAGGGAAGATATACATACACTGGAAGAAGATTATCACCTGCACCAGGTGAAATTCCTTTCTACTTTTCCTGCCTGGCAAAAAGTAAACGGGGAAGAAGGTATCGGCAGTCTTTGCTTATACCATGGCAACCTTTCGGTTCCCGAAAACGAAGAAGCGGCTATCTGGCTGATAAAAAATGTTTTCTCCAAAGTCAGGAAACCTTTTGTGATTGCCGGCAAAAAGCCTTCCAAACGGCTGGAGAAGATGGCTCATTTTTACCAGCATACCTGTTTAGTGGCCAACCCTTCTGATGGGGAGCTGAATGACCTGATCCGGAAAGCTCATATCAATGTATTACCCTGTTTCAATAAAAATATTACTGGCATCCGATTGAAATTATTACATGTACTTTTTGAAGGAAGACACTGCGTGGTCAATGAACCAATGGTAAAAGGAACCGGGCTCGAAGCAGCCTGTCATACCGGGACAACCGCCAATGCATTTGCCTCCATTATCACACAACTCTGCCACCAGCCTTTTACCAGCGAAGAAATAACGATCCGTAAAAAATTACTGGGAGATACATACGACAACGAGAAGAATTCCCGCCAGCTTATTCAATGGTTATACTAGCATTGTCAATCACCCGGCCCCTTTCAGTACGGATCATTCTTGCCGGGAATTTTTGCACCACGATATAATCATGTGATGCCATCACGATCGTGGTATTATAATCACGGCTGATGCTGAATAACAAATTCATGATCTCATCCGAGGTTTCAGGATCAAGATTACCGGTAGGTTCATCAGCCAGTATCAGTTTCGGAGAATTCAGTAAGGCACGGGCAATATCAATACGCTGCTGCTCGCCACCACTCAGTTCAAAAGGCATTTTAAATCCTTTTGCTTTCAACCCCACTTTATCCAGCACATCCTGGATCTTTTCATCCATCAGTTTTTCATCGGTCCACCCGGTGGCTCTTAATACGAACTTGAGATTATTATTGACGTTACGGTCAGTCAGTAATTGAAAATCCTGGAAAACCACTCCCAGGGTGCGGCGCAGGTAAGGCACTTTTCTCCAGTCAAGGTTACGCAAATTAAACCCTGCCACTTCTGCTTCTCCCTCTTTCAACGTCAGTTCACCATACAGGGTCTTCAGCAAACTTGATTTACCAGTTCCCGTTTTACCCACCAGGTACACAAACTCACCTTTATTAATGGTCAGGTTTACGTCCTGCAAAATGAGATTATCACCCTGGTAAATATTGGCATGACTTATTTGTATAATGGGCTCTGACATACGGGATTGCTTTGCTGCAAAATAATGTAAAGTGAATGAATATAGTTAAAAAACTAAGTCTGATACACCAACTTTAACGACCAACTCTCTTTTGACACTTTCTTCCACCCTGCCGATCACCCTGGCATCCACAGCAAAACTTTTAGAGACGCTGATAATTTTGTCAGCGTCTTTTTCATTCGTATAGATCTCCAGCCGGGTACCCATATTAAAGACCTGGTACATTTCCCGGTCATCGGCACCGCTGGCTTTTTGGATCAGTTCAAAGATAACAGGTGGCCCGAATAAATTGTCTTTGATGATACGGACATTGGCGGGTACATATTTCATACACTTGGTCTGCCCGCCACCACTGCAATGGATCAATCCGTGAATGGCATCAAAATGATTTTCCAGTAATTGCTTCATCACCGGGGCAAATGTTCTTGTCGGGGAAAGTAACAACCTCCCGACCTGGTGCTCTGCTCCGTTGTCTTCCACGAAATCTGTCAGTTTATGCGGGCCAATATAGACCACTGAATCATCTAATGTGGGTTCAAATGTTTCAGGGTATTGCTGCCCATATGATTTATGCAATACATCATGCCGGGCACTTGTCAAACCATTACTCGCTAACCCGCTGTTGTAAGCCGATTCATAATTCGCCTGGCCAAACCCGGCCAGCCCCACGATCACATCACCCGGTTGTATCTTTTCGTTCGTTACCAATTTTGATTTCGGCCAGCGGGCTGTCATCGTGCCATTCACGGCAATGGTTCTCACCACATCGCCCACATCCGCCGTCTCCCCTCCCATAAAATTGATATGGACGCCAAAGCTTTTCATGGTATCAAAGAATTCCTGTGTGCCATTGATCACCGCTTCCAGTACCTCTGCAGGTATCAGTTTTTTATTCCGGTCAATGGTGGAAGAAAATAATATTTGGTCATAGATACCCACGCAAAGCAGGTCGTCCAGGTTCATCACAATGGCATCCTGTGCTATTCCTTTCCACACCGATACATCACCTGTTTCTTTCCAGTATAGATAAGCCAATATGCTTTTCGTACCCGCCCCATCAGCATGCATTACATTCACCCAATCCTTGTCACCGCACAATACATCGGCATATATTTTACAAAATGCATTCGGATAAAGACCCTGGTCAAGGTGCTTTGTGGCTGCATGTACTTCTTCTTTCTGGGCAGAAACACCACGTTTGGAATAGAGCGACATCTGTGTCTGGAAATTTTGAATGGCTAAATGGGAAATCGCTGCAAAGCTAACCATTCCGGGCTAAAGACCGGCTTGTCTCAACTCACCGTTAATAATTATCTTCGCAGTCTTTTATGAAAGTACATCGTGATATTGACAACCTGCCCGTATTCCGGAACGCCGTGGTTACCATCGGCACTTTTGACGGTGTGCACATGGGCCACCGGCAGATCCTGGATAAATTGAAAGAAGAAGCAACGGCTATTAGCGGCGAAACCGTGATCATCACGTTTCACCCGCATCCCCGGAAAGTTATTTCTTCCACTATCCTGGGTATCCGCCTCATCAACACCCTGGAGGAAAGGCTGCAATTACTGAAACAGCATGGCATTGATCATGTGGTGATCGTTCCCTTCACCGAGGCCTTTGCCAACCAGCCGGCAGAAGATTATATCAAAAATTTCCTGGTCAGCAGGTTTCATCCGCATACGGTCATCATTGGGTATGATCACCGCTTTGGCCGTGACCGGCTCGGTGATTATAAATTATTAGAGAAAAAAGCTATTGAATATAATTATCACCTGAAAGAAATTCCCAAACATATACTTGATAATATTTCTATCAGCTCCACCAATATCCGGGAAGCGATCCTGCATAATGATACGGAAACTGCCAACCTGTTACTGGGATATGAATTCTTCTTCTCCGGTGTGGTGGTGCATGGCGATAAAATAGGAAGAACGCTGGGTTATCCAACTGCCAACCTGAAAGTGCAGGACGAAGAAAAGATCACACCCGGTAATGGTATTTATGCCGTGTATGCATCATTACCCGGTAATAGTAAACGACTGAAAGGAATGATGAGTATCGGTTTCCGGCCAACAGTGGATGGCCGGAGAAGAGTGATTGAAGTAAACCTCTTTGATTTCTCCAGCGAAATATATGACCAGACATTAACGGTCTATGTAAAAAAATACCTGCGTGAAGAAGTGAAATTTGAAGGATTGGAAGCATTGGTCAAACAAATTGACCAGGACAAGATTGATTCCCTGGCCGTATTGTAACTCATTTATATTTCTTCATTTCCCCGAAGCCGTTTATTTTTAGAGAATGGAAATGTCAATCACCCTGATCATTGTAATCGTTACTGCCTTAGTATCTATTGGCGGAATGACGAATCAAAAAATAATTGATGATCTTATTTTCTACCCGCCATCTATAAAGCGGGGACAAGTATATCGTTTCATTACCCATGGCTTCATTCATGCGGATGCGTTTCATCTTATTTTCAACATGATCGCTTTGTATTCCTTTGGCGAGGCGTTGGAAAAATATTATTTCTCCAGTCCTTTTACTTTTGGCAGCAGCGGGAAACTGGTATACATCCTGTTATACTTTACCGGGCTGATCGTTGCTTCACTCCCTGATTATATCCGGCATAAAGATCACTATCATTACCGTTCACTCGGGGCTTCCGGGGCTGTGTCGGCGGTTATATTTGCCACGATCTTATTCAACCCCACATCGGGTATCGGCTTTGCATTTATACCGGGCATCACCATCCCCGGTTACATTTTTGGTGTACTATATCTTATCATTTCTACAGTAATGGCTAAGAAAGGACAGGACAATATTGGGCACAGTGCCCATATTACCGGTGCTATTTATGGTTTGGTATTTACTTATATCGCCACCACTGTCTTTACCGATTACCCGGTCATCGATTCTTTTATCAAAAGAATAACCGGGCAGTAATTACAAGTGTAGTGAAAGTTTCAATGTTTTTTTGGTGGAAGAAACGATTTTCACCCGTTCATCAATGCGATGACCCACCACCCAGATAATGCGTTTGTTACTTTCTATCACCCAGGCATTTTCTTTTTCGGTCTTTGATAGTTTCTGATCAATGAAGAAACGGGATAATTTTTTCTTTTTGGTCATCCCCAGCGGGTAGAAATAATCGCCTGTTTTCCATTTACGCAGCAATAAAGGAAAGATTACTTTATTAAAGTCAATACTTGCTATGAGGTTTGAAGTTTCAGGCCTGCCTGCCGGCCAGGCAGGTTTGAGGTCTGAGGTTATTTCCACTTGCAGGATTCCCTGCTCAAAAATCACCTGTTTATCTTTTTCTTCAATAACAATAGCAGTGGATGCAATGGACTGAACAGGGCTGATAATAAACCAATGCCGGTGTTTGATGATCCGGTAAGACGACAACGGTGATTCAATATACCTGCCGGAATCACTGTCCGACAGCTTTACCAGTTCTTCCACCTGCTTTTCCTGGAAACCATAGTCTTTAATGATCTCGTAGATCAGTGCCCGGTTATGATAACCCATCAGTTGCTTCACCGGGATATGCACTTCCGATCCTTTCTCTTTCAGTAACTTCTTTTTGATAGCGCCAACGGATAACTGGTACAATTTTTCAATCGCTTTAAACCGTTCGATATTATCCTGCAGGTTGGCTTTCACCTGCGGATATACTTTACTGATAGCAGGAATTATTTCATTGCGGAAAAAGTTACGGGTATACTTCGATGATTGATTGGAAGAATCTTCCACATAATCCAACTGCTCTTCTTTTGCAAAAGCCTGTAACTCCTCTTTGGAAAAGGGCAATAAGGGTCTGCGGATATAGTTTACTGATGCGGGGATACCGGTCAATCCATGCAAACCTGTGCCGCGGAAAAAATTCATCAGCAGTGTTTCCGCATTATCATCCGCATGATGAGCAGTTAAAAGCAAAGACCTGGTTCCCGGCTCTGACTCCTGACTAACGACTTCAGACTTCCGTCTCCTCACTAATTCCTCAAACCATGCATACCGTAAAGCCCTTGCTGCTTCCTGGATGGATAGTTTATTTGCAGCAGCATACTGCTCCGTATCAAATCGTTTCAGTTTTACCTCAACGCCATATTTTTCGCCCAGTTGTTGTACAAACTGTTCATCTCTTTCACTCTCCGCCCCTCTTAACTGGAAATTACAATGTGCAATAATAAAATCATACCCGGCCTGTTTGCATAACTCACATAACACAACAGAATCTACACCGCCACTCACGGCCAGCACTAATGTATCTTTTATTGAGAAAAGATGCTGATCAGTGATGTGTTTTTTAAAGAATGATACATTCATTTAGCCTGGCATTTTATGCACTTACAATTTCAATTTTGAGCTCCGGAACTGGTTCCCCTTCAGGGGACAGGGGTTAAAAAATTAATTCCTCCAGTGCCCCTCTCAATTCCCCAAATGCATGATTGTCCCCGGCCTTCTTTGCCTCTTCCATACCTTGCTCATATACTTTTACCGCCCCTTCTTCATCCTTATTCCGCTCCAGCAGCTTGCCCAGGTGATAATAACTGCCGATATAACCCGGCTCCCTGTTCAATATTTCCCGGAATAACTGCTTTGCTTCTTCATCATTGCCCAGCTTGATATATTCCAATGCCAGGGCATGCTGCAAAAAACTGTCCGTGGGACTTGCTTTCAGAAATTCTTTCAACTTTTCGATCCTGTCCATGTTGATATAAAAAATTTGCCCGGAATTGCCCGGATTTACCTTTGCATCACTTATCTTTGTTTTAGTTGCATAAACAACCAATTTTGTTATTTGTCCTGAGCGTAGTCGAAGGATAAATATTTTTAAAGCAGTGACTGCAAACTAAATTAAAACTATACTTAATTATGAAGATCCTGGTTTGTATCAGTAAAACGCCGGACACCACGGCAAAAATAGCCTTCACCGATAACAACACGAAATTCGATACGGGCGGTGTGCAGTGGATCATTAACCCCTACGATGAATGGTATGCCCTTGTCCGTGCCATTGAACTGAAAGAAGCCGATCCTTCCACCGTTATCCATTTAATTACCGTGGGTGCTGCCGATGCAGAACCTATTATCCGTAAAGCATTAGCACTTGGTGGTGATGAAGCGATCCGGGTAAATGCAGACAACCACGACAGTTATTATATCGCTTCACAGATCGCTGAAGTGGCGAAGCAGGGCGGTTACGATCTTATTTTCACCGGTAAAGAAACTATTGATTATAATGGTTCTTCTATCGGCGGTATGGTCTCCGAATTACTCGATCTCCCCTACGTTTCTTTAGCCGCTAAGTTTGACCTGGCCGGAACTAAGGCAACCATCACCCGGGAAATTGAAGGTGGTGAAGAAATGAATGAAGTGGAACTGCCGGTAGTGGTAAGTTGCCAGAAAGGAATGGCAGAACAACGTATCCCCAATATGAAAGGGATCATGGGTGCCCGCACCAAACCGTTGAAAGTAGTGGAGCCTGTTGCTGTGGACACACTCACCAGTGTGGCCGGTTTTGGCTTACCTCCTGCCAAGGCAGGTGTGAAATTAGTATCTCCCGACAACGTGGAAGAACTTGTTCGTTTATTACACGAAGAAGCCAAAGCCATCTAAACTCAATCCTAAAACTTCAAACTAATTATAATGCCTGTTTTAATATTCATTGATACTGCCGAAGGCCATGTAAAAAAATCTTCTTTAGAAGCATTGACCTATGGTGCTAAAGTGGCGGAACAACTGGGAACAACTGCCGAAGGAGTTGTACTGGGATCAGTAACGGATGATCTTGCAGCACTGGGAAAATATGGTGTAAAGAAAATCCATCATGCTGCAGCGGATGCGCTGAATCATTTTGATGCACAGGTATTCGCCAAAGTATTAGCACAGGTGGCGGAAGCCAGTAGTGCAAAAGTGATTGTCTTCTCGAATAATTTAAGTGGCAAAGCCATTGCTCCCCGTCTTTCTGTCCGGTTAAAAGCAGGATTAGTTTCGGGGGCAGTTGCCTTACCTGATACCAGCAATGGTTTCGTGGTGAAGAAAAATGTATTCTCCGGTAAAGCTTTTGCCAATATAGCCGTGAAAACGGATATTAAGATCATTGCACTGAGCCCGAATGCCTACCAGACCTTTGCGGGGGAAGGCAGTGCTGAAGTGGTTGCCTTCAACGCCACGATCGATGCAGCTAAAATAAAGGTGACCGGCGTCAGCAAAGCCAGTGGTGAAGTACCATTAACAGAAGCTGAAGTAGTGGTAAGTGCCGGTCGTGGAATGAAAGGACCGGAACATTGGGGTATCGTGGAAGACCTGGCCAAAGTTTTACATGCGGCCACTGCCTGCAGCCGCCCTGTTGCTGATGCACACTGGCGTCCGCACAATGAGCATGTGGGACAAACCGGTTTTGCGATTGCACCCAATTTATATATCGCCATTGGTATTTCCGGTGCTATCCAGCACCTGGCCGGTGTGAACCGCAGTAAAGTGATCGTGGTCATCAATAAAGACCCGGAAGCTCCCTTCTTTAAAGCGGCAGATTATGGAATTGTGGGCGACGCATTTGAAGTGGTACCCAAAATGACAGAGGCCATCAAAAAGATTAAAGGAACAGCATAATATCTTTTCAAAAAGTATAAAAGGCTGGCAGGCACTGTCAGCCTTTTATGTTACAAAACAGGGACCTAATCTGCCCGGGATAACCCATCCTGCTCATAAACCATTTACCCAAAATCCCTTAGTTTCGTGCCATAATTATGAAGAAGATAGAACTGGAAATAGTGGCCCTTTCCCATAGCATCACGCAGACGCATTCGTATGCTGTGGTACTGGGAGAAGTGAATGGATTAAGGCGTCTCCCGATCGTTATCGGTGGCTTTGAAGCCCAGGCAATAGCCGTGGCACTGGAAAAGATGCAGCCCAGCCGTCCGCTGACGCATGACCTGATGAAGAATTTCCTGAATGCTTTTGCCATTGACCTCCACGAGATCATTATCTGCGACCTGCAGGAAGGTATCTTCTACTCCAAATTGCTTTGTTCTTCTGCCAATGATACCATAGAAATAGATTCCAGGACTTCTGATGCACTGGCGCTGGCGGTTCGCTTTGGTTGCCCCATTTATACGTATGAAAATATTTTAGAAAGTGCAGGCATCCTGATGGAAGACACCGAAAAAACCGGCAAAAAGAAAAAAGTGAAGCAGGAAGCCATGGTGGAGAGTGATGCGCCAACCGGGAATGAAGACCTGAAAACCATGACACTGGAAGAACTGAACCACCTGCTGAACGAAGTGCTGGACAACGAAGACTATATCAGGGCCATCGCTATCCGGGACGAGATCAACAGCCGGAAAAAGAAGTAAAAACCCCCACAAGGGGTGATTGCATTTCTTCCGGTAAACCACTATTTTACCAATCCATTTTCTTAAGAAAACCAACCGTAACCTTTAATTCTATGATCGTTTTCCCAAACAGTAAGCTCAACCTCGGCCTTCGGGTGCTCCGAAAACGTAATGATGGTTATCATGACATTGAAACCGTATTCTACCCGGTCAAACTAACCGATATACTCGAGATCACTCCTCTTACAACAACCGTTAAAACATTCAGCATTCCTTTCAGCAAAAGTGGTTTTGTTATTGAAGGCGATCCCAGCGATAATCTTTGTGTGAAAGCGTATGGAATGCTGAAAAAAGATTTTCCAAAACTGCCGGCCATACAAATGCACTTACATAAAGCGGTTCCTGCCGGAGCTGGCTTAGGAGGTGGCAGTGCTGATGCAGCTTTTACACTGGCATTGCTGAACAAGGAATTCAAATTAGGGCTCACACAGGAACAACTCTTACACTATGCCCTGAAACTCGGAAGTGATTGCCCGTTCTTTATCATCAATAAACCCTGTCATGCCACCGGGAGAGGTGAACAACTCACCCCTATTGATCTTGACCTTTCTGCTTACAAAATTGTTGTAGTCAATCCCGGTATCCATATCAATACCGGCCGGGCCTTCCTGCATATTAAACCTTCCTTACCGGAACGTTCATTAAAAGAGATCATTGCCCAACCCATCCAAAGATGGAAAGACGAACTGGTGAATGATTTTGAAAAATGGGTATTTGCCGAACATAAACAAGTAGTGGAGATCAAAGATCAGCTGTATATACACGGGGCGGTCTTTGCTTCGATGAGTGGAAGCGGCAGTACTGTTTTTGGCATATTCGATAAAGACAAACAGTTAGAGCTCCATTTCCCAGACCATTATTTTGTAAAAGAACTGGCCAACTGACAAAGCTGATCCTGGCAACTGACCCATCTCATAACCGCTTTTTTGCAAGACTGCTACATTTGCCGTAAACTATACCGCATGGATATCTACAAAGAATTTGCTTTTGACGCTGCTCACTTTCTGCCCCATGTTCCTGAAGGGCATAAATGCAAACAGATGCATGGACACACCTATCACCTGCGGGTCTATGTCAGCGGCACCCCCGATAAAGAATTAGGCTGGATCATTGATTTCAAAGAATTAAAAGACAGTATCCTGCCCCTGATCGACCTGGTGGATCACCGGGTGATGAATGAGGTACCCGGTTTAGAAAATCCTACTGCTGAAAACATTACCATTTGGTTCTGGAATAAACTGAAACCCCTACTACCAGGCCTGAGCCGCATCGAGCTGAAAGAAACCCCCACCACCGGTGTTATCTACGACGGTCATTAGTTTTCCGGCTATCTTTTGTATCTTGCAGCCGTGTTACTCCATCACAACATAGCGCCAAGAGATTTTCTTACTTCCAATCTCGACCTGCTCAATCACCGATGAGCATTCGTACTAACCGGCTTTTGATAAGCCGGTAACTCCCTGTTCCGTTTTCTTTATTGAATTTTATTTTCACACGACAATTTTTTTTATGCAATCAACAATCACAATGTCAGCATTGACACAACAGTATCTTGAACTGGAAGAAAAATATGGTGCTCATAACTACCACCCGCTGCCCGTGGTACTGAACCGCGGCGAAGGCGTTTTTGTCTGGGATGTGGATGGCAAACGGTATTATGATTTTCTCAGTGGTTATTCAGCCGTTAACCAGGGACATTGCCACCCGAAAATTGTAAATGCCTTTATTGAACAGGCACAACAATTAACGCTGACCAGCCGTGCTTTTCACAGCGACCAGTTGGGAGTATATACAAAGTATATTACGGACTATTTTGGCTACGATAAAGTATTGCCCATGAATACAGGCGTGGAAGCAGTAGAAACCGCCATCAAACTCTGCCGCAAATGGGCCTATGAAATAAAAGGGATCGAAGAAGGCAAAGCCGTGATCATTGTTTGCGAAGGCAATTTTCATGGCCGTACCACTTCCGTCATTTCATTCAGCAGCGATCCATCAGCCCGGAAAAATTTCGGGCCTTATATGCCCGGCTTTACAGCCATTCCTTATAATGATACTGCTGCGTTGGCTAAAGCATTGGAAAATAAAAATGTGGCCGGCTTTTTAGTGGAACCTATCCAGGGCGAAGCAGGAGTATTGGTACCCGATGACGGTTATCTTGCCAAAGCAAAAAGTCTTTGCGAAGCTGCGAATGTATTATTCATTGCTGATGAGATACAAACCGGTTTGGCAAGAACAGGAAAAATGCTGGCCTGTGATCATGAACATGTCCGTCCTGATATTTTAATTCTTGGTAAAGCACTGAGCGGGGGTATGATGCCGGTGAGTGCTGTTCTTTGTGACGATGAGATCATGATGACCATTAAACCCGGTGAACATGGTTCCACCTACGGTGGTAATCCATTAGCCTGTAAAACAGCCATCGCTGCATTGCAGGTATTGAAAGACGAAAATATGGCCGCACATGCTGAAACGATGGGCGAATTACTAAGAAGTGAACTGAAGGCACTTCATTCCAAACATATTGCATTGGTAAGGGGCAAAGGATTACTGAATGCGATCGTCATTGATCACCACAATAAAGAAGCAGCCTGGGAGCTTTGTTTGCAGTTAAAAGAAAATGGCTTGCTCGCAAAACCCACCCATGGGGACAAGATCCGTTTTGCACCCCCATTAGTCATCACCAAAGAACAGGTGCTGGAATGTGTGGACATTATCCGTAATAGCCTGTCAGTACTGGATTGACGGCAGCAAGCATTCCTGATAAAAATCAATAGCAGCCGGCTGATGGAACAGGTAGCGGTCGTTGATAAATAAGTAACTTGTCTGCTTTAATTCAGAACAAGGAACAAGGAACAAGGAACAAGGAACAAGGAACAAGGAACAAGGAACAAGGAACAAGGAACAAGGAACAAGGAACAAGGAACAAGGAACAAGCATCCAGTATCTGTTATCCAGAAACCAGCAACCAGTATGGACACACACCTTCATCATGACAAGGCCCCGCACAACGAAGAGCATTTAAAAAGCAGTGAAGCCCTCCGGGATATTGTGATCGGGATGAGCGACGGGCTTACCGTTCCCTTTGCATTAGCAGCCGGGTTGAGCGGTGCAGTTGATTCCACTTCCATCATTGTTATTGCCGGTATTGCAGAAGTTGCTGCCGGTTCCATTGCGATGGGATTGGGTGGTTACCTGGCCGGTAAAACCGAACAGGATCACTACAACAGTGAAATGAAAAGAGAATATTATGAAGTGGAGAATCTCCGTCACCGGGAAATAGAAGAAACCAAAGAATTCTTTGCCAATATTGGTTTAAGTAAAGAACTGCAGGAAAAAGCCACCGAAGAAATTGCACAGGATAAAGACCGCTGGGTGAACTTCATGATGAAGTATGAACTGGGTTTGGAAAAACCCGATCCCAAAAGAGCCACCAAATCAGCATTGAATATCGGTCTCTCCTACGTGGTGGGAGGATTGGTCCCTCTCAGCCCCTATTTTTTTATTGACTCGCCGATAGAAGCGTTAGGCGTCTCCGCTGTTGTTACACTCATTTGTTTGTTTGTATTCGGCTTCTTCAAGAGCAGGATCACCGGTATCAATCCCTGGATCGGTGCGGTACGGGTGATGCTGATCGGTGCTCTCGCCGCTGGTGCCGCCTTTGGCGTGGCCAAATTGTTTGAAGGATAACCATCTCTACCTCTTTTAAAAGGAAGAGCCGTGGTAGAAACCACGGCCCATTTTTAATCCGTACCCTAATGAAAACCCGGTTGTTATAGTCTGTTATCTTACGATAAATGATTTATTGATCGTTGTAGTGCCACCGGCGATCTGCAGGGTGTACATACCTGGTTTTACAGTTGAAGGCAGTTCAACAGAAGAAGTAACCGCACCACCGGCATGTGTAATGGATTTAGTATATAACAACTGCCCATTCACACTCATCACTCTTACCGTGTACTGACCTTTATCTAAAGCGGTCGCCTGCAGGGACAATGTATTTCCGGTAACAGGATTCGGGTATAATACCACATCTGCCTTCGTTGCTTTCATATCCACTTTCACGATCACACTGTATTTTTTGCTGTTGTTTCCTTCCAGTGACTGGATACGGTAGTAATTAACAGCAGCAGGAGTTGCATCATAAAAACCATAATCTGCTTTGCCACCGTCATTTTGTTTGGCTATCACACTGGCAACAGTGGTAAAGTCAACACCGTTGGAAGAACGTTCAACAACATAGTTCAGTACATCTGTTTCGGTCATATTGCTCCAGTCCAATTGCACCCCGGTTCCTTTAGTGTATGCTTTTACATTCGCAAACACAACCGGTAATGGATTACCTGCACCGGCAGTAGGAATAGTAGCTAATGCGAAAGAAGTGAAACGGGCTACACCTGTTTTAGTGATATTCCCGGTTGTTGGCGTACTGCCGCCAACTACAGAGCCCGGTTGGTTCGTTGCTTCACCCGCAAAAGCCCATTTAGTCGCCGTCATTGCATTAAAAGAAGATACAGCAAGACCTGCTATGGACGTAACATATGCACCGCTTCCACAGGGGCTGCTGGCCGTCCATCCTATTGTTACATCAGCGGTGGCTGAACCTGTTTTGGTCAGGTTCCAGTATTCACAATTACTGATGTTTGAAACAGCAAATGGAGTGGATTGATCTTTGCCACCCAGGCTGCTGGCACTGGCCCGGATATATTCAGTCGTAAAATTATCAGGGGCTGAAATATTCGCTAAGCCGATGGGGTGATACCCACTTCCTGTTTTACCAACCGGGAAAGTGAAATTGGCGGAACCGGTTTTACTCACAGGGCCTGATACAAATGAAGCATCGCTGGCACCTGAAACCGTTGCAGTTCCGGTAAAGGAAAGCAGGTTTGTGCTTGTTGTGATTACTTCTCCGGCAGTAAATGTGGCAAGACCACCGACTGTAACAGGGCCCGCAAGGGTTTTGGTACCACCATCAGAAAAAACAATATTGTTATAGGTTTCTTCTTTTACTGTCTGATCACCGTTACCATTGTAGCGGACAGTTCCTGTTGAAGGAACAATATCTCCACCGCTGCTGATACTTCCCTTTACATATAAATTACCATTACTGGTAAAACGGATCGCATTCCTGTTAGCTGTACCGTTCATGGTAATATCGCCATTTACAGTAACCGTACCGGTTGATAAAGTCAGTTCCACATCACGGCTGTCATCGCCGGTAGCGGCCATAGTCAGCGAACCACAGGTAAAACTGCCACTACCAACTGCTAAAAATTTATCATCATTATTACCAGTTCCGGCATTAATGATCACAGCACCGCCCACGGTGAGACTTTGACCATTGCTGATCGAAATTGTATTATCACTGCCGCCTCCACTTATTGTAAGTGAAGCACAAACAGCCGCTGTATTAACAGTAACATTAAAGCCGTTGGGAATAATCACATCATCCGTTGCAGCAGGCACCCCGGAAGGTGTCCAGTTATTGGCCGTATTCCAGTTATTGCTGGAAGAACCATCCCATGTTTTTTGTGCGGTAGCCATCATCCCTGCAAAAAGGAAGAAGCTAAAAAGTAGAAATTGTTTCATCGTTCAGGGTTTTATTATTCAGATTAAATAGATACGTTTTCATACGGTAGGGCAATACAAGCCTGCGTCCATACCGGGCGGTTGTCCAGGGATAAAGAGATACTAACCCATTACTGGATCAATGATCTTTACAATCACTAAAATTTTAAAGGATCAGGTACGGATTTCGGAGGATGTGGAATTACGTGGGTGATAATACGAGTACAAATGTAGGAGAAAACCGTATTTCATGCAAGTTTCTCAAGGTCTTTTACATGAAATTCTACTGCAATTAGTAGAATCCACTTAGAAATTGGTCCTGGTCAACCCTTTTTAGTCCCTTCTTCATCATTCCCGGAAAAGAGCAGGATGTCCTTTTAGTGTGGTTGTAGTTTATTAGGCTATGTAAAAAAAGAAAGGACCTTGTGGGGTCCTTTCCATTTTATGGGGTTCTTCAGTTGGCTTTCGCTGGTATTATATTATCGCACCATAAAGGTCTTCACCATTTTCATTTCACCGGAACTGATCACCAGGTTATAGATACCTGCTTTGATAGTGGCAGGCAGTTGAACCGATTCAGTAACCGAACCACCGGCATGTGATAAGGCCTGTGTGTATACCTGCTGGCCATTGGCCGCAAATACACGGATACTGTATTGTCCCTTCGCCAGGTCAGTAGCCTGTAATGAAATCGTACCATCCGTTACCGGGTTCGGGTAGATCACAATATCCATCTTGCCGCCTCTTGTATCCACTTTCACAATGATGCTCACCTTGGCCACACCGTTTGTTTCAGCAGAACGGATGCGGTAATAGTTGATGCCACGAACAGGAGTTGTATGTAAATAACTGTAATCAGCTTTACCGCCATCGTTGCGGGCAGCAGCCACGGCAGTAAGGCCAGTAAAGTCACGGCCATTCAATGAATGTTCAACACTATAACTCAGCACATCCTGCTCTGTCAGGTTGCTCCAGTCGATCTTGATAGCGGAACCTTGTTGTGCTGCACGAACCGTACCGAAGGAAACAGGGAGCGGACCGCTGATATTGGCTAATGCATAAGGAGAGAATTGTGTTAACCCAAGCACTTTAGCTGTGCGTACTCCCACTGAACCATTGACAGAGACAGGAGCACCAACAGCCAGCCAGGCACCAAATGGTCTGCGCCAGGCCTGCACCGCTTCAGCCAGTGAGAAAGAAGCACCCACTTGCGTGGTTTCATCAAACTGGAAGGTAATATCTGCACCACCAGCAGGAGGATTCACTGAAGGTGTGATATTCCAGCTCAGCAATACCGCTTTATTAGTATTGAAACCGGGATCAGCAGTAAGACCATCTGTTACCACTACTTTCCAGTTTACATTGCTTCCGTTTTCGATGATCACCGGGTTATACCTGCTGTGACCAACCGGGAAGGTTTTGGGGGCAACGTCAATTGAATTTAATGTTAAACCACCTGTGCCATCGGTAACGATATAGTTAACAGCATCACCACCGGTAACAGTAGTGGCTGTAAGATTGAAATTACCCAGGGTGATCTTACCGGCTGTCAGAACCAAAGCAGCCGCATTACTCATATCAACATCAGAAGCTAATGTGATACCATTTGCATTATTTATGGCAATGCTTTGATTAGCACCAAAAGTCAATGTACCATTATTGGTGATTGTTTGTGCAGCAGTGCCACTGAGATTCATTGTACCTGCTGAAGCACCTCCAAAATTTAAAGTTGCTCCCGGGCTAACATTGATATTACCCTTTATAGAACTTGCTGTTCCGGTCATATTGATATTTGCAGTTCCAGAAGTTACAGTCAGGTTATCTATTGATACAGCAGAGGCACCAGTCATTGTAAAAGCTGCTGTTCCAGAAAAATCAACGTTTGCATAAGTTCTTCCAGCGAAAGATGGAGTAAATCCCGTCCCGATCGCCTTATATAAACTACCAGTTTGGAAAACAACTATTGACGCTGGTTGTGCTAAACCAAAAGGGTTTGAACCAGTAACCTGATTATATGTTGAACCACTTGTAAAAATCACAGAATTTGCAGTTCCAGTATTACCAAACGAGTTACCTGCGAAACCGGTTCCAGCAGTAAATGAAGAACCAGTTGTAAATGTAATACCACTTGCATCAGCACTTGTCAGCCGGTGGGCAGCATTGGTAAATGTCATGGCACCATCAACAGTTCCTGTGGCACCGGTAGCCAGCGCTAATGATAATGCAAAGGTTCCATCAAAGTTTAATTGCGAACCGGCACCAATCGTAAGATCAGTTCCGGCAAGACCGCCAACTGCTAAAGTAGCTGTGGCAGCAGACTGCAGGTTGATCGTTGTATTATTAGATACAGACAACTGACCAATGGTTTGTGCAGGCACATTGGTAATCGTCCATGCATTGCCATCATTGAATTGAAGTATATCTGTTGTGGCAGGAGCTGTTCTTGTTGGCGTCCAGTTAGCAGCAACCGTCCAGTCGCCATTACTGCCCGACCAGGTATAAGTGGTAACAGAAACGGTGGTGGTCTCATTATTTGTACCAGGTGCTGTCAGCAAATAATTTTCAGCACCCGCCGTGCCACCATCATTAAATTCATACACCGCAAAATGATAAGTGGCACCTGAAGCAAGACCGTTCACAGTAACTGTATTACCGGCTCCCGCATATACCACATAATTACCGGTTCCTATCTGTGTGCCGCTGCCAAAAGCTGCATTGGCTGTATAGGTAGTGCCGTCAACAGGATCACTGTTAACAGCCGTCGCTAATTTAGCTAACACAATTCGTTTGGCACCATCACCACTGCTGAAGTTGACAACAATACTGCTGTTATCGATTGCCCCAAAAGTTATAGCACCTTGGGCAGTTGGTTCAGCAGCCAGTACTTTACCTGTTAATGAAACATTACGGGTAGTGGCGCCTGTGCTTGCATTGGTAATATCACCTGTATTAGTTCCCAATGTTGCAGAATTCAGAACAACATAAATAGGAGTTGCAGCAACAGTACCTGATGAAGGAGTTAAATTAATAGCGGAAGATGAATACCCAGAACCACTGGTGGTGGATATCTGGAAACCTGCTGGTGGTGTAACTACGATATCAGCAGTAAGATTTGAGCCACTTACTGAATAAGTTTGCTCTGAAGAAGCAACACTGGCTGTTGAAATAAAGCCGGATAAACTTAATGGCGATGCAGATATAGATGGTGAAGCACCGCCAGTAACATTTACAGTTAATGCCAAATCATCTATTCTCCAATTAGCGGTTCCTGCACCTGGCGAACCCGCGCCATTATATCCAAAAATTCTTATAGTAACCGCTGTGCCTACTGCACTGGTAATTGCTGTTACACTTGGAGTTTTTAATGCCCACGTTGAATTTGCCAGAAGTCCATCAGTAGCATAATCGGATGCATAAGCGTCTAAACTGCTTCGAATTGCAACTGCTTGTGGCCCTGTTGCTGTTGATCGGGAACCAAAACTAATAGCAGTTACGGATACAGTAAATCCGGCATCAGGAGTCAGTGTAAATTCAAAATAAGCACTTCCGCTTGCACCTGTATTCAATGCGCCAATCCTCGCCGCAGCCCCGGCATTATACTGACCAGAAGCTCCTGCGTACCCAGTTGATGCTGATGTTGTGGTTAATAGAGTTGTTGTACCGTTATTATTCCCTTGGGTAATATCTGAAATTGTCAGATTGGTGGTACTGTTTGTAGAAGGTGCGGCATTGCCAGCAGCGGTACCAAAATTCCAGATAATGTTTTGTCCAAACGCTCCGCTCACCGCCATCATCATGGCGAGTAAAAAGTAAATTTTTTTCATGCTCTTAGTTAGGTTTTATGAAGAAATGCTTGCACAGGGGCGGGTTACTAACTAAGGCTTCAGACAGGATTGGAACGGATAGCAAAAATATAAGGGCCACTGTTAGCTCAGCAGTGGTTGATATTATCAAAACATGAACATTGGTATGCTCATTTTTTGAATCTTGTAAGGAGGGTTGTAAGATTATAAAAATAAAGGGAAATGCCTTTATTTCAAGGGAGAAAGACGGCCTGTGGAAAACTATTTTTCCGAAGGGGTTTCTTTTAATTCCATATCCGGGAATAAGGCCGAAACCAGCATCAGCAGGGCCGCCAGCACCAGCAGGTACAAACCCATTTGCCGGCCGGGGCACTCGCCACCCGAACAGGTGCCGAGTACAAAATAGTTGCGGGCCGTCCAGGCCAGGTTCAGTGCCACTACGGCCAGGTTGAGCCGCTTGGCCCATACCCGGGGTATCAGCGTCAGCGGAATAAATAACAAGGCCATGATGAGGTTGATATAACCGGGCTTACCAAAATTAGTACCGGCCGCTTCCACCCCGCTCACGGTAATGTTTTTTGATTCGATAATCACCCAGGGAGTAAAGCAGGACACGATAAGCAGTGCGGCCGCAGCCAGGCCGATCCATTTCAGGTAACGCATAGAGAGGAATTGGGGCGCAAGATAGTGATTAATAGAGTTGCCTCTCCCCGACCCTTTCCGCCGGGCGGAGAGGGGGACATCAAAGCACTAAGGTTTTTAAAGGATTGAAAATTTACAAACGATGAAGAGTTTGAATTATGGGCCCATAATGAATTTAAGGTTTACGGAGGCTGTCCCCTCCCCATCACATGGAGAGGGTTAGGGTGGGGAAATGAATTGCATCTCTCCCCGACCCTCTCCGCCGGGCGGAGAGGGAGACATCAAAGCACTAAGGTTTTTAAAGGATTGAAAATTTACAAACGATAAAGAGTTTGAATTACGGGCCCATAATGAATTTAAGGTTTACGGAGACGGTCCCCTCCCCATCACATGGGGAGGGTTAGGGTGGGGCAAAAAAAAGCGTCCCTTACCCAGGGACGCCGTATCTGAAAAACACGGTAACAAGAAGACAATTTATAACCGGAAGCCAATGGTCAGGCTCAGCACCCGGTGTTTATTTTTTTCATCCGCACTGCTGTTGCTGCCGCTTTGCAGTTTGGCTAATCCCAACCCATAGTTCAATGAGATCACCGCCGGTTTAGTTTCAATACCGGCCAGGCCGTTCAAACCATAATCAAACCGTTTCATGATTCCGTAGCCGGCACCTTCCTCATAATTAAAGGTTGAAGGATCATCATTGGACCACTCAATTTTATTTTCACTGTTGAAAGAAGTGCCCAGGAATTTTCCTTCCACTTTATTCTTACCTGCAATACCCACAGCAATATAAGGACCGGCACCCGCAAAAAATTTCACCGGGCCGGCAGGTGTCTTAAAAACAAGGTTCACCGGCATTTCAATATAATAAGGATTGGTGCTGGCCCGGTAATACGTGGCATCACTGGTATTGCCCGATTGGGTTTTGGATCCTTTACCGGTGAACAATAAACCCGGCTGCACGGAAAGAAAAGAGGCCAACGGCAGGTCACCAATAATGCCCAGCTGGAAACTGCCCAGCGCCTTATTATCATCCACACTGCCGTCATTAGTGACACTGATATTGGCCATATTGAAACCAGCACGGATAAAGGCAGACGATTGTTGTGCGTTCACAGATACAGCAGTCATACAGACTGCAGCGATCAAGCATACGAATTGTTTATACATAGTTTTCATTTTTGTGTTACCACCCGTTTTGCAAGGACCTTGCCAGAAAATATTTTTTGTCATGCGCCTGTCAGCCCATTTACGCATATCCTGTTCGGTCCGGATTGTTTGTATAAAAGAATTCAATAGACAAAAAGTTTGTGCGTAAGTTTAACCCATCCTTCTCTTTGGTAAAAAATCTAACCCCGTTCTAAGACTGGCTTAATATTCGCCTTATACACTGCCGTTACCTTTGTACATTCATTAAAAACAACTGCATGATAACCGTCATCATCCCGGTACTGAACGAAAGCGATACAATTGAAAATGTGGTCCGGTTTGCGTTTCAGTGCAAACAGGTAACCGAAGTGATCGTGGTGGATGATAAATCATTGGATCAAACTGTGGCACTGGCAAAAAAAGCAGGGGCCAAAGTAATTACCAGCACTAAACTGGGCAAGGGGGCTTCCATGAAAGACGGGTTGCTCTGCGCCGCCAATGAGATCATCGTGTTTTTGGATGGAGATATTGATCCCTATCCTGAACGTACTATTGAAAGCCTTACAATACCACTATTAGAAGACCAGGCCGATTTTGTAAAAGCCTGTTTTGCCCGCAATGCTGGAAGAGTGACCGAACTGGTGGCCAAACCCTTACTGAATATTTTATTCCCCGACCTTTCTCATTTTTCCCAACCACTCAGTGGCATGATTGCCGGTAAAAAATATTTATTGCAGCAACTTGATTTCAGTGATGATTATGGAGTGGACATCGGCATTCTCATTGATATGCATTTACTGAAAGCAAGGGTGCAGGAAGTGAATATTGGTTATATCACCAACAACAGCAAGCCCTGGCAGGAACTGGGTAAAATGAGCAAAGAAGTATCCAAAGCAATCATCAGCAGGGCCATGCAGCAGAATAAACCCAATGCCACCCTGGAAGAATTGAGTGTGCTGTCAGAAATAAGGGACCAGATGGATTTTGCTATAAAAGAAGGACTGAAAGGATTGGATAAGATGGCCATCTTTGATATGGATAATACCTTATTGCAGGGCCGTTTTATTGATACCTGTGCCCGGTTCTATGGGTTCGACAAAGAGCTGCTCAGCATCCGGAGCCAGGAAACTGACCCGGTGATCCGGACCAAAAACATTGCCCGGCTGATGAAAGGCTTGAATATCTCGCAGGTGCTGGCGGTTGCGGACAGTATTCCGCCGGTGGATGACGCCGAAGCAATCATTACTGAATTAAAACAGCGGGGCTACGTGGTGGGCATCATCAGCGACAGTTATGATGTAGTGGTCAATCATGTGAAAACAAAACTGGGTATTGATTTTTCATTGGGCAATGAACTGGAGTTTTCCAAAAGCATCGCCACCGGGGAAGTAAAATTGCCATCCTTCTTTTTTAACCATCCCGGCTCCGTTTGCAAACACACGATGTGTAAAACCAATGCCATGCAGCATATCCTCTTGCACTATAAGATTGATATGAATAATACCATTGCTGTCGGCGATAGCGAGAATGATCTTTGCATGATCAAAAAAGCAGGTGTCGGTGTTTCCTTTTGCTCTGCCAACGAACTGATGAATTTTGTAGCCGATATCACTATTAAAGAATCATCGTTTAAAGAATTACTGGAATTTGCCTAAAAAGAATCAACTGTTATTGTACACTTTGATCACCGGCTCCCGAAGTGCAGCCGCTTCATCCCTGCAATAAAAATATATCACGTTGGCGATCGTATCCGCACTCACCCATTTTGAGGGATCGGCCTCCGGCATACTCTTCCGGTTCTGGGGTGTATCAATAGTCGAAGGAACCACCACACTGGTCACCACGTTCATTCCCTTAGCTTCTTCATTCATTAATTCTGCCAGCCGGAAGATCAGCGACTTGGCCAAACTATAAGCTACCATTCCTTTACCATTCCGCATATCCAGTCCCGGTTTTGATCCGATCAAAAAAATACGGCCGCTGCCCTGCTTCATCATCTGTACAAAAACAGGCCGGGCCACATTGTAAGCAGTTTCAAAATTCAACTGCAACTGCTGGTTAATATCTGCTGTTCCGGTTTCAGCAACAGCACCCATAGCAAAACCCCCTACGGTAAGTACAGCAGCATCAATTGTTCCATTCCGGCTGATCACAGCCGATACAAACTGCCGGGCAGATTCTTCCTCTGCAAGGTTGGCGGTGGCCGTTTCAAAATACTCATGCGGGATAAAGAGGCCTGCCGGATCTTTAGGCAGCAAAGTCCCGATCACCCTGTACCCTTCGGCCAGGAATTTTTTACTGACAGCACGGCCCAGGTTGCCGGAAACACCCGTGATGATCACTGTTTTCATATCGGTGAAGTTATAGCACGAAAAACAAATATCCATACCCTGCTCCCGGTACGCTGCTATTTAGTTTCCGGCCTGCTGGCTGCTTTCGCTTACCAATGTAGTTTTGTAACTTACAGAACTGCGGGCAGCCATAATTGCTGAATTCCCGTTGGGACCGGAACCGGCCATGATCAAAAAAACCACGATAACCATTGTAGTCTGCCTGCAGGTATTGATTGCATCAGCACAACTCTGCACCAATCCCGGGCAAACACCGGTAACAGCAACATTGGTATGCGGCTCCTCTGCTTTCATTCAATCCACTGTTCAGTTTTGCGGGCAAACCAATATTCCGGTTCCCTGCAATGATGGTAATATTTACCAGAACGTGAACCCTAATTTTTACCGCATGGCCTGTTACAGCCCCGGCACCTTAGGTTTCACCATTGTGCCTGCTGATGCAGTGGCTGATTATAACTGGCAATTGTTTGATGTAACCAATACCAACCCCGAAGATATCTTTACCAATGCGAGCCTGCTCGTGGCCTGTAACTGGTCAAGTGAGTTAGGCGAGACAGGGGCTTCGGTGGATGGTACGATGCTGAATGTGTGTAAAGGATCAGGACAACCTTTATTCAGCCAGATGCCGGACCTGGTACAGGGACATACCTATTTATTAATGGTTAGCAATACCAGCGGCACCGGGGGCACTTATGAACTTAGTTTTACAGGAGGCACTGCCAGCATTACAGATAATATAGATCCGCAATTAGCAGCCGCCCGTATCAATTGTGATGCCACGGAGGTGACGGTTCGCTTCAACAAAGAATTAGTTTGTAACTCGCTGGCATTGGATGGCAGTGATTTTAGTATCAGTAATGGTGTTGTTATAACAGGTCTTGACCGGGGCGACTGCAGCTCACCTTTCGGTTCTGATTCTGTCACCCTTACTTTATCACAACCGCTTCCTTTTGGCAATTATACACTGACCATACAAAACGGCAGCGATGGCAACTCCGTGATGGATGTATGTAACAGGAGTATCCTTATTGGTGCAAACATTGCGTTCAGTTCCGGGCCAGTGCAACCCACTCCATTGGATAGTGTGTACCCCGTAGGTTGCAAACCGGGTTTTATTGAACTCATCTTTGATAAGCCGATACGTTGCAATTCGATCGCTGCAGATGGAAGTGATTTTACTATCAGCGGACCGCAGGCTGTAACGATTACTGGTATTGGAAGCAGTACCTGTAATAATACACTGAAGACAAGAATTGTTCGCTTACAACTTTCATCACCCATTACTATTGGCGGCACCTATGCAATTCAATTAACAACAGGTACCGACGGTAATACCCTGATCGATGAATGTGGTTTGCCTACGGCACCGGGCTCAGCAGTCACATTTACAGCTTTTGATACCGTCTCTGCAAAATTCACCTATGCACCTGCCGCCACCTGCCAGGATAATATCGTGGCCTTTCAGCATACCGGTTCATCATTGAACAATACATTGACCTGGAGTTTTGGAACAAATAATAGCAGTACAATTTCCAACCCGGTTATCAATTTCAATAACCCCGGTCAGTATACCGTACAACTTACTGTATCAAACAGTATATGTACAGATGTACAAAAAGTGGTACTGAACCTTGACAATAAATTAAAAGCTGGTTTCACCGGGCCCGATTTTGCCTGTCCCGGCGATGTGGTTCAGTTTATCAATACCAGCAGCGGCGCGGCGGATCTGACACTATGGAGTTTTGGTAATGGCAATAACAGTTCATTGTCCACGCCACCACCACAGCTTTATATGTCCACAAACTCTGGCGAAAGCAGTTATACTGTGCAACTGATTGCCGGCAACACTGCACTCGGTTGTCGTGACACCATCAGCAAGATCATCCGGGTGCCGGCCAATTGCCGGATTGAAGTACCGACTGCTTTTACACCCAACAACGATGGCAGGAATGATTTTCTCTTCCCCTTAAATGCCTACACCGTGGCTGATCTCGATTTCAGGGTCTATAATCGTTTTGGTGAACTGGTATTCTTGTCCCGCAACTTTACCGGAAAATGGGATGGCCTTTTCAAAGGGAAAACACAGCCTACCGGTGTTTTTGTATGGATACTTTCTTATACAGATCCCCAAACAAAACAAAAAATAGTGAAGAAAGGAACCAGCCTGCTGCTCCGTTAACACATAAAAAAAGACCGGCATTACCACCGGTCTTTACTAACCCGTTATTGCTGTCAGACGATATGATTCCACCCATACAAATCATCATCCGCACCAGTTCTTATTCTTTCCAGTTTATTTTTTAATTGATTCGATACACTATCCTTATCATACACCGGTAAATGAAAATCCATACCATCAATATGAATCACACCTATTGGTGCCACCACGGCCGCCGTACCGGCACCAAAAGCTTCAGTGATCGTTTTATCAGGAAAGGCATCGGCTAATTCTTTAACAGAGAGCTGTCGTTCTTCAATTTTATAACCAAGTCCATTCGCCAGCGTCAGCAAGGAATCCCTTGTTACCCCATCCAGTATCGAATCGGATAAAGGCGCAGTGATCAGTGTATCATTAATAACGAAAAGCACATTCATCATTCCCGATTCTTCAATATGCGGATCTACCTTTCCATCTGTCCACAATACCTGGTCATATCCTTCCTGCCTGGCTAACTGGGTGGGATAAAAGGCACCGCCATAATTTCCGCCGCATTTGGCAAATCCTGTTCCGCCTTTAGCTGCTCTTACAAATTCAGTTTCCACTTTTACTTTGATCGGCCTCGCATACAACTCAGGCACAGGCCCGGTAAAAACGATAAAACGATATTGCTCCGACACCTTCACTCCAAATTTTGCTTCACTGGCATACATGAACGGGCGGATATATAAGGAAGCCCCTTTTTGTGAAGGCACCCAGTTGGCATCCGTTTCAACCAGCTTCACCAAGCCCTCTGTAAAGAATTCTTTCGGTGGAACCGCCATGCACATTCTTTCTAATGAACGGACAAACCGCTCATAGTGTTTATCCAGCCGGAATATATTGATGCGTCCGTCCTGCATGCGGAAGGCTTTCATGCCTTCAAAAACAGTTTGCCCGTAATGCAGGGACAGCGTGGCGGGGTTTAAGGAAAGATTGGTAAAAGGAACCACCATCGGTGCAGACCATTCTCCATGATCATAATCAGCCACCAGCATATGATCGGCTACGTATTTCCCAAATTCCAGTTTTTCAAAATCCACTTCGGATAATTTTGAAGCTGTTGTCTTCCTGACAACAATGTCTGTCAGCATTTCCATATTGATTGATTTAGGTTTTATACCAATAATGATTGTTCATATAGTTTCGCTGCTTTTACAGCAGGCATAATATCAATGGCCATTTTCACATTGGCCCTTTTATACACACCCGGTTCCACTTCCAAATGCCGGAACCCGATCTTTTCATAGAGTTTAATAGCTCCTGCATTTTTGGTATTGGAATACAGGATGATCTCCTTCGCACCCAACTCCTTTGCTTTAGTAAAACTCGCATAGCTGATCGCTTCTGCAATTCCTTTACGGCGAAAGTTTTCATCCACGGCCATCTTGGTAAATTCATAGGTACCCTCCTCCACCTTACGAAGACCAACAGTACCGGCCACTTCACCATTATACAAGGCCATTAAAATAGCGCCTCCTGTTTCCAGGATCGCTTTATCCGGGTTGGTCAGCACCCATTCATCTACAGGTTCCATGGCAAACCAGGCTTCTATCCAGGCCCTGTTGAATTTTTCAAAATACGGTTGATGTTCCGGGCGGTAATCAACAATGGTAATGGGGTTACTCATCTTTTTACTTTTTTAAATTCACGGTTCACTAAGTACACACCTCCCAAAGTGATCAGTGTACCAATGATCATCTGCACATTCATTTTTTCTGATAATAATAACCAGCCGATCACGACGGCCACAATCGGGTTGATATAGGCATACACAGAAACCTGTGTCGGTGGCAGTTTGCTGATCATAAACACATAGGCCGAATAAGCGATCAGTGAACCAAATACAATAAGATATACCAACGCCAGCCATGCATGCTGTCCCACGTTTGCCATATTCACATATTTGCCCGTGACCCCGCAGACGATCAGTACAAGTACCCCGGCGATCAGCATCTGCAAACCGACATTGAATAAAATATTGATCGGCGGTTTTTCCTTTGATGTATAAACGGTACCGAAAGACCATGACAAAGTGGATAAAACGGCAAGTACTACACCCAGTACAAATGAACCACTTTTCATTTGACCGAGATAATCATAGAAGATCGTCAGCACACCGGCAAAACCAATCACCAAACCGATGATCATCAGGCGGCTGATGGTTGCAAATTTGGATAACCACACCGTAAATAACGCAATGAACAAGGGAACCAATGCAGCAATGATCGCTGCCAGGCCTCCGCTGATATATTCCACGGACCAGGTGAGCAGGCCGTTAGCAATACATAATAAGAAAATACTTTGCACCGATATCTTCTTTAGTATCTCCTTATTGGGTATCCGGTATCCTTTGAATAAAAAATAACTGACCAGGATAGCACCGGATATAAATTGCCTTAGCCCGGAAATAAATAAGCCCGGCATTTCCTGCGCCCCCACCCGGGCGGCGATATAAGTTGTTCCCCAGAAGAAACTGACAATGCCTAATGCGATATACGCTTTATGTAATTCTTTTTTCATCGTTGGTCGTTTACGTTTCCGGCAAAGCAATTCCGTTAGCTCTTTACAGAACTTTTTTTTGGTGCATTGGATGATAACAGGAACGTACGGGAATGACAGTACAAATTTTTATAGAATTCCGGTAAAAAAACAGATGCAGTTTTTGTATTTTTGACTATATCAGATTTTTTAACAAATGGCGAAAACCAACCACAGCGATGATCACCTGTACATGCAGGTGGCCACCGGCCTTGAGAAAATGATCAGTGATGATGTATTGAAGATCGGCGACAAACTCCCTTCGGTACGGATGCTGAGTGATGAATATGGTATCAGTATGGGCACTGCTTTCCAGGCTTACTATCACCTGGAAGGAAAAGGCCTCATTGAATCAAGACCGAAATCGGGCTACTATGTCCGTTTCAGCCAGCGGCGTTTTCCTGAGCTGCCCAAAGTGGTGCAGCCCGATCCCTTATCACATGAAGTGAGTGTAAAAGAAATGATCGCTTCGATCTATTCGGATATCACCGCCAGTAATGTGATCAATTTTGCACTGGCTGTTCCCGATACTTCTTTATTACCCGCTGCCAAGATCAGTAAATCGGTGATGCATGTCCTGCGCAATCATCCCAATGCCTGTATCAACTACGAGCATCCGCAGGGCAACGTGGAATTAAGAAAACAAATTGCCAAACTGGCTTTCAACTGGGGAGGTAAAATAAAAGCAGATGATGTATTGGTAACTGGTGGCTGTCTCGAAGCGATCACCCTTTGCATTAAAGCTGTTACCAAACCGGGAGATACCGTCGCCATTGAATCTCCTAACTATTTTGGTCTTTTCCAGGCCATTGAACACATGGGATTGAAAGTGGTGGAACTTTCTTCCTGCCCGGTGGATGGCCTTGATTTGGATTGCCTGGAAAAATCAATCAAAAAATATGCTATCAAAGCCTGCGTGGTGATACCAAATTTCAACAACCCATTAGGCGGTTGTATGCCCGAAGCAAATAAAAAGAAATTGGTGGAGATCATTACCAGACATAATATCCCGCTGATCGAAGATGATATCTATGGTGACCTGTATTTTGGCAAACAGCGGCCCCGCACCTGTAAATACTACGACACCAAAGGCATGGTGATGTATTGTTCATCCTTATCCAAATCACTTACACCCGGTTACCGGATCGGCTGGACCATACCCGGTAAATTCATCGACCAGGTGAAACAGATCAAACGCATTCACAATATCAGCTCACCTGCTTTAACTCAAGCTGCAATTGCCCATTTCCTGCAGAATGGCCGTTACGAATATCATTTAAAGAATATCCGCAAAGCTTTATACACCCAGGGCCTTAGGTATATGCAGGCCATCATTCAATACTTCCCGGAAGATACCAAGGTATCGAGGCCGCATGGAGGTTTTGTATTGTGGGTGCAACTGAATAAAAAAGTAAATGCTTTTAAATTAAGAACCGAAGCGATGAAGCATAATATCTCCATCGTGCCCGGTAAGATATTTTCTGCCAGTTCCAATTATGGTAATTGCATCCGCATCAGTTTTGGAAAACCCTGGAGTGATGATGCTGACTATGGATTAATGATGCTGGGTAAAATGATTAAGAAGATGATATAGTCGCCTGGCAAATGATCAGCCATTTTAATGGTTTATTCTCGTTGCTTCACTTTCCGGTAATAATAAAACAGGGGAATACCGATCGCTGTTAATAATAATCCCAATACAGAATTGATCACCGGTTGCTTATGTGCCAGGTAATTACTCACATCATTCCATACCGTAACTATCAGGTAGAACGCAGAAAAACCAATAAACAAAACTGGTACCCAGGGATAGCCCCACATTTTATAAGGCCTTTCCCTTTCCGGCATCTTCTTTCGCAATAAGAATATACCCACCGCTCCTACGCCGTAAGCGATCCAGGTAATAAACACAAACATATCGGCCAGCATATCAAACGAACCCGAGATGATAAAAACAGAGGTCCAGATGCCATGTAGCCATAATGCATTACCCGGTGTCTGGTATTTAGCATGTTCCTTACCTGTCCAGGGCATAAATACTTTGTCCTTTCCCATCGCATAAGTGATACGGGTCGTCGCCATGATATTCCCGTTGATCGCACCAAACGTACAGATAACGATTAGCGCCGCCACAACTGCTCCGCCTGTTTTACCAAAGGCCACGGCAATCGCATCCGCCGCCACCAATGGAGAAGCAGCAATTTTTTCCACCGGCAATACATAGAGATAAGCCTGGTTCACTAAAACATAAACGGCAATACAGGCAAACACACCAATGATCAAACTCCTGGGTATATTCTTTTGCGGTTCTTTGATCTCACCGGCCATCGATGTAATATTGATCCAGCCATCATAAGAAAAGAAAGCCCCGGTCATGGCAACAATAACCGCACTCAGCAGGTCAAATCCTTCTTTCGGATGTTCAGCCTGTACAAAATTTTGCACCGATCCGTTCCCGGAAAATAAAATCCCGATGATCAATGCCCCGATCACGGCCATTTTGATAAAAGTGGATACCACCTGGAAATAACTTCCTGCTTTTACGCTGCGGTAATTCAGGTAGGTAAGCCCGATGGTAAGGAATACCGCTAATGACTTGACCCCAAAATTTTCCAGCGGGTGCAGGTCACCGATAAAAGGAATATGCCAGGTAAAATTTTGTTCGGTAACCGTATCAAATCTTGGTAAATGCAAAAAATAATCCGCATACTGTGCACAGACAAAAGCGATCGCTGCTACGGCGGCTGTATTGATCACGGCAAATGCCGCCCACCCGTATAAAAAAGCAATGAATTCCCCGAACATCACCCGGAAATACACATAGATACCACCGGTCTCGGGCATCATGGCACCGAGTTCTGCATAGATCAGTGCCCCGAATAAAGAAAAGATACCGGCGATCACCCATACTAATGTCAGCCAGATGGGTGAACCCAGTTCATGCGCCATACTTGCCGGCTTCATAAACACACCGGAGCCAATGATACTGCCAATGATAATGGAAGTAGCCGACCAGAAACCTATCTTTTTTGCCAGGGAAGCTGCAGACATAATGAACAAGGAAGATAAGGAATATTTTATCTCTTGATCAAAGCAGAACAACGTAAGAAGATTATAGATTTCATCGCTGCACCTGTATGAATGTTGCTTTAAGTTTCCTTCATCGTGTAACGGAGAGATTCGGGGTGAGGCGCAATAGCCCCTCCCTAACCCTCCCCATTACATGGGGAGGGAACAGACTCCTTACATCGGAATTTCATTACTGGTTGGTAATTCAGGCTCTTCACCTGTTGTAAATTTTCAATGCTATAAAGACTTTTGTGCTTTACTGTCCCCCTCTCCACTTTGTGGAGAGGGCCGGGGTGAGGCAAAAAAAAGCCCCATCCATGGATGAGGCTTAAAATCATTTGTGTTTTCTGGTTTCAACCCGAATATTCGCCGCAGCGAACAGACTCCCGGCCCGGATACAGGTCTTTCCCGGAAGATTAACAGGTACGGCAGGATTTGGATGCCAGAATTGCTGGAAAGAGCTGAGTAGCTGTACAAATATAATTACGGAGAATGCCGGATGCAAATACTATTTGCAGTTTTTTTTTAAAAAATGTATCATATTTTTTGCTTTCCCTTTATAAAGAAATTATAGTTTTTTTCAGCTCAACTCTATTAAATCTTTTATTAGCAGAAAAATAAAAAATCCCGCCTCTTCCGAAGCGGGATAGCTACTTGTATTACTACTGACTCCCATCTACATCTCTCCCCATTCTCCATTCTCCATTCTCCACTTTCCATTCTCCACCCCCTACTTATACATCTCCTCCTTCAACCCTTTCACTCGTTCATCTTCCAGGTATTCATCAAAACTCATCAGGCGGTCAATGATACCTTTCGGCGTCAATTCGATCACCCGGTTGGCGACCGTTTGCATAAAGGTATGGTCATGGCTCGTTAATAACACGATGCCTTTATAATCGGTACATTGTTCGTTAAAGCTCTGGATACTTTCCAGGTCCAGGTGGTTGGTGGGCTGATCTAATAAAATAACATTCGGGCTTTGCAGCATCATCCGGCTCAGCATGCAGCGTACTTTTTCACCACCACTCAATACATTTGTTTTCTTGAGTACATCATCACCACTGAATAACATTTTGCCTAAGAACCCACGCAGGAAAGGCTCATCCACATCCTTCACATGGTCGGGCACATATTGACGCAGCCAGTCCATCAGATTATCTTCCCCGGTAAAGAACTCACTGTTCTCCTGTGGCAGGTAGGCATGAGTAACCGTTGTCCCCCATTCATAAGAGCCGCTGTCAGCAATAGTATTAGCTGTAATGATATTGAAGAAACTGGTCACCGCCAGCGGGTCACGGCTGAGCAAGGCGATCTTATCCCCTTTGTTCACCGTAAACGTTACATCTTTGAACAGCACACGGCCATCCACCGACTTGGATAATTTTTCAATGTTCAGTATCTGGTTACCCACTTCCCGCAATGGCTGGAAAATGATACCGGGATATTTCCGGTAACTCGGTTCAATCTCTTCAATACTTAATTTCTCCAACGCTTTCTTACGGCTGGTGGCTTGCTTGCTTTTGGAAGCATTCGCACTGAATCGGGCAATGAAGTCGATCAATGCCTGCCGCTTTTCTTCTGTTTTTTTGTTCTTATCATTCACCTGGCGGGCCATCAGTTGGGACGATTCATACCAGAACGTATAGTTACCGGTAAATATCTTGATCTTCTGACGGTCCACATCGGCCACATGTGTACATACCGCATCCAGGAAGTGACGGTCATGGCTCACCACGAGAACGATGTTCTCATAATCCGCCAGGAAATTCTCCAGCCAGCTGATCGTTTCTATATCGAGACCGTTGGTCGGTTCATCCAATAATAAAATATCAGGATTACCGAAGATGGCTTGTGCCAGCAACACCCTTACTTTTAAATTGGAAGGAATATCCTTCATCAATGCACTGTGGAATTGTTCTTCCACACCCAGTTCACCCAGCAGGGTTCCGGCATCACTTTCTGCGGTATAGCCACCCAGTTCGCCAAACTCACCTTCCAGTTCACCGGCCCGCATACCATCTTCTTCCGTAAAGTCTGCCAGTGCATAAATCGCTTCTCTTTCTTTAGCCACTTTCCAGAGCTGGCTATGTCCCATCATCACCGTATTCAATACGGTTTGCTCGTCAAACTCAAACTGGTTTTGTTTCAGTATCGCCATCCGTTCGCCGGGAGTGATGGTGATCGTTCCTTTATTGGCTTCTATCTCGCCACTCAATATTTTCAGGAAGGTACTTTTCCCGGCACCGTTGGCACCGATCACCCCATAACAATTGCCCTTGGTGAAGTTGAGGTTCACTTCTTCAAACAATACCCGTTTACCGTAAGCCAGTTTCAGGTCTTTTACACTGATCATTGTTGCTGCTGATTTTAAGGCGGCCCGCCCGAATATTCCACCTGTTAATTTTTTTTTTAATTACCGATTTCAGAACGGGCGGGCAAAGGTAAGGCTTACCAGCCGATCTGTCACAGCGTTTTTCCCCATCGGCAAGTGGGGTTTTGGCAGCAAAAAAATCCCGTTCAGTAATACTGAACGGGATTGAAGTATAAGCAATTGGTTTTAAGCTGTTCTTACTGGATCAGCACATTGCCTTTGGCAATACGCTTACCGGATACATCGCCCACCACCACGTAATACAATCCTTTGGCTGCAGTTGGAAGATTTATATCCAGCAGGGTATAAGAACCCGATACCGCAAACTTCTCATGATGCACTTTGGAGCCCGCCGCATTATAGATCGTAATGGTACGGGAAGATGCTGCACCGGTACTGTTATAATAAGCTACCTGGAATGTTCCGTTATTCGGGCTCGGGAAGATGAACAACCTTTCGCTGGCCTGTGCAGTAATAGCCACTACCGCTGACTGGTTGGAACATACCAGTGTGCTCGGCCAGGTTTCCTGGATACGTACCTGGTAATCTCCCACCTGTTCTACATTCACCGCTCTTGTATTACCGGTATTAGCAACCGGGTTGGTATTAAAGAACCAGCTCGTTGTCAGTACACCACCTGTTGATGCACTTGGTGTGGCTGTCAGCGTAGTACTTTGGCCGGGCAACAATGCAGTCAACGGCGCTGCGGCTAAAGCTACAGTGGGTAACTGGCGTACTGTTAAGACCGCAGCACCTGATGTGGTTTGATTAGCTCCAAAACAAGTGGCATTAGATAATACAACTCTGTATTTATTACCATTCATTCCAGTTGTTACAGCTGCAAGATTCAAAGTAGCAGCATTTGCTCCATTTATATTTTGCCATGTATGAGCTGAAGTACTATCCTGCCACTGGTAAATGATTGTTTGTGTACTGCTTCCCGTTACACTGAACGAAGTATTACTTCCTGAACATATTTCTGAGTTCACCGGTTGCGCTGTAATGGCAACAGGATTGATCACTGTTAAAATAGCTCCTGTTGAGTTGGCTGCCGGTGCACAGGTTCCGCTCACTACAGCCCTGTAACGATAGTTATTCATCGCTGCTGTTGCTCCGGTGATCGTTAACGTAGTGGTGGTTGCTCCTGCATATACACCACCATTCGTAATATTCGTATACGTTGTACCACCATCCGTACTCACCTGCCACTGGTAACCGATACCGGTTCCTGTTGCTGCTGCACTGAACGCTGTACCACCACCCAAACATATTGTTGAGTTAGCCGGGTTGCCGGTTACAGCAGGCAATGTATTCACCGTAAGGATACCTGCATTCGATACTCCCGGTGTTGTACAGGTCGCATTCGATAACTGGCAACGGTAACGGTAGGTATTCATCGCAAATGTTGCACCGGTAATATTCAATGTTGCAGCAGTAGCTCCGCTGTAAACACCGCCATTCGCCACGTTAGTATACGTGGTGCCACCATCTGTACTTACCTGCCATTGATAAATGATACCTGCTCCGCTGCCTGCTACTGTAAAGCTGCTGTTACTGCCTTCGCATACAGTAGCATCAGTTGGCTGCGTTGTTACTGCAACAGATGTTATTACGGTCAGTATCGCCCCGTTTGAATTCGCTGCCGGAGGACAACTGCCCGTAACAACACAACGGTAACGGTTACCGCTCAAACCAGCAGTAAGACCCGTTAATGTGAGGCTGCTTGTTGTTGCACCGCTGTAAATTCCGCCATTGGTAATATTATTATAAGTACCACCACCATCAGTGCTCAACTGCCACTGGTAGCCTAAGCCAGCACCTGTTGCAGTAACACTAAATGTATGATTGCTGCCTGCACACAACGTAATATCCTGAGGTTGCCCCGTTACAGCAGGTGCCGCATTCACAGTCAGTATACCCGCATTCGAAGTACTGCTGCCGCACTGCGTGGAGGCAATACAACGATACCGGTTATTGTTCAAACCTATAGTTGCTCCGGTGATCGTTAAAGTATTTGTTGTAGCTCCGCTGTAAACACCTGCATTCGTTACATTACTGTAAGTAGCTCCGCCATCCGTACTGATCTGCCATTGGAACGCAGTCGCTGTGGCGGCAGCAATACTAAATGATGTATTTCCAGTAACACATATAGCCGAGTTCGATGGCTGTGTGGTGATAGCAGGACCTGCTGTTCCTGTGATCGTAAAGGTCAGGTCCCTTGTCTGGTTCGGTGCTCCGGTTGCAACACCCGTAATAGTAATAACATAAGTACCTGCTGCCAGGGTATTGGTATTATTTAATGTAACGATAGAACTGCCACCCGGTGTTACAGGGTTAGTGCCGAAGGTTACGTTCGTTCCCGCCGGCACACCCGCAGTTGCCGACAAGGTGATCGGGTTGCTGAAACCGCCATTGGAAATCGTACCCAGCGATACCTGCATAGTTGCTCCGGCAGGACAAGCTGTAGTAACCGGTGCCGGGCTGTTGAAACTAAAACTGGATACCGGTGCAGTAATTGTAAAGTTGGCATTGGAAATATCAAAGAAGATATTGCCGATCGCTTCTACTTTCACTCTTGCGGTAGTAGTGGCAGGACCGGGAATATTCAGCGACTCACTGCCATCATTGGGAGTACTTGCAGCCAGTACAGTTGGATAGGTCAATCCGCCATCAGTAGATAATAAGATACGAACATTGGCCACATTAATGGGTGCCTGGTCAGTACCTGCCACGTTCCAGGTGATGGTTTGTGAAGTACCGCCTGCCCAGCTCTCGCCTCCATTAGGTACTGTTACAGCAAATGGTGTTGTTCCTACCACATTTACCTGGAATACAGGAGAGAAAGTACCACAGCCATCACCACCAGTTGTTACTCCACCCCCTGCTGCTCTATTATCCCTTACCGTAAGTCTGAATTTCATGACACGGGCTACAGTTGGAAGTGTCTCGCCTTTTAACCCTCCCATAGTTGCAGCAGGATTTGCTGGAAAACCAGCCAGGATAACAGCCATATCCGGGAATGTTCTGCTTCCGGTTGTCTTAGGCTGTCTTGATTTAAAATTTGGGGCAGTAGTGCTTGTCGCACCACTATTCCATGCTCCCTGCGGACCCAGATCCCATTGTTCCCACGAATAAGTAAGCGGGTCACTATCGGGATCAGTAGCTGACCCTGTCAATGTAAAAGGTGTACTAGGCGGTATACTTACTCCAGCATTGTCCATAGCGGTAATTACAGGAATGCCATTCCCTGTTGGAGTAATTACTGCACAACCGGCTCCGCCTCCGGTAGTAACAAAATTGCTTATTTCATCAAAACTTATGGTATGAAAGAATGGATCGCTATTTGGCTGAATATCATCACTGCCACAAATACCGGCATAAGCCTGGATGGTTGTTCCGCTTCCGGGCTCGTAAGCAGTGCCTCCATTTCTATTAGCACCGCTGCAATTGCCTATTTGACCGTTAAAAGAATGGTTGCCTCGAAATTGATGTCCCATTTCATGCGCAACAAAATCGATGTAAAATACATCACCAACCGGGTTGCTAAGACCTGTTACACCTCTTGCTTTATTTGTATTATTACAAACTACTCCCAGACCTGCCAGGCCACCGGCACCGGTACTAAATGTATGACCAATATCATAATTGCCGCTCCCGATAATATTTGTTATCTGCGTTTGACTTTCATTAATTAAAGTACCCGCACTGTTATTCCCATTAAATGGATCGGGCTCTGCCGTTGTAAATTCAATCAGATCGTTATTAGCCACTAAAACTAACCGGATTGCAACTTCCTTTTCATACACACCAACCACCCTGTTTACTGCAGTTACAATGGCTGCATGAAGCAAAGCGTCTGTTGTTCCCCCTACTGCAGCTGCATATTCGTTTGTATTGGCCACAGCTAACCTATAGGTATATAATTGTGTACCCCTGCATGGCCCTGCAGCAACCCTTGGCAGAGCCTCTGCAATTACCGTTACTTCACAATTAAAGGGAGCCCTTGATCCATAATCGCTGGCAAAGTAAGAGATATAATTATTTACATCACCCCTTGCGTAGGGGTCAATAAATACCCGCCCTTTTACATCCGAAAGTATCTGCCCGTGAAATCCGGCATCAGGACTAAAATCAAGCCGGATACTTGCATAAGGGTCATCTATCCCCTGTCCGGCAAATGTCCGTATGTTTGGAAATTTTGCCTGTAGCCCGGGCTCCTGGATACTGCTCTCCCAAATATGAAACCTTGCCACACTTCCGTCTGGCATAGGAAGCTGTATTACCGGAGTTTGAGCACGGCGGTAAAGTATGGCATTCTCAGACGGCAATGACCATAGAAAGTTTTTTAATGCCTGAACATCAGCCGTTGCCGTTCTGAATTTCTGCGGTATGACAACACGCTGACCTGAAGATGGTAATGTTCTGTTTGCTCCTGCATCCGTAAAAAAATTGTTTTGTGCAAACAAGCCGGATGAAACAAACAGAAAAGTAAATAAGGTGAGTGTAAATTTCCTCATACAGATAATTTTGGTAAGTAACAATGCTTGGTAAATCGAAATTCCGGAGCATATTGTTGCCCCGTTAAAAATGCCATTAAATGTAGGATTTATTGTTGAATCAGCAATAAGCATGAATGGAGTACTATAAGTCTCCCCTGAAAATTGCTAAAAGCCTTCCTTTCAGTGGGATCGGTTTTTTACCTGACAGGAAAGGATTGCCGTTTCGGCAATCCTTTCCTGTTCCTGAACTGGCCGGGTAAGTTCCAGACAGTTCATAAGGAATTATTATCACAAGGTAAACGTTCCTGTTTGCGGCAATGAACTTATAGGTACGCCGCCGATAACATAATTCAATACACAGCTGTAACCATATGTTACACCTGTAGGTATTGAGCTGACAAAATTTCCGTTTGAGGCAATTGCTACGGTTGTAATATTTGAAGGATTACTCAGCGGCCAATATTGGAGCACACCACCAGTGGGGCATACAATGGTAGGTGGCGGACATAAAATTGAACAATCTGTACTGACATAAATACTACCGGACCCTCCGGCAGGCAATACTGATACTCTAGCAGGCGAAGATGCATATTCTGCTGCCGAAAAACCGCCTTTCATATCTCCCGATACCGTTATCGGCGTGCAGTTGTTTGAAAAACCGGAAAGCAGATCAAGACTGAAGTTACCAATATCTGCAGGCCAGGCTGAAGAGGGAGCAGGTACATTCGTAAGCTGGTATTCATATACTCTCTCCATTTCACAATAACCATCCCACTGCCAGTCTTTACAATCAGGATCTACTAATCTTTCACTGCTACTGATTAACGTAGCACTGATTGGAGAACCAAAGTACATATCAGTAAAACTAACTGACTGCGGGGCAAGTTCATACCCGCTTCCCACATAATCATACGAATAAATCAAGTATTTTATATCCCAAGAACTCACTGAACATGCTGAGCCGGTGACCTCCAGAATATAGATCATATCAGAAATATGTTCTCCGCACCCGCCTCTTGCTGCTGTATTCCCCTTTTGTGCCCTTGCTTTTTGTAACCATGCATTTCTTGCGGCAGCTACCTGCTGCTCAGTTGCCCTGTATATAACAGTTGAAGAATTCTTTCCGGAAGATACAGCCGGCAACTCACTGCTTCTTGGGTTTTGAGTGGTCGTATCTCTTTTACATCCCACAGCAAAGAGGATAAGTAAAAGAATCAGATAGAATGGCCGGAGCCCGGTAATGGTTTTTATTTGCTTCATATTAAAAAGGTTTTACTGAACTTAAGTTTTATTCTAAAAACCGCTATTACCGAAATATGAAAAGATCAAAAACTAATGGTTTGCATACCCGTTTTGTAAGGGTTATTGTATAGAAAAAATAACTATGTGCTGTAGATGGGCAAGTTCCTGGCACAAAAAAATCCCGCTTCTTTACAGAAGCGGGACTGAGTATTTCGTATTGATTTGTTCGTACCTGATTAGTAACCCATACCACCCATATCAGGGGCACCATGTGTATGGGGCTCTTCCTTCTTGGGCTTATCCGCCACCACGGCTTCAGTGGTCAACAGCATACCGGCAATAGAAGCTGCATTCTCTAACGCCACACGGCTCACTTTAGTAGGATCAATTACACCGGCTTTGAACAGGTTCTCATAAACTTCAGATCTTGCATTGAAGCCATAATCACCTTTGCCTTCTTTGATCTTTTGTACCACGATAGAACCATCAATACCTGCATTAGCAGTTAAGGTGCGAACGGGCTCTTCCAGTGCACGGCGAACGATCGCCATACCGGTTTGCTCATCAGCAATCTGGCCTTTTACTTTTGGATCCAGTGCTTCGATGGCACGGATATAAGCCACACCACCACCGGGAACGATACCTTCTTCCACTGCCGCTCTTGTTGCGTGTAAAGCATCGTCAACACGGTCTTTCTTTTCTTTCATTTCCATTTCTGTAGCCGCACCGATATATAATACAGCCACACCACCGGCTAATTTAGCCAGGCGTTCCTGTAATTTTTCTTTATCATAATCAGAAGTGGTGTTCTCCACCTGTGCTTTGATCTGGTTCACACGGGCCGTGATATCCGCTTTCTTGCCTTTACCACCAACGATAGTCGTGTTGTCTTTGTCAATAGTTACGGAAGCAGCTTGTCCTAAACTAGTCAGGTCAGCACCTTCCAGTTTGTGACCTAATTCCTCGCTGATCACCGTACCGGCAGTCAGGATCGCAATATCAGTCAGCATTTCTTTTCTCCTGTCACCAAAACCGGGAGCTTTTACAGCCGCTACTTTAATAGTGCCACGCAGTTTGTTCACTACTAATGTTGCCAGTGCTTCTCCTTCCAGGTCTTCAGCAATGATCAGTAAGGGGCGGCCGCTTTGTGCCACTTTCTCCAGGATATGGAGAATATCTTTCATCGCAGATATCTTCTTATCATAGATCAGGATGTAGGGATTCTGTAATTCAGCTTCCATTTTTTCACTGTTCGTAACGAAGTAAGGAGAGATATAACCACGATCAAACTGCATACCTTCCACCACATCAACGGTAGTATCCGTACCTTTTGCCTCTTCAACAGTGATCACCCCTTCTTTACCCACTTTGGCAAACGCTTCTGCAATCAGCTTGCCGATCGTTTCATCGTTATTCGCAGAGATGGTAGCTACCTGCTGAATTTTTTTGCTGTCGTTACCAACAGTCTGTGACTGCCCTTTCAGGTTTTCAACCACCAGGCTAACCGCTTTGTCAATACCACGTTTCAGGTCCATCGGGTTGGCACCTGCTGCCACCATTTTCAAACCTTCGCTGATGATGCTCTGTGCAAGAACAGTGGCCGTAGTAGTACCATCACCTGCAATATCAGCAGTTTTGGAAGCTACTTCTTTCACCATCTGCGCTCCCATGTTCTCAATGGGGTCTTCCAGTTCAATTTCTTTTGCAACGGTCACACCATCTTTCGTTACCTGTGGTGCACCAAATTTTTTCTCGATCACTACATTACGGCCTTTAGGACCTAATGTCACTTTCACGGCGTTGGCTAATGTGTCCACGCCTTTCTTCATCTTGTTTCTTGCTTCAATGTCGAAGAAGATTTGCTTTGCCATTGTATTTTAGTTTGAAGTTTATTTAAAATTAGTTTAGCTATAAGGTTATAGCTTCGGGCTATGAGATTTCAACCCGTAGCTCACGGCTCACAACCCGCCGCTTTCTTATACTATCGCCAGTATATCCGATTCCCGCATGATCAGGAAATCCTCCCCATCGATCTGGATCTCTGTACCGGCATATTTGCCATATAAAACGGTATCGCCTGTTTTGACAGTTACCGGTTCATCTTTTTTACCAGGACCGGCAGCTATCACCGTACCACGCTGTGGTTTTTCCTTTGCCGTATCGGGGATAATAATGCCACCGGCAGTTTTTTCTTCAGCTGCTGCTGCTTTCACAATTACCCTGTCGTGAAGCGGGGTAACATTGACTTTCTTAGCCATAGTTGTATTGATTTTGAGTTTTTTGATAAGAAGCTGTCCTTTTTACTAAGGGACGGCGAAGGTACAGGAAATACTATGCCAGCAGGTCAAAAAAGCCATTTTTTCATTTCAGGCTGAAATAGCGGCTGAAAAAATTACATTTTACAAGACATATTGGACAATTTTTCACATATTGTGGCGTATTAGTAAATCACCGGAATTGCCGGTATGACAGTTTTAAATTCCAATAAACCAATATCTATGAGAAGAAAAGCTCTACTCCTTTTTCTTATTTGTTCAATTGCCATTTCTACAGTACTGAATGCCCAGCCACCCTGTGGTTTTGATGACCTGCACACCCGTTTACTGGGTAAAGACCCTGCATATGCAAGGCAGGTGGAACTGAATGAGCAATCAATCCGCCACTACATCGAAACACATCCCCGGCCAGCCAACCGCACAGCCCGTCCCGGTGCCCTGTACACTATACCGGTTGTGGTGCATGTGATGCATACCGGTGGCGCTGTTGGTACCATCTATAATCCATCCGATGCCCAGATCATCGGGGCTATCAATTACCTGAACCAGGTATTTGCCGGTACTTACCCGGGTATGACAGCACCGGTGGAAGGAGGTGGTATTGTGGATATGGAAGTACAATTTGCACTGGCGCAAAGAACCCCTTCCTGCGGAGCCACCAATGGCATTAACCGGGTGGATGCTTCTTCTCTTCCCAACTATGTGAGCAATGGCGTAAATGTGCAGACCTCTTCCGGTTGCCCGGAATTGACCATGAAAAATTTATCCCGCTGGAACACTTCCGATTACTATAATATATGGATCGTTAACCGGCTGGATGGCGCAGATGGCACTTCCGGCCAGTTCATAGCAGGCTTTGCTTATTTCCCGGGTGCTTCTTCTTCGTTAGACGGAACAGTGATGCTTGCCACGCAAATGGTGGCCGGTGAAAAAACACTGCCCCATGAAATCGGTCATGCACTGAACCTGTACCATCCATTCCAGGGCTCAGCCAATAACACCCAATGCCCTGTGAATGCTGACTGCAGCACGGATGGTGACCGTGTTTGTGATACTGATCCTATATTCAATAATTTTAATGCAGGTACCGGTGTTTATAGTTTTGCCTGCCGCACGGGTGCCAACACCTGCGCTGCTCCCAATAACTATACGATCAATACCGAGAGCAATTTTATGAGCTATACAAATTGCTATACCTTATTTACCAATGGACAAAAAGCAAGAGCACAGGCTGCCATGTTATTACCTTCCCGGGCCAGCCTGGCCGATCCGGGCAACCTGGCATTGGTACCCTGCGGAACAACGATCAATTTCAGTACGGCCAGTTCTTCACAAACAGAAAATATTGCAGGCACACTGAGTGGCTGCCGCCGCTACACAGACTATACCTACCAGATGACCATTGGTGCAGGCCCTTCTGCCACGGCCACCGCTACACTTACTTATGGAGGAACAGCTACCAGGGGACTGGATTATGACGTAACAACAAATGGAAATTTCAGCAGCCCCAGCGATGTATTAACTTTTAACAGCGGATCCACCACCGCCCAAAATTTTACAGTACGGGTATACGATGATGCGAATGTGGAACCGGCAGAAACGATCATTCTCGATTTCACCGTGAACAATGGCGGCGGAAATGCGTCCGAAGGAACGGCTGCCCCCACACTGACTATTACACTTGCTGATAATGACCAGGCACCGGCAGGAACATCAAACGGCACCTATTCCATCGGATCGGCGACCAACCTGATCTCTTCCGCTCCCTTTGATGCAAGACAACAACGGCAGCGTGGCCAGTATCTCTATAAAGCAAGTGAACTGCTTGCTGCCGGGGTTTCTGCAGGAAGCATCACTTCCCTCCAGCTTTTTATCAATTCCAAACTAAGTACAAGACCTTTTACCAGTTTCTCCATCAGGATGGCCCATACCAGTACAACTTACCTGGTGGACGGATCGGTAACTGTTATTGGAGGGATGATAACTGTATATTCATCAGCATCCGTTTCCACCACGGCAGGCTGGAATAATTTTACTCTCTCATCGCCCTTTAACTGGAATGGAACCAGCAACCTGGCGATTGAAATTTGTTACGATAACGGTACAGCCGATGCAGGTAATGCGGCCGACCTCGTTGAAGCTTACTCCGATGGCGGACTTGCCTCCCAGGGAAATATGTTCTACCAGAACGGAATTAATTGTTCGGGTTCATTCAGCTCTGTAAGTTATTTTGGCACCGGGATAAAACCCGTCATCCGGCTGGATGTTTCCACCACGGGTACACCCATTGAAACAGTAGCCACTTCTGTTGCAGCCAATCATATTGCAACAGGCAGTAATGATTATTTTTATTCAAATAATAACCGCCTTCTTTTCAGGCTAAACAGTGTGACTGCTTCCTTAGGCTGCGTTAATGCCACACTCGAAGCAGGCGGCACTGCCTGGGTAAATGCACTGGGCGGGCAACGTTCTGCCAAAGTTTTTGCTATTACTCCGACTACCAACGTAGCAACAACAGGCTACTCCATTTCCCTGTATTTTGAGAATGCAGAACTGGGCGGCAAGAACCCGGCTACTTTACGTATTGCAAAAACAACAGCCGCCTCTGCTGCTGCTGCGAATGCCACAAATACACAATTCATGACCCCAACGGTTACCACCCTGGGTTCGGGCACCACCGTTTTCACGGCTCCCTTCACCGGCTTCTCCCGCTTTTTCCTTGTGGATGCAGGAGCCACACTTCCGGTATCACTAACAGATTTTACGGCAGTGGCAACCAGCCAGCAAAACACCCTGGTGAAATGGGCTACTTCTTTTGAACAGAATAACCGGGATTTCATTATTGAAATAAGTACCGACGGAAGAAATTTTGCGCCGCTGGCAACTATTGCATCAAAAGGAAATTCAACGTCCCTGCAAACCTATGAATACCTGCATATCAAACCGGCAACAGGAACTACCTGGTACCGGTTAAAACAAACCGACCTGGATGATAATTATAAATACAGCCGCATTGTAAATGTGCAGATCCAAAAAGGACAAACCAATGCTTTCCTCTATCCTGTTCCGGCCACTGATATCATAACAATTAATTTCAGTACCGTGATCAACAGGTATTCAATAGAAATATTTGCGGCCGACATGAAAACAGTCCACCAGGAACAGGTAAACGGTGCCATGATCAAAAAACAGATCCCTGTCAGTCACCTGAAAGCCGGGGTATACTTTGTACGGCTAACCAGTGCTGCCGGAACGGAATTGCTACGCTTCATAAAAGAATAATAGCCTGTAACCAACTGGTTTTAAAAGCCTGCTGACAATCCCGGCAGGCTTTTCATTTGGCAAATACAGTAACGATAATGCGGGGTTGCTTCCTTATCTTTGCTGCTTCAAAAAGTTCTTAGTTCAAATATGATCAGCAGACGAAATATCAGGGTGAAAGTGATGCAGACCCTTTACACAATAGCCACCCTGGAAAATGAGGCGAAAAGCAGCGGGCCCCGCAAGATTTTACAACAGCATTTTGATGAAAGCCGCAGCCTGCTGGTTTACCTGATCTGGTTCCTGACCGAAGTAACCCGCTACGCAGAAAAAGATTCACACCAGCGGGCCGGTAAACACCTCCCCACTTCAGACGATCTCAATGTGAATACGAAAATAGCCGGCAATGAATTGCTCTGGAAAATTTTAGAAGACCCTGCATTAAAGGAACAATTTGCTGCCCAGAAACCTGAACGTATTGCCGACAAAGAACTGATCCGGAAGACCTATCACCAGTTGGTTGAAACAACAGAATATAAAACATATATCAACCAGCAGACCCGGGAAAAAGCTGAAGAGAAAAAGATCATGGAGTTCATCCTGAACGACCTGATGCTGGCCAATGAATTATTTGTCTCGCATATTGAAGAGAACTTCAGCAACTGGGATGATGACGGCGAAATGCTGGTGCAGTTATTGGCCAGTTATATTCAAAAACCCGGCAGCTGCAATTTCAAACAGATAGCCACACCGGATAAAGAACAGTTTGCCCAAGAACTGCTGCAAACGGTGGTGGATAAAAATGAATACCTGCAGGAACTGATCGTTCCGAAACTGAAGAACTGGGACCCGGAGCGGATCGCCCTGCTGGATATGATCCTCATGAAAATGGGAGTTTCCGAATTCCTGTACTTTGAAACCATCCCGCCTAAAGTAACCATCAACGAGTACATTGACCTGGCCAAAGAATACAGTACCCAGCAAAGCGGCCAGTTTGTGAACGGGATCCTTGATAATATTCACAAAGAACTGGTGCAGCAGGGCAAAATGCAGAAGACCGACTACAAAAAAGCCTGATCCCTGAAATCACCTTACATTTGCAGTTCTAAAAATCGCAGCGCATGAAAACATTTTTTTTGACCCTTACACTCGCAGCAACACTGCTTGCCTGCAAAACCGGTGATAAAAAAGCAGAAGCCGCAAAACTGACGGAAGAAGACCTGGTTGCAAAACAGGAAGCATTGAATAAACAACTGGCCGATTCTGCCAACTTTACCACCCTTCAATGGCTCGACAGCACTTTACAGGAACTGGGTACCGTAAAAGAAGGCAAAGTTGTGGAAGTAACGTATAAGTTTAAAAATACCGGCAGCAAGCCATTAGTGATAGCCAGTGTATCTGCCAGTTGTGGTTGCACCGTTCCTGAAAAACCGGAACAACCTATTATGCCCGGTGAAGAAGGAGTGATCAAAGCTACATTTGACAGCAAAGACCGGGTGGGTACGGCTAACAAATCAGTGGCAGTAATGGCAAATACCACACCCAATACCAGACATGAACTGAATTTTCATGTAGAAGTCATTAAATAACTTTTTATACAAACAATCAAATACAGCATGTTCCAGATCTATTTATTACAGCAAAAAGCTGCGCAAAGTGGTTTCGGCGGGTTCCAGTTCGTTTTCCTCGGGTTAATGATCCTCGTTTTCTGGCTGTTCTTTATCCGCCCGCAGGCGAAAAGAGCCAAGAACCAGAAAAAATTCATTGAAGAATTAGGTAAAGGCGAAAAGATCGTGACCATTGCCGGTATCCACGGTACTATTAATAAAGTAAACGAAGACGGTACCTTAAGCATCGAAGTAAGCCCCGGCAGCTATATCAAAATTGAAAAATCGGCCATCAGTATGGACTGGACTGCTGCCCTGAACAAGCCGGCTGCAGCCGACAAGAAATAAACCGTTATTTAACGGAACAGGATTCGTTAAAAGCGCCTGACCTTTATCAGGCGCTTTTTCTATTTTAGCAGCAGCAATTATTTATTCAGCTAAAACAATCGTAACTGTGATACGGGTTGGACTAACAGGCGGCATTGGCAGCGGCAAAAGCACCGTGGCCCGGGTATTTGAAGTACTCGGCATTCCTGTTTATTATGCCGATGAGGCTACCCGGCAACTGATGAATACGGATGAAGCACTGAAAAAAGAGATCATCAAACACTTCGGGGAAGAAAGCTACAGCAACGGCCGGTTGAACCGTCCGTATATCGCTTCCATTGTTTTTAATGATAAAGAAAAACTGGATCTGCTGAATGCACTCACCCATCCGGCCACTATTCGTCATGCCAATGATTGGATGCAGCAGCAAACCACTCCCTATGTCATCAAAGAAGCAGCACTGATCTTTGAAAGCGGCTCAGCCGAAAATCTTGATTATGTGATCGGGGTGTCTGCACCCAAACCATTGCGCATTCAACGGGTGATGGAACGGGACCAAATCAGCGCAGAGGAAGTACAAAAAAGAATTGACCGCCAGCTCAGCGAGGATATGAAAATGAAACTCTGCGATTTTGTACTTGTCAATAACGAACAGGAACTGTTAACCCCGCAGGTGCTGGCTTTGCATGAACAGTTGCTGAAAAAATAAAGCCATTTTAATTTCACCGCACTCCTTTGTATTTTCAGGTGGCTAAACATTATGGTATGAAAAAAATAGTCATTGCTTTCTTACTCACTTTCTCCCTGCTGAAATTATATGCACAACACACAACCAATGCCCCGGTAAGGCTTACAGAAAACTCCGTTGTAAAAGATACAACCGGTACGGAATACCCTTATACCATCTGGCAGCAGTTAATGACCACCGGACGTTATACGATCAAACCCGAAAAACCGGCTGACCCCAACACGGCATTTTTTATTATCCGCCTGTCAGATGAAGACTATGCAAAACGAATTAACTCTCTTCCCAAACCACCGGAAAGCAAGTATTTTAAAACCGGCAGTAAGTTCTCTTCGTTTAAAACAACCGATATTGACGGCAATAAGATCAATACGAAGAATCTTGCGGGTAAAATTATAGTACTCAACTTCTGGTTCATCAACTGCCCGCCCTGTGTAAGAGAAATACCGGAGCTGCATAAATTAGCTGAATCATACAAAGCAGACAGCTCCGTTGTTTTTATTGCAGTCGCACTGGACCAGGCTGCAGATATCCGTGCATTTCTGAAAACACATCCCTTTGGTTACCGCATCGTGGATAATGGCCGTTATATCAGCAACCAGTACAGCATCAACTCCTATCCCACCAACGTGGTGGTATCACCGGAAGGAAAAGTATATTTCCACTCCTCCGGTTTCGGCATGAGCACTGTTCACTGGATCAGCAAATCAATAGAAGATTTAAAACAACAGCTCCCCAAGAAAGAGGAAGCTGTTGCTGCACAGTAAATTATTTCAGGTTGGCTAAAGCTGCCCTGATACGCTTCCAGCCTTCTTCAATTTTTTCCATGCTGTTGGCAAAAGAAAAACGGACACAGGCCGGTTCACCAAAGGCTTCTCCCATCACAGAAGATACATGGGCTGTATTTAATAAGTACATACAAAAATCACCGGAATTAGTGATCGTATTCGTTCCATCGGATTTGCCATAGTAAGCACTCACGTCCGGGAAAATATAAAAAGCTCCTTCGGGCTCACCGCATTTGATACCCGGAATATCCCGCACCAGTTCCATCACTCTTTTCCTTCTGCGGGTAAATTCTTCCACCATTTTCAAGGAAGGACGCAGATCCGTGGTCAATGCCACCACCGCTGCTTTCTGTGTTATCGAGCAGGTGCCGCTGGTAAACTGTCCCTGTAATTTTTCACAGGCTTTGGCGATATCAACATTCGCAGCAATATAACCAAGCCTCCACCCGGTCATTGCAAAACCTTTGCTCAACCCGTTCACGATAATAACACGGTCTTTGATGGCGCTGAACTGTGCAATGCTTTCGTGTTTGCCTACAAAATTGATATACTCATAGATCTCGTCCGAAATGATATAGACCTGCGGGTGTTTGGCAAACACTGCTGCCAGTGCCGCTAACTCTTCTTTACTATAGACTGCACCACTGGGGTTGCAGGGTGAAGAGAACAGGAATACTTTTGTTTTCGGGGTGATCGCTGCTTCTAATTGTGCTGCCGTGATCTTAAAACCACTTTCCGGTGTGGTATGAATTTCCACCACTTTCCCTCTTGCAATTTTCACCAGTTCACTGTACGTAACCCAATAAGGTGTAGGGATGATCACTTCCTGGCCTTCATCCACCAGGGCCAGTATTGTATTCGCTAAACTTTGTTTGGCACCGGTTGATGTAACAATATTTTCCGGTTTATACTCCAGGTTATTATCTCTTTTGAATTTGGTGCACACCGCTTCCCGCAGATCAGTATAACCGGCCACCGGTGTGTAGTGACTGAAGTTATCATGGATCGCTTTGATCGCCGCTTCTTTGATATGTTCCGGTGTATCAAAATCAGGTTCACCCAAACTCAGATCGATCACATCAATTCCTTTGGCCCTCAGTTCACGACCCAGCTTTGCCATTTTCAAAGTTTCCGGTTCACTGAAACGCTGCAATAAAGAAGATAATTCCATGTTTGTTGTTTAATGAATCAAAAGATAAAGAGAATGGCAAGGCGTTGCAAATGTAGGAATTTGAAAAAAAGCAGCCGCAGGAAATACAATGAAAAAAAGAGTATTGATAAAAGTCATGACTAACACCTGTTCTGCCGGCGGTATAGCTGCAGCAATAAATGATCAGTTAAATCCCGTTATGCAAAAAACTTTATGAAATCGTATTTTCATACAACTAAAATAACTGTTCAATGAATCGCTGGCTGGTAACAATCATAGCAGGAAGTCTCCTTGCAGGACTGAGCTGGTTTGCCTATGATCTTTTTTTCGCACCCAAAAAAGAAACCCTGTATTCCGCCACTTACCGTATCCGTGTAACAGAGGATACCAGCAGGAAAAGCCAGGTGACTGGCAACCCGGTTGCTGCAACCGTTCAGCTAATAGCCAACCGGCTGACAGCAGCTATGTATAAACATTCTATTTCAGCAGTAGCGAATACGGAAGAAGGTGGAACTTTATTTGATGTCAGGATCAGCAACCTGGACGACAGCAGCCGCATAAAAGAATGGCTGACCAGCCGGGGGCTTCTTCAATTCCGGGAAATGTATACCCCGCAGGAAATCTTACCCGCTATTAATCTTGCTGACTCTATTTTGCAAGCTGAAAACGCTGGTTCGGAAGAAATAAATACGGCTGATACGGTTGCAGCCATATCACCTGAAGTAAAAGCTTTGCTGGACAGTATGAACTTTTCTGAACAACAAGAACTGCAGCGCAGTAAAGGCATCAGTTCTTTACTACAGGTATCTTATTCTCCTGCTGAACTGGGAGTAGTAAAGATCAAAGACACCGCCAGGCTGGGAGAATTGTTCAGAAGAAAAGAACTGATCTACAGCCTGCCCTCCGATGCACAGTATTGTTTTGGAAAAACTTTTCGGGGTCCAAGCGAATCCGGGGAACAACAACTCGGCTTTTATTTTATCAGGACAAGAGGCCATGAAAAAGCAGTGATAGAAAACGAAGACATTGCCAGCGCAACAGGTAGTTTTAAAAACGGAAAGCCGGTCGTTACCATGGAATTTACAGAAGCCGGTACTTATGCCTGGGGAAATCTCACCGAAAACAATATTGGTAAACCTATTGCGATGCTTTTTGACAATTTCCTGTTGACTGCACCCGCCCCCCAACAACGCTTGGGATCTACATCAATGATAACAGGTGATTTTACAGTAAACGAAACGCAGGAACTGGCCCTTCTCATCAGCGGGGCTGCCTTACCGGCCGATGTAACAATTCTCAGCGCTGAAATCCGGAAAGAGCAGGCACCCCAAAGCAAAAAGCTACTCGTCAGCCTGCTGGCATTCGTCATTGGGGCCGCCGCCACTTTCTTTATCCTTAACAGCCTGAAATCCACCTGAAAAAAGGCCCCCGGCCTCCTCAAAAAGCCCCTGAAATGCAGTTTCGGGTTCTGCCTGAAAACCCTATCTTTGCCCGCCCGTTCCGAAAAAATAATTTTCCGGTAAAATTAAGGATGGAAAATTCGGGCGGGCCGTCCTTAAATTTTAGGCAAAGCCTTTACCTGCTTAACGATGGCCGGATAAGGCTTATAAAAGTAAATACCCATAACGTATGCAATTCAAAGGTCTGGTCAGATTTTTTGCGATCCTGCTGATTATCTACTCTCTTTACCAACTGTCATTTACCTGGTTTGTAAAAAACCATGAAAAGAAAATGGAAGCCAAAGCTTTTACGTTTGTAAAAGCCAATCATGCTGATGCAAAGAAATTTACAAGAGCGGATGATCTTCCGGATTCCTTGAAAACAGTGTATGATGAAGAACTGAAGCGTTTATTAGCCAGCACCAAAGATGAAACACTGACCTATGGTATCACAGGACCGGTGAGCTACCAGAAAGCCAAAGAAGAAGAACTGAACCTGGGTCTCGACCTGCAGGGTGGTATGAACGTGACCCTGGAAGTGGAAATGACCGGGCTGCTGAGAACATTAGCCAGCAACTCCAAAGACCCCGCCTTCCTGGCCGCCTTAAGCAATGCGGAAAAACAAAAAGCAAACAGTGATGCAGATTTTGTGACCCTGTTTACCACCGAATATAAAAAGCTGGCCGGTGAAGGAAAAATGGCCGCCCTTTTCTTTGCAGCCAATCCAAAAGACATCAGGATCGGCGACAGTGATGATAAAGTGGTATCTGTACTTCGCAAAAATGCCAAAGACGCTTTCGATAATACGTTCCGGGTATTGAATAACCGTATTGACCAGTTTGGTGTGGCGCAACCTTCCATCAACCCCAACCCCGACCGTGGTACTATCACAGTAGAACTCCCCGGTATCAAAGACAAGGAAAGGGTAAGAAAATTATTGCAGTCAACTGCCAATCTTCAATTCTGGGAAACTTACCGGTTGGATGATCTGCAACCCGCCATCGTTAAATCAATCACCGACTACAATAATTTCATTAAAGGCATTAAGACAGACAGCACCGTTGCAACAGCAACTGATTCCGTTCCACCTGTTGCAAAGACTCCTGTTGATTCTGCGAAAGATAAATTGTCCGAACAGGTAGGAATTGATTCACCTGCAACTGCAGAAACAGCAAAAACAGACGAGGGCAAACCCGGCCTAGATAGACTGATCCAGTTCTCCCCGGCACAGGGTGGAATTGGCCTTGTGAACGCAGATAAAGACTCTGCTGAAGTACGTAAGATTTTAACCTCGCCGCTGATCAGTAAGAATTTCCCTTCGGATGCCCGTTTCGCTTTTGGTATTCCTTCTAAAGCAGATAAGAAAATGGTACCCCTGTATGTTTTAAGAACGTACAACCGGGAAAAAGCACCGATGGAAGGAGAGGCGATCAGTGATGCTTACCAGGATTATGATAATGCTAACCCGATTGTTTCCCTCGAAATGAACAGCCAGGGTGCAATTGACTGGGGCAACCTGACCGATAAAACCAAGAAAACCCCAACCTTCGCCGGTATTCCCATTGCTATCGTACTGGATGGTATTGTTTATTCTGCGCCTGTTGCAGAACAAAAACTCGGCGACCGTTCCAGGATCACCGGCGATTTCACCGTACTGGAAGCACAGGATCTGGCGAACATCCTGAAGTCAGGTAAATTATCAGCTCCTGCCAAAATATTACAAGACCAGGAAGTGGGCCCAACACTGGGTAAAGAAGCAATCAACGGTGGTGCGATGGCATTCTTTATTTCTTTTATCGTGATCTTCCTCCTGATGCTGGTCTATTATAATACCAGCGGATGGATCGCTAATATTGCGCTGATCTTAAACCTGCTCTTTACCGTAGGTGTATTGACCGGGCTTGGTGCAACCTTAACCGCACCGGGTATTGCCGGTTTGGTACTCACCATCGGTATGGCCGTGGATACGAACGTAATCATTTACGAACGTATCAAGGAAGAACTCACAAAAGGCAAAGGTTATATCCCGGCTATTAATGAAGGATATAAACGCTCCTTACCGCCTGTACTGGATGGTCACATCACCATCCTGTTAACAGCGATCATTCTTTACTACTTTGGTTTGGGCCCTGTAAAAGGTTTTGCCACCACGCAGATCCTCGGTATCCTTTTATCCTTGTTCTGTGGTATCCTCGTGAGCCGCTGGATCAGCGATATCTTCACCAATAAGAAACGTCACCTGCAATATTTCACCGGTATCAGCCGCAAAGTATTCCAGCATGCTAAATTCAAATTCATTGAATACAGGAAGATAGCTTACGGAATATCGTTCGTGATACTGGGATTAGGTATCGCTTCCTTCTTCAACGGTTTTGATTATGGTGTGGAATTTAACGGGGGACGCAGTTACACCGTTCGGTTTGATAATAAAGTGGATGTAGAGCAGGTTCGTAAAGAGCTGACCGTTGCATTTAACAATGAAAGCCCGGTCATTAAAACCATTGGCGATACCAAAACACTGGATATCACAACCGCTTACCTGATCGATGAGACCAACCAGACATCTGGTCAGAATGTTGACTCCGTGGTAATGACCACCTTAATGACAGGTTTGAAGAATCACCTGCCTGCCGGTATGACCTATGACCAGTTTGCCAACAGTACGAAATACAAGATCGCATCCAAGAAAGTATTACCTACTATCTCGGATGACCTGAAGAAAGGAGCTGTACAGGCAACACTCTTTGCCCTGTTAGCTATCTTCCTCTATATCTTCATCCGTTTCCGCGACTGGAGATATTCACTCGGAACGATCGTCGCTTTGTTGCACGACGTATTGGTAACCCTGATCGTCTTCTCTTTTGCGAGGGCTATCGTACCGTTCCCGCTGGAAATTGACCAGCACTTTATCGCAGCAGTTTTGACGGTGATCGGTTTCTCGATGAATGATACCGTGATCGTATTTGACCGGATCAGGGAAGACAGGAAACTGTATCCTTCCGCCGCATTGGGTGATACGATCAACAGGGCGATCAATGAGACCCTGAGCCGTACCATCATGACATCACTGACAGTATTCTTAACCATCCTGATCCTCTTCATCTTTGGTGGTGAGGTAACAAGAGGTTTCGCCTTTGCGATGCTGATCGGTGTTATCACGGGTACGTACTCTTCAATCTTTGTGGCAGCACCTATCCTGGTTGACTTAGGTACGCCCAAAGGAAAGAAAGCAGCAGTAGCAGCGAAGCCTGCTGAAACAAAAGCATAATAAAAGAATCTTTATACCGAAAGCCTGTTCTTAATGAACAGGCTTTTTTATTTCCCTGCAGTAATCAAAATAAAAAAGCTCCCGGGAAGGAAGCTTATGATTTGTCAGCGGTATTATTTCTTATACGGCAAAACTGGTTCCGCAGCCACAGGTACTGCTGGCATTGGGGTTCTTGAATGTGAAGCCCCGGTTATTCAATCCATCCTGCCAGTCCACCAGCATACCATAAAGATAAATCTGGTGAGCTTTGTCCATCACACAGGTGATCCCTTCCACGTCAAAGGTCATATCATTATCCGTTTGCTGGTCGAAGCCGAGCACATAGGTCATGCCGGAGCAGCCGCCTCCTTTTACTCCCACTCTTAATACCTGGGTGGTATCAAAATTATCTGCCGCCATCAGTTTCCTGATCTCTGCCACAGCGCCTGCTGTCAGTGTTACCGGGTTGGTCATTGTCATTTCCATAGGGCAAAAATAACCAATGATTCCAAGGAAAAGAATCCCCCGGTTTCCGGGTTCAGGAATTTTAACGGTTGGCCCGCTGACAGCCATCACTTGCCACTCGCCTTTCCTTCCCTATTTTTGCTGCAACACAAATACATTTCCTATGGATCTGAACATGATCACTTTTTTGACCGCCATCGTTGCCTTGCTGATTGCCCTCTACAGTTTCTACCTCGTGAATGAATTAAAAAAGAAAAAAGCCAGCAGCGAACCGGCAGATGGATTTACCAGCCGGCCTTTGCAATTACAAGCTTATGAAAGATTGGTGATGCTGGCAGAACGCATTGCCATTCCCAACTTAGTAAGCCGTGCCAACCAACCCGGCCTGGATGCCCGGCAAATGCAACGCCTGCTGATCGACAGTGTCAAACAGGAATACGAATACAATACCACGCAGCAGATCTATGTCAGCCCCACTGCCTGGGAAGCCGTCAAGAACCTGAAAGACCAGAATATGCTGATCATAAACCAGGTGGGTGCCAGCTTACCGGCCGAAGCCAGTGGTTTGGATATGAACAGGCGGTTATTGGAATTTATGATGGCGAGTAAGAAGGGTGCTTTGCATGAGATCGTAATGGAAGCATTGAATTTTGAAGCGAAGAAGATGATGAGGTGAGGGAGAAAGAGTCCATAGACCATGGACCATTGTCCATCGCTTAAACAATTGATCATGCCGTTTAAATTTGAAAATTTAAAGATCTGGCAAAAAGCTTTTGACCTCAGTGATGACATTCATGCCTGTGCATTACAATTCCCGAAAATTGAACTATTCAGTCTTTGTTCGCAAATAAAAAGAGCAGCTGATTCGGTGGTATTAAATATATGCGAAGGCAGTACCGGTCTGTCAAATGCAGAGTTTGCAAGATTTCTGAATATTTCCCTGCGTTCGGCTATTGAAGTAGTCGGCTGCCTGATGTTGGCCCGGAAAAGAAAATACCTGGACGAAGAAACATATAAACGGCTTTATGATGAATACGATCATCTTTGCCGGATGATCACAAAATTCAGGGATTCATTACCATGATTGACTCATCCTGCTGACCGATGGACAATGGTCCATGGTCAATGGACAAAACTAACAGTATGGAAGAGAAAAAAATTTACACCGACAGCGGAATCGAAATAAAATCGCTTTATACAGAACCACCAACTGCCAACCACCAACTACAAACTGAATTACCTGGTCAATTTCCGTTCACCCGGGGTGTGCAGCCCGATATGTACCGCGGCAAACTCTGGACCATGCGCCAGTATGCCGGCTTCTCCACGGCAGAAGAAAGTAATAAACGCTATCACTATTTATTATCACAGGGTGTCAGTGGCCTGAGTGTGGCCTTTGATCTTCCTACACAAATTGGGTACGACAGTGACCATGCTTTATCCGAAGGCGAAGTGGGAAAAGTGGGTGTGGCCATCGACAGCATTGAAGATATCCAGACCCTGTTCAACGGTATTAAACTCGAAGAGGTCAGTACCTCCATGACCATTAATGCAACAGGATTTATTTTGCTCTCTTTTTATGTGGCACTGGCCAAACAACAGGGTGCTGACCTGAAAAAAATTTCCGGCACCATCCAGAATGATATTTTAAAAGAATATGCTGCCAGGGGAACCTATATCTATCCGCCCAAACCTTCCATGCGCATCATCACCGATATTTTTGAATGGTGCAGCAAGGAAGTACCGAAGTGGAATACCATTTCTATTTCCGGTTATCATATCCGGGAAGCCGGTTCCACTGCCGTACAGGAAATTGCTTTCACACTTAGCAATGGTAAAGCCTACGTGGAAGCTGCACTGAAAAAAGGATTAGATATTAATGTATTTGGAAAACGTCTCTCCTTCTTCTTCAATGCCCATAATAATTTGTTTGAAGAAGTGGCCAAATTCCGGGCTGCGAGGAGAATGTGGGCTAAGATGATGAAAGACCTCGGCGCCACCGATGAAAAAGCGATGATGCTCCGCTTTCATACACAAACCGGCGGCAGTACACTGACAGCACAACAACCACTCAATAATATTTCAAGGGTTACGATACAAACCTTAGCTGCCGTATTGGGCGGCACCCAATCCTTACATACCAATGGCTATGATGAAGCATTGAGCCTACCCACTGAAGAAGCGGCAAGGATCGCTTTGCGTACACAACAGATCGTGGCTTTTGAAAGTGGTGCACCGGATACCGTGGATCCTTTAGCCGGTTCTTACTTTATTGAAAGTTTAACCAGCGAAGTGGAAGCCGCCGCCTGGCAATTGATCCAGAAGATTGATGCCATGGGTGGCAGTGTATCCGCCATTGAGCAGGGCTTTATACAGGATGAGATTGCCCACAGTGCTTACGAATACCAGCGCAATATCGAGACCGGCGAAAAGATCATTGTCGGCGTTAATAAATTCCAGGTAAAAGACGAGGCCCATATACCCATGATGAGAGTGGATGACAGTATCAGGGCAGTACAGGTGGAAAAATTAAACCGCCTGAAAAATAACCGGGATCATGCCAAAGTGGATCAATGCCTGCAGGAACTGAATGACCGTGCCGTAAGCGGTGAGAATATTATGCCCGCCGTGGTGGATGCCGTGGAAAATAAATGCACCCTGGGTGAGATCGCTGATACCTTCCGGGAAATCTTTGGTGAATACAAATAAGGTTCCCGGATCATAAATAAACAAAGGGGTGATGAAATAAAATTCATCACCCCTTTTTAATAGCCAGTGTTCTTGTATATCTATTTTGGTTTGCCTTACTTACATCCACTTGCTGAGAAAGCGGTTGAACTCATGCCGCATTTCATTGATCACTTTTTCCAGGTCCTGGTATTCATCCGCTAATTCTTTTTCAATACCTAATTTTTCCGTTTCCACCCGGCCACCATGCGTTGAGCTTTGTACACTCAATTCATGTACATGACTTTTGATTTTGTGTTTCAGGGTACTGATATTGTTTTGCTGCACTAAAAACTGGTTTTGAAAATGCTCAATATCCTGTCGGGCTTCAAAACTGCTGTTCTTAGCGGCCACTTCCACTAATCGTTTTTCCAGTATATCAAGATCTTCTTTATAAAAGCTCAATCCCCGCAGCGCTTCGTCGTGCAGGTTCTCCATTTTGGTGATACTTGTGTAGCTCATGATTGATAAGTTTTATCCGAAGCTAATGACTCCACCAAATTGCCCCTATGATTAATATCAGCAAAAAAGAGCTTACTGCCTGATTTTCCTCCTGCCGCTAACCCAAAAAAAAGCGTCCCGTTAAAGACGCTTCAATTATATTTACTCACTGCAAATTTCCGACTTCCGACTTCCGACTTCCGACTTCCGACTTCCGACTTCCGACTTCCGACTTCCGACTTCCGACTTCCGACTTCCGACTCAAGACTCCAGACTAACTCTTTTTACTCTCCTTCGCCCACGCATCTTTCAATCCCACGGTCCGGTTAAAGATCAACCCGCTCGGGCTGCTGTCCCTGTCGAGACAGAAATAACCTTTGCGCAGAAACTGGTAACGTTCATCAAACTTCGCAGTCTTTAATGCCGGTTCTGCAAACGCTGTTGTCACCACTTTCAACGAATCGGGATTCAGGTACTCTTTAAAATCGCCTTCTTCATCCGTCGGATCTTCCACTTTGAACAGGCGGTCATACTCTCTTACTTCCACGTTGATCGCATGCTTCATACTCACCCAGTGCAGCGTACCTTTTACATGAATGCCGGAAGTATCATGCCCGCTTTTACTTTCCGGGATATAGGTGCAGCGCAGTTCCGTTACGTTGCCCTCCGCATCTTTGATCACTTCATTGCATTGGATGATATAAGCACTTTTCAAACGCACCATTTGCCCCGGGGCCAAACGGAAATATTTTTTCGGCGGGTTCTCCATAAAATCTTCCCGTTCGATATACAGTTCATTCGAGAAAGGAATATCCCGCATCCCGCTGTTCGGGTCTTCGGGGTTATTCTCGCTGGTCAGTATTTCTTCATCACCGCTGTAATTGGTAATAACCACCTTCACCGGGTCAAACACCACCATTCTCCGCAGGGCGATCCTGTTCAGATGTTCCCGCACAAAAAATTCCAGCAAACCAATATCCACCGTGTTCTCTCTTTTGGCAATACCGATCCGGTCACAAAACTCCCGGACCGCTTCGGGGGTATAACCCCGGCGGCGCATCCCACTGATCGTCGGCATCCTCGGATCATCCCAGCCCACCACATGTTTCTCATTCACCAATTGCAGCAATTTCCGTTTGCTGGTCACGGTATAGTTCAGGTTTCGGCGGGCAAACTCGTATTGGTGCGAAGGATAGATAGCTAATTTTTCGATCAGCCAGTCATACAATTCCCGGTGCGGCACAAACTCCAGCGTACAAATGGAGTGAGTGATATTTTCAATGCTGTCGCTTTGCCCGTGGGCAAAATCATACATCGGGTAGATGCACCATTTATCACCCGTGCGGTGGTGATGGGCATGTTTGATGCGGTACAGGATGGGGTCCCGCATCAGCATATTGATATGCCCCATATCTATTTTGGCCCGCAGGGTGCGGCTGCCATCGGGAAATGCACCGGCCTTCATTTGGGCAAACAGTTCCAGGTTCTCTTCCACGGAACGGTTGCGGTAGGGACTGTCTTTGCCCGGCTCCGTGGGTGTGCCCTTCATCGCCGCTATTTCTTCTGATGTACTGTCATCCACGTAGGCCAGGTTCTTCTGGATCAGTGCCACGGCAAATTCATACAGCTTGTCAAAATAATCCGAAGCATAGAGTTCATGCTTCCAGGTAAAGCCCAGCCAGCGGATATCATCCTTGATGCTCTCCACGTATTCAGTTTCTTCCGTCACGGGGTTGGTATCATCAAACCGCAGGTTGGTATAGCCGGGGTATTTTTTGGTGAGCCCGAAATTGAGACAGATGCTGCTGGCATGACCGATATGCAGGTAGCCATTCGGCTCCGGCGGAAAACGGGTAATGATCTGCTGGTACCTGCCGGCCTGCAGGTCCTCTTCAATGATCTCCTCCAGGAAATTGAGGCTGCGTTCTTCTTTATTAATTGCTTCTGCCATAGGCCAGCGAAGATACGAAACGAAGCCCGAAGGCAGATACGGGAAACAACTGTAAAAACTGGGATTTTAAGGGGTTAGCCAGCTGCAGTGCAGATGGCAACGCCTCTTGCGCCTGCCCTGAATTCATGCGAAGCATATAATTCAGGGTCATTCCTGTCTCTGTCATTCCGAGGCACGAGGAATCTTCCCTTCCTTACTTTTCGGCTGCCGTACCTGGAATCAATGCGCAGCATCTGGTGCAGGGACCATCAAAAATTCCGTCTTTTAACGGATAAAGAATTAAAATAAGAATTGTACACTTGCTAGGCAAAGCAACATTATATCTGTAACACTTGTAAAGCCTGATAGTTCCCATTAATCACTTCTACAAGGCATGGACAACAGGCAACAACATGACAAAATGAAAATTAAATGGCAGCGAGATATTGGTTTAAAACAATTTCGATGGCGAAGAAATATCCCAAACGATGGATTGTGACACTAACACCTGAAACGCCGAGGGGCAAGTATTTGAAAATCGAAGGTTAGTTTTCGTGAAAGGAAGCCATGAGGGTTTCAAATTTATGTGTTGTGTGTCATGAGATTTCTAAGCGTTTGACTTCCCATAAAAAGAGTTAAATACTTCCTAAGCAATCATAATAATTTATTTAACCAAAACAAAATTTATGAAAAAGATAATTTTGCTTTCCTTTCTGACCATTTTGTTAACCTCTACAAATGCTCAGCCTTTCAAAAAGCCATGGAAGTATGTCAAACGTGCTGTTGAAACAGGCATTAACATTGCAAAAGCCCCGACCGAAACTGTAATAAAAACGGTTGAAGTTGTCAGAGGAGTAAGTAAGCCTCAAGAAATTTTTCAACCATATAAGGATATTGCAAAAAGTGCCCATGCAGGAGAAATGTTGCAAAAAATTCAGCCGGTAGTAGCATTTATAGCTGCACCTCAAGAAATCATGTATCAAAAAGCTGAAGCGTTTGTTGCAAAAAAACTTGGGCGGAAAGGTGAGTTTGTATTTGATTTAATGACTTTTAGCCAGAGATTTTATAATCAGCTTGCCCCTACCTCGACTGAAGCTCTCGCTGTGGCTTTAAAGGATGAAAATCCATTTATTGTATTGGGTGCCCCTCTTGCTACCGCAATCGAAGTCGCCGTAAATAAATATAAAGATGTAGCACAACCTTTACCAGATGATGTAAAAACCGGATTACAGAATTACTTTAGTGCGGAAGTATTAAATCGTGCAAGATATACGGTAGGTAGTGTTGAAATTACATTGCCAAATGCAATTGGTCAGACAAAAAAATTTATGGGAGACCATTATGCTGTTGTTGTAGACAATATAATTGTTTTTAATGCCCAACCACCCACCTTTAAACAAGCTTCATGGTGGTGGGGCCACGAAGTAATGCATGTTGAACAATATGGCAGGGAAGGGCGAGTGGCAAAATTTGCATATGACTATTTAAAAGATTTAGGGGGCAGCATAGAAAAAGAAGCTAATGAAAAGGGCGATTTAATTTTCAACGATCAAGTATCAGTTAGTACAGCAGGAATTACATTTTACCCGAAAAATAAAATTTTCAAAGGGTCATTTTCTGGACAAGAGATGATAAAAACGCAATGTATTATTGAAAACGACACAATACCCCTATCATATGTAGTGACAACTAAAAGTAGAATACTAGCTGTAAGCCCTTTGAATGGCGAATATGTTCATATTGGACATGCCAAACAACCAAGATTTGCAGGCGTTGAATGGGAGTTCAGTACTACACATGTCACCTATCACGTTTTATCAAATGGAACAATTATGGTAAGGAGACCAATCAGAAATCCATCCGGCTCAATTATCAATTATAAATTAATAAAAGTAGGAAAGGCAATTAGATTCGATTAGTATTTTGATAGGTTTGTCTTAAAACAATAAGTTACATTTCCCTGCTGGCGGAGGCTAAGCCTCAGCTTTTGTAGTATTATCAGCTGCATATCAAGCTCAATGCTATACAAATGAGTAGCAAAATGTTTCCATCTTTTGTAACTTTAATCATTGGCAACGTTCGGTAGGACATTTGAAAAATCCTACCGAATTCAAATCTGTTACCTATAGCGGTAACACAAAACTGACACTTCACAATTATGAAAATAACATCATTTCAGCCTTTGTTGGTCTTCCAATAGCCAGCACGCCGAGGTTGGTGTTTTTCACCAACCGCAGTTTTGTAAAGCGATTAATCAATAATTTGCAAACTACAAATTTCGACATAACCCGACAGCTAGTGTTGCTGGTGAGAAACACCAGCAACGGCGTAAAAACCAAAACAACACACTCATCTGCATTAGGCTTGTAAACTATTATTTTAAAATCTATACTACATGTTTAAATCATCGGGAATCTTAGCTTTTTTAATTGTTTTTGGAAATTCTTCATTTGCCCAAACGCAAGCAGAAATGAATGAACAGGCACAGAAGGAGTTTATGGCGTCTGATAAAATCATGGCAGCCAATTACAAAAAACTTATGGCCAAGGAGAATGCGGTGGGAAAAAAGTTACTACTGGAAGCACAGAGAGCTTGGATTAAGTATAAAGAGACTCATTGCAAGTTAGAGAGTAATGATGCAGAAGGAGGCTCTATGCAGCCTTTACTATTATACACTTGCCTCAAAGAATTAACGGATGAAAGAAATAAAAAACTGGAAGCTTTACTTGAATTAAAGGAACTATAATAATTCTAAGAAAAAATAAGATTTCAGCCTTTGTTAGTCTTCTAATAGCCAACACGCCGGGGTTGGTAAATACTGAACTTGCCGAAGTATCACCAACCGCACTTTTGTAAAGCGATTAATCAATAATTGGCAGACTATAAAATTTCGAAATAACCCGGCAGTTCGTGTTGCTGGTGAGCCCTTCGCCAGGCACAGGATACCAGCAACGGCGCAAAAAACATACAAGTAAATGAGACAAATTCTTTTTGTTACACTACTAAGCCTGGCTTTGACCAGTTGCCGGGAAAAGAAAGGCAAAAAATTCTTTACCTACGATGAGATTACACACTACTCAATTGATTTTCACGGATCCAAACTTCAGGCTTTAAGTGAAAACCAGCACCTGTCTGTAATTGATTCTCTGAAATTAAGTGTCATTAGCGGGTATATCCCAAAAGACAACCAGGATTTATATTTTATTGACAAACTGGAAGAGATCGGGTATACAAAGAAAACTGTTGACAAATCTGAATTTGAAGCCATTGATAACATATTCATTGAAAAGAAAGTCAAGGAAGGTATTACCACAGCCTGCATCCCTATTTTTCGTGATATCCTGATATTCAAAGTGCAAAATAAAGTTATTGGAACGGCTAAGATCTGCTTTGAGTGTATGCAACACCACATAACCGGAACAATTGCCAACACAAATGATTTCGGGCAGGATGGAGACTATGAAAAATTGCATAGGATTTTGCATAAGTAAAACAACAGCCGGCATCCACCGCAATATTATAAGGCGATTAGTTACTAATTTGCATCTATAAATTTCAAAACAAACCTGATAGAGAAAAAAAATAATTAAGTGATCACATCAACCATCAGAGAATTTACCCAAGCCGAAAAAAAACAACAAATAAAGCGGTTACCGGGGCTTTATAAGCGGTTTGAACATTTTGTTTTGAAACTGATAGTAATTGCCATGATTCTGCTTGCCCCACTGCTTATTTATGATTATTTCAGACCAGTAGCATCCGGCACCCAGGCAATCTATTGTATCATTATCATGATCCTTGCAGTTGCTATTGCACTTTGGATAACAAAGAAGTTTGAAGGCGGATTTTCAAACGCAAAACAAATACACGCAATACAAACAGGAAAAGTTGAAGTTGTAAAAGTGCAAACAACCAGGGCTGTAAAAAGAGCAGATTTTGAGGACTTCGGAATTGCTTACTATGTTTCAGTAACGGAGAAAGGACAACAAAAGACGCTTTTTTTATGGGGGCAGTACCTGGACATACTTGAAGACGAAAAAACATTTCCCAACACCGAGTTTGAATTTATCAGAAAGATTGGGAGCGAAGAGTTCATTGACTTTAAAACATCAGGACAATATTTCAGGGAGGAAAAAACATTACCTCCGTTTGACAAAGAAATATGGAAAAAAGGAGTTTACCCTGTAAACGGGCAGTTACTTGACATAAGTATTGACGAAATAAATTAGTGTGAATTTTACAGTAGCAATGAATAAATTGATATTACATACCGAACGCCTGTTGATAAGGAATCTAAGATTAGCAGACCTTACGGATTTCCATGCCTACCGCTCCAACCCCGAAGTAACCAAATACCAGGGCTTTGATGTTTTTTCACTGCAGCAGGCAGAAGATTTCATCAACGAACAAACCAATAAAGAATTTGGCACCCCCGGCGAATGGGTGCAGTATGCTATTGAAAACAAAAGCACCGGCCGGTTAATAGGTGACTGTGCGGTCAAACTGGATGGCAACGATACCCGGCTGGCGGAGATCGGTATAACCATTGCACCGGCCGAACAACAAAAAGGCTATGCCAAAGAGACGCTTCTTTCTATCCTGGATTTTCTATTCAGCCTTCCCGGCTTTCACCGGGTCACCGAAACGGTAGATGCCGACAACATCGCCTCCATCCAACTGCTGAAAAGTACCGGCTTCCGGCAGGAAGGACATTTTATCGAAAACATTTTCTTTAAAGGTCAATGGGGAAGCGAATACCAGTTCGCTATGCTGAAAAGCGAATGGCTGCAATTAAAACAGCAGAAGGCCGGGTCATAAAGAACAAGAGGGAACACAAAGGGTTGCCAGCTTTTTAAAAGCTGGCAACCCTGTTCATTTATTGAGGTTTTACAACTTTATATTCTATACTCTTTGAAATGGTCTGTTGTTTTCCGAATTCATCTATAAAAGAAATCTCAACCGGAATAAAGTAATTACCGGGAGTCGAAGGAACTCTGGCTTTATAATGCACCGCACCATCTTCGCTTATCTCCTGAAGCTTTTTCTTTATACTTATCACAGGTTTTGCTTTTACACTGAATGCCCCCACCCCGGCTGTTATTTCGATGAATTGCCCGGGTAATAATTGTGCTTTATTTTGTCCAATAATAGCAGAGTATGAATCAAACCAGTCATTCATTCCACCGACATGTTCATTGCAGAAAATAACCAATTTGTTCTCAAAAATTTTTATTCTGTTTTGAAGAGTGCTTAAGAAAAGAGAAATTTCCCCGGCTTTCTTTTCCTGAAAAAAAGATTTATAAAAATTCTCTTTATTATTCTCAGAAGTATTCATCTCCTTTATAATCAAAAATTCTTGCTCTTTAAAAACTTCGTTGATTTTTGGGTCAGTGCCCAACATACTGTCCCTGTATTCAATAAGCTTAGCAAAAAGCTCGTCGGACGATGCTCTGTTAATTATTACCGGTTGCTTATCCTTTGCACCCTTTAGCGTCTCGATATATACATAGGTCTTTTTAGAAATCTCATTTATCCTTATTGCTTTGGGGTACCAAAAGCCAGCCTTTTCTTGCGAAAATGCCTCGTTCAACTTTTTGTCTAATTCAAACAATACGGAAGCTGTATAACGATCCAGTGTTCTATCAGAACTACCGAGGCTCTGTTCCAAAGTTGCATACAACTCATTTGCTTTTTCGGTTTTACAGGATGAAAAAATGGCTACGCAAAGTAGCCAACAGGCAGAAGACAGTAACCGCATAAGTGCTGATTTCCTCCAAAACGAAAAAAAAATCCTTTTGTTATCACAACAATGGTAATTGGTTAAAACCAATCCCCCACCTTTCCTTACATACAGCATCCCACGGCTGAAGGCCGTGGGCTAAAAACACGGCGGCAAACAAAATGAATTGCAGCGCCTTGTTCCGTCCGTTTTTCAGATTCCAACAATTATAAAGAGAGCAGGACGGAACACAGCGCCACCGGAGTTCCTGCCAGCCACGCCTTTGTATCTTCCCGCTTGCATCTCACGATACGAATGCAAACTATGTTTCCGTTTCCTGTCACAACAAAGGTGCGTGGGCAGGTAAAACGGCCGGAGGCATTCGTTTTACCTAGACCTTTTTGTTACTTTTTGGGGCAATGCCAAAAAGTAAATAAGAAAATTGAAATAACTCTATAGTTCGTGTTGCTGGTGAGCCCTTCGACAGGCTCAGGATACCAGCAACGGCGTACTTACTGAACACGGAGCCCCAAAAAACAACAGCAGGAAAACAGTACCCCTTTTATTATTTCCTTAACTAGTTTCTCCATACTTTCGAATTCAACTTCCCGTTATACAGGCGTCCTCCTTCAACCCATTTTTACATAACCGATTTTATTACTGTAAATCACTGACCATGGCTGAAACCAACCCAGGCCGGGAGGAAGGGTTATATACCTATGACTCCTTCAGCGGCACACCTGCACAACGATCGTCCCCTAATTTTTTATGGTGGTGCGCCGGTGCCCACCAGCAATTACTGAAACCGCTTCCATCAGAGCATACCAAGTATGCCGGGCTGGGCGGTGTACTGTTAGCCACCTTTGTACTCGCTACCTTATCTGCCGGTTATGCTGTGTACAGTGTATTTGGCAACTGGGTATGGACCATTGCGTTTGCATTGATATGGGGGCTCATCATTTTCAACTTCGACCGTTTCCTGGTTTCCACCATGCGTAAGTATGGGGTCAGTAAACGCAAACAGATCTGGATGGCCGTGCCCCGGATCGGGCTGGCCCTGCTGATTGGCCTTACTATTGCAAGACCATTAGAGCTGAAGATCTTTGAAAAAGAGATCAATGTAAAGATGACGGAGAACCTGCATAAAAAAGTGCAGCGCAATGACAGTTTACTGCAAATAGAAAATAAAGCATTGATGGCCGCGGCAGAAACAGAACGGCTAAGACTCACCAACCGCAAGCTGGCGATAGAAGACACCCTGCAACGGTTGCAGACCAGTTATATCCAGGAAGCAGATGGCACGGGCGGCTCGGGGCAAAGAGGCATTGATAATTTAACCCGGCTGAAACAAGCGGCTTACCAGAACGCAGTACTGCAATACCGGCCCGAGTTAGCTCTTTTATCTTCTTCTATCGGGCAGCAGGACAGTATCATCAGTACCGCCAAAGCAGGACTGGAAGGAAAACGAAAAGAATATGAAGTGGCGGCATTGGCGAATATGGGTTTCCTGGAACGGAACAAAGCTTTATCCGATCTCAGTATGGAAGAAAGCAGTGTATGGTGGACCAGTTTATTATTGTCCTCTCTTATCATCTTAATTGAGATCGGGCCGATCCTTTCCAAGCTCATGATGCCGGTGGGGCCTTATGATATTGCATTGGCCAAAGAAGAACTGATCCAGATGGCGTCTGATGAAAATGATATCCGGAAAGATAAAGAGAACGGGTACCAGAAAAAGAAGATCTTCTACCAGAAACAAAAAGAAATGTCGGACCAGCTGGTGGAAAAAATGACAACCTTACAACAAAAGCATATTGATAAGGAACTGGATCAATGGGAACGGGGTGAATGGAACCCGAAAGATCACCGGGCCAGCATGGATGAAGTGATGCGGAAGATCAAAGAACAATACCAGTACAAGGAAGATAACCTGCTCTGACCGGATGGAAATTCTTAAATATCCCTGTTGCACCAAAGCGACGGGGATTTTTTACTGAATCATATACAAACAAAACACCGAACCGGGCGATATAGTATTTTATAACTTAAGTAGCTTGCCGTAAATTAGCAGCTATGAAAATTCACTCTTTTTTTATTGCATTAACCGGGTTATTACTCCTGCCGCTGGCAGGTAACAGCCAGTCGGTTCCGGAGCCACCACCCCCGCCACCTGCTGCTTCAGAGCAATCAGCAGACAGTGTTATTTTTGAGAAAGTGGAAACTGAAGCCGCTTTCCCCGGCGGTGAAGCTGCATGGAGGAAGTATCTTGAGAAAAATCTGAACCCGGCCGTACCTGTAAACAAAGGGGCAAAGGCGGGTACTTATACAGTATGGATCCAGTTTGTTGTTGATAAGAACGGGAATGTATCGGATATCAAAGCACTGAGTAATCATGGATACGGCATGGAAGCCGAAGTCATGCGCATCATCCGGAAATCCCCGGCCTGGAAACCGGCTATGCAATTCGGCCGATTCGTAAAAGCTTACCGTAAACAACCGGTTACGTTTACAATTGAAGAGGAAAAGAAAAGACGAAAGAACAGGGATAATTAAATGGCGATAGCCGGTTGCTCATTCACATACAAAGCAGGTAGTCAACCACCTGCTTTGTATGTGAAACATAAACCCTGAGCATCAATGCTTGTTGATCACAAATTTTTCTACGGTCTGCTCGCCAGTTTCAACAGCGATGATCCGTAAACTATAAATACCTGCCGGGAGGTTTTCCACCTGCAGGTTGTTGCCGGTAACTCCCCTCCATTGTTTCACCAGTTTACCGGTCATATCCACCACGGTCACATCCCGGGCCGTAGTGGCATCTTCAAAAACCACATTCACTTTTCCATCCAGACTTGGATTAGGATAGATGACAGTTTTACCCAGCACCCCTTCTCCCCTTACGATACGGATATCACTGGCTTTTGATCTTCCGTCCAGGTCCACCTGCCGTATCCTGTACTGGGATATTCCTTTAATGATATTAGGATCTGTAAAAGTATAACTCAGTACAGCATCGCTGTTACCCGCCTGTGCCTGCGAAGCAACATAGCCCACTTCCTGCCAGCTTCCGTTGGCATAGCGTTCAACAGAAAACCCGGAATTATTTTGCTCACTGGAAGTTTGCCAGTTCAATAGTACCGCAGCGCCGTTACGGCGTGCAGTAAAAGAAGCAAAGACAACCGGCAACGGTGATTCCTGGATGATGATCGTATTACCACAGGTGCCTCCCTGGCAAACACCATTACTGGCTGTGTGGCGGGTCACTCTTACAGTAATAACAGATCCGCAAGGAACAGTGAAAGGAGTTGTTGTATAGGTAGCTCCCCCGGCTACGGTAGATGCCTGGAAACACTGGTCAACTACTGCAACGGAAGTAGATCCCCCGGGGATTACTTCCACACGGACACTTTTGGGATTGGAGTTGGAAACATCGTTCAGTATGTTCATACTGATTGTTCCGGTACAGGTGCCATTACCGTTATTAACAACATTCGTCTTGCGAATACCAGAAACGGTCGGGCAGGGATTTTCCTGCGCCTGTACATTTATTGCAGTAACGGCAATAAACAGTAATAAATAAACTTTTTTCATGCCTCAGGTTTTAGATGACTAAATAAATAACCCGGTTGATCAGAGATATGAATGCGGAGGCATTTCGGAAAGGATGGATTCGGCTTTATATAGCTTTTTTACTGGTCAGTACCACAGCGTAGCTGAACAAGTGAATTTCAATAACAATAAAATGTATGATAATGGATATAAGCCGGTTTCAGAGAGGAGTAGTTGGAAGGATGGGAGTTGGCTTAATGTTACTTAAAGTTAGTACCTCTTTCCGGAAAACACAAGCCTTATCAGTAATAAATTATCCTGCCGTTTGTACAAGTTTGAAGCATTTAAGCACTTAAATTGCAGCTCCTTATTATGAACTACGCAAATTTCCCTAAAGTAGAACTGCATCTGCACCTGGATTGCAGTCTTAGTTACGAAGTGGTCAGCCAGATCAACCCTGCTATCAGTTTTGATGAATACCGGGAATCTTTTGTGGCACCACCCAAATGCACCGACCTGAAAGACTACCTGCTGCGGGCCATCAAAGGGTTTGAACTGATGCAAACCAAAGAACAGTTACGGTTAGTGACACTCGATCTGTTTGAGCAGTTGAAAAGAGATCATATTATTTATGCCGAGATACGCTTTGCCCCGCTGCTGCATATTGCCAAAGGATTAACTCCAACAGAAGTGGTGCAAACGATCAATGATGCCGCGGCTGAAGCCATAGAGCAAACAGGTGTGATGGCAGGCTTGATACTTTGCACACTCCGTCATCACACAGAAGAACAAAGTTTGGAAACGGTGCAATTAGCAGCGGCTTTTAAAAATACAGTCGTGGTGGGCTTTGATATTGCCGGTGACGAAGCGGGTTTCCCGGTTAGTAGTCATATCAAAGCTTTTGAATATGCTCATGCCAGCAATATTCCCTGTACGGCCCATGCCGGTGAAGCACGGGGTGCCGATAGTGTCTGGGAAACGATAGCGCATTTTCATCCTTCCCGTATCGGGCATGGAGTAAGAAGCTACGAGGATAAAAAACTGGTTGATTTCCTGAAAGAAAAAAATATCCACTTAGAAGTTTGCCCGACGAGCAATGTGCAGACCAATATTTTTGATACCATCAAAGAACATACGGTTGATAAAATTTATCAAAGCGGGATTTCCATGAGCATCAATACGGATGCCCGTACGATCTCTGATACCACACTTACCCGTGAATATGACCTGCTGGAACAATATTTTCAGTGGACAAAAAAACATTTCCTGGACTGCAACCTGGCAGCTATTGAACATGCTTTCTGCAATCATGCAACAAAAACAGCAGTGAAAGAAAAACTGCTGGCAGCTTACAAGAACGGATGATGTATCAGTTATCGAATTCTGAACTGAAAAATCCCATTTCGTAAAGAATAGAGGATGGTGCCTTATAATTGAGCAGGGTATTCTTAATAATACTGCTCAGCTCCTGCCGGCTCTTGCAGAATGCGGCGTTCACCAATGATAGTTTATAGGAATTGATCTTGAAGTGGGCCAAACGGGCGGTTTGGGCGATATGGTCATCTTCAAATAAAAATTGATCGGCAATATATGCCTGGTCGTTGTGGTATAGCTTGTTCATACGAACGGATATTGGTTTTATCAGGATTTGGACTCTACTGTAACGGTTAAAAAGCCGGAAAATTGCCTGCCGGGCGGCTGGAAATGAAAAGTCCGTGGCTTAAGCCTGTAACCCGCTCCAAACCACGGACCTTAAGGCCGGACCATATCAATTATTTGACTTCAGCAGCACCGGGGATCTTTTTTAAAGCTTCTGCCAGGCTGGCTCTTTCTTTGGAAACTCTCCGGCCCCGGAAGAAAAGGTAGAGATTAAAGAAAAGCATGATACCAAGATAGATACTGAATCCCCCGATCTTGGTGCTGAGTATCTCCAGCATACTGCGGCTGTCAAAAATTTCGGAGGTCACTTCCATGATCACCAGGGCAAAACCAAGATTGAGTAAATAAAAGCCGGTTTCAAAAAGTTTGTTGGTGGATAAAGCAATATCCGACCGCCCGTGAAAAATATCCAGCATAAAAGTACGGCTGTTGCGGAAGAGGGTATGCGCCACATACCAGGTGAGTACAATAACAATGGGGAGATAAATAAGATAGGCGATGAAGTTAAGTGAGTTGTTCATGATCGTATGATTTATGGTGTAAGGAATGAGTTTGCTTTTGACTGAAAAGAAAAATAACGGCCATGTTTATAAAATGGATCACAGCCAGTGTCAGCATGATCTTACCCGTCATATGGGTTATACTCACCAGCATTTCTGTCCAGGTGTGGATCGTTTTCCAGGAACGGATCATCAGGGCAGCATAACCCAGGTTGAGCAGGTAGTACCCCACCAGCAATGCCTTATTGATAAAACCGGTCAGCTTTTCATCGCCTTTTAATAAGCGGAGAATATACAAGCGGCCATTGCGGTAGAAAACGAACCCGACATGAACGGTAATAAACCAGGTGATGAGTAAGTAGAGAATATAAGTGAGGGTGTTCATAGCAGTGTGTTGGCGTGATACAATCCCTTTGACAATTCAAAGATAATCGTGTTTTCCATATTTTCAATATTTTCTGAAAATTAATTTAAAAATAAAGCCCCGGTCATTACCGGGGCTGCTGCATACCATCATCTCAACCATCAAAAAGGTTGTACCCTGCCGGAGCCTGATATATGCGTGGTGATGGCCGGTGTACCCCTGTAATGAACAGAGCCACTGCCGGATATCCGGGCTTCCAGGCTTTGCAGGAGATTGACCCAGATGTCGCCGGAGCCGCTGGTCTCGGTAATTGCTTTATCCGATACCACCCCTGCCAGGTCGATCTTCCCGCTGCCACTGATCCGCAGTGATTGCTCCTTAATAAGACCACTCGCTACTTTGATATCGCCAGATCCGCTGACCGTAGCCGTGAGTTTATCGGTTAAACTGATATGATCCGCATTGATGCTGCCCGATCCGCTGACACGAAGGTTACAGGTAGTGGCACTCAGGCTGCCGGTCATAAAGAAATTCCCGGAACCGCTGAGATTGACCATATCAGCAAAAGGTGCACTGATTGTAACGGTAATATCTTCATGTGATTTGACCCGCTTGCCATCTTTGATCTTGATGACCAGTTCATCACCTACTTTATTCGTTTCCAAAATATCCAGGATGTTCTGCTGTGCCTGCACTTCCACTTTATATACAGGATCGATCCTGTAATTCACTCTCCCGCTGATACTGACGGATACAGCTTTGAAACCGGTAACACTTCTTGTTTGTGTTACCACGGGCCCCTCTCCCACTACCTTCTCGCAGGAACTAAAGAATAATGCGGAAAGAACTGCTGCTAATACAATACTTGTCTTTTTCATGGTTTGTTGTTTTTGATAATTGATAAGGTCTATATGTTATTTAGTTGTTACAAAATTCACTGGTGATTGAGTTTCAGTCAAAGTCATTTGTCATGAACTGAACTGTTGTGTTACTGAACTGTTGGTATCAGAATTCCACTTTGTAATTCAATACGGGAATGATACCGGTTTGATACAGGTTCTTGATTTGTTCTTTGTCTTTATCGTAATATTGGTTGAAAAGGTTCAGCCGGTTGGTGAGATTCTGTATATCGAGTGATAAAGTGCTCGTCATCCGTCTGCGGTTCCATTTGATGCTTACCCGCAGGTCCGTTCTGAAATAGGCAGGGTTTTGTAAACTGTAGGCTTCCTTTTCTTTGAATACGGTATAGCCGGCCGACCTGGATGCAGCCAGGTCAATAGGTGTTGTGCGTAATCCTCCCGCAGCAATTGTCCGAAGGTTAAGCCCGATCGTTTTTGCTTTTCGCTCATTCACAAAATCCTTCCCGGTGATCAGGGTAATGATATAGTTCCCGTTGAATCTTGTACTTCTTTCTTTACCATCCGCTGCGGTATATTTTGACTGGTAGAAAGAATTACTGAGTGTGAAATAGAAATGATCCTGGAGGTATCTTTCCAATGACAATTCAACTCCATAATTCTTTCCCTTCCCCTTATTCACCAATGGATCAGTGATATAATCATATTCAATGTTCAGGGTGGAAATGGTGCTGCTGTCATGCGTTGCAATGGGTACATTGAATAACTGCTGGTAATATACTTCTGCTTTCAACTGCATATTCTTTGCCAGCCGGTAACTGTACGACAGCACATAATGATGCGAACGGGTCAGGTCTAAATTCCTGTTAGGCATTCCTATTTCACCCGCTGGAGAAGTTGTTTGCGCAAAATAAACATTGAGTGTCTGCACCTGGCTGTGCAATCCATAGCCCGCTGCCAGGCTGCTACGGTTACTCATATTCCATTTAGCTGAGAATCTTGGTTCAACGGAAGAGGTGTTATTATGCGCCAGCCCCACGTAATGCAGTCCTGCTGTCAGGGCCACTTCATTCGATGGTTTATATTGCCACTGGGCAAATGCCTGTCTGGTGGCGGTACTGCCCCTGCTGTTCAGTTTTTCTTCGAGCGGATCACCATCATTGTCGGCTGATAACCTGTAAAATTTGTAATTGATCTCTTTATTAATAAATCCTGCCCGCAGGTTCAGCCGCTTACTGAATTGATAATTGGCCGTGATGTTGAATAAAAGATTCCTGGTTATAAATTTTTCCCGGTGAGAGGTGGTTAATGAGAAATCATCTTCTGTAAAATCTTCGTCATAGGCAATTTTGGTCGTGGAAACTCCGACACCTGTATTGATCTTTAATTTACTGCCCACCAACAGCGAGTGGTTAATGCCGCTCATTCCCGTATTGGAAATGAATGTGGAAACATAGCGGTCTCCCCGGCTTTCCCACTTGGAAGAATCTTTTTCCGGCTGGTAATCCTGGTCGCTCAAGCCACCAAAGCCAAAGAGGGTAAAGCTGCCTGCTTTTTTAGTGGGAAGAAAAATATTATACGAAAGATCCTGGAAATTGGTCATGTTATCATTGGGCAGCACCCCGATCTTTCCCAGTAATGAAAGTGTTGAATACCGGTAATTGATGAGATAGGAACCTTTGTAGTTTTTGGAGAAGGGACCTTCCGCAGAAGCATTCAATCCCAGTACACCTGCCTGCAGGGAAAATTCTTTTTTCTCATTATTCCCTTTTCTCAGTTTCAGGTCAAACACACCACTCAGTGCATTTCCATACTCCGCTGCAAAAGCAGAGGTCACAAAATCTGAATTCGCCAATAACTGCGAACTGAGAATAGAGATACCGCCACCGCTTAATCCGGGCTGGCTGAAATGGTTCGGCGAAGGAATATCCATGCCTTCCATTCTCCATAACAAACCGGTGGGGGAATTGCCGCGGATAATAATATTGTTGTTGCCATCATCGTTGGCCATTACGCCAGGGAAAGAAGCTGCCATACGTAAAGGATCATTTACAGCCGCTGCGTATTTCTGTGTCTCTTCCACGGTAAAGGCCCTTGCACTGACGGCACTCATATCATTGAGTGGCTTATTCTTTTTGTTACTGGCTTTAATGACCACTTCCCTTTCTGTTCGCACCAATACTTCCAGTGGTACTGTCAATACTGTTTCCTTGCCGGAATTAATAACAATATTGTCCAGTATGGCTTCCTTAAAGCCAGAGAAGCTGATTGTAATACGATAGGTGCCAACAGACAGGTTCTTAAAACGAAAGCTTCCGTTAACATCTGTGATCACTGATTGATCACCGATCGTAACTGTGGCACCCTGCAGCGGTTGTTGCAAAACCTGGTCAGTGATGGTGCCCCTGAGTTGTTGGGTGAACTGGGCTTTTGTGACCAGTGTTAAAAAGGATAAGGCAATCAAAAAACGGATCTTCATGTTCTTCTTTGTTGTAGTTGATTAATGGTTTTATACTACAACAACTGAAGTAATTCCTACCCCTACCCGTTAACAAAATTTTAGAAGAAGTTGATACCGGCATTCCAGCCAAACCAGCCTTTTACCTGATCACTGAATTTATATGTATTATACCCGGATGGCGGAACCGGGAAACGATAACCGCTTATTGCTGTTGACTGATCGGATATATATACATTAAAGGAAGGTCCGGCAAAAAACGAAACATATTTATTCAGCTTCACATGCAGGTTCAACTGAAACTTATTAAGGATATTGGTATAATTCCAGGAACCGAGATAGAGGTACTGCGAACTCAGCTCCGGGTTCAGGGTAAGCGATTTTCTTTTATTCAACGCAAGTTCGCTGCCCAGGCCATAACCGAAACTGTACACTTTGGCTGAATCACTCACATTTACGCCTGCCATCAGGATACTGTATAACTTAGCGTTACCGGTTTTAAAAGCTGCATTCACATTCAGCACTTCGTTGGTGGAGAAGCTGAGCTTATGATAACCTTTCAGTACAATATTGATCAGCCCGATACTATATCCTTCTGATGTATCGCAAATATTGATGAGACCAAACTGGACGCCTTTCAATTTTTTTGTATAGTTGAACACACCTGATATCTGCACCCCGTTGATCTCTTTATTACTGAAATTAAGCACCCCGGCGATCTGTACGCCGCTTACTTTTTTCCGGGAGAAATTTCCCACACCACTTACCTGCACCCCTTTTACACTATCGGTAACATGGTTATAAACACCTGCCACCTGGAACCCGGTGAAATTACCTTTCACAACGTTATTGACACCGGCAGCCTGGAAAGCTTTCACCGAATCCAGCACCATGTTATTGATACCGGCGATCTGCACGCCCTTTACTTCACCACCTACGGCATTGAACAAACCGGCGGCCTGGAAATATTTTACTTCATTCTTATTAATGTTAAACAAGCCCCCAATCTCCATGCCGTTGGTACCTGCCGTATAACCACCCAATGCATTCAGTGAAAAATTGTTGACGACCTGTCCGCCCATCCGGCCATGTGACCCCAAACCGGGAACAAAGGAGAACTGAAAGGGACGGGTGGTAAAGAACTTTTTCAGGTTCAGGCTTTGTACTTTTTGCTTGGCAGATAACAAAAACCTTCCCATACCGGTGCGTTCCACTTTGATCGAATCTCTTTTGACGATATTATTAATTGTGTCGATTGGCTTTATCTCCTGCACCGAATCGGTGAGCAGGTAATCTTCCGGGCTGATAATAACCCGGTCCTGCTCCCTGTCTACCGGCATCATGGTAATGGTCAGTTCCTGGCTGTGCCGGGGTTGAATGACAATGGAAGTATCCTCGTAAAATTCTTTGCTGATCGTTAGCGTGGCCGTACTGGCTTTACTGCTTTTCAGTTTGAGTTTAAAAAAACCTTCGGGATCGGTTAATGCAGAAACTAATTGTCGTTTTTCATACACACTGGCTTCATTGATGGCTGTACCTGATTGTTCGTCATACACATGGCCGCTTACAGCATAGATTCTTTCTTCTGTCACCGCTTTATTCGTTACAATGGTCATTCGTATCGGTGCCCGGCGGATAATGATATAGTTCCCACTTTCCCTGAATTCGTACGCCGTATTGAAGAGGAGACTTAATATCTCTTTTACGGTTTTGTTACGGGCATTTACTGTTACCAGGCTGTCTTTCTTTATAATATTTGAGTTGTAAGAAAAATAGAAATCGCCTTTATTGCTGAGTATCTCCAGCACATTATCTAACCGCTGCCGGTTTACCTCCAGGGAAATATTTTTACCTAAAAGATTTTGCCCCAAACAACCGAGGCTCACAAAAAGAAGAACTACCACTCCCAAAAACTTACCGTATCTCATCACTCTTATTGAATTATTCAAGGATTATTTTATCGCCGGTCTTTGTAACCTTAATACTAAAGGTCAGCCGGATCACTTCCAGCACCTGGTCCAATGATTCATTGACAAAAGTGGTATTCATCGGCAGGTTCTTCAGTTCAGCTCTCCCGATTTCAATATGGGTTCCATAAGCTTCATTCAGTACCTCCACCAGTTTCCAGAGTGGCGTACCATCACATACAAATTCTTTGGTGCGGTAATAATTATAGAGTTGATCGCTGACCACCTGTTTCTCCGCCATCGCTGTATCAGCAGCACCGATCAGTATTTTTTCCCCGGCCTTCAGTTCAACCGTTTTGCCATTTTTAGTAACTCTTACTATACCGGTTTCCACCAGCACTTCTGTTTTATCATTATGGCTTTTAATATTGAAAGAAGTACCCACTACTGTCACCTCTACATCATTCACATCAATTACAAAAGGTTTTTTCTTATCGGGAGTCACGTTAAAGAAAGCTTCGCCTTTTAAATTAACCTTTCTCTTATCTCCTTTAAATTTTGACGGATAGCTGATCGATGAATTTTTATTCAGCACTACTACCGATCCGTCAGACAAAGTATCATTTACTACCTGCTGTTGTGCCTGTACCAATAATTCTTTCACCGGTGCATCCGTATTGAATAAACTATAGCCCAGCCATCCCAGGCTAACCAATACGATAACAGCTGCCGCCACTTTCATCCAGGAGAAACGGCTGCGTTGTTCTGTTATCTTACCCTCTTCACTTTTATTGATACGCTGCTGAAATTTTTCCCAGGCCTTATCCGTATCCACTGTGGATATAGCTGCCAGTTGCCGGCTGCTTTCCCAAATTCGTTTCAACTGGTCGTAATAAGCCTGGTTAGCCGGATCTTCACTCATCCATTGCTGCACCAGTTGCTGTTCAGCAGCATTGGTCTCCCCCAGCAGTTGCTTCACCAGCAGGTCATCGTTAATATGGTAGAATTTTTCTTCCAGGGTGTTGGTATTAAAAATGAATAATTAAAAACAGCAGGGTTAAAAAATCAACCAGTTTGAGACGCAGTTGCTTGAGCGCCTTGCCCATCTGGTTTTCGACGGTCTTTATGGAAATATCCAGATGATCAGCGATCTCCCGGTATTTCATCTCTTCAAAACGGCTGAGCTGGAAAACAGTACGGCATTGCTCGGGCAGCTCATTCAATGCTTCCCTGATCTTTTGTTCCAGCTCCTTGCTGATCATTTTTACCGGTCCGTTTACAGATTCGTTCTTCATACTATACGCCACATGTAACTGGTGATTCGCTTTTACTTTCTGGTGCTTCAACTGGTTCAGGCATTGGTTATGAACGGCCCGGTATAAATAAGCCGCCACTGAACCGGAGAAAGAAAGGTGCTCCGCTCTTTCCCATAATTTAAAAAACACCTGTTGTACGGCCTCTTCTGCATCGGCCTCATCTTTCAGTATCGTGCAGGCATAGGCGTGCAGGTTTTTAAAATATGTTTTAAAAACCTCCTCGAAAGCGGACGAATCTCTCTTCGCCAGCTGTGCCGTAAGGGTGTGCTCCTGCAATTCCATGCTGATGGCCCTGAGTCCTTGTTCTGCTATTAAAGCTGCGCCCAAAAGTACTTTTTACTATAACACCCAAACTACCGTTTACCCCTATTTAAGCATGAAAAATAGTTTCGGTTGGACAGGCTGAGGGGTTACCGGGATGAATTGTCCTTCCCCGGTTCCCGGAAAATACCACGAAGTGGGAATTGACTCCGGCTGGCAGCGGGGTTACCTTTAGTAGCTTTTATTATTCACCAAACCCCACGAACCATGGCACTTTCTGTTGAGATCATCAAAATGGCCCAAAGCATTTTGAATGAAAAAGGGCATCATGCAGGCGATATTGATGGCATTGCCGGCAATAGTACAGCGGCTGCTTTAAACAAAGTAAATGATCTCCCCAAAAGCTGGAGCCTGGAAAAAAAGATCACCGGCCTGATTCAATTATATGCCAAAGGCCGTGGTATCGACCCCGGTGATATTGACGGGCTCTGGGGGCAACGCACCCAGGAAGCTTATGATCAACTGAAACACCAGTTGTTGTTTGGTCATACCGAAGATCCCTGGCGGCCTGAAGAAACAACGATCACTACCAATCCTAATAACTGGCCGCTTCAGACACAGGCGGCGATGAATGCGTTTTACGGACCCGCAATGGCCACGGGGAATCCTAACCTTACCAGTATGAACCTGCCTTACCCGATGGTAATTGCCTGGGACCCCATTAAAACAATTACCAAGATCACCTGCCATAAAAAAGTAAAAGGCAGTATTATCAAAGTACTCACGAATGTATTTGATGAATACGGTATTGAAAAGATCAGGGCTTTGCGTCTCCATTATTTCGGCGGCTGTTTTAATTACCGGTTGATGCGGGGTGGTACGCAACTCAGTACGCATTCCTGGGGTATTGCCCTTGACTTTGATCCTGAGAACAACCAGTTGAAATGGGGACGGGACCGGGCACTTTTTGCCAAACCCGATTATATCAAATGGTGGGAATGCTGGGAAAAAGAAGGCTGGGTAAGTCTTGGCCGGCAACGCAACTACGACTGGATGCATGTGCAGGCAGCTAAATTAAACAGTTGATCCATCCAATTTATTTTTATCCGGACTGTTTGTATAAAGGGATGCTTTTTGAAGCATCTCTTTTTTATCTTTATCCAAACAAGCTTATGAAATACCCGCTGCTTTTTCTTTTTGCTATTCTTTCCATCACATCCTGTACTAACAATACAAAAAATCATCCCGAAACAAAACCACCTGCAACGGCCGTTACGGCCTGCACCCTGTCAGAGATCAGTTATTGCAGCCAGCCACAGGACTCTCTCACTAAGTATTTACCCGGCTGGACTATTGTATGGCATCCTGCATCTGTCAATGGCAATTATGCTTTTGTTGCCACAGACGGATATAATTATGCGATTGCCATCCGTGGCTCTGTTATGGATTTTAACAGGGATGCACTGAATAACTGGATCTACCAGGACCTGCATGTGGCCGTGCAGAAAAAATGGCCTTACACAGACAGTGCCAGCGGGGCTAAAATTTCAGAAGGCACTTATGATGGCTGGGAGAATCTCTCGGCAATGAAAGATATAAAAACAGGACAAAGCCTTGAAAAATTCTTGGATAGTACGACAACAACCACAACACCCATTTTAATTACCGGTCACAGTTTGGGTGGCAATCTCGCTACGGTATATGCTTCCTGGTTATATACCCATTTTGAAACTGCCGGTAAGCTGAATGAGCATATCAATGTGATCAGTTTTGCCGCACCGGCAGCAGGCAATAAAAATTTTGCGCAGGATTTTGATAAAAAATTCCCGCAGTCTGTCCGCTTTGAAAATAAAAATGATATCGTTCCTAAATTCCCGGTGGCCGACAAGATTGAAACATTGAGCAAATTATATGATTCCATTCCGGCTGCTGCAAAGATTGAAGTGGGATATAACAACGCCACCGTTCCGTTAAGTTCTGTTTTTGATTTTATCAGTATTGCCGTCAGGGGTATTGAACTGGTCAATGGATTTTCCACGTATACACAGACAAATGGCAACGGCGAGCTGATCAATATCCCTTTATCGGGGAAAAATAATTCGCATAATATCAGCAGCTGGTTTGCAGAAGCAGGCTATCAGCACAGCATAGAACAGTATGCTGCTTTTCTTGGTGCGCCTGTCATTAAAACTCCGTAGTGTTTACCCGGATATTTATTAGCATTAGTTCGCTGCAATGCTCTCTTTTGTTTTGCGGATATTCAGTTTATAACGCAACAGTACATCTTCGTTATACATGACATATAACCATTGCGTATTCTCTTTATTAACCGGAAAATCGTAAGTCACCCTGGCTCCGTTTACAGCAACAGGTTTAATATAAACGTACGAGGGAACGGCCTGTTGTACTAACAGCTCTGATAAAGAATCGGGTGAAACCTCCATATCCCGTTTGGCCAGGTCCAGTTGAAGTTCAAGACGAATAGTATCACCAACTACAGCTTCAATTATTCCTTTTGATGGAAGATAGGAGGTGATAGAATACTTGCTATAAGATCGTTGCCGGTAAGGCATAAAACGGAATTCGCCCAACACAGGCGTTTCCGGTAACAATGTCCACCGGGTATCATCCGGGTAGTGATGCTGAACAAATTTTGCCGGTGAACTCAAAAAATACCCGCTGTCATAATATTTAATAAAATCTCCGGAAGGCATGGAAATATACCCGCTGGCCCAGGTCACATCGAGCAGGAACCAACTGCTGTCAATATAGACAGCATTCCAGGTATGATTGGATCGGAAATTGGCATTAGCCTTATTCGCATCGGTACGGGCATAACCGGTAATGATCTCTGCCCTGATACCTGCATGTGCACAAAGTGATTGGAAGAGCCGGGCATAGCCTTCGCATACAGCGGTTTTTTCCTGCAGCACTTTCGTTGCTACCCGGTCGGTCAGCGATGGCAATGTTTTGTCATCCAATCCCTCCTCCTCAAAAAAAATGACCCTGTTCTTTGTCTTCCGGTTTTTAGCCACCGGCCGGTGATAAGCGATATTATCCGTGATCCAGGAGAAGATGGCTTTTACTTTATCTGTTTGTGTAGAGCAACTCTTGGTGAGCAGGAAAGAAAGCCTGGCCGGATCGGTTTCATGGTATGCTTCTCTTTCAGCTTTTCCCAACTGCCGTTGGGAGAAAACTGAGAGGGTTACGCAAACAAGGCTTATCGTCAGGTAAATTTTCACGTTGCCGGTTGGGTCTCTATAAAGTTATAACAATTACCAGGTTTTCCCAGTGCCTGTTACAAGCTAAAAAACCGGGATACCCCTTCTCCGGCTTGCCGGAATCCTTTATCTTTACGGGGATTAAAAAATATAGTCCTATGTCATTACTGAACCAGAATAATAAGAAAGGTAAAAAGAAGGATAACAAGAAAGCTCCTCCCGGCCCTAACCAGGGTTCCAAATTTATCCAGAAGCCTAAATCAACCGGCTTTGTAAGTAAACAATCAAATACCGGCTCACAAAGAGGCAGCTGATCTCCCTGTCGCATTATGACTAAAGAAGAATTGCTGCGGGAATTATCCCAGGAAATGTATGCCATGCTCAAGCCATCGCCTGTGCATGGCATCGGTGTTTTTGCGATGCAGGATATACCCAAAGGCTGCCGGACCATATTTTCAAAAAATGTAGGGGAATGGATCAAACTCCCGATTGCTGATGTTGAAAAATTGCCGGACCATTCCCGCAACCTCGTAGAGACCTATTGTCTGTACGATGAAGAACATTACTATGTCCCGGATTATGGTTTTAAAGTGATGGACATGGTGAACTATCTCAATCACTCTTCCACACCCAATATCATTTCGGTAAATGATGGTGAATACTTTGAAGCTTTAACTGATATTCCAGCCGGGGAAGAGTTGCTTGTTAATTATGGCTTGATAGTGGATACAACCGAATACGATTAAGATCACCGCTTCAGGAATTTCCCTTTCAATAATTTTTCCATGACTTCCTCTTTCAGGTTGCGGCTGATCGGTATATGGTGCTGCCCGATGGTGATATCATTCCCTTCAATACTGTCAATTTTTGCAGCCGCCACGATATACGACTTATGTGTCCTGATAAAACGGTCAGCCGGCAGGTAATCCTCTACCGATTTAAAAGTGAGATAAGTAATATATTTTTTATCCTTTGTATGGATAAGAACATAGTTCTGTAAAGCCTCCGCAAATAACACTTCTTCATAACCCAGCTTCACCAGCTTATTATCTGCCTTGATAAAGAAATAATCCGTCCCGGGTGAAGAAACTAAAACCGAATTCTTTTCTCTTACTTCATAAAATTCTTTCACTTTTAAAGCCGCTTTCAGGAAACGGTCAAAAGAAATGGGCTTGACGAGGTAATCCAGGGCATTCACTTCAAACCCATCCAATGCATATTGCGGGTAGGCGGTCGTGAAGATAACCGGGGGTGGTTGTTTTAAGGTCCTGAAGAATTCTAACCCTGTGATCTTTGGCATCTGTATATCCAGGAATAATAATTGGGCTTCTCCATTACTGATAGCATTTGTAGCCTTCAGCGGATTATCAAATTCACCGGCAAGCTGCAAAAAATCCGTATCAGCAATATATTCCTTCAGGCCCTTTCTTGCCAGTGGCTCATCATCAATGATAATGCAATTGATGCTCATGACAGGCTGAGATTAAGTTGTACTGAAAATTTGTTGTTGCTGTCTGTTATTGTCAATTCGTGTTTCCCGGGATATAAAAGTTCCAGCCTTCGCTTCACATTCGTAAGCCCGATCCCTCCTTTCTCTTCAGCCGGGGCAGAACTCATATTCTCTTTTGAATTCTCCACACTGAAAGAGAAGCTCCCGTTGGACCTGTTCATTGCCAGCTTTACATAATTAGGTTTACCCTGGTGATGTGAAATATACTTGAAGGCATTCTCCACAAAGGGTATTAATAGTAAAGGTTCAATTGAAAAACCTTTTACTTCCGGTGCACACTGAAAGCTTACGGTATAATTCTCATCTTTTCGCAGGTGCTGCAGGTCCACATAATCATGGAGATAACGTATCTCTTTTTCGATAGGTATCTTATCCCCTCCCATTTCGTACAACTGGTAGCGCAGCATTTCAGAGAATTTATGCAGGGCTTCCCTGGCTTCCGCATTATCCTTCCTGATCAGGAAATAAACGGAGTTCAGGGAGTTGAACAGGAAATGCGGGTTGATCTGTGATTTCAGGAAATTCAATTCGGTTTCTGCTTTTTCTTTCGCCACTTCAGCCAGCCGCTGCTGCATTCTGGTATAATCAAACATCAGCTTAAAAGCAGCACCCGCCGTGACCAGGAAAAAATGCGGGATCATATTATCATAGATCCGGGTTCGCCAGCCGGAACTGAAATCCAGCAATGCAGGAGCATTTAACAATCGTCCCAGTACCTGCATCTTCAGTAAACTGCCGGCGATGATCATCCCCAAAAAAATAAGAATGAAGCCGGCATATCTCTTTTTGTAAAACAGTTTGGGCAGTAAAAGATAATTCGTGATATATACCATAATGGCAAGGTCAACCACTTTCACCAGTGTGACCTGGAAGGCAGTGCTTTCCTTACTGTAATCGTTACGCCGTAAAAAAAACCAAAGTCCAAAGACCAGCATCCAGATAAACAGGTGATGCAGCTTATACTTCAAAAAGAATTCTCTGTTGTGCATAAAGCAAATTAAATGTACAAATTCCCGGCGGCTTCGCCGATTACATCATTGGCACTATTGGCGTGACGAAAGACAGATTCCATTTCGTCAAGTTTTGGCTTCCGTTTGTGTAATCCATTTGCCCAAAATCAAATAGCGGGGCAATTTTAGCAAAACAGTTGATATGAAACCATCATTTATCCTGCTTGCATTACTATGCAGCTTATCCATACCTGCCTGCACACAGCCTGCCGCAACAAATAAACCTGATATAAAAGTGGGAGGACCCTGTGAAGGTTGCGAAGCCGTTTATGAATGTCCTGTTCCTTTCGACCAGCTCAATGAAGTGGATACACTGCCGGACTTCAATGATCCCGGGCCTAAAATTGAGATCAGTGGTACTGTTTACAAAGCAGATGGCAAAACCGCAGCAGCGGGTGTGGTCATTTATATTTATCATACTGACCAGGCTGGTGTTTATCCACGAAAGGGAACAGAGAAAGGATGGGCCCGGCGGCATGGCTATATCCGGGGCTGGGTTAAAACCGATGCAACCGGTTTTTATAAATTCTATACCCTGGTACCGGCATCTTATCCCAACAGTAAGAACCCCAAACATATTCACCCGGTGATCAAAGAACCCGGAAAGAGTGAATACTACATTGATGAATTCCTGTTTAACAATGATCCTTTGTTAACAACTGAAGAAAGAAGCCGGCAGGAACAACGTGGCGGAAATGGCATACTGTTCATCAAAGAAAAGAACGGGAGATTTTACGCCGAACGGAATATTGTTCTTGGGAAAAACATACCAGGTTACCCGGCCCATTAATATCAGCGGATGTAAAACTCAGCCCTGACTTTATAATAAGTAACACCCCGTTCCACCATATTGGCCAGCATACCATTGATCTTTATCTTCCAAAGTTCTTTGGATTCATCAAAAACAGATTCAACGATACCGCTGGAAAGAGCAACGAAGGAAGCAGACCCACCGGAGCGAAAAGAATATTTAGCTTCCACTTCATCCTTGCCATCAGCAGCAGCAGTAATCCTGTATTTTGTTGATTTCAATTTTTTATCCCGGAAAAAGACGGTGAGGAATTGGTCCCGTTGCTGCACCTGCACCCTTAATTTTCCATGATCCCGGTATACTTTAACCGTAGCCGGCTGCAGTTCGAGGAAAAAATTATTAGCACTGACCGTGTCAGTGATAAAAACCGGGCAACGGCTCAGCACCGTATCCTTTTCTTGCTGCCCGGAAACAGCAAGGGTTGCAAAAACAAAGATCGCTGCAAGAATGGTTCGCATGGTGGGTGAATTCGAACACAAAAAATACGACTATTTACCGAATACCCATCTACCCTGTTGCGGGTATCAGACCGGTTTTTGGCGTTCGCCGAATAAGAGGCTGCCGATCCTGACCATATTGCTGCCTTCTTCCACCGCAATTTTATAATCGCTGCTCATACCCATGGAGAGGATTTGAAGTGCCTGGTTTGAAGTTGGAGGTTTGGCGTGTTTATCGAAAAGCGTCTTTAAATACCTGAATTCACTTCGTACCAGTTCCATATCATCCGAAAAAGAAGCCATACCCATTAATCCGCAAACCCGGGCATTCACCAGCTCACTCATCAGCACTTCAGCTAGTTCATTTTCATCCAGGCCAAACTTGGTTTCTTCTTTAGCAATATATACCTGGAGCAGGCAATCAATGATACGGTTTTGTTTTTTTGCCTGTTTACCGATCTCCTGCAACAATTTAAAACTATCCACTCCATGGATGAGATGAACAAAAGGAGCAATGTATTTGACTTTATTGCTTTGAAGATGCCCGATAAAATGCCAGCGGATATCTTTGGGCAACTGTGCCTGCTTATCCGCCAGTTCCTGCACATAGTTCTCGCCAAAGTCACGGTGGCCGAGTTCGTAGAGCTCCAGAATATCTTCAACCGGTTTGGTTTTGGAAACCGCCACTAACGTAACTGCTTTAGCCTGCAGTTCTTTTTGTATCCGTTCGTAATTGCTTTTATTGACAGGCATTTTTTTTATTTACCGTACGTATATCTGTCCTTCTTTCATTACAAATTTCACCTTGTACAAAGTCTTCTTAAAATCTTTTTCCAGGTCACCTTCAAAGGCAACAATATCCGCCGTCATATTTTCTTTTATCACTCCTGTAAAACCATCCACCCCGCAGGCGATGGCCGCATTTTTGGTAGCTGTCTTCAACACATCAGCAGGGTTATTACAGGCTTCAAAATAAGTATCCAGTGTATTTTTTGCTGCTTGCCCCTGTGGTATCTTATTAAAAAGATACATATCAGAGCCATTCACCACCATCACTCCCTTTTCGATTGCTTTCTTCACAATGGTTTCCCCGGCTGCGACATAAGAACGCAGGCCATTCAGTTCATCGGGAGTGATTTTTCTTTCATTATCCGCAAAGAGCCGGATATACGCATCATAATCCCCAATGGTTGGAACGAGATATATTTTTTTCCTGGCCATTTTATCCAACAAACTGTCTGCGATACCATACCCGTGTTCTATTCCATCCACACCGGCTTCCAGAGCACGGTCAATCACGGCATCATAGGTGGCATGGGCAGTTACTTTTATTCCGAATGAATGTGCTGTTTCTACGATCATTTTCACTTCCTCCAGCGGCAAGGTGATGCGGCCATCGCCCATCACCACTTTTATCACATCCGCCCCTTTGGAAATATGATCCTTTACTGCCTGCCTGGCATCCTCCACATTTTTGATCACCCGGTATTCTTTATCAATTACAAAGCGGTTATGCGAAGCGAGGTTAAAGAATTGTCCGTCTTCCGGGCTTAATATAGGACCCGAAACAACCATCCTGGGGCCAATCATCCATCCATTACCGATGGCCCGTTTAAGATTGAGATCAAGGAACTGACCGGAATTACCGAGGTCGCGGATCGTAGTGAAACCTGCCTCTAAAAAACTTTTACAAATACCAACGGCACGCAGTGTTCTTTCCATATCACCATTCACAAAAAGATCTGTTTCCAGGGGATCAGTCATTTTCTGAATGGTAAGCACATGTGTATGGGCATCTATAAGGCCGGGGGTTACCGTACAGCTTTGCAGGTTGATCACTTCAGCGCCTTCCGGTTTGGTGAGGTTGGTACCCACCTTTTCAATCTTCTTACCTTTTACCAGTATCTCCTGGTTTTTCAGGAAGCTGTTTTTCTCACTGTCATACAGTTTGGCAACTTTCAGCAAATATGTCTTTTCTGTACCCTGGGAGTGCAACAACAAACTGACAGATAATGCCAGCATTAAAGAGAGAAATTTCATACAAGAATTATCTTTTAAAGGCTAAGATATTGCAAAAACAAATCAGCCCTTCAGGATACTCCTGCTTATAACAATTCGTTGTACTTCACTGGTGCCTTCATAGATCTGGGTGATCTTGGCATCCCGCATCAGCCTTTCCACATGGTATTCTTTGACGAAACCGTATCCGCCATGTACCTGCACGGCTTCTACGGTGGTCCACATGGCCGTTTCAGATGCGTATACTTTGGCCATGGAAGAGCTCAATGTATAATCAAGATGGTTATCTTTTTCCCAGGCGGCTTTTAAACACAATAAACGGGCGGCTTCAATTTTAGTAGCCATATCCGCCAGTTTGAAAGCAATGGCCTGGTGATTCATGATCTCGGTTCCAAATGCTTTTCTTGTTTTGGAATATTCTTTCGCCAGTTCATAAGCACCACTGGCAATGCCCAATGCCTGTGAAGCTATACCGATCCTTCCGCCGGCTAAAGTTTTCATGGCGAATTTGAAACCAAAGCCATCTTCGCCGATACGATTCTCTTTGGGCACTTTCACATCAGTGAACATGACCGTATGGGTATCGCTTCCCCGGATGCCGAGTTTATTTTCTTTAGCGGCGACCGTTACGCCGGGCCAGTTCTTTTCAACGATCAGGCAATTGATGCCCCTTGATCCTTTGGAAGGATCTGTTTGTGCAATCACCAGGTAAACTGAAGCCGTACCGCCATTGGTGATCCAGTTCTTGGTACCGTTCAATAAATAATGATCGCCTTTATCTTCTGCCGTGGTGCGTTGCGAAGTGGCATCACTACCCGCTTCCGGCTCACTGAGCATAAAGGCCCCTATATATAACTCACCATCTTTTTTGCCCTGGGCCAATGGTGTTAAATACTTTTGCTTTTGTTCTTCATTCCCATATTCCTGCAGACCATAACAAACAAGGCTGTTATTCACACTCATACAGACACTCACACTGGCATCAATTTTTGAAATCTCCTCCATCGCCAGCACATAGCTGATCGTATCCATACCGGCACCACCGTATTCCGGCTTCACCATCATACCCATAAAACCGAGATCGGCTAATTTCATGATCTGTTCGCGGGGAAACTGTTGTTTTTCGTCCCTTTCAATAACACCGGGCAGGCATTCATTTCTGGCAAAATCCCGGGCCGCTTGCTGAATCATCAATTGTTCCTCAGTGAGTTGAAATAACATACGCTTGTTAGATTTGCACAAATATAAGGGCAAAGCCCTGTTGGTAAAGAAAATTTGAAGTGCCTGAATAAACCGGTCCCGGTTAATTGAGCTTCCAGGAAATTTACTGCTGACTAACTTATAACGTGCTGGCCATGATCTTACTCAGCCCGCAAACTGAAACAAAACAGGATAGCATGATCTAATTTGGCCTAAATTTGCTGTTGCAAAAAACCAAGAAACAGGTTATGAAAAAGATACATATTATTCTGCTCGTTCTGATTGCCGGTGCGATAGCTGTTTTGATCAGTTTCCTGAATACAACAGCCACCTATGAAACGATTGCCGGTGCAAAATCAAATCCCGGGAAATTTGTACATGTAGCTGCCCAGCTCGATAAATCAGTTCCATTGGATTATGATGACCTGAAAGACCCTAACCTTTTAGGTTTTATAGCTTACGACACTACCGGGGAAAAAATGAAAGTGATCTACCGGAAAGGAAAGATCGAGAACCTGGAGATCAGTGAAAAACTGGTGCTGGAAGGCCGTTACGATGCAGCAGCCAACCAGTTTGAGTGCAAAAGAGTACAAACAAAATGCCCTTCGAAATACAAAGACGATATGAAAGCAGCGCAAAAGAATATTCAGCATAATGCTGCTACTGGAAATACCAACGAAAACAATACTACTTACGGAAAATAATTACCCCGCAGCATGGATTACGCAGGCGAACACCTTTTACCAGGCCAGTTAGGACATTTCTTTATCGTTCTTTCGTTAGTCGCTTCCCTGGTTGCGACTTTTGCTTACTTTATGGCCACCCGCACCAAACCCGAACAGGATGCCGGGTATTGGAAACGGCTGGGACGTTTTGCTTTCATCACAGAGTGTATATCTGTATTTGCCATCTTTGGTATTCTATTTTATATCATCTACAATCATCTTTTTGAATACAAATACGCCTGGCAGCACAGTAGCTTATCGCTGGAGTTCAAATACCTGCTGGCTTGCTTCTGGGAAGGTCAGGAAGGTAGTTTCCTGTTGTGGAGTATCTGGCATTGTGTGCTGGGATTAATATTAATAAAAACAAGCAAGAAATGGGAAGCCCCGGTGATGACCGTGGTCAGTTTTGCACAGGTTTGGCTGGCAACAATGATCGCCGGTATTTATATTTTTGGTCATAATATTGGTTCCAACCCGTTCCTGTTACTCAGAGACTCCGGAGTGCTGGATGGGGCAGCTGCTTTGCATATTGATCTTGATGTAACCCAGCCCCTGAAACCTGACTATCTTTTATCCATCAGGGATGGTAATGACCTGAACCCATTACTTCAAAACTATTGGATGGTTATTCATCCACCGGTATTGTTCCTTGGCTTTGCGTCTACCATTGTTCCATTTGCTTTTGCTGTTGCCGGCCTATGGACAAAGAATTTTGGTGACTGGGTAAAACAAGCCATTCCCTGGACCTTATTCGCCACAGCTGTTCTGGGCGTGGGTATCATGATGGGCGGCATGTGGGCTTATGAATCGCTAACCTTCGGTGGTTACTGGGCCTGGGACCCTGTAGAGAACGCATCATTGGTGCCCTGGCTGATATTGGTTTCTGGCTTACACACTTTACTTATTTATAAACACAGCGGGCATTCATTGCGTTCAGCTTACCTGTTCCTGATACTCTCTTTCCTTTTTGTATTGTATTCCACCTTCCTCACCCGGAGCGGCATATTGGGCGAAACATCTGTTCACGCCTTTACTGACCTGGGCATGAATAAACAATTATTCCTGTTCATGTATTCCTTTGTATGGCTGGCAGGAATCATAGGTGCAAAAAATCTCAGGTCAATACTGGGCGTACTGGCCATAGCAACCGTACTGGCACTGCTGAGTAACTATGTTAATATCGCATGGCTGGGTTCATTAGCCTTACTTACAGGTATTGGTTTTACTATTTATCAGATTCAAACACAGGTGCCCACTGTTCAAAAAGAAGAAGCCACTTCTTCCAGGGAATTCTGGATGTTCATTGGCTCATTAGTTTTCTTCTTGTCGGCAATTGTCATTATCACGCAGACATCCCTGCCCGTATTCAACCAATTGTTCGCTATCAAAAAAGCACCTTCAGAGGATCCTGAATTTGCTTATAATAATATCCAGATCTATGTAGCTGTGATACTGGCTTTACTTACTGCGGTAACACAATATTTGAAATATAAAAACACTCCCTCTTCTTATTTCTGGAAAAAGATCGTGACGCCAACCGTGATCACGGCCATTTTATCGGTGGCCTTGTTTGCGATGTATGATATCACCTATACAAAAAAGGGGCCCATGTTCCAGGGTGCTATCTGGCTGGCTGTTGTTTGCAGCATCTATGCCATGGTAGCCAATATCTCATATATCTGGCTGGGATTAAAAGGAAGCCTGAAGTTATCCGGCGGTTCCATTGCCCACTTTGGATTTGGAATGGTGCTGTTTGCTATTCTTATCTCTTCTTCTAATAAAGAAATATTATCAAGGAATACCAGCGGCATATTTGTGCCACTGGGTGAAGGCAGCAAAGAAAATCCCGGTGAAAACCTGACACTGGTTAAGGGTATCAAAACCGATATGGGTAAATACTGGGTGACCTATGAAAGCGATTCGATGCACCCGAAAAAACAGCAATGGTATTACAATATCCATTTTCAGCGCAAGGATGGAAAAGAAGATTTTATTTTACAGCCCAATGCTTTTGTTAACTATAAAGGCAATGCAGGCCTGATGGCCAACCCTTCTTCCCGTCATTATCTTGATCATGATGTATTCACCTATATCACATCATTACCCGACCCCGAGCAACAAAAAAAAGACACCACTACATTTAAAACAAATGTGCTGAAACCCGGTGATTCTCTTTTCTACTCCAACGGGTTTATGATCCTGGAAGATGTTGTTGCTAAAACAAACTTGCCGGAAGATCTTTTTGGCAAAGAAGGATCGTTGCACGAAGCTTCTGTCAAAATATTTTCAAAGAATGGCACCAGTTATACAAAAGTACCCAGGCTGGCCATTGCAAAAGGAGAGTTGCTGGCCCTCCCTGACACCACCCTGGCGGAGAGCCTGGTGCTGCAATTACAGAAAGTGAACCCGGACAAATCGATAGAACTGGGCGTAAAAGAATCAGATGCGGTGATGAAATATGTAACATTAAAAGCTTACAAATTTCCCTATATCATTTTGCTCTGGCTGGGTGTGGCTATTACAGCTATTGGCATACTGGTCAGCATGGTACGACGTATCCAGCTCAACCGGCTGAAAGCAGAAAAACTGGAAATATAACCTGCTTTGTACAGCGTTTCGGTCCGTTTTCCTGTCTGTACATTATCAGCAAGCATTTTGTATTTTTAATGACTGTGAAAACGTTATTACGATATCAGTTTCATTTTGCTATCGCCGTTGTCTGTCTCCTGGCAAGTGCCTTTGCCTTTGGCCAGTCTGAACAACAGCCCCGCACAGCTTCCATGCATGAAGTAGCCCGGAACTGGGGTTCCAATGACACCATCATCGTGGATGCCATTGTGTATGAAAATGAGGTGATGCCTTATAAAGAACTGGGCATGGTTTGGGTGGGCAATCTATCCGGCAAAAAATTAGAGAAGTATGTGAAGGAATGGACCCGTTTGAGAAATGCCGTGTATGTTACCTATCCTTATGCAAAGATCGCCGGTGCCACTATTAATGATATCAATACCAACCTGGAGAATATCAGTTCAAAAAAAGAACGAAAGGCCTATATTAAATCACGGGAGAAAGAATTAAAAAAACAATTCGGTGATCCTTTATCCAACCTTTCTGTTTACCAGGGAAAAGTATTGATGAAGCTCATCAACCGCCAAACCGGTAATAACTGCTACGAAATTTTAAAAGAATATAAAGGTGGGGTGAATGCAAGGCTTTACCAGACGATCGCTTTTTTTGTAGGTGGCAACCTGAAACAGGATTGGGACCTCGCCGATAAGACCGACCGGCAGATCGAAAACTTCGTGGTGGAGATAGACGGCGTCTGGTATAATAATCCTTACAGGAAATAAGACCGCCTGCTCTTCCTCCTGCATAAAATTTCTTCCCGATTTCCATAACTTTATCATCAGGGATGATCTTCTTCGGACTCCTTACTAATCGTTTTAAAAAGAAATATGAAACTAGATATACTTGCCATCGGTGTTCACCCGGATGATGTGGAACTTGGCTGTTCCGGTGTATTGATCAATGAAATAAAAAGAGGCAAAAAAGCCGGTATTCTTGACCTGACACAAGGAGAGCTGGGAACAAGGGGCACTGTTGAAACCCGTTACCAGGAAGCGGCGAATGCAGCGATGATCATCGGCGTACAGGTAAGGGAGAACCTGAAAATGAGAGACGGCTTTTTCAGGAATGATGAAGAACACCAGTTAAAACTTATCACTGCCATTCGTAAGTACCAGCCCGATATTGTTATTGCCAACGTATTGAATGACCGTCATCCTGATCATGGCCGTGCAGGAAATATGATTGCCGATTGCTGTTTCCTTTCGGGCCTGGCAAAAATTGAAACAAAAGATGAGGAGGGGACTGCACAGGCAAGATGGCGCCCGTCTTATGTGCTGCATTATATACAGGACTGGTATCATGAACCAGATTTGTTAATAGACATCAGCGATGTTTTTGAACAACGGATGAAATCCATCGAAGCGTATACAACACAATTCCATACACCAGACAGTGATGCAGATGGTCCTCAAACTTATATCTCCACACCCGACTTTTTAGATGCCGTGATTGCCCGGGCAAGAATGTTTGGCAAACGTATCGGTGTAAAGTATGCCGAAGGGTTTATCAGTGAAAAAAAGATCGGAATCCGCCATCTTGATGCCCTTGTTCAGGTGGAAACATGATTTTGTACAACAAATCAGCCTCAAAAGCAGTATTGTGATAATCAACACACTTATTTCCGTGATTTTGAGTTACTTTTGCCCATTATTTAAGACAATTTATTTTTAATGACAATTCCTAAATTTTCCAATGTTCCCCACTCCTTTCACACTGAACTGAAAAAAAGGATCAGTGATTATTTTGAGCAGGTGGGAAAATCCACAACCGGTAATTACAGCCTCTGGTTAAAAGCTATTTTATTAGTGATCAGTTTCCTGTTCGTATATATTCACCTGGTTTTCTTTACACCGGTAACCTGGGTAGCCATCCTCGAATGTTTAATCCTGGGCGGCCTCACAGCAGCCATTGGTTTTAATGTGATGCATGATGGTGCCCACGGAAGTTTCAGCCGTTATAAATGGGTGAATGACCTGGCAGCATTGTCTGTCAATTTCCTGGGTGCCAATAATTTCATGTGGAAGACAAAACACAATGTGATCCACCATGCTTATACCAACATTGATGGCGTGGATGATGACATTGAAGCAAGACCTTTGTTGCGTCTTTGCGAAACACAAAAATTCTACAAGATCCATCGTTACCAGCACCTGTATTTTTGGGCAGCCTATTCATTGCTTTATATCTGGTGGGTGTTTGTAACCGATTATAAAAAATATTTCCTGAAAAGGATCGGGCCGATGCCATTGAAAAAAATGACCCCGATGGACCATGTTTCCTTCTGGTCATTTAAGGTATTACATGCCTTTTTGTTTGTTGCCTTACCTATTTACCTGCTTGGCTTCACTCCCTGGCTGATCGGATTCCTGATCTACGGATTGTTTGCGGGCTTTGTCCTGAGTATTGTATTCCAGTTAGCACACACTGTTGAGCATACCCATTTCCCTGCTGCCAATCCTGAAACCGGTAAAATGGAAGATGAGTGGGCGGTGCACCAGTTGAAAACAACTGCCAATTTTGCTACTAAAAGCAAGTTGATCTCCTGGTGGGTGGGTGGTCTGAATTTCCAGATCGAACATCACCTGTTCCCGAAGATCTCGCATGTGCACTATCCTGCCATCAGCAAGATCATCAAGAAAGCCTGTGCGGATTTTAATATTCCTTATATAGAATATCCAAAAATGAGAATGGCCGTAGCATCACACGTTTCTTATTTAAAACACCTGAGCCATCGCTGATCAGTTGTTCTTCTGCAGGATAAAAAATAATTCAGTATCCCTTCGGGGTGGAATGGAGTTGTAACACAGCTCCATTTTTTTTATACTGAACCGGGATGAAAAAAGTAATTCGTATTCTTCCCTGCTGCCACCAAAAGGTGGTCCCCCTTCAAAGGAGCGGTTGAATAAAACACCAACCAGTTTGCCACCCGGTTTTAACAAGGAATGCATATGCTGTACATAAGCCCGTCTTAACGACGGATCTAACGCACAGAAGAATGTTTGCTCAAGGATAAGATCATACTGCTCATCATGTTGAAAGAAATCCTGGTGAATGATCCTGACAGGCTGCCCGGCAAAGTGTTTCTTTAACCTGCTGACCAGTTCTTTGGATATATCAAGAATGGTAATATGGTTAAACCCTTTCTCCAGTAAGTAAGCCGCTTCCCAGGCATTACCGCAACCCGGTATAAGAATTTTGAGCTCTTTATTGCTTAACTGGTTGATATACTCCTGCAATGGCACTGAAGGATAACCAATATCCCAGCCGGTTTGCCCCTGCAGGTACCGATTGGTCCAGAATTGTTCATCAAGAGGTGAATCCGCATCCCTGTTCATAGCCCGAAAATACAGCCCTTACCTGCCAAAAAACAAAGATTTGCGGTGCAAACAATGATTTTGCCACCCGGCTGATCCCAATTAACTTGCACCGTTTTTCAATTACCCGTTATGTTTGATCTGAGTACGTACGACCCCAACAGTGTCAGTAATCCCAACAACAATATTTTTGGCCTTCCTTCCAATGAAGAAGAAGCAAAACTGGTCATTCTACCTGTTCCCTGGGAGGTAACGGTCAGCTATGGATCCGGCACCGCCCGTGCCCCGGAAGCCATGTTCAAAGCCAGCATGCAGGTGGATCTTTTTGACCCTGAAGTACCGGACGGATGGAAACAGGGTTTTTATATGCGCCCGGTTGACCGCAAGATCCTGATGAAAAGTGATTACCTGCGGAAAGAAGCCGAACTCTATATTGATTATATAGCACAAGGCCAGGAAGTGGCTGCCAACCAGTTCATGTGTAAAACCATGAAAGAAGTAAACGAAGGCGGGGTGTACCTGAATGGATGGATCTATGAGCAAACGAAAGCGCTGTTGGACAGGGGTAAATTGGTGGGCATACTGGGTGGCGATCACAGCACACCCCTGGGTTATTTTAAAGCCATCGCTGAAAAACACAGCGACTTTGGCATCCTGCAAATTGATGCGCATTGCGACCTGCGGGAAGCTTACGAAGGATTCAACTATTCGCATGCCAGCATTATGTACAATGCGCTGAATGAAATTCCGGAAATAAAGAAACTGGTACAGGTAGGTGTGAGAGATTATGCGCCGACAGAATGGGAATATATACAGAACAGCAATTACAGGGTGGTGACTTATTTTGACAAAGAGATCAAGAACCGCCAGTTTGAGGGAGAGACCTGGAAACAAATTGCTGAAGAGATCGTAAGCAAATTACCGGAGAAAGTGTATATCAGCTTTGATATTGACGGACTGGACCGGAAACTGTGCCCGCATACAGGAACGCCGGTTCCGGGGGGATTTGAAACAGCCGAAGTATTCTATATTTTCCGGAAAGTAATTGAAAGCGGCCGCAAGATCATTGGTTTTGATCTTTGCGAAGTGGGTGTTAGCGATAGCGACTGGAATGCGAATGTGGGAGCAAGGATGCTGTTCAAATTGTGTAATTTACTGATCGCAAGTAATAGCTGAGTATGCCGCAATTTGAACTGCTTTTGAAAAACGGGAAAGTAAGATCTTACCGGCTGATACGATTCTTTGTATTACTGGGCAATGCTGCAGGCATGTTTTATATCTTGTTCAATGCGGTTTCAGGTAAAGAGAAGATATGGCCGGCTTTTGTACTGGCATGCATAGGATTTCAATTCTTCTTCTCCGCAGTAGAGGGATTCATGAAAAAATTCACGAATGACAACTGGGCACGGTCTATTTATATCTGGTGTGCTATTGCCTGGGCAAGAACAACATTCTGGTGGCTTTCATTACTGATGCTGGCACTTGCCTTATTGGATTACCTTGCTCACAGAAAATTATTGGTAAAAATCAATAAGAACTATATTCAATACCCTGGCTTCACCACTCAAAAAATTGAATGGCCCGAATTAAACAATATTGTATTGAAAGACGGCCTGCTGACCATTGATTTCAAAAACAACAAACTTTTCCAGCATGCCATCCTGACTTCGGACTGGGATATTGATGAAAAATATTTTAACGACTTTTGCAGGGCACAATTAAATAAATGAGTTTACCACAATCACCATATATCCTTTATTCCGACGGGAAGGGTAATATTTTTGAAGACACTTCTTTGTATGTGGCCGGCCGCAGCGGCTGGGATGCCCTGCCTGTTCCCGAAGAAGAATGGATCGAATTGCCGGACGGGGGTTCTTTATATGAGTTGCCCGGAAGACGTGGTATCGGCATTGATGTGGAAACAGGTGATATGCGGCTTTGTGAAAAAGGCTGGGCCGTAGCTGCTTTTATACCACCCGCACATACCGGTTTTTATTTAGCGGCTTACGAAACTGCACCCGATGCTCCCACCCTTCCCTTGTTTTGCTACACAGCTGCAGGATGGTATGAAGAAAAATTCTATGTGCCTGCCACAAGAATTGAAGCTGATATCAGACAGGATTGTGAAGGATATGATCAGCAAAAAGTAGCTGCAGGGGCAAAAGAATTGCTGAAGCATTACCCGCACAACAGGTTAGTATCCCATCTCATGAACAACTGTGCACTGACCTATACCTGCCCCGCTGCACGAAATTTTGCCTTGGGCAGATGGGAATGCCCTGTTCCTGCATCACCTGCCTGTAATGCCAATTGTGTAGGATGTATTTCCTTACAACCCGATGAAGAACCCATTGTATCCACGCAGGACCGGTTAACTTTTAAACCAACGCCGGAAGAGATCGTTGAATTCACCGTACCGCATTTAGAGACGGCTCCTTTCCCGATCATCAGTTTCGGGCAAGGTTGTGAAGGCGAACCCCTGTTAATGTGGGAGACGATCCGGGATGCGATCATTGAAATCAGGAAACATACTTCCAAAGGCAGTATCAATATTAACACGAATGGTTCCAAACCCGATGCGGTAAAAGCCTTGTGCGAAGCAGGGCTTGATTCGATCCGGGTGAGTACCAACTCAGCCAGGAGAGAAATCTACATGCCGTATTACCGGCCGAATAATTACGACTTTGATGATATTGTTGAAAGCCTGAAAGTGGTCAACTCATTCGGCGGCTGGACATCTATCAACTATTTCGTATTCCCGGGGATGACGGACAGTGTTGCTGAATATGAAGCCCTGCGCCAACTGATCAAAACAACGGGCTTGAAAATGATCCAGTGGCGGAATTTTAATATTGATCCTGATTGGTACCTCGGCAAGATCGGCGTAACTGATACCGGTGAATGCATGGGAGTAAGGCAGCTGCAGCAACTGATCAGGGAGGAATTCCCGAACCTGAAATATGGCTATTTCAATCCGCCGATAGAACGTATTAAAGGTGAGTTTGAAATGGATTTTGCCCATTAAAATATTACAACTTGAGTGCAAGGAATACGAGAAAGGCCCTTTTTGCAAGTGTAGGAGTTTTGCTGCTACTAATTGCTGTCGCTGACCTCATAGACAACCCTTCAGCCTTAAAAAAAAATCTAACATCCAACCTTGTATTTCTTATTGGTGGAATCTCAATGATCTTTTTTAATACCAGGAAGTAAACTTTCTCACACTGCTTAAACAATGCAGACCTCTTCAAAAAATATATACTCCGGGATAGGCCTTGCTGTACTGGCCACATTTATCTGGTCGGGTAATTTTATTGTGGCCCGGAAGATCATTAAGGATATACCACCTGTTACCCTTTCTTTTTACCGCTGGCTCACGGCTTCCATCATCATTCTTCCGTTTGCCTGGAAATACCTGCGAACAGAATCCGGCACAATCAAAAAAAACCTGCCATATTTCTTAGCCACAGGGGCCACAGGTGTCAGTATGTTCAATACGTTTGTATATATCGGCGGGCATTATTCCGAAGCCATTAACCTGGCGCTGATCGGCACTACCTCCTCTCCTATCATTTCAGTAATTCTTGCCCACATATTTTTGAAAGAACAGATCGGTGCTTATAAAATTGCAGGAATGTTTGTTTGTATCACCGGTATCCTGTTATTACTTAGCAAGGGGCATTTGGAAAACTTACTGAGCTTATCATTTTCAAAAGGCGATCTCTGGGTACTGGCGGCGGCATTTTCATTCTCAGTTTATAATACCCTGGTCAAAAAGAAACCAGCGGCAGTTCACCCGGTTAGTTTTCTTTTCGTGGTATTCAGTCTCGGCACTTTGGTCCTGGTACCCTTTTATATGCAGGAATATCGTAACGAAGGTGGCTTTGCCATTAGTTTAACCAATATGGCCGTCATACTCTACCTGGGTATCGGTGCCTCCGTCATTTGTTTCCTGGTCTGGAACAGGGCCATCAGTAAACTGGGTGCAGGCCGCACTGCTTTATTCGGTAATCTGATACCCGTATTCAGCAGCCTCGAAGCAGTGCTCATCTTACACGAAACGATCAGTTGGATACATATCGTAAGTTTCGCACTGGTCATTAGCGGACTTATCATTGCTAATTACCGGAAATAGGTCCTTTAACAGTAATCTTAACATTTCATATATCGTCACCTGTGCAAGTTGCACAGGGTTTGCATCGTTAATAACAGCTGTGAAGAAACAGTAATACCTCTCATTAATTACCAAAGTGTACATTTGTATGAACAACAGTTACGTAATGTCTGCATCACTTGAATCCAAGCAAAATTCTACAAGAGCCTATATGATCACGGCGGGCTTTGCCGTCTTTATGATCCTGCTGATGTTTTTGCTGAAGTGGAAGGTTCCTGTTTTTGAAAAGATCATTGAAGAACCGGCCATGGAAGTGGAACTGAACCTGCCGGAAGAACCAGAAATTCTCGCCGGCGGCGGCGGAGGTGGCGGCAACCCGGTTGAAGCACCGGAACCTGCCGGTATTGCACAGGCTACTCCCCCTGCACCGGGTGTGGATGAAGATTCCAAAGACGTGGAAACAGATGAAACGGAAAAGGAAGCCCCGGCGATTGTAAAACCGGTCAATCCCAAACCAGTTGATAAGGTTGTTACCAATACATCGCCTGTTAAAACAACACCCAAGCCGGTTGAAAATCCGGCACCGCCTAAACCAAAGGCAGTATTGGGTAAAACAACTACGGGAACCGGCCAGGGCGGTGGCGTGGCAACCACGTATGACAGAAGTGGTGGCAGCGGTACCGGAACCAGTGTAGGAAACGGCAGTGGTACCGGTGGCGGAACAGGTGGTGGCACCGGAGGCGGCAACGGAACCGGAAGCGGTACGGGTAATGGACCCAAAAGAGTGAGCGGCAGCCGCTATGTGATCAATCAAAAATCGATGGATGCAGGTGAAAACCTGAAAGGAAAAGTATTCGCAGAAATAAGAGTATCAGCAGATGGTATCGGAACCTTTGTAAGAGCTGTACGGGGTTCCAGTTATACCAGCGGCCAAGCTATCGAGATCATCCGGGAATGGCTGCGCAGAAATAAATTCAATAAGGACGCAGCCGAATCCACGGTGGTCTATGAATTCAACTTTGTACTGGGCGGATAAATGATATATTGAAAAGACCGGAAGCGGCATCTTGGATGCCGCTTTTTTTATTTATACTAACTTAGTAAAATATCACTCCTGTTTGAAATGAAAAATTTATACTTTTTTAAATACCCACTGGCTGTTTTCATGACCGGCTTCCTGGTACAATTCGTTGGAGGCTTATTTAAAATACGGCATTGGCCAAATGCAGATGAACTGATCACAACCGGTATTATTATTGGTGGCGCAGGGATATGCTGGGGTATCATCAAACTTTTATTGTTAAAAAAACCCGAATAAGTATCTTCTGTTCTTATGTTTGCCACCCATTCATGAACTACCAGCAAACACTCGACTATCTCTTTACCCGGCTGCCCATGTTCAGCCGTATCGGTGCTGCTGCTTATAAAGCAGACCTGTCGAACACGATCCGTTTGTGTAAATCCCTGGATAATCCACAGCACAAATTTAAAAGCATTCATATTGCCGGCACTAACGGTAAAGGCTCGGTAAGCCATATGCTGGCCGCCATTTTTCAAACAGCAGGATATAAAACAGGCTTATACACTTCCCCGCACCTGAAAGATTTCCGGGAGCGGATAAAAGTGAACGGGGAAATGATCGCTGAACAAGCGGTAATTGATTTCACGGAACATATTCAGCCATTGATCGAAGAAATCGAACCCAGTTTTTTTGAGATCACGGTGGCCATGGCTTTTGATCATTTCGTAAAAGAACAGGTGGATATCGCTATTATTGAAACGGGGTTAGGCGGAAGACTGGACAGTACCAATATTATCATTCCTGAATTGTCCATTATTACCAATATCGGCTGGGACCATATGAACCTGCTGGGTGATACGCTTGAAAAAATAGCTGCTGAAAAGGCCGGCATCATCAAAGAGGATGTACCCGTGGTCATCAGCGAACTGATCCCTGAAACAAAAAAAGTCTTTGAAGAAACAGCCCTTGCAAAAAACGCCCCTTTATATATTGCTTCTCACAACATGCAGGTAACCGACTGGAAATGGGAAAACCATCAACTGGTTATTACAGTAGCCAAAGAATATTCACCCGACCACAAAGAATACCAGCTTGATCTGCCGGGGATTTACCAGGCGAAAAATCTTTTAGCTGTCCTGGAAGCCTGCCAGTTGCTGCATACAAAAGGATGGCAAATTACGGATGACATCATTCATACAGCATTACGAAAAGTAAAGAAACTGACCGGCCTGCATGGCCGCTGGGAAATCGTTCATACAAATCCTTCGGTAGTACTTGATGTGGCCCATAACGTGGACGGAATAAAACAACTGCTGCAACAGGTTGAACTGACTGAACATTACCAGTTGCATATTGTGATGGGTATGGTAAAAGATAAAGAAGTGGAGAAAGTACTTGCCTTATTTCCTAAGGAAGCTCACTATTATTTTACTAGAGCACATATTCCGAGATCATTACCTGAAAATGAGCTGGCAGCAAAAGCGGCAACACTGCAATTAAAGGGAGAAACATTCCCGGATGTGAACAAAGCCCTGCACAAAGCATTGGAAAAAGCAAAACCAGAAGACCTTATCATTATTTGCGGCAGCGTTTTCCTTGTTGGTGAAGTAAATACAGCCATCCATTAAAAAACTGAAGTAGGTCAGGAGAATAGTTTATCAATGGTTTCAGCATCCAGCAGTTTTGTTATGAAAGCATCCCCATTGATCTTCTCTTTAGTAATCCCTCCTTTCCTGATCGCCTGTTTAAGGTTCTGCAAACAAAGAGAACGATCCATCAACCCGGCTGCTGCCCTGGCCATCAGGTAATAAGCATTCAAATGAGCCGGCTGAAAAAAAGAAAGTATCCAGGCTGTTTTATACGCCTGCCCATATTGCCTGATCTCCATGAACTGAAAGTAATTTTCCGAACAAAGCCGCCAGCTGAAATCGAATTTTCGTTCTCCTGATAATTGATAATATTCATTACTGCTGTTCCTGTTCAGTTTACTGCTCATGGCCTTCCAGGTATCGTCATTACTGATTGAAATATCATTCATGGCAACTGACTGACTGAAAAGCAACGAAAATTCATCCATATACTTTCTTTCCTCCTCCATACTCTCCGAAAAACTCCGCCTGCTTTGCTTAAATCCTTTTGCTGACTCAATTTGTTGCCGCAAAGAATCCGCTTTCTTTGTAAAACCGTTCAGTTGTTTATATTCATTAGCCTCCAGCCAGGCATGATACATTACTTTCTCATCCCTGATCATTTTTTGCAATTGTTCATCCATTGCTGGTTGACCGGGCAGCAACGATTCCTCACCTGATAACCAATAAGCAGCTATACTCAATTGCTCGACCGGTGGCCAGCTATGCCCGCCATTAAATAAAAGAAGAAGGCTTGACTGGCCCGCCTGGTCCAGTGTTTCATTCGCATGCAGCATTTCTTCAAAATTCATATCCGCAGTACCAACGATCCAGGCAAAAGGAATTTTCCGGGCATAGGCGGTACTCCTTAGGCCGGCAAAAGCAGCTCCACAGGCAATAACGCCATCAATTATATCATGTGTTTCTGCATAGAAAGAAGCCATCCTGGCTCCCCCGGAAAAACCTGCGAGCCATGTCTTACTTATTCCAACAGGAAATCTTTCCAGCAGGTCTTTATGAATGGCTTCAATAGCATTGACAGAAGAAGCCCCATCAAAATTGCGGCTATTGTAAGAACAGGTAAGAATGATACCATAGCTGTCTGCTACAGAGCGATACTTATTAACCGGTATCTCACCCCTGCCCCCGGGATCAAGAAATAACAGCACCGGGTATTTCTTTGCTTTTGTAAACCCTTTCGGAAGATAAAGACTGTACGCCTGAGCAGCATCCGACAAACAGGATATCTTAATAACAGAATCAACAGGGATATCCTGGGCAGCTAACCTGGTGCTGAAAAAGAATATCAGCAGGAAAAAAAAGGCGGAAGTAGTTTGTGTTTTCATCCGGACCAGCTTGTTATAGTACAAGCTACTTTATTCTGTTCGCCGGTGAATTATATTTTTTATGAACGGGGCTTATGATAACCTGAAGGAAATATCACCAGCTCACCTTTCCCATTTTTTCCAGGGCATACAAGATGCAACTCACATGCATGGCCTGTATTATTTTATTTTCCTTCAGCAATTGCTTCAGTTCATCAATTGTGAGGTAGACCACTTCGATCTCTTCGTTAGCATCCAGTTGTTGTTCGGCTACTTTTTTCCCGCCCCTGGCCAGGAACATGTGCAGCAAATTATTATTGGAGGAAGGATTGGCTGATATTTTTCCCAGATAATCATAGGACGAAAAACTGTACCCGGTTTCTTCCAGCAATTCACGGGCAATGGCTTCCTGCGGGTTCTTGTCCGTATCATCCACACAACCGCCGGGCAGTTCAATACAAACTTCGCCTAACGCATGGCGATACTGGCGAACCATCACAATGCGGCCATCTTCCCTAACAGGCACAGCAGCCACCCAGGTGGGAAATTCATATACATAATAAGGATCAATGATCTTCCCCATCGGGGTTTCGCATCTATCCTTTCTGACGGTGAACCAGAGATCTTTAAAGAGGTATTCAGAAGAGAGAATTTTCCATTTCATAGTAACAGTTCATGGTTGATAGTTCATGGTTCATAGCCAGGAAAAAAATTCCATGAACTGGAAGAATTACCATTTCATTCGTTCCCGCAGGCTGGTAATATGTGCCACATGGTGTTTGCCATGCCAGGCATACATACCCAGCAGGTACCAAAGACGGAATGTTTTCTTATAATCAGGGCGAAAGACCGTACGGTTATTCCAGTCATTATCGGCAACATCTTTCAGGGCTTCATGCCAGCGGGCATGTAATGCATGCAATAAGGTAATTGAAATATTGATCGGCAATTTTTGTACATCATGCATCTCCGCCCACAATTTTTCATCGTAGGATTTGATCATCGGGTTATCTTCTGTTATGGCCAGTTTGAACCGGCAATAAGCGTTGATATGACTATCAGCCACATGATGCACCAACTGGTGAACGGTCCATCCTCCTTCCCGGTAAGGGGTTTGCAATTGCTGCTCGTCCAGGTTGAGTACCGCATTCTCTAACTGCAATGGAAGGAATTTTATATCGGCCAGCCATTCAATTTTTTGTTCAATCGAAAAAGGTTTCGGTTCGTATTCACCGATCGGATAGCGAAGATCAACAGTCATTGTTGCCATACGAATATTTATTTAATGATACTGATCAGTTCCACTTCAAAGATCAGGGTGGCACCACCGGGTATATCACTGCCGGCACCCCGGTCGCCATAAGCGAGTTCGGAAGGTATCCATAACCGCCAGTGACTTCCTTCTTTCATTAGTGGCAAAGCAATCTGCCAGCCCTTGATCAGGGAACGCAGCGGGGCCGAAAACGGCTGTCCTCTTTTAAACGAATTATCAAACTCTTTCCCATTCAGCAGGGAACCTTTGTAATGTGCTTTCACACTATCCGTCACTAATGGTTGCGGGCCGGTTCCTTCTTTGATCACCATATACTGCAGGCCTTCCGGCAATTCAACAATACCTTCTTTTGTTTTATTCGACTGAAGAAAAGCATTGCCTTCTTCTTTTTGCTTGTCAATTTTACCAGACATAAATTCTTTTAGTTTATTTTGAATACTCATACTGAAAATTTTATTCTTCTCTTAATGAATGACCCGTCAGGCTAATGAACACATCTTCCAGGTTTGCCTGTTTGACTTCCTTAGGTCTCTCAAAACCAGTTGCCACTAAATTATCAATCAGCCGGTCGGGGCTGTCTAAAGCCACAATATTCCCGGAGTCAATGATCGCTACCCGGTCGCACAAATATTCCGCCTCGTCCATATAGTGTGTGGTAATGATCACCGTTGTTCCCCGTTCCCGGATATTCTTCACCAGTTCCCACAAACTTCGCCTGGCCTGCGGGTCAAGGCCGGTGGTCGGTTCATCCAGGAAAATGATACGGGGCTCGTTGATCAGCGTAGTAGCCACAGAGAAGCGTTGCTTTTGCCCGCCGCTCAGGTCTTTGAATTTCGCTTTGGCTTTATCCTTCAGGTTTACTGTTTCGAGTAATTCCATCGGTTCAACTTGACGGTTGTATAACCCGCAAAACAATTCTATCAGTTGTACCAGGTTCAGGCCCGGGTAATAACCACTTGATTGTAGTTGCACTCCAATGATCTTTTTTATTTCATTGGGCTCTTTATCAAGATTAAGCCCGTCCACGATCACTTCACCACTGGTTTTTTCTCTCAATGTCTCAATGATCTCTAAGGTGGTTGATTTACCGGCACCATTGGGGCCCAGCAAACCAAATATCTCCCCTTCATACACCTCAAAGGAAATTCCTTTGACTGCATTAAAAGTTCCGTAATTCTTAACGAGATTCTTTACCGAGATGATCGTATTCGCCATTTGTATGGATTAGTGGGCTAAAGATAATTCCATTTTCACATCTGCCGTCAGGAAAGGTGCGCCTGTAACCGGCACATGATGGAACCCATATTTTTCGTACAAGCCTAACGCCGTCTTTAACTGGCTGTTAGAGTATAAAATAATTTTTTCTGCACCAAGTTCCCTGGCTGCCGACAGGCAACGTTCCAGCAGTAACTTACTGATACCTTTTCCCCGGTAAGCAGGTGCCACCGTCATTTTCACCAACTCATACTCTTCTTCGCTTTCCTTCCACAGACCCGCCGTACCAATAATCTCTTCTCCTTCTTTGGCCAGGAAGATACAACCACCCCTGGCTATAACAGTCCGTTCCGGATCGTTGAGTACCTCCAGGTCATGGCTTTCGGTAAGATTATACTTATCCAGCCATTCCAGGTTCAGTCTTTTAAAATCAGGCTGGTATTTATTCTCGTATGTTATTAACTCAATCATTTTCTTCCAGGCATTTTTCGAGTTCTTCCATCATTAATTTGCTTCCTACAAAAAAAGGTGACCGCTGGTGCAATTCAGTGGGCATCACATCCAATATCCGCTGCCTGCCATCGGTTGCTTTTCCTCCCGCCACTTCCACGATAAAACCAAATGGATTGCACTCATACAATAAACGCAATTTTCCTTTTGGTTTATCAATGGTGCCGGGATAAGTAAAAATGCCGCCCTTGATCAGGTTACGGTGCACATCCGCCACCATGCTGCCGATATAACGTTGTGTATACGGTCCGCCATTCGTCTTATCTTTTTTCTGGCAGGCGGTGATGTATTTCTTTACCCCTTCGGAATATTTGAAAAAATTTCCATGGTTCACCGAATAGATCCTTCCTGTTTCGGGGCATTTGATATCCGGATGGCTCAACGTCCACTCCCCGATGGAAGGGTCCAGTGTAAACCCATTGACTCCTCTTCTTGTGGCATAGACCATCATCGTGGAAGAACCATAGATCATATAACCTGCTGCCACCTGCTGGTTACCGGGTTGTAAGAAATCCGCAGCCGTGGCAACTGTTCCCAACGGAGATACCCGGCGGTAAACACTAAAGATGGTCCCGATAGAAACATTCACATCTATATTGGCACTTCCATCCAGCGGATCAAAGAGCACCACGTACTTTGATTTCTTGCTGACCTCATCATCGAAGATCACAAAATCATCCAGTTCTTCACTGGCAATGCCTGCACAACTGATCCCATGCCGCAACACACCCATAAACTGGTTGTTGGCATAGATATCCAGTTTCTTCACCTCTTCTCCCTGTACATTAATAGTCCCTGCATCCCCGAGGATATCCACCAACCCTGCCTTATTCACTTCCACATTCACTCTTTTTGCGGCCAGGCCCATATCTCTTAAAAGACTTGACAGTTCACCTGTGGCATGCGGAAAATCCCGGAGCTGCTGGATAGTGAATTCATCGAGGGTCAGAACTTTACGGTTGACGATCATACAAGCAGGTTTAGGTTGAGGCAAATGTAAGGCTTTGCCCCATAGTTGAAAAGTTGATATGTTAAGTGGTTTGCAAGTAGTGCAAATACCCGATTTTTGCACTCTTATCAACCCGGCATTCTGCAATGAAAGTATTCAAATTCGGTGGTGCCTCCGTCAACAGTGTGGAAAGGATCAAAAACCTGGCTGCCATTCTTCAGCATTACCCCCATGAAAAATTACTCATTGTTATTTCTGCCATGGGTAAAACAACCAATGCCCTGGAAAAAGTAACAGAGGCTTTTTATGCCGGCAAAAAAGAGGACGCCCTGCAATTATTTGAACAGGTAAAACAACAGCATCTCAGTACGGCTAAGTACCTGCTCGTTACACATTACCTGGCTTGTGAAGCCCAGCTCCGTGATTTCTTTACCGAAGTGGAATGGCTGCTGCATGATAAACCGGTTCGTGATTATGACTATTATTACGACCAGGTGGTGTGTGCCGGCGAATTATTATCAACCGCTATCGTCAGTGCCTATCTCAACGAAGCCGGTATATTTAATCAGTGGATGGATGTCAGGGATATTTTCAGAACGGATGATGATTTCAGGGATGCCAATATTGACTGGACATTCACTCAAACTGCTGTCAGCAATATAGTGGTGCCTGCTTTGCAGCAACACAGGATTGTATTGACACAGGGATTCATTGGTGCTACTGATGAAAATGAAAGTACCACGCTGGGAAGAGAGGGAAGTGATTACAGTGCAGCCGTATTTGCCAATATGCTGGATGCAGAAAGCCAAACCATCTGGAAAGATGTGGAGAGTGTGATGAATGCGGACCCTAAAAAATTCCCGGAAGCTCAACCGATTGCTGAATTAAATTATAATGAAGTGATCGAGATGGCTTATTATGGCGCACAGGTTATCCACCCGAAAACGATCAAACCTTTGCAGAATAAAGGCATCCCGTTGTATGTAAAATGTTTTTTAGATCCCTCCCTGGCCGGAACGGTCATTCATAATAAACCGGTGCATAACCTGCCACCTGTTATTGTATTAAAAGAAAAACAGGTGATGCTGAAACTCACGTCGAAAGATTTTTCATTTGTGGGTGAGCATCATGTCGGGCAATTATACAGCCAGTTTGAAAAACTGCACTTAAAACCCAACCTGACACAGAATGGTGCCATCAGTTTTGTTTGTGTGCTGGATGACTGGGCAGAAAAAGTAGAAAAACTAGCTTTTGAAGCGTCATCAATATTTGATGTGGAGCTGATGAAAGGCCTATCCCTGTTAACGGTTCGGCATTACACGAAAGAAGTATTTGAAAAATTAACGGAAGGAAAAATAATTTTGCTACGGCAACAAACCCCGGAAACAATACAATTGCTGTTGCAGTAAGATCATTTCTCTTCCACAGTAATGGTCTGGATCATTTTCTTGGCAACAGGTTTATCATTGAGCATGGCAGGCTGCCAGGTGCCCATATCTTCCAACCGTTTGATCAGCTCATCAGCGAAATCCTCATCATTGTTTCCTTTCAATACTTTGATATTTACCGGAACACCATCTTTATCCACCACAAACTCCACCTGCACAAATGCTTTGCGGGTACCTGTTGGCAAATAAGCCACCATATCACGGCCCAGTTGGTCAAGGTATTTGGCAAAAGCTTCTCCACCGCCGGGATACTGTGGCCACTGGTGAACCGAAGAAGGCAAACTGTTGACTGTTCTCACCCGATGCTCCATTGCCACTTTTTTGACCTTCGCTTCTTTGGGATCTGGTGCTGATTTTTTTGGAACGGCACCATTCACCAGGTATTCCCCCTTTTCATTTACCATGATCACCGGTAACTGGTGAAATTTATCGAAGTAATCAAAAGCCTGTTCGAGGCGGTCAGTGAATTTTTTTAATGCCGGATCATCCTTGGTCAGGTTAGCCAGGTAATTCGCACTTTTAGGAACATTATAGCGGATCGGGAAAATATGCACCGGGATAAAATCCTGTCCTTTGTCTTTTGCATGGGCCGCCAGTATGTACAACTCATCGATCTGCTGGTCCGTAATGGGGATACAACCTACAGTGACACAACTGCCGTGAATATAAATAGCACTGCCGGGCCGTAAGGAATCACTTAATATTTTATCGGAAGCATTGGGATAATTCAATCCCAGGGAGAGATAATAAGAACTGTTGGGATTGAATTCGTTGATATAATAAAAACCTTCCGGCACCTGGTAATCGCCTTCTAATCTTTTGGGACCTAAAGTACCCGCCAGTGCACAAACCTTATACGTTTTAAACAACTGGAACTTATCCTTAATATCATTTTTTACCCAAACTTCCAGTTGGCTGTCGTATTTGAAAGAACGGATATAGATGTATTTGGCAGGCCATTCCAGCTTCTTTGCTTCAAATTGCTTTTGCAGGGTATCTTCTTTTCTTTTCAGTGCTTCACCCGGTCTTGAAAAGGCTTTCTGGTAATCAATAAAAGATTCATAAGAATTGCCGCCTCTTGAAGATGGCTGTGCCAGGGCGGAATATAAAATTGCGGAGAACAGTATGGACAGATACAGGCTTTTCATGCGCATTAACTAACTTTTACCTTAACGATACCGGAGCGGATTTATTTCCGGGTAATTGGTAATGTTATGTAAAGATAACCTGAAAATCAGTTCATCGTGCAAATGAAGCGCCAGGAACTAACAACCGCTGTCCCCATTCGTAGTTCTTACCCGTACTTTCTCACAAATTGCCACGGGCTTCCTGCTCTCTTTCGATGGCTTCAAACAGGGCTTTGAAATTTCCTTTACCGAAACTTTTAGCCCCTTTTCGCTGTATGATCTCGAAGAAGAGTGTGGGCCTGTCTTCTACCGGCTTGGAAAATAGTTGTAAGAGGTAACCTTCGTTATCACGGTCAACCAGGATACCCAGTTCTCTCAATGGAGCCAGGTCTTCGTCAATCTGCCCCACCCTGTCGAGCAGGTCGTCATAATAAGTAGTTGGCACTTTCAGAAATTCAACGCCCCGGCTCATCAGGTCTCTTACTGTTTTCACAATATCATTCGTTGCCAATGCCACATGCTGCACCCCTTCCCCATCATAAAATTCCAGGTACTCTTCCACCTGCGATTTTTTCTTTCCTTCTGCCGGTTCATTGATCGGGAATTTGACAAAGCCATTGCCACTGCTCATTACTTTACTCATCAAAGCTGAGTATTCAGTGGAAATATCTTCGTCATCAAATGTGAGTATGTTTTTGAATCCCATTACCTCTTCATAAAATTTCACCCAGGGGTTCATCTGGTTCCAACCCACGTTGCCCACGCAATGATCCACGTATAACAAGCCGGTATCAGCCGGTTGAAAATGCGGGTTATTCCAGGGCCGGTAGCCGGGCATGAAAGTACCCTGGTAATTTTTTCGTTCAATAAATAAATGCACTGTATCGCCATAGGTATGAATACCACTCATGACCACCTCACCATGCTCATCTTTCAACCGCTGCGGTTCCATATAACTCTTTGCACCCCGTTTGGTGGTTTCTTCCCATGCTTTGGTAGCATCAGGCACCCGGAGTGAAAGTGATTTTACACCATCGCCATGTTTATGGACATGATCGGCGATCGGGCTGCTGCTACGAAGTGATGTTGTTAATACAAAAGTCAGTTTGTGCTGGCGCACGGCATAACTGGCCCTGTCTTTCAATCCTGTTTCAGGTCCGGCATAAGCCAATGCCTGGAACCCAAAAGCAGTCATATAATAATGAGCCGCCTGTTTGGCATTGCCTACATAAAATTCTACATAATCGGTTCCTTCCAGCGGAAGAAAATCAGTTGTTGTTATTGCAGCGGGATTTGTACTTGTTGTTACTGACATGATCCTGAAATTTAGTTGGTGAACATATAATTTCGAAACAGCCGGTGTAGTTATTCCCGGCATCCTCATGATCAGTTGCTGTCCATGGCCAGTGTTACCATCAGCAGGCTGAAGTCGCCGCGGTGGTCATTGAATAATTTGTGGGCATAGTCGGGACGCATGGGGCAAATTTAGAGAAAGAAATCGAAAGTCCTGAGCGGAGTCGAAGGGCAAGATGTTCAATGAAATTATTAAATTCAGATATGATTTACCAGGATCAGCCACAGGAATTATTATATATCTATATCATCCGCTGCAAAGACGACAGCTACTACACCGGGTTAACCAATGACCTTGTCCGGAGGTTTGAGGAACATTGCAAGGGTGAATATCCGGATTGTTACACATTCAAAAGACGTCCTTTGGAATTAGCCTATTACGAGACTATCCCTTTTTTACAAGATGCTATTGACCGGGAGAAACAACTAAAAGGATGGTCAAGAGCAAAGAAAGAAGCATTGATGAAACAGGATTATCATAAACTACAGTTACTGGCCCAATGCAATAATCTTTCTCACCATAAATACAAAGATTTGAAGTAACTGCAGATTTCGACTTCGCTCAATCTGCTAGTCCGATCCTCGTCCTTCGACTCCGCTCAGGACGTTCATCCTCTTCCCTATCTTTGCCTCATGACTAATTCGACGATACCTAAAATCGGAATACTCGGTGGTGGCCAGTTAGGCAGGATGTTGCTGCAGGCAGCAGCTAATTACCCGGTGGAAACATTTGTGCTGGAAAATGACAGTGAATGTCCCGCCGCCCATCTTTGTCATCATTTCACCAAAGGGGATATCCGCAACTTTGATGATGTATATGCCTTTGGCAAAAAAGTGCAGGCGCTGACCATTGAGATCGAGAATGTCAATATTGAAGCCCTGGAAAAATTAGAACAGGAAGGCATCAAAGTATTTCCCAAACCGGCGGTGCTAAGAACGATCAAGAACAAGATACTCCAGAAAGAATATTATAACAACCATAGCATCCCCACGGCAGAATACCGCATCACCCGTGACCGGGAAGACCTGAAAGAAGCTGAACATTTTCTACCCGCTGTTCATAAAATTGGCGAAGGCGGGTATGATGGAAAGGGGGTGCAGTTATTACGTAATGCCTATGATCTCGAAAAGGGATTTGATGCACCCTCAGTACTCGAAAAGATGGTTCCGATCCATAAAGAAATAGCACAGATGGTGGCTGTGAATGAAGCAGGCGAAACTGCCCTCTACCCGCCTGTGGAAATGTTGTTTGATCCCGAGCTCAATTTACTGGACTACCAGCTTTGCCCCGCAGAAATGGATACCAAAACACTTTGGAAAGTGGAAGCCATCGCTTTGGCGGTGGTGCGGAATTTTAAATCTCCCGGCATCTTTGCCGTTGAAATGTTTATTGATAAAAAAGGCGATGTGCTGGTGAACGAAACGGCCCCAAGGGTGCACAACAGCGGCCATCATACGATTGAAGCCCATTACTGTTCCCAGTTTGATATGCTCTGGCGGGTGATGCTGGGTTACCCGTTGGGCAATACCGATGCCATCATACCCTCCATCATGGTGAATATTATCGGCGAAGAGGGTTATAGCGGCCCTGTACGCTATGAAGGACTTGAAGAGGTACTGAAGATCGAAAACGCCTTTGTACACCTGTACGGTAAAAAGCAAACCAAACCGGGGCGCAAGATGGGCCATGTAACCATCCTCAGCAAAGAAAAGCAGGACCTGCTCCACCAATCCAATAAAATTAAAAGGACATTAAAACCAATTGTTTAGACCCAACCATCCTCCGGCTAAACCGTTTATAATTGCAAGGATACCCACAGCAGGAACTCCATCTTTTTGGCGTCCAACGACAGGTGATTATAGTTACCTTTAACCCCCGATATATTTAAATAATTGCACATCCGAAGCATAACATGAGATCAATACTACTGGCATTAACCGTTTTGCTGCTGGCAGCATGCGGTGGCAACGACAAAAAAAAGACAGACAGCCCGGCAGGTCCTCCGAAACAAATGGCAATGAAAGTGGATGGCTATATAGTAAGCCCGCAATCTTTTGGTGAGAATATTGAAGTACCGGGCTCCATTGTGGCCAACGAAATGACCGAAGTACACCCGGAAGTATCCGGCCGGATCGTTCAATTAAATGTAGGCGAAGGTAAATACGTAAGCCGCGGCACTTTGCTGGCTAAGTTATACGACGGTGACCTGCAGGCACAGCTCAAAAAGATACAGATTCAATTAAGCATTGCTGAAAAAACAGAAGAACGCCAGATGCAGTTGCTGAAGATCCAGGGCATCAGCCAGCAGGATTATGACCTGAGCTTGTTACAGGTGAACAACCTGAAAGCAGATATTGATATCATCCGCACCAGCATTGGCAAAACAGAGATAAGAGCCCCTTTCAGTGGGAAACTGGGCTTGAAGAATATCAGCCCCGGTGCTTATGTTACGCCGGCATCGGTGATCGCTGTCGTTAACCAGACCGATCAGTTAAAATTAGATTTCACTGTACCGGAAAAATATACCGGGCAGATCAAAATCGGGCAGATCGTTTCTTTCAGCTATGAAGGTTCTGATAAAAGATATAATGCAAAAGTGATCGCCACCGAATCAAGTGTGGCGGAAAACACCCGCAGCCTGATGGTGCGTTCCATTGTACAGAATAAAGACCAGGGATTATTACCCGGTGCCTTTGCGAAAGTGCAATTAAGTTTTGACCCGGATCCCAATGCGATACTGATACCCACACAGGCGGTGATACCACAGGCAAGAGGTAAAAAAGTGATCCTGTTTAATGGAGGTGTGGCCAAATTTGTGGATGTAACAACGGGTTCAAGAGACTCATCGAGGGTGCAGGTACTGAGCGGTGTAAAAGCAGGTGATACCGTGGTGGTAACAGGATTATTGAGTGTAAGGCCAGAAACTAAAATTGATATTTCCCGGATCGTGAATGCACAGAAATAAATTTTCAGTTGGTAGTTTATAGATAGAAGTTGGAACAGTTAAGTAAAAGCTCAGCAGGGAACAGGAAGATGAACGGAGCGTCGCAACAAAGTTGAGCAGTATTACTGCTGCCCGCTAAAAAATAGTAAGCATGAACATTTCAGAATTAAGTTTACGGAGACCGGTGCTGGCCATTGTGCTGAACATCATCATCGTGTTGTTTGGTGTGATCGGTTTTAAATTTTTAGGTGTCCGTGATTATCCCGCTATTGATCCCCCGAATATCAGTGTCCGGACTTCTTATCCCGGCGCCAATGCAGATATTATTGAAACGCAGATCACCGAACCGTTGGAAAAAGCGGTGAATGGTATTGCGGGTATTAAAAATATTACGTCGAGCAGCAGTAATGGTTCCAGTAATATCAACGTGGAATTTGACCTGAGCATTGACCTGGAAGCGGCAGCGAATGATGTAAGGGATAAAGTATCACAAGCCCTCCGTTCCTTACCTTCTGACCTGGATGCACCGCCGGTGGTATCAAAAGCAGATGCCAGTTCTGATGCGATCCTGTCCATGACGGTACAAAGTAATACCCGCAACCAGTTGCAGATGACCGAATATGCGAATAATGTACTGGTGGAAAGATTGCAGACCATCCCGGGTGTGAGTGGTATCCAGATCTGGGGCGAAAAAAGATATGCGATGCGTATCTGGATCGACCCGGCCAAACTGGTGGCTTTTAATATTACCGCCAATGATGTACAGGCGGCTTTATTGAGAGAGAACGTGGAATTACCATCGGGAAAAATTTCCGGCAATGCCACTGAATTAACCGTAAGAACATTCGGCCGGCTGAATACAGAAGAAGAATTCAATAATATCATTATTAAAAATGCGGATGGCGCTGATGTGCGGGTAAAAGATATTGGGGAAGCTGTGCTGGGCCCCGAGAATGAAGAAACCGTACTGAAAGGAGACGGAACACCGATGATTGCATTGGCCATTGTGCCGCAGCCCGGCTCCAACTATGTTTCGATCTCGGATGAATTTTACAAACGCCTGGAGCAGATCAAAAAAGATATGCCGGAGGATGTAAAGATCAATATCGCATTAGACCAGACAAAGTTTATTAAGAAATCCATTTTAGAAGTGGAAGAAACACTGATGATCGCCTTCCTGCTGGTGGTGATGATCATTTATTTATTCTTCCGCGACTGGATCATTGCGATACGTCCTTTGATCGATATTCCTGTTTCTTTAATTGGTGCTTTCTTTATCATGTACCTGATGGGCTTTACCATCAATGTACTCTCCTTATTGGCAATCGTATTAGCAACAGGCCTGGTGGTGGATGATGGTATCGTGGTGACGGAGAATATCTATAAAAAGATGGAAAAGGGAATGAACAAATGGCAGGCAGCGGTGGAAGGTTCCAAAGAAATCTATTTCGCTGTTATTGCTACCTCAATTACCCTGGCGGTAGTATTCCTTCCGATCATTTTCTTAGAAGGTTTTGTCGGAAGACTATTCCGTGAATTTGGTATCGTTGTGGCCGGTGCGGTGCTGATCTCTGCTTTTGTATCACTCACATTAACTCCGGTGCTGAACGTAAAGCTGACCCGTAAGAATGTACATAAACATTCCTGGTTTTATAATGCAACTGAACCCTTTTTCCGCTGGATGGAAAATAGTTACCAGGCTACGTTGAAACGATTCATGCATGTACGATGGGTTGCTTTGATACTTGTTGCGGTTTGTGGTGCCATTATTTTCTTAATAGGCGGCGGCTTACAATCCGAACTGGCACCGATGGAAGACCGCAGCCAGTTCCGTTTACAATTATCTGCGCCGGAAGGGACCTCCTTTGATGCGATGGATAAATATGTGACCCGGCTGACCAATTTCATGATGGATTCGGTTCCTGAAAAAGAAGTGGTGCTGAGTGTTACCTCACCCGGTTTTACCGGTTCCGGTAATGCAAACACCGGTTTTGTAAGGGTAACACTGGTGCCGCCGAATGAAAGAGTAAGATCACAGAAGGAGATTGTAAATATGGTCAATAAGAATTTACCTAAATTCTCTGAGGGCCGTGCCTTTGCCATTGAAGAACAAACCATCTCCGTGAATCGCCGGGGCGGTCAACCTGTTTCATTTGTAATCCAAAACAACAATTTTGACAAGCTGACTAAAATACTACCCGACTTTTTGGAAGAAGCCAGGCAAAGTAAAGTGCTGATGAATGCAGACGTGGACCTCAAATTCAATAAGCCGGAACTCAGAGTAGAAATTGACCGCCTGAAAGCCGCTCAACTGGGGGTAAGTGTAAATGATATTTCACAAACACTGCAATTAGCTTATAGCAACCGCCGCCTCGGTTATTTTACCAAGGATGGAAAACAATACCAGGTGATGGGACAGGTGGCCCGTAATGACCGGGATGACCCGAATGATTTGAAGACCTTGTTTGTCCGCAATAACCGGAACGAGATGATCAGTATGGACAACCTGGTCACTGTTGCCGAATCCAATACCCCTCCAACGATCTATCACTTTAACCGGTATAAATCGGCTACGATCTCTGCCAGTTTGCAACCCGGCTTTACCATTGGTGATGGTATCGAAGAGATGAATAAGATCGCTGATAAATTACTGGATGAAACATTTGCCACTTCCCTTTCCGGTTCTTCCAGGGACTTTGCAGAAAGTTCCAGCAATACCAGCTTTGCCTTCTTGCTGGCATTAGCATTGATCTTTTTGATCCTGGCGGCACAGTTTGAAAGCTTCGTGGATCCATTCATTATCATGTTCACGGTGCCGCTGGCAATCGCCGGTGCGGTATTAACGCTCTGGGCCTTTGGTCATACCCTGAATATCTTCTCACAGATCGGTATGATCATGCTGATCGGCCTCGTAACAAAAAATGGTATCCTGATCGTGGAGTTTGCCAACCAGAACCAGGAAAAGGGGATGGGAAAAACAGAAGCAGCCATCTATGCGGCCACACAACGTCTTCGTCCTATCCTCATGACAAGTTTAGCGATGGCATTAGGTGCATTACCATTGGCACTATCCCTGGGAGCTGCCGCCACCAGCCGTATCCCGCTCGGCATTGTGATCGTAGGTGGTATCCTGTTCTCCCTTGTATTAACCTTATTTGTGATCCCGGCTATGTATTCCTTCTTATCCAGGAAAAGAAAGAAAAGTGAAATAGATGAAATGCTTCACCAGCAGACTGCTGAAACAGCAACTGCTGAAGCGCATGCTTAATTAATTAAGAATGATCAACCTGATGAAAAAAAATATTCTCCTTGTATTCCTGTTCAGTTCCCTTGTTGCAGTTGCACAAAATCCACTGACATTGGAAGAAGCTATTGCTACTGCTTTAAAAAACAATTACGATATCCAGTTGTCAAAAAATGATTCGATGGTGGCAGCACTGGATTATTCCTTCCGGAATGCCGTATTTTATCCCCGGCTGAACGGAACCCTGGGTACCACCTGGAATAATAACGACCAGAAACAAACACTGGCAGATGGCACCAAGCGGGAACAGAACAATATCAAATCGCATAACCTGAATGCGGCCCTGAACCTGAACTGGACCTTATTCGATGGCCTGAAAATGTTTGCCACCCGTGATAAAGCTGCAGAGTTTATCAAACTGGGCGAACTGGGGATCAAAAACCAGGTGATCAATACGGTTGCTACGGTGATCAATACTTATTATAATATTGTGCGGCAGAAACAACAATTGAAAGCCATTGAAGAACAAATGTCCATCAGCCAGACAAGAGTAAACCTGGCAGAACGGAGACTGGATATTGGCGTAGGCACCAAGCCGGATGTATTACAAAGTAAAGTGGACCTGAATGCACAGAAAGCAGCCCAACTGGAACAGCAAACCCTGATCAGCCAGTTGCGGGAACAACTGAACCAGGTCATGAATGTAAAAGAACAGGCGAATTATGAAGTGGCTGATTCTATTCCGCTAAATACACAACTGGCCCTTGGCGATATCCAGAATGGTATTGAAGCCAGCAACCCCACCCTGCTCATCAGCAAAAAGAATCTTGATATTGCCGGTATCACACTCAAAGAACGTAAAGCAGAAAAATTACCCACCGTTGCTTTTAACTCGGTATATAATTTTACCCGTACCAATAACCAGACGGTGATCAATCCATTCTCTCCTTTGTTCAACCAGAGCAAAGGTTTGAATTATGGTGTTACGGCTTCTATCCCCATCCTTAACAACCTGACGAATAAAAGACAGATCCAACAGGCCAAACTGGATATTCAATACCAGCAGCTCGTTTTCAATAACCAGCAATCACAACTGAACCTCGCTGTTATTAATGCCTTTAAAGAATACGAGCAACAGAAAAAGGCACTGGCACTCGAAGAAGAGAATATTTTACTCGCCAAAGAAAATGTCTATATCGCTTTAGAAGTCTATCGCCTCGGTGCATCTACGATCATCCAACTGCGGGAAGCACAAAAAAGCCTGGAAGATGCCTATAACCGGCTGATTGCTGCAAGGTATAATACCAAGTTGTCTGAAACGGAGTTATTGCGGCTGAAAGGCGACCTGGTGAAATAAATTAGTTTGTAGTTTATAGTTTGGGGTTTGTAGTTATTTTTGCTGCAAATACACAGCATGACTCCACTCGTAGGTATTATTATGGGCAGTGACAGCGACCTCAACGTAATGCAGGCTGCTTCGGATATCCTGAAACAGTTTGGTATTGCTCATGAAGTGACAGTGGTGTCTGCTCACCGCACACCTTTGAGGATGGTGGAATATGCACAAAAAGCCAAAGAGAGAGGATTGAAAGTAATTATTGCAGGTGCCGGCGGGGCTGCCCATTTACCCGGTATGGTGGCTTCCATCACACCCTTGCCTGTTGTCGGCGTTCCTATCAAATCTTCCAATTCCATTGACGGCTGGGATTCCGTTCTCTCCATTTTGCAAATGCCGAATGGAGTACCCGTTGCCACCGTTGCTCTCAATGCTGCAAAAAATGCCGGCATTTTAGCCGCCGAGATTATTGGCTCTGCGGATGAATCTGTATCACAAAAGGTGTCTGCGTATAAAAACTCCCTGAATAATGAAGTGATCGAGAAAGTGGAGAAGCTGAAGAAGGATGGGTGGGAGAATAAGTTTGATTGATCTTACTTGTGAAGAAATATCCTATTTGCATCTCACAGGTTAATCTTTGTCTATGAGGATAGTTTTTTCCACTTTCATCTTTTTTATAATCGCAGCATGCAATCAGCCAGGCAGTAAGAAACAGCCACATATGCCGGTACCGGATAGCCTCTCGGTCGTTCAACAAATTTCTTACCCGGAGCTTAAAACAAAAATTGCCAAAACCCGGCTTGCATTAGCAAAAAAATACTCCACTACCAGAAACAATCGTGTTGAAATATTAAAACAGGCAAATGATTTCTGGGTCAGTTCGGTAGGCACAGACATGTTTGCCCATTGGAAGAATACTGCCTGGGATTTTAATGGAACAAGCACTGTACCTGGCGAGGGATCTATTGCCTGTGGTTTTTTCGTCACTACTTTATTGCAGGATATGGACCTTAACATCAACAGGAGAAAGCTGGCCATTTGTACTTCCTCCGAGATGATGAAAAGTTTGGTCCCGCACCAGCCGCTTCTCAATCTCAGCAATCTGTCCTATGCCGGTTTTGCCAATACAATGCAAAATGCAGGCAAAGGTGTCTACATAATCGGGCTTGACTTTCATACCGGGTTTATTTTGCATGACGGAGCTGACACCTGGTTTATTCACTCAAATTATATTAACCGGAAAGGTGTTGTAAAGGAACTATTAGAAAACTCAGCAGCGCTTCAGGCGTCAAAAACAAAATGGGTTGTCTCCATTTCAACTGACCGGATATTTATCGAAAGATGGTTAAAAATATAAGTGCCTGAAGAAATCGGGGATTTTTTTACCTTTAAATATGCGGCCGCTATGCATATTATTAGCAATATTTTTATTCATGCCTTCCTGCGACGATAATACCCAATTTCTACAATCCGTACAACAATATAAAGACTATCCCTCCGCCTCTGCCATTGAATATCACAATAACCATTTTTATATAGTGGGCGATGATGCCCCTTCTGTATTAGTTCTCGACAGCTCCTTGCAGGAAGTTGATACCATCCCTTTATATGACACAGCCATAAAAAAAATACCCAAACCGGTAAAGCCCGACCTGGAAGCCCTCACTATCGTTTATAAAAACAAAAAGCCTTACCTGCTGGCGATTGGTTCGGGTTCCTTAGCACCTTACAGGAATACAGCCGAGTTAATTGATCCTGACACTAAAGAACACACGACGATTGATCTTTCCCTGTTTTATGAACGGTTGAAAGCATCCGGTTTACCCCAACTGAATATCGAAGGGGCCTGCAGTATTCCCGGTGCAGTAGTGCTGTCCAACCGCGGGCATAAAGACTATCCGAAAAATCATTTGATACTTACCTCAGCGAAATTCTGGGAAGAACAGGCGATGGCTCCTATCACATTACTCTCTGTTGGCAGCAATGAAGACAGCAGCCATTTCCAGGGTGTATCAGGCATTACGTATGCGAAGAAAACTGATAAGCTGATCCTCACCGTTTCCACCGAAGACACCAAGAATGCGTATGATGACGGCAGCATTGGCAAAAGTTATTTATGGATCGTGGATAATTTCAATTCCAAGAAAAGATGGACGGGTATGAACCCCAACCGTATCATTGACCTGGAAAGTGTTGACCCTCAATTCAAAAACCAGAAGATCGAATCCGCCTGTGTAATACGGGAGACCAGGCATTTTATTGAACTGGCACTGGTGGCCGATAATGATGATGGCAGCAGTACTTTATTCCGGCTGGATATATCGAAGAAGTGAAAAGATGTCAGAGGTCTGAAGTCTGGCATCTGATCTCTGACCTCAGATTTCCTGCACTACCACAAACTCCTGTTCCAAACTTAATGAGTGAGAATATAACTGCTGAATAAAGTCTTTCCCCCATTTGGCATAATACGGCAGGAAGTTGTCGATCCTTTCCTGCAAACCATTTTTCGGGAATAGTTTTTCTTTGATCGTATGAAGCTGCCGCTGCTGGTCAGTGAATTTTCTTTTCTCGGCCCGCAGCATTTTCTTTTCCAGTTCCTGTAAGCGGTAAAGTGTTGTTGCTTTCAATGCGTCCACATGTTTACCGAGAGTGCTGTCAATAGCTGCCGCCTGTTGTTTGATACTGTTATACAATTCTTCGGTGGCAGATAAAGTGCCGTTCAGCTTTAATTTCTTATCACTGTCACGGGCCACCAGCCTGTTCAGTAATTCCGTTTCGGGTAAAAAGAAATCCTCCGTGGTAAAACCGGTCTTCCTGATCTTTTCCTGCCATTTCTTTTCCACCACTAAAAAAGAATTGCGCAGCACCAGTACCGGGAACGGAATTGTATAATGATTAAACAGGTCTTTCAGTTGCAGCCAGTAAGCTGTTTCACCGCCACCACCAATAAAGGCAATATTGGGCAATATCGTTTCCTGGTACAATCCTCTTAGTATCACATTCGGGCTGAAACGCTCAGGATGCTCAGAGAGTTCCTGCAACAACTCCTCTTTACTAAAAGAAACTCCGGTGTTCAGCACTTCGTACTTCGTACCTCGCACCTCAATCCTCTCTCTTTTATCATCTTTCAAATAAAACAAGTTGATCTCTCTCGGGTTTGCCTGCACTTTATATCCTGCTTTGGATAATTCAGCCGCTGTTTTTTCCACAATACCCGATGCGGTTTGGTTCAGCAGGTCATCTTCAAACACAGCGGTCATTTGTTTTTTTAATGCGGCATTATCCGGCAACAGGATAATCAATCCGTATTCGCTGAACAAAGCATGGACAAACCTGAATGTTGCTTCTTGTATAGTTGATCCTTCCTTATAACAGTCTTTTACCAGCAATAGTATTTCATTGCCATGCGGTAACACAGCCAGTTGTCCTTCAATAGCGGTTACTAATTTCAATAAGGCTTTATCTGTCTTCATTCTTCCCACCGCACCGGTTTGTTTGGTTTCCCAAACCAGTTTCTCCCCGTCGAGCCAGATATGATTCAGTTCATCCAGGTCGGCATCTTCCGAACCGATATAATAAACAGGCACAAAATGATTTGCCGGCATTGCTGCTTTCAGTTGCTCTGCCAGTTTGATCGCATGAATGATCTTGTAGATAAAATATAAAGGCCCGGTGAAGATATTATTCTGGTGCGCCGTGGTTACCGTGAATGTGTTGGCGGATAAAAGTGATGCAATGTTGTTCTTTACTTTTTCTCCTGCATCAACCGCAGCGTATTGCTTTGTTAATTCCTGTACCAGTAGTTCCCGGTTACCGCTGAATTGTTTTCTTGCTTCGATATTTTGCTGAATACCGGCCAGAGTTGCCGCATTACTGTAGAAAGGTTTCAGGGCATTCGCATGATCCAGGTAATCTAAAACGATCCCGGAAAAAGCATTGGCCTGGCGGTAAGGTAAACGGGTAGCTGTACAATCCATAATAAGTCATAAAATTAAGGAGTCTCCCTGAGAGTAAACAAAGACAAAACGGATGAAGCAGACCGGCGAACCAATTTTAAGAAAACCTTGCAGGATCGAAGGCTTGTAAAGCAATACTTGCTTTTTCCCCGCTGATGATCTCTTTGACCAGCAAACCTGTTCCCGCAGCCGCACTCACGCCGAGCATCGCATGGCCGCCGGCATATATAAGATTACTGAAAGCCCGGTGCCTGCCGATATAAGGCATACCATCCGGGCTCACCGGCCGGTAGCCATACCAAACCTTAGTCATGTCGGGTTGCGGCAGGTTCATAGCGGGATAATATTTTTTAAACGCTTCGTGAATTGACTGTACCCGTTTGGGCAGAATGTTATCACTGTGTCCGCTCAGTTCCATCGTACCGCCCATTCTTAACCATTGATCAATCGGGGTGGTGGCTGTTCTGTCATCCACCAGTATCGAAGGATATTGGAGATTTTCAGCAAGACCGTTGTATTCCATACTGTATCCCTTTCCGGGCTGCATCAGGATTTTTATACCTAACAATTTGGAAATTTCTCCCAGCCAGGAACCATTGGCGATGACCAATTCCTCACAGGGTATATCTGCCCTGTCCGTTATCACGGTATTTATTTTCCCATTTGCTGTTTCAAAACCGCTAACCTTAGTATTCAGCCAGAACTTCACTCCCATTTTTTGTAACTGGCTGTATAGTGATTGCATGAATTTACCGGGGTTCACATGGCAATCGTCAAGATACAAAACACCTCCTGCCACATTTGTTTCCACTTCCGTTTCATATTCCTGCACCTGTTGCGGCGTGCAGATAATTGTTTTCAATCCAAACCGGTTGGCCTGTTCTGATAAATGTTTCTCATGTTCGCCGGTCTTTTCATTTTTCCAGAGCATCCAGCAACCTTTCTCAGTCATATCAAAAGGCTGCGGCAATTCCCGCTTCATATCTTTCATCAGTTCACGGGTCAGTTGCAGCAGATTATTCAGGTGTGCTGCATTGCGCTCCACATTCTTTGCATTGGCTTTTTTCCAGAAGGCCAGTCCCCAGCGGATAAGATCCAGGTTCAGTCTTGGCTGGATATAAAATGGACTGGAAGCACTCAGCATCCACCGCAATCCCTGTGCAATGATGCCCGGTGTGGCGAGGGGAATAAAATGAGAAGGAGATATATAACCCATATTGCCGTAAGAACAGCCATCGGTGAAATCATTTTTCTCGATCACTGTTACCCCGTGACCGGCCCTGCGTAAATAGTATGCAGTGTTTAAACCAATAACACCACCTCCGACAATTACAACATTCATACAATTTCGAAATTTCCCAATTAAACTTTCGGCAGTTTATACCCGTTATGATAAGGTGCAGCCAAATATTTTTTATTGATCCCTTCATCCGTGAACCGCCCTTTCTCTTTATTCCAGTTCAGTTTTTGTCCCGAACGGAAAGCGATATTCCCCATCTGGCTCAGCACTGCAATATGCGAGGCATCCTGTATGGAACATTTCAGTTCGTCTGTATTCCGGGAGCGGATCACACTCACAAAATTTTCCATGTGCTTATCCAATCCATTATCCACCGACTTTCTGCGTTCCACTTTGGCTTTCTTCTCACTCTTTGGCTCTTCCATCACTTCCCAGCCACTCCGGTCGAGTTCGAGTGTTCCGTTATCGCCTACAAACGCAATTCCATGAGGGGTTTTATTCATACCGCCTTCAATACCGATCGTATGCTCCCATTGTAAATTGAATTTATCAAACTGGTACAAAGCACTCATGGTATCCGGTGTTTCCTGTGGCGATAAGGGATCAGCAAAATTACCTCCCAGTGCACTGATTGATTTAGGAACCGTTGCATTCATACCAATTAATGCATAATCCAATAAATGGACACCCCAGTCGGTCATCAGTCCACCGGCATAATCCCAGAACCAGCGGAACGTAAAATGAAAACGGTTGGCATTAAAGGGCCGCATTGTGGCCGGGCCCAGCCATCTTTTATAATCCACTCCCGCAGGAACGGCACTGTCGGCTACAAACGGTATTGGTTTTTTCCATCCCACGTAGCACCACACTCTCACCGTACGGATATTACCCAGTTGACCCGTACCAATAAAATCTACAGCATCTTTAAAATGTTGCTGGCTGCGTTGCCATTGTCCTGCCTGCACCACCCTGCTATATTTTTTCTGCGCAGCGATCATGATATTACATTCTTCAATTGAATTGCCCACCGGTTTCTCTACGTACACATCTTTACCGGCCTGGCAGGCATCCACCATCTGCAAACAATGCCAGTGGTCCGGTGTACCGATGATGACGGCATCCACTTCTTTCATATCCAGCAACTGCCGGTGATCATTGAAGGTTTTTACTTTCGATGCATCCACGTTCATGGCGGCCAGTTCACCCATTCGTTTATTCAGCACATTCTGATCAACATCACAGAGTGCCACCAAATTCACTCCCGGAATTTTCAGTATCGCTTTCAGGTCCGACCAACCCATGCCATTGATACCGATCACGCCGACATTCAACTGGTCAGACGGGGCGATCCTGTTTCTGAAAATGGCAAACACTTCCTTGCCAAAAGAAGAAGCCAGGATCGTTCCTGCAGTTAATGCAGAAGCCCGGTAAAGAAATTTTTTTCTTGATTGCATAGTTGTTGATTTCGAAATTTCGGGATTGGTAAATTTTGAAATTGAACCAGGTCCTTCAAAATTTCAGGTTCCGCTATATGATACAAAAGCTATTTACTCAACAGGCACCCCATTCTCCGCTTTCCATTTTCCACCTACTACAAAACCTGGAACCCATACGCATACGGATCATCCTCTTTATCGATCCGGATCGTATTGTAGCCGTATATCTTCGCCCATCCTTCCACGCTGGGTCGTATCGCCGCTTTGCCTGCCACGGTCAGTTCTTCTTCGATCCTCCCGGTGAATTTACTCCCGATTATGCTTTCATGAATGAATGCTTCACCTTTTTTTAATTTTCCTTTGGCATACCATTGCGCCATTCTTGCCGAAGTACCTGTGCCGCAGGGTGAACGGTCAATGGCTTTTTCTCCATAAAAAACAGCATTCCTCGCTGTGGAATTTTTATCTAACACGGCCCCGGTCCATAAAATATGTGAACACCCATTGATCGTGGCATCTTCGGGGTGAATGAATTCATAGTTCGCATTGATATTCTTCCGCAATTCCCTGGCCCAGGCGATCAGTTTGTCCGCTGTATAATGTTCCAGTCCTTTAAAATTTCGCTGCACATCCACGATCGCATAAAAATTGCCGCCGTAGGAAACATCTACTACCAATTCACCCAGCTCAGGACAATCAACTACCAGTTCTGTTGAATGCAGGAACGCCGGTACATTCGTTAACTTAACACTCTCCACTTTGAACGACCTGCCGTCGTCCGTCGTCTGTGGTCTGTCGACTGTTTTATATTCAATCATCACCAATCCTGCCGGTGCTTCCATTCTTACGATACCGGGTATTTTAGGTTGTATCAAGCCTTCTTCAATGGCAATAGTGATCGTACCGATGGTGCCATGCCCGCACATGGGCAAACAACCACTGGTCTCAATAAATAATACGGCTACATCATTCGCCGGGTCATGCGGAGGATATAAAATACTTCCGCTCATCATGTCGTGGCCACGGGGTTCAAACATCAGCCCGGTCCTGATCCAGTCATAGTCGCGGAGAAAGTGCTGCCGCTTCTCACTCATATTCTTTCCTTCCAGCACCGGTCCTCTTTCTTTCAGCAGCCGGACCGGGTTACCACAGGTATGGGCGTCGATACAGGTAAAAATACCCCCTTGCCCCCGGAAGGGGGAGTCAGCATCTTTATAGTTAGTTAGTTTCATTTGATATTGTTGAATAACTCTTGGAGGGTTTGGAACCCTCCAAGAGTTTTAGTTAAATAATTTTAAGGGTTCCAGACCCTCCAAGAGTTTTTGAAAAAAATCTATCAGTAATCAATCCATTTGTTTTTAAGATCAATAGGTTGCTGATGGTATGCAATGAACCCATCCAGGCTGCCAAATGCTTTTATAACTATATCCCGGTTCAGCTTCGTGGGTGAAGTACTTAAAAATAGTTGATAAGAACTATACTTCCACCCGGATATTGATTTTACAAAACCGTGATGCACAGGATTAGCATGAATATAATGTACTACTTTACAAAACGATGCTTCATCCTTTATTTCTTCCCTTTTCATATTCTGCATAAACAAACTCCCTTTGCGGCCATACATTTTATTGAAGGCCTGTGTATAGCTGTTAAAAAGATTAGAGAATGATTTGCTGATCTTTTTGACCAAAAACTGCTCATCGGCAATCTCCGAAGCAGGCCTGGAATTTTCCTCACTACCTGTTTTCCTGAAATAATGCAGCAGGTCTGCCTCGCTTTTAATTTGTACCAGTAAATGAAAATGATTGGGCATAAGGCAATAGGCGCAAATATTTGCTACGGGCAAAACATGAAGGGAAAGCCTGGCCAGGAAAAATTGATAATTCGCGGGTTCTGAAAAAAGATTCTCTTTCCCGTTGGCATGATTGAATACATGATAGCTGCACCCAGGTAACATAGCTTTAAATTTACAGTATTTGAATATAACTTTTGGAGGGTTTTGAACCCTCCAAAAGTTGTAAATTAGCTGCCTATTGCTTACTTATGGAACAGTACGGAAAGATACTACTCATGGCGATGCCGGCCTTCCTGCTGCTGGTACTTTTTGAAAAATGGTATGGCTGGCGCAAAGGAAAAGACACCGTCCGCAATATGGACATGGTGAGCAGCCTCAGCAGTGGCGTTACTAATGTGACCAAGGATGTGATCGGGTTGTATCTCGTGGTGTTATCGTATCCTTTTTTCCTGCGGCATCTTGCACTGACCAGTATTCCCAATACGATCATCGTTTATATCATTGCCTTCTTTGCACTCGATTTCGCCGGTTACTGGGTACACCGCTTACAGCATGTAGCTAATTTTTTCTGGAACGGGCATATCGTCCATCACAGCAGTGAAGAATTTAATTTAGCCTGTGCCCTGCGGCAAAGTATCTCCTCCATTGTAAAAACATTTGCCGTCTTTTTAATACCTGCTGCCCTGCTGGGTGTACCGGAACAGGTAATAGGGATCGTGGCACCGTTGCATTTGTTTGCCCAGTTCTGGTATCATACCCAGCATATCAACCGCATGGGATTTCTCGAAAAGATCATCGTCACGCCTTCGCATCACCGGGTGCACCATGCCATCAACAAGGAATATATTGATAAGAATTACGGGCAGATCTTTATTTTCTGGGACAAATGGTTTGGCACTTACCAGGAAGAATTGCCCACCGTGCCACCGGTATATGGTATCACAAGACCGGTGCAAACCTGGAACCCGATCAAAATAAATTTCCAGCATGTATGGCTGCTGATCAAAGATGCCTGGAGAACAAAGAACTGGAAAGATAAATTCACTCTCTGGTTCAAACCCACGGGTTACCGCCCGGCTGATGTGGCAGCGAAATTTCCTGTTCATAAAATTGAAGACGTCTATCATTTTAATAAGTACGATACCAAAACATCCCCTGCTTTTACAGCCTGGACCTGGTTTCAATTACTGATGATCCTGGGTTTTGTAAGCTATCTATTTGGCAATATTGCCCTGATAAAAGAATTGGGCAGCTACAATATTTTCTGGTATGGCGGTTTTATCTTCCTTAGTGTATACGCATTGACCGACCTGATGGACCGCAACGCATCTGCCATGATCGTTGAAATAATAAGAAGCGGACTTGGCCTGTATTTTATCTATACCCAGGATGACTGGTTTGGTTCCAGTTCTTATCTTGCTGCACTCAAGTATATTCTCGGGGCTTATTTTGTTTTTTCAATAGTTGGTACGGGTTGGTTTGTGATTAAGCATCGGAAAGAGGATTTGAGTTTGGCGGCTGTTTAAATAGTATCATTACGTAACACTAAGTCATCTTGATACAAGTCAGCTTACTATTAGAATAACACAAGTTCCCAACAGGTGATAAAAAAACAGTCTTTTTATCTAAATTTGACCAAACTTTTTAGCAATTGAGCACTCAGCATAAAATAATAAACGGGGATAGCAGGAAAATGGCAGAAATAGCAGACAATTCTGTTCATTTAGCAATTACATCACCTCCGTACTGGCAACTCAAAGACTACGGAACAGATGCCCAAATTGGTTTTCATGACACTTATGAAAATTACATCAACAACCTGAATTTAGTCTGGAAAGAATGCTACCGGACCCTTCACAATGGTTGCCGGTTATGTATTAATATCGGGGATCAATTTGCCAGAGCAGTTTATTACGGCCGTTACAAGGTTATTCCAATCCGGGAAGAGATAATCAAATTCTGTGAAAATATTGGATTTGATTATATGGGTGCGATTATTTGGCAGAAAGTAACAACTTCAAACACAACGGGTGGGGGTGTTCAAATGGGGTCCTACCCCTATCCACGAAACGGTATATTGAAATTAGACTATGAATTTATTTTAGTCTTTAAGAAACTGGGAGATGCACCTAAACCGACAAAAGAACAAAAAGAACTCTCTAAAATGACTGCTGAAGAATGGAACACTTTTTTTGCAGGTCACTGGAATTTCGCAGGTGCACGGCAAAATAATCACATAGCAATGTTCCCGGAAGAATTACCAAGACGGCTTATTAAAATGTTTTCATTTATTGGCGAAACCGTTTTGGACCCATTCGCTGGCAGTGGAACAACTTCATTAGCTGCGAAAAATCTTGATAGGAATTCGGTTGGCTTTGAAATCAACCCGGATTTTATCCCCGTAATAAAAGAAAAATTAGAAGTTCATCAAACTGATACAAGCGGCACCGCCTATGAATTCTTGAAGCAGAGAAGTCTGGATATTGATTTTAGTCAGGAAATCCAGAAGCAACCATACGTTTTCAAAGACCCTCACACATTAGATAAAAAAATCGATGTTAAAAAATTGCAATTCGGCTCTAAGATTGATAAAGAAAGTTCAAATCAGCGGGAAGAGTTATTCACAGTAAAAGAGGTTATCAGCCCCGAAAAAATCCGATTAAGTAATGACTTGACAATACGACTTATTGGAATAAAAGAAGATCCGATAATAAATGGTAAAGCCACAGATTTTCTTATTAGCAAAACAAAAGGAAAGAGAGTTTTCCTTAAATATGATAATATCAAATATGACAAAGAGAATAATTTGCTTTGCTACCTCTATTTAGAAAACAAGACTTTCATTAATGCACATTTGATTAGAAGTGGTTTGGTACATGTTGACGGTAGTATTGAGTTTAAGTACAAAGAAAAGTTTACTAATTTGAAAAAACTACCTATATGACAACTGAGCAAAATGATATTTGGAATTACCTCGTAAATAATTGCCAGGGAATTAATAAAGCAATAAATGTTAGTGATTTAGCTACCGCTGTTGGTATACCCCCAAAGGGCACAAATAATGACGATGTTAGAAATTGGATTACAGACATGGTAATTAAGCACGGAAAACAAATTGGCACTTGTAAAAAAGGCGTGTTCATCATCTTAACTGATTTCGAACGTGAAACTGCTGCAAAATTTGTAGAAAGAGATACTAAGGCAGATGCAGTTAGAAGAAACGGAAATTATATACCTTAATGAAAAGATACTCAAAAGAATTCGGTAAAAAAGAAAAGGTTCTAAACTACGCAACTCAAACGTATCAACTTTCAAGACCTAATAAAGTCGGTGCAGTAATGGCACTTATACGTGAATGCCAGCCAAAAACAATTGAAGAATGGGAACAATGGTATTTTGAAAATGCTCATACTGACGGAAAAACTCCCATTAAAATCACCAAAGAAAGCTTAGAAGAACTGGGAGAAAGGCTTTATGTTAAAATAAAAGAAATCGTAATCCCTGAATGGACTGAAGCTTTCAATCAATTGACTTTACAGGATTGTATTGATTACATAATTAACCTAACAATCAATAGAACCTTTGACGGATTTGTTCGTGAAAAATCTGTTGTTGAAGATAATCTTGCTAAAGAATTCCCACAAGTACGTTTTGAAGAAAGTGACCCAGAGCTTGATCATGCCGGCGATATTGATTATTTAGGTTGGGTTGGTGAGAAGGCATTTGGAATTCAGATTAAACCGATAACGGCTAAAGCAAATTTTGGAAATTATTCGTCAACTGAAAGAATGAAAGCAAGTTTTGCTGATTTCTCCAAAAAATTTGGCGGAAATGTATTTGTCGTTTTCAGTGAAAAAGAAAAAATAAAGAACGAAGAAGTTATAGAACAGATTGCCGTTGAAATTGAATTACTTTCTAAACCGTGACAAAGACGTCTTTAGACCTGGCATAATCTCATTTACCCCTCGCCCCAAAAATGTTGAAAACCTGTTCACAATTGGCCCTTCCTTACCGGTATCCCCGGCAGCCGAATATTTTACTTTTGTCCCGGTACAAACTGTCCGATCATCACTGGTTAGAATAGCCAATTTAATCCAACGAACATGTCACTCAGAAACCTGCTGCCCGCCCTTTTATTATTCCTGTGCTGCTCCGCTGCTGCACAGCCCGGTAAACCACAACCCAATTCAAGGATACTGAAAACAGCCACTTCGCTGTTGCAGGCCCAGCAATATGAAGCGGCCGAAGAATATTTCACCAAAGCACTGAAGAATGCCCTGGCCGCCAAGAATGCCTATCACCAGGCACAGGCTTATGAAGGACTGGGAACCTTGTACAGCAAGACCAACCAGACCACCCAGGCAGTGGATGCCTATCAGAAAGCGATCAAATTATACCGGGCACTTGACCTGCCCGTGATCGCCGACCTGGTGAGCAGTATGCTGAAATCTGTACAGGGTATTGGTGATCTCTATGCCGGTGTGGAGATCGGTGCCAAGGGTGTAAAGCTGAGTGTGATTGATGTGAAGATGGGCAAGGATGGTGAAAATGATTTCACCCTGAAGATGGATACGTCCATCAACTCCGATGCAGCCGCTTTATCTTATCAAAGTGAAAAAGAAACGCATGATGCCATCAGCATCCTCTATGATATCATCCGGAAAAAATTCTCAGTCCCTTCGTCCAGGACGCATATCGTTATCAGCAGCGGCCTGAAACAGGAACTGGATAAATACAATAAGGTGGACTATTTCGCCAATGTGGTTCGTCCCAAAGAACTTGATCCAAAGATCAGGATCGGTTATATCACCGTTGACCAGGAGGCGGAACTGAGTTTTAAAGGTATTGTGCCCACCATCAACCGGCTTACTGCTAACCAGATCGATGTAGGCAGCGGTAATACCAAGGGCGGTTATATCAGCAGCGGCCGCAGTTTTGTTCCCGTCACCTTTCCGCTTGGCACCAAATCTTTTCAACGTTTAGTGGAAGAAAAATTACCGGCTGGCAGTACGAAAATGGAAGACTATTTGCGTACAGCCGAAAAGATCATCATCGACAGCCTCGGCAGAACAATCGTGTACCAGTTCCGGGATAAAACAGATTTCAAATCAAGAGACATTGTTTATATCTCCGGTGGTATCGTGTGGTGTATTGCTTCACTGATGCACCCCGACCAGATCAGGCAGAACCAGGTGGAACTGACGCCGCAGGATATTGCTGATTTCCGCAAGCTGGTGTACAGTGATTATGATAAACTCATCAAGCCCGACCTGCGAAAGCTGAGCTATTCGGATCAACAGGCTTCGCAGGCCAATATCAACCGTGCGGTAAAAACCTATGATCAGAAAGCCTTACTGGCAGGTACCATCTGGTTAGATGAAGTGGTAAAAGAAATAAACAAGATCAATACGAATAAGAAATTCATTTTCCCGAGATATGCTTATGTTGGCTGGATCAGCGGTTATATCATGGATAAGATCAGCAAACAATATACAGGGCTGGCGGCGAACTGATCAACCTAACATCAAATAACTACATGAATGGGAATTTTTGACAGGTTTTTTAAAAAACCTTTGCCTAAAAATCCAGAGGATGAATATATCGTTACAATTACTGAAGAGTATATCAGGGTAGAGCATCCAAGAATTCAAACAGAACAAATTTCATGGAATAATATTAACACGATTAAGCTTTTAAATACAGATGAAGGGCCATGGAATCCTGACATCTGGCTAATTTTAAGTGGAAATAATCAAAAGTGTATTATTCCACATGGTGCAAAAGGATTTGATGAAATTTTTGACATCATTTCAAAGTATGAAAATTTCAATTTTGACAACTTTGGAAAATCCATGACCACTACCGAAAATGCAGAATTTATGTTATGGACCAGGCGGGCAAATTGATGTTGATCCTGCAACCAAAAATCATCCCTGCTTCCTTACATACTTCGTCAGTATCACGATCTGCTGCCCTTCTATTCTTCCTTCGATCTGTTCGATATTATCCGGCACCACCCGGATATTTCTCACCACCGTACCCAATTTGGCATTAAGCGTAGAACCTTTCACATCTAATGATTTGGTGAGGACCACCGTATCGCCGCTGTGCAATACGGCTCCATAGCAATCTTTATGTATGTCCACCGAACCATCATTCTCATGATCACCGGTGGCTTTGGCCCAGGCTAATTTTTCATCATCCAAATAAAGCATCTCTAATTGTTCAGCCGCCCAGCTTTCACTGCGTAAGCGGTTCAGCAGGCGCCAGGCCATCACCTGCACGGGCAGCACTTCACTCCACATACTCGTTGTGAGACACTGCCAGTGCTTACTATCAAGCTCTTCTTTCTTTTCGATCTGTGCTAAACATTTGGCACAAACAAGAACAGCATCTTCCATATTGCCGGTAGCCGGCGGTACTTCATATACTTTCAGATTTTCAGTTGCTTCACACAACTCGCATTTGTTACCACTTCGCTTTGCCAGCAATTCATCCTGTTTCATAATTTCTTATTTGAAGGCGGCGAATGTAACTAAATTAAACGGGATGCTGTATGATTCTGCTGACTGCCCGGCTATTGACTACAGACTACCGACTTAAGACTCCTTACTCAACTCCCCGTTCACCGTTCTCCAGATCCCCAGCGGGTTTTCATTCTTCAGTTCATCGGGCAATAATTCATTGCTCCAGTTTTGAAAAGCGATGGGTCTTGCAAAACGTTTCATTCCATCGGCACCAACGGAAGTAAATCTTGAATCAGTAGTGGCAGGGAAAGGTCCGCCGTGCTGCATACTTAAACAAACTTCCACACCGGTCGGTACACTGTTCAAAATAAAACGACCACAGATATTTTTTACGGCTTCCACCAGGTTATCATGAATCCGGAGATCATTCTCCGTAGCCATCAGGGTGGCAGTTAATTGTCCTTCTAATGCAATAGCCACCTGCAGCATCTCTTTCATATCCTTGCAACCAATGATGAGCGAATAAGGACCGAATACTTCCTGGTGCAGCAGCGGGTTGTCTAAAAATGTTTTTCCTGTTGCAGCAGCAATTGTAGGGCTGCCCTGGTTGAGTGCCGGTTTGGTATCACTGTATGCAACCAGCTCCACTCCTGCCTGTTTCAACGCTTCATCTTTTTTCTTCCGGTAATTTTTAAAAATACCCGGATGCAACATAGTGCCCGGGGCAATTTTGCTGATCTCCGTTCCTAATGTAGTCCTGAATGTTTCTAATTCTTTTCCTTCGAGGCCAATGATAAGACCGGGATTTGTGCAAAACTGTCCAACACCCAACGTGATCGAACCGGCATATAGTATAGCTGTCTCCGCTGCTGCTGTTTTCATTTTCTCCGGTAACAGGAACACAGGATTGATACTGCTCATCTCTGCGAAAACAGGAATGGGTTCTTTGCGTTGATTGGCCCAGTCGAATAATTGTTTGCCGCCTGTATAAGAACCGGTAAAACCAACGGCTTTGGTATGTTGATGGGTGACCAATGCTTTGCCCACTTCAAACGATGCACCATGAATATGTATGAAGACTCCTTCCGGCATAGCACAATCCTTCGCAGCTTTCAGGATAGCAGATGCAACTAATTCACTGGTTTGTGCATGGGCGGGATGTGCTTTTACAATCACCGGGCAGCCGGCTGCTAAAGCAGTAGCCGTATCACCACCGGCGGTTGAATAGGCGAATGGGAAATTAGACGCACCAAAAACTACTACCGGGCCCAGCGGCACTAACATTTTCCGGATATCGGGTTTGGGCGGAGCTTTATCCGGTATCGCTGTATCAATTCTTGCTTCCAGCCAATCACCTTTTTCACAGGCATCGGCATAAGAAGTTAATTGAAACATGGTTCTTGCCCGTTCACTCCGTAGCCTTGCTTCGGGTAAATTCGTTTCTTGCCCGGCGACCTTCAGTAATTCATCACCGAGGTTCTCTATTTCTTTGGCAATGGCCCGCATGAAAGCAGCTCGTTGTTTCAGTGAACACTTGCGGTACACATGAAAAGCTTTCCATGCCTGCTGCATTGCATCGTTGATTTCATCTATAGTAGCATCTTTGAACATAGTAGTATTTATTATTGATTCGGGATATTGGATGCTTGATACTGGATTCTGGATGCTGGATCCTGGATTCTGCTCCTCACAACAAGCATCTCACATCCAGCATCTAATATCTAGTATCCAGCTTCCAGTTTCGGCCTTTTCGCAATCCCGTCATTGATCAATTTTAAAATTCGTTCCCTTTCTGCTCCTTCCAGTACCAATCGTGGTGCCCTTACATATTCACTGCCGATACCGGCCTGCATTTCCGCCAGCTTGATATACTGCACCAGCTTGGGATGAATATCGAGTTCCAGTAATGGCATGAACCAACGGTAAATTTTGGTGGCTTCGGCGATCTTACCTGCTTTCACCAATTCATAGATCATCACCGTTTCTTTGGGAAAAGCACAAACCAATCCTGCCACCCATCCATCTGCTCCCAGGCATAATTCTTCCATCGCTAATGTATCCACACCACATAAAATTTTATAGCGGTCACCGAAACGGTTGATCAGTCTTGTTACATTCGTTACATCACGGGTGGATTCTTTGATGGCAGTAATATTCTTACAAACCCGCAGTTCATCAAACATATCCAGCGTTACTTCAATTTTATAATCCACGGGATTATTATAGATCATCACCGGCAGGTCGGTACTGTCTGCGATCGTTTTAAAATAGGTCACTGTTTCCCGGTCATCGGCTTTATACCGCATGGGAGGTAATAACATCAGCCCGGCTGCACCCCAGACTTTGGCCAATGCTGCCTGTTCCAATGCTACTTTGGTACTGCCTTCGGCAATATTCAGCACCACAGGCAGTTTGCCATTGAGTTTTTCGATTGCAAATTTTACCAGCCTTTCCTTTTCAGTAGTGGTCAATACACTGGCTTCGCCCAATGTGCCACCAAGTATCACGCCATGAATACCGGCCGCCACCTGTGCCTGCAGGTTCTTTTCAAATAAAGGCAGATCGAGTTCGTCTTTGTTGGTAAACTTGGTAGTAAGTGCCGGGAAAACGCCTTTCCATTCAAATGACATATGGGTTGGTTTTAGGAAGACGAATTTAGGTATAAATGAAGCAATAGAACTTTCGCCTTAATAATTCCGTAACTCCTTATTCATTTCCCGGTAACACAGGGCCGGTATGTTGCAGCCTCAACAACTATAAACACTGTTATGAAACGAAAACTGACCCTGGCCCTGCTGGCTGCCGTGGCACTGGCCTCCTGTAACCCCCACGATGATGATTATTATATCCCCGAAGACGCTTCCAGTTTCACCGAGATCAGCTCCACCACGGTAGGTGCAGAAGGGGCTGCCGAGATCACCGCTTATGATCCGCTGACCAAAAAACTATTCATTGTCACCAACAGCGGCGGCAATACCCGGATCGATGTATTGAATATTGCCGACCCGGCCAACCCGGGGAGTGCAGGCTTCATTGATATTGCACCCTATGGTGGTGGTGTGAACAGCGTGGCGGTAAGCGAAGGCAAAGTAGCCGCCGCCGTGGAAGGTTTTACCAAAACCGATCCGGGTAAAGTGGTGGTGTTTAAAACAACTGATTATGCATTGGTGAAACAGGTGAAGGTGGGTGCCCTTCCCGATATGATCACTTATACGCATGATGTCAAATACATTCTCACTGCTAATGAAGGCGAGCCCAATGATACCTACACGGTTGACCCAATGGGAACTGTTTCGATCATCGGAGTGCAGCAGAACTATGCGGTAACAACACTTGATTTTGGCAGCTTTGCCGGGCAGGCCGCTTTCCTGAAATCAAAAGGACTGCGTATCTACGGACCCAACGCCAGCTTTGCACAGGATATAGAGCCGGAATACCTGACCATTTCTTATGATTCAAAAACGGCCTGGGTAACCCTGCAGGAAAATAATGCCATTGCGAAAATTGATATCCGCAGCCGGAAGATCACTAACATTTTCCCCTTAGGATTTAAGAATTATAATCTTGCTGCCAATGCCATTGATCCCAGCGACCGGAATGGCGGCTATATTACAGCACCCTGGGCGGTGAAAGGAATGTATGAGCCGGATGCCATTGCTGTACTGGAAAAATATGGTACACCCTACCTCTTCACTGCGAATGAAGGTGATGCCCGTGAGTACAGTGCTTTTGCAGAGATCAAAAGAGTAAAAGATATTGCATTGGATGCAACGGCTTTCCCGGATGCCACGTTGAAAACAGATGCCAAACTCGGCCGCCTGAATGTAACCACCACCCTCGGTGATACCGATGGAGACGGAGATTTTGATGAACTGTATTCCCTGGGAAGCCGTTCTTTCAGTGTATGGAATGGTTTTACGGGGCAACAAATTTTTGACAGTAAAAACGAACTGGATCAGAAATGTTTTACGGCCGGTTTGTATGACGAAGCCCGCAGCGATGATAAGAGTGTGGAGCCCGAAGGCGTTACACTCGGCTTAGTAGGCCGGAAAGAAATTGCTTTTGTGGGTATGGAAAGAGCAGATGCCCTTGCTATCTACGATGTTTCCAACCCGGCGCATCCTGTTTTCATTAAACTGTTAGCAACCGGTGATGCACCCGAAGGAATTACCTTTATCCCTGCACAAAAAAGCCCGGTGGGCAAAAGCCTGGTGGTGGTGAGTAGTGAAAATGATGGCGTGGTGAAGATCTATAAGACAAACTGATCAGATATTTTTTTAGCAAGAGCCTTCCCGGTAGCGGGAGGGCTTTTTTGTGTGAATAAGAGAACGGCAACAGATTGCATTTACGAATTTTCAGCTATCTAAAACAATATTTTTATTTCCTAAATTTGAGAGGTTTACAAAAAACGAAAGTTTCAGGTATAGGGGCTTTTGTGTATATTTAAGAGTTGTAGTCAATTTTAAATGACAGAAACTTTCATCATAGAGCCAGGACAGAAACTACCGACTAAAGAGGATTTAATAAAGATTTTTGAAACATACAAACAGGTGACAATTCACTATGTGGTTTTACCCAATGACTATGTTTTCAATCTGACATATTTACTTCCCGACAAGGCAGTTTATGACAGAAAATGGGATAAGTCCATTTTTATTTCATCTTCAATTCACAATGACCAAATTCTTCAAAAAAAATTGGAGCTATTTGAATGTGCCAGAGCTTTCAGACAAGACGCTAACCATCTTATGCGGCTTATGGCAGACACATTCGGGATTGATTTAGAAACTTTAGATGGTCTACAAGAATTGAAACACAAGAAAAGTGTAAAGCAAAGAGGAAAACTTAATGACGATTGGAATTATTATTTACACGGAGCAGAATGTCAGTTTGAGGATGTAAAAACTAATCAAGTAGTTGAGGTTATCGTTGTGACAAAACCCGAATTTGGGTACTTAGACTGTTATTTTTTTTATAACTATATGGCGACGACAGAACGGTTTAAGGATTTAGCAGCATTTTTCAACAATGACTATCTGAATATTTGCAAAGCAATTGACCTTTTGGTGTTAGAAGGTGTTTTGACAAGGGTTGAAGACCTGTTTATTGAAAGAAATGTTATTGCATTGTGACAGAAAAACTGCCTAAAACATTTGGCTTGAAATTGTAATATCAACAAATAGCAAATCCAAGCTGTAGTTCGGGCTCGACGAATAAGTCTCAAGATTAGTTCTTAAATTCAACTTTATCTTTTCAATTAGCAACGGTTATGGGCAGACAGAATATTAACTACCGCCTGCAAATAACCCTGTACATTGACAGTAATTTTAAAATTATATTAAAATGCTAGAAAAATTTAAAATGTCTCTTTGGGACTTATTCACCTTTTTTGTTACTGGGGCATTAATAATGATAATCTTAAAATTCTACCAAATTACCATTCCTTTTGAATTTGATTTTGCTAATAGCGAATTAATTAAGGGAGTTTTTTATGGGATACTCATCTATACTATTGGAATAATATTTGAACCAATTTCTAACTTTTGTTTCAGAAAACTTATTAAAATATATGAATGGAGGCCCTTATTCAAGACACTTGTTACTTTAAGTAAAGAACAACAAGAAGTCTACTTTCCGAAAGTAAAGCAGATAATCATCGATAAATATGGACTTACAGACATTAGAACAGACTATTATCAAATAGCAAAGGCTTATTTAGCACAGAAAAATATTGAGAATTCTTATATGATATTTCTTTCAAGATTTGGATTTTATAGAAACCTATCAGTTCTTCTATTTATCAATTTGCTTGTTTTCCCTTTTGTGAAGGGCAATGAATATTCCTTTTCAACAATAGTTATCATTCTCTTGGTAATTTTCATATTCCATATTTCCCTTTATAAACGAGGAAGGCAATTTTATCTATATACAGGAAACGAAATTTATCGAAATTTCATTTTGCATCATCATTAAATAAATTCCAAACTCACTAAAGAAATTATTATATTCGTTTTGAGAGAAGAAATCCAAAGATGGGTTAGGGTGAGCTAGTAATACCGTTTGCAAAGTGGCGTTACAACCCACTTACGTAGTTCACGGACTTTTTACTTATATCTAGCTTACCCGCTCTCTCACTTTTTCCAATGTACACAACTATAAAGGAACTTCTTATTAGGGAGTGCAAAAAGCATATAAGTCGCCATCATAAGAGGGTTTCGATAAGCCATTCAAATCAATCCAAATTCAAAAAAAGGACTGGATTAAGAGCAAAAAAGAAGAAATACTTAGTACCACCTCATTGGGCACTAGATAAGCATTTTAATCCTTTTTTAGTCTTAGCGAATGTTGATTGCATTGCTTTTACAATTGCCAAAAAAATACATGATAAAAGTTATATTCCAAAACCTTGCTTAATTAATTCCATTCCAAAACCCGGGGGAGGTGAAAGAAAGGTATCTCTTTTTACTATACCAGATGCTGTAGTGTCGAAATATCTGTATACAACATTGCTAAAAAGGAATTTTGCGGCGTTTAGTTCTTATGCCTATGCTTATAGGACAGATAGAAATGCGCATAATGCAATAGAACATTTATATGACTCCGTAAACACCATTCCTAGGTCTTATATTCTTGAGTATGATTTTTCTAAATATTTTGACACCATTGAACATTCTTATTTATTATCAATACTAAAAAGCAAACTTAAAATAAGCCAAAGAGAGCTCTATCTTATAGAGCAGTTAATAAAATACTCAAAAGCTGAAGGCATTGAATCATACTCTAAGAAAATATTCTCCGAAAATCAAGTTGGCATACCTCAAGGAAGCACAATCTCGCTTTTACTTGCTAATATGGCTTGCGCAGAGTTAGATAAGAAAATAGAAGGCGCAGGAGGGTTATTTGCTCGATTCTCGGATGATAGTGTAATTATTTGCAATAACTATGATAAAGCACATAGATGTGCGAATCATATGATCTCACATGGCCTGAAATCAGGAACAAAAATCAACTTTAATAAATCTGATGGAATCAGCTTGTTAACTGAAGACAGGAAAAGCGAAATAAGATCAAAGGAATATTTCGATTTCCTAGGACACAGTATCTCAAGCAAACAAATAACATTAAGAGAAAAGACAATAAAAAATATTAAAACTAGAATCTCTCAAATAATTAATAGGCATTTAATTCATTACCCTCAAAAACACACAATCGCAAAGTCCCGTTATTCAAAATCAACAAAAACAGATTGGGATCTTGTTACTTGTATACATGAGTTAAGAAAGTACATATACGGCAGAGTCACAGAGAATAAACTTTCTAAATGCTTATCTGATAAAAAAGAGCCTTTAGAATTTACACTTTCTGTAATGAGTTTTTATCCATTAGTAACAGATGAAAAGATTTTTAAATCTCTGGACGGATGGCTAATTGACACCTTGGACAAGGCACTTAAAGTAAGAGAATCACTAGTAAAGGCAAAAATTAAATCGTATACGAGACCCTCGAAAAAGAAATTATTGGAGGACACCTGGTATAAAAGTGCATTTGTTCAAGAAACAAAGATTCCAAGTTTCGTAAAATCATGGTTATACACAAAAAAACTTGTTAAGGTCTACGGCATTCAAAAATTTCCAACGCCTGAATATTACTAGCATCACAGTATTATAATTTCAGCTAACATGCGCCGTTTACCAAGCACCAATCCCTCTCAATGCCCCACCCTCACTTCCATATCTTCCAACGCCACGCCTTTTGTTTCGGGCATCATTTTCCACACAAATAATAATTGCAATACCATCATGGCCGCAAAGAAGCCGAAGATATAACTGCCACCGATCCGGTTGGCAAAGAAGGTAAAGGTTTGCGAGATAAGGGCGGCAAACACCCAATGGGTGAGGCTGCCAAACGAAGTGCCCGCTGCCCGGACCGAATTGGGAAATATTTCAGACAGGAAAACCCAGATCACCGAACCCTGGCCAATAGCATGGGCGGCAATAAAAAGGAAAACAAAGATGCTGATGCCGCCATTGATATAACCGGCAAAAGCGAGGGCCATCAATGTCAGTGAAATGATATACCCTGCCGAACCGATATACATCAGTTTTCTCCGGCCGCTGCGGTCGATCAGGTACCAGCCCAGCATGGTGAATAAAAAGTTGACGATACCAATACCGGCACTGGATAAGAATGCTGCATCTTTTCCCAGTCCCGCCATTTCAAATACCCTTGGTGCAAAATAGATGATGGCATTGATGCCGGATAACTGGTTGAACAACGCTAAGAGAAAGGCCAGCATTAAGGGTTTGGAAAATTTACCGGAGAACAATGACTCTTTTTTCTTCTGTTGCACGGAATTCCGTATCTCTTTGATCAGTTCATCGGCCGGGGCACCGCTTTTTTCAAACACTTTTCTTGCCCCTGCTTCATCATTGCGGTACAGGATCAGCCATCTCGGGCTTTCGGGTGTAAAGAACATCATTACGGAGAACAACAAAGAAGGAATAGCGATGATGCCGAGCATATAGCGCCAGTCGTTTTCGCCGCCCACCCCCTGTAATAAATAATTGGTGAGATAGGCCAGCAGGATCCCACTCACCACATTCACCTGGAAAGCGATACCCATTTTGCCGCGGTGCTGCGGTGGTGCGATCTCCGAAATATACACCGGTGCCACCACGGAGGAAGCACCGATACTAAGTCCGCCCAGGAAACGAAAAGCCATAAAAGTATATACATCATTCGCCAGGGCACTTCCCAATGAAGACACTAAAAAAATAACGCCGATCAGGATCAGTGTTTTCTTACGTCCGAATTGATTGGCAGGAATGCTTCCCATTCCAGCACCGATAATGGTACCATATAAAGCCATGGCGATGGCCGTGCCATGCATCCAGTCGTCCAGGTTCCATAACTGCTGTATCCGTTGTTCAGCACCGGATATATTCGCCACATCCATTCCGAATAATAAACCACCGAGGGCTACGGTGATGGACCAGAGTACAAGCTTTTTGTTCATCGTTGTGTATTAGTGGTGATTATAATTCATATACCGAAGCTTCATAGGGCTGCAGATTGCCGTCAGCCGAAGCCGTTTGATAATTACTGATCAGTAGTTTTGCTTTATTGGTATCAACACCGGTATTTGCCTTAGCCGCTTTACTGCTGAAATTAAGCAGCACCAGCATTTTCTTTCCTTGCCATTCACGGGTATAGGCATACACATCGGGATTGTTTTTATCCAGCAATGTATACTTTCCATAGACCAATACGGGATTATCTTTCCGGAGTTGTACGATCTTCCGGAAATAATTGAGCACACTGGCGGGATCTTTTTCCTGTGCTGCTGCATTGATAGTGGTATGGTTGGCATTTGTTCTTAACCAGGGTTTCCCGGTGGAGAAACCGGCATTCAGCGTAGTATCCCATTGCATGGGTGTTCGTCCGTTATCCCGGCTGCTGAATCGTATCCGTTCGAGAAATTTATTGAGATCGCCACCCGTGGTTTTCTGGTGTTCATATTCATTGCGGGTGGCAATATCCTGGTAGTCTTCAATTGCAGAAAATCCTGCATTCGTCATCCCCAGTTCATCACCATAATAATAATACGGTGTTCCCCGCATGGTCATAATAAAAGTGGTCAGTAGTTTGGAAGACAATGCCCGGAATGGCGGACTGTCATTCCCAAAGCGGCTCACCATTCTTGCCTGGTCATGGTTGGCCAAAAAAACGGAGAGCCAACCTTTTTCTGCAAACACACTATCCCAGCGACTGAAAACTTCTTTGAAATGTAATAAACTATAGCCTTCGGGTTTGGCGATATCCACGCCTTCAAATGCATAGGCCATATTCAGTTCATTGCGGTCGGCATCCACCAGGTCATGTGCATCCTGGAAATTGCGGCCTGCTCCTTCCGCCACACTCATCACATCATATTTACTCAGCACTTCCCTGTTCATTTCTTTTAAATAATCATGCAGGCCATCCGCCATGGCATAGTATTGAATAAAATCTTTTTCAAATCCTTTTGGAAATGCAGGGAAGGTAGTATCCTTCGCTGCAAACTGGAAAGCATCCAGCCGGAATCCATCGATGCCTTTATCCGCCCAGAATTTCATGATGTCATAGATCTCCTGCCGCAGTTTGGGATTTTCCCAGTTCAGGTCGGGTTGTTTGCAGGAAAAATAATGGAGATAATACGCATTGGTAGCTGAATCATATTTCCATGCATCATGGTTCACATCAAATAAACTATAGCGGTAAGCAGGTTTGCCTCTTTCAACATCCCACCAGTGATAGTAATTCCGGTAGGGGCTGGTGCGGGAACTGCGGCTTTGTTTGAACCACTCATGTTCATCACTGCTGTGGTTCACTACGAGGTCCATCACTAATTTCAATCCTCTTTCATGCATGCCTTTCAGTAAAGCATCAAAATCTTCCATCGTGCCAAAATCTTTCATGATACCCCGGTAGTCACTTACATCATATCCATTATCATCGTTGGGAGAACCATAGATCGGGTTGAGCCAGACAGCATCCACACCCAGGCTCTTGATATAATCCAGTTTGGAAATGATCCCTTTCAGGTCGCCGATGCCATCGCCATCACTGTCTTTAAAACTGCGGGGATAGACCTGGTACACGACGGCTTCTTTCCACCATTTGCGATCAGCAGTATCATTGCCGGTTGTTGTTGGTTGGATGCCCGATGAATTACAGGAAGCGATAACGAGGGCAGATAAGAGGATGAACAGTGCAGGAGATACAATCTTTCTGAGCATGGCAGTTAGTCGTTAGGACTGGTTGCAAAAACCAGCAAATGAATAATCCCGATCGCATTAGAAAAATACATAAAGAGCTGCATATTACTTGAGCACCATATAAAACTTACTTGCTGAAAACGATTGCGGAAACACTTGATGTGCATATTTTAGCATACCATTCCTTCTCCTGCTTCTGTTACTTTTAAATTGTCATTATGAAACTCTCCTTGCTTACTGTTTGTGTTTTAGTTGGTCTTACACAAGCCTGTTCACCCGGTAAAAAAATAAGCAGCACCACTGCAACAACTAACTCTCCCAAAGCCATGCGTGAATTCAGGGCTGCGTGGATCGCCACGGTAGCCAATATCAACTGGCCAAGCAAACCGGGGCTGCCGGTGGAAGAGCAGAAAAAAGAAGCGATTGAACTGTTGGATTTTTTGCAACAACATCATTTCAATGCGGCCATTTTCCAGGTAAGACCGCAGGCAGATGCTTTATATAAAAGTGAACTGGAACCCTGGTCCTATTATTTAACCGGGCAACAGGGTAAAGCACCCGTTCCTTATTATGATCCGCTGGAGTTTTGGGTGGAGCAGGCTCACCTGCGGGGTATTGAATTGCATGTTTGGCTAAATCCGTACAGGGCACATCATAAAGACGGCAAAGAGATCAGTGAACAATCTATTGTGAAGAAAAGACCCGAATTGGCTTTATTCCTGAAAGAAGGTTACTGGTGGCTCGATCCTGCACAACAGGGCACACAGGATCATTCAACAGCGGTGGTGATGGACCTGGTGAAACGATATGATATTGACGGTGTTCATTTCGATGATTATTTCTATCCCTATCCTTCTTATAATGGCGGTGCCGATTTCCCGGATTCCATAAGCTGGAAAGCCTACCAGCAAAACGGTGGCAAATTATCAAGAGGTGACTGGCGCCGCAATGCAGTGAATGTTTTTATTGAACGGGTATATAAAGAGATCAAAAAAGAAAAGCCCTATGTAAAATTCGGGCTGAGTCCTTTTGGTATCTGGCGGCCCGGTTATCCTGAATCCGTGGAAGGGTTTGACCAGTATGATCAATTATATGCCGATGCCAAGTTGTGGTTGAATAAAGGATGGATCGATTATTTTACTCCGCAACTCTACTGGCCCATCAACAGGGCCACGCAAAGTTTCCCGGTATTACTGGGATGGTGGCAAAGTGAGAATACGATGCAGCGTCATTTATGGCCGGGTATCAGTGTGGGCCGTGATACCAGTGCAAAAAATGTGAATGAGATCATGAGCCAGGTTATGATCAGCCGGGGTATGTTGCCTGCCAGTAAAGGGATTGTTCACTGGAGTATTTCATCTGTTACCAAAAATCCGCCCATGGCCAAAGCACTGATAGAAGGTCATTATAAAAAACAGGCCCTTGTACCGGCCAGCAAATGGCTGGATGATACAGCACCTGCTTCACCGGTTGTAACAATAGGTACACAAGATGATAATATTACGATCAACTGGACACACCCGGATGATAAAGATGTATTTCAATGGGTGGTCTATTATAAATACGGCAACAACTGGAATTATATGATCCTGGGCAAATTGAACCGTTCCACTGTTTTAAAAAAGACGATCACGGATAAGCATATTAAACTGACTACGATCGCTGTTACAGCCGTTGACCGGACCGGTAATGAAAGTGCCATCCGGGAAATCAGCACGGGCAACTGATTGCTCAAATAACTGGCTTACAATAGTATTCCCCTGTACTAATCCCCGGGTTTATTACAGGGGATTTTTTGTATGAACGAAAGTTCGGTAAAACAGCATTTTTGATTATTTTACTTGCCTGTTATTGCTTACTGCTTACATCAAAACAAAACTTACATGAGAAAATTTTTTACCCGCCTTGTCCAGGTCGTGCTGTTTATCATTACCCCGGGCCTCTTAGTCGCTCAAAAAGATTATAACATCCTGCTGAATGCAGGTAAGTTTTTACCGGAAGAAAATACCAGCAGCCTTACCAAAGCATCACCTGTGTTTCAGGAAAGTTTGTACGGGAACACTTATTATGTAATGCTGCAATTCAATACGCTTCCTGATGCAGCTATGAAAAGCCGGTTGAATGCAGCCGGTATTCAACTGATCGATTATATACCCAATAACGCTTATACAGCTACTGTACCTGCCGGCATCAACCTGGATGCGTTCAAAGCATTTGGTTTCCGCAGTGTGTTCCGGTTAACCAAAGAACAAAAGACTGTTCCTGCATTGCTGAACGGAACATTTCCGGCTTATGCTATCAAACAACCCGGCTATGTGGATGTAACCGTGATCAGTTATGAAAAATTAGCTGTGGCTTCCATCAGCAGTTCATTAAGTGCAGTTAATGCCACGATACTGGAAGACATGCCTATGTTCCGGTCATTCACTGTCCGCATCGGGCAGTTATCTGTACAGCAATTAGTGGATCTGCCTTTTGTGCAGTGGGTTGAATTTGTTGATCCGCCCAACCAGGTAGAAAATACATTAGGAAGAACATTACACCGTGTCAATATTCTGAATGATGGTATCCGCAACCTGAAAGGCGATGGTATCAATGTGGGTATCTGGGATGAAGGCGAGATCAGCCCGCATCTTGACTTTTCCCCGGCTGGTCGTTTGAACCAGATGGAATTCAGTGCTGCTTCGCAACATTCCACCCATTGTGCCGGAACGATACTGGGCCGTGGCCTCATTAACCAGACAGCAAGAGGCATGGCTCCTAATGCCACATTGTATTCGTTCAATTTCAGCGGAAATATTCAGACTGAAATGGCCAATGCCATTCCTGCACAGGGATTGGTGGTCAGCAGCCACTCTTATGGAAGTACACAAACCTGCGGGTTGAACGGTGCCGGTGTTACCTATTCTGCCACCAGCCGTGCAACAGACCTTAACCTGAATAATTTCCCTTCGCATTTGCATATACATTCTGCCGGAAACTCACAGGCCGCCTGTACAGGAGGCTGGTCAACAATCACGGCCAGTGGTAAATCATCCAAGAATAATATCCTTGTTGCTAATATCACCACATCCGAAGCCTTATCCGGCAGCAGCAGTTGCGGCCCTGTGCAGGATGGCCGGGTGAAACCGGAGATCAGTGCATTTGGTACGAGTGTATTTTCAACTTCCACACCCGTCAATGGGTATGCCACTTTATCGGGCACTTCAATGGCCACGCCTGGTGTTGCTGGTTCAGTGGCTTTGTTAGTACAACGGTACAAACAATTAAACAGCAATAATCTCCCCCCTTCCACACTGATAAAAAATACAGTGCTCAATACGGCACAAGATCTCGGTAATGCCGGACCTGATTACCGGTTTGGTTACGGACGTATCAATGCACTGGAAGCAGTACGGATACTGGAAGAAAATCGTTATGCATTAAGTACCGTTACAACGGGTGTATCAAATGATATGATGGTGAACGTACCTGCCGGTATCGCAAGATTAAGAGTAATGCTGACCTGGAATGATCCTGCTGGTGCTGCAAATGCAAATCCTGCACTGGTAAATAATCTTGATCTCACTGTTATCAATGGTGCCAGCACTACGCTTCCCTGGATACTGGACCCAAACAATCCGGCTACTCCTGCGACAAGAGGAGTAGATAATGTAAGTAATATTGAACAGGTAACTATTGATAATCCTCCTGCCGGTTCCTATACTTTACGGGTTAACGGTACTGCTGTGCCAACCGGTCCGGGCCAGGACTATGCACTGACCTGGAGTGTGGAGCAACCATCTATTGAAGTGATCTATCCAAATGGTAATGAATCATTCAATCCTGGTACCAATGAAACGATCACCTGGAATAATGCCGGTGTAACGGGTAACCAAACCGTAGAATATTCATTGAACAATGGTGCCAGTTGGAACATGATTTCCAATGTCGTTGCAGCCAGTGTCACAAGGCTTGCCTGGTCAGTGCCGGCAGGTGCTAATACATCCACTGCATTGATAAGAATTTCAAGTGGTGCTTTGACAGATGTAAGTGATGCCACCTTTAAAATATTAGGCACAACAACCGGCTTTAGTGGCAGTGGTGTTAGTTGCAATGCCGGTGAAGTGATCTTTAACTGGACCGCTGTTACCAATGCCACACATTATGATATTTACAGGCTGGATGCAGCAACAGGACAATTTGTTGTATTAGCATCGGATATAACAGGCACCACGTATACAGCTACGGGGCTTACTCCTAATGCAAGTATGTGGTTTACCATCCGTGCAAAAAATAATACCACTGCTGCTGTAAGTGAAAGAGCTAATGCCATCAATGTCACTGTATCCAATGGAGGTGGTGGCTTAGGTGCTGTCGGTTCCATCACAGGACAATCTACAATTTGTGGTACTGCCAGCAATGTGACCTATTCAATAGCAGCAGTCAGTGGCGCCAGTTCGTATATCTGGACTGCTCCACCGGGTGCAACAATCAGTACAGGCCAGGGAACAACAACAGTAACGATCAATTATCCTGCGGGCAGCAGCAGCGGCAACGTGACAGCAGCAGCAAGTAACGGCACCTGTCAAACAGCAGCATCTTCCCTGTCAATTACTGTAAGCGGATCAGCAGTGAATGCCCCAACCAGCGGTGGAGATCAATCAGTAACCGTATGCCCGGGTTCTCCTGTTCCAACATTAACTGCAACAGCAACTGTAGCGGCTGGTCATATCGTTATTTGGTATACTGCAGCCACCGGTGGTTCTGCAATAAGCAGCCCGGTATTAAGTGCAGCAGGCAGTATCACTTATTATGCAGCCAGCCGCAATACCACAACAGGTTGTGAAAGTAATACAAGAACAGCCGTTGTACTTACAATTACATCAGTTCCCGCAGCCAGTATTACTGCAGGTGGTGTGACTACTTTTTGCCAGGGTGGTAGTGTGATGCTTACTGCTAATGCAGGCGGCTCCTATACCTGGAGCAATGGGGCCACTACGCAATCAATAACTGTTACCATAAGCGGATCATATACCGCAACCGTTGTTACCAGCGGTTGCAGCAGCACTTCGCCTGCGATTGACGTAACCGTGAACCCCTTACCAACGGCTACGATTGCCGCCAATGGACCTACCGCTTTCTGTGATGGTAATAATGTAATACTGACTGCTGCAACAGGTAGTTCATATGTATGGAGCAATGGAGCTACCACTCCTTCTATTACAGTCAGCACTTCCGGTAATTATAGTGTAACGGTTACCAATGCCAGTGGTTGTTCCGCCACATCAACAGCAACAACAGTTGCTGTGAGTCCAAGACCGGTGGTAACGATTGCCGCTGCACCTTATACAAGATTATACCCCGGTATCAGCACTACCCTGACATCAACGGTTACACCGGCCGGAACCGTAACCTATACCTGGTTGAATAACGGGATACCTGTAGCCGGGGGCAATGCGGCCACATTACCGGTTACCCTCGATCAGTTAGGTAGTTATTCTCTCTCGGTAGTTAATGCAGGAGGTTGCAGTAATACATCGAACATAGTTGCGATCACTGATTCTGCTACTACTAAATTTTATATTTACCCGAACCCGAACAATGGCCTCTTTACCGTAAGTTATTACAATGCAGGTGGCAACACAACGAATACCATTACGGTGTATGACAGTAAAGGTGCTTATATATTCAGGAAAGCATATGCCATCACCAGTTCGTATGAACGGTTGACTGTTGACCTGCGGATGCATGGCAAAGGTGTTTACTGGATCGTAATGACCGATACAAAAGGCAAACGTTTGGCTGCAGCAGGAGTGATCATTCAGTGATCCTGCTGCTGGCAGCTAACTAAAAAGCTAAACCAGGTGGGTTTAGCTTTTTTTATTTATAGTATATCAAAATGATTCTGTTATTTCTCATACCGCTTCCGCCAGGTCTCTTTTCCATTCGTATCAAAATGGATAAGCTGTACTAACTGGCCATTGAGTAAGTATTCTTTCCATTCACCGGATGGTTTGCCGTTCTTATAGGTCGCTTTCCAGAATGTCCTGCTGTTCATATGGTGCACCCAGGCACCTTCTTTCAACCCGTTCTTATAATACCCGGAATCTTTTACAATCCCGCTGCTGAAATAATTCATGTACAGGCCATCGTGCAAACATTCTTTAAATACCGGGTGATAAACCGTGCCCGTACTGTTTATCTGAACAGCTTTTTTAACAGGCACATTCTGCTTTGCTGCAAAAGAAAAAGAATAACCCGGTTGCAGGTATTTCGTCGCAGTACGGCCTTCCTTCTTATACAAGCCGGTTAATGGATAATGCCAGTTCTTCGGATGATTAACCCGCATTTCTTCTTTTACCCGTTGCAATTTATCAGCATCATAATGCCTGATAGCAATCAAATTACCGGAGGAATCCCATAATTTCCATTCCCCATCAGGAATACCGTTCACTAATTTACCGGAGTCTAATGGCTGGCCGTTCAGGTACCAGCTTTGCCAGTCGCCATGCAGTTTAAAATTTTTTACATTCCCCCTGTACAACATCCTTCCCTGCTGAACAGTAGAAAATATTCCTTTCTTAGGTAAGCTATGATCGGTCGTTGTATGGGTAAAAATATCAGTAATAATCACATGCTCTGCCGGGGCTGAGAGAGGAAAAGGTTCTTCCGGCCCGGTATGCTGGGCAGCCGCCATATGGGAGAAGGCGACAGCAAGTCCCGCCAAGAGGATATACTGTTTCATATCAGCAAGCAATGCTGCAAGTTACTGACTTAGCCATTGCAACAAAAATATGTTAAGGTTCAGTTGCTGCGTACCTTTAGGAGGATGCCAGCGTCTTTTTTGCAGCAAAAACAGACCATGAATAAAATTATACTCACAACGGTTCTGCTCTTTTCCGGGATATTCACAAAAGCCCAAAAGGTGGACAGTATCTATTTTCATTTGTACACCGACAGCCTGAAAAAAGGCCAGCATAATTATATCAACGTGGATGGAAAGATGTCAAACGGAAGCTGGTTACCACTAACCGCCAAACAAATACTCTTCACGTCCTCTGAAGGAACATTCAACGGCAATGAACTTTTTATACCTGATCATTTTAAACCGGAAAAAGTAACCGTAAAAGCAGTATTGCGATCCAACCCTGCCATCTGGAAGGAAATAACGATCTGGATCAAACAATTACCCGATCCATTTTTACCCAACCGGAATGATATGGATAATGCACCCCGCAGGAACAGGAAAAACAACTAATAAAAAAAGCCCCGGACAGGGGCTTTTTACTTCGATATAGCAAAATGAATTAAGCGGTTTTCTTAGCGTCTTCCAGGAATTTGGCCAGGCCAATATCCGTCAGCGGGTGTTTTAATAACCCGAGGATGGAATCCAGCGGGCAGGTACAAACATCAGCACCGGCTTCGGCACATCTTACAATATGCAGGGCATTACGGATGGATGCTGCGAGGATCTCTGTTTTGAAACCCTGCACGGAATAAATATGAGAGATCTGGGAGATCAGTTCGATACCATCCCAGCTGCTGTCATCAATACGGCCAATGAACGGGGAGAGATAAGTGGCTCCTGCTTTAGCAGCCAATATCGCCTGTCCTGCAGAAAAAACCAATGTACAGTTGGTACGGATACCATTATCTGTAAACCATTTGATCGCTTTGATACCGTCTTTGATCATCGGCACTTTCACCACGATATTCGGGTGAATAGCTGCCAGTTTTTTGCCTTCTTCCACGATACCGGCAAAGTCAGTGGCAATTACTTCAGCACTGATATCACCATCCACCAGTTCGCAGATCGTCTTGTAATGATTCATGATCGCATCCTGTCCTTTGATCCCTTCTTTGGCCATCAGCGAAGGATTGGTGGTAACACCATCGAGGATACCTAATTCGTTGGCTTCTTTGATCTGGGCCAGGTTGGCCGTATCAATAAAAAATTTCATGTTGATTGTATTTAAAAACCCTCTTGCAGAGGAAGTTAGGAGCAAAAAAAATGGCAGGCTGATTACATCGCACCGCTCAACCACCTACTCTTGCTGCCTTCCGGCCCTGGGAGGGTTCAGCAGGAGCTGGTCGTGTAAGACCTGCCGCCGCAAAGATAGGGAAGCTCAACTAAATACGATTTGTTTGATGGAAATAAGCACTAAAAACCTGCCATGGAATTTACTTTGGCATAACCGATCAGTTCATCAGCCCGGGCACCAAAAGGACGGAAATAGACCAGCACCATATAACTGTTTTCCGTTGCCTGGAAATTACCCTCTGTATTATCAAAAGAAACAGGATCAGCAGCTCTTCTTTTCTCCGGCGCTGTTACATAAGAATAATTATAAAAACCCTGTTTCAGGAACAATGTTTTTTCATACACTCCTTTTTCGGGGTTAAAGATCATTTTGGTGGAATCATCAATTGCATAGTTGGTCAGCTCGCCAAACAGGTAAATATTCCGGCCGGGATAAGCCCTGTTGCCCGGTGGCACAAATGTGAAATGCGTGTAAGCATAATCACTTTGCCAGTATGGATTATTGCCATCTTCATTTTCTATCGTAAATAACCCGTTGTTATCCCGGTAATACACATAGACCTGCTGGTTTCTTTCTCCATCCGGTTTCACCAGCACATCAATCCGGTCATTGCTTTTCAGAAGATCCCTCATCCGGTCACTCATCAATCGTACACTTGACAGGTTGATCCATCTCCATTCCCTGCCTGCAGGAAATGAAAGCGCATCATCACTGTACTCAAAATAATTGCCCCGGTAAATCGTTGGCCTGTCAAGATAGATGGCCGTTGGCCAGGAATAATTCTGCACTACCTGTAGTTTAATATCCTGCGGGGAAAAAATATTTAGTTTGGCGGTAGCAGTATTCACCGTTACCTGCACCCGCTGATGAGTCCGGAAAAAAGTGCCGCCAAAGGGCTGCATCATCCTGGCCGCCAGCGATACTTTATTATCCACCACTAAAAACCGCTTGGTAAATACCAGTTTCGACGTATCATCATTCAGGAATACTTTCAATAAATAATTACCTGAACGGGTGGGCACACTGTTGCGGTCAGGCACCATGGCCTGGTAATGGGTATAGCGGGTAAATGAAATAGAAGCATTGCGGTAGGTATTGATCCGCTGGCTCTGGAACCCCCTGGTATAATCGAAGGTAAATAAGCTGGAAGGCGTCCAGTCGGCATTACAAAGCTGGAAAGAGAAATAGTAATTCTTCACATCCGCATCCAGGTCATCAAAATGCAGTTCAAACTGCTCGCCGCTGTTGAGGTTCATGACCGGGTAACTGTAGATATCACCATACTTGAACAACTTGACCGAATGAATATTCGGCTGGTAAATATGATCGGCCAGCTGCGCCGCAGCGGTAATTCCCTTGCATAGTAGTAACAGTAAAATGATCCTTTTCATCCTGCCAGTGGTAATTTGTAAGAACACACAATATTGTGAAAAATTGCCCGAAAAAGCAGATAAATCTTTTTTACCGGCTTATTTTTGAAGAAGACAAACTAATCAATTTGAAGGTTGCAGGCTTTATAGCAAACCGCATCGCATTTAATCAGCAGAAATCATTTTCCAGGTTCATCATCCGGCTGTCCATTGTGGCCACGGTGATCAGTGTGGCCGTAATGATCATTACCCTGTCTTTTGCCAATGGCTTCCAGGCAACGGTGAGCCAGAAAGTATTCAGTTTTCTCGGGCATATCCGGGTGCAGGAAAAACAGGTGGACCGGTCCATACTGGCCGAAGAAACGCCAATCATTCAGAATGATTCGCTGGTAACACTAATGAAAAAAGACAGCCGGGTCAAAGCGATTCATCCCTTTGCCACCAAGTATGCGATCCTGAAAACAAAAGACGAGATAGAAGGAGTGCTGGTAAAGGGTGTCGACAGCAGTTACGACTGGGCTAATTTCAATTCATTTATCAAACAGGGAAAACCAGTCCGGTTTAATGACAGTACGTACAGCCGTGAGATCATGATCTCCGCTTACACTGCCGAGCAGTTGCAGCTACAACTCAATGATAAGATCAATATTTATTTTATCCGGCCCGGCGGCAGCGAAGAAGACGGATCTGGTGTAAATATCAGGGCTGATAAGCTGACCATTTCGGCTATATACAAAACAGGAATTGAAGAATACGACAAGACCTTTGCCATTGCCGATATCAAACTGATACGGCGGCTGAATTTCTGGAAGCAAAACGAGATCGGTGGTTATGAAATTTTCCTGGATGATTACCGGCAGATCAATAAAGCCGTTATTGATCTTTATGAAACCGACGGCTTCCCTCCTACCTGGGACACACAAAGTGCAAGAGATATATCGCCCAATATTTTTGACTGGCTCAATATGCAGGATCTGACCCGTAATGTGCTGATCGGGATCATGATCTTTGTAGCAGTGATCAATCTTATCACCTGTCTCATCATTTTAGTACTGGAAAGAATAAAAATGATCGGCATTTTAAAATCACTGGGTGCATCTGACTGGACGGTGCAAAAAATATTTCTCCGTCATTCGCTGATCATTACGATCACCGGTATCATCATCGGGACGGTGTTCGCATTAGGATTTTTATACCTGCAGCAACAAACAGGTTTCATAAAACTGAAAGAAGAAGCGTATTACATGAGTGAAGCCGCCGTAAAAATAGTCTGGTGGCAGGTGGGGCTTATCGGAGTTATTACTCTAGTAGTTTGCCTGCTTATCCTGCTCATCCCTTCTATTCTTGTCAGGAAAGTGCAGCCGGTGAAAGCCATTCATTTCAGGTAGTCAGATGAGAAAGAATAATACCTGTTGCCACGGCTGCATTTAATGATTCTGCCTTCCCCTTTTGTGGTATGGTGATTTTTTTTGTTACCAGTTTCAGAATACCCGGACTGATTCCTTTTGATTCATTGCCGATAATGATAATCCCTTCAGCAGGCTTTTGCATCGTTGTTATATCCTCTCCTTCGAGTGAAGCTGCATAAATAGTTGTCTTTTGTTCCGCCAGCCAACCGGCAAGATCAGTGTACAGCAATTTCACCCGGCAAATACTGCCCATCGTGGCCTGTACCACTTTCGGATTATAAAGGTCGGCACTATCCTGATCGCAAATGATGTATTCAATGCCAAACCAGTCGGCAATGCGGATAATGGTTCCCAAATTACCAGGATCCTGAAGTGTATCCAAGGCCAATATAAGATTGCCCTTCAGTTTTATTTCCGTAACCTGTTCAAATTTCCTCAATACTGCCAGCACCTGGTTGGGTGTTTGCAGTTGTGAAATTTTGTCTAATTCTGCAGGGCTTACTTCAATTGTTTCTATGCCATTCAGCAATTTTGAATGATCAGTTAACCATTCTTCCAGGCCCAATACCTGTTGAACCTGTCCCGGTATCTCCTGCAACAATTCGCTGACGATCTTCGGGCCTTCTGCAATAAAAACACCGGATTCATCTCTCGGTTTTTTCTGGCCTAAACTTTGGATATATTTGACCTGCGATTTTACAAGCATTGCAACTCTTTTATCAATTTATGTTCAACGGCCAGCCACTTTTTTCCCGCTACCTTTTACGAGCAATGATCGCCGGCCTTGTTATCATTACATTTTATTCCTGTGCCGTCATTCCTAAAAACTATCCCCGGAATACGCCATTCGTGTACGAATATAATATTAACGTGGAAGGTAATCTCACAGAACAGGAAAAATCAGATCTTGAATCCGCCCTGGAAAACCAACTGGATGACAGCATTGGCGTAAGAACGAAAAGAAAATTGGTATCCAGCGGTGGTTTCAACAGGCAAATATTAAACAAGCCCCCGGTCTATAACAGCATGAATGCCGACAAGTCCGTTACTTATATGAAGGCATTGATGGTTTCACTCGGCTACTTTTATGACTCGGTGGGATACCGGACAAAAATTGACACAGCCGGTTCAAAAGATGACCAATACCGGGTGAATGTGATCTTTGATGTGAAAACGGGTTTGCTGACAAGACTGGATTCGATCGTTTACCGGATCGATTCTCCCAAATATCATCATAACCAGGCGGAATTGCAATCTCTCACCAAAGCCAACCTGAAAGACTCTTACCTCTCGAAAGGAATGCCCTTTGCCAAAGGCATTATCTCGGCTGAATTTGACCGCCTCGTTGACTTATACCGGAACAATGGTTTTCTCCGTTTTGGAAGAGAAGACCTGCTGGGAGTTTGGGATACCTTAGATGTTGCTTTATTACAACCTTCGCTTGATCCCTTTGAACAAATAGAACTCTTGCAGAAATTAAAAGAAAGACGGCTGAAGCCAACTGCCAACCTGGAAATCAGGATGCGGCCGGGCTTTGACAGTGTAAAACTGGTGAAGTATTATATAGGTAAGATTGAGATTTATCCTGATTTTACTGTTGATTCTTCTGCCGGCAACAGGGTTGTTACCAAACTGAACCCAAATCTTTCCATCATCCAGTTCAACAATACTTACAAACCCAACATATTCATTGATAATATTTATCTCCGGCATGGTGACCTGTATGGGCAGCGGCGTTTTCAACGAACGATCAACCGGCTGAATGTATTCGGCACCTGGAAACAGATCAATATCGAACCGGTACCCAGGGTTGGCCAGGACACCGTTGATTTCAGGATCTTTTTGAACCCGGCTCCCAAATACGTTTTCAATGCGAACCTCGAAGCCAGCCAGAACCAGAGTGCTATCTCCGGAAGTCTTTTTGGTATTGGTGCGAATGTGGGCTTACAAAACCGGAATGTATTCAGGGGTGCTAATACCTCCAGCCTGAATATGCGGTATGGTATTGAATTAGGAGACAGCAGTTTTATCCAGACCCAGCAGGTGAATTTCAGTTATAAGCTCTATTTCCCGAAACCAGTCCCCAATTTTAAATTTATTCCTGAACGGCACCGGGATAATATCAGGACGGTATTTGGATTCAGTGCTGCTAATACCGAAAGAAGAAATCTTTTTAACCTGACCACCGTCAATGCATCGCTGGGTTATGAGTTCCAGAGAAACGTTCCCAGGTCGAATAAGACACTTTTTGTTACCCTGAAGCCCGTTAATATTGAATACTCCTACCTTAAAAAAAGGCAGGGATTGATTGATCTTATCAATACCACTCCGGCTTTGAATAATGTTTTTACCGATGGATTGATCTCTTCGCTGGTAGCCGGGGTAACGCATACCTGGATAAAAGGCAAACGACAAAATATCCTGGCCGTTAACTATGAACAATCCGGCTTGCTGGCAGGTTTGTTCCGGAATGAATTTTTAGATTCCCAATTGTACCGGTTTGTAAAAATTGATGCAGAGCTTACCAAGCTGATCAAATTCAAAAAAACAGCCCTTGCGATCAGGGCTTTTGCAGGTGTGGGGTATGAACTCGGTTCAACGGCTAATCCATTAAAACAGGACCGCCTGCCTTTCTTCAAACAATATTTTGCAGGTGGTCCCAACAGTATGCGGGCCTGGAGCCTGCGTCGCCTTGGACCCGGTTCACTGATTAGTGATTTTAAAAACAACCCGGAACGATATGGTGATGTGCAACTGGAATTGAATGCAGAATACCGGTTTAATTTTTTCAAGATCA
>JAFLBM010000006.1 GCA_017303455.1 Chitinophagales bacterium | reverse complement strand
TCAAGGATCGCCTGGGAGTTGCCCTGACACAGGCGAAGAGGAAAGGCAAGCGGGTCGGCGTCATGTTCATCGACATCGATCGCCCTTCTGTTGTTTGGGTGGGAACGGGTGAAGGAAATCCCCGCAACTCGCTGAATCTCGGTGCAGGCATTTATAAAACACTGGACGGCGGCCGAACCTGGAAGAAAATGGGATTGGATAAAACCGTTTGTATTCACCGGGTGGTGATTGATCCTGTAAATCCGAATACAGTCTATGCTGCAGCAATCGGTAATCCGTATGCAGAACACCCGGATCGTGGTGTGTTTAAAACAACCGATGGCGGAGAGACATGGACTAAGATATTATACGCTAATGATACAACAGGTTGTGCCGACCTGGTAATGGATCCGTCGAATCCTAATAAACTGATCGCAGCCATGTGGCAGTTCCGCCGCACCCCCTGGAATCTGAATAGTGGTGGCAAAGGAAGTGGTTTATTCATTACAGTGGATGGCGGGAAGAACTGGAAATCGTTGACCAAAGAAGATGGAATGCCCGATGGTATGCTGGGAAGGATCGGTGCGGCCTTCAGCCGGAGTATGCCATCAAGAGTATATGCAAAGGTAGAAGCCACTAAAAATGGTCTATATAAAAGCGATGATGGCGGTTTTAAATGGACACTGGTCAATAGCGATCCGGCACAAATAACAGACCGGCCTTTTTACTACCAGGAAATTTATGTAGATCCGCAAAATGAGAACAGGATCTATGATGTGCACTCCACTATTACGTTCAGTGAAGATGGCGGTAAATCATTCAATACAATGATTCCCTATTCCGGCATCCATCCTGATCATCATGCCTGGTGGATCAACCCCAACGACCCCAATCATATCATCGAAGGAAATGATGGCGGTATTGGTATTTCAAGAGACCGTGGTAAGAACTGGGTGTTTGATGAAAAATTACCCGCCGGGCAGTTTTATCATATTAATGTTGACAATGAAATTCCCTACAATATCATGGGTGGTATGCAGGATAATGGGAGCTGGCATGGCCCTGCCTATACCTGGACCAATGGCGGCATCCGAAACTATTACTGGAATAATGTTGGCGGTGGTGATGGCTTTGACGTAATGCCTGATCCCGAAGACGCCAGTTGGGTATATAGTATGAGCCAGGGCGGAAGTGTGGGCAGAAGAAACTGGAAAACCGGTGAAAGCTGGTTTATCAAACCTCCTGCATTAAGAGCAGATACAAAACTTCGCTTCAACTGGAATTCAGCCATTGCACAAGACCCGTTTGATAAGAGAACCATTTATTTCGGCAGCCAGTTCCTGCATAAGAGTACAGACAAAGGCGTAACATGGCAAACTGCTTCACCTGATCTTACAACAAACGATTCAGTGAAAATTGCTGCCTATCAAAATACCGGCGGATTAACATTGGATATTACCGGTGCTGAAACACATTGCACCATTCTTAGCATTGATCCTTCCAAAAAAGAACCCGGTACTATCTGGATCGGTACCGATGATGGTAATGTGCAACTGACAAGAGATGGCGGAAAGACATGGACCAGCTTTCGCGGAAAGATTCCCGGTTTACCCATTGGTTGCTGGATTCCTCAAATAAGAGCTTCGGTTCATAATGCCGGCGAGGCATTAGTGGTAGCAAACGATTATCGCCGCGGTGATATGAAGCCTTATATCTTCCGTACAACGGATTATGGAAAAACATGGACCAAATTGGTTGATGAGAATAAAGTAAAGGGTTATGCATTATGTGTGCTGCAGGACCCAACAGAACCCAATCTCATTTTTGCGGGAACCGAGAATGGTCTTTGGATCAGCTTTGATAATGGTGCTTCTTTTGAACAATTTAAAAATGGCTATCCTTCTGTCTCCACCTATGATTTTGCCATACAGGAAAGAGAAGCCGACCTGGTGATCGCCACTTTTGGCCGGGCACTCTGGATACTGGATGATATTCGCCCCCTCAGAAAAGCAGCTGCGAATAAAGGAATGAAATTCGCAAGCCCGATAACTGCATTTGCTGCACCGGAAGCCTACCAGGCCCAATACAAAGCAGCTACGGGTTACGAATGGAGTACATATGGCTTGTATGACGGTGAGAACAGGAGAAGAGGTGCTGCCGTTTCTTTCTTTATCAATAAACCAAAAACAGCTGCCGATTCAGCTGCCAAACAACCCGTGCAAACAGCTCCTTCACAACAACCAGTTGCCGGCCCTCCCCAGGGAGGTGGCGGTGGTCGTGGCGGCGGTGGAAGGGGTGAATTTGGCGGAGCAGGTGCTCGCAGAGGGGGTGATAGTGTAATGGTTCGAATTTATGATGCCGGTAATAAACTCATCCGTACTTTACGCTGGAATGCTGATACCGGCTTTAATCGTATGTATTGGGGAATGGAAGAAAAAGGTTTCCGGCAGCCCGGTTCCCCCAAACCACAACCCGGTGCACAAGAACCCGGCGGTTTCCAGGTATTGCCCGGCACGTACAAATTATTACTCACTTATGCCAGGACAACTGATTCAACTTATGTAACCGTAAAAGATGATCCGAGACTGGGCAACCGGAATGATATTAAACTGGCACAACGCAGCATGTATGACCGGCTGAAAAAGAGTGCTGATAAGCTTACTACAGGTATGGATCAGCTCACCGAAAGTGATGAAGTGCTGACTAAAATGCAGACACAATTAAAAGGCGTGGAAGGGAAAGAGGTGGATTCCCTGCGAAAGACAACTACGAAACTACAGGATGAAATAAAAGCCCTGCGTGAGATCATCAGCGGCAAAACAAGCGATAAACAAGGAATTTCGAGAAGCCCGTTTGAAATTTCTGTATTGAACCGTTTACAGCAGGCGCAGCAATCCATCGGCAGTAAAATGGTGGCTCCTGGCCGGCAGGAAGAAACACTTATTGAACTGGCCGAGACAGCTGTGAATGATGTGGTACAAAAAATAAACACATTCTATGCTGAGAAGTGGAAGAACTATCGTGAACAGGCGGAAGGCACAAAAGTGAATTTGTTCAAAGATTATAAACCTATAGAATAACTGGATAAAAGAAATAAAGAAGCCGGGTCACTCACCCGGCTTTTTTATTGATGCCCGGATGATGGTCGTCTCCGGCAATCCTGTTACATTTGCGCCAAAGGCTGGATTATGAAACTATCCTATTTATCCGAAACACTGATCGGTTCTGAAATTGTAAAACTGGGGGGCGAAATAAGAGAGAAGATCCGCCAGGGGGAACGTATCTATAATTTTACCGTTGGTGATTTTGATCCTTCCATTTTTCCTATCCCTAAAGAACTGGAAGATGCTATCGTTGAAGCCTACCGTAAACATTTTACCAATTACCCGGCCGCAGAAGGTAATCTTGATCTGCGGGAAGCTATTCATTCTTTTCTTAAAGATGAAGAAGGGCTGGATTACGGTATCAATGAAATCCTGGTAGCTTCCGGGGGAAGACCACTGATCTATTCTTTATTCAGGGCTATTTGTGATAAAGGTGATAAGATCATCTATGCAGTACCCAGCTGGAATAATAACCACTATACCCATTTTATAGGAGGCGAACATATTGTCATTGAAGCGACAGCTGCTACTAATTTTATGCCCACGGCTGATGCTATAAGGCCTTTTGTAAAAGAAGCCACCCTGATTGCTCTTTGTTCACCACAAAACCCCACCGGTACCACTTTTAGCAAAAAAGAACTGGAAGCCATCTGCGACCTGGTGATTGAAGAGAATAAAAGAAGAACTGACAGTGAGAAGAAATTGTATGTTATGTTCGACCAGATGTACTGGCACCTGACCTATGGCGATATCAAACATTATGATCCTGTATCTCTCCGGCCAGCTATGAGAGAGTACACTATTTATATTGATGCGATCAGTAAAGTTTTTGCTGCAACAGGAGTAAGAGTTGGCTGGAGTATGGGACCTGCTACGGTTATTAATAAAATGAAAGCTATACTTACCCATATTGGAGCCTGGGCACCGATGGCAGAACAGAAAGCGGTAGCTTATTACCTGGGGCAACGGGAGAATATTCACCGGTACCTCTCCAATTTTAAAAGAGAAGTGGAAGAAAGGCTTCGCCGCATTTATGAAGGCTTTCAACAATTAAAATCTGAAGGGTTAGCCGTGGATGCCATAGCACCGGAAGCCGCTATTTACCTGACCATAAAAATTGATTTAGCGGGCAAAACAACTTCAGATGGGAAACTGTTAGCTAACCAAGGGGATGTTACAGCGTATATACTTAATGCTGCCGGTTTAGCCGTTGTTCCTTTTTATGCATTTGGCGCTGATAAAAGCTCAGCCTGGTACCGTTTAAGTGTGGGTACTTGTAAAAAAGCAGAGATTGATGAAATGATAGCAAAGCTCAGGGAAGCATTGGAAAAAGTAGTATAATAAAAAAGAGAGTCAGCCGGCTCTCTTTTTTATTCAGTTCTTATTGATCAAAAACCGGAACGGCTGAAGTTCTGAAAACTGTATTGCCTTTATTATTTTTTTGGACCTGTTCGTAATGCAGTTACGATCTACTAATTCATGTGCTTTGCAAAACTCTTCATGCGTCTCGGTAATCCTTAGCATTTCATTCAGGCACTGCACTTCCTGTTCAATATCCTGCTCACTCAGGTATTGATTTTTCACAACAACGAGGATGTCACGTTTGGGACCTCTCATGAAAAGTTTTCGTTTCTAATGTTCCAATTAATAACCCGACATGCCTTTGTGGCTTGGACAACCACAACCGCCGCCACCTTTTCCGCTGCCGGAATAGTAGTTTTTGCTGCACGCAGCCAGAAACACAGTTAATAACAGGACTATCGCTATTTTGTTGATGGTTTTCATATTCTTGCTTTCTAAATTAAAACTATTTTACAAACAATTTAGTATCGGTGAGCCCCGGAATAAAAAAAATTAACACGAATCAGCCGGACAGCCGGAAAACCAACGGAAAACCCCGCCTTTCCGGCGGGCAAGCCCGTATCCTGGTGGCTCCGCTGGATTGGGGATTGGGCCATGCCACCCGCTGTATTCCCATCATCCGGGAGCTTTTAGCCCTTGATTGCGGGGTCTGGCTGGCCGGGGAAGCTGCCCAGGAAGTATTGTTACGGGAAGAATTTCCGGGGTTGCCTTTTCTGCAGCTTGAAGGATACCGTGCCCGGTATGCGGCTTCAGCCGCTGGTTTGCTCTGGCAAATGCTTTTACAGGCTCCCCGGTTTTTACAAATAATAAAAAATGAGCATGCCTGGTTGAAAAAAATGGTGGCTGAATATCATTTTGATGCGGTGATCAGTGATAATCGTTTTGGGCTTTATCATAAAAAGATCCCTACCGTTTTTATTACGCACCAGTTAGCGATCAAAAGCCCGTTGGGAAAATGGAGTGAACGGCTGATCCAAAAAAGAAATTACAGCTATATCAACCGGTTTGCAGAATGCTGGATACCGGATGAAGAGAAGAATGGTTTAGCAGGAATACTTTCACATCCGGGTACAATGCCCGGTATCCCGGCAAAATATATTGGTTCATTATCACGGTTCAATTATTATGTGGAAGAAAATAAAGAAAACAATAAGCATCTCTTATTTATCCTTTCAGGTCCTGAACCCCAACGGTCATTGCTGGAGGATAAGATCGTTCATGAAATTGCGCATTATAACGGAACAGCAACTATTGTAAGGGGGCTGCCGTCGGAAAAATCACTGCTGCCTTCCACCAATATGATCCGCTTTTATAATCATTTACCTGCTGAAGAATTAGAAAAAGAGATCAACAAAGCAGCATATGTTATCAGCCGGAGCGGGTATAGTACAATAATGGATATGGCTGCTTTACAAAAGAAAACGATACTGATTCCTACCCCAGGTCAAACAGAGCAGGAATATCTTGCTGAATACTTAACGGAGAAAAAAATGGCACTGTGCATTTCACAAAAGAATTTCTCTTTACTACCTGCAATAGCGAAAGCAACTTCATTTTCTTACCAGCCTTTTCCTGTAAATACCAGTGACGCATTAAAAAAAACCATTTCCTCATTTATTCAGTCGCTGCCTGCCTGATAAAAGTTTCCTGGCTAACTTTACCGGATAATTATTGCTCCTGAAAACAACAACCAAAGCACATATAGCTGTCCTGTTTACCAATATATTTTTCGCCAGCAATTTTAGCCTGGTAAAATATATTTCTCCCTCCTTAGTCGGGCCCTACGGATTGAACGTCATCCGGGTAGGTGTGAGCCTTGTATTATTCTGGTCATTCTGGCTGCTGGGAAAAACTAAAGCCGGTATCCGTAAAGAACATCTTCCACGATTTATGTTGTGCGGGTTAACAGGTGTGGCCATCAACCAGATGCTATTTATCAAAGGCCTGACAATGACCTCGACTATTCATGCTTCTTTACTCATGTTGTGTACGCCTTTACTGATCACTATCCTTGCTTTCTGGGTATTAAGAGAAAAGATCACCGTGCTGAAAGCTATAGGTCTTTCTTTAGGTATTGGGGGTGCTATGTTACTGATTCTGTCCAAAGAAAAAACAGGCACTGCAACATTAACCGGTGATCTCTTCATTGTGCTGAATGCCATTGCTTATACCATCTATTTTATCATTGTAAAACCATTGATGCAGGTCTATCCCCCGTTACATGTTATACGCTGGGTATTCACATTTGGTTTTTTGATGATCATTCCTTTTGGCTGGGGCCAGTTTGCGGCTATCGACTGGCAGTTATACGACTGGTCGCATTTCGCTTCCCTGTCATTCATTGTGGTGTGCGGAACATTCCTGGCTTACTCTTTTAATATTTATGGCATCAACCACCTTGGTGCAGGTACTACCGGGTCTTATATATACACACAACCCATTTTTGCAGCCATCATTGCCACCTTATTCCTGCAGGAACATTTTACAGCAGAAAAGATCATTTCGGGGATACTGATTTTTACAGGAGTTTATTTAGTGAGCCGGAAGAATACACCTGTTATCGAAGAATAATTTATGCTTTAGGGTAATCGGCAAACAGGAATTTTTTCTTTGCTGCGGCAAATTCACTCCAGTCCTTACAATCAGCCTGCACTGCAAAAATGCAGCAGGTAGGCATGTCATCAATTCTTGTATTAGTAAGCGAATTGGCAAAACCGGTGATGCCGGGATTATGGGCAAAAACAGCAACCGTATCTGCATTATTATTCAACCGACTGATCACAGAAGTAAAAATCGTTTCCGGGGCAAGATAAAGTTCATCATAAAACTCAACCTGCTTCTTATCAAGACCATAAGCTTCGGCGAAAATGCTGGCCGTTTTTTTAGCTCTTTTAGCAGGGCTTGATACAAAAAGATCAATACTGATTTTTTTATCCAGCAGCCGTTGTGCCATCAGCGGGGCATCTCTTTTACCTCTTTCGTTTAAAGGACGGTCAAAATCGCTTAAGGAAGCATCATTCCAGTCGCTCTTGGCATGGCGGATAAGCAAAAGAGTTTTCAAATCAGAAAGTTTGTTACTGAATATAATTTTCATTTCCCCCTTCGTGCATTAATAACCTCTTACATTCTTTCCTTCCATATAATTCATAAAGGCCTTGTTCACTACTTTATTGCCGCCGGGAGTCGGGTAATTGCCGGTAAAATACCAGTCACCCAGGTTATTCGGGCAGGCCTTGTGCAGGTCCTCAATGCTCTGGAAGATCACATCAACAGGTATATTCAAACCGGGAGGAGTGATCAGTTGGGCGATCTTGGCTGATATTTCTTCTGCGGTAAATGGTTTATATAAATGTCTTACTACATTCTCGGTATGCAATTTATTATTACGCTGCAGCTCTTTACATTTCTCCAGGAGCTCTGTCAGTGTACCCAGCATTCCCTTTTCCTTCATCAGTTCCACCGCAGCATTAAAAGCGATAAAGTCGCCCATTTTGCTCATATCAATTCCGTAGCAGTCAGGATAACGTATTTGTGGCGAAGAAGAAACAATAATAATGCGCCTTGGCTTCAGCCGGGCCAGCATCCGGATTATACTTTCTTTGAGGGTAGTTCCTCTTACAATGGAATCATCAATCACCACCAGCGTATCCTGCCCCGGACGGACAGTACCGTACGTAATATCATAAACGTGTTGCACCATTTCATTACGGCCGGAATCCTCCGTAATAAAGGTCCGCATCTTCACATCTTTGATAGCAATCTTCTCAATACGGATCCGGCGGTTCACCATTTCCGTAAGTTTCTCCTCATCAAAATCTTTACCCCAGCTCAGTATACGTTCCACTTTTACTTTGCTCAGGTAATCCTCCATTCCTTTCAGCATTCCAAAAAATGCGGTCTCTGCGGTATTGGGTATATAGGAGAAAATCGTATTCCTTAAATCATGATCTATCGCATCCAGCACCGGTTCACTCAGGTTATATCCTAATGCATTTCTTTCCCTGTAAATTTTTTCATCACTGCCTCTTGAGAAATAAATTCGTTCAAAACTGCAGGCCTTTCTTTCTTTTGGTTCCAGCACCTGTGCAATTTCAATCCCGCCATTTTCATCCACGATCAGGGCCTGACCCGGCATCAACTCCTGTACTTCATTTTCACCCACATTAAAAGCCGTACGTATTGCTGCTCTTTCGGAAGCGGCCACCACCACTTCCTCATTGATATAATAATAGGAAGGGCGGATACCGTGTGCATCACGAAAAACAAAACCAATTCCGTTGCCGGTCATACCCGCTACATGAAAACCACCATCCAGTAAGGGTAATGTTTTTTTCAATACTTTTTTAATATCCAGCTTGCCGGGTGATGCCTCATCTTCTTTACATAAAAAAGTATACATCAGCTCAATCATGGCAGCGAGATCACTAAACCGGATATTAGGATGCGGCTCTTTACCGATCAGGGTAAATAATTCATCTGAATTAACAATATTAAAATTACCCGCCAGCGCAAGGTTGCGGGAAGGAATAGTATCCCGGTTGATAAACGGGTGGCAATACTCTAATTTATTTTTCCCTTGTGTACCATAACGGAGATGGCCCAGCAGCAATTCACCTAAAAATTTTACATGACCTTTCATCAGCCCCGGGTGATTCTTGATATCCGGGTGATACTGCTCCAGGTCTTCGATCTCTTTTCCAATTTGCTGAAAAATATCGGCAATGGCTTGTTGTGCATTGCTCCTAATCCGTTGCATGAACGGGTATCCCGGCTCCACATCCAGTTTAACAGCGGCCACACCAGCTCCATCCTGGCCCCGGTTGTGCTGTTTTTCCATCAACAGGTACAGTTTATTAAGGCCCCATAGAACGGTGCCATACTGTTGATGGTAATACGAGAAAGGTTTCCTTAACCTGATGAATGCAAGACCGCATTCGTGTTTGATCGGGTCACTCATGAAAGCCGCCTTTATTTGAGAAGCCGCAAAGGTAATCCATTGATGGCAGACTATTTTGTTATTTTAAGGGTACTGATACGGTCAGGATAAAACCTTCTCCGGGTGCGGTTTTGATATCAACTTCCCCACTAAACAGCTCTGCCCTGTTTGTTATGTTGGTCAGACCCAGACCCTTACGGCCCAGGGAAAGATCAAGACCCTTTCCATTATCGCTGATCCTCAGTTCTGCCGCTTCAGCATCAGCTATTAGCCTGATATGGATCGTATCCGCTCCCGAGTGCCGGACTATATTATTGATCTGTTCCTGGATGATCCGGAACAGCATCAGTTTCATGTTATCGGGCAATACTTCCTCGGCAAAAGAATGATAGTTAAAATGGACATTGAACTTGTGCGTTATTTTCAGCGAATTGCAAACATCTTTTATGGATTCGATCAACCCAATATCACCCAGCGTGGGTGGCACTAACGACTGGGACAGATTCCGGACCACGTTGAATATTTCTGTCAGTTCTTTTCGTGACCGCCGGATCATTTCCCTGATCTCCCCGGTTGCCTTTTCTTCTGCCACTTCCAGGTAAAGCCGGGTCGTGGTAATATGCTGGTTAATGTTATCATGCAGTTCTTTACCGATCTCCCGCCGCTCTTTTTCCTGCCCGTCAATAGTGGCTTGTGTGATCTGTTTTTGTTTTTGTATTTCCTGCTCTACCAGTTGCTGGGATAAACGCTTTTGCTCTGTTATATCTGTGAACGTACAGATAACATGGATGATCTCTCCTTTTTCGTTCATAATAGGATCTGCATTGACAAGTAACCATGCCCTGTCTTTAGTAACGGGGCGGTAAACACCCATTACAATATCCCGCACAGGCTGTCTTGTTTTCACCGCTATGGGAACCGGGTGTGTGTTACCCGGAAAATCGGTCCCATCTTCATGGATCACATTCCAGGAAGGATCAAATGAACTCCGGCCAAGTAATTGATCTTCGGTGAGCCCCAATAATGTATAGGCTGCTTTATTGCAGATCAGCATTTGTGATTCTGTATCCTGCAAAACGACCCCGGTCACCAGATTATCAATGAGGTCCCGGAACCGTTGCTCACTATCCCTCAATTTGTCTTCGATATTCTTTCTGCGGCTGTTATCCGTAAAATAAATGGCCATGGCATTGATACCAGGGTTATTCAACATATTATGCCCTCTTACCATACACCAGACCCAGCCCCTGCTGGCATGCCGCAATCTTAATAAAACATAGTTTACTACTGATTCTTTATTGACCTCCATCACAAATGCTTCCTGTGCAAGTGGTATATCATCCGGGTGAATAAACTCAAACAGTAAATGTCCTGCTAATTCATCCCTGGAGTAGCCAGATATTTTTAGTGCTGAAGGGCTGCAGTAGGTAACCCTGCCTTCTTTATTCGTCAACACAATTCCGTCCAGGGAATTGGCAATCAGGTTGCGGTAAAACGATTCACTTTCCTGCAGTTTTGCCTCTATCCTCGTCCGCTCAGTAATATCTTTCCCTACCACAAGAATACCTTTTCTATTTCCCGCTTCATCATACACTACTGAAAACGTATGAAGATGAACCTGTTTTTCTCCAGTCTTATTATTGGTAAAGGATGATTCGCCCCGCCACACGCCTTCCTTGATAAGAATAGTTGCCACTTCTTCTCCGGAATGGGGTGAATAATCTAAAGGAATGACCTCTTTATAATCTTTACCAATGGCTTCTTCAGCACTGATACCGGTGGCTTCCTCTGCTATCTTATTCCAGGAAGTAATCTTATAATTCAGGTCTGCTGTCACAATCACATCTGTTACATTACTCAGGATCAGGGCCTGGTTCCTGTACCGGTTTTCACTTTCCCGCAATGCATGTTCTGTTTTTTTCCGGTAGGTATCATCAGTAAAATAAATCACCATCCGGCCTACATAAGGATTATAAAGCATGTTGTGCCCACGGACATTACACCAGAGCCACTGCCCGTATTTTGTTTTTAAACGTATATCTATGAACTTGGTTTGAGATTCCATTTGTACTTCTTCCCGGAAAGCTGATAAAGCCGCTGGTTGGTCATCGGGATGTGCATAATCAAAGGTGTTAGTACCAATGATGTCTTCCGGACGATACCCTAATATAGTCTCGACGGAAGGAGATGAGAAGGTGATGACTCCGTTAGTATCAGTAAGAATAATACCATCGAGGGAATCACTGATAAGGTTCTTATAAAACAATTCGCTGCGCAATAACTGTTCCTCTGCTTTTTTCCTTTTTGTAATATCATGCTGTGTACCCCATACTCTTTTCAACAATCCATCCTCGACGATACCGTTCATACTGTTAATGAAAAAAAGCTTGTTCCCGTTAATATCAGACTCCTGGGTTTCGGCATTACTGATCTTAAAGCCATTTGTAACGAAAGCGGAGAGATAGTCCAGCACCCTGGGATCATCCAGGTTCATCATATTCTCCATTTTCATTCCGGTCATTTCGCCCGCACTGCTCAGGCCGTACATGCGGGCCATATTATCATTACATTCGGTCAGATAAGCATGATGCCGGCAATGCTCAATGAGTTTGTCAGCGGGCCAGTCAGCGGGTGCCGGTATTTCAAGTTCCAGTTTCCATAATCCTTCCGCACTCAGTTCATATGCTTTGAACCGTTCAACATCTTCGTGTCTTTGGTCATTGGTTTTAGCTTCTAAATATGTTACTTCTTTAAGGGAAGTTCCGATGCACTGGATAACTTCCGGCTCGTCATTATCGTTCAGTATAGTTTGAAATTCCCAGCGGATATGCTTAAAGGTTTTGTCCGGCAACTGGTGATGAAAATCTGCTAAAAAAGGAATTCCGGGTTGCAAAAGGCATTGTTTGATGATGGATTGATACATTTTTTTTTCTGCAACAGGAATAAGAGCAGAAAAAGGAGTCCCTGCTGCATCAGTACCGGTGAAACCATTCAACCGGAGAAACAACGGGTTGAGATAAAAACAATCCCCCTGCAAATCAGTAAGTATATAGTAAAACTGACCTGAGTGATGAAAATACCGGCTTAGTGCCATCGTACGGAGTAGGTCGGTCATGAATGCTTAATTGGTGATTTACCGGGATATTTGCACAAGTGTATAAAATTAATTCATATTCGGGAGTATCTATAACCCGGCGGTTATTGTTTGGTGACCAAGAGTTCTAAATAAGGGAAAAGCCGTTACTGTGGTAACGGCTTACTATTAAAATCAGGTATATTACTTATTAAAATCCTTTTGTATCTGTCGTGTTGTACTTCTGCAGCAGAGGACATTCACCCGCCGATATATTATCAACCATAATATAATAGGTAGGGATAATAGCTTTCATCCATTTATCAAGCGTCTTTGCTTTCTTTTCTTCCAAAGCAAACTGGGATATCCTGCTGTAGTCATCCCGCATATTCATCCGGTGCGGTTCTGATCTTGATTTCAGGAAGATGATCCGGACACCTTTTTTGCCCTGCTCACTCAGGAAAGGTGTTGGTTGCGAGATATCTCCCACCTTCATTTTGCTGATCATTGCCACCATGTCCTTATCCAGCTCATCAATGGTAACATAGGTGGAACCATCGCGGCTGGTGAGGAAGGGTCCGAGGAATTTGGCAGACTCATCATCGCTATGTTTGGTGGCAGCCTCATTGAATCCGATCGTCCCTGCAATGATCTTCGCACGGATGCTGTCCAGTTTGCCAATAGCCTGTTTAATTTCATCATCTGTTACAGGAGGTATACGAAGGATATGACGGACCACGGCATTATCACCATTTCGTTGTTCAAGTGTAATAAGGTGATAACCAAATTTAGATTTGACCGGTGCAGATATCTCTCCTTCCTTTAACCGGAATGCCGTAGATAAGAAAACAGGGTCCCAGGTTTTCTCTGTCCGGTTGATCTCGTATAACCCACCTCTTTCTTTACTACCCGGATCCTCCGAAACTTTCATCGCCAGCTGGGAAAAAGTGGTCAGTTTACTTTCAATCTGCTTTTTATAGTTATTCATCTCGCTTACGATATACTGCTCAAGATCCCGTGAAGCTTTTGGATAAATAACGATCTGGCCGATTTCTAATTGTGATTCGTAAAACGGCAAACTGTCCTTTGGTATTTTATCAAAAAAAGCTTTTACTTCCACCGGAGTGATGCGGACATTCTCTACTACTTTTTTCTGCATCGCATCCGCCAGTTTTCTTTCTTTTACGGATTCCCTTGCATCGTCTTTGATCTGGTAAACGGTTTTGCCGGCCATTTCTTCCAGGGCTTCCTGGGTACCCACCTGGTTAATGAAATAACGGATCCTTTGTTCCAGTTCAGCTTCCACTTCTTCGTCCGTAACAGGAAGCGAATCTTTCTCTGCCTGCAGCATCAGTACTTTAGAAATAACAGCTTGCTGCATCAGTAAACATTCTGCACTGTCCGGCATGGTTTGACCCTGGCGCTGCATATCCAAAATAGAGTTCCTGATATCCGACTGAAGAATGATGCGGTCGCCAACAATGGCAACGATCTTATCCCCTACTGCTTTTTTGGGCTGTCCCTGTGCGGCTACCGCAAAGCCAAGAACCAGGAAAAAAGCAGTGACTATTTTTTTTGTGTAAAGCATGAGTTCAAAAGTAATTTCCTATGGATGATGGAATAAGTCCCAAACAGGTATTTAACAAAAGTTTGAGGCGAAAGCCCCTTTATTTATGAGCCAGCTGCGGATAATATACCCGCAGATGATTTGATCTTATAATGTACGTTTTACTTCTTCTTCTTCGTAGGCTTCCACCACATCCCCGACTTTGACATCGCTGTAGTTTTTGATCGTTAAACCGCATTCCATACCGGCCTGTACGTCTTTTGCGTCGTCTTTGAAACGTTTCAGGGAAGCCAGTTCAGCCACCGCCCCTTCACCGATCGGGTACACAACGATACCATCCCTGATCAGGCGGATCTTCGAATCCCGTTTGATCTTTCCATCTCTTACGTAACATCCGGCAACGGTTGCTTTATCAAAACGGAACACTTCCCGTACTTCCACATTCGCCACGATCTTCTCCTGCATTTTGGGTTCCAGCATCCCTTCCATCGCACTGCGTATCTCATCGATGGCATTATAGATAATGGAATATAACTTGATCTCCACTCCCTCATTCTCAGCCAGCCTGTTGGCCTGGCTGGATGGGCGAACGTTAAACCCGAGTATCACCGCATCGGAAGCGGTTGCTAAAACCACATCACTTTCAGATATCTGGCCCACCCCTTTCAATAACACTCTTACAGCGATCTCTTCTGTTGATAATTTCTGTAAGGAGTCACTCAGGGCTTCTACCGAACCATCCACGTCACCTTTGATGATCACATTCAGTTCTTTGAAGTTGCCCAATGCAAGACGACGACCGATCTCATCCAGTGTGATATGTTTCTTGGCACGGATACCTTGCTCTCTCAATATCTGTGCCCGGCGATTGGCGATCTCTTTGGCTTCGGCCTCGTCTTCGTATACCTTAAATTTTTCTCCAGCCTGTGGTGCCCCATTCAATCCCAATATTACTGCAGGTGCAGAAGGGCCTGCTTCATCCTGCTTTTTATTCCTTTCATTGAACATGGCTTTCACACGGCCATAATGCTGTCCGCTCACGACCAGGTCGCCGGCTCTTAATGTTCCGTTCTCAACCAGTAAAGTAGCTACATAACCACGGCCCTTGTCCAATGAGGCTTCAATAATGGTTCCGCTGGCTTCCCTGTCGGGGTTCGCTTTCAGATCCAGTATCTCGGCTTCCAGCAAAATTTTATCCAGGAGCTTATCAATGTTCAATCCTTTTTTTGCTGCAATCTCCTGGCTTTGATATTTACCCCCCCACTCTTCCACCAGCAGGTTCATTTGCGATAACTGCTCGTATATTTTTTGCGGGTTAGCCCCGTCCTTATCGATCTTGTTGATGGCAAAGATCATCGGTACACCCGCCGCCTGTGCATGGCTGATGGCCTCACGGGTCTGGGGCATCACCGCATCATCTGCTGCAATAACGATAACAGCTATATCGGTAACCTTGGCACCCCTTGCCCTCATGGCAGTAAATGCTTCGTGACCGGGAGTATCAAGGAAAGTAATCTCTTTGCCATTTGGTAATTCCACCTGGTAGGCACCGACGTGCTGGGTGATACCTCCGGCCTCGCCAGCTACTACATTTGCACTCCGGATATAGTCAAGCAATGATGTTTTACCATGATCAACGTGGCCCATGATCGTAACGATCGGGGAACGTGGTTTCAATTCCCCGGCAGCATCATCCTCTTCCTCTTCCACTTCCATTTCCATTTGTTTTTCCATGTTGATGAACTCAACATCGAAACCAAATTCACTGGCCACCAGTTCGATCACTTCCGCATCCAGGCGCTGGTTAATGGATACCATGATACCAAGCCCCATACACTTACTGATCACATCAGCAAAGCTTACATCCATCAGGTTAGCCAATTCACTCACACTGATGAATTCTGTTACCTGTAATTTATTATCCTCCGTGCCGTCCATGGCATCGGCCATTTCCTGTCTCTTTTCGCGGCGCAGTTTCGCTTTAAGGTTTTTGCCCTTGCCACCGCCACCGGAAAGTTTGGCTTGTGTTTCCTGTATCTTTCGTTGAATTTCTTTTTCGTCGATAAGCTTCTCTTCACGGGTACGGTTATCACGACGACCGCCACCGGTTCCGCCAGCACCCGGGCCTCTTCCTCCGCGATTATCCCTGTTGAAATTACCGGGTCCGCTTTGGCGTTTATCCTTATCAGGAACTGCCGCCTGTTTGTTATCTTTTTTAGCGATAGGAATACGTTTCCGCTTCCGGCTCTCGTCTTTCTTGGGTCTTGTATCATTATCAACCGGCAAATCGATCTTCCCGAGTATTTTGGGGCCGGTCAATTTTTCTACTTCGATATTTTCAATAACAGGCGGTACGTCTTCCTCGTCTTTTTTAACCTCTTCAGCTATTACAGGCAGTTCTTCTTTCTTCGGCTCTTCAATTTTTTCTTCCTCTTTTTTTGCTTTTTTCTTCTTTGTGTCTGCCGGTATTTCTTCTGCTATGGGTTCTTCAGCAGTTTTTTCTTCTTTTTTCTTCAGCAGTTTTTTAGGGCGGGTGGAAGAATCAATGGCAGAAAGATCAATCTTATCAAGCACTTTTGGCTTTTCGATTTCCGGGGCTTCTACCTTCACTATTATTTCTTCTTCCTTCTTTGGTACTTCAACCGGCTTTACCTCCTCGGCAATAACAGGAACTTCTTCCGGTTTGGGTTCTTCTTTTTTAACCGTTTTCTTCTCCTCTTTCTTAAAGACAATCTCCTCTTCTTCTTTTTTCTTCTTGGCTTCTGCTGCAGCGCCTTTAGGAAGATCCACCTGGTCGCTCTTCATCTTAGCAGCTTTATCACTCTGAAACTCCTGCTGCAGGGCACGGTACATGTCTTCCGTCAGCTTGGACGTAGGTTTCAGATCATCTTTGGGAAAACCTTTGCCAATAAGGTAGTCTATCAACGTATCCTGTCCCACGTTGAACTCCTTTGCGGCGGCTAATAATCTTGGAAGTTTTAATTCTGCCATTCAGTTTATTTAATTAATTGTATCAATGTGGCGGATGTCAGAAATTCGAAAATGATTTTCTCACCCGCACACTGCGTTATTCTTTTTCAAATTCTTCTTTCAGCACTTTCCGAACCTCTGCAATGGTTTCTTTTTCAAGATCAGTTCTGCGTTCCAGCTCTTCTGCTGTCAGCTTCAATACACTGCGCCCTGTATCACAACCAATCCTTTTCAGTTCATCAATCACCCACGCATCAATCTCATCGCTAAATTCATCAAGGTCGATATCAAATCCTTCTTCTTCCTCTTCACTGTCGCGGTACACATCTATTTCATACCCTGTCAATTCACAGGCCAGTTTGATATTGACACCACGGCGGCCGATAGCCAGTGAAACCTGGTCTGGTTTCAGGTACACATTCGCATGATGTCCTTCCTGGTCCAGTTCCATGCTGGTGATCTTGGCAGGTGTCAATGAACGCTGGATCAATAACTGTGTATTGCTGGTCCAGTTGATCACATCAATATTCTCATTCTTTAACTCACGAACAATTCCATGGATACGGCTGCCCTTCATACCTACGCAGGCACCAACGGGGTCAATGCGGTCATCGTAAGATTCAACAGCTACTTTAGCCCTTTCTCCCGGGTCACGAACGATTTTTTTAATTACGATCAGGCCATCAAAGATCTCCGGAACTTCTATCTCCAGTAATTTGGCCAGGAAGTCTGGCGAAGTTCTGGAAAGTATGATCACCGGGCTATTATTTTTCATATCCACTTTCTTCACTACAGCACGGATATTCTCTCCTTTCTTGAAATAATCCTGTGGGATCTGCTCACTTTTTGGCAAAATGAGTTCGTTTCCTTCTTCATCGAGTAACAAGATTTCTTTTTTCCAAACCTGGTACACCTCGGCGCTGATAATATCGCCGATCCGATCACCGTATTTTTTTGCTAAGACATTTTTCTTTAAATCGCTGATGCGGCTGGCCAGGGTTTGCTTGGCGGCTAAAATAGCCCGGCGGCCAAAATCATAGAGGTCAATTTCCTGGTACAATTCTTCACCCACTTCAAAGTCCGGTTCGATCTTCACGGCATCAGAGTAAGCGATCTGTGCCAGCGGGTCTTCCACTTGCCCGTCTTCCACGATCATCCGGCGGCGGATGATCTCCAGGTCACCTTTTTCGGCGTTAACGATAACGTCGAAGTTTTCATCGCTGCCATACTTTTTACGCAGCAGAGTTTTGAAAACGTCTTCCACCACTTTCATCATCGTGGGGCGGTCAATATTTTCCGCATCCTTGAACTCCTGGAATGCCTCGATAAGATTGATACTTGCCATAGCAAAAAAAGATTTACGTTTTTTTGATTGTTGCCCCGGTATGTACCGGGATCAGGGCTGGTCCTCCCAGCCTCAATCAGAATTTAATTTGAATTTTTGTTGTTTTTATTGCCTCATCCCCCTGGCCCCTTCTCCCTGCCTACCGGCAGGCAGGCTTCAGAGAAGGGGAGTAAGACTCCGCTTAGTTAAAATTTTATCTGTATCCTGGTCGTCTTAATAGCTGCAAATGGGATAGTATGTTGCACTATCTCTTTTTTCTTATTCTTTCCTTTCTCTTCTTCCAGTATGATCTCTCCTTCCTTCACCAGCAGCAATTTCCCTTCCTTTTTTTCTCCTTCATTGGTCAGCACCTCCAGGTAACGGCCGATATTCTTGGTATACTGGCGATGCATTTTCAAGGGTTCATCCAGACCGGGAGAGGATACCTCCAGGGAAAAATCTCCGCCGGGAAAAAAACTGTTTTCTTCAAGATCTTTGTACAGTTTCCGGTTCAGCTGCACCAGTTTGTCAATACTGATTCCCTGGTCGGCATCAATAAACACTTTTACATTGTTGGTGGGTTTGATCTTCACTTCCACCAGGAAAAATCCGGGTTCCGGGCTGATCAATGCCTCCACTTTCTGCTCCAGGGCCTGTATTTGAGATTCGCTGTTCATAGTATACAAAAGAAGAAGGGAACGGCCTCGTTCCCTTCTATCTGCTCTTTCCGCTGCAAATGTAAGGGAAATACCCTTTATCACCCAAATACTCTCTGCCGGTTAAGATTTCGGTAAACCACATCCAAAAAACGGTGATGACCCGCCAGCCCGTACTATCTTTACGGTATGAAATATGTTTTGTATGCCCTGCTGATCTGGTTCCTGTACCAGTTCATCTTTAAGTTGGTCATACCTGTGTACAAAACCACCAGGACGATCAAAAAGGGTTTCCGGGAAATGCAGGAAAAAATGAACGAACAATACAAGCAGCAACAAGCTCAGTCACAGCCTTCTGCTGCCTATGCAGATAACAATAAGGCTTCTAAAGCTTCTCCGGACGATTATATAGATTTTGAAGAAGTGAAATAAGTTAAGTTGGTTTCCCCGTAATCAGTTGCCGGGTACACTGTCTTTTACACAGCGAAAGCCGGTATGTTCGAGCCCGGTATCAGGAGAGGTTTTCATCCGGGCACTCACCCTGTATCCTTTACAGTAAGAAGAATGGCAGAGAAACGAGCCACCCCTGACCACTTTTTTGGGTATGGTTGGCTCCATCGGATCATAACCCGATGCCGGGCCTCTGGGGTTGGTTGTCAGCAAATTTTTTTCGTAGGAGTAATGATCCGGCCTGTACCAGTCGTTGCACCATTCCCATACATTACCTGCCATATCATATAAACCCAACCCATTTGCAGCAAATGATTTTACCGGGGAAGACCTGTTGAATTGATCCCAACCTGTATTCTTAACCGGGAAGTTCCCCTGCCAGGTATTGGCTTTGGGTTTACCGGTTTCAGGATCTTCATTACCCCAGGTATATTTATTATCAGCGCCTGCTCTTGCTGCCATTTCCCATTCTGCTTCGGTGGGTAAGCGTTTGCCTGCCCATTTACAATACGCTACGGCATCATACCAGGAAATATGAACAACCGGGTAATTTTCTTTTCCCTCGATACTGCTCCCCGGACCTTGCGGATGTTTCCAATCAGCCCCTTCTTTCCAGCTCCACCATTGTGCCACATCATTCAGCGGAACAGGTAATGCAGGAGGCGTAAATACTAAGGAAGAGGCGACTAGCATACTTTCATCTGGCTTAGGGGTTCCTGGCGGTAATTGTTTTTTCAATTCTTCCCAGTCCGGTTTCTGTTCTGCTGTTGTAATATATCCTGTCGCATCAATAAATTTTTTGAACTGTGCATTGGTCACTTCAGTAATATCGATCCAGAACCCATCCAGCTTTACTTTATGTTGCGGGTATTCATCCGGCCTTCCTTCTCCATCAGCAGCTCCCATCATATATTCACCCCCTTTGACCCAAACCATTCCTTCAGTCGACATCGTTTCACTTGTGATTTTCAAACTATCGTTATTCTTTACTGCCAACCTGGAAGGAAGATTTTGTTCACAGGAGATCATACTGTCTTTTGCTACCGAAGCGGTATTACTTTCGGAAGAGCAACTGGCTATTGCTGTTATAATCAGCATATACAATATAATATAAGCTGCCACTTTTCTCATTTCATCAAAGTAGTTTGAAATCTGCTTCTTTCACATCAGTACTGCTGCCACCGATAAACAATTTAAATTCACCAGGCTCATAAATATATTGCAACTTATCGTTGTAAAAACGAAGGTCATCAGCACCAATAGTAAATCGGATTTCTTTTGCTTCCCCTTTTTTCAGCAGTATCTTCTGAAATCCTTTCAATTCTTTTACCGGCCTTACTACCGATCCGGTGATATCTCTTATATATAATTGAACCACTTCTTCGCCATCATATTCACCTGTATTACGAACTGTAACAATCGCATCCATTTTTTCTCCGGGTTTGAATTGCTGCTTACTCAGCCTGATCTCACTGTATTCAAATTTTGAGTAGCCAAGCCCGTAACCAAATGGATACTTTGGATGAATAGAAAGATCAATATAAGCTGAACGGTAAAAGCGATCGCTGTCGCTGGTGGCAGGACGGCCCGTATTATAATAATTATAATAGATCGGTATCTGTCCTTCTGATCTTGGAAAACTCATGGGCAATTTTCCGGATGGATTATAATCTCCAAACAATACATCTGCCATGGCATTGCCTGCTTCGGTACCCAGCCACCAGGTATATACAATAGCCGGCACATGATCAGCCGTCCAGTTAAAGATCAGCGGACGACCTGCACTGATCATCACTACCACCGGCTTACCGGTTGCCATTATTGCTTTGATCAGTTCTTCCTGCACACCTGGCAACTGGATACTGCTCCTGCTTTTTGCTTCACCGCTCATATCCCTCGCTTCACCCACACTGATGATAACAATATCTGCTTCATTAGCCACGGCGACTGCTTCTGTAAAACCTGTTTGTACTGTATCATTAATGTTACACCCCTTTGCATAAAGCATTTTTCCATCTGCACCGATCTTTTTCTGCACCCCTTCCCAGAGAGAAGAAATTCTTGCGGTATCATCCGGCCAGTCATAACTCCAGAAACCATTGTTATCGGATTTTGCTTTGGCGAAAGGGCCGATGAGTGCAATTTTTTTAGTTTGCTTATTAAGAGGCAGTAAGTGGTTATCGCTCTTTAAAAGCACAATGCTTTTTTTCGCCATATCTCTTGCCACTTTTATATGCTCCGCATTATTCCATTGTCTTTTCTCTCTTTCTTCGTTGCAATATTTAAAAGGATCGTCAAATAGTCCCATTTCAAATTTCTTTTTCAGAATGCGGCGAACTGCATCATCAATAATACTCATTTTCACTTTTCCTTCCTTTACCAGTGTAACCAGGTGTTTGATATAACTACGGCTTTCCATATCCATATCACTGCCTGCATTCGCCGCCTGCATCGCCGCTTCATAATTATCTTTTGAAAAACCATGATTGATCATCTCTCCCACACTGCCCCAGTCGCTCACTACAAAGCCTTTAAACTTCCAGTCTCTTTTTAACAGGTCTCTCTGTAAATATTTATTTCCCGTAGCCGGAATACCATTCAGGTCGTTAAATGAATTCATAAATGTGGCAGCACCTGCATCTGCCGCTGCTTTAAAGGGCGGCAGGTAAATTTCGTGCAGCATCCGCAGACTCATATCCACTGAATTATAATCCCGGCCGCCAATGGCGGCCCCATAGGCTGCAAAATGTTTAGCACAAGCCATTACTGCATCAGTGTTACCCAATCCTTTCCCCTGGAAACCTTTTACTCTTGCTTTAGCGATCAGCGAACCGAGATAGGGATCTTCACCGGCGCCTTCCATCACTCTTCCCCATCGTGGGTCACGGGCAATATCCACCATGGGGGCAAAAGTCCAGTGTACGCCAACAGCGGCTGCTTCAGTTGCAGCCACCCTTGCTGATTGTTCTATTGCGGTGATATCCCAACTGGCTGCTTCACCCAATGGTATGGGGAAAATAGTTCTGTAGCCATGTATCACATCCTGCCCGAATAATAAAGGGATCTTCATCCTTGACTGCAGGGCCAGTTGCTGCAGGTCTTTTGTTCTTGCCACACCGGTCACATTCAGCATAGAACCCACTTTACCCTCTTTTATCTGCGACAAGAGATTGTCATCGTTAGTCAACGGCCCTGTAGCTGCCCAGGGTCCATTATACTGGTTCATTTGTCCCACCTTTTCTTCCAGGGTCATTCGCTTTAAAACAGAATCGACTTTCTGATCAATCGTTTTTTTCTGTGCAACTAATTGTTGAAAAGGAAGAACAGTAAATGATACTATCAGTGTTACCAGGCAAACAAATTTCATAACAGGTATATATTAATTGTAAATAGCTAAGCTATTTATTTAACCGAACGGGCTGTTTTCTCCAATAATAACTCCGGCTCATTGGTGGTAATAAAATCAAAGCCGCTTTTCAATAACCAATCCATTGTTTCGGCATCATTCACTGTCCAGGCATTTAAAATGAGTTTATATTTTTTTGCCTGTTCTATCCAACCGGGATTCTTTTTAAAAACCGAAAAATGATAATCAGCCCCAGCAATTCCATCTGCTTTTAATTGTTCCGGTGATTTTTCCCCGTTCAGGTACTGTGTTGATGCTGCGGGATCAATCTCAATCACTTTCTTCAGGATCCCGTAGTCAAAACTGATATATACGGTCATCAGAGCGGCTTTCAATTCCTTGACCAGTGCAACTGATCGTTCTGCAACCAGTTTTCCTCTTTCCTTGCTAATGCCGGAAGGCTTGATCTCCAGTACCAGCCTTGTTAATTTATTGTCAGCAAGGCCAGCAAGCAGGTATTCCCGCAGTGTTGGCAGTTTCTCGCCGTTGGATAATTTGTATTGACTCAATTCCACATAGCTTGTTTTCTCGATCTCCAGTTTATTATAATGCGGATCGTGGTTAATGATCAGTGAATCATCGGCTGTCATCCGTACATCAAATTCTGAGCCGGTACATTTTAAACGGATCGCTTCTCTCAGCGAAGCAATAGAATTTTCCGGAAAGCCATTCATTTTAAAGGCCCCGCGATGGGCCACAACAGGGTTTTTAGCAAACTTCACATTTGTTATGCTTTTTTGTGTTACAGAACAAGCTGTTAGTAATAACAAACTGCAGCTTGCAAAAATGAATGCTTTCACTGGTTATTATTTTTAAGTAGCGCAGGAAATAGCCTGGTAAAGATAGCCAACATTATAAACGGGTTCTGCAAAAGAGGGTTAGCTTCTTACTATAAAAAAGCGGCTGCAAAATATTGCAGCCGCTACTGTTTATTTCAAATGCGGGCTTTGAAAGTCCAATTTCTTTAACCCTTGTTTTATTTCCGGGCAGCTCATAAATAATTTCCATAATAAGCCGCTGCGGTAATTTTCCATCATTACCACGATAGGGCCCTGGTCAATAGCCAGGTAACGGGGCGGATACCAGTTGGCTGTTTCACTGAATGCGTCGTAAAAACCATAGGGTCCCCAGAGTTTATCTTTCATCGTATTGTACCAATGCCTCATCGCTGCCATGGATTCATTTGGCGTGTACGGAAAAGAGGATAGAGCTGCGGTGGGTGAAATAACACCCAAATCTCTTTTTTCAGTGGGTGCATGCCCTGCATATCCTTTCATGGAATAGCTGGATGTTAATCCCCAGCTATCCGGGCCGTATCCTTTATACTTATTGGGATTATTGACACACCATTTATAATGAATGAGTGCATGATTGGTATTATCCTTCCAGTAGTCTGCATATTTATCTTTCAAGCCTCGTGGGTCTAAACCCAGGTAAGAATAATGCGCCCAAAACAAAGGACCGCTGTTGCCTGCATCACCCTGGTGGTTCATTTGAAGTTTAATGTCCTCATAATAGGCCGGTTTTTCATTGATCTTTCCGTTTTGTGCCCAGCCTTCATGATATACTTCTGCAGGTACGCCATGTGTGGGTGATGAGGCGGCCAGCACATACATGATCAAACACTCATTATAACCATGCACAGCAAAATTCATTCTCCACCCGTTATCCGGGCTCCAATGCCAGTACAATACATTTTTCCCGTTTCGGTACCAATCAAACTCCACTTCTTTCCAGAGTTTATCCACCCGGGCTGCCAGTGCTTTTTCTTTTTCATTTCCCTGCTGAAAATACTGGCGGACACAAAGAAGACCCTGCAACATGAAAGATGTTTCTACCAGGTCACCGCCATCATCATAACGACTGAACGGTTTTACTTTCCCGGTTTCCCCGTTCCACCAATGCGGCCATGCGCCATGAAAACGATCCGCTGTTTCTAAAAACCCGATGATCTTTTCCAGGCGTTGTACAGCTTCTTCTCTTGTAATGAATTTTCTTTCAATACCAACAAGAATGGCCATCACTCCAAAGCCTCCCCCGCCACTTGTAACGATGTGCTTATCATTTTGCGGGTATATATTATCTGCATGATAGCGTTCCCTGGCCAGGCCGCTGTTGGGTTCTGCTCCATCCCAGAAATACTTAAAGGTTCCTCTTTGCACTTCGGTAAACAATTCTTCATCGGCCTTCGATGAGAAAATACCTGTATCACTTTTTATGGATGCTGTTTTGGAACCGGAACAGGCAGTTACACAAATAACAACCAGGCTATAGAAGATATATTTCATGTTGTACCGTTTAAAAAAAGGGGTGCCCTGCCATTGCAGGGACACAGCTTTTTGGATGAATGATCATTTGTTTGCCTTACCAAGGTTATACAATGCCTTGATAAAAGCATCCGGAAGGGTTTTATTATAGAAACGTACTTCATCAATCTGGCCTGTCATCGGTGCAAAATTAACGTCAGCATTCACCGGCATACCTGCCGCATTGTAATTAGCCCCAAAGAAGACCTCACTGGGTTCCCATGATTTGTAATTATTATTACCCGTTCCACGGTTGGGGAAGTTGCCTACTTTTCGCCCATTCATCCAGTTATTAAACACACCCGTACTGAAGTCATAAGTTAACACAATATGAACCCAGTCATTCAGGTTGGCTTTATCCTGCCCGGCAGCATTGTTCAGGTTATCCTGTGTGCCGCCGCCGATTGTTGAAAAAGTAGGCTGTATCCTTAACGTAGAGTCATTGGTCACCGGATAACCATTTGTATTCAATGCGAAATTGATATTCCCATTAAATACACCCGGCCTGGCCATCTGGAAAACCATCGTTCTTTTTGAACCATTGTTTTTTACTTTGACCCAGGTGCTGATACTCCAGTTCTTTAAGGAATCTGTTTTGAATGCCTGGAATTGTGTTTTATAATAAACAAATCCAGCAGCCAGGCTCAGGGCTTTTCCCCGCACAGCACCTGTCACATAGCTGTCATTTAAAGAAGAGAAGGGGGCGGTCCCGGTTTTCAATTCATTTTTCGTGTCATCAAAACTCCAGTATGCTATAAGATTTTCAGGAAATACTTCGTCGGAACTGTTAAAGCCATCAACTGTGCCTGCATAAGCAGATGGATCAACGGCGGGAAGATCATTCGGGTTACCATCTTTTTTGCAGGAAGTGAACGCCAGTGCCATTACGACGGCAGCCACACTGTATTTTGTATATGATTTTTGAAATTTCATTTGTTTCATTTTTTAAAGTCAGACAATCAATAACCGGGGTTCTGTGTTAATACACCTGCACTCAGGTCAATTTGTGTTTGCGGGATAGGTAACAAAACATCACGGCTGTTACTGAAGTTGGGTTTACCCGCTGCATGTAAAGCATCTTGCGCAATTCCCCATCTTACCAGGTCAAAGAAACGATCATGCTCCATGGCTAGTTCCACCCGGCGTTCTTTACGGATAGCATCCCGCAGTAAAGCCTGGTCGGTGGTGGTCACATTCGGTAATATACTGTTGTTACCATTCCTTGCTCTTGCCCGTACGGAATTCAAAGCGGCTAATGCAGCAGTGGTATTTGCGGTGCCTCCAACCTCATTCGCTGCTTCAGCATACATCAGCACCACATCCGCATAACGAAGAATACGAACATTCATCCAGTAACCAAAGCGGTTGCCAATTGATGATCGCAGGGCCGGGTTGGTGTATACTTTATTATTATACCGCGGATTAGGCAAACCAACCGGCAGATTTTCTCCGTAGATGGTTTGATAGGTGGTAGTAGCGGTACTCGTATACATGATCGTTCTGTTCTTACGGGGATCATTGGCTTCATAAGCAGCTTCTAAAAAAGTGCTGGGTGAATTCCATCCCCATCCCTGGTCCCAGACACCGGTACCCCTGATACCCTGTATTTGTGCATACTGCACCCCGTTGGCTGTTTGTATAGCCGCTGATGCCGTTGCCTGTACTTCAAAAACAGATTCTTTACTATTCTCCCCTTCTTCACGGAAAATTTTATCGTAGGTAGTGCTTAAGTCATACTGGCCCGATGTCATCACTGCATTGGCAGCAGCCATTGCCTGTGCCCATTTTTGCTGGGTAAGATAGACTTTGGCCAGCAGCCCGTTGGCAGCACCACTGGTTGCCCTTCCCACAAACTTAGGGTCCCAGTTCAGCGGCAGGTTGGCAGCAGCAAAATTGAGATCGTTTTCTATGAATGCATACACTTGTGCCGCTGTGCTTTGGGGAATATTACCTGAAATTCCGGTATCTACCAGCGGAACTCTTCCAAAAAAGCGAACAAGATTGAAATAGCCATAAGCCCTGATGAATTTTGCTTCAGCAATTGTTTGATCTTTTATTTGAGCCGGTGCAACAATAGCTGCATTATTGACCACCTGTGATATGGTGGTATTACATTTATTGATCAATGCATAATAGCCGGTCCATAAGGTATTACAAAAACCGTTGCTCGGTTGTACCGGGAAGTTGTCCATATCAATAGCATTGGCACCTCCATCAGCCGGTGTGCTTCCTTTATCCGCATCATCACTGCGGATACTGGAAGCAGTGATAAACGACTGGCTGTGCACATTAAAACTGCGCAGGTCATTATACGCTGCAAAAATGAATTGATCATAAGGACCAGAACCGCCGGGATACGGATAGTTCTCAAGATTGTAAGACCCCTGCGCCTGTGTGTCCAGGAATTTTTTACAACCGGTGACAGTTACAATACTGCTGCTGATCAGCAGCAGTACAACAACAGTATAAAATTTATTAAATGATTTCATATGCCAAATTTTAGAAAGTTAGATTAAGACCTAGTGAATAAATAGCAGGAACAGGATAAGCTCCGTTATCAGCACCACCCCCGATTATACTGCCAATAAGTGGCTCGGGTGAATAGCCGGTTACCTTACTCCATGTTTTCAGGTTTTGGGCACTGATAAAAAATCTTGCTTTTTGAATTCCTGCTTTTGTAATAAATGGCTGCCTGAAGGTATAGCCAAACTGCAGCAACCGGATCCGGAAGAAATCACCCGGCTCCAGGTAATACGTACTCATCAGGAAGTTATTACCACGGGTGTTATCCATGATCGGTTCAATATTACTGGTTCCCGGGGCCGTCCATGCATTCAGCCGCATGGTTTCATAATTCAATACAGCAAATGTGGATGTGCGCCGTTGCGTATAGATTTTGTGGCCCGCAGATCCTTGCCCCTGGATATCCATATCAAAGCCCTTATACTCTAAAGAGATACTGGCCCCATAGTTATAATCAGGAAATGGTGATCCGATATAGCCCCTGTCGGCTGGCGTAATCGCACCGTCGCCATTAATATCTGCATACGCAATATCTCCTGGTAAGGAATTGGCAAATCCCGGCATTTTAGCCAGGTCGGCAGTAGACTGGTAAACGCCCACCTGTGTATATCCATAGAAATAGCCGATGGACTGACCGGTGGTTGTTAAGTTCACACCGCCGTTTCCGGTAATCTGAAAATCAAATTTGTCACCAATTGCTTCTACTTTATTCTTGTTATAACTAAAATTGGCACTAACAGAATATTTGAAATCCTTGCCTATGCCATCAGTCCAGGTACTGTTGATCTCAATACCCTTATTGGATATTTCACCAAGATTTGTATACAGCGAAACATCGGAGTTATTAGCCGTTGCCAGCCGTGGAACCAGTGTCAGTATCCTTGATGTCTTTCTGTCGTAACGGGTAAAATCAATACTCAGCCTGTTCTGCAATAGCCTTGTTTCGAAGCCCAGGTCAGAACCCCTTACTACTTCAAACTTAATATTCGGATCGGGTTCATACGCTGCCTGGATGGAAGTATATACATTATCACCAAACACTGCCGTAGAGGCATTTTGAATTCCCGGCTGATATAAATTATCCGGAATACCGTTTGAGTTGGTAACAGTACCGTAGGATGCTTTTACTTTCAGGAAATCTATCCCTTTTACCTTATCAAAAAAATCTTCATCACTGATTACCCAGCCAAGTCCCAAACTACCGCTGCTCGCCCACCTGTTTTCAGGTGCAAATTTGGAAGAGGCGTCCCTTCGGAATGTACCGTTGACAAGATATTTGCCTTTATAAGAATAAGCGGCTCTTACAAATGAACCGAACAGTGACCGTTCGTAACCAGCTCCTGCATTCAAAATCGGGTTATTGAGATTTACAATACCCAGGTACCAGAAATCAGGGTTGTCAGGTACATTGATCGCTGTATCTCTCCTGGTTCCTGAAACAGATGAACCATATTCATATTGCGTAGTAAAACCAGCCACCGCAGTTATTGAATGCCCGTTTCCAAGCCGTTTATCAAATGTGAGGTAGTGATCCTGCTGGAAACGCTTATTTTCACTTTGCTCCTGTGAAACTGATGTTCTTACAGAGTTATCAAATGTTGTAGTCGTAGGGGCGCTGCCTTCGCCAAGATTAATGAATGAAAACGGTAACCGGCTGTAACTTCTTCCTGTATTAAAACCAAAGTCACCATACAGCACCGATTTCCAGGTAAAGTTTTTCAGGAATTTTACCTCGGCAAATAGATTACCAATGATCCGGTAACCCTTATTGATCGAATTCCTGTCGTTCCTTTTTAAAGCAGCAATAGGATTGCCTACCTGTGCCCGTTGAAACGAAGGCATACTGTAATAAGTGTTCTCATCAAACTGAACGGGAACGATCGGGGCAGCCCACAATGCATTGGTGACAGAAGCAGCAGGAGGATTGCTGATAAAATGATAGCCTGTTAAATCACCACCTACTTTTATGTTCTGATTAATTTTTATTTCTTCTCCCAGGCGCAGCAGGAATCGTTCGTACTGGTCATTTTTCAGCACACCTTCCTGGTTGGTATAACCGAGGTTCAGGTGGGTAGTTGTTTTTTCTCCGCTATTAGCAATACTGAGATTATGTGTGGTCATCACTGCATTTCTCAACACAAGATCCTGCCAGTTGGTATTGGCTGTATAATTAGTATAGTCGAACGGAGCTGCATTCAGGTTTGCCAGTTGGGCATTATACAGTTTCTTAAATCCTTCCGCATCGGTTACTTCAATCCTGTCCTGTACCCGTTGAACTGCAACAGTACTCTGCAGGTTAATGACTGTTTTTCCCCTTGCTGCTTTTTTCAATGTTACGGCAATCACCCCATTCGCAGCCCTCATACCATAAATAGCAATGGAAGAAGGATCCCGTAAAATGTCTATCGATTCGATATCGGCAGGGTTGAGGTAATCAATATTGTCCTGCAAAATTCCATCCACTACATATACAGGGCTGGCGGAGTTGGTACTATTCACACCCCGGATACGCACCACCGGGCTGGCCCCTGCACGGCCGGAGTTAGAAATAGTGAGACCGGGAACTCTTCCTTGTAAGGATGCAATAGGATTCGTTGAAGGCATTTTTGCCACTTCTTCACCTTTTACAGAAGAAACAGAACCCGTAAGATCTCTTTTTCGTTGCGTACCATAACCAATCACCACGATCTCATCCATCGCCCGTTCAACCGGTTTCATAGATAACTCGATTGTTGTACGGCCGGCCACTCTTTCTTCTACGTTTGAAAATCCTACATATGAAAAAACAAGGACTGCATCATCCGGTACTGAAATGGAGAAATTACCATTCGCATCTGTTGTTGTACCGGTGGTGGTTCCTTTGACCGATACCGACACACCGGAAAGCGGTTGTCCTTTTTCATCGGTTACTTTTCCTCTTATCTCTTTTACCACTACTTCAGGTGCGGGTACTGTAATTACCTCAGGCTCCGGTATTTTTCTTTTTACAATAATCGTGTTTTCAGCTATAGTATACGTGAGTGACTGATCCCTGAAACAGATATCGAGTACTTTCTGCACCGTTTCGTTTTTTACAGCCAGAGAAACCGTTTTAGCCGACCGGATCATTTCATCCGCATAGAAGAACTGTATCCCGGTTTGTTTCCTGATCTCTTCAAATACTTTCTGAAGGGATATATTGTTTTCCTTGATAGTGACCTTCTGGGTAAACCCGGTAGCACTAAGCTGAAGGCAGGCGGCGATCAATAAAACTGTAGTTAGTTTCATAATCTTAATCGTTTGTTTTGCGATCCGGCGCTGAATTAGCCCGGACCGGCAAACAGCAGTTAAATACATAAATTTGTAAAGGTTGTCCTTCCGGGTGCATGCACCCGGAAGAGGGTTGAATAATAAGCAGCGCATCATTGTTTATTAAAAGACTCAAACCATCCGCCGGATCCTGCCGCAAACAGGGTCCGGCTTTTTATTGAGCCTGTCTTTTTTATCCGTCATTACCATACGGATAGAAAAAATGAGGTTTTGTTTTTTTCATATCTTCACTTTTATCTTGAAACAATTATTTTTCTTCCCTCTGTCCTGAAATGCACCTCCCCGGTCAGCTGCAGAGTCTCAAACACTTTGGTTACATTATCTGTACGGGTAAGCTGTCCCGTGAAATGCAGATCAACCGCTCCTTTGTATTCGACTTCTACATCATACCATCGTGAAATCTGTCGTAGTATACTTCTCAGGTCAGCACTTTTAAACTGAAACCGGCCATTCTTCCAGGCCACTGCTTCTTCGGTATCAGCATTGTCCAGCACACTGATGTTTCCGGCTTTACTGATCCCGGATTGCTGACCCGGTGTTAAATAACTGGCAGCCGGTCCGGCAGAGGGTACAGATACTTTTACTTTACCTTCAAGCAGGGTTGTTTTTATGCTGGCTTCATCATCGTAGGCATTAATATTAAAATGAGTTCCCAGCACTTCCACTTCCGAATTGACCGCTTTTACTTTAAAAGGCAGTTTTTCATTTTTCGCCACTTCGAAATACGTTTCGCCGGTCACTTCCACTTTTCTTTCACTACCGGTAAAAAAAACAGGGAAACGTATAGAAGATGCTGCATTCAGCCAAACCTTTGTACCGTCTGATAAAGTAACCTGGTACTGACCACCACGGGGTGTGGTAATGGTGTTATAAAATGCTTCGTCGTTTTCGGTTACAGTTTGCCCGTTTACTTTATAAACCAATAATCCATTTTCCAATTTTTCTATTTTCGTATTTCCTTGTATTCCAAGTAATCCATCACTGGCACTGTCAAGTACAATCACTGATCCATCAGCCAGTGTAAGCAGGGCTATATCACCACCTGGCTTAATTTCGTCGGATGGCTGAGGTTTTATCGCTACCGGTTGTTCTGGTATTTTCGTTTCCTTTCCTGTACCAAACAATAAATAAGCAGCAGTTCCCAGCAAACACAAAAGGGCTATTGCGGCTGCTACTTGCTTCCATCTTTTGCGCAGGGGAACCACCCGTTTTAAGGAGCCGTCACTGATCGTTTCCAGCAACCGGGCTTTTATCCTTTCCGCCAGTTGTTCCTCATTGATAGCTTCACCCGTATTTACCTGTGCAACACTATCATCAAAAGAATGATACCATTCATTAATGAGGTTGATCTCTTCCTGGCTGGCAGTTCCGGCCTCAACTTTTTTGATCAGTTCGGCTAAATTTTGCGCTGTATTCATAATGCTATATAAATAGGTATACCCGGAAGGAGATATCCCCCACAGCATTTAAAAATATTTCAGCAGGTTTGTTACCACATAAGGGTAAGAAAAGATTGCAGCAAACTGCGGGTAGCCAGTTTCAACTGGCGGATAGCCTTACCCAGCTGGTTTTCCACAGTTTTGGGCGACAGGTGGAGTTGACGGGCAATTTCTTTCACCGGCATTCCGGCATCACGGCTGTATTTGAAAATGATGCGGCACTTTTCCGGCAGATGCTCCACTTCTGTTTTAACCAGCTCCAGGATTTTTTTATAATGCAGGGAGGCTTCCACCGGCATTTCAACAATAGAAGAAAGGGAAAGATTATGTTCGACTTGTTTTGCCCGGTTTTTTTTCTTTATGGTGGAAAATACAGAATAACGAACAGCAACCGCCAGGTAGTTTTCTAACTGATCAATGGTCACCTGCTTCCTGTTATTCCAGAGGCTGGCAAAAACATCATGCACTATATCTTCAGCAGATTGTTTGTCTTTGATGCGGTTGAAGGCGATCACAAATAATTTTTTCCAGAACCGGTCGTATAATTCTGTGAAGGCTGCTTTATCATCCTGCGCCATCAGGGAAAGCAATTCTTTTTCTCCGTATGTTCTGTAATTTTCGGGCATCGGTAAGCAAGCGGAAATAAAAGTAAAGAATTTAACAGAAATAAACCATGACTGTTTATTTTATTTGCCGTTATCATTGTATTACTGCGCTAAAATCCGGGTAATGATCAATACTGAAAATCATGGATCACTCTATGCTATATGCAACTGACCGGGAAAGAAATTTGATTAATTCGGGCTGATTTTTAATAAAAAGCCTCCGCCCGGAGCCAGGTGAATGTATTGTTTACCTTCCTTATTTGAACTTGTGGCACTAAGTGTATAATCACTTCCATAATTATGGGCATTGACCCCATCCTTACAAACAGTAATACTGTAGTTACCTGTAGCCAGGAAATCCAACGGTAATTGAATATCTCTTGCCTCGTTATTATTCAATCCTGCTACAAACCAGTCATTCCCTTTTCTTCTTGCGGTAACAATGTACTCACCAATTTTTCCCTGTAAAATCTTTGTTTCATCCCATACAGTTGGAATGCTCCCCAATAATTCCATGAAAGCCGGCTCCTGCCATCCCTGGCTGATATTGCCGCTGAATATCTGTAAAGGGCTGTCATACACCACAAACATAGCCAGTTGATGGCATCGGGTACCAATACTCATCGGGTTTTTGCCAATCGGCCTGAACTGGTCTTTTTGCGCATTCAGTAAAAGACCGGGTTCATAATCCAGGGGACCGGCCAGCATCCGGGTATAAGCAATGGCTACATTATGTTCCGGTGTAGCAAGTTCACTCCAGATATTCCATTCTGCACCCAGCACACCTTCCTGTGTGATGGCATTGGGCCATGTGCGGTTAAATCCCTTGGGCGGGTAGGCACCATGAAACATCACCGCAATTTTATGATCGGCGCAGGCTTTCGCTATACGATGATAAAAGTTGACCATCGGCTGATCATCCCGATCCATAAAATCGGTCATGATAGAAGCAATTCCCCATCTATTGAATTGTTGCAAAGCACTGTCTAATTGTTTATCCAGCGTGGAGCAAAGCGTCCACAACATCAGCCGGATATTATTTTTATTTGCATACGCCACCAGCTCCTCCATATTTATATCCGGGTTGATCTTAAAAAGATCTTTCACATCACTCCAGCCGGCATCGAGCATTACCTGGTCGAAACCGAAGCGTTTGGCAAAATCAATATAATATTTATAGGTAGCGGTATTGATCCCGGCTTTAAATGGAATATTAAAAAGATTTATGCCGGTGATCCATTCATCCGTGCCCTTACCATACTTTATCCAGGAAGGATCACTGATCTGCGATTTATCACCCAGTATATACAACAGGTCATTTGCAGGAAGCTCAGTATCATTTTTTGCCACCAGTATGGCCCGCCAGGGCAACAGCCTTGTTCCATTTGTCCTGGCAATATAATCAGCTCTTTCCGTGACTATATATTGCGGGAAATCTCCCTCCATTAATTTTTCTTTCTCCGGGTACGGTGCAAATACAGCTTCTAAAGCATTATCCTTTTTTTGCAAAAACATCCCGGGATAATCATAAATACCCGCATCGGAGATGGCAAGCAGGTAACCATTGGGTAAAGCAATCGTAGCCGGTGAGTACGTAAGCATCGTATCAGCGATAGCAGCTAATTTTTCCTTCTTATATACGGCTTCAAAGCTGGTATGAAACCGGTCCACATTTTGTCGCTTATCCATTTGGGCAAACCAAACAGTTGCGTTCTTATCCAGCTCAAATAAAGCCGTTTCATTCGTTATACTAACGGAGTCCCTGAACCGCAGGCCAATACGATATGCCATGCCATCATTATACAGCCGGAAAATGACCGAAAAGGGTTGCTTAAAGACCAGTTCCAGTTGCCGGTAATTATTTTGAATAACAGGTTTACGATACGGTATTGGAACAACTATAGCTTCGTTGTGCCGGCTGTATATTTTTTTGGCAACAGCCAGCCGGTTTGATAACTGCTGACCGTTACTTAATTTGATATCAACGGAAGAAGAAGATTCCAGTAACTGGTTTCCGGCAAATAAGCCATAAGAAAGCTTCCCGTTTGTATTCACTTCAAGCCGCAGTGATGAATCCGGCGAATACAAAACGAAAAGCTGCTGAGAAGATCCCGCAGTACTTAACAACAGTGCCCAACAAATTGTAAGCAGGTATCTCATCAGCAGCTTTTTACTGAATGAATAATCTTATTTTGTCCAGTTCACTTTGCCCGTTTTCACATCTCTTGAGTTACTTCCGATCATGATCTCAAAATCTCCGGCTTCCCAATCATATTTCAGGTCATAGTTATAAAATTTCAGGTCTTCCGGGGTGATGCTGAAAGAAACCGTTTTAGTTTCACCTGCTTTCAGTTCTACTTTTTGAAAACCTTTCAGTTCTTTCACTGGTCTTGTAACTGAACCCACCACATCACGGATATATAATTGCACTACTTCTTTACCATCATATTTCCCGGTATTCGTAACAGTAACTGAAGCTGTCAGCGTTTGCTTTCCTTTTAATGCAGTATTGCTGAGTTTAATATCGCTGTAGGAAAAAGAAGTGTAGCTTAATCCATAACCAAACGGGTACACCGGATCATTGCTTACATCCAGGTAGTTAGAACGGAATTTTGAGAACCACTTTCCTTCTTCCAATGGCCGGCCGGTATTTTTATGATTATAAAAAATAGGTACTTGCCCTACATTCTGGGGAAATGTTGTACTCAGTTTCCCGGAAGGATTTACATTACCAAACAATACATCCGCAATAGCATACCCCGCTTCACTGCCACCAAACCATACATTTAAAATAGCAGGTACATTATCATTTTCCCATTTCAAAACCAGCGGACGTCCGGTAAATAATACCAACACGACTGGTTTACCTGTTTTTAATAAGGCCTTCAGTAAGTCTTGCTGGATTTTTGGAATTTCAATATTAGACCGGCTGGATGATTCACCACTCATTTCGGCTGATTCGCCCAGGGCAGCCACGATCACATCAGACTGGTTAGCTACATCCAGTGCCTCCTGTAAGATCATATGGGCCGGGCGGCTGTCACGGCGTAATGATTTCCCAAACATTCCGGCCCTTTCTTCAAACAAACTGTCTTCGTCTAAATTAGAACCTCTTGCATGCAGGATCTTCACTTTATCTCCCACTACTTCTCTCAGCCCTGTTAATACAGAAGTTGCTTTATCAAAATTTGCCGCCACACTCCAGGTGCCGGGCATGTTTTCTTTATTATCAGCCAGTGGCCCGATCAAAGCAATCGTTCCGCTTTTCTTTAACGGCAATACATTGTTTTGATTTTTTAACAACACAAAACTTTGTGCAGCTGTACTGCGGGCAATTTGCCTGTGTTCAGCGGTGAACACTTCAGTCTTTGCCCTGTTTTCATCACAATATTTATACGGATCATCAAACAAACCGAGTTTATACTTCGCTTCAAGAATACGCCTGCAGGCTGCATCGATCTGCGCCAGGGTCACTTTACCTTCTTTCAATGATTTTTGCGTGGTCAGCAAAATACCTTCACCCACCATATCCATATCAATACCTGCCATCAATGCCCTGGCTGAAACAGTTTGCAGGTCGCCAATTCCATGATCAATCATTTCATTGATACCCGTATAGTCTGTTACAAGAAACCCTTTAAAGCCCCATTGCTTTCTTAAAACATCGGTCAGCAGCCATTTATTCGCTGTGGCAGGCACTCCATCAATTTCATTAAAAGAAGCCATTACACTTCCCGCTCCTGCATCCACCGCTGCTTTGTAGGGGGGGAAGTAGTCGTTGTACATCCGCTGATGGCTCATATCGGTAGTATTATAATCACGACCGGCCTCTGCGGCTCCATACAATGCATAGTGTTTTACACAAGCCATAATCGTATTATTGGTTTTCAGGTCATTACCCTGGTACCCTTTTACCATGGCTTTGGCAATCTGTGAACCAAGAAAAGCATCTTCCCCATTGCCTTCTGCTATTCTTCCCCAGCGGGGATCACGGGCAATATCCACCATTGGTGAAAAAGTCCAGTTGATGCCATCTGCACTCGCTTCTACCGCAGCGATACGGGCACTGTTCTCAATCAATTTCATATCCCAGCTGCAGCTTAATCCCAGCGGAATAGGAAATACAGTTTCATAACCATGTATCACATCCATCCCAAAGATCAGGGGTATTTTCAGGCGGCTTTGTTCTACTGCTACTTTCTGCACATCACGGATCTTGGCTACAGATTTAATATTGAACAATCCGCCCACTTTCCCTTCCTTGATTTTTTTGGCAATGTCTGAACTCTGTGCCTGACCCGTTACGATATCGCCACTGCCCGGCAGGTTCAGTTGCCCGATCTTTTCTTCCAGTGTCATTTTTTTCATCAATGCATCCACGAAGCTTTTCATTTTAGCATCATTGGTTTGTTGTGCTTTTAACTGGCTGAATGATGTCAGTAACAACGCAACCATCAGTACTGATACGATCCTTTTCATTATTATCCTTTTTATGTGTGACTAAAAATTAAAACTGAATTTGACTTTTATTGATTGTGTACTCAATCCTGGTATTTTTAAATTTATCGATGATCTCCATTTTTATCACCGGGTCTTTTGTCCACTCAATGGTCAATAACCCGTAATGATTATCCATCACCGGTCCTTCGATCCTGTTCTTATTCAGGGTAGCAAAATCCCAGGTGGAAGTGATGCCGCTGGCGGTAACATCATAGATGGGATATAAACCGGGTTCTTCTAACCGGGATATCTCGGCATAATGCACATCACCGGTTAAGAACAGTATTCCATTTGCTTTCGTTGATTTAATTAACTCCAGCATCTTTTTTTGCTCGTGGGGAAAATTAGCCCAGGCCTCATACCCATTGTATTCAATTGCAAACTGGGAACCGCTGCAGACCAAACGAAGATCGGCCGGCTTTTTCAATTCTTCCTCCAGCCATTTCCATTGTTCCTCGCCCAGTAAGGTACTATCTGTTGAAACATGCGGTTTGTAATCCGGGGTGTAGAAATAATGATCCCTGGGCAATTTAGCAGCCGTATCATATAATAATACATCGCTGCGGAATGTTCTTACATCCAGCAAAATCACCTGGATGGTCTTATTCCCCTGTTGTATATACTCTGTTTTATAGATACCATCATGTTTCCGGCGTTCACTATTGGCCGGCTCCTTAAAGAATTCCATGAATATCTCTTTGGATTCCTTCTTATAGGGATACCATTTACCGGCATCATTCCTGCCAAAATCATGGTCATCCCAGGTGGCGAATAATTTTGTGCTGCTGTCCAGTTTTTTAAAATCGGGTTGTGCCATCCAGCGGGTGTATTTATTACGTAGTGTATCCATGTTGTCCGTATCACCATAAATATTATCACCCAGGAAAATAAAGGCGTCCGGTTTTTGCTCAGCCGCCAATGCCAATACCGGCTGCGGCTCATCCTGGTAGCCGCAGGAACCAAAAGCTATTTTAGTTACGGCTGTTTCCTGTTTACAACTCAGCAGGCAAACACACAGGACAGATACTGGCAGGTATAGTTTCATTTTTGAAAGCATGGTCGTTATTTATTTATTTCATCAATAATTTTTCCAATACCTTTTTCCAGATCGCATACCCTTTTGCATTCATATGCAGGTTATCTTCCTTAAAAATATCATCCATCACAGTTCCATCAGTCTTTAGCATGGGTTGATACACATCAGCGAATGCTGCTTTCCTATCTGCCTTTAAAAACCTTTCAATCTGTTGGTTCGCCTCTCTATACTTCGGCAGCAGGTGCACCCGGCTCGGGCTGGGCTTCATCGAAACATATAATAAAGGTACGCCGGCATATTTTGCCCGAATTAAATTATAAAGTGTTTTGAATCGCTGCATCACTATTTCCACTGTTACCGTATCACTCGCTGCAAAATCATTTTCCCCGCAATAGATCACTATTTGCTTTGGCTGGTAGGGATAGATCACATCATACCGGAAACGGATCAGGTCAACAAGGGTGGAGCCGCCAAATGCCCTGTTCAGTAGTTGATGTTTGGGAAAATATTCCTGCACATCTTTCCACATGGTGAAAGAAGAACTGCCTATCAATAAAACCTGGTTGGCGGCCGGGAACTGCACACTGTCTTTTTGTTTAAACACCTGCACTTCTTTCCAGAAAGGGATATTGCCCTGTGAACGGATCACAGAAGTACAGAGGAAAGCAATTACCAATATGCTGATAGTTCTTTTCATACTTAATAGGTTAATCAACTTTTATTATTTTACTTCGTTCACTGGTGCCGTTTTCATTGATAGCTTCAATACAATAATAGTAGGGCTTCTGTGAATCCATTGCCTTCATCCAATATTCATTATTGCTATGCACCATAATGCTGGTATACAATTTATCGGGGTGTGTGCCATAATAAATATTGTAAGCAAAAGCATTGTCTACCGGCTTCCATTTAATAAAAGCACTGCGTTTGTCTTTTTCTGTCCGCAATACAATGAACCCCTGCACAGCATCGGGCTTTGCTCCGTTTCCGTTTCCAAAGACCCTAAAACCGCTGATGGCAAACTTTCCTGTTGGCATATGAATATTCTCCAGCTTAATAAATCTTGCCTGTACCGGTTTTTCCAGTTCCACATACTCATGCGGTATATCAGTTTTATTATTACTCTTATCCACCAGCGTCATCCACTTTTTACCATCAACAGAGTAATAGAGTTTATACTGGTGATACTGGTCATTCCATTTACCCAGCCGGTTACTTTCCACCTCCTGGTCAGCATAATTGATCTGAATAGCATTTACCGTTGAAACATTGCCCAGGTCGGTTTGGATATACTCTCCCTTATTTGCCGAAACAGCACTCCAATATGTTTTTGCTAATTCATCCACGGCATTATTGGGCAGGTATCCGCCCAATATAGATGATACCTGTACGGGTTTATTATAATTAAGTAACATCCAGCCGGTGAAATAGGCAGATTTCCCATTGACACCATATTCAGTTCCCGGAAACCCGGCAGCGGGAATATAATGAGGATAATCGCCAAATGTTGTATTACAAAACATATTGCCATCCTTATCAAAGCCGGTTGGCCATACACCCAATCTTCTTTCAAATGTATTTTTTACAGATAGAACGGTTGTTGAAATATGCCAATAGTTATTAAAATTATCCTGGAAAGTAGCTCCATGACCAGCACCTCTTACAAACCCTCCAAGCTTTATACTCAATGGATCACTTTGTGCTTCAAAAGGACCTAAAGGGTTATCACCTACTAACAAGCCATCTGCATAACCACTGAATTCGGTTCCCGGGGCACCATATTGCAAATAATATTTCCCCTTGTATTTCGTCATATGGCTTCCTTCTATAAACGGATCCAGAAAAGTATTATCCATATGCTCCCCAAAACGCTGCCAGCCATAGCGCCAGGGTTCTAATAAATACATCTCTTTCCTGGTACCGATTGGCTGGAATGTTTTCCGGTTCAGTTCAATTCCATACATGGGAAATTTATTACTGCTTCCATTGTACATATACAGTTTACCATCATCATCTGTAAAGAAGGAAGGGTCCCAGCCACCGATTTCAAATGAGTCTACCAATGGTTTCCATTCATTGGCCTTGGGATTCGTACTCATCCAGATACTAAACTTGCTGGTATAGGTAGAACCAAATACAATCATGGTATCACCTATAATACCAACGGCCGGTGCGCAGAGTTCATCATAACCTTCATTCCAGGGACGTAAAAATTTGCGGGCATTGAATTTCCAGTTCAGCATATCCGGGCTCACCCAATAGCCCCATTGATTGGTGCTGAATAAATAATAATCCCCCTTATAGGTTACCACTACCGGGTCAGCCGTCGCCCGGTGACGCCCCCATTCACTGAAATTAGGAATAGGTGTATAGCCATAATCAATATTGATGGGGTTACAATAGGTTTTTTGCTGTGCCTGGGTTGTGCACAAACTCATAACCAGTACTACACCTGTTAATATGCGTTTCATTTTATAAATTTCCTCTTTTAAATTCGCTGACTGCATGATCAACAGCTCTTGCAGTAAAAGCCATATATAAAATTGACGGGCTCTGGCTGCCGGTACTCGTCATGCAGGCACCGTCGGTTACAAAAACATTCTTGCAGTGATGCAATTGATTCCATTCATTCAGCAGTGATGTTTTAGGGTTACTTCCCATTCTCACCCCGCCCATTTCGTGAATATCAAGACCGGGAGGCTGTTTGGTATCCCAGGTGTTCACTTCTTTTATGCCTGCTGCTTCCATCATGGCTTTACCCTGTTCTAAAAAGTCATTCAGCATTTTTTCATCATTATCATCATAACCAACCGAAGTAACCAGCAATGGGATCCCCCACTGATCTTTTTCTTCCTTACTCAACCGCACATGATTACTTTCTTTTGCAATTGTTTCTCCCTGCATATACATATATACACTCCAGCGGCCGGCCCGGCTGAGTGTTTCTTTAAAAGAGGCCCCGACCGGTTCAGACGCTGAATGATCACTCAGTTTTTCCCGGCTGGCACCGGAATAGATCACATAGCCACCATAAAAATCTGTTTCCTGTTTTTTTACATTCCTGAAGTTGGCGATGATACACTCAGCCGGCTTCGATACTTTATAATACCATTCTTCAAATCCTTCCATATAGCCCCACATACCGCCCCGGTAATTATGAAAGCAGATGTATTTTCCCAATAAGCCATTGTCATTTCCCAATCCATTAGGAAAACGGTTTGATGTTGAATTCAGTAAAATAAGGTTTGTATTTAAGGCCGAAGCATTTACAAAAATGATCTTTGCAAAGAACTCTTTACTTTCTTTGGTATTGGCATCAATCACTCTTACCCCCACCGCTTTTTGCCTTTGCTCATCATAAATAATGGAATGTACGACTGAATGCGGACGAATAGTTAAGTTGCCTGTTTTCCCGGCCCAGGGTAAAGTGGAGGAATTGGAACTGAAATATCCTCCCAAAGGGCAACCCCGCATACACAAGTTGCGGTTCATACATTGTGCACGGCCCTGGTCGAGGTGAATTTGTTTCGGATCGGTGATATGTGCCCAGCGTCCCGAAACATAATGCCGGTTGAATTTTTCTTTCAGCACCTGTTGCATATGTTTTTCTACCGCATTCAATTCATACGCCGTTAAAAACTCACCGTCCGGCATGGAAGGAATACCATCATAACTGCCACACACACCAATGAATCTTTCTACATGGCTGTACCAGTCTTTGATGTCTTTATATCCGATTGGAAAGGATTCTCCATATCCATATCGTTTAGGTGCAGTGAAATCATATTCACTCCATCTTGCACAAGCTCTTCCCCAGGTGAGTGATTTGCCTCCTACCTGGTATCCCCGTATCCAGTCAAACGGTTTATCCTGCACATAAGGATGATCTGCATCCTTCACAAAAAAATGCTGCGTATCCTCACTATAACCGGCCGCTTTACTTATCAATGGGTTGTTTTTCTTCATTTCATTCGTAATCCATCCGCGGTGCGGCAGCTCCCACCTGGATAAATGAGCCGTTGGATAATCTTTGATATGCTCCACCGGTCTTCCTCTTTCCAGTACTAATGTCTTCAACCCTTTTTCACATAGTTCTTTGGCTGCCCAGCCGCCGCTGATGCCACTGCCAATCACAATGGCATCATAGCTGTTGGCTTCCTTGCCTTTTGTATTCATATATACCTGTGAACTGTCGGGCATAATCAATACCTGGATTTCGGCTTGAATACATAATGATCGAGACTATATCTTCCCGGCCCGGTAAAAAAGAAAACCAATGCCAGCAATACAAACAGGAACGGATGCTGGTCATTGTTCCAGATAATACCATTGCCCAGGAAAAAAGCAATATAACACATGGTGCCTATTGTAAACAATGATGCCAGTCTTGTGAATAATCCCAACACAAATAAGATACCCGCAACCAGTTCTGCTCCTTTACCTGCATATACCAGTAATTTGCCATTGGCGTTGTTGAAATTATCCCAGAGCAGGTATTCATTCATTTTTGCTTCGTTAAATATCTCCCAGCCATGGTAGACAAGGAATACACCCAGCGTTACCCGGATCAGCAATAATCCCGCCTGCTCCCATAACGGTGATGCCGAAAAGAATTTATTCATACTGTATATTGTTTTACCGGCTGATCATATCGTTCACCTATTTTCAGCACCCTGAAAGGCTGCCCGATGGATGATGCCGCAGTTACAAATTCATTTACGTCAGCTGTATTGAAAGAAAACAGATCATAATGACAGGGGATAACAACCCCGGCATGAATAGCTTTTCCCAATTGCGCTGCTTCGCAACCATCCAGGTTACCGGCTACTTTCCGTTCCGGTTTATTACCATTGATGGGTAAGATGGCCACATCCACCGCGAAAGGAAGCAGCAATTCCGTCATCCCCTCAAACCAGAGTGTATCGCCACTATGATAAATTTTATAGGGACCAAACTCAATCACATATCCCATGTACTTACAATTTCCTCTACTATCTCTTTCAATTTCATTATGCTTTGCCGGTATACCCTGAAAAGTAAATCCCTCAATAGTTACCGATTGCTTATCATTCAGTCCAATTGGGAAATCAATATCACATTTTACTCTTTCGGCTACAAAACTCCTGTTGGCCTCCGGGATTATAAATTTTATACCGGGATTATTCTTTAATACAGGAAGCAGTGTTTCCGCATCCAGGTGATCGGTATGATTGTGACTGCTGGTAACCACAGCAATATTTTTTAGTAACTCTGCTTTTAGTACCTGCTCGCTTATTCTTGTATGCGGTTTATCAGTGGTCAAATATTTTTTTGTCAGTGAATCAGATAAATAAGGGTCAATCAGTACCCTTTTACCTTTCCATTGTAACAAAAACCCGCTTTGCCCAAGCCACCAGATATGGAATTGTATGGTATCATGCAGTAATGAATCCATTTCTGCAATGAGCTCTTCATCCTTTTTTATAGCAGCAATCAAATTCATTATACTGATTCTCTTACTCTTTTTGCGCCGGCCACCATGTTTACTAATTTTTTTCTTGCCGCCCATCTGGCCGTTTGGCTCAGCCCGCAGTCTGGTGCCACGGATAATTTTTCTGCGGGTACATACTGAAGGCATTTATTTATTCTTTCAACCACATCCTCTACGGACTCTATATAATAATTTTTTACATCAATAATACCAACAGCCACATTCATTTTTTCGGCAAAAGGGGCCAGTAATTCTATTTCAGCAAATTCCCTGTTCGCCATTTCAATATGAATTTCATTCACCGTCATATCTAAAAAATCAGGCAGCATCGGTTTTAAACTTCTGTACCCAACGGGTCTTCCCTTAAAATTTCCAAAACATAAATGGGTACTGAGATTACATTTACCTGTTACCGGCTTCACCGTCCGGTTAAAGATATCTACAAAGCGTTTGGTATCTTCTTTAAATGCATAACAACTCATGCTTGGTTCATCAACAGTTATTTCTTTACAACCCGCTGCCACCAATGCTTCCAGCTCTTTGCTGATGATGGGCAACAATGCTTCTGTAATAGCAAAGCGGTCTTTATATTTATCATTGGGTAATAATCTTCCGCTTAAAGTGTATGGACCGGGAATGCTTGCTTTTAATATGGGTCCTGCGGGTGCTAATTTTTTTAACCGTTCATATTCTTTTACGGCACCTAATCCATTTGGTGCAATCAGATCACCAACGATATTGTTTTTCCCCCGCTGGTCATGTGCAGGCGGACCAAATTTCCTGGTTTCGGTCTCATTGTTTTCAATTCCTTTGATAAATCCGTAAAAGGATAGATTAAAATCCAACCGGGTTTGTTCTCCATCGGTTATTACATCCAATCCGGCAGTGGTTTGGTCGTGTATGGCAGCAATGACAGCATCTTCAATCATTTCTTCTACATCGGCAGCCCCGAAATGATTCAGGTTTTTAGCACCAAATTCCAGCCAGCCCGGAAAAGGATAACTGCCTACTACAGTTGTACGAATGGGAGTTGATGCCATATAATTTGTTTTTTTGCAGGCCGGCAATCATTATTTTACTGACCTTCCTGCTATTAGTATAATTTAAAATGTGGTGCTGCTTGTCGGAATATAAGAGTGTAAAAACGATAGCTTACCCCTAAAAGAAATCATTTTTTTTATTATTCAACCTCTATACAATTCTGCCATCCTGTATGCATGTTCATCATAAGCTGCTTCAAACAGTTGTTTGGCTTTTTCAATACCCACAATACACCCGGCTGTCAATACTTTTGGCGGTTGACCCGCATTCGTCAATAACCGGGCTACTTCTGCCTTGATGCTATTAATAATCATAATACCACCCACGGTTGAACCCGGCGATACCGGTGTTTCCAGTCCTTCTATATAGATCATCGAATCTCCGGCCGGAGCTCCGGTATCTAAAACTATATCTGCAAAATCGGTCAGTTTTTTCCCGTCGTTTCTTTTACTGCTGGTTTTCTCAAGGTGCTTTTGTGACACAATTGCCACTGTTTTTATGCCCTGCTGTTGAAAAAGTTCTGCTATCTCAATTGGCACAATATTACATCCGCTGGAAGAAACAATTAATGCAGTATCTCTCTTACTCAGTGCAAAATTTCGAAGGATTCGTTCTGCCAGGCCGGGTATATTTTCTAAAAACATGGCTTGCCGCTGACCGTTTGCCCCCACTACATTGTTATGATAGGTAAGTGACAGTTCTACAATAGGATTGAAACCCGGAAATGAACCATACCGGGGCCACATTTCTTCCACCATTATCCGGCTATGACCGCTGCCAAACATATGTACCATCCGGCCTGCGAGAATACTTTCTGCAAACAAAGCTGCCGCCTGAAAAATACTGCTTTTTTGGCTCCTGATTTTTTCAATTATAGCTCCGCAATAGTGCAAATATTCTTCTGTGAGGCTTTGTTGTTCATCCATTTTTAGATGGTATTTTGAATGAGATAAAGTTAATATTTTATCCCTGTAAATTGCTGAAATTCAGCAATTGTTTTATACCTTTTCCCTCTGCTATCCTTTTCATCAAATTGCCTTATTTATGCAGGTTTTATCGTTTAGCGATTACCATAATTTATCTGATTTTGCAGCATCGCAAATTGCTTTTGCCATAAAAAACAACCCATCGCTTACCCTTTGCATGGCATCTGGTCATACACCCTCCCTGACTTGTGATTTACTGGTAAAAAAATTAAAGGAGGAAAATATTGATTATTCATCCCTCCACTTTTTAGGGTTAGATGAATGGGCAGGACTACCCCCCGCTAATGAAGGGAGTTGCCATTATTTTTTCCAAACTAAACTGTTTGGCCCTTTACAGTTGGATGCATCACAATATTTTTTATTTGATGCAATGGCCGACGACCTGGTAAATGAATGTAACAAAATGGACGAGCATATAAAAAAAATTGGCGGTATTGATATGATGCTGGTGGGTATTGGAATGAACGGGCATATTGGCTTTAATGAGCCGGGGACACCATTCAACTCCTTTTGCCATGTTGCCCGGTTAGATGAAACCACAAAGACTGTGGGACAAAAATATTTTACAGAAAAAATGGAACTGACTAAAGGGATTACGATCGGCCTTCGCCATTTACTTGCAGCAAAGAAAGCATTGCTGCAGGCTAATGGAATAAAGAAAGCAACTGTAATACAACAAGCCGTTGAAGGGCTTGTTACAGAAACCTTCCCGGCAAGTATCATGCAACAACATACGAATGGATTCATACTCGTGGACGAAGAGGCCGGCTCGTTTTTAAACAAAACACACTAATGCCAAGAGCTGCTATACTCCGTATTATGTATTTCCTGGTGTTTTGTTGTACAGGTGCCTGGCTGCCCAAGTTGTATGATTATTGTATTTATACTGGTTTAAGTGTTTCGCAGTCCGCACTTATTTTAAGTATTACTCCTGTAATGATGTTTGCCGTGCAGCCGGTTTATGGCTATATGGCAGATACATTAGGATATAAAAAAACGTTACTGATTTCGACCTTTCTTGCCTCGCTTAGCTATCTCGGATTTTTAGCTGTCGATAGTTATGGCTTACTGATTCTAATTACCGTTTTTATGTCCTTATTCTACAACACCATTCAGCCCGTATTGGATAGTATGGCGTTACAGATTGCAAAGGACAATCCTAAATTTTCCTATGGCTCCCTGCGGTTTTATGGTGCAGCTGGCTTTGCTTTTACTACTATAATAACCGGGCAGGTAATTGATGCGGTAAACATCACGGTTATTTTTATTGTATCCGCTATCACCATGTTTCTGGCTTTTGTATGCTGCTTCTTTTTACAACATGAGAAATATGAAAAAACAGGAACTGCTGCTTATAGTAATGTTTGGGATGTAATTAAAAACCGTTCGCTGTTGTTTCTATTATTCTGCGTGTTTTTAGTTTCGATGGGCGCTACGGCTATCTGGAATTTTTACTCTGCATATCTGAAGGATAACGGTGCCTCAGATTCGTTAGTTGGTTTTGGTTTATCCTTTCAGGGCTTATGTGAGCTGCCGGTTTTTTATTTTTCCGCCCGGATTATTTTACGGTTAGGCTTAAAAATTACATTATTAGTTACGGTTTTAGCCACGGCAGTAAGAATGTTATTGTATTACTTTATCAGCACCCCGGCTGCCACATTACCGGTTGAATTGCTGCATGGTTTTAGCTGGAGTTTATTTTGGGTGGTGTGTGTGGAGTATGTAAATAAGCTGGTAAACGAAAAGTGGATGGCAACAGGCCAGTCGCTTTTATATGCATCTTACTTCGGAATAGGAGCTATTGCAGGCAATTACTGGACACAAATTTTTTTAAATAAAGGAATGAAAGTGGCTGATGTGTTTTTGATTAACGCCGGGGTTGTAATGATTGTTGTGGTATTACTTATGCTGTTTATAAAAAGAAAACTAAATGACGCATAAACATTTCTTTATTTAAAATTAATTCTCTATCACTATAGATTGCTTCATATCCAACTGCAAGTCTGTTCTCAGGGTGTTAATGAGCTTTACATTCTTCCCTAACACCTCTCCAAAAAATTTGTTTTGGCTGATCCTTACTTTTTGACAAGACTCCAGTGTTATCATTTGTTTTCTTGGGTGCCATGGCTTAAATTTTACTGACCGTTTTATATAATTATTCAAAAAAATGAGCCGCTGAACAGATTTTGCATACAGCACCGGGTAATCAAAGGGGTTAAATGTATTCTTTTCAATCCGGATATTCCGGTGAAACGGCTTAGCTCTATCAATTGTTGGTATCTCCGGGCAAATGCTGATGATGGCTTCACAAAATTGAAACATAGAAGTAAGGCACGGAGCATTAAAAGTATTATTGCGTATCATTACATCTTTTACAGCCCCGGACTCATACCAGTAATTAGCATCACCTGCAATAAGAATAGCGCTGCCACTTGATTCAAATATATTTTTTTCAATAACTACTTTACCTGGCGTCGTAACTAAAATTCCTCTTGCACGGCAACTTCCAAAAAAACTATTTTTAATTATTACGTCGGGCGACCAGGTCAAATTCTCCAGAGCATCGCCCCCGGTAATTACCGAAGGTAACGGTCCGGTAAAACTAATTTCAAATTCCCTTGGATTGACTGGGGCAAATGATTCCACAATCCCAAAACCGGCAGTATTCATAAATTCATGCTCTATAAATCCGATTTTCTCACCCGGCCTTGCCCAGACAAAGCCATAACTCTGGTCATGTATAAATTTGCAAAGCAATTTTCTATCGCCCAGTTTTTTAACTACCCTGACACTGGTACCATGCACATTGATGGGATCATCCATCAGGCCCGCGAAGCGACAATGGTCAACAGTAATTTGCCCTTTACAATTGGAAAAATGAAGCCCATCATCATGTCCGGCAAATACACGGCCCTTTTTGGGATTGGGAACACACTGTACATTTCTGAAACTCAGATTTTCGGAGTATTGCGATAAAATACCCAGCCCTGCATTTTGAAACATATTCAAATTCTCAAGCCGGATATTTTTGCTGTTGCGAATAAAGGTACCTGCGTGGTCTCTTGCGCTATGCCTTAGTGCCAGGTAATTGCCAATTTCAGGGTGCCGTGCTATTTTATATTTGATTCGAATATTGTTTCTACTTATTTCTTCCCCTGTATACGAATAGAAATCATTGCCCAAACAACCATCACCACAACCCTGAGCAATAAACTTTGTCTCCTTGTCAAATTCCATAATGTCCGACAATTCGCTTCGCCAGCCTTCACCAACAAAGAATATTTTTCCATTACTAATTTCATAAGGCGACTCCGGGCTTATCTCCACATCAATATAATTTTCTCCCACTGCTATTATCTTACCCTGGCCCATCACCGGCACATCCCAATCAATGCTTACGTTTTTTATTAGTACATTCTCGCTGCTGTCAACGGTTATTGGCTGCATCATGCCATGAAAAACTAAATCGGACTCCTTAAAATCAATCGTAAGGTTTTTAAACCCTTCAATCAAAATGGGGCATTTTCTTACAGGTATTACATCTGTATTAGATTCATAGTACTGCTTGCTGGCAGATTGTTCAGGCCAAAAATCATATCTCCCCCGGGGAAAGATGAGTACCGGTTTTTTTTTATTTCTGCAGGCAGCTATTGCCTTTTTTACAAAGGGAACAGCATCGGTTTTTGAATTAACAACATATCCAAAATCACTTACGCTAATAGTGTCTTGTGCATTTGCTGTACCAAACATGCATGTCAGAAGAAACAGGGAAATCATTCTGTTATTCATTATTGGTATGAATATTTTCATTTGCCTCGTTCTTCAATTGTTCCACATACCAGTCCACAAAGTTGATTACCTGGTCTTCTACCGGTGCATAAGGACCAGGCTGGTAAGCATTGCTTTGAATGCCTTTAAAATTATTCTCGCAGAGTTTGCCGTCCTGTTCCCCGGTAATTTCCCAAAAAGCAGTTAAATGTTTCAAGTCATAATCTTTCCCCTCAATAGCATTTGCATCAACTAACCAGCAAAATTCCACATCCGTAGTAGCTGCATCAACAGGAGTTACCTTCATTGTCCACACGTAATCACTCACTGCATCCATCCAGAAGTTTGGATAGTTTACCAATCCCACCACTCCGGCATCATGATCTTTATGTATACCCATTGGCACCGATACTCTTCTTCCATCCACACTATAGCTTTCAACTCCCGGCCGTAATGGATAACGGATAGCATAGGTAGTAGTACCGGGGGTTACCTCCACTAATTCTGTTGCCAGTCCCTTTGCCATCCATTCTGTTTGCTTAGCCAATGCAAGTTCATCTGTATTCTCCCGAAGATTGGCACCGATTACAGCACTGCAATACTCGGGATGTGCCCCACCGCAATGATAGCACTCCCTGAAATTTTCGGCTACTAATTTCCAGTTTGCCTTTAGTCTATAATTTTTTATACAAGCTGCTTTTGCTTTATTGATTTCGAAAGGAAGTAAATAAGGTGACAGGCTTTTCTCAATGGCAGAAAAATCTGGGGCCTCCTTTGCCAGCGAAATAAAAACCAGGCCGCCAACTTCCTTTACATGTACCGAGCGAAGATGATAGTGTTCTTTGCAAAAATTATCCGGCATCATCCGGGCATTGAGTAAGGTACCGTCTTTATCAAAGACCCATTGGTGATAAGGGCAAATTAATTTTACAGCATTTCCTTTCTCCTGCAAACAAATAGCCGAACCCCGGTGTGTGCAGGTGTTGTAATGTGCATATACTTCACCATTGTTTCCGCGAATGACAATGAGGGTATCATTTTGCAATGGGTATAAAAAATAATCGCCCGGCCCGGGTATTTGTGCTGTGTTGCCTGCAAAGAGCCAATGCTTTTTGAAAATAGATTCCCACTCTGCATCAAACACTTCTTTGCTGATGTAAAAAGGCTGAGCCAGGCTGTAACCTGATTTATAATTGCTGATTAATTCATTTACATTCATTACTCTTTATTTTTTGCCATAGCAAAACATGCTGCACCAATTGCCCCGGCTAAATCACCATGCACCGCTTTTACAATCTGCGGACGAATACCACCCGGCTGCCATTCAAATTCATCAAACCATTTATTGAGCGGGATAAATAAATCTTCGTTCGCTTCTGCAATTCCGCCTCCAACAATTATTGTGTCCGGGGAAATAAAATTACTTACCGAGGCTAATCCCGCAGCTAATTTTCTTACCGATGTCAGCCATATATTTTTGGCAAACTCATCACCTTCCTTATACGCATTCAATACATCCTGTGTAGAGGTAAATTTACCTTTTGTTCTTTTTTTAATCGAGCAATTACCGATACATTCTTCCAGGCTTCCGGGCATACCTGTTACATCACAATCATCGTTACTATCTATTACCATGTGACCAATATGACCTGCTTTTTTAAATGACCCCTGGTAGGGTTGCTTATTTATCAATAATGCGCCACCTACGCCAGTGCCTAAAGTAATTAATATGGCATTGGTGCTTTCCCTTGCGGCCCCTGTTTTTGCTTCAGCCACCAACGCTGCTATCCCGTCGTTCAAAACACAAACAGGGCTTTGTAAATATTCCGCCCAATTAAAATTCTCCAATCCCCCTAAACGGCCCGGCATAAAAGCGATTGCTGTATTATCTATGCTGGGCAAACCCGGTGCTGATATTCCCACCGAGATTTTATCACTATGTAGTTTTTGTTTTAATTCCTCCACAGTTGTTTTGATCGCAACTTTCCATACTTCCCCTTCGCCATCATTGGTTGGCGTATACGTTTGACTTACTACTTTACCATTGTCATCAACCGCAACACCTTTTATGCGGGTGCCGCCTAAATCAATCCCTATGGTTGTTATTTGTTTCACATTGTACCTTTATGTTCTTCCTTCACTAATACTCCACCCCCCATCCACTGCTATTACCTGCCCTGTTGTAAACGAAGACGCATCACTCATAAAATATATTGCCAGCCCATCCAAATCCCCTGGTTGCCCTATTCTTCCTCCATCCAATGGTTGTTTTGTTTTAATAAAAGATAAAATTTCACCATCGTTAGCAGCACGTTGTGCCATAGGTGTTTCAACTAATGCTGGTGCAATTACATTTATACGAATATTATTTTTTGCATAGAACGCTGCAATTGATTTACTGAATCCAATGATAGCAGATTTTGAAGCTGCGTAAGCATGGGTAGAAAAAAAGAGTGGTGAAGGCGAGAATCCCAGCACCGAACCCATATTAAGAATTGTTCCGCCTTTTTTCAGTTCCAGAAATTTCTGCACCGCCGCCTGATTAGACAACATTAACGAAGTAAGATTCAGTTCAAGCGTTTTATTCCAGCCCTCTAATGTTAATTCATGCAAAGGTCCGTCACCCATTTTTCTGCCACTTCCCCCAGCTACATGATAAAGGCCATCAAAGCTGCCAAATTTATGAATGCATGTATTAATAGCACTGATTGCTGTGCCAGCTTTTGAGGCATCACCAATTATTGCTTCTGCCCGGTTACCTACTATTATTTTTGCCTCCGCCACACTTGCTTCATTTCTGCCAACCACAACAACATTTGCCTCATTGGCAACAAATGCTTTTGCCGCCGACAATCCAAGTCCGGTAGTCCCCCCTATGATGACAATATTTTTATTTTTCAGTTGTGTCATTACCGTCTTTCAATTGAGCCCGTCTTCTTATTTTTTATAATAAATTTCTTTTGCCCTGTTGGAAGCACCTCTTCTTTTATTAAATAATGGTCTTCGTCATAACTCGTCACTTCCTTTGTTACCTTCTTTTCCTGCACTCCTCTCCAGTCATCTATGATGACAGGTTCCCAGTTTTTTGTTTTAGCAGAAAGATACGCTGCATCCAGAATTGCATTGATAATATAGCCATCATAAAATGTTTCAGCAGGCTGGTCTTCATTATCGATTGCATTAAACATGTCAGTAAACATATGGCTATAGCCCAGCTCATGCACTTCATCCCCTACCGGGAATAACCAGCCGCTGTTACTCTCTGCTTTTTCTGCAATATAATCACCTCCTTTGCCACTGGTGAACATTTCAAACCCGGTACGTAAAAAATTATTAGTCCAGATGGTTCCCTCTGTTCCCATTACTTCATCCCGCAAATCCATCCCACCCCGAAATGTCCAGCTTACTTCAAACTGGCCGATAGCGCCGTTTTCATATTTCACCAGGCCGACGGCATTATCTTCCGCATCAATCGGATGCACTCTTGTATCAGCCCAGCACATTACTTCAACTGGCCTGATATTTTTCCCTATAAAATTCCTGCTGATTTCCACACAGTGGCAGCCCAGGTCAATTATACAACCACCACCGGATTTCTCTTTATTCCAAAACCAATCGCTATGCGGGCCGGGGTGTGTTTCTCTGCTCTTTGTCCATATTACTTCGCCAATGCTTCCTTTTTTTACAGCAGCCAGCGATTTTAAAAATTTTGGCGTGTAACATAAATCTTCCAAATACCCCCCTACTATGCCGGCTTTATCAACGGCCTGCAGCATTTGTATTGCTTCCTGCGCTGTTCTTCCCAGTGGCTTAGTGCATAGCACATGCTTACCTGCAGCGGCACAAGCCAGTACTGCCTCTAAATGCATATCATTTGATAAACCGACAATAACCGCTTCAACATTTTTATTCGCTACACATTCCTGTATGCTTGTTTCAAAATCCGGCACTCCGTAATCATCTGCAAATTTTTTTGCATTGGCCTCTGTTCTGCTATACACAGAAACAATAGTATCCTTTCTGCGCTGTGCCACTAGGCTATCCGCATAGAAGCGGGAAATAAATCCTGAACCAAGAATTGCCAGTTTCATATTATAATGCCAGTTAAATGTTTTTTGATACCATGAAAATATACAGTACAAGTGTGCGACGCAACAGCCGACGCCATGAAAAACAAATGCCGGAAACAAATATTTATCAGACCACAGGAAAAGGAAACGTACTTTTCACTTTTATACGCTGCCCTGTAGCCTGCGATTTTCTGGCTGCTTCTATAATTTCCAGTACATGCAACGCATGTTCAACATTTATCTTCGGTTCAATACCCGTTAATAGACTTTCGCCAACCACATTAGCGCCTTCCTGCCACACATAGCCTCCTTTGTCGGTACTCATCAGCACCGGTGGTTTTTCCCAATCCGTATCCAGCATCACTCCATTGGTTTCCCAATCGTACCCGATCAATCGCATATTGCCATAGTCGCCGTAAATTTGAATGGAATGCAGTGTTTGATTTGTCGCTTCATGTCCATGCGGATCGAAATAACAGAAGCCGCACATTACGTGACTGATAACATTTTTATCATGCATCATTAATATATGAGCATTATCCTCTGCCACTACTTTTATTTTTCCTTTATCATCCACTGTGCGTTCAGGGTTTACAATACTCGTCATAGCCATAATACTTCTGGCGGGGCCAAGAAGGCCGGTTAGTGTTGCAATATTATATACCCCAAGATCAGGCATACTGCCGCCGTCTTTTTCATAGAAGAAAGCACTCCAGCCGGGGCCGGTATGACCATACTGCCCGTGTGCACTCGCCACTCTGCCTAATTTTCCTTCCTGAATTTGCTTGCTCATAAAAGCAAATTGCGGTGAGTTGACGACAGCCGGCGCACCCCATATTCTTAACTTTTTGCTTTTGGCCAACTCCAATAATGCTTTTCCCTCGGCATATGTATTGGCCATTGGTTTTTCGCTCCAGACATGCCTGCCGGCCAGCAATGCTTTTTTGTTTAATTCGCCATGTACCTGCATGTCGGTTGTAGTTACCATCATATCAAACGGTACACCTTTCAGCATATCATCAATATTGCGATAGGTTTTTGCATTTACATTGTACTGTTTATTTTGCGCTTCAGCTCTTTCGTATTTTATGTCACACAGGCTTACCAGTTCAATCATGGATGATGACATGAGTTTTGGGATATACCGGTTACTTACACTACCACAGCCAATTAAGGCTACCCGTAATTTTTTTTCAGTAGTGGTTGCCGCCCATCCTTCTAAAGATGATACCAGCAATGCTGCACTGGCCATAGCAGTAGTTTTTAAAAACTCCTCTCTTGACATTTTTGGGGTCATAATAAATCGTTTTTAGTTAGACATTCTGAATTAAGTAAAGAAAGCATCAGGGATTTTATTTTTATCACCTGCTTTGAAACAGCTCTTTTTTTTCTCCAAGATTTTTAATCTTCATCAATGTATTCACCCATTCGTCCACACTTTCGTCATAATCCAATTGCAATCTTTTTGTAACAGTTTCTCTCATATCATTTTTAAAAATACCCGGGCCATACATAGCACCAACAAATGCACCTAGAAATTGCGGATATGTATCATGATCATTACCCCACTCAATACTAAGCTGCATAGCAGCCAGCGGATCGTACTTGCAAATTTTTAAAATGGAAAACACAACCAAAAAAGGCACCTGTGCTTCCCATTTAGTAGTGTACATAAATTCTTTATCCAACAATGCAAATAATTTTGCCGGCGAGCCATTCGCTTGTTGCACATATAAATCAGAAAGGCTGAGCCAGCGTTGGACCTGTCTTTCGCACCAGGGTACTTTTAAATAATCATAAGGATCCGTTTTTTTCATTGCTTCAAAAACTTTTTCCCACAATTGCTCATGTGTCATTTTATCAGGGTCGAGTGTTAATGCAACTGATATGCCCGCTACTGATGCAGCCACCATATCTTTTGCAAAACCAATATCAAACCATGCAGTATTGTAAGCAGCTAAATAAGCTTTCTCAGGCTCGCCGGGGTATACGGCAGCTATTGGGGTTAATGCCATTTGCCCATAGCATGTTGGTAATGCATTCCACATTCTTTCTACAGGATATGCTTCGCCAATTTTTCTGTTTCCCATTATCCAATTAATAGATTTGTAAGATTCCCCCAACCATTGCGGACATAGTGTATCATAACCCGGATGTGTTTTGATGAGTTTAGATTTTGACCAATCCAAATATGCCTGTGCCAATGTTTTTTCGCTAACGGGCCATTGTTTTTTTTTCAATGCATTTCGCAGGCAATACATCAGTATTATTTTATGACGGCTATCATCAGTTACTGTTCCCGGCGGGGCATTTTCAGTCCAGCAACCGTAAGGCTGCACCCGTGGAAGTATATATTTATACTCTCTGAAGTAAAGCCTTTCCCTTGCCGCTTTAAGTTCAGCATCATTAATTATGTTATTGGTATCTGTCCATAGTTTTGGCGGATCAGGCGATGCTTGTATTTCTGCATGGCCCTGAAATTCTATGGGGCCACCGAGAGCATCTCCGAGTAAAGTACCTGTGATAAGGCCCTTTATTTTATTACGGATGAAACTGGTATCCGATGAACTTTGTGCCTGAGTAAAAAAATGCGAACAGGTTAAGATGATGACCAGCGACATGCTGATGACGTGATACCGGACCTTACCTTCCGGCAGGCAGGGTAAAGCGGAAAGCCAGCTGACTGTTTTGTGCAGCGCCTTTGTGCCCGACTTGAAGCGAAAAGCCGGAACTACAGATGAGTAATAATATGAACGATGATAGCCCTTCATTGTATTATTTAAAATGCGGACTCGAAAAGCCTAACCGTTTTAGTCCATTCTGCACATCAGGTATTTTCATAAACAGTTTCCATAATAATCCTGTTCTGTAATTTTCAATCATGGTGATGATGGGGCCCTGGTCTATTGCTAGATGACTTTTTGCATACCAGTTATGATGAATGCTGAAACCATCTACAAACCCATACTTACTCCATATTTTATCACCCAGGCTATAATAAAAATGCCGCAGCGCCTCCATGCTTTCCTTTGGGGTGTACGGCATAGATGAAATAGCTGCAGTCGGCTGTATAACACCTCTGTCGTTCTCTGGACTGTGTGCCACATAGCCTTTGTAACTATCACCGGCTGTGAGACCCCACACTTTATCACTGTATCCTTTAAAGCCCTTGGGGTTTTCCATGCAATAAGCCCGATTAATAAGTGTATGGTTTTTGCCCTGTAAAAAATAGTCATTACCGAGCGAATCTGTTAAGCCGTTCGGGTCAATTCCCTGGAAAGTGTATTGCTCAAAGAATAAAGGACCGCCCTTGTCTTTATCATAATTACCAAGCGGCAATACATAACCATAATATTCTTTACCATTTTTAAAACCAAAACTTCCTGCCCAGGTGCCATCATATGCTTCTTTAGGAATAGCCTTGGCGGGATTGGGTGCAGAAGCCGCCATGATGTAAGTAATCAAACACTCATTGTATCCCCATACCGGAAAGTTCATATCAAAACCATTGGTGGGACTCCAGTGCCAGTATAGTTTCTTTTCATTGTTGGTATGCCATTTCCAGTTGGCAGCACCCCACATTTGGTTGATTCTTTTCCGCAGGTAAACTTCTCTTGGAGTGTTTCCGGTAAAATATTCTCTGGCACATAAAAAACCCATCAGCAAATAACTGGTTTCAACAATATCTGCACCATCATCCAGGCGATCGAACCTGATTGTCTTACCCGTTCTGCCATTCATAAAATGGGGATAGATACCATGATAACAGTCTGCGTTAATTAAAAAATCGGCAATCTGAATTAAACGGCGAACAGCAGTATCTCTCCCTATCCATCCCCTTTCTACTGCTACGATGATACTCATGATACCAAAACCGGTGCCACCAATTGCTCCGGCATCAGGGCCAAATTTTGTTGTAGAAAAATTGGGCTCATCCCATGCCTCGTTGATATAATCCCAGTAATGTTCTGCCAAAACGGTATTACTCCTTTCCAACGCCAATCCACTTACCGGATGTGCGCCATGCCAGAAGAAACGGAAAGTTTGACGTTGCACAATCTCCAGCAAAGTGGTATCATCAATATTTTTCACGATACCAATCGGGTTTACATTATTAGGATAACCCGATTTGAAATTTGGTTTTTGTGCACTGCTGAAAAAACCACAAACAACCAAAGCCAGAAAAACAAAAAGTCCTTTTTTAAACATGGTATATTATTTCAAATGTTGTGAAAGAAAGTTGAGGAAAAACGATAGGTATATCTGCCGGTACAGCAACAGGATATGCTATTTTTTTTCTACTTAATCGGAACATGGCAACTGCAGGGGCAATCATTAGTAATAACCAAATATAGAATTACCGACATGGAAGAACTACTACTCTGCTCTTCCAAAATGATACTTTTCTACCCAGATATTCTTCCAGGTACCAAATATTTGGGTATTAAAATACCAACCGGCGGTTTAAAAACCGGCAGGCTATTGCTATTTTGGCGATGTTACCAATGTGGTATCGCTGCTCAATACTGGTACTTTATATCCGCCTGTATCTATCAGCACCTGAGGAAATATTTTTTTTAGGCTGGCAAAGCCGTCAGCAGAAACACCGGTTTTATAGACATATAAATTTTTAAGTGGCTTTATGTCCTTTAGTTGTTCCAATCCTGCAGCCGAAATTGTATTACCTGCTACATTTAAATATTGTAAACGGCTAAGTTTTTTTAGTTGTTTAAAAGCACTGTCAGTGATAGCGGTATTTTCTAACGACAAACGGGTAAGCCCGGTTAGTTTACCAACCAGGTCCATAGCAGCATCGGTGCAATTGGAATTACCGAGCTTCAGCCATATCAATTGCCTGCTGAGCGGTATTAATAATTCCACATCTTTAATTGTTATTGAGTCTACAGCTATAAAACTGGCAGCTAAATAATTGCTGGATTGTGCTACTGATGTAATAGCTACTCCTCTTTCCCTTAATTTTTTAATTGCTGTCTCATCTGCTTTTTCTGCTTCGGCTTCCGGAATATAGGACATGGCCACTTCTTCATTTTTCTTTCCACTTTGCAGAGCTGCCAATACGGATTTTATATTTGCCGGCTGTGGCAAAGCTGTTACCTTCTCTGTAAAACTCGCTCCTGTATTGATCCACCAGTGCAATAAGGCTATTTCATTTTTTGTTAATTGCGGTTTTTCTTTAGGCGGCATGTGTTCTTTATTATCATGCGGCAAAACAATGCGTTGCAGTAATTCACTTTCGCCGGTATTGCCAGCGATAAATATTTTTCCATTTTTACCCCCCCGCAAAATATAATCCGGTTCGTCCAATCTTAGTTTCCCTTTTTGTTTTGCTGTTCCATGGCAACTGTAGCATTTTGCCTGCAACAGTGGTTTTATAATATCTGTATAAACAACTGCCTGTTGCACATCAGGAATTAATTTCTGTGGTATCGCCGGTTTCTCGTTTATATCGCCGGATGCGAATAAATAATCATCCCCGTGTGTAAGAGAGCCCCCGAAATGTCCCGTGACAATTATTAATAAAGAAAGTAAAAGCATCACCCCTTTAAATTGCCTGAATTGTTTGCTATACAAAACCCAGGCGGCTACCGCCACAACTGTAGTGGCAATTCCGAACCATTGATGTCTTGATAGTAGTGGTTCTTCATACGCTGCAGTTTCAGATAATAAGAAACCGCTGATAGAAGAAGCTATCGCACTGCACATACCAATAAACAGTGCGATACTGATTGCCGGTGCTACTGATTTATATTTCTCCTGCCCGGATAAAAAATAAAATAACACCGCTACCAGCAAAATGCCGATAGGCAAATGCACCAGAACCGGGTGAAACCGGCCAATGAAATCAACAATACTTAGAACTATCACTACATTTTTAATTTCTGTATGATATTAACTATATCTTTTCCTCAACAATTGCAGCATATGCACATTTATAGCCCATTGGTCGCTGACAGGCTGCAATGTATACGGCAGCGTTGGCATGTACAATGGCGGACCAAACTCTGTGAGGAATGTCATCGTCTCTCCATTTTTCTTTTTCCGTTTCACTACTTTATCCCACCAGGCAAAATGTTGTTTTACGGTTCCATCCCATTCCGGAGCCCGGGGATCATTTACCTGAGGGCCTTCGGCATAGCCAATTCTTGCATGGATATGTTCTGTTCGTTGTAATGCCAGCTCAACGGTTTCCGGTTGATCGTCTAATAAACTCTCATGCACATTACACCAATGCGAAATATCCAGCGTAAGTTTTAGTTCCGGGTATTGATGTATAAAGTCTTTGGTGACGTGGGCTGCATATAACATCCGGCCCCGGTGTGTTTCATGACAAATCAATATGCCGGTATCTTTGGCCAGGGCATTGGTGTATTCAATAAATTTTTTGTTGTCATCAAAACTAAAATAATCTCTTCCGGAATGTAAATTGATATAAAGCGGCTGCTGTGCTTTTTGCTTCGCTATTACATCCATCACTTTTTTAAAATGCGCCAGGTGTTCTGCCGGATTAGCCTGCCAGGCACCATATAGAAAACCAACTTCAAGATTATGCTTTTTTAATGCAACAAACATTTCATCCTGTTCCTTTATATCATCCGGCCACCAGTTTTCTATACCATCGTAGCCTTCTTTTTTGGCCTTGGCACAAAATGCATCCATGGTTCCTTCAAAGCCCCAGTTCGTTGCAAGTACTTTTAGTTTATAGTTTTCATTCGTTTTTATTGCAGGCATGGGGGTGCTGCCTATGCTTTCTAATGAAGACAGTAAGGTGGCGGAAGCAGCGAGGCCAGTTAGTTTGATAAAATCTCTTCTGTTTGGATTCATCTTTGTTGCGTTCAAAAGTTAGAAATCAAAAGTCAAAATGGATTTCTGCAACCCCGGTATTTTTCATTTCTAATTTTGACTTTTAACTCAATATGTCATGTATCACCTTCCCACCCACATCTGTTAACCGGAATGGCCGGCCCTGGGATTCATAGGTGAATTTTTCATGGTCAAACCCTAATTGGTGTAATATGGTTGCCTGTATATCGAATGCCTCAGTTTTCCCATTGGTGATATTGTATCCTATCTCATCTGTTTCGCCATACGTAGTGCCTCCTTTGATACCACCGCCTGCCATCCACATACTGAATGCAGCGCCATGATGGTCACGGCCTTTAAATGGCATTGTTTTTCCTTCCCGGTTTTCCATCATTGGCGTGCGGCCAAATTCCGAACCCCATATTACCAGCGTTTCATCCAGCAATCCTCTTTGCTTTAAATCAAGCAGTAATGCGGTAATTGGTTTATCCACGGCCCGGCATTTATTAATCAATCCTACATCTACTGCATTTTCCGGTGAATCGCCATGCGCATCCCAACCCCAGTCAAACAGTTGTACAAATCGCACCCCCCTCTCTACCAATTTTCTCGCCAGCAAAACATTATTGGCAAATCTTGCTTCACCGGGTTGGGTGCCATACATTTCATGTATATAGGCCGGTTCATCATTAATATTCATTACCTCCGGTACAGAAATTTGCATTTTGTATGCCATCTCATATTGAGCAATACGGGACAGAATTTCCGGGTCGTTGTATTCTTTATACTGTTCTTCGTTTATTTTATTGATAGCGTCAATCGAGGCTTTACGAATATCACGGCTCATTCCATCCGGATCTTTTATAAACAATACCGGATCACCCTCACCACGGCATTGCACACCCTGGTATACGCTTGGAAGAAAGCCACTGCCCCAAACACTTTTTCCTGTATCGGGATTGTTACCGCCTGATGTAAGAACAACAAAGCCGGGAAGATTTTTATTTTCTGTGCCTAATCCATAAGTAACCCAACTGCCTAAGCTTGGCCGCCCCTGCCTTGCTGAACCACTATGCATTAAAAGTTGCGCCGGTGCATGGTTAAACTGATCGGTGGTTACGGCCTGTAACAGGGCTATATCATCAACCACCGTTGATAAATGTGGAAGGTTGTCAGATAACCATAATCCGCTTTGTCCATGCTGCCGGAATGCTGCCTGCGGCCCCAGCATTTTAGGAACGCCTCTGATAAATGCAAATTTTTTCCCTTCCAGTAAAGACGGCGGGCAATCTTGTCCATCTAATTTTGCCAGCTCCGGTTTGTAGCTGAACAATTCTAATTGCGATGGAGCGCCGGCCATATGAATATAGATAACCGATTTAGCCTTACCGGGAAACATGGGTGGCCGGGGCGCTAATGGATTTACCGGGTCGAAGAAATTATCTGTTGCCGGGGTTGTTGTTTTATTGGTACCGCAACCAAGCATGCTGCCCAATGCCAATGCGCCAAGACCCATCGCACTTTGTTTAATAAAGTGGCGCCGGGTATGATAGTGCAGGTACTTATTCTGTGTTTCATGCTGCAACCGCCAGTTATGTAATTCTTGTTGTGTCATGCTAATTTTTATTTACCCATTCATCTAAATTCATCATGGCGTTTGCCACCACCGCCATCGCAGCATCTTCCGGCAATGCCGGCTTATTTTTATCCCCCATCATAGCACTGGCCGCTGTTTTGTCTTTTTTGTATTGCGCCATTGCCTGCTCATACAAATCAACCAGTATTTTTAATTTAGCCGGAGCGATTGATTGGTAAAACATTTTCTGGTAACCGGTTTCTATTTGTTTTTTTACAGATGGATCAGCCTTTCGCATATTGATAGCAAATTGCCTGGCCGGTACCAAATAGGCTGAGTCATTCAAACTGTTTAACGCCTGCAATGGCGTATTGGTTCTTATACGCCGGGCTACACACACTTCTCTTGAGCCGCCATCAAAATTTATCATGGATGGATAGGGTGCTGTCCGTTTCCAGTACGTATATACAGCCCTGCGGTATTGATCCTCCCCTTTACTTAATTTCCATTGGAAAGGGTTGTAGGGAGAAGCCCATATTCTCTCAGGCTGATAAGGCATTACACTTTCCCCATACATTTTCTTGCTTAATAAATGACTTACTGCCAATGCCTGATCCCGCATTTGTTCGCCTGTTAATCTGATTCTGGTCATTCTTGCCAATAAAATATTACTGGGGTCTTTCTGAACTAACTCATTGGTTGTTGCGGACGATTGCCTGTATGTGGCAGACATGACTATTTCCTTCAATAATTTCTTGATACTCCAGTTATACTGATGCATAAATTTCCAGGACAAATAATCCAGCAGTTCCTTATGTACTGGCGGAACACCTTGTGTACCCAAATCTTCCAGGGTTTCTGCAAGACCGGTTCCAAATAATTGCTCCCATAGCCGGTTTACCATGGTTCTTGCCGTCAATGGGTTTTTTTTATCTGTTAGCCACAGGGCAAGACCAAGCCGGTTTGCAGGCGCATTTACCGGCAAGGGGTTCATGATGTGCGGTACATCCGGTTTTACTTCATCGCCTTTACTTAACCAACTTCCCCGTTCAAAAATATAAGTGACCCTTTTTTGTTCGTCAGTATTCTCCACCATTACAGGAGTCGTTGCCGGCTCAGCCATTACCAGCTCAATAAAATTATTTCTGGCAGCAGTATATTGCTTACCTGCCCTGCCGGGAAAAGCCGGAGCCAAAGCAAACCAATCAAACAATAACGGAAGTTTGTCTTTTTCCACTGTTGTTTCAAAGCGAAACCATAAATCATGTATACCTGCAATGGGGGGCAGGTTTATCATGTCAACTTTCCATTTTGATTTTGTATCCACCAATGGCACTTTAGCCAGTAGCTGCCCCTTTAAGCTATCAATATAAATAGATAAAGTTGCGTTCCCTTTATTGTTTAAATAACGCAGCAGCATACTTGCCTTACCGGTAGTAGTAATGGCAGGCAGGCGGCAAGACCCTCCAATATCAAGGCTTGCATGGTTATTTTGATATAAAACCCCCTTTGTATAATTATCGCAAAGATGTGAGTTGACAGCCGGTTGCAATGTTTTTAAAAATGAAATATACCAATTGGCTGTGGCTGAGTTGGCAGTGGTTTGCAACCAGTCTTTTACTTGTAAAAACTTACTGCTGTCATCTTTGGCATAGTGGCGCAGCAAGGGATATTCGGCAGGTAAATCTTCATCCCGGGTATTATTGAAGTACGCCATGAATTTATAATACTCCTCATGCTTAAACGGATCATACGGATGACTATGACATTGTACACAATTAAATGTAGTACCCATCAAAGCCGTCCAGGTGGTATTTACCCTGTCCATTACGGCGGCAGTACGAAATTCTTCATTCTCCGTGCCTCCTTCATCATTATTTAAACTATTGCGATGAAAAGCAGTGGCGATATATTTATCATCATCAGCGCCGGGCATCAGGTCGCCTGCAATTTGTTCGATCAGAAAATCGTTATACGGCTTATCCTTATTAAATGCCTTTATCAGCCAGTCCCTGTATTTCCATATTTTTCTTGGTTGGTCACTTTCATACCCCTTAGTATCGCTGTACCTTGCCAGGTCCATCCACAGGCTCGTCCATTTTTCTCCGTAGGCCGGTGATGCCAGCAATGCATCGGTTAATTTTTCATACGCCATTTCAGAATCATCCTGTAAAAAAGTGGTGGCAATACCTGAATCAGCCGGCAGGCCTGTAATATCAAGGCTCAGTCTTCTTAGTAAAATGGCTTTGCCTGCTAAAACCGAAGGTTGCAATTTTTCCTCTTTCAGTTTGCGATATACAAACCGGTCAATATCGTTTTTTATCCAGTCATTTTTTTCAACGGGTATTACTTGTTCTTCTACCGGGCTATATGCCCAATGCTTGCCCCATGGGGCCCCCTGTTTTATCCAATTTCTTAAAATAGCAATTTCTTTCGTAGAGAGCGGCTCATGCTTGTATGGCATTCTTTCTTCCGGGTCTTTTTCTGTAATACGCCTTATCATTTCACTTTGCCCGGGCTTACCGGGTACGATGGCATACTTTCCAGATTCCGTTTTTTGCAAAGCTTCTTCCCGGAATAAAACACTAAAGCCCCCCTGCTGCTTTACACCCCCGTGACAGGCAATACACTTTTTATTGAGGATGGGCTTGACCTGTGTATTAAAATCAATGATTTGACGGGGGTAAATGACTAAAACAATAACTGCGATCACCAATGTGAATGCTACACTAAGCAGGGCCTTTTTAGGTAAACGTAATTTCATACAGCTGCCGCTACGATAGTTTGACAAAAACCGGTACTCCTTCATAACAAATCTAAAAAACAGGGGAGAAGGGAACTACTACAATGTAACTAAAAAATGATACTTTCCTGTCATTTGATTAACTTTAATTATAATTATTATGATAGAAAAATATCGGTTATGAAACCTGTCCTGGAGCATTTACCCAAGGAAAATGAAGAGTCGTTTGTGGTAAAATATTTTGATTACCCCTGTTACCCCACACCCTGGCATTATCACCCGGAGTATGAGTTAGTATTAGTAACAGAAAGCACCGGCAAACGCTTTATTGGTGATAATATTACCAATTTTGCACCGGGCAATCTTGCTTTTATTGGCCCTAACCTGCCACACACTTATCAAAATGATAAAGCCTATATCCTGCCCAAATCAAAACTGCGGGCTAAATCTATTGTCATTCATTTTTCAGAAGATTCCTTGGGAAAAGATTTTTTGAAATTGCCTGAGTCATTACCCGTAAAAAATCTGTTTAATAAATCTCTAAAAGGAATTGACGTAGCCGGGCAAACCAATACTATCATTGCAAAAAAACTAGAAGATATACTAACACTCTCAGGATTGAAACGCTGGTTTTGCCTGATGGACATATTGGTAATATTGGCTGAATCAAAAGATCTGATACCCATTTGCAAAACATCTTTGATTGGCAATAACGAGAAAGAGTCAAAACGATTAAGCCTGGTGATGAACTGGATATTGCGGGAGTACGAAAAAGAGATTCGTGTGGCTGAAGCAGCTGCCATGTGCGGTATGAGTGAGAATGCCTTTTCCCGGTTTTTCTCACAACGAACCAGGAAAACATTTTCGGGTTATATCACCGAACTCCGGCTGCACAAAGCCTGCAAACTGCTAAAAGAAAATGAGCTGTCTGTTACCAGTATTTGTTACGATTGCGGTTTTAATAATGTGTCCAACTTTAACAGGCAGTTTTTAAAAGAATATAAAATGAGTCCTGTAAAGTACAGGAAGCTTTTTTTGGATACCGGCGTTTAAAGATGCTAAACCTGACATACTTCAGTATGGAACATTAATCAAGCATTTTATACTACTATTGCAAAGCAGGGCTTTCAAAATCAAGTTTTTTTAAACCGTTTTTTATCTCCGGGCAACTCATAAATAATTTCCATAATAATCCCGATCGGTAATTTTCTATCATTACAATAACCGGGCCCTGGTCTATGGCCAGGTGTGATGAGGCCGCCCAATTTTTTGTTTCATTAAAAGCATCCACAAAACCATATTCACTCCATAGCTTATCGCCAAGATCATAATAGAAATGTTTAAGAGCTTTCATTGAATATTCAGGTGTGTAGGGAAAAGCACTCAATGCAGCAGTGGGGCTTATTGTACCCAGGTCTTCCGTTGGTGAATGAGCCGCATAACCATTATAGGTGTCACTGGCCGTTAGTCCCCAGCAGTTTTCTCCATATCCTTTAAATTTATTGGGATTGCGGATACAATGCTCCCTGTTGATCAGGGTATGATTCCGGTTTTGCTCCCAGTAATCAGCATAGCGGTCTTTTAATCCTCTCGGGTCCAAACCCAGGAAAGAATACTGCGAAAAGAACAGCGGTCCTCCATAATCAAACCCTAATGGTAATTTGATACCATAATATTCTTTGCCGTTTTTAAAAAAATCGCTTTGAGCCCAGCCCCGGTAATAGACAGAGGAAGAAACCTGGTACTTTTCATTCGGAGAGGAAGCGGCAAGGATATACATAATCAAGCACTCATTAAATCCCCGTACCGGGAAATTCATGGCCCAGCCATTGTTGGGGCTCCAGTGCCAATATAATACCTCCTGTCCCTGTGTGAACCAGTTCCATTCAATATCCGGCCACATCCAGTTAATGCGGTTGCGTAATTCTCTTTCTGTTTTGTTATCACCATTAAAATATTGACGGGCACAAAGCAAGCCCTGGAATAAATAAGAGGTTTCAACGAGGTCAGCGCCATCATCTTTACGACTGAAAGGAATTGTTTTGCCGGTTGCACCATCCATCCAATGCGGAAATACACCATGATAACTTTCTGCCTTTAATAAGAAGTTGACCATCTTCAGCAGAAACTTTGCCGCAGTATCCCTGCCGATCCATTTTCTTTCCACGGCCACGATCACACTCATGATGCCAAAACCTGTACCCCCTGTTGTTACTGTTTCATGTCCATAACCAAAACCAACATTACTTCTTTCCCTTGCCATACCACTGACAGGATGGGCAAAATCCCAGAAATAACGGAAGGTTTGTTTTTGCACCAGGTCCAGCAGGGCAGAATCGGAGAGATTCTTTGGTCTTGCCGTTGGATCAAATACAGCAGGCTCCGGTTTATTTTTTTGAGCAACCATGGTTACAGAAAAAAATAAAACCAGTATAAAAAGACAGTTGTTTATTCGTGGCATAAAATCCTTTTATAAATAAGGAGCACTGAATCCAAGTGATAACATACCCGCTTTTACTTCAGGGCAACTTGTAAACAGGTTCCATAACAAGCCGGTTCTGTAATTCTCGATCATCACCACTATCGGCCCCTGGTCGATCGCCAAAAATGAACTGGCAAACCATTGGTCTTTCAGGGAAAATGCATCTATAAATCCATATTCCTTCCAGAGCTTATCCCCCAGCACATAGTAAAAAAACTTTAATGCCTTCATGGATTCAGCGGGTGTATACGGTATAGATGAAATGGCCGCCGTGGGTGCAATCACGCCAATATCATTCGTGGGTGAACTGGCCGTATAACCTCCGGAAATATCACTGGCCGTTAATCCCCAAACTGAATCACTATACCCATACCAGGACCGGGGATTTGCTATGGAGTGTTTGTAGTTGATCAGTGAATGGTTCCGGGTTTGCACTTCGTAATTGGCATACGCATCTGTCAGTCCGGTGGGATTAATTCCCATGAATGAATAATGCGCAAAGAACAGGGGGCCTCCAAATGCTGTCCCCAGTGGAAGTTGATGTGTATAATAAGTGTTCCCGTTAATAAAACCATTCGTACTGCCATTACCTGTCCATCCATTAGTGTATACAGCCGCCGGGATACCATGCGTGGCGGAAGCTGCCGCCAGCACATAGGTGATCAGGCATTCATTCCATCCCCTGATGGGTAAATTCATCACCCATCCGCGATCAGGACTGTAATGCCAGTACAATACATTCTGGTTTCCCTGCCGGAACCAATCCCATTCTACATTATTATATAAAGTATTGATATCACTACGCAGTGTGGTCTCTGCTGCATCAGCTCCATTGAAATATTGTCTTGCTGTCAATAAGCCCATCATCAGGTAAGATGTTTCTACCAGGTCAGCCCCATTATCATTAGCACTGAAAGGGACAATAGCACCGGTGCTCCCGTTCAGCCAATGCGGGAATGCACCTTTTACTTTTACCGCATTATTCTTTAAAAAGGCAACGATAGTTTGCATTCTTGCCAACCCCTGCGCCCTTGTTATAAAGTTTCTATTGATGGCAACAGGGATCGCCATGATGCCAAAACCGGAGCCGCCGCTGGTAACGATATCTGCCGATGTATTTCTTTCCCTTGCCAAACCGCTGACCGGGTGACCAAAATCCCAGAAGTATTTAAAGGTTTGTTGCTGCACCAGGTCCAGCAGGGCATTATCAGTAATGAGAGGAAATTTCCGGGAAGAATCAATCCGGGTTATAAAACTTTTGCTGATATCTGATTGTAGTCGCCCGCCGGATGATGACATCAGGGAGTTCCCTACCCGTACTGAATATTTCTTCAGGTATCCAAGTGCTGCTGCAGGTTGAATAAGAATGGTCTTATCATCATTCTGCAGGGTGGTGTTCACCGCAACTGCTACTCCGTTCGCTTCCGCCATTGTCACAGCACCTGCTACAGTACTTTGTTTCAGTGGTTCTGTAAAATTTATCTTCACTGCGGGTTGCAGGTTCACATCATATACAAGGTTCTCCAAAGAAATATCATTCACCGTAGCAGTACTAAATACCGGGTTCTTTACTACAACCGGTGGAGGCGCAGGACTTTCTTTATTCCCACAGGCGAAGAGGAATAGAACAACAAGTGAATATACAAGCAGTATCCGTTTGTTGCTAATGATGTTCTTATTATTGTGAATGAGCATATGATCAGAATATTAATGTAGCTATGGAATGCGGTCTTGCTTTTACTTCGGCTGCCTTACCATTTATCCATAGGTAATAAGGAAATGATTGGTTGCCCTGGTTCATTACGATCACCACCGTCTTTCCATCTTCATTACGGAAAGCAGTAGTCAGCAACTGGCTGCGGCTGGCAGCAGCACTGATACGTTTAGCACCCGGCTGAATAAATTTGGAAAAATGCCCGATATAATAATATGCATTGGTATAGATCAGCTGACCCGTTTTCGTATCGCCATGCACCGGTGCAAAACAAAAATTCTGTACATGGTTAGGGCCACCTGTTTCATCAAGAATAATATTCCAGTCCGTAAAACCAACCATGCCATTATTATAATCATTGATCATACTGCGGCCATATTCTTCACCCAGCACCCAGGCATTATAGCGGCTGGCATTAAAACTTTCCGCACAACCTTCAGTGAATAAAATATTTTTTTCAGGAAATGCTTCATACACTCTTTTCAGGTTTTCATACATCGGTGTCCCGCCACTCCAGTCTTCATACCAGTGAAACCCGATACCCCAGGCATATTTCGCAGCTTCCGGATCATTAAAATAAGTTTGTGCTCTCTGGTAGATCAGGTCCCGGTTATGGTCCCATACTATGATCTTCTTCTCTTTGAGTCCTTCTTTTTCCATCACAGGTCCGAGATGATTCTTCAGGAAATCTCTTTCCTCTTCCGCAGTGTACAAACAGCTTTCCCATTTTTGTGTGGCCATCGGTTCGTTCTGCACACTGATACCCCATACAGGAATACCTTCTTTTTCGTACTCTTTAATGAATTTGGTATAATACATCGCCCAACTGTTATAAAAGCCGGGTTTCAGTTTTCCGCCATGCAGCATATCATTATTATCTTTCATCCAGGCCGGCGGACTCCACGGACTGGCAAATAAATTCAGTTTACCACCTGCTGCTTTCATCGCCTCTTTTATGAAAGGTATTTTGTACTTTCTGTCATGATCGATGTTGAATGTTTTCAGGTCCTTGTCATTATCGGCCACATACGTATACATATCACTGCTGAAATCGCAACTGTTGATATTGGTACGGGCCACCGTGTAACCAATCCCCTTGTCTTTATCAAAGAAAGCCTGCAACACTTCCTGTTGTTTATCTTTGGGTAACTTATAAAATGTTTCGGCAGAAGCATCGGTCAATGCTGCTCCTGTTCCGAAATAAGTTTGAAATGTTTTAGATGGATCAACAAACACACAGATCTCTGTTTCTTTGGGCTGTGCCATATCTTTAAAAACAAGCGTATCTGTTCGTGATAAACGAAGATCAGTACTATCGGCGGTGGTATAAACAATTACCTGTTTACCCTCTGTTGAAAAAGCGGTTGAAACTGTTGCTCTATTTTCATCTTTTTTTTCTGAACAGGCGGCCAATGCTACAACAGTGCAGATTATAGTAATTTTTTTCATATGTTAAACACTAATTTTTATTCCTATTCTATAAACAACCTACTCATCGCTCTGCTTCGTGCAGGCTGTTAGTCCGGTATTTATCCGATAAAGGGTTTATTTATACCCTCACCTACCATACATACGTTCCTACTGCGCCGGCATCTAACGATGCAGCTACCCACCTGCCTTTATACCGTATATTAAAACCAGATGCAGTTGTATTATCATTCAATACAATCAGTACTTTTTTCCCGGCAGGTGTCTTAAAAGCCACATTGGGAAGATTGGCTACCAGGCTACTTGCTATACGAACCGATCCTGCGGGTACAAACTTAGCTGCATGCCCGATTATATAATAACTAACGTTCCTGTTAACAGCAGAACCATTAATGGTTAATGCTCCTTTACATTGGGTACAACCGCCGGGGGTATGCGGGCCGAAGGAAGGATCATTGGCTAAATTCCATTCCAATGCCACTCTGCTCCAGTTTCTGGTTGAACCTACAATTACATTTCTTAAATGCCAGGCAAGATCTCCGCTAAATGATCCGGCAGAAGAGGTCCATTGTTCAGTGAAGTATAAATTTCTATCGGGATGCGCTGCATTCACATTCGACATGGCGGAGATATTACCACTATACAAATGAAAAGCAGAACCATCAACAAACGGTTTGGCGGCCGCGTCATTTAAGATGGAAATAGGGTAGTTTGGATTATCGCAGTTGTGGTCAAAAACAATTATTTTAGTTGTAATACCAGCCGCCTGAAAAGCAGGACCAAGATGGTTTTTAATAAATGTGGCTTGCTGTGTTGCCGTCATCAGCATACTCGGATTATTACCCCCGTTTTCTGGTTCGTTCTGTATAGTGATAGAATGAATTGGAATTCCTTTGGCCTGCATTTGTTGCACATACTTTACCAGGTAGGTTGCATAGACGCCATAGTATTGTGGCTGCAGGCTACCACCCACACTACTTCCATTATCCTTCATCCAAGCTGGAGCACTCCATGGCGAGCCCATGATTTTAATAGCGGGGTTAATGGCCAATATCTGCTGTAACAACGGTATCAGATCTACTGTATCTTTTGATAAACTGAAATTGACCAAAGTGGGGTCTGTCTGACCGGCGGGCATATCATTGTAACTGAATACAAACTGACTGAGGTCGGATGCACCAATACTTATACGTAAAAAACTAACTCCAATAGAAGAATTGCCTGTGCCAAATAGCTCATTCAACAATCCTGCTTTTGAACCGGCAGGCATGTTGTTAATTAAAAAAGCACTGCCGCCCGTTAAGGTGTAACCAAACCCATCAATGGATTGATATGTAGTAGCAGAATCAACATCGACATTGGGATAGCCGTTCGCTGTAGTCCCAAATGACAATACATCATTTTGCTTTTGCAATAACACTGACTGGTTAGCCTTTGTCAGCCACAAGTCCATGTCGTTGGACGGGGTTGGCAGTACAGGAGGAGGAGTATCATCCGTCTTATTGGAGCAATCGCCGCAAACAAAAAGTGTGGCAAACAAAATAAGCCATACATAAACCCCGGATATTTTCATATACTCATTTAAAAATTAACAAACAACCTGGTTACAAGCATACCCCATCGCTACCTGCAGGGGGTTTCAATTATTTTTTTTTGTAAAATTTAATCCCGCTATTATTTCTGGCAATCAATAGAATCTTTTCCCCGTTAATTGTATTCAGCCATTTAATGTCCCTTGCTTCTCCTTCAAAAGATGGTATCGTAAATGATTCGGTAAACCTGTTATTGGTTTTATTAAAACTAAAACTGGTTGGTAATAATGCATCATACCTTCCTTCATACGGAATAGTACCAAAAAAATTCCCGGCTGCCAGGTAACCAGTATTGTTTTTCTCCGCATCCGGTTCAAAAGAAAAAATCGGCGCTGTCTGCATATTCCAGGGAAGATCGTATCGTGTAAAATTACCTTTCCCGTCGTTGATAAAACAAGAAGACGCCAGCACCTCAGCTTTCAATTCTGTATACTCATTAAACAAATCGTAAAAAACGTACTGCACTGTTTTTCCGGCTACCTCGCTGTATTTCAAATAAGCTTTCTTTAAAACTGGCAAAGCCCTTTCTAATTCATCTTTGGCCAGGAAAGGATACTCTTTCCCGTCTATTGTATATGCCATCACCTGCTCCACCGTTCCGTTTTTATCAAAATCCTTTACATATAATTTCAAAGGGCCATTTTTACCTGCCCAGAATTTATTGTTCCAGCCCCAATTGCCGGCCAATATATCCGTGTAGCCGTCGCCATTCACATCCGTCGCCTCTATCGTTTGCCAAAGCCCGGTTGATTGTGTAATATCTGTTGCAGTAAATTTTCCTTTGTTATTTTTAAAAACCTTTACCGGCATCCACTCGCCTGTTATAATCAGGTCTTTCCACCCATCTTTATCCACATCAACAAATGAAGCAGCAGTAACCATACCAACCTGGTATAATGGAATAATATTATCACCTGCTTTTGTAAAATGTGCTTTACCATCATTAAGGTAGAGATAAGAAGTAGTAGGCATGCCATATTTCACAGGGCTTGCCAGGTTACCGATAAACAGGTCCTGATCACCATCATTATCTGCATCAGCAGCGGCAACGCAGGATTTATTTTCAAAAACGACCGACAATGGTTTGTCGGCTTTGATAAACTTGCCCGTGCCGTCATTTAAGTACAACCTGTCAAGTAAAGACAGTTCGTTTTGCGGCACTTCATTTCCACCCGTGATTACGAATAAATCCGGGAAGGTATCACCGTTGGCATCAAAAAAAATGGCATCAACTTCTTCTGCCACCGCATATTTGTTAAATAAGGCAGTATCAGCCGCAATAAATTTACCATCCCGTTGCTGTATCATCAATGCTCCGGGCTGCAATTTCGCTCCGCATACATAAAAATCGTCTAGCCCGTCTTTATTTACATCTGCGACTGCTACTTTAGGTCCGCGGGTAGATAACTTATGGGGTATCAGGTATTGAATATTATAATCTTCAAAATCATTTTCAATATGTCTCCAGTTGCAGGTGATAGATTCCGTAACATCCTGCAATGGGGAGGGGGCTACAGGAAAAAAGGAGGCCTGCAGGAAATCAGCAGATGCATCTTTGATATTTACAGTTATCGTTTTGTTGATGCCTGCATTCGTAATCAACTGGTATTTCTGATTCGGCCAAACTATCAACAGGCTATCAATTGCAGGGGAAGAAGCCAAACCAAAATGGAGTACCGGCGCAGAAGACGACATAAAGCCCCGCACAGGCATCAGTTGCTGATACTGAATTTTACCGTTTGTAAACACCCATGCTTTTGCACCCACACCACCTGTATTAAGGCTATCCCCCTTAAAGGAAATAGCAATATGATTCTGAGCCGGTGCGTTATTTTTTAAAACTAATGCCGGCGCATTCAGGCAGTTGGCTACCACATCAAGATCACCATCATTATCCAGATCAGCATAAGCGGCACCATTGGAGCACCCTTTTAGTTTCGCTGTTCCCCATAGCTGGCTTACGTCGGTAAAAGAAGAAATACCGTCCCCTTTGAAAAAGAAAGGATGAGAACTTCCCTCGGGCATGGCCGCTATGGTTTCATCATCATATTTATCAGTGGCATCCATTCCCCCGGCTTTTTTCTTATCTGCAAAGCGTATAAAATCCAAATCTACCGGGCGTCTTTCAATGCCGCTGGTAATAAATAAATCTTTATTGCCATCGTTATCAAAATCGGCAAATAAAGGAGCCCAGCTCCAGTCCGTTGCCGAGATCCCGCTTTGCAAAGCTGTTTCACTAAAACTTATTCCGTTTCCGTTGTTTCGTTGCAAACAATTTTTAGAGTACTGATTTTGGTACCCTCTCAGCTCTAATTTCACTTTATAAATATCCGGGTTTTCATCGCTTCCATAGGTCTTTAATATTTCTTCCTTTGGTGGAAGCATATCAACGGTTACGATATCTAATTGGCCGTCGTTATTGTAATCAGCAATATCATTACCCATACTGAAGCGGCTATAATGCCGGAAATGTGCTGCACTGCTTTCGGTAAACGTTCCGTTTTTATTATTTAAATAGTAATAATCATTTTCATGAAAATCGTTACCGATATAGATATCATCCCATCCATCATTGTTGATATCTGAAACAGCTAATCCCAATCCATACCCAAGATTGCTTTGATAAATACCTGCCTGATTAGAAACATCAGTAAACCCTCCTGTGCGTTTACCGTCTGCATCAACACCTACCGGGCCATCGTTTCGATACAACCTGTCCCCGGATAAGGAATCATATCCTTTTCTATTTATGGTATCAACAATATTTGCATGTGGATGGTGTGACTGATTCAATATATAGCAATCGAGATCCCCGTCACGATCGTAATCAAAAAAAGCTGACTGTGTGGTAAAGCAGGAAGTATTTAATCCGTAAGCTGCCGATTGCTCTGTAAATACTGAGCCGCCTTTATTGATGTATAATTCGTTATGACCCGTAAGCCCGTACTTCTGACTAACTGTAGAAACATAGATATCTAACAAGCCGTCTGCATTAATATCCACCATTACAGCACCGGTACACCAGTCAGCCATACCCGCCACGCCGGCTTTTGCAGTAATGTCTTCAAATTCAAAACCGCCTTTGTTCAGGTATAATTTATTGCCCCCCTTTTTATTGGCTGTAAAAAAAATATCCTGCAGGCCATCATTATTGACATCTCCAACAGCCACTCCCCCTCCGTTATAATAATACAGGTAATAAAGTATGTTGAACAGTTTTTTTTTCTCCAGGTTATTGGCAAAAGTAATATTGGTTTGGGAGGACGGTAACGGAGAGAATAAAGCGGTTTTCTTTCTACAATTACTAAAAGCGGCAGCTACCAAAACAAAGAGGAAAAAAAAGCCAATCCTGTTAAAAGTGAAGCTTGTCATCAACGAAGTTATTTAAGAATGCCTGATTAAATTTTAAAAGGGCTGAAACAATACATTGTTCAGCCCCTTTTTCTGCTTATGCTCTGCTATGATATAAAAATCAACTGGTAGTCATTGACTATTATAACCTGCTATTATAGAGTGCCAGTACTTCTGAAGCAGTAAGTGCTTTACCATAAAGCCTGAACTGATCCATAGAACCGGAATAAGAATGTATCCAGGCATCTTGTGCACCGCCGGCACCTGACACATGCCTGTTCCAGCCACCTAATACGAAATTGGATACATTTTTAAATGCAAGGGGACCCAAACCAATATTATTGCCCGTACCGGTATAAGGGATGGCAACACCATCTACATAAGCCGTTACTTTAGAAGTGGTTTCATCATATACAAAAGCAAGGTGGTGCCAGTTACCATCTAATACATTGGGCAACCTGTTTACACCTCTGAATTCTACCCAGTGATCCTGAAGGGCAAAGGTGCAGGCCATTTGCGTGGGGGTACTATTTTCAGGATTAGGCCCGCCTTTTTCCACCAGCAAAAACATAGCACTTTCATGCCAAAAATCAGTAGAAGGAAGAGAAAAATGAAATTCAGGTTCACCATCCGTGGCAGGTGTATTCTTTACCCAATAAGCGACTGTAACACTTGTTGATTTTGCAAAATCATTTGCGGATGGATATTTTATGGCTTTATCTTTTGCAGCAACCCCTTTTACTCCTTTGCCCGAAATACCATCAACGGTCGTGAACGGATTATCAGCAGCAAAATTGGCCCGTATACTGTCAACCGCATTCATTAACGGGTTTGTTGTAGTGCCGTTAAAGGCTGCATAAAATTTCAATGGGCCACCGGGATATAAAGGAAACCGGGGGTCGTTATCTTTTGGAAAACTCCCTAATTCAGGCCTGTCTTTTTTATCGCAGGAGAATAACGCTGCACCTATCGCCAAAGAGAAAGCTAAGAGCCTGATTGAAAAATTTATTTTTTTCATATGCTAATTTTATTTTTTTAAACTATACTACTGGCAAGGATTATTTACCAGTAGTATAGAAATATTTACCATTCCGGGTTTTGAACTAATACACCATTGGATCTGTCAATGGCAGGCTGAGGAATAGGATAGAATCTGCATTTGTTCTGATATCCCAATGGACCTAATACAGAAACAGCGTCACCCCAACGCACCAGGTCATAGAACCTTTCACCCTCTAACCCTAATTCACTTCTTCTTTCTTTTTTGATTGCTGTTCTCATCTGCGCCTGGTTGACAAAAGTAATACCTGCTAAACCTACACGGCTGCGAACTGAATTTACCAGGGGTTCCGCTAATGCGCCCTGCCCGGTTTCATTCAAACATTCTGCTGTCATCAGCACCACATCGGCATATCTTATCACCCGCTGGTTGATCCAATAGGCACCATCCAACCAGCCGGTCGAAGCCCTTACGGCGGGGTCAGCATATACTTTCTTATTCCAGTACTTCCTGGGTAAAGGCCCCGGAACGGGATCTAAGATATAATTAGGCAATGTGCCACCATATCCGCCTGTGCTAATATCATCTGGTTGACCCGAAAATAAAATGGAAGAACCTTTTCTTGGATCGCCGGCCTCAAAATGATTGACAAAGGCATCCGTTGGCGTGTTCCATCCCCAGCCTAAGTTCCAACCACTTGAATTAGGAGCTCTTACTCCCTGGCAAGTTGCGTACCAGGAGCCGCGGTCATCTGTTCTGTTGGGACCCATATAATTCTGCCATTCCAATATTGATTCACTGCAATTTTCGCCAGCATCCTTAAATATGCCATGATAACTTGAAAACAGGGAATATTGTCCGGAACCCATTACTTGCTGGCAAAGTGTTAGTGCCTGCGCCCAATTGCTCCTGAATAAATGAGCTTTTGCATGCAATGCCCTGGCTGCACCACTGGTTAAGCGGCCCGGATATTTGGCCCCCCATACTGCTGGCAAATTTGCTGCTGCATAGGCAAGGTCTGCATCTATCAGCGCATAGATAGCTGATGCCGGTGATTTGGGTATGTTGGCCTGTGACGGGGTATATATACGGAAATCAATTTTGGGTACATCCCCAAAGGCCCTTACTAAATCGAAATAAGCAAAAGCCCTGAAAAACCTGGCTTCTGCAATGTTGGCATTCGATTCCGGACCTGACAATTGTAATGAGTCTGCCGTTTGTATTGCAATATTTGCCAGGCTTATTAATTGGTAATGACCATCCCAGTAAAAATTAGAAGCCCAGAGGTCTTTTACGTATTGAAAATTATCAAAGGGTGCCACCCATTCGGCACCATCGGCAGCATCACTTCCTTTTTCCGAATCATCTGAACGGAAGTTGTGCATGCCCTGCCAGGGAATACCACCAAAAGTGTTACCAATATCATAGTCTTTAATAGCACTATAAAGTGCAAAAACCTGGCCTTCAATTCCTCCCTGTCTTACATCATCTAAAGTTGCTTCTAACGGTTTACGGTCTAAAAACTTTTTACAGCCACTAACCATAAACAAAGCAGGTAATGCAAGCAGAAGAAAAAGCCTTCCTAAACTTATTATACTTTTTTTCATATGCTTTCGTTTATCATTTTAAATTAAAATGTAATATTTAATCCAAAAGTGCTAACTACAGGTATAGCACCGCCTGCATTATCCACCCCGAATGAGATAGCACTGCCACCAAATTCAGGTGTATAACCCAGATTATTCTTAAAGGTTTTCAGGTTCTGAATATTTGCAAACAGCCTGAAGTTTTTTGCTTTAAGTTTTGAAGCAAACTGCGGACTGAAATTATAGCCTACTTGTATATTCCTGATCCTGAAATAACTGCCATCTTCAATACCATAGGTAGACGCCTCGTAATTAATACGGTGATCCTGGGCAAGAATAGGATCCCAGTTGGAAGTACCTTCTCCTCTCCACCTGTTTACCTTAAAGGCGGCATAGTTTACCCGCTGGAAAGGCGATTCGGTTCCACCCCAGTTTCTGTAGATTTCATTGCCATACACACCATTCACGTCAATGCCAAGATCAAATCCTTTGTAAGTAAGGTTGATATTGCCCCCGTAGGCAAAGTCGGGTGTTGGATTACCAATAACACTTCTATCTGCAGTATTAATTACTCCATCACCATTGATGTCTTTATATTTTAAGTCACCGGGTCCATAAGAGAATTCAGTATTTATTGGTGACGCTAACACATCGGCATAAGACTGGTATATACCTTCTACAATGTACCCATAAAAGGACCCGATGGGCTCGCCAACTACTGTCCTGTTGAAGCCGTTAATAATAGCAAAGTCCTTAGTCGCTAACTCTACAACTTTGTTATTATAGGTGGTTAAATTACCGCCAATCGTCAGGGTCATGTCTTTTGTCAATTTTTGCACCCAGCTGGCTGAAAATTCAAGACCATTATTTTTAATACTGCCAATATTTGTTAAACCCGGTCTTGTTCCACTAGGACCGGGAATAAGGGTCATTAAATCCTTGGTGAGTTTATCAAAATAGCTGGCCTCAAAACGAAGACGGTTGGAGAAAGCGGATAATTCCACACCCACTTCTTTTGCAGAAACAGTTTCCCATTTCAGGTTAGGATCCGGAATGAAAGCCTGCTGGTAGGCAGTATAAATATTATTACCAAATACAGCAGCAGCACCCCCCACTAAACCAGGATAAAAAGGATAATCAGTTCCCAGGCCGGGTATTTCAATATTTTGATTTCCCAGTACACCTATAGAGGCTTTCAATTTCAAGAAATCAAATATTTTCTGGTCCTGCATAAAGCCCTCTTTTGTCAATTCCCAGGCAGCTCCCACAGCCCAGAAATTCTGGGAACGGTTAGCAGGTGAAATCTGGGAGGAAGCATCTCTTCTGAAAGAAGCATTCAGGTAATATTTATTCTGGAAATTATACAAAGCCCTGAATAAACCAGAAACCGTAGTAGCCTCCGATTGGGAGGACGATGACCGTTGTGATTGTACATCGCCAAACCCATTATTGATATACCAGAAACGTTTATCATCCGGAATAGCTGCACCGGTAGAGCTTTGGTTAACCGAAGCACTTCTTAAAAATTTACCCCTGTAATAGGTGGTAAAACCGCCTACGAGGTTTAGGTTATGATTCCCAAAATTCTTTTTGTAACTAAGTATATGGTCTTGCTGGAATTTCCGGTAAGTATCATCATTTTCAAACACTTTGGTAGCCGGGCTGGTTAAGAAGGCCGCATCATTAGCGGCATCATATGTATAATAAAGCGGCACATATTGTCTCCTGTTTACATTGCTTATATCCGCATACAAAGTAGATTTGAACGTAAAGTCTCTTAAGAAATTAACTTCAGCAAATACACTGGCCACCGTTCTGTATTCGATGTTAATGGTCTTATCCCACTCATTCTCCAATCTTACGAGCGGATTCACCACACCGGAATTCTGGATAGAGGGAAGCTCATAATATAAAACCTGGTTGAGGCTGTCGATGCCATAAGGGTTTTTGGTATAAAAAGTCTTCGTTCCGGAGGGCACAATAGGAGCTACTTTGCGGGCATCATTTAATACATCAGCGGCATAGCCGTAAGGATTATTCTGACGGACCCCATTGAAATTGAATCCTATTTTTATTGCTTTACTGATCTTAAGCTCATCACTCATGGAGAAAAGAATTTTCTCCAGTTTCTGGTGACGGATAATACCCTCATCACTAACATAGCCAATCCCCATATTGAATTTATTCTTTTCGGTACTGGCTGAAACACTCAGGTTATGCGAATTGAAGTTACCTGTCCTGGTGACAGCATCAATCCAGTCAGTATTGGCTGTCCATTTTGAATAGTCGAATGGAGTATTTGCACCGATATTTAACTTTTCTTCTTCATACAGTGTTTTAAACTCCTCGGCGTTAGCCAGTTTAATTTTATCAACTAATTGCTTAGTACCAAAAGAGTTGTTATAGTTAACGGTTACCTGGCCTGCTTTAGCTCTTTTAGTAGTAATGGCAATTACACCGGCAGCACCCCTTACCCCAAAGATGGCCAATGAAGAAGGATCTTTTAAAATTTCGATGGACTCAATATCGTTAGGGTTGAGGTAGTCAATATTATCGTTAAAAACACCATCTACTACATACAATGGTTTCACCGAACCGATACTGATAGTACCCCGAATACGAATATCGGGTGCCTGGCCGGGCGTTCCATTATTGACTACAGATAAGCCAGCTACTCTCCCCTGCAAACTTGCCACCGGGTTCGTATTAGGTTTATCCGCCACATCCTTACCTGAAATTTTAACAATAGATCCGGTTAAGTCTCTTTTATTAGCAGTACCATAACCAATCACCACCACTTCATCGATTTTGCGGGAAGATTGTTGCAGTATAACACTGATATTGGTTTTACCAGCTACGGCCACTTCCTGCGTTTCGTAGCCCACCGAGCTGAATACCAATACAGCATCGTCTGGTACACTGATGGAGTAGTTGCCGTTAACATCAGTGGTTGTCCCGGTCCGGCTTCCTTTTACAGATACGGAAACACCGGAAAGAATCTCTCCGCCTTCAGCAGTTACCTTTCCTGATACCCTGATTTCCTGGGAAGTGATCGCAGCAGCGGCTATCCCTTCCTTGAGCACCACGAGGTTGGTACCCAAAATTTTATAACTCACCCCTGTATTGGCCAGTATCCTGTCCAGTACTTCGGAGATCGGGGCTTCCACCACGTCCACATTTACACGGGGTTTGCCCTTAATAGCAGTTTCGCTGAAAAGAAAACGGTAATCACTTTTCTTTTCAATAGCGAATAATACTTTTTTGATTTCTGCTTCGGACATCTTCAGGGTGATCCGGTCCTGGGACCAGCCCTTGGCAGATACCTGGAGACAGGCAATCATCAGCAAAGCAATCATCAGTTTCATAATTCTCGCAATCTTTAAATACAGAACCTTACCTGAAACAGCAGTCGTTTCGTTTTTTTTCATATTTTCCGTTTGAAGGGTTAATCAATCCAGGCCTCCCTCATGGGTACCTGTCATCTGGTTGTATTAGCCTGGCGAAGTCCCGTTGCAGCGGGGCTTCGTCATTTCAGTTTCACCCTTGTCACGAAGTGTTGGGAACAGTCATATGGCATAAGCGTTATTGGTGAATAATAATTTTATTCCCGACCTTTTCATAGCGGAACGGTATGGATATCTTCAATGCCTCCAGCGCCTGTTCAATCGTTTCTCTTTCAAAAATTCCACTCAGGCGTTTTACTGCCAGTTGTTCATCTTGTATGGAAATGCTGACATCATACCAGCGCTGCATTCTCATTGCCAGCTCTTCAAAAGACTCATCCCGGAAAACTAATTTATTCTCGATCCAGAGTGTTTCAGCAACAGAACTGTCAACCGGGCTGTACTTTAATTTATTAACCGCCATCACCGTGTTCAGCACTGTTGATCCGGTAACAACATCCTCCCGTTGTGAATTCAGCTTTGCATCGGTAATCACCCCATTTTCCACCACTAACTTTTCACTGGGTGAAAGGATAATCTTATCGTTGGGCCTGTTCTTGATGGTAACCTCGATACTGCCACGGATCAGGCTGGTCTCGGTTTTCTTATCCTCGGGGTAAGCCTTTACATTAAATACGGTTCCCAATACTTTAATATTAATATCAGCAGTATGAATAATAAAAGGCTTCTCCTTGTTTTTCTTTACATCAAAGAACCCCTCACCCACCAGTGTTACTTCCCGGTTATCAATACCATAATCCTTATTATAGATCAGCTTACTTCCGGAATTCAGCATCACAATGGAACCATCCGGTAACTGGATCTTGGATTTGGACCCTGGACGGGTGGATATTTCATTAGCTTCTTTGTAGGCCAGTGATTCATCCGTATGGCTGGTCAATATTGACTTACCAAAAACGAACAACCCGGCTACCGCAATAATTGCAGCGGCAGCCCAGTACCATTTTAATTTTCTAACCTTCGTTACAGGAACAGCCGGAATTTCAGCCGGCTCATCCCCAAAAGGGATATTCAGTTCAGTCATCCGGTGCAGGTGCAGCATAAAAGCGTCTTCTCCCTGCAGGGAATCTTTTTGTGAGGAATGTTTCCAGAGATCTTCCAGGTTCTGAATGGCATACTGCCATTCCGGATGGTTATGAATAAGATTTTCGAGCTCTTTAAGCTCTTCAGAATCAGCTTCAGCCGACAGCTTTTTAGAAAGTAAAACCCAAAATTTTTCCTGGCTCATGCAATCGTTGGTTGGAATAAAATAGTAAGACAATAAAACTGAGTGATTACCCCTAAAGAAATCTTAACTATTTTTTGGCGTTTGCCTGGGTTGTTCAGCGGCTTTAATATCAAGATGCATCCCTTTCCCTATTCGTCTCAAGGCTATAGCCATCTGGGCCTCAACCGTTTTGACAGATAATTGCAGCAATTCAGCTACCTCCCGGTATTTCAAACCATCTTCCTTGACCAGTTTAAAAATGATCCGGCACCGGGGAGGTAAATCATTGACCGCCTGCCTGATCTGCCTCATCATCTCCTCGGTCATCATTAGTTGTTCGGGGTCAAAATAGATACTGTTCAACTGCACCAGCCATTCTTCCGGGGCCAGGTTCTGTTGCCGCTTTTGTTTGCTGATCCGGTTAAAGGCCAGGTTTTTGGCGGTAGCATAGAAATATAACAAAGGAGATTCAATGGTAGTCAACTGGTCTCTTTTTTCCCAGATCCGGATAAAAAGATCAGACACCAGTTCTTCGGCTTCTTCGCCGGATTTCAGTATGGAATAGGTAAATTGTTTCAGGCGGCTGTGCAAAAGAAGAAATAACTCCTTATAGGCAGCCTGGTCATTATTCAATGCAACAGCGGTAAGCAGCCGCTTTATGTGATCGTTTTCAAGCATACTCGTCAGCAGCGGTAAATCTACCGATTCCATTTAATATTTATTCTGATTTGATTACCGCTGTTTTTTTCTATTTTTGCAGCGCCTTTTTTGGCAGGACCCTTAGCTCAGTTGGTTAGAGCACCTGACTCATAATCAGGGGGTCGCAGGATCGTGCCCTGCAGGGTCCACCAGCTAATTATTTAAAAAGACAGCGATCACAGTTATCCCGCAAACCTGCCTGCCGGAAGGCAGGAACACAAAGACCACAAAGAGAACAATACCAGGTTCAGCTTTCTTTGTGTACTGAACGGCTTTGCGGGATTTTTCATTTTAAAACCCTTTTCAGTAAATAAACAAAGGTGCTTTAACCTTTTGTTAACCGGGATGAAAATACATTTGTCCACTACTTAAATTTTATGAAGAAGATCCTTTCGTTACTTACCTGTACCCTTGTTATTACTGCATTATCTGCCCAGGATACTACACTGGTACTTAAGAAAAAACAACCCGTTGATCTCAGCGGACGTTCCAATGATCATTTACTGGTGCAGTTTGGCTATACCAACTGGGCCGGGGCTCCCGACAGTGTGAAGACCAGCGGTTTTTCCAAAAGCTTTAATGTTTACCTGATGTATGATTTCCCGTTCAAGACCAATCCCAAACTGAGTATGGCTTTCGGACCGGGCATCTCTTCTGATCATATTATTTTCAAAGAAACTTATGTAGGTATCAAAGACCTGACCACCACCCTTCGCTTCAGCGACCAGTCCGATACCAACCACTTCAAAAAAACAAAACTGGCCACTTCTTACCTGGAAGCTCCCATTGAATTTCGCTATACAGCAGACCCCTCCAATCCCAATAAAAGCTTCAAAGCAGCTATCGGTGTAAAAGTGGGTTTATTGCTGAATGCACATACCCGTAATGTGGAATTGCAAAACAGCAGCGACCAGACACTGAATGATTATGTGATGAAAGAAAGCGGCAAACGCTTTTTCAATAAGAACCGCCTGGTAGCCATGGGCAGGTTGGGTATCGGTCATTTTAGTTTATATGGCAGTTACCAGCTCACCACTTTATTCAAAGATGGTGCCGGCCCGCAGGTACGGCCTTTCTCGATCGGTCTTACCCTCAGTGGTCTGTAAGCGGTTAAAATATTTACCGAAAAGCGGTCTGCCACAGGTGGATCGCTTTTTTATTTTCTACTTTTGCTGTCCTTCCTTTCACGGAAGGTATTTTTATTATTATGCTGGACAAGAGAAACGTAATTGAAAAAGAAGAAAAAGCCGTGCTGGTGGGTTTGGTCCAAAAAGATCAGACCGAACAGCAGGTTACTGAATACCTGGATGAATTAGCCTTCCTGGCAGAAACAGCCGGTGCGGTTACCGTCAAACGATTTACCCAAAAACTGCAACATCCCGACAGCCGGACTTTTATTGGTAAGGGAAAGCTGGAAGAGATACGCCAGTACATTCTTGGAAAAGATATCCGCATCATCATTTTTGATGATGAATTAACCGGGGCACAGATCAATAATATTGAGAAGGCACTGGAGATAAAGACCATCGACCGTTCTGATCTTATTCTCGACATCTTTGCCAGCCGTGCTAAAACAGCCCAGGCCAAAGCACAGGTGGAACTGGCCCAGTACCAATATGTATTACCAAGATTAAGAGGTATGTGGAAACACCTTGAACGGCTCGGAGGTGGTATTGGCACAAGAGGTCCCGGCGAAAGCGAGATCGAAACCGACCGTCGTATCGTCAGAGATAAGATCTCGTTGCTGCGCAAACGGCTGGCGGAGATAGATAAACAGGCTTTCACACAGCGAAAAGACCGGGGTGAATTTATCCGGGTGGCGTTGGTGGGTTATACCAACGTGGGCAAATCCACCATTATGAATTTGCTGAGTAAAAGAGAAGTGTTTGCAGAAAATAAATTATTTGCCACCCTGGATACGACGACCAGTAAAGTTGTATTTGAGAATACCCCTTTTCTCTTAAGTGATACGGTAGGGTTCATCCGCAAACTGCCTCACCACCTGGTGGAAAGTTTTAAAAGTACATTGGATGAAGTACGGGAAGCTGATATACTGCTGCATGTGGTGGATATTTCTCATATAGCCTATGAAGACCAGATCGGCGTGGTGAATAAAACCCTGCAGGAACTGAATGCTTTTGAAAAACCCATCCTCACTATTTTCAACAAAATGGACCTGTACGAAAAGCACACCTTTGATGAATGGCTGGAGGAAAGCACCAAAGAACAAATCCTCGACGACCTGAAAGAAAGATGGAACCGGGAAACCAATGGCAACGCCATTTTCATTTCCGCCCTGGAAAAAAGAAATATCGACGGGCTGCGTACAACGATTTTGGAAAAAGTGCGGCTGATGTATAAGTTGCGGTATCCTTATAAAACGGAGTTTCTCTACTAGGGTTTAACAGGTTTAAAAGTTTAAGAGGTTCCATAAGCAGGGCCTTTTGTAAAAAACATTTCCTGGACCTTTTGAACCCCTGGAGCTTTTTAAACCTTCTCATGACTGAAAAAAAATTAACCTGGCATAAGATCGCTGATCATATCAACGAACTGGATTTTGGAGCCAATCATATTGCGGTGGCGGAGCTGAACGGAAAAAAGATCTGCATCGGAAAATACAATGACGCCGTATTTGCCTTTGCTTTCAAATGCCCCCATGCCGGTGGCATCATGGCCGATGGCTATATTGATGCACTGGGCAACGTGGTTTGTCCCCTGCACCGCTATAAATATGCCCTTCAAAACGGCCGGAATGTAAGCGGTGAAGGGTATTATTTAAAGAACTGGCCGGTGGAAAGCAGGGAGGATGGCGTTTTTGTGGGCATAGAAGAAAGTGGCAGCTTCTGGAATATTTTCCGGTAAAATTTGATTGTGAACAGGTTGTTTAAAACCTTAAAATCCCTATTTTTGCTGCCCCGAAAGGGAAAGGTATTCCTCCTTAGCTCAGTTGGTTAGAGCATCTGACTGTTAATCAGAGGGTCGCTGGTTCAAGTCCAGCAGGGGGAGCGAAAACCCGGTCAGTTGACCGGGTTTTTGTTTTTGAAATCGTCCCGCTACAAACTATCCAAACTTTTATCATCAGTCAGCTTTCTTTATGATCGTTTAAATAAAACGATTTCGTAAAACCATTCATCCCGTGAAATCTACAATTCACCACTTTGAGGTATAAAACAGGATAAAAATTCTCCCTACATTTGCCCTCGTCAATTTTACGAATATGAAGATCTGCTAAGGACTGCCCCGGCAGCCAGGTTCTCCCCATTGTAAATCAGAGCCTGCCTTTAAGGAAATAATAGCAACAACCCGGTTGCAGCCTGCAATGCGCAAAAGCTTTGCAGCGTAAAAACGATTTTCAGTTATACCTTTAATTATTACCAACCATGTCGCAAACGACTACTACCAATAGGTTATCCTATTTCTTTTCCCTCGTCAAACAATCCCTGCGGGGCGACGAACACGATTATACCAAGGGCAGCATCCGCTCTGCCATTGTATTGCTGGCCATACCCATGATACTGGAGCTAAGCCTTGAATCCGTATTTGCAGTCGTGGATATGTATTTTGTAAGCCATTTACCCAATAGCAAAAATGCCATTGCCACAGTGGGTCTTACAGAATCCGTGATTTCTTTAATTTATACCATCGCTATCGGGCTCAGCGTGGCTGCAACCGCGGTGGTGGCCCGCCGCATTGGTGAAAAGAATCCCGATGGTGCTGCCCATGCCGGTGCCCAGGCAATTGTTATTTCAATATTCGTGGCCCTTATTCTTGGCATTACGGGTGTTGTTTTCGCTGCTGATATTTTAAAGATCATGGGAGCTGCCCCCGAAGTGGTCAAAGAGGGAACCATTTTTACCCGTATTATGATGGCAGGTTCTTTAGTGATCATTTTATTATTTCTTATCAATGGAATTTTCAGGGGTGCCGGTGATGCCGCCATGGCGATGTGGAGTTTATGGATCGCCAGTGGTATCAATATCATTTTATGCCCCCTCCTCATTTATGGATACGGACCTTTCCCTGAACTGGGATTGAAAGGCGCTGCTATTGCCACCACCATCGGCCGGGGTGCCGGGGTGCTCTATCAATGCTATCATTTATTCGGCGGTAAGAAAATGATCAAACTAAAACGATCTCATTTTAACTGGGATCTTCCGGTAGTGAAAACATTATTCAATGTGGCATGGCCTGCCACTTTCCAGTTCTTTATCCAAAGTGGCAGCTGGATCGTGTTGGCCTGGCTGGTATCGCATACCGGCAGCACCGAAGCATCTGCCGGCTACCAGGTGGCTATCCGGAATGTGGTCTTCTTTATTTTACCGGCCTGGGGGTTGAGTAATGCCGCCGCCACACTGGTGGGGCAGAACCTCGGTGCGCAACAACCGGAAAGAGCAGAAAAAAGTGTGATGCTGACAGCTCGGTACAATGCCGTTTTCATGGCCGGGGTGATGTTCTTATTCCTGGTATTCGCATCCCCGATCATCAGCATTTTTACCAAAGAACCCGAAGTACACCGTTATGGTACCAGTGCCCTGCAGATCATTGGTGCCGGGTACATTTTTTATGGCATCGGCATGGTAATGATACAGGCACTGAACGGTGCAGGTGATACCAAAACACCCACCTGGATCAATATTTTTGGTTTCTGGCTGTTCCAGATACCACTCGCCTGGTTACTGGCCAAAGAATTCGGTATGGGGCCCACCGGTGCTTTTATTGCTATTCCTGCCGCAGAAACATTACTGGCCTTAGCCGCCTGGTATTTTTTTAAAGCGGGTAAATGGAAGCTGGTTAAACTATAATATAGGATACATAATAACACTGTAAATAAGACCGGTCGGCTGATCGGTCTTATTTTATTTAATTTAGTTGTATATAATTACTGTATGAGCGACACCATCAGTCAGAACCGGATACGGCAGATCTTCTTTATTATCATCCTGCTTTTACTCGGGTTGTTATTATTCTTAGAACTCTATTCCTTCTTACCGGCCGTACTCGGTGCAATGACCTTATATATATTAATGCACCGCTGGATGTTCTTTCTCACCGAAAAAAAGAAATGGCGCAAAGGATGGACCGCTGCCTTACTGATGCTGCTTTCTTTTATTGTGATCCTGCTGCCCGTCGGGTTACTGGCCAATATGCTTTCTTCCAAAGTCACCTATGCCGTGCAGCATTCATCCGAACTGGTGGCTGCCCTCAAAAAACTCGTGGCCAGTCTTGAACAACAGTTTGACATTACGATCACCAGCGAAGAGAATATCAATAAACTCGGTAGTGCTATCACGCAAAGCCTGCCCCGGATACTGGGTGCCACCTTTAATACCGTTACTACTATCTTCTTCATGTATTTCATTCTTTATTTTATGCTGGTAAACGGCCGGTACATGGAAGATACCTTGTATGAATACATACCCCTGAAAGATGAGAATGTAAATAAGGTAAGTAAAGAAGTCAACAAAATGGTGGTGTCAAATGCCATCGGTATTCCATTGATCGCTTTTGCACAGGGATTGGTGGGCCTGGTCGGTTACCTGATTATCGGGGTGAAAGAACCTTTCTTCTGGTTTGGTGTCACCTGCATTGCAGCGATGCTCCCGGTGGTGGGTGCCGCTTTAGCTTATGTACCCTTAGCCATCATCTTTTTTGCGGGTGAAGAAACAGGCCGTGGCATCGCTATGCTGATCTTTGGTTTCGGTATTATCGGCACGGTTGATAATGTACTTCGCTTTACCTTATTACGCAAACTGGGTGATGTGCATCCTTTAACTACTGTCTTTGGTGTCATCATTGGCCTCAATCTCTTTGGCTTTATTGGTTTGATATTTGGCCCCCTGCTCATCTCCCTATTTATATTACTGCTGAAGATCTATTCCAGCGAGTTTATCAGCAAACAAAGAGATATCAATAAGATCATGGAGAACTAAACACTTCTTTGTAGTCATTAATTTACAAAATGAAGGGCTGTTAGTATTTTCCCCCGTATCATCCTGTGGTTATCTGCGAATAAATACGCAACCGACTATAAAACAGTGGTTTAATACTTGTATTTTTTAATGCCGGATAATATTTTTACTTCACGATCCGTTATTGAACCCGAATCTGATACTCTTGAAAAAACCAGTAGCATCCATAGCTGTTATCTTTCTGTTCCTGACCTTGTCGTCTTTCGCAGATATACAACGGATCAGCAACGCACCAGCTAATCTTCAATATTCTTTTTCCTTACCAGTCACTGATAATACAGCAACAGTATTATACCAGTCATTAGAGCTTGAAGTAAAAGGTTTATCCAAAGAAGCATTTGAATATGCCTGGAAAGGCTATCAAAAATTAATAGCGAATAAGCAGGTTAGTAATCCCGGTTATCTTACTATTTGTGATTTCAGCCAGTCTTCTAAACAAAAAAGATTATACCTCATTGATATCAATAATGAAACAGTGGTCATGAATACCTGGGTGGCACATGGCCGCAACTCAGGGCTTGATTACGCTACCAGGTTTTCCAACACACCGGAATCCCTGCAAAGCAGTCTCGGTTTTTATATAACCAGGCAGACCTATACAGGTGAACATGGTTTGTCCTTAAAAGTACAGGGGTTAGAACCCGGTTTTAATGATAAAGCTTTTCAAAGGGCTATCGTGATACACGGTGCTGACTATATCGGTGCCCAAAGAATGAACAACAGTTCATTCATGGGCCGCAGCTATGGCTGCCCTGCTGTTCCCAAAGAAGAAAGCGCAGCATTGATCAATACGATAAAAAACGGCACCTGCCTTTTTATCTATCACCCTTCAAAAAAATACCTCGCTAACTCAAAAATATTAAACGACTGATTGGACACAACAACAAGGATGGATGATAACAAAAAGCTCAACTCACCCTATGGTTGGGCTTTTTTGTTTTATAATAGCTTACCGATACTTTCTTCCAGCAGCAGGTACCCCATCCAGCTCATGATCAGTACAACGATCCAGCCGGTGACCTGCATCCACAGCGGATGCCGATAGGTTGTAAATAGTTTTTTCCTGGTCACAGCCGTCAGCATGATGGCTAAAGCAACCGGCAATATTAAACCGTTCAGTGCCCCTGCCGTTACAAGAATATAGCCAGGCGCCTGTTTCAGCAGGAGAAAAATAATCGTGGAGATAAGAATAAAAACAGAAACCAGCCAGCGTTCATTTTTGGCAAAAACAGGAGAGAAAGTTTTCAGGAAAGAAACTGATGTATACGAAGCCCCGATGACAGAAGTGATAGCAGCCGCCCACATCACGATCCCGAAAAATGTATACCCTATTGTACCGGCTGCATGTTGAAACACGGAAGCGGCAGGGTTTTTTTCATTGAATACAGCTCCGTTCCAGGCAACACCCAATGCAGCAAGAAACAATACATACCGCATGATGGAAGTAATGATAATACCTGTTACGGCACTCCTGTTCACCTGCGGAATAGCTGCAACTCCTTTCACATTTGCATCCAGCAAACGATGCGCCCCTGCAAAACTGATATATCCGCCTACTGTTCCGCCCACCAGGGCCACGATCATTTTGATATTGATCTTTTCCGGCCAGAACGTATGCAATAATGCCTTGGAAAGCGGAGGATGAGAAGCAAAAGCGACATAAACCGTTAACCCGATCATCGCAATACCAGCGATCTTGACAAACCAGTCAATAGCTTTACCGGCATCTTTTATCCAGAATATGAACAACGCAATAACACAACTGATAAGAGCTCCCCATTTTGTATCAAGCCCTGTTACCACTTCAAGCCCTAAACCGCAGCCTGCTATATTACCAATATTAAAAGCCAACCCACCAAAAGCAACTAAGAAAGCTAATACATAACCAAGCCCGGGCAACAATTGATTGGAGAGATCCTGTGCCCTTCTTTCACCTACAGTAATAATGCGCCAGATATTTAACTGGGCCCCGATATCAAGCAATACAGAAATAAGAATGACAAAACCGAAACTCGTCAGCAACTGGCTGGTGAATAAACTGGTATTATTCAAAAAACCGGGGCCGATAGCAGAAGTTGCCATCAGGAATGCAGCGCCCAGGATAGCAGAATTCTTCTTCATTCAGTTGCTCTAAGTAGCTGGTGAATAGCTTTAGCAAACTCAACAGCATTTTTACCGTCGCCATGAATACAAATTGTTTGGGCTGTTATGGGAATAACCTTCCCGGATACTGTTGTAACTGTTCCTTCATTTACCATTTGCAAAACCTGTGCTGTCATTTTATCCATATCGGTTATCAGTGCATTGACCGCTGACCGGGGAGTAAGGGAACCATCATCCTGGTAAGTGCGGTCGGCAAATACTTCGCTGGCTGTTTGCAAACCCAGTTTTTTTGCCTCACTGATTGAATAACTTCCGCTTAATCCCACCAATACCAGCCCGCTGTTATATTCTTTAATCGCTTTTGCGATGATATATGCTGTATCAGCATTTTTGGCAGAAAGATTATACAAGGCCCCGTGAGGCTTTACATGCCGCAGTGGCGTCTCAAAAGAAGAAAGCAGTTCATCAATTATGATCAGCTGCTGAATGATCAGTTCATATATTTCTTCAGGGGCTAATTGGAATTCGGTCCGGCCGAAATTGGCCCTGTCTAAGAATGAAGGATGAGCACCGATAGCCACCCGGTTCGCCATACAATGTTCGATTGTTTGCCACATCGTATCTGTATCACCGGCATGATAGCCACAGGCAATATTAGCCGATGTAATGAACGGTATGATCGCCTGGTCATTACCCATTCCTTCACCCAGGTCGCTATTGATATCAATACGCATGCAGCAGTTGTTCGAGTTTAAATTGACAGGCATTTTGCAGTTGCAGTAAATGTTGTTCCTGTTGTAACAATAACGCTTCAGCAGTTGCAATGCTGGTAATCCTGAAACGAATTGCTTCCCCGGGTTGTAGTTGTGCCAGCCGGGAATGACAGGCACTGATCACATGTACCACTCTCGGGTAACCACCGGCGGTCTGGTGATCAGCCATCAATACGATCAGTTGGCCATCAGGTAATAATTGCACCGTACCAAAATTGACCGGTGAGGAAATAACCTCTTCCTGCACCACACTTAACAGGGGATCACTTTGCAACCGGTAACCCATACGGTCAGACTGGGTGGTGATGTAGAAAGGGTGTTGCAACAATTTCTCTTTTGAAATATCCGTCAGCCTGTCCCATTCATTTCCCGGCAGGATCAGCATATCCTTCTCCATCCATTCTCTCCAGTTATCATCCGCTTTCCAGGGCAGCACCTGGAATTCTTTCTGGCCGATCAACGGGCAAAGATCTTTGGTTGATTTCAACACAATCTCATCATCTTTTTGCAGCGACCTTCCATGAAATCCCCCAACAGCAGCTCTTAGATGAGTACTGTAACTACTCAGCCATGGTTGAACATCCAGTCCGCCATGCACAGCCAGGTAAGCCCTGGCCCCGTCTTTTATACCATGAAATTGCAGTATGCTGAACTTGCTTAATAAAATAGGTTGATTCACCGGAACCTCTTCACCATTTACACTGGCAATGAAATCAGCCCCTGTAATGGAGATCAGTGCAGGCAGTTCAAAGAAAAAGGCAGCCGCCGGAAAATGTAATTCGATCACTGCTTCCTGCTGATCATTACCGACCAGGATATTGGCTACCCTGGCAGCAAATTTATCCATGGCTCCGCCCGGGTTGATGCCAAGATCCTGCCCGCCATAGCGGCCGGCATCCTGAACGGTATCCAATATACCCGCCTTAATAATTCGCAAATTCATTTTTAGAAATTGAAATGAATTGTACTTTGTCTCCTGCTTTGAATAAAGCAGGCTCTTCTTTTTTTACATCAAATAATTTCAAGGGCGTTCTGCCAATGATCTGCCATCCACCCGGTGATGCTAACGGATAGATACCGGTTTGCCTTCCGGCAATACCTACACTGCCTGCAGTCACATTTACCGGCTGTGGTTTCCTGGCTATCGAAATTCTTTCATCCACTTCGCCCATATAACTAAACCCGGGCAGGAACCCCAGCATATAAACACGGTACGTTGTGGCAGTATGCAGTTGAATTATTTCCTCTACGCTTATATTTTTAGTTGCTGACAGTGCCCTTATATCTGGCGCAAATTCATCTTCATAACATACAGGTATCGTCAGCAATCTTTCAGTTGATTGATCGTTAGCTACAGGTTGTGCCAGTAATTGCCCCACCTCGTCTTTCATCCACTCATACACAGTCATTGCCCTGGTTCGCTTCTTCCACACTTCCGGCGGATGATAATAAACAGCGAGTGAACTATACGCCGGAACCACTTCAATGACTCCGGGCAAATTTGCATTTTTCAATTGTGCAAACCTCGACATCACTTCTTTGTTGACAGCTTCATCAACAAGGTTCCCGTAATCGATCACCAGTGCAGTGTCACCGAGCGGAAAAATACGGTATGCAGGAATTACGTAGTTCATACATTAATGATTTGAAGATACCAACTTAACTTTACTCCCTGATGCCGGGATTAAACAGAAATGATACATTAAACCTTTTATCCAAACTCACCGCCCGCCGGGCCTGGAATGGAGTGAAAGTGCTGAGCAGTTATTATATCAGCAAATGGACCAAAAGACCTGTGCAGTGGGGCTATCCTGTTTCTATCTCCTTTGAGCCGACCACATCCTGCAACCTCCGCTGCCCTGAATGCCCCAGCGGGTTAAGAGCTTTTACCCGGCCCACCGGTATGCTTAAAAGAGATTTTTTCAGCGAAACGATCGATCAGTTGCACAAAGAACTGTTGTATCTCGTATTTTATTTCCAGGGTGAGCCTTACCTGAACCCTGATTTTCTCGATATGGTGCAATATGCGTCCCAAAAAAAGATCTATACCGCCACTTCCACGAATGCACATTACCTCAACGATGCCAATGCAAAAAGGACGATCGAAAGTGGGTTGGACCGGTTGATCATCTCCATTGATGGCACCACGCAGGATGTATATGAGCAATACCGGGTAGGCGGGCAACTAAAAAAAGTGATTGAAGGTGCCAGGAATATTGTGAAGTGGAAAAAACAAATGAACAGTAAGAAACCTTTTGTTGTTTTCCAGTTTTTAGTAGTAAAACCGAATGAGCACCAAATCGGGGATGTAAAAAAGCTGGCCGCCGAGGTCGGGGTGGATGATGTATGGTTCAAAACAGCACAGGTCTACGATTATGAAAAGGATCCGAACCAGCTCATCCCAACCATTGATAAGTTCAGCCGCTACCGGAAAACAGAAACAGGGTATGAGTTCAAAGGAAAATTAGCCAACCATTGCTGGCGGCTCTGGCATGATCCTGTTATTACCTGGGATGGATTGGTGGCCCCCTGTTGTTTTGATAAAGATGCACAACACCGGCTGGGTGACCTGAAACAAAAGTCCTTCCGGGAGATCTGGAAAAACGGAGAATACACAAAATTCAGAACAGCCCTGTTAAAAGGAAGAAAAAATATCGATATATGCGCCAACTGCTCCGAAGGAACAAAAGTATGGAGCAACGACTGATCATTAAATTGTACGCTTATGCAAATGCCATCCTCTGTTTCAACCCGCCTGCAATACCAGCATAAATCATTAGTGGATATTATTGATGGGCTTACTGATGAGCAGATCAGGAGACATATTATAGCCGGTAAATGGTCCATCTTTGAAACGATCGTACATCTCCAGACCTATCAGCATGTTTTCATTCAACGGGTGAAAGAAATATTAGAAACCGACAAACCCTCTTTTGAACGCTATAGTGCCGATGGCGATCCATTATTCCTGGATAATTGTCATAAATCATCCCGTGAAATTATACAGGACCTTTTAACAACCCGGAAAGAAATGGCCGCCGAAATCCTTTCCTTTAAAGAAGCCGATCTTGACAAAAAGGGAATCCACCCTGCTTTTGGGGAAATGAACCTGGTGCAATGGTTGAATTTTTTCCTGCTGCATGAGGCGCATCATCTCTTTGCCATGTTCAAACTGGCAGCGGCGCTAAAGAAAGAAACTGGTCATTACTGATCACCAGCTTTTCATCTCATCATAGATCAGGGTGTAAAAGGAAGCAAATCCTTCGAAGAAACTTCTGATTGATTCGGTAACTACTCGCATGGTGGAAGGTTTCAGGTTAATGGTTGACAATGCAAAGCTTCTTTTTTCTGCAATACATACCAATACCACAAAGAGGGGATTTGCCGGCCGGATGCTGCCCGGCCTTTGTTAAGGATTGGTGAATTGAGCTTCGTTGATAAAATAAAATTTGGAATAATCAATGTTGCAACATTAACTTTGTGCCAGTATTCATTCAAACACTAAAACTTTATACAATGTCTGATTTAAGAACACAGGTTGACCAGCTCAACCAGATGGTACTCGAAGGAAAGATCCTTGACGCTTTTGAAAAATTTTATGATGAAACAGTTGTGATGCAGGATAATGATTACCCTGCCCGGGCCGGTAAGGATGTAAACCGTCAGCATGAAGAGGCATTTGTGGGCGGGCTTACCGAATTCCGCGGTGCCAAGATCCTCAACACCCTGGTAAGCGATGACCTGGCTGTAACAGAATGGTGGTTCGATTATACCCATAAAGATTATGGTGTTCGCACCTACCGCCAGCTGGCTGTTCAGCGCTGGAAAAACGGGAAGATCATTGAAGAGAAGTTCTATTATAACAGTTAAGACCGCTGAGTTCTCAGTTCATCCGGAAAGTTTTGGGCCGGGCACGCAGCTTAGCCCGAAACTTTTTACTTTTACCACACACGACGAAGCTTTTAAACGTAAGCATTTTTTAGTATGAATAGCAGTAACGTCGTTCAAGTAAATTCATTCCATATGGGTATTGATAAGGATATACAGCAGGCCAAATTCAGGAATGTGTACCAAAAGGCAGGCATCAACCTCATTTATACATTGGGCTGGATGAAGGATAAAACAAAGTACATTTTTGACGAGGAAGATATCACTTCCCAGCAGTTCAATATTCTTCGTATACTGAGGGGCAGTTTTCCCCAACCCCTGTCCACTTTGCAAATAAGAGAGCGGATGCTGGAGAAAATGAGTGATACCAGCCGTATTGTTGACCGGTTGATCACCAAAGGTCTTGTTAAAAAAATTACCTGTAAGGCTGACCGTCGTCTCGTGGATATTATCATTACAGACAAAGGAAAGAAGCTCCTGGAGCGGCTGGATGCCAAACAGGATGAGATAGACGGCGTATTACGCAACCTTACTGAAAAAGAAGCCACCATACTTAGCGACCTGCTGGATAAGATACGTAACAGCGAATGACGTACTTTTACGGTTAAATGTTCGTCTTACTGGTTGTAAGTCTATTATCATTTATCCGAAACTGAAAACATGGTACGTTCTGTTATAGCATTTTTTCTATCCGTATTTACTTTTTCTTTTTTACAAGCCCAGCCCAAATATGAGTTCCGCGGCGTATGGATCGCTACTGTTGATAATATCGACTGGCCATCGTATGGCAATACAAATACTGAAAGCCAGAAAGCAGAATTCATCCGCATTCTGGATATGCACCAGCGAAATGGCATGAATGCCGTAGTAGTTCAGGTGCGCCCCTCGGGCGATGCTTTTTACCCTTCCCAGTATGAACCCTGGAGCCAGTGGCTCACCGGCACACAAGGCAAACCACCCTCGCCTTATTATGATCCGTTGCAGTTCATGATCGACGAAGCCCATAAAAGAGGGATGGAATTTCATGCCTGGTGCAATCCTTACCGTGCTGTCTTTAATATCCGTTCTTCTTCCATTGCCGCTAATCATATCTCAAAAATTCACCCGGAATGGTTCCTTACTTATGGTGATAAGAAATATTTTGATCCGGCTAATAAAGCAGCGCAGGATTTTGTGGTGAATGTGATCCGTGACATTGTCAAACGTTATGATGTGGATGCCATTCACATGGATGACTATTTCTATCCCTATCGCATTCCCGGAAAAGAATTCCCGGATGCTTTTTCTTATGCACGATCAGGCAGTAAATTAAATAAGGATGACTGGAGAAGAAGTAATGTTGATTCGATCATCCGCAAACTGAGTAACGTTATTAAAGAGGAAAATAAACTATGCCGTTTTGGTATATCCCCGTTCAGCGTCTGGAGAAATAAAGAAAAAGACCCGGTGAGAGGAAGCGACAGCCGGGCCGGCCAGACTAACTATGACGATCTGTATGCAGATATTTTATTATGGCTGGAAAAAGGCTGGATTGATTATGTGACACCGCAATTGTACTTAGAGATCGGTCATGATAAGATCGCTTATGAAAAACTACTGGACTGGTGGAGCCGCAATAGCTTTGGCCGGCATATCTATATTGGTCATGGCCTGTACCGGGTGGAAGAAAGAGCTGCTGCCTGGAAAAATTCAAATGAACTGCCTAACCAGATAAAGCTGTTGCGCCGCTATCCGAATGTACAGGGTAGCGTTTATTTCAGCAGCCGCTCCTTTAACCGGAACCCTAATGGCTGGAATGACAGTTTGCAGAACAATTACTATAAATACCCGGCATTGCTTCCGCCCATGCGCTGGATCGATAATGAAAAACCGTGGGCCCCGATCGTTGAAAAAAAGATCACCAATAATATCATTGAATTCAATGTGAAACCGGATCCCCGCAACCTGGTTACTATCAAATATTATGTTGTTTATAAATATGCGGTTGATTCACATACGGAAACCTTTGGCAATATTCCTCAATACATGAACAGGGTAGTCGTAAAACCGGAAGGATTCAACCTTACGGATACGCTTGCTTCCAGTCAGTTCTCTTATCGTTATGTCATTACTGCGGTTGGTAAGAATAATAATGAAAGCGAGATGAGTGAAATCGCCATTGTAGTACAACCGGATGGTAAATGGCAGTTTTATAAACCCTGATCTTGTTCCCGTCCCGTTTTTTACCTTTGCAAAGCAGTTCCAAGGATTGCTTTTATTTTTCATCTTCAATTGATTTTTATGCCCGGTTACGAACTCTGGAGTGACAAAGAAAGAAAAGAAGTAAATGATGTACTGGAAACAGGTATCCTGATGCGCTACGGTTTTGACGGACCCCGGAAAGGTATCTGGAAATCCAGAGAACTGGAAGCCGCTATCAGTGAAACATTCGGCTGCAAATATGCCCAGCTGACTTCCAGCGGCACTTCAGCTTTGACCACAGCCATGAGTGCCCTGGGTATTGGTTATGGTGATGAAATTATTACTCCGTCTTTCACTTTTGTGGCCAGCTTTGAGGCGGTATTAAGTGTGGGTGCTGTTCCTGTTTTGGTGGACGTGGATGATACACTGACATTAAACCCGGATGCTGTCAGGAATGCCATCACCTCTAAAACAAAAGCGATTATGCCCGTACATATGTGCGGCAGCATGGCCGACCTGGATGCTTTACTGGCTATTTGCAAAGAACACAACCTGATCCTGCTCGAAGATGCCTGCCAGAGTATTGGTGGCACCTACAAAGGGAAACACCTGGGCAGTATAGGGCATGCCGGTACCTTCAGTTTTGATTTTGTAAAAACAATGACTTGTGCAGAAGGTGGTGTGGTGATGACCAATAGCGAAGATGTATATATAAAATCTGATGGCTATACCGATCATGGACATGATCATAAAGGTGCTGACCGTGGAGCAGACCTGCATCCCTTTATTGGCTACAATTACCGCATCTCCGAATTGCATGCTGCCGTTGGCCTGGCACAAATAAAAAGATTACCGGAATTCTTAGCCCTGCAAAAAAAGAATCATACACAACTGATCAATATACTCAAACAGGTTCCTGAAATAAGTTTCCGCCGTATTCCCGATCCGGCTGGTGACAGTTGCAGTTTTATCAGCTGGTTCCTGCCCACCGAAGAAATCACAAAAGCAGTAGTAGCGGAATTAAAAGCCCAGGGAATACTCGCCGGCAATTTTTACTGGTTTGATAATAACTGGCATTATATCCGCAAATGGGATCACCTGAAAAATTCGGTAACGCTGAATGCCCTGCACCCGGAAATAAAAGCCAAAGTAATGGAACAGGCGAATAAGGATTTTGCTGCGAGTGACGCCATACTCAGCCGTTGCATTTCTACTTCCATCAGTTTATTATGGACCGAAGAGCAGATCAGCGAAAAAGGACAAAAGATCATTGCGGCAGTAAAGAAGGTACTCAGCACTGCCTCTGTCAGCTTATAACAAACTGAATTATGGACCCGAACCGGCATATCATTGAGCAAACAAAGAAGTGGGTTCGGGATGTGGTGATCGGCTGCAATTTCTGTCCCTTTGCTGCCAAAGTTGTTAAGGAAAACCGATTGCACTATGCTGTTGAGAATGCTGCTGACTACGCCGTTTGCCTGGAAACTTTACTGAATGAATGTATCCGGCTGGATAATGATGAGGCCATTGAAACCACCCTGATCATTTTCCCCAACAGCTTTGGATCATTTGAAGATTACCTGGACCTGGTTGAGCTCGGGGAGAAATTATTAGCTCAAAATGAATACGAAGGTGTTTACCAATTAGCCAGCTTTCATCCGCTTTATCGTTTTACTGATGCTCCCGGTGATGATCCTGCCAATTATACCAATCGTTCTGTTTACCCGATGCTGCACCTGTTAAGAGAGGAAAGTATTGAAGAAGCCATTGCCAACTTTCCCGATCCTGACAGCATTCCTGAACGCAATATCAATTTTGCCCGTCAAAAAGGCCTGGCTGCTATGAAATTATTACGGGATAGTTGTTTTTAAATTTCAGAGGTCATTCTAACACATGATTAATGCCATTGCCTGCAGCATAAGATTTATCTTTAGGGCATGACAAAACTTTTCAAAGAATTTTTTAATAGTGAAAAAAGCTCGGGCATTATCCTGATCTTATCAACTGTTTTAAGTCTTTGCCTGGCCAATATTTTCATTGGTCAATCCTATATCGACTTCTGGCACCATAAAGCCGGTTTCTACATCGGCAATTTTGAGCTGAACCTGAGTATCGAACATTGGATCAATGATGGCCTGATGACGATCTTTTTCCTGATGGTCGGGCTGGAAATAGAAAGAGAATTATACGCCGGTGAGTTATCAAGTATAAAAAATGCTTCGTTACCTGTTGTTGCTGCCGTTGGCGGCATGGCCATTCCTGCGCTGTTTCATTTTCTGTTTAATGCAGGCACTCCCACCCAAAGCGGCTTTGGTATCCCGATGGCCACAGACATTGCATTTGCATTAGGTGTATTATCATTAGCTGGCAAAAGAGTGCCCCTGGCCTTAAAGATATTCCTGACTGCATTGGCCATCATTGATGACCTGGGTGCTATCCTGATCATTGCAATTTTTTATACCAATGACCTGCAAACTACTTATCTCTTCATTGCCTTAGGCATATTTGGAATATTGCTGGTCTTAAACCGTCTTCGTGTTTATCAATTAGTATGGTATCTCCTTGGTGGAACAGTGATGTGGTATTGTATGCTGCAATCGGGAGTCCACGCAACAATTTCAGGTGTGTTATTGGCATTCGCTATTCCTTTCGGGGATGGGAAAGAAAATTCTATTTCCTACAAACTGCAGCATTTCCTGCATTACCCGGTTGCTTTCATCATTGTACCCTTATTTGCATTTGCCAATACCGGTATCATCATCAGCGGAAGTATCAACGAGATATTGATCAATAATAACAGCCTTGGTATCATGGCGGGTTTAATACTGGGAAAGCCGGTCGGGATATTATTATTATGTTTTCTGGCTGTTAAACTCCGGGTTGGAAAATTACCCGATGGCGTGAGCTGGTTACAACTGGCCGGTGCCGGTGTATTGGCGGGAATCGGTTTTACCATGTCTATCTTTATTACCTTATTAGCTTTTAATGATGCAGCAATTATCCAGCATTCAAAAATCGCTATTCTGGTTTCCTCATTAATTGCAGGGGTGGCCGGATTTATTCTAATTAAGAGAGCAACGGCTTCCTCACCGGTTGCGGAAGAACATACAGGAGAATAATATCTATTGCGGTTTTAAAGCATTGGGTTTTTGCTCCAGGTAGTTGACATAATCCAAAGAACCCAACCGGAAACGTAAAGGAACAGAGGTAAGCTTTTCCAGTTTCAATTCTTTCTGGCAAAAAAATCCAAGATTATTACTGTAAAAAGAGGGGGGTAATATTGCTACTGACTCCGTTGGATATATCAAATATTTACCTCTGAATAATAGGCTATTCAGATTATTTTTCGTTACCAGCAAAGTGTCGTTACAAACTGATGGAACTGCTTTCAGTAATTTTTCAAAATCAAAGTTTTTGAGTACTTCGTAATCAATAGGAAGTTTGATACAGTCCTTTGGGTTGATACTTAATTCAGAAATAAGTGTAGAATTGGAGGCCCGACCCCGGGTTTTACTGAAACAGTCAAATTGATTACGGGTATATTTTATTTGCGTCGAGTCGATTTTCCCCTGCCCGGAAATATTTCCCCAAAAACCCAAAACAAACACAACAAGAAAATAACAAATCCGTTCCCGCATCCTTCGTTGATTTGTACGTAATTTACGGCCTGATTTTTGATAATTGGCCGGATTTTTGAAAAAAGGCGGCCAGCCACAAATAACACCCGGAGGATATGGCCTTAAGCCAGAGTTTACAACAAAAAATGCTGCAGAAGCTGTCACCACAGCAGATTCAACTCATGAAGCTGCTGCAGGTGCCTACGGCCAATCTTGAAACCCGCATCAAAGAAGAACTGGAGGAAAACCCGGCCCTGGAGCTGGATGATGAGAGCCATGATGAAAATGCGGATGAACTGAAAGATGAGTTTTCGGAGCCCGGTGAGGAGGAATATGAAGACAAAGACGGCAGCGAGGATGAATATGACAATATTGACGTCAGCGAATATGTGTCGGAAGGAGATGATGATGTGGCTGATTACAAGCTCCGGGATGATAATTACCCCGAGGAAGACGATAAAAAACAACTTCCTTTTAAAACGGAAACCAGTTTTTATGAACTTCTGCTGGACCAACTGGGCCTGCTGAAACTGGATGAAAAAGAACAAAAGATTGCTGAGCAAATAGTCGGCAGTATTGATGAAGATGGATACTTGCGCCGGGAAACCACCGCTATTGTGGATGACCTGGCTTTTCGCCAGAATATCAGTGCTACAGAAGCAGAAGTGGAAGCGATCATCAAAATGATACAGCGCTTTGATCCTCCCGGTGTGGCTGCAAGAGATTTACAGGAATGCCTGCTCCTGCAATTACAACGTTTAAAAGACGAAGGCAAACAGGTGGATACAGCTATCAAAGCTATTTCCCGTTATTTCGATGAGTTTACTAAAAAGCATTACGAGAAAATTCAACGGGGGCTTGGTTTGGATGAAGACCAGTTAAAAGAAGTAATGCAGCAGATCATCCGGCTGAACCCCAAACCCGGTGGCAATTTGGGTGAGATGAGCAAGGCGGAGAGTTATGTGGTGCCCGATTTCTTCATCTTCAATAATGCCGGTAAACTGGAGCTGACGCTAAACAGCCGCAATGCACCGGAATTGCGTATCAGTGAAGGCTACCGGGATATGCTGAAAGAATATGACCGCGGGGCCAAGAAAGATAAACGACAGAAAGAAGCTGTTCTCTTCATCAAGCAAAAGATCGATGCTGCCAAGTGGTTCATTGATGCCATTAAACAACGGCAGCATACTTTACTGAGTACGATGAATGCGATCATGGAGCACCAGTATGAGTTCTTTTTGACGGGTGACGAGACCAATCTCCGCCCGATGATCTTAAAAGATATTGCTGAAAAGACCAATCTTGATATTTCTACCGTGAGCCGGGTGGCCAACAGCAAGTTTGTGCAAACAGAATTTGGAACCTACCGTCTTAAATTCTTCTTCAGTGAATCACTCACCACCGATAGTGGTGAGGAAGTATCTACCCGGGAAGTAAAAAAGATCCTCAGCGACCTGATAGAAGGTGAAAGCAAGAAAAGACCCCTGAGCGATGAACGCCTGACAGAACTCCTGCAGGAAAAAGGCTACAATATTGCCCGCCGTACGGTGGCTAAATACAGGGAACAACTGAATATTCCTGTGGCAAGGCTGCGGAAGGAGCTTTAGCAAGTGTTAATCACTTACCCCATTTGTTATTTTCTCAAATACCGCTCTGAGGGTATTGCAGTTATTCCTGCTTTTTTATTTCTATGCATTATAAAACATTACAGCAAATTAGTATTTTACGCAGCTAAATATTCCCCCACCCATTCCTATGGTATTCGCAAGCCTGGTTTTTCTCTTCCTTTTCCTGCCGCTATGCCTTCTGCTGTATTACAGCAGCAAAAATCCAAAATGGCGAAACTGGGTGCTTATCATTTTTTCACTGGCCTTTTATGGCTGGGGTGAGCCAAGATGGATTTTTTTACTGATCCTTTCCTCCTTTATAGACTGGGGCAATTCTATTTTTATTGATAAACACCGGGGTACCAAATGGGCAAAGATCGGGGTAACATTTACAGTATGCTTTAACCTCGCCTTGCTGGCTCTTTTTAAATATGATCAATTTTTGGTGGACCAGCTGAATGCTGTTTTGGGGACTTCTTTTACTGCCACCGGGTATGCACTGCCGCTGGGTATTTCTTTCTATACCTTTCATACCATTTCTTACGTGGTGGATGTGTATCGCGGAGATATAAAAGCGCAACGGAATTTTCCTGATTTTTTAATGTATGTATCCCTCTTCTCCTCTTTAGTAGCCGGGCCTATTATCCGCTACGCCCATGTAGAAAAAGAAATTTATGGAAGAAAAGAAAATCTTACTGATTTCAGTTTAGGTGTATCCCGTTTTTGTATCGGTCTGTTTAAAAAGGTAGTCATTGCCAATGTGGCGGCGGAACTGGTGCGAAAATACATGGGTGATAACCAACATCCGTTAAGTATGTTAGAACTGGCTAATCTTTCCAGCCTCGAAGCCTGGGTGGGACTTGTCATGTTTGCGATCCAGATCTACTTTGATTTCTCCGGTTATTCTGATATGGCCATCGGGCTGGGAAGAATGTTTGGTTTTCATTTCCGGGAGAACTTTAATTATCCTTATATCTCCAAATCAATTGGTGAATTCTGGCGACGCTGGCATATATCACTGGGAAGTATTTTCAGGGACTATGTGTATATTCCCTTAGGTGGTAACAAAAAGAGGGTCTACCTCAATTTGTTCATCGTCTGGTTCCTTACCGGTATGTGGCATGGGCCCAGCTGGAATTTTATTTTCTGGGGCTTATACTTCTTTCTATTCATTTCACTGGAAAGGGCATTCCTGTTAAAGGCATTGGAAAAATTACCGGCATTCTTTTCGCATGTGTATGCATTGGTGGTTATTATTCCCGGATGGGTGATCTTTTATTTCACAGATACCAAAATACTGATCGCCTATGTAGAAAAATTGTTTTCCTTCAGGGCGGGGCCTAATGGTAATATGGAAGTGATGAATACACTTACGGAGCACCTGTTCTGGTTACTGCTGGCGATCGTTCTTTGCATGCCGGTATACCATTCCGTAAAAAAATGGGTGGAGAAAAAAACCAACCGTATTACCTGGTATGATACCGTCACGATTGGATTTAATATGGTATTATTAATCGTTTGTGTGGCCCAGCTGGTGGGCAAAAGTTATAACCCGTTTATCTATTTCAGGTTTTGAGCAATAAACACTATGAAGTCAGGATATGAGCGAAGCTGTAAATAAAAGAATTCACCGGGTCAATGTCATCATTTTCTGCGCAGTGTTATTACTGGGCGGGATTGCTTTATTGGCCATGAAAAAAGGAACGGTATCTGAAATGGAAAACAGGAAACTGGCCGGCTTTCCTGTTTATTCAGACAGTGCCTTATGGAGTGGTGATTATTTCAGGAAAATAGATGAATATTATTCGGATAATTTTCCCTTCCGGGATAAATGGATCAGTTTCTCCGGTTCATTCAGGAATATTTTTGGATATGAGTCGAGTGACATCACGATTTATAACCCTTCCAATGATGCTGAGGCCAACGAGAACCTGACGGATACAACAAAAAAAGTAAACAATGGCCCTTTGCCTGATGATGGTGCCACCGGGGAAGTGAAGAAAAGAGTCTTTGTTTTTAAGAACCGTGCTTTTGAAATGTTTGGTGGTGGTGAGGCCATAGGTAAGTCCTATGCAAATGTGATCAACTCATATAACCGGTTAAACTTACCAGGTCTGCAGGTATATAACTTAGTAATTCCAGTAGCATTGGAATTCGAACTCACGGAGAAATATAAAAAATTACAAAAGCCAAATCGTCCTGCTATTGAAAATATATATAATCATCTTGATTCGAATATCAAAAAGGTTTGGGCTATTGATGAGATAAGGAATCACCGGGAAGAATATATTTATTTCAATACCGATCACCACTGGACAAGCCTTGGAGCTTATTATGCTTATCGTGCCTTTTGTGAAACAGCCGGTATGACTGCTGTTTCGCTTGATACTGTGCCTTCCAAAGTGAAGCAAACATTCCTGGGGTCATTATACCGGTTAACAAGAGATCCGAAACTGAAAAGCAATCCTGATTCGGTGCGGTATTATAAATTCAGGGATTCGGTGAATTTTTATATCGGCAGCACTGCTAAGCTGGGCGTATGGACCAAATCAAAAATGTATGGGGAGGGTGCCAGTGGGTCCAATAGCTATTCCGTATTCCTGCAGGGAGACCTCCCGGTTGTGAAAATGGAAACACAACATAAGAATGGCAGAAAGATCCTGATGATAAAAGAATCCTATGGAAATGCTTTTGCTCCTTTCCTTATCAATAATTTTGAAAAAGTAGTGGTGGTGGACCAGCGGTATTATACCGGCAACCTGGTGGAATTATTAAAATATGAAGGCATCACCGACCTGTTATTCATCAATAACATTTTTGCGGCACATACTCCCTTCCATATTGATAAGATCAAGGGATTGAAAAAGCAGATCAGAGTTGAAGATTCTTTCTTACCCAGGCCACTTTAGGTCTTAATTCATTATTGTATTTATCACCCGTAGCATATTTAGAATACTTCAGAAAATCATAATAAGTTCCTTTGGGGTGTTTGGCTCTCCATTTCGGGTACCGCTTATCCTGCCATTTTTTATAATACGCAATGCAGGCTGAGTCGGATGTGAATTTCATGCATTTGTTCCCCTTTATATAAAACCCAAAAAGATTATGATAACGAAGACAGCAGTTCTTGCAACTGAGCCAGCCTGTTTCCTGGATGCTTTGGGCGATCACAAAATCAGCTTCCTGGATACCTGCTGCTTTAATGGCATTGTATAAGGCCTGAATTTTGGGTTTATTGGATTTTTGAGAAAATCCTTGCTGAAGGCAGAGTAAAAGAAGAACAGCCAGTAATAATTTCTTCATGCAGTTCATTTTTGATAAGCAATGGTTGGTTCGTTTTCTAAGGAAAGATTTAAAGTCCATTAAATATACAAAAACCGCACCCTTTTTAGAGATTCCGTTACTTTGCATAAATCAACAAACAGCTATGAGCACAAGGTTAGTCGTGGATGGCCAGAACCAGTTACTGGAAACAAGGGAACCCGGTTTTCCTGAACAACCGGTGCCTGTACGTATAGGTGCAACTATCATTTCTTATATTTTTCATCCATTATTCATACCTGTATATATTGCCTGGTTCCTTGTAACAATACAACCTCATCTTTTTGCCAGCTTTACACCTGCGGAAAAGATCATTACTGTATTCCGCTTCTTTATCATGTATAGTTTTTTTCCTTTAGTCACAATATTACTTGCGAAAGCATTAGGCTTTTTACAAAGCATTTACCTGAGAACACAGAAGGAAAGGGTCATCCCTTATATAGCATGTGGTATCTATTATTGGTGGATGTGGAATGTGTTACGCAACCAGCCTGAATTTTCCAGGGAGATTGTAATGCTTTCAATGGCAATCTGGATCGCTGCCAGTATTGGATTGTTAGCTAATATCATTATGAAGGTAAGTATGCATGCTATTTCTATGGGAGTAATGGCCACTTTTATCATGCTGCTCGGTCTGTCTCAGTCGGATGGGTATGGCATTTATATTTCCGTTGCACTGATTTTGACCGGTCTTGTTTGCACGGCTCGTTTTGTAGTTTCTGATCATTCTCAAAAAGAGGTTTATACCGGGCTGCTGGTGGGCATAGTGTCCCAACTCATCGCTAATTGGGTGTCCTGAGAAAAAAAATCCAAAAAATATTAGTTTTTATTTGCTAAATGATTTAGTTTCGTTCTCCCGTCAAAATTTTGGGGCGGGCCACCTGTAAAACCTAATTTTGGCAATGGCTAAATCAGAAAAAACTACCGATATGTCAACGAACAACGAAAAAATGAAAGCGTTAAAGCTTACCATGGACAAGATCGAAAAGGATTTTGGTAAAGGAAGTGTGATGCTGATGAATGAGAAATCCGGCGATGTGCAGGAAGTCATTTCAACCGGCTCTATCGGGCTTGATGTGGCACTTGGTATTGGCGGCCTGCCAAAAGGAAGGGTCATTGAGATCTACGGACCTGAGTCTTCCGGTAAAACAACTGTAGCCACGCATGTTATTGCCGAAGCACAGAAGAAAGGTGGTATGTGTGCCATCATTGATGCGGAACATGCTTTTGACAGTGCTTATGCTCAAAAATTAGGGGTTGATGTTGACAATCTTTTAATATCACAGCCCGATTATGGTGAACAGGCACTGGAAATAGCCGACCGCCTGATCCTCTCTGGTGCCCTGGATGTGGTAGTGATCGACTCAGTGGCTGCCCTTGTCCCCAAAGGTGAGCTGGAAGGTGAAATGGGTGACAGTAAAATGGGGTTGCATGCCAGGTTAATGAGCCAGGCACTGCGAAAATTAACGGCAACTATTTCCAAAACAAATACGATCTGCATATTCATCAACCAGTTGAGAGAAAAGATCGGGGTCATGTTTGGTAACCCCGAAGTGACTACCGGTGGTAATGCACTGAAATTTTATGCCTCTGTCCGGTTAGATATCCGTCGTTCCACCCAGATCAAAGATGGCGATGAAGCAATTGGTAACAGGGTAAAAGTGAAAGTGGTTAAAAATAAAGTAGCTCCGCCTTTCAGGGCTGCTGAGTTCGATATCATCTTCGGGGAAGGTATTTCCAAGAACGGGGAGATCATTGACATGGGAACAGAATTGGGAATCGTCCAAAAAAGCGGAAGCTGGTACAGTTATAATAATGATAAACTGGGCCAGGGCCGTGATGCCGTGAAGCAACTACTGGTGGATAATCCCGAACTGGCCAAAGAAATTGAAGGGAAGATCAGGGAAAAGATCAAAGAAATGCAAACCGCTTAATAATCGTTTTATTTGTTGCTTTACAATGGGTTAGTAAGTAACAACGTCCCGCCTCCGGCGGGACGTTTCATTTTCTTCACAAATATTTCACTGTAAAACAGTAAATCAATGTTTAAACATTGTATATTTGTGTTGCGCTTTTGAACTAACTAAAACAATATTCGTTTTACCACATACTGTATATGTCAACTCAAACAAACAAAAAGAGTCCCTGGTTAAAAAGGCTATTACTCGGAGGTTTAGTCCTTGTCCTTGCAGGAGCAGGTATCTATTGGTATATAGCCACCGATACTTTTTCTGATACAAAAGACAGGAAAGCTGCTTTTACAGTTGATGCCGTTGATTTCATCCGTGAATTTCAGCAAAATGATAGTCTTGCCAACTTAAAATATCGTGAAAAAATTATAACTGTTAATGGTACGGTTTCTGATTTAGAATCACCCGATACAGCAACTGTTAATGTGAAAATGATAGATACCGCTTCCGGCAACTTTGCAATTTTCGCTTTCCAGGATCAGCACGTTGCAGAAGCTAAAAGCCTTAAGATTGGTGACCAGGTATCCATTAAAGGAAGTTGCAGCGGCGGAAGTCTTGACGGAATTCTTGAAGTAATAAAAATTGATTTTAAAAGAAGTGCTTTAAACAAATAATAAATTAAACTATCACCCCAAAAAACAACCAAATGAAAAAAACAATTCTCTTTCTTTCTTTTGTAGCCCTGACAGGCAGCCTGTTCGCACAGAAAAAAACTACTACATCTGCCACTGTAAATTTTGATGCCAGTACGGCTATTGATGCATTACCAAAAGCTGAGAATAAAACAGTAACAGCCGCAGTTGATACTAAAACCGGGACTGTTGCCTTTGAAGCAACTGTAAAAAACTTTGCTTTCACGAATCCAAGAATACAAGAACATTTCAATGGTAAAGACTGGTTGAACTCTGATAACTTCCCTAAATTCACCTTCAAAGGAAAGATTGCTGACCTGTCGAAAGTAAATTTCGCCAAAGATGATTCATACACCGTGCAGGTTAATGGCGACCTTACTGTAAAAGACGTAACTAAACCTGTCAGTACAGAAGCCACTATCGTGGTAAGCGGCGGCACATTAAGCACAACAGCAGCATTTTCTATTAAGCTGGCTGATTACGGCATCACCGGCATTCCTATCGATGCTGGTAAGGTTGCCAAAGAGCCTAAGATCACTGTATCAGCAGAACTAAAGTAATAGTTTAGTTTATATAATAAAATAAAGAGCCTTGCCTCCCGGTTAGGCTTTTTTATTTTGCTATACCTTCGGATCATGAGTATAAGAAAACTGGAAAGCCGGAAAAAAATTGCCTTAGTAGCTCATGATCATAAGAAGGCTGATCTTATTGATTGGGCAATCTATAATAAAAAAGTCCTGAACAAGCATCGCTTGTTTGCCACCGGTACTACAGGCATATTATTGGAAACTGCACTCGATCAGTCAGTAACCAAATTTCTGAGTGGCCCGCTGGGAGGTGACCAGCAGATAGGTGCCCAGATTGCAGAAGGAAAAATTGATGTGCTTATCTTTTTCTGGGACCCCATGGAGGCCCAGCCTCATGATCCGGATGTAAAAGCATTATTACGTCTTGCTGCTACTTATAATATACCTGTCGCCTGTAACAGGGCTACCGCAGATTTTATGTTTACCTCCCCGCTGATGCATGAAGACTATGATGCGATACTACCCGACTACCCGGCCTATTCAAACAGGAAATTGAAAAAATAATAGTTGTTGAAAATTTATTTAAACCAGGAAACTGACAGTCCTGATTCTTTATATCATTTTTTTTTAAGAAATCCCTTACCGGGATTTCCAGCTATTATACTTCTTTACAACTTCCAGTAAATTATCAACTTTCCCCAGTGCTTTGATGAACTCCTCTTCCAGTTCCAGGTATTTGCAGGCATCTTGCAGTTTCATTATCATTGGATATTGATTGGAAATATAAATAAAGCCTTTTTTGGGGTGCTTAAAAATAATATCCCGCTTAGTTGCATTTCCATCATACTCCTTTCGTCCGGGGCTGGTTCTTTTTGACATTTCGATGTCCTGAAATAATGAGTAAACAGGTAAAGCCCCCTTTATACTGAGTAGAATAAAATAGACTCCATCAGGTGCCACATCGCCGGTGGCGGGTATTAAATACAGCTGTTTGTTGGCTGTTACATCCCATGTTGTAAAATCATACTGGTGCCCGCCATAGGTAAATCCAAAGCCCTTCACTTTTAAACGATCTATTTTTTTAAACTTATCACCGGTTTCAGAAAATTTAAAATCAAAAGTCAGCTTACTATATTCAATTTCTCTGGATTCGTCAGGTACATCGTCTCGTAAAGGATCGAATCCACTCTGTGGGGAAGCTCCAACTTTTAATTTTGGTTTAAGTGGAATTTGAACTTTTCCACGAATAGTATCGCCGGATTTATTAATGTAATACCCTTCGGTTTCTTCGGCAAATAATGCAGTATTAAAAAATAATACTAAAGCAAAGGATAATATCTCTTTCATCTTAACCAGATTTATTTTTTGTACTTTAAATTACAATCCTGGCTACAATTTTACAGCAAATAAATGATTCCTTAATATCTGGCTACCCGGGTTGTTCAAATTAGACTTCTAATCCCCTATTACTTTTTCAAGGTGAATCAATTTACCATTTACATCAAATCCTTCAATAATCACCCTGAATTTCTTACTTACATCACTATTGTAAAATTTGATATTGACTGTTTTTGTTTCTGAATCAGTATATATATCCGGGCTCCAGTAAAGTGTTCTTCGCCGGTCAGTTATTTGTGAATTATTCTCACTATTGGAATAGTCGGGGTTATAAAACTCTTTTACAATTGCATATCCGTTACTGGTAAAATATTCCAGTTTATCCGGTTGCTGGCCGTTATCTTTTTTCTTAGTATAAACAGCTATAGCTCCTCCGGGTGAGCCGCTGCCAACACCAATAAAACCTGCCTCATAATATTTCACCAGTGCAATTTCATCAACTCGCAATGATCGCAGCTGGCTTGCATCAGCCGGTGCCTCATCAATGAAAACCCCAACTGCCCATTTTTGCCCTGTTCCAAGACTGAAATTCTTCCTGCTTACAAACCTGTTTCCCTGTAATTCCACATGCGTAATACTATTCCGGATCCAATCCATAACATTTAAAGATTTATCGTTCGCCGGAAGGTTGATATTATCCAAATTGACTTTACCCGGAGCCCTGAAAACCCCGGTCGTATATTTCTCATTTACTACATCAAAAGGCTTCTTCGCTGTTTTAGACTCAACAGTAACATTGGCAAGTTCCTTTATTTTTTCCCTGTTTCTCATCCACCCATACTGCTCTTTTACTGCTTTACTTAAATTATTGGGATAAAAATGAAGATTTGCTGCATCATCAGGTAAAGATACCTCCCGGGTGATCGGATCAATATGAATCTTTACCGGTTTCTGTTTCCCTTGCGCACTAGAATACACATAAAAGAAATTGGCTTTACCATTAAAAGCTGTGGAATCAATCACAAACCTGCCATCCTGTGCTACTGGTATCTCGTAACTCTGGGAAGTAGAGTCCTCATTTTCCTGGTAAATACTCAATTTACCTCCGGACACATGTTGTTTATCCTGTTCGTCATTCACAAGCCCGGTAACCGACAGCAAGTAAGGTTCCCTTGCTTTCTTTACTTTCAAATTCCCTGTCAGTAATTCTTTCCAGTTGAATCGCACCCAGCCATGTGTCAGCATCAGGTTATCCATAGCAAGAGCTGCTGTATCGCCGGTTCCTTCAAAATACCAGGCGGGGTTATGAATATATCCTTTCAGATCACCGGATAATAAAAAAGCTGACCAGATATTTTCTTTGTCTCCGCTGCCGCCTGAAGATGCATCAGTGACGGCAACGGAAAGACTTCGTTGAATAGAGGCGGGAAAATTAATCTCAAATGAATTCATTGCCCTTCTTGCACTGTCATACTTTACTGTATTGATATTGCCCGCGGAGATATACTCCCTGTTATTAACAAAAGAAAGGCGTTCCGCTAAAGGAAGACCGTCTTTATTGAATACCGTAAAATGGAGTATGCCTGACGGCAGGCTGTCTGTTAAAACATGCCCTTTTACTGACATATAATTGTCAAATGCAATCTCAGTTTCATTAACAACCTGGTTATTCATTACGCCTGCTAATGTAACATTCTCAAACGCTGATTTGTCTTTTACACTTCTTGATACGGTAAAAGCTATACCGCCCGGTTCGTCCTGGATTTTTAAGTTGATCCCCGAACTTACCACTTCTGGTAAGTTGAATGAATGAATATTGCCATTGTAGTCTACTTCTGCTTTGTATTTTTTTGAAAGTTGTGGTTTGAACTGAACCCGTCCCATGCCATCGTGATATGACTTGAAAGAAGCTATTGTTGTTCCTTCTTCATTCCGGATCACCCCACTGACCTCCACAGGATTGCCACCCGCATCCGTTGCTTTAAAGGCTACAACGGTCAGCAAGCCATCCACAAGATTTCCGCTTTCCGGGAAGAACTGTACTTTAATATTCTGCGGAGCTGGGGTGATCTTCTCTACAGCAGATGGGTTATAGATGTAAATATTTTTCCGGTAAATAAAATCATTCCCATAAGTCAGCATGCCGGCAGTGGTTGCAGTAAAATAGTAATTACCCTGTGGCAGGGAGTCAGGTAAATCAATATTTCCCTTTGCCGCCGCTCCCGTTACCGGGTATTTTTTTTCAGCAATTGTGTGGCCTTTATCATCAGCCAAACGGATATAGAAGTTTGAGCTTATTCCGCTGGGCAAACCATTACTCGAAAAATAAGCCTTAAACCAAATGGTCTCCCCGGCGATATAGCTTTCCTTATCATAGTGAATAAATATCTTTTCAGCAGGATACTGTGCAGCTAATACTGCAAGCACTGAGTCTCTTTTTTGAGTAATCCCTTTTATCCCGGTACTACATAAAAGCAACAGCAAAAAGATTAGCCTGGTATTCCTCATGTCTGGCTGTTTATTGTAAATATAAATTGTTACCCGGGCAAGTTACTATATCAAAATGATGACCGGTATGAGTTTAGTTACCCGGGCCTGACCCGGTTTTCCTGCTACCCTTTCACTAAATAGCCTGCATTCGTATTAACTTTGATTGATGTCTTTTAAACTCTATGCTCCATTTCCCCCGGCCGGCGATCAGCCAGGCGCTATTCACCAGTTGACAGAAGGTGTTATGCAGGGTGAAAAATACCAGACGCTGCTGGGTGTAACAGGCAGTGGTAAGACTTTCACCATTGCCAATGTCATACAGAATACCCAACGACCCACGTTAGTCCTGACACACAATAAGACCCTGGTGGCACAACTTTATGGTGAGTTCCGGCAGTTCTTTCCAGAAAATGCGGTTGAATATTTTGTATCCTACTATGACTATTACCAGCCGGAAGCTTATATGCCTGTGAGTGATGTATATATTGAAAAAGATCTCAGTATTAATGCTGAGCTGGATAAATTAAGGTTGAGGGCTACTTCCAGTTTATTGAGTGGCCGCAGGGATATCATTGTAGTTGCTTCTGTAAGCTGTATATATGGTATGGGCAATCCGACTGATTATGAAAACGGGATCATCCGCATAAATAAAGGGCAGCAAATTTCAAGACAGGGCTTCCTGCACTCATTGGTCAATTCACTTTATAACAGGACAACGCTGGAATTTAACCGGGGTACCTTCCGGGTAAAAGGCGATACTGTTGATATCAACCTTCCCTATGTTGATTATGGATACAGGATTACCTTCTTTGGAGATGAGATCGAAGAAATTGAAAGCATAGAAGTCATTACCGGGAAAAGGATCGGGAAAATGGAGAATGCCGCAATCTTTCCGGCCAACCTGTATGTGGCTCCCAAGGATATCATGCAGCAGGTGATTTACGAGATACAGGATGAAATGACGGCCCAGGTCGAATATTTTAAGAATACCGGGAAATTCATCGAAGCACAACGGCTAAAAGAAAGAGTGGAATATGACCTTGAAATGATCAAAGAGCTCGGCTATTGCAGTGGTATTGAAAACTATTCCCGGTTTTTTGACCGCAGAAGACCCGGTACCCGGCCATTCTGTTTATTGGATTATTTCCCTAAAGACTTCCTGATGGTCATTGACGAAAGCCATCAAACCATTCCCCAGGTAAGTGGCATGTATGGCGGCGACAGGAGCAGGAAACTGATACTGGTTGACTATGGCTTCCGTTTACCCTCTGCTTTAGATAACCGTCCGCTTAATTTTCATGAATTTGACTCTTTATTAAACCAGACCATTTTTGTTTCTGCCACACCGGATGATTTTGAGCTGGAAAAAACCGGCGGGGTGGTGGTGGAGCAGGTTGTTCGCCCAACAGGACTGCTTGATCCTCCCATACAGATCCGGCCCAGCGTAAACCAGATCGATGATTTGCTGGATGAGATTGATAAAACAGTAAAGAAAGGTGACAGGGTGCTGGTAACCACTTTGACAAAAAGGATGGCTGAAGAGATGGACAAATATCTTCACCGTATTAATATCAAGTCAAAATATATCCACAGCGAGGTTGATACATTGGAACGGGTGGAAATTCTCCGGGAATTAAGATTAGGCACTATCGACGTATTGGTGGGAGTAAACCTGTTGCGGGAAGGATTGGACCTGCCGGAAGTTTCATTAGTAGCCATACTGGATGCAGACAAAGAGGGGTTTTTACGGAATGAAAAATCGCTGACACAGACTGCCGGCCGTGCTGCCAGGAATGTAGACGGCTTTGTTATTTTCTATGCCGATAAAATGACAGAGAGTATGCAGAAAACAATTGATGAAACAAACCGCCGCCGTGAAAAACAGATCGCCTATAATATTGAACATAATATCACGCCAAGAACTGTAAAGAAGAGTAAGGAACAGGTATTTGCTCAAACATCAGTACTTGACATCAAAGGATATGACCCCGCCAATCCCTATGCTATTGCCCCGGATGAAGATCTTGTTACTATTGCGGCGGAAGAGCAAACAGAGTATAAAACGATACCACAGGCAGAAAAAGCCATTCAAAAAATTAAAAAGGAAATGGAGAAAGCTGCACGGGACCTTGACTTTATGGAAGCGGCCCGCCTTCGTGATGAGATGTTTTCCCTGCAGAAAAAACTGGAGGAGATGAAAAAATAACGACTCGTAGTTTTACGAAAGATCTTAAAGTAATTCTTCTCTATTTTAACAAATACCATCATCCGATTCTTGCACATCGTACCACAGGGGTCTATCTTAGCCTTAGAAAAACCGAATAATCCAATAATTGTAAAAACCGAATAAATCCAATATTTATGAAAAGACGTGTCCGCAAAATCGTAAACTTTTTTGCCTTTAACCTCCTGTTTTTCGCTTTATACCTGAATTTCATTCACAAAGATAAAGTGGCCGTTGCTGACCCCGGAGCTCAACGTAATGTTGCTGCCTTCAGTGGTACTGTACTGGTGGAAAACCCTTCAGAATACCTGAATAAGAATACCATTACGGCACAGCCAGCTATCAAGAATGAGGAAGATAACACGGTGAATTAAGTTTTTTCTCTACATAAGTCTCTTAAGCAAAGCAGTTAGTTTATACAATACACCCCGCCGTTCCCGGCGGGGTATTTGTGCTTTGTACGCATCATAGCTGCTGAAAACATTAACTTAGCAGCATGGCAAAAAAAGTATTTCTCCTCGACGCTTTTGCGCTGGTGTTTCGTGCATATTATGCATTAATAAGAAACCCCCGCCTTACTTCAAAAGGCAAAAACACCAATGCACAGTTTGGGTTTACCAATGCGCTGGTCGACCTGATCAAAAACCAGAACCCCTCCCATATGGCGGTTTGCTTTGACACCGCTGCTCCTACCGAACGTCATACGGATTTTGAAAATTATAAGGCCAACCGGCAGGAAGCCCCCGAAGATATACTGGCTGCCATCCCTGATATAAAAGCTATCATCCGCGGGTTTAATATCCCGGTAGTTGAACTGGATGGCTATGAAGCGGATGATGTAGTGGGTACCCTGAGCAAACAAGCCGAAAAAGCAGGGTACGAAGTATATATGGTTACACCGGATAAAGACTATGGCCAGTTGGTATCTGAAAAAATAAAAATATACAAACCCGGCTACCAGGGTGGTGATGCAGAAATACTGGGACCCGAAGAAGTATGTGCAAAATGGAATATCAAAGAAGTATCACAGGTCATAGATATTCTCGGGTTGATGGGTGATGCAGTGGATAATATCCCCGGCATCCCGGGTGTGGGTGAAAAGACCGCAGCAAAACTATTAGCCGAGTATGGTACACTTGAAAACGCTATAGCCAATGCAGATAATATCAAAGGTGCTTTAGGTGAAAAAGTCAGAAAAGGAAAAGAGTCAGCGGTCTTGTCCAAGAAATTAGCCACCATTATCACTAACGTACCGGTGGAGTTTCACGAAGAGGATTTTAAACTGAAAGACTGGGATAAAGAAAAATTAAAAGAAGTGTTCGGTGAACTTGAATTCAAAACACTGGGTAAGCGATTACTTGGTGATGATTTTTCCTTATCAACTCCCTCAAAGGGTGTGGTTGATAAAGAAATACCCCAGGGTGTACAAACCGACTTGTTTGGCAACATAGTAGAACCGGTTAAAAGTGAAAATAAAAATCAACCTATTGCTGATGAGGACGATGATACAAGAGATGGATTAACGGTTGATAAAAACATTACTAACACACCTCATAAATATGAAGCGGTGGAAGGTGATTCGGCCATAAAAAAACTGGTGACCGAATTAAAGAAGCATACCGAGATCTGCTTTGATACAGAAACAACCGGTATTGATGCTAACGATGCGGAGCTCGTTGGGCTCAGCTTCTCTGTGACACCCGGTGAAGGTTATTATGTGCCCTGCCCGGCTGACCAGGAACAAACAAAAGCTATACTGGCCCATTTTAATCCCCTTTTCGCCGACAAGAAAAAAGTATGGATCGGGCAGAATACCAAGTATGACCTGTTGCTGTTAAAATGGTATGGAATAGAAATAGCCGGTGATCTTTTCGATACGATGCTTGCACATTATGTGATTGAACCTGATGGTAAGAGAAGTATGGACCTGCTGAGTGCCAAATACCTGGGGTATGAGCCGGTGCATATTGAAGAACTGATCGGCAAAAAAGGCAAGACCCAGGGTAATATGCGGGATGTGGAACTGGAGAAGATCAAAGAATATGCTGCAGAGGATGCAGATATTACCCTCCGGTTGAAAAACATATTTACCCCGCTTCTTAAAAAAAGAGAAGTGGAGAAAGTTTTCAACGAAGTAGAGAACCCATTGGTGAAGGTGCTGGTGGATATGGAATATGAAGGGATCAAAGTGGATGTTGATTTCCTGGGTGATTATTCCAAAGAACTGGAAAAAGATGCTAAGAAAGCTGAAGAGAGTGTTTATAAACAGGCTGGTGTTCGTTTTAACCTGGCTTCCCCGAAACAACTCGGTGAAGTATTATTTGATAAACTAAAACTGGATCCCTCCGCCAAGAAAACAAAAACCGGGCAATACCAGACCGGCGAGGATGTGCTATTAAAACTCGCAGCTAAGGGTCACCAGATCGTAGATGATATTTTAGCCTTCCGGGAACTGACCAAGCTGAAATCAACCTATGTTGATTCTTTACCTGAACTGATCAATAAGAAAACAGGAAGAGTTCATACTACTTATGGACAGGCAGTGGCTGTAACCGGCAGGCTGGCCAGTAATAATCCTAACCTGCAGAATATACCGGTAAGAACTGACAGGGGCCGGGAGATCAGGAAGGCCTTTATTCCCAGGGACAGTAAGCATATTTTATTATCCGCCGACTATTCTCAAATTGAATTAAGAATTGTGGCCGCTATCAGTGGTGATACCAATATGTGTGAAGCCTTCCGCAAAGGAACAGATATTCATACGGCTACTGCAGCAAGGGTTTATAATATTTCCGAAACAGAAGTAACCAAGGAAATGCGTTATAAAGCCAAGAGTGTAAATTTTGGTATCATTTACGGGCAGGGAGCTTTTGGTCTTGCTGATAACCTTGGTATATCAAGAACAGAAGCCAAGGAGATCATTGATAATTATAAAAAGGAATTCCCCGGCATTCAAAAGTACATGGATGATACAATCAATTTTGCCCGTGAGCATGGATATGTGCAAACACTGATGGGAAGAAAGCGTTGGTTAAAAGATATCAACTCTGCCAATTTTACGGTTCGTGGTTTTGCAGAACGAAATGCGATCAATTCACCTATCCAGGGTACTGCAGCCGATATGATCAAACTTGCCATGCAAAAAGTGCATGCTGCTATGAAAAAAGAAAAAATGCAAAGCCGGATGATTCTGCAGGTGCATGATGAATTGGTTTTTGATGCATTGAAATCTGAAGCAAAAGAATTAAAACCGCTTATTATTGAAAATATGCAGATCGCATTACCGCTGCCTCATGACGTTCCCGTTATTGCAGAATGCGGACAGGGTGATAACTGGCTGGAAGCCCACTAAACTTTATGAACTGGTCACTTTATTTTAAGGATGTACAAATAATCGGCAGCCGCTATTTACTGATCGCCGGTATTGCTTTCCTTATTTGGTATGTGCTGTTCCGAAAACAGCTCATTTCGAAAAAAATACAACAACGGTTTCCAAAGTTCAAAGATTATATAAGAGAGATCGGGTTTTCCATTGCCACCATATTCATCATGGCCTTTATTCCGGCAATCGTTCTTGGCAGCCCGGAGTTAGCAAAACATACAAAATTCTATACTGATATTGATCAGCAGGGAAAACTGTATTTCGTTCTCGCCTTCCCGGTAATGGCCTTCCTGCATGATACCTATTTTTACTGGATGCACAGGCTGATGCATCACCCCCGGGTTTTTAAATGGGTTCATCTCATTCATCATAAATCGGTTAACCCCAGCCCCTACGCTGCTTATGCTTTTCATCCGCTGGAAGCAATTGTGGAAGCCGGAATATTCTTAGTTTTTGTATTTGCTATTCCTGTCCATCTCTTTCACCTCTTGTTCTTCTTTTTATTTATGATCATCTATAATGTGTATGGGCACCTGGGCTGGGAGCTTTATCCAAAAGGCTTCAGTAAACACTGGCTGGGAAAATGGATCAATACCTCTGTGAACCACAACCTGCACCACCAGTATTTTAAGGGTAACTATGGGCTCTACTTCCTGTTCTGGGACCGGATGATGGGTACGATCAGGAAAGACTATGATGAAAAATTTGATGAAGTGAAGAGCAGGTGATCAGTATCCGGCGGTATTATTACCAAAGTCATAAATATTACTTTTGGTATCTTCTTAAGTTTGCACTCTTATGCAGCCTGTAATCTATTATTGTTATGACGCCTATTGTGGCTGGTGCTATGGTTTTAGCCCCGTTATTAAAAAAATTGCAGAAGAGTATAAAGACAAAATATCGTTTGAGGTGCTGTCAGGAGGAATGATTCCGGCAGAAAATCCCCGTCCCATTGCTGCAACTGCCCGTTATATCAGTGAAGCTTATCAGCGGGTGGAGGAAATAACAGGTATCAAATTCGGGCCTGATTATCTCTGGCATATTTTCAATCCCGGTGAAAGCGACTGGTTTCCTCACTCAGAAAAAGCTGCTATTGCCATGTGTACCTTCAAAGAGATCCTCCCTGATCAACAGGTGGCATTTGCGGCTGATCTTCAATATAGTTTGCATTTTGAAGGCCGCGACCTGACCGACAATGAAGCATACCGGCATTTACTGGAAAAATATTCTATACCCGGAGAAGCGTTTTACAGCAAAATGAACAGTGAAGCCTATAAGGAGAAAGCGTTGTATGAATTTGCTTTGTGTAAGCAACTCCAGGCGACAAGCTTTCCCCAGGTACTGATACAGGTAGCTGAACAAAAATTTTATTTGCTTGCCAAAGGCTACACTGATCATGAAACATTAAATGATCGGATACAGTCCGTATTAACAGAAATAAACGATTTATGATACTTACGATCACACTTAATCCCTGTATTGATAAAAGCTCAAGAGTAGAGAAATTCAAGCCCGAAAGTAAATTGCGTTGTACCGAAGTAGTGAATGAACCCGGCGGGGGTGGCATCAATGTGAGTAAAGCTTTGCAAAAATTAGAAACTCCTTCTGTTGCTTTATTCCCGGCCGGGGGGCATAATGGAAATATGCTATGTTCCTTATTAAAGGATGAGAATATTTTATTCCATGCTGTGGATACAAAACTGGAAACAAGAGAGAACTGGATCGTATTGGAAACTTCAACTAATAACCAATATCGTTTTACATTTCCGGGCAAAGAAGTACTGGAAGAAACCATCAAATCACTGGTTGACCAGATCCGTTCTTTTGCGCCAACCTATGTTGTAGCCAGCGGGAGCCTGCCTCCGGGTCTGCCTGATTATTTCTACGGCCTGATCGTGAAGAATGCCGCAGCCGTCGGTGCCAAATGTATTGTGGATACCAGCGGCCCTGCATTACAGGCTTTAAAAGGAAAGCATGCTTATATGATCAAACCCAATATTGGCGAGTTATGTAAAATGCTGAATGTGGAATGGCTGGATAAAGAGGAAGTGCCTGATGCGGCACAACAGGCAATAAGAGATGGTTTTGCAGAAATCATTGTTGTTTCAATGGGGCACCTTGGTGCCTGGATGATAAGTGAGGATAAAAGATATTTTGTGGATGCACCACCGGTTGAAAAGAAAAGTACGGTTGGTGCCGGCGACAGTATGGTGGCTGGTATCACCTATTCTTTACAAAAAGGAAAAACATTAAGAGAGGCAATTCGCTTTGGCGTGGCTTGCGGTAGTGCAGCAACCATGAACGATGGAACTCAACTTTTTAATAAGAGTGATGCAGAAAAATTATATGCAGCTATCAATGAATAAGAAATGAAAAAAGATATTACAAACAGGGAAGACCTGTTATTACTGGTTACCCTCTTTTATGAAAAGCTGTTAGCAGACAATTCCATTAGTTACATCTTTACGGATGTGGCAAAGATTGATCTTTCACATCACTTACCTGTCCTGGTTGATTTCTGGGATTCCGTTTTATTCCAGTCAGATACCTATCATAAAAACGCCATGCAGCCTCATATGACTTTGCACCGGCAGTCGCCATTACAAAAGCATCATTTTGAAACCTGGCTCCGCTACTTTAAGGAATCTGTTGATGAACTATTTGAAGGGGAAACAGCATTCCTTGCCAAAGAAAGAGCAACCAGTATCGCCACGGTTATGCAGATAAAGACCATCCAGCTTTCCTGATAGTTTCTTTCATCCCTTAAAATTCCGGTTTCGTCGGAATATTTTATACCTCTCTCTAAGGTAATTAGTATCTTCTCCTTCCAAAATAATACTCAATATGAAACGAATTATCTTATTATGCTGCGCAACAACTTTCCTGGTATCTGCCTGCAACAACGAGAAAAAACCAGCCGAAGCTAAAAATGAAACAGCTACAACTTCTGAAACGGCATCAACGAACCCTGCAGGTCCGCCCGATTCAGCCGCACAAGCTGAAATGATGAAAGCCTGGGTGGATTTTGCCACACCCGGACCTGAACATGCATGGATGGCAAAACAAGCCGGTACATGGGTAGCTGATTCGGTTTTGCAATGGATGGATCCCGCTCAGCCTCCAACCGTATCAAAAGCTACAGATGTGGTGACCATGGCGATAAATGGTCTTTACCAAATGACTGATTTTTCAAGTACTATGATGGGGCAACCTATGCAGGGGCATGGTATCATGGGGTTTGATAAAATGAAGAAAAAGTTCGTTCTTTCGTGGATCGACAATATGGGTTCCGGCATTGTACGCATGGAAGGCAGTTATGATGAAGCTACCAAAATGTTGAGCATGGCAGGAAAACAATCAGATCCCGGTATGAAAACTGAAACGGATATCCGCCAGGAATTAAAGTTCCATGATGATAATAGTTATACTATGTCCATGTATGGCACAGGTCATGATGGAAAGGAAGCTAAATTCATGGAAGGAACTTTCAAAAGAAAGAAATAAAATATGATTCACCAAAACCCCGGTAACCCGGGGTTTTCTTTTATTAATCCTTTTTCGTTTTCTCCATCGGCAGTTTTTCATCCCTGCTCCACTCCTGCATACTGCCATCATATACTTTCATCTTATAACCCAGGCTACGCCCAACCAGATAGTCCACACAGGCAGTTTGCCCGATAAAACAATATACCACGACTTCCTTTTTATTATCCGGCACCACAGTGGTAAAATTTTTTTCCAGTATTGCAACCGGTTTAATGCTATTGGTAGAATCCACCATATCCGGGTAAGGAATGTTCTTAGCCCCGGCAATATGTCCGTCTCTCGGGTTTCCGGTAGGATCACCATCGTACCAGCGTTTGGCCCTTGCATCCACCACTTCAGATGATTTTGTATGCAGTGCATTCAGCACATAGTCTTTGTCCACCAGTGTACCGGTTGCAGTGGCCACAAAATTCCCTTTTTTGAATTCCGGCGGCTTGCCGGTAACCGGATAGCCGGCTTTTTTCCAGGCTTCGATGCCACCATTCAAAAAAGAAACCCGCCCTGTAAGGCCAAAATGCTCCAGCGTCATAAACATACGGGCAGCAATTGTTATATCACTTCCGCGATGGCAAATAACAAGCCTGGAGTTTTTATTAATCCCCAGCTCCTGCAACACTTTTGTGGCTGCTTTAGCATCCGGAGCATACATACTGCCTTCCGGTTTATCAAATGCCAGCCAGTCGGGCCATAGAAAACGGGATCCTTCTATATGTTCCTTATCGTAATCCGCTTTTATCACAAAGCCGGTATAAAGAATTACCAGGTTGGGATCTTTCAGGTTTTCATTCAGCCATTGCGGGGAAACAATAACCGGTTGCTGTGCTTTTGAACTTAAAAATGTAAAAGTCAAAAGCAGAAACAGGAAATACTTTTTCATTGCAAAATTTTTACACTTTTAAAAGATACTGAGAAACTATACCGGGATATTAGCTATTATGACAAGCGGCTTATATTTATTGATGAAATTCGGCTGGACGGCTATCTTACTATGCTAATAACTATTTTGCCCTTGAAATTGCCTTCCCCGAAATAGCGAAAGGCACCAGCCGTTTCTTCCAGTGGAAAGACCTTGTCAATGACCGGAGTGATTTTGTTTTTTTCAAACAACAGGCTCAGCTCATTCAATCCTTCCCGCCTCACCCTGTATCCCATAATCCCCAGTTTTTTCTTTCTGAAAATTGACAACAGCGGCTGTACTATCATCATCTGGAACAGTAAGCCGCTCATGGACCCGCCAATCATAGCAAATACGCCGCCGGGTTTTAATGCCCGTTTGTAATCAGCAGCCCGCTTATGTGCAATGACATCCAGGATATAATCATACTGTTTTCCTGTTCGGGTATAATCTGCATCCCGGTAGTCTATTAATTCATCTGCACCCAACGAACGAAGCATTTCAAATTTTCCCTTCTTGTCTACACAGGTTATGTGGGCACCGATTGATTTTGCATATTGTAATGCAATAGGCCCTACGCCACCGCCAGCCCCATTGATTAATAAATGCTGCCCCGGTTGCAATGGTTTTATATAACGAAGACCCTGCAAGGCTAATAAACCAGCCTGGGGTAAGGCTGCTGCCTGCTCAAAACTCATTTTTGATGATTTTTTTGCAAGTAATCTTTCAGGTACGGCAACATATTCTGCATACCCTCCAAACCCTGCGTCGGCAATATCACCAAAGACTTCATCTCCACATTTAAAATCAGTTACGCTGTTGCCGACAGCTTCAATTACTCCGGCAATATCAGCACCCAGAATTTTGTTCTTTGGTTTAAGCAATCCGCCAATCAACCGGACCAGGAATGGTTTTCCCCTCAACAGATCCCAATCCCATGAGTTGATAGAAGAGGCATAAATTTTCACCAGCACTTCCTTTTCTTTAATGGCTGGTTTGTCAACTTCTTTGAGCTGAAAGTTATCCGGAGTTCCGTATGCCGTGTAAACGATTGCTTTCACACAGCTAAGATAAGAAGGCGAACCTTGTGAATGATGAAACAGGGTAGTAGTCTTATTTTTTTACCTCTACGATCACCGGTGCCTGTTCATATTTAGCATCGCTGGTAAGCTGAATTGTTTTCTTTGTTTTATAGTTCATCAGGTAAATATCATAGCCTTTTTCTTCCTTGTTTGTTTTATCCATAGCCAGCCATTTACCATCGCTGCTCCAGCTATGCCAGCCGCTGCCCATTTCTCCTGATGTGATTTGCCATTGGTTTTTTCCATTGGGAGTAACTGCATGTACCTGGTGCTGGCCCTTCTGTCTTGATAAATAACTGATGAATTTGTATTTGCTGTTCCACTGCGGGGGTCCTGCATGATATTCAAACCATTGGGTAGTAGTATCTTCTTGGGGGAAATGAGTAAGCTGCATTTTTACTTTCCCAAACGGATTGGGGCCATAGGTTTCTTCATCAAAACTGAATTTCCATAGTTCATCGGGTACAGTTTTCCGGAGTGTTTTATCGGGCCGGTAAGCCATTACTATTTCTTTCAGCTCAGGAATAAACAGCGGATCTCTTTTATTGGAAACAGTATCATCGGTTATTTGCTTGTAGGTGCCATCCGTAATATTCACCCGGAACAATTGATTTCTTACAACCTTCCCGATCCTTCCCATTACTAACAGGTAACTCCCCGTAGCAATATCGTAGCGACTCATCCAGCTGTCTTCCACTTGCAGGGCCGATAATTTCCTTTTATTATTTCCGTAGGCATCCATTTCATACAAAAAATAGCAACGGTGGCAGGTGTCTTTATCGCTGATGTAATATACTTTGTCTTTATAAGCGTAATAAACCCATTCTACTCCCGGTGTATTGGTTATATTTTTCTTATCGCTGCCATCCATGTTCATACTGTAAACGTCATAATTATCCTTCTCCCGGTCTTCCAGCACATTGTACACTATTTTATAGCTCTTTTGAGCGATGGAATATTGCTGAGTAAAGAACAGGAAGATGAAGAGTGCGACGCAACGAAGTATCATAGCAGCAATACAGTTTGTTACATAATTATTTTTTCTTCCGGCTGTCTTTCAGGTTGGTTTCATACATTTTAATCCAGTTTTCGACGGTTATTTTGGATGCCAGCTCTCCAATCAGATCAAATGGAATGTCTTCCGGCTTTTTATACCGGATGCAGCTTTTGCCCATATCCAATTTTTTGGGCGAGGCTTTGGCATGTGCCTCCTGGAACCATTTCAGGAGTTTGGGATCTGCATAGATACCCATGTGGTAAAGATTGATGGAATTTTTCTGTGAAGCAAGGCCCATAAATGGCAACGGATCTTGGGGGTTGCAATGATAACCGGCTGGATAAATGCTATGCGGCACACTCCAGCCCATCATGCCATACCCCATTCCTTCCTTGAAGCCTTTGGGTAAATTTTTCTTAATTACCGAACGGAGTTTTGCTATGGCCTTTTGCCTGTCCTCCGGTAATTCAGCCAGGTAAGTATCTACGGTTGCTGCTTTCGATTGCATACAAAAATTTTAGAAACTTAAAATACGAAAAAACTCCTTCCATGGCCCTATCTCCTCTTGGTATTGTTTTGCCATGACTCTTGTAATCTGTGCAAGATGGGTAAGATCGTGTACCACCCAGGTAGACAATAGATTCCTCAGCGTTACCCTGCCCAGTACCGGATGCACTCCTTCCTTTTCTAAATCAGCTTCGCTCAGGCGGGCAGACTTCAGCCAGTTTATATTCTCCTGCCGCAGTAATTCAAATTCACTTAATAATTGCTCCAGTGTTTTTCCCTTGCTGTTTTTAAATTGCGCAAACCGGTCCCATGGTTCAAAAGGAGTGGCAGTGCCCACCGCAAGAATATGCTTTGCCCTTACTACCCAGTCTGTTTGCTCACCATGTATCAAATGACCTATTACATCATAAGGAGAAAATGTATCAGGGCCTTCATTACACATTGTCCAGTCCGGGCTGAGTCCTGAAAACAATGACCTGAGAATACCAGGAGTTTTTTCGAGTATTTCACAGGCCTTTTCAACGCTATAGTTCATTTCTCAGGAATTAAGTACTTGCTGAAGATTTTCATTTTTATTCCGCAGATCAATACCCCCCTCATACAATGATTTCATATTAGCCAGGTAAAAGGTCCAGCCTGTTTTGCAGCCCACATGCCATGTAAGTCTTCCGCTTTCATCGTCCGGGATATTCTCCTGTACCAATTCCACTATATTCTCTTCGTTTTCCTTATAAATTCTGACAGAACAATTGCCTGCTTTTCCAAAACTGAATTGAATAAAATCCTGCCCGTTGCAATCGAGAATGGTGCCATACTCTGTTGTTTCATCAGGCCATCCATGCCAACGCCAGGTATAACTGTCTCCTTTAGCAACCCGCTCCTTATTTCCCCTTGTCATACCATCTGGTGTTTTATACTCAGATAATCGCAGGAACCAATATTCCATTCCTGAACGGGTAGCCCATGCATCATAGAGCTCCTTTCCTGTAGCATTGATATTGATGCGGATGATAAAACGGCTCCAATCTGTGGTAGTTGCCATAATGTTCCTTTTTATTGAGGAATACTGTGCAGGCCGATACGATTTCCTTCTGTGTCAATGATCACCGCCATATTTCCATACTCCGGGGATATCTCTGTTTTAGGCATCATGATCTTGCCCCCGGCTGCTTCCACTTTATCCAGTATAATTTGTACATCTGGATTCCCATTCAGGTAGATCAGCGGGCCATCTGTTGCGGAAGGCTTGTGAAAGCCACCACTATCCACCAATGCACCCCCTACTCCCATCATATCATCTATAGGAAACATTCGCATTTTTATATCGGGCAGGTCAAGTGGATTAAGCTTTATACCAAATATGGTTTCGTAAAAAGTAGTGGCCCTGTTAAGATCTGTAGTACCGATCTCAAACCAGCTGATCGCATTTTTCATATTACTCATTTTAAATTTATAACGGAGTTTTTGTTTCTTTTAGACCCTTGCTTTCCAGGTATTCCAGTAATTCCCTCGCATCATCTCCTCCCCGCTGTGCATGGTGCAGTAAGGTTAATCCATGTGGTCCCCTTGCTGAAAGGTATTCCGGGAATAGCTCCAGGTAGGGTTTTACCACCTGGGTTTTACCAAGCATGGTGAGCACAAACATATTTGCCCTGGCACCCAGCCTGATCAGGTAATTAGCAATCTCTTTATTTCCCACATGCCCGGCTCCTTCTAATGCAGTTTCAAAATCTCCGCTTCCCAGGTCCCAGGTTGCATACAGCAAAGTGGGAAACTCTGCCAGCATAGATTTTACTTTCTCCAGGTTATTATGCCCGGCGCCTACAAATTCTTTTACTTTTTCAGCAGGGAGTGGATCTGCCTTTGAAGCTATTGCCATTTGCTGTGCCGGCAGCCAGCCTGGGGCAGTAATGATACCTGCTGTGCTTAAAGCAGCTTTTGCAAGGAAGTTTTTCCGGTTCATCATTTTTTCTTTTAAGTTCCGAAAAACTAAGGACAGATATCCGCCGTCTGTCATATTACCTAAACTATTTTACTGCTCCGCTGGCTTTTTCCTTCTGTACTCCAGGTCGTATTCAGTGACCCAGCTCATTCCATTATCCTTTGATATTTCACCCAACTGCCTGACTTTGTTCCTGTCAAGATCAAAAAAAGTTAGCCGGCGAATAGCCAGGGTATCCCTGGAAAAAGAAAAGGGTTTTGTTAGCAAAATGATCCTTTTGTTATCAAATTTTCCTTCCAGGTATTCAGTACTCCCGCCTGTATTATCCACCCAGGTCTGTTGCCATTGTTTTGTAACGGCATTATAGGTATTAAAACTCTTCCCGGCATAGCGCAAACCACGATTAACTGAGGCGCTGGTCCATTCTTCCAGTATAATGCAACTATCAAGCACCAGGCTTATCTTGCTATCGCCTGCTTTTTGCCCATTCTTTCCAAACGCCTCCCATTCACCTATCCAGAAATCAAACTGCCGGTAAACAGGATTACTGCAGGGAAGTTGCTGCGCAGCCATCGCTTTTACAAAACAAAAGGCCGCAATTAGGAGAATAAAGTTTTTCATACTTTTTTTACATAAAGACTGCTATACAGTGGATTTTGCTGGTTCATTTATCCCTGATTATCGCCATACACCAATAATAGCCCCCATAAGTGTTAATGCCACTAACAGGTACCCGCCATTAATGAATATATACCTCGCTGATTTATGTTCAAATAAACCAACAATTGCAATACCGCAAAATGGCCAGATACCGGAGAGGAAACCAGCAATAGCTCCCCAGGTAATATCAGTTTTTTGAGCACAGTTCCCTGTACATTCGGCTGGTGTATCTGCGAGATACATGGCCAGGTTAGCTGCCATCAGCAGTGACAAAATAAAAGCGATACCATAGATTTTTGTGGCATTACCCTTTTTTACATCTTCTACCGTCATCCTGTTCTCACTCATCCAGGCATTACCAAATAAGGCAGGAGAATACCAAACGCCCCCCAATACAAATGCAGAAATGCCGGCTACTAATACAGCCAACCAGTTAATTGAAGACATGTCCATAATAATTGCTTTAGTTTATAACAGATGTTGTGATTCTAAACTAATTTCTAAACTTTACAGCGCAAACGAAAGGTGAACCAAGCCAAAAAAAATGCCGATGAAGGCCAGCAGCATAGCGACAAAGCTTTTCAGCCAGCGGGAAAAGATAAATGATCTGGGTATCCGGGTCATCCTGGTTCCGTTCTTTGGCATTGCCATTCCACTACTCACCCGCATGGTGCCACACAACCAATTTACCAACTGGGAGATTAAATTATCTTACCTGTACACCATACTTATTGCTTTTGTAATCTATGAAGGATCAAGGTTTCTTCATTTTACATTAAGAACCTACTTTGACTGGTTTAATAAACCGGTAAAAAAGATCGTTGCCCTTGTCATAACAATCCCCTTTTTTTGTGTGCCTGTCAGTATGCTGATGCTGGTGGGCTGGTACCATTTGTTCATGAATGGCATTGTTGACTGGAAAACCGTAAAACTCACTTCGCTGATTATTTTAATTGCTGTTTTCTTCCTGGTGAATCTGTATGAAACCGTCTTCCTGATCAGGGATTTGGCGAATGACCGGGTAACACAGGAACAATTGGAAAGAGCAAAAGCAGAAGCAGAGCTGGAAGCGCTTAAAAACCAGATTGACCCTCATTTTATTTTCAATTCGCTGAATACACTCAGTCATTTGATTGATGATAAGCCTGAAAAGGCCCGGCTGTTTAATGATAACCTTGCAGACGTCTATCGCTATATTTTACAAAACAAAGCCCGGGACTTAGTATTGCTAAGAGAAGAAGTCAATTTCCTGGAAAGCTATTTCCTTTTATTAAAAATTCGTTTTGAAAATGCTGTACAAATGCAAATAACAATACCTGAAGAAGCCCTGGACCAATACCTGGTACCGCCCATTTCCCTGCAAATCCTGGCTGAAAATGCCATTAAGCACAATGAATTTTCAGAGGCTTCTCCTTTGCTTTTTAAGGTTGAGATTAAAAATGAAGAGCTGATAATATATAACCCGGTACGAAAAAAAACACTCCGGAGAGCTTCTTCCAGGATCGGGTTACAAAACCTGAAAGAACGATATAAGCTGATCACCAGCCGGGAAATTACTATTAAAGAAGAAGAAAAAGATTTTACCGTAATACTGCCTGTTTTAAAAATTACATAATATGCGAGCTGTTATTATTGAAGATGAAAAACCTGCGGCTGAAAAACTGATCAAGGCCATACAAAAAACTCAATCAGCAATAGAGATTGCAGCGGTATTAAATAGTATTAAAACATCTGTGGACTGGCTGCAACAAAACCCCATGCCGGATCTTTTGTTTATGGACATAGAACTAAGCGATGGCCTTTCATTCAAAATATTTGAAAAAGTCAATATCAGCAGCCCGGTTATTTTCTGTACCGCTTTTGACGAATACTGGCAGGAGGCTTTTGAACACAACAGTATTGATTATTTATTAAAACCCGTTAAGCAGGATAAACTGGAAACTGCTTTAAATAAATACGATAAACTAAAACAGCATTTTGCCTCCAGCTTTCAGCACCTGATGCAATGGCAGCAGCAGCCTGCCGGAACAGGCTACAAGAAAAGATTCCTGGTGAAAAGGGGGCTTGATTATATAACTGTCAGAACGGAGGATATTGCTTATTTCTATGCCACTCATAAACTGGTTTGTATGGTGGATAATAAAAACCAGAAATTTATTCTGGACCAATCACTGGCAGATATTGAAAAACAATTAGACCCTTCACAATTTTACCGGGTAAACAGGAAATACCTGGTACAGCTTACCGCCATCAAAAAGATCAAAACCTATCCAAAGAGCAAACTGCAACTGGAAATAGAGCCGGTTGTTAATGAAGAGGTAATCGTAAGCCAGGAAAATGTAGCAGCTTTCAAAGAGTGGATGGGGAGTTGAGCTATACAGGTGTTAATGATGCAGACATATATAAGTTCCACACGGGGAATCAACCGTATTTCAATCCGCAGAGAAGAATAATTCCCGGGGCGGCTTGTGTAATTATTTTGACTCTCTCATCCCATAGGCAAATACTTGCTTATGCAACAGCAAATGCTGCGCCTTGATCCCCGCTATTTCCAGGTTATTTTCCAGGTTATTTTTTTAAGCTATGGGATCCTGATCTTAGGATGGGAAGCTGACTGGCAACATATTAGTATCAGTATTGCCGGCTGCTTATTGTTTCAGTATGCAGCTGATTCGATAAAAGCAAAAAGACTGTTGAAGCCCCATGAATTTGACCGCTGGGGCTTCAGTGTTTTGATCAGTGCCATGAGTTTGTGTCTTTTACTGAAAACAAACAGTTGGTCAGTCAGCCTGTTAGCAGCATTTTTAACTGTTGCATCTAAGTATTTTTTTCGCTGGAACCAAAAACATATTTTCAACCCGTCAGCCTTTGGTATCGTGGCCTGTTTGTTTTTTACTAATGATGCCTGGCTGAGCCCGGGGCAATGGGGTAGTGATACCGTTATTTTCTTTACCGTTATCACTTTGGGAACGATCGTCGTAACAAGAGTACAGAAACTGGATATCTCTTTGGCCTTTCTCTTCACTTTTACAGGCCTTTTATACTGGAGGCAGGTGTATGTACTGGGTTGGCCCCTGGATCATTTTATTCATTCTGTAAGTACAGGCAGTCTTTTGTTGTTCACGTTCTTTATGATCAGCGATCCGAGGACATCGCCCAATCATCCACTGGCAAGAATACTGTGGGCAGTTTTGATAGCAATTATTGCCTTTTACCTCGCTGCTTTTAAATGGAAATACAATACTCTCATTTGGGTATTAGTAGCAACAGCACCACTGGTTCCTATATTGGATAAAATTTTCAAAGCGAAAAACTTTACCTGGTCCCCCGCTATGCTATCGTTCTCGTTCATTTTAAAACTAAAACATATAGTCATGAAGCCAATTTTGAAAAAAGGAGCTGCGGTGATCATCCTCACCGCCATGATCGGGCATGAAGCCGCTGCATTCTGCGGCTTCTATGTCAGCAAAGCAGATGGAACACTGAAGAATAAAACTTCACAGGTCATCCTGGTGCGGGACGGCAACCGGAATGTGATCACTATGTATAATGATTTTAAAGGCAACCTGAAAGATTTTGCCATGGTGGTGCCCGTGCCGGTAGTACTACAGAAAAAAGATATTAAAGTGGTGGACCAGGCCATTTTTAATACCCTGAATGAATATAGTAAACCACGACTGGTGGAGTACTATGACCGGAATCCTTGTGAAACATACAGGCTGGAAGACCAGCTAAATGGGAAAGTATCCGGTGTCCAATTAAACGAAGTGGTAGTAGTGGGTTTTGGAAATGCTAAGAAAAAAGATCTTGGGGTAAAAGTGGAAGCCAAATACCTTGTTGGTGAATATGATATTCTTATCCTGAGTGCCAAAGAAAGCTCCGGGTTAAAAACCTGGCTGGATGAAAATGGGTATAAGATCCCTGCTGGTGCTGATGAGGTGCTGGAGCCTTATATCAAAAGCAACCTGAAATTTTTTGTGGTAAAAGTGAATGAGGAGGAAAAGAAAAAGTTACCGGGTAATTTTCTTCGTCCCTTACAGATCAGTTTTTCATCTCCCAAATTCATGTTGCCCATCCGGCTGGGTATGGCCAATGCCGATGGTGACCAGGATATGATCGTGTATGCTTTCACTAAAAAGGGAAGAATAGAAACAACGAACTACAGGACGCTTTCATTACCCACTTCTAAGAATGTGCCTTTGTTTGTAAAAAATAATTTCGGCAACTTCTATGCAAATTTATTCCAGCATCAATGGAACAAAGAAGGAAAGGCACTGGCCATGCTGGAATACGCCTGGGATGTGAGCCCGAAGAATTATGTGAAATGTGATCCCTGTGTGGCCACGGCCCCTTCTACACAAGACCTTGTGCAGGCAGGTGTATGGTGGATCAACCGTGACTGGAATGATTACAGCGATGTGGATGATGACGAAGATCTTGATTACTCAGATAATGTTTATTTTACCCGCCTGCATGTACGTTACAACCGGGATAAGTTTCCGCAGGACCTGGTGTTCCAGGTTACACCCAATACAGAGAGCTACCAGGCGAGGTATATTGTTACACATCCAGCTACCGGTGACTTTAGTTGTGATGCTGGTAAAAAATACCTGAAGGACCTGAAGCAACGCCGTTCCGATGAAATGGAAATGCTGGCCTATTTAACCGGTAAAACCTATAAAGATTGGGATGTGGTGCTGAATGAGGAAGAAGAAAAATTCATTCCCGCAGAGGCAGGATATGCATCAGTTGCAGAAACGATTACTGAGCACCCCAAAAGAAATAACACACTTTTGTTTGCTACTATTGGCGTAATGGGAGCAGTGTCATTAATTGGATTCAGGCAACGAAGCTGAGAGTAAGAATATGCGCTGTGAAAATCCGTACACAAAAGAGAAGCCCCGGTTTTATCAAACCGGGGCTTATAATTACCATTAACCCTAAAACGCTTTTAGTTACGGCCTCCGCCCGGGCCACGCCTTGGATTCATAGCAGGCTCAATATCATTTTTCCATATGGTGAACTTATCATCACCCAATAACACTTTTAATTCCTTATCTCTTCCATCAGTAATAGGTTGCATTCTGTCACGCAATACCTGCATATCGGGGCGTTCGCCACCACTCATCAATTCTTGTCTTACGGCATCCTGCTTGCGGTAAAAATTTGCAAACACGGTATCTATCTGGGCCTGCTTGGCAGCATCAAAATGAAAGGCGCTATCTAATTTTTGGTGAACTATTGCCACTCTTTCCTCAACAGTACGGCGAAAACCTCCACCCGGCTGTGCATGAACGCTGATGAATCCTGCCATGATGAAAGCCAGGAACAAAACTTGTTTTTTCATGTTGTTATTTGTGTTTTGTATGATTAAACGATGCGAAAATTATTCTATCCCTTCTTAGGTTCAGCGGCGGGTTCACCTCTTTTCATTTGTTTGCCCATTTTTTTGAACATCCTGAAAATAGCCGAATCGTATTTTATGGCCTGCGCCTCGTCCTTACACAATGCCCGGAGGCTTTTAAAATGATGGAATGTTTGTAAATCAAGTGCTTTTTGCTTTTGTGCAATTATTTCGGCCACCCTGTTCACAACAGAATCACTGATCTCAGGATTTCTTATCAAACGAAACAAGCTATCTTTCGCTTTCCGCATTTCATCGAACATGGGTTTTACTGTTTTTTCCTGCAGGTCTTTCAGTTGCTTATACTGTGTAATCTGCTCATCAGTAAACCCGGCTTCTTTCTGCAGCATCTCGATCATCATGCCGGCCCTTTTTTCCTGGGTGAAACGGTTTCGTTCAACAGGTTTTTTAAACCATAAGAAATAAGCCAGCACAGCAATATTTGTCAGCAATAAAACTGCGATGATAAAGAGGAGATTCTTATTCCGGGATGTGGTGCTCATGGACGGTCAATGTTTTCATAATCAAAACTGCTGTTAGTAGCCAGCACATATTCATTGTCGGTTAGCAATTGCTCTGTTTGATCAGCTACTAAAGCCGCATTGTTAGTTGTTGTGTCCTGGCGCAGCACAATAAAGGCATTGACCAGCAGGATAACAAAAAGACTAGCAATAACAACAACCGGCCGGGAAATGAATGAACCCATGGTTTCCCATATCGTTTTTTCGTTGCGTTGCAGGCGGCCTGTCAACCGGGTATAAAAGAACGGTTGTGGTTCAGCCCGCTGAATACCATCAAGGCTTTCAAGGGTTTCCTGCACTTTTTTGTCAATGTCGGGTCTCATTTTCATATTCGTTTAGTTTGACGTTGGCTGGTCTCAAAAACCTGTGCCTATTCTTTGTCTTTATAATAATCTTCCAGCTTCTTTTTCAGGTTGGTCTTGGCCCGGTGCATCAGCGATTCCACCGAAGATACTGTCGTAGCCATAACCTCCGCAACTTCCTGATAACTAAGGCCATCCACCTTATGAAGGGTGAAGGCAATCCGCTGGTTCTCTGGAAGCTCTGCGATAGTTTTAAACAATGTAGCTGCTTTTTCCTTTTTATCCAATACCACCCCCGGATGATTAAAATCAGGTGGATTGACCACTACCTCGCTGTCTTCCCCAAAAAGGCTCCGGACAAATCCGAATCGCTTCTTGCGTTTCTTCCTCCGTTCATGATCCAGTGCCTTGGCAATAGTGATCCGGTACAACCAGGTAGAAAACTTGGACTCCCCTTTAAAAGAGCCAACCGACTGGTAAACCTGTACAAAGGTTTCCTGCGCTATGTCTTCTGCATCTTCGGCATTTTGTACAATACCCAGGGCCGTGTTGTAGACCATGCTTTGCCAGGTCTCAACAATAGTTTTAAAAGCGGATTCATCTCCCTGCTTCAGTTGTTCAACTAATATCCGTTCATCCAAGCGTTGCGTTTTTAGCAGGCAACGATATTACGTAAATTTTCTATTGAACAGGTTGGCTTTGGTAATAATATTGCTGGTGATTAAAACATGGGTATACGGTCTCTTCGCTCCTGGTTGCTGGAAGCTTTGGCTTTGCCAAAATTCTTTAAACTATAAGTGAAGGTCATCATGAAGTATTGTTTCAGCACCAGGTTCTGCACATCCTGCACATAAGAATCACCCACTGTTCTCGTGATGCTCTGGTTTTGTTTTAACAGATCAAAGACAGTCAGCTTCAATTCTCCTCGTCTGTCTTTCAGGAATTTTTTTCCAACCCCTGCATTCCATAACCAGAAACTCTGGTTGAATCCTTCTGACAAACCACTGTAGGTTTGATTACTGATATCATTTTGCAGGAACCAGCCGGATTTCGATAACAGGTTTAACTGCACACCTGCCGACTGAGTGATATAATTCTGGTTCAACTGCGGTTGCACTGTATTTTTTACTGTATTAAAATTTGCATTGTACGACACATTGAAGTCGATCCGTTCGCTGATATTGCTCGCTATAACAATCCCGGTGCTGTAGGTGTAAGTGTTAGAGACCGTGCTTACATTATTTACGAGGCCGGGTACTTTACTGTAGGTAAACCCGGCATTCAGGTTCACATTTGATTTAATGAATTTAACAGGCTGACCATAGGTAAAGAATGAACGAAGGTTCCAGTAACCATCAAGGTTCACCGGTTTAGTGATCTGTGATCCTTTGTACAAGACAATGCCGGGTGCCAGGAACGAATCCGTTGCAGCCGTATAGGTGGCATTCGCCACATAATCATTTGCTCTTTGCACAAATACATTGGCAAAAAGGCTTTGCCCTTTTTGGGTGTTGGTATAGGTATAGCGGCCCGATAATATATGTGTGTACTGCTGGTCAAGTCCGGGATTACCCGTACTCATTCGTAGCTGGTTGCTGTTATCGATCACATTCTGTAATTGATTAACTGATGGGGCATTGACAGCACCACGGTAGAATAAACGGATATTACTGCGGGCTGACAATTTCCTGCGAAACTGGATATTGGACAGGATATTAGAAAAACTTCTATCTACTGCTGCAATTTCCGGGAACACCTGGTCACTCTTCAGGGATGAATTTTGATAACTCACACCCACTGAAAATTGATTATCCCTGTCGCCAAGACGATAAGTAATACCGGCATTTTGTGTGTTATAGGTATTATCAAATTTATTAGAGAGAGTAGTATCGAAAATGGAGTACTTACCACCCACCTCATCAAACTGGTAAGTGACTTTATCCGCTTTATTAGTAGTAAATGATGGATTGAAATTAAATTGTAGTTGCCCTTTTTTACCAACAGGTTCAGTATAAACAATGTTCGTAGAAATGGTCCTCCCGCTGGTCTGGTTATCGGAATATTGCTGCAGCGAGTCGTTTACGTTACTACTGTTATAGTACTTATTAACCGACTCAACATAGGTTTCGCCCGACCTTTCATTAAAACTGGTATTCAGGTTCAGCGAGATCGTTCTTCCTCTTTTTGCAAAAGCATGACGGTATAAAATATTATTGTTGAAATTATATCCTGAATTCAGGGTATTCGTCCTGCTGTTTGATTCGCTTTGAAGACCCGTCAGCAGGTCATAGTAACTGGCGCTGCTGATCGTACTCCGGTTATCATTTTTCTGGAAACTGATATTGGGTGTTATGATGATCGTATTCGATGAGTCGATCTTGTACTCCATCCGGAAATTGATCCGGTGATTATAATTACTGACTTTAGTAAGGGAAGTATCATCCAGGAATAAAGTAGAGTCTGCTTTTACAAATGATTGTGTACCCGAGAACCTGTTATTATCGGTGTTGCTGTTATTAAAGAAATAGCTTCCGCTTACATCGGTCTTTGAACCCCATTTATCCGAATAGTTGATACCGATTGCATGGGTCTTGCTGATACCGCTTTGCTGGCCCACCACGAAATTATCACTGCCACCTCTAAAATTTCCACCACCACGGTTTGCGCCTCCCCCCCTGTTACCGCCACCACCACGGTTACCGCCGCTGCTGCTGGTAAGGCCCAACAAATCCTGTGAGCCAAAATTTTGCTGGTTAATATTGTTTGTCAGGCCGACTAAGGAAATACGGCGGTTGTTTTTAAAGAAGCTCATATTACCCCCCGCCTGGTACCTGCTGTCTGTGCCGATTCCGGCATATACCCGGCCAAACTGTCCATTACTTATACCTGATTTGGTGACAATGTTAAGAGCCCTTTGTGAATTGCCATCATCGACGCCTGTGAGTTGTGCCTGGTCACTCAACCTGTCAAACACCTGTATCTTATCCACTACTTCGGAGGGAAGATTTCTTAAAGCAGCCGAAGCATCATCCCCAAAAAAATCCCGGCCATCAATAGTCACTTTTCTTACCTGTTCGCCTTGTGCGGTCACTGTTCCATCTCTGTCAACGGTGATACCCGGCATTTTTTTTACCAGGTCTTCCACCGTAGCATCCGGGTTTACTTTGAACTGGTTCGCATTGTATTGAGTCGTATCTCCTTTTTGTTGTGCGGGTGGCACTTTTGATATAACAGTTACACCGCCGATCTCCCGGGTTGACTTGGGAACAAATAAGGAGCCGAGGTCAATATTGGGAATTGAATCGGTAACATCGGCGAATTGTTTGAAATTCTCATATCCGATAAAACTTATTTGCAACGTATAAGAACCTGTAGCTACATTACTAAAAAGAAAGTCGCCTTTGCTGTCTGAAATCACATTATAGCGGTTCATGGAATCTTTAACGGACTGCAGTTGAAGTGTGGCCCCGGCCAGGGGTTTATTGTCCACGAGATCCAGTAATTTTCCTTTAATACTTTGAGCCTGAACTATTCCCGAGAATACTATCAGCAGCCACAGCACCAGAATTTTCCGCATAAGATTTATAATTACAGTTATTGGACGTCTATAAGTAAGCAAACCTTCGTAACCGCCACAGTTGACGGGATTAACGGCATTTTAGAGAGAAGGTTTACTATAATGGCCTCATTTCCCGGAACTAAAGTATCTTGCAGCTCCTTAATAATTATTTAAACGTATATGGAGTACAGTAAACTTGTTGCCGTAACCGGTTTGCCCGGTTTGTTTGAGCTGATCAATAGTAAAAATGACGGGGCCATCGTTCGCTCCCTGGAAGACCAAAGCACCCGATTTGTGTCGAATCGTGTTCACCAGTTCTCCCAACTGGAAAGCATAGAGGTGTATACCGTTCGTGATAACGTGAACCTGGTAGATGTTTTTAATGCCATGGATAAAGCTGGCATTGCCTTACCGGATGATAAAGATGCAGCAGCTGTAAAAAAATATTTCGAGAAAGCTTTTCCTGATATGGATTTCGAAAGGGTCTATAACAGCGATATGAAGAAAATGGTGAAGTGGTTCGCAGTTTTGAAAAAGAATAATATCGAGATCAAACTGACAGAGTTCCCGGAAGAAGAGGTGGAGGAAGTGAAAGAAGAAGTAGTTGTGGCAGAAGAAAAAAAGCCGGCCAGGAAAGCAGCGAAGAAAAAAGAAGTAACTGAAGAAGTTGCTGAAGAAAAACCAGCCAAAAAGAAGGCTGCTAAAGCTGATGCAGAAGAAGCCCCCAGGAAAAAAGCAGCTCCTAAAAAGAAATAAGCAAACTTATTTTAATAACCAAGCTACCGGCTCCGGGCATTTGCCCGTGTTTGTAGCTTGTTCTTTTTATTATCATGATCATGAATACTGCCGCAGTGATACAAAAATTACCCCGTCATTTTTTACCATCTGACTTTGTGGTAAAAGATTGGGCTACCCTGGAACCCTACTTTAAAAATCTCGATGAACGGGTTATCAGTTCTTCAGCTGGCCTGGAACAATGGTTGAAGGATGCCAGCGAGCTGGAAGCTGTAATTAGCGAGGATGCCTGCTGGAGACAGATCCGCATGACCTGTGATACAGAAAATAAAGAACTCGAAGAGGCCTTCACATTCTTTATGATGGAGATACAGCCAAAGGTCCAGCCCTGGTCAGACAAGCTGAATAAAAAACTGCTGGATTGCCCTTTTACCAAAGAACTTGATCAGCAAAAATATTATACCTACCTGCGGAATGTAAAAAAGAATATTGACCTGTTCCGGGAAGCCAATATCCCCATCCAGGCCGAACTGAATGTGATGCAGCAACAGTTTGGTGTGATTGCTGGTAAAATGACCGTGCAGGTCAATGGCCAGGAATATACGCTGCAACAAGCAGCTAAGTTTTTAGAAGACCCCAACAGGGAGTTGAGAGAAGAGGTGTATCATAAAATTAACGACCGGAGATTAGAAGATAAAAAGCAGTTGAATGATCTGTATACTAACCTGCTGAAGAAACGCCACCAGGTGGCATTGAATACTGGCTTTACCAATTACCGTGATTTTCGTTTTGCTGAACTGGGCCGCTTTGATTACAGCAAAGAAGATTGTTTCCAGTTTCATGAAGCCGTTAAACTGCATGTGATGCCGCTGGTGAACCAGATCTATGAAGCAAAAAAGAAAAAGCTGGGTCTTGATAGCCTGCGACCCTGGGATGTGGAAGCAGAACCAGCCGGGATACAACCACTCCGTCCTTTTAAAACTGGTGAAGAGCTCACTGAAAAAACGATTGCCTGTTTCACTAAACTGCGTCCCTTTTTTGCAGCGTGTTTGCAACAAATGAAAGCCATGGGTCACCTGGACCTGGAAAGCAGGAAAGGAAAAGCACCGGGCGGATACAATTGTCCTTTAGCTGAAAGTGGTGCCCCTTTCATCTTTATGAATGCAGCCGGGCAATTGGATGATGTGACCACCATGGTGCACGAAGGTGGCCATGCTATTCATTCTTTTTTGTCGCATGACCTTGAACTGAATGGTTTCAAAGAATACCCCACCGAAATAGCAGAAGTAGCCAGTATGAGTATGGAGCTGTTCAGCATGGACCACTGGGAAGTATTTTTTGATAGTGAAGAAGAGTTGCTTAGAGCCAAAGAACAACAATTAGAAAGAGTGATCACTATTTTTCCCTGGATCGCCACCATTGATAAATTCCAGCATTGGGTATTTGAAAACCCCGGGCACACAGAGGAAGAAAGAGCTGCAAAGTGGGTAACTATACTGGATGAATTTTCTTCACCCGTCATTGATTTTTCCGGGCTGGAAGAATATCGCCGTTATGGCTGGCAACGGCAACTGCACTTGTTTGAAGTTCCTTTTTATTACATTGAATATGGTATAGCTCAACTGGGAGCTATTGGTCTCTGGATGCAGTATAAGAAAAACCCGGATGCTGCTGTGGAGAATTATATCAAAGCATTGGACCTGGGCGGCACCCGGACACTGCCTGAATTATTCCAGGCGGCCGGCCTTCGTTTTGACTTTTCGCCGGCACATATCAGTAAATTAATGGGGTTTGTTCAGGAGGAAATGCTTGCTTTAGCAAAATCTTAGTGAAAATACCCAGAAAGTGGTACGGTTGAAATTTCAGAAATTGAAAACGAGACACTATTTTTGATTCAGCAAATGAGATACTAACAACCTAATTATAAAATAGCTACTAATCAGAGCCTTAACCTTAAGTCCCGATGTTTCTACACCGGGGCTTATTTTTTACACAAAGGTCTATTTACAATTCTTACAAATTCCTTCGGCAACCACTTCAATGTGCGTGGATATATATCCCTTGGGCAATTTTAATTCAGGAGTAACTACATCATCCAGACAATAAGTGATATTACATTGGGTACATACAAAATGAACATGATGATCATGATGGTGACCTTCTTTACAATCATCTTTACATAAAGCATAACGGATAGAATTATCAGCCGTGGGTATCGTATGAATGATCCCTTTCTCAACAAATGTCTGCAGCGTTCTGTAAACGGTAACCCGGTCAAATTTTTCCCCGGCTCTTTTTTCAATATCCCCATGAGCCAGGGCACCGGGTTGCTCCAGGAAAAGGCCCAGTATCTTTTCCCGGCTTCCGGTGATACTCAGGCTATTGTTTTTCAATATTTCTTTTACATCCTTTGCCATAAAAAGTTTTTTACTTTTTAAGTTGTCTTCTGATCTGTCTTATCAGGGCTTCCACTTCACTATCCTTCAGTCCATCATATATTTTTTTCACTTTGCCTTGTTTATTAACTAATGCCCAGAATTGGGTATGTAAAAAATCATCTGCAACCGTTTTCAGGTTATTCACCGGGTCATCAATGGTGTAGCTAACCCTGGCCATATTGTATAAACTGTCTTTCCGGCCTGTCAGGAAGACCCATTGATTGGTGTTCACCTTCATCGAATCCGCATATTTTTTTAAGACAGGCACAGAATCAACTTCAGGCATGCAAGTATGCGAAAGGATCAGGAAATCTTTTTCTTCTTTGAATGCATCATACACTTTCCGCATATTACTGTTCATCTTCGGGCAGATGCCTTTGCAGGTGGTAAAAAAATATTCTGCTACATACACCTTCCCTTCCACATCTTTATTGGTCACCATCTTGCCATCCTGGTTCAAAAAAGCAAACGGCATTACATCAGAAATAGTATCATTCCGGCTGATCCACGGACTTATCACCAGGTAAAAAATAATGATCAATCCCACAAAAAACGCTGTATAAAGACCCTGCTTTTTAGTCATAACAATAGAATGAGCTGCAAAGTTAACGAGCCTTCAATGATTTTACCGGTATCAAAAAGAGTTGATCAAAGATTTTGCAACTATGTTGCTTTTTACTACTTTTGCCCTCTTCATGAAAGGAAAGATCAATTGGGATGCATTGGGTATTGGAGCCTCACTGGCTTGTGCCATTCACTGTGCCTTATTGCCTTTGTTCATGAGCAGCCTGCCCTTATTTGGTATTAATATCATAGACAACCTCGCTTTTGAGGCGGGGATGATCGTTCTTGCTTTTCTGATTGGCACCTATGCTCTCTTTCATGGTTTCAGGAAACATCATCATAGCTGGCTACCCTTTTCATTATTCATCGCCGGTTTTGCCTGCCTGGTACTGAAACAGTTTTTTATCCACTATGCCACCTGGTTACTGATCCCGGCTGTAGTTTTTATTGTTGCCGCCCACCTGATTAACTACCGCTCCTGCCGCATTCATGATCATGCCCATGCGGATGATTGTAATCACTGATCCTTTTCTTTTGCTAACTTGACCATTAAATTAATTGTATGAAATCGACTTTTCTTTTCATCCTGCTGGCCTTTGGGTTGGTAAGTGCTGCACAATCTAAAGACGAAAAGACAATACGGGATTTACTGGCTGAACAAACAGCTGCCTGGAACCGCGGCGATATTGAAAGTTTTATGAAAGGTTATTGGGAAAATGATTCGTTGATGTTTATTGGTAAAAGCGGCGTCACGTATGGCTGGACCAATACACTGAATAACTATAAAAAAGGGTATCCTGATACAGCCGCAATGGGAAAACTCACTTTCACCCTGATCAAGCTGGAAAAAATTTCCCGGAAATATTTCCAGGTAGTAGGAAAATGGTTTTTAAAAAGAAGTATTGGCGATGTGGGCGGTCATTACACGTTATTACTCCGCAAAATAAACCATAAATGGGTGATTGTGGCCGATCACAGCAGTTAACCGGCCTGTTGCAATTCTCTTTGCTGTAACTTTTCAAAAACAAAATGGGATACCACCAATCCTATCGAAGAGAAAATAATATCATTATAGTCAAATGTTCTTCCGAAAAAGGGTATCCGTTGCAGGTACTCATTCACGATCAGCATCCCGAACCCCATCAGGCAAACCAATCGCAGATCATAGGATGATTGTATCCTGAATATTCTCGCAACTAAAAAATTTCTTCCGCTGAAGAACCAGTAAGCTCCAAAAGGAATCAGGAATGAACCCAGCAGGTTCGGAGCAATACCGAGAAAAAACTTCCCTTCATCCCACAGGTGCAGGGGACGGATCAGAAACTTAATGGTCCAGATGATCAAAGTGCCAATGATTACAAAGGTCCTGCTGGTTTGTCTCAGGTACATACTGATGGTAATAAGTTCCTAAAATACAGATTTTTGTCCTTGACATTATCCGTACTGAAAGGTATTTTATGTTTTACGAAACAGGGAGTTAAAAGTTACTTATTCCAGGTACGGTAGAGATAAACCACAAGCCAGGCAAAGCTGCCTGTTAAAACAATATAGAAAATAATAGTGTAGATAACGGGTTTCCCATTACTAAAAGCCAGTCCGAAATACAAGCCGGCCGTCGCCATAATCATCAGCCACAAAAGGGTTATTGAAATAGAATTCATGATCTTCTTAAAAAAGCTTTTGATTTCGGGATCCCAGCCTTGTTCCATGCAGTCAGTTTTAGTAAAAACAAATTACAGTAATTCAACAAGGCCGGTAAGGTAAAGTTCTATTTGATCAGCAGATTTCTAAACTCCACCGAGTCTCCGCTGAAAACATTGAAGTCAACCCTGGAAGTGATACCATTCACATTGCCAGCATCATTGTGCTGCCAGAAAGTCCAGCCCCGGTTGATACGGGGTTGCTGTTCCTGGTAATAGTGTGCCACCCATAGCGGGTAGCTGTCAAAATCACTTCCGAGGTTTCTTTTGTAAAAATCCACGTTGGTATAAATAATGGGCTTAACACCATAATGATTTTCCACTACGGTCAGCCATTCCATCAATTCCCTTTTGAGTTGTGCAGGAGATGTCCCGTTGAGTTGCTCAATATCCAGTACCGGGGGCAGATCACCGGATTCCAGCTCCACTTTATCAATAAAATTCTCCGCCTGCAGCCTTCCGTCTTTAGAAGGAATAAAAAAATGATAGGCACCCCGTATGATATCATTGGCCCTGGCTTTTTTCCAATTCCTTTTGAATTGGGGGTCGGTATTTCCAATACCCTCTGTTGCTTTAATGAAAGCATACCCGAGTTGAATATCCTTTACTTTCATTGCCTTTACTTCTTCCCAGGCGATCATGTGCTGGTAACGGGAAACGTCAATGCCATGAATGGCATAAGTGGTAGGAATAGCGATCCCGAATTCAGGATAACGGGTAAATTTTGCTTTACGATAGCTCGACCATTGGAAAAACATCCACGAGCCTGCAGCCATTCCCATCAGGATGACCAGTACTACAATAAAACGGATAAATTTCTTCTTCTGGCGGGCAGTCATGAAGGTGGCTTGCAGCTATTTTTATTATTGGTAACAAATATAAACCGCTGCAAACTGGAAAACTGTTAATTCATAATAATTAAAGTTTGCTGTTTTATTCTATCACATCCTGTAATAGCAAGGCCGTGCAGGCATTGGCTAATAAAAAACGTTCTTCGGCAGTAGTCTTTCCTAAAAAAACCATTCCCCTGTTGATAAATGAAACAGCCGCCACGGATCGCCCCTGCGCATCCCGGAATTCAAAACCAATAGACCCAGCCAGTATGTTACCGGGCTTCCCTTTTATTTCCATTTTTGTTACCGGAACAATTGAATAATACTCCGTCCTGCTTTTGGCCAGGTAGCCAATATATTCTTTAGGCCTGGCTTGTGAAAGCTGGTTATCGATCACCATTTCCCAGGGACGGGTATCTTTATCGGATGTGAATATTTGCACATAATAATTACTGGAAGAAGCACTTCCGATACCCAGGATATCCAGTCCGATATTCAGCAGGCTGTTGGGATTCCTGCCGATCTCCAGTGTTTTAGCATTGAATTTTGAAACGCAGTAAACTTCTGAAAGATTCTTACTATCTGCCAGGTTGAAACGGATTGTTTGTTTCCGGTTGATGTACTCGGTCGAAATGATATTGACCCATTCCTGCTGTGCCGTACCTCCATACCCAATTCCATTCCGGTACGAACTGCCTTTAGTCCAGGAACGCTTGATCTGTGTGGTGGCATATTCGCCAAAACTCATTTTTTGTTTAATGCGGGTTCCGTCTTTTCCTTTGACGATATATTCATCATGGTTGGTTTTCAGCTCATCGCTGACAACCATTTTACCCGGTGTACAACTACTGACTAGAATTGTTACAGCCAAAACGATAAAGGAGAATTTATTCATAAACTGTTTTAGTAATGACAACAAAGATGCGGCTTGATCCTGTTAAGATCTATTAACAATGCTGTCATTCATCATTTTGTTGACATGAACCGTGTAAAACCGGCGACAAAACGACCAACCGGATCAATTGAGGGACCAACTCCTTTTATCTGCGGGTTGGATTTGTCTGCCTTGTCTAAGCTGTAGTTTATCCAAAACCAAAATTTTTCCTCCAGACGGATACTAGTTTTAGCAAATACTTTTTAATAACAGCTAAACTTTTAACTATGAAGCAGCATTTCAAAACAATAATGGCAGTCGTAGTACTGGCCTTTATTTCATTTTCCTCTTTCGCCCAGGAAGAACAGCCTGTTACCCCCAAATGGGTGTCTGATAAAGGTTATTGGGTCGTTGAAAGCAATATCAAAGACCCGCTCAATCATGTTATCCGGTTTTATAATAACGATAATATATTACTATACAAAGAAGCTGTTACCGGCGTCAAACTGAATCCTGAAAAAAGAGCCGTCAGGATGAAGCTAAAAAAAGTGCTGGAAGCATCGGTTATTGCCTGGGAACAGAAAAAAGTAACGGAAGAGAATAAAAATTACGTTGCAGCTATCCTGAAATAAGCATAAGGATCAGTTTTCAAAGCAACCCTGCAGCAAATTGGCTGCGGGGTTCTTTCGCTAAAAACCGTTTGTCGCCTAAAAATGACCGTATGACGATATTACAAAACCACCGTGTACAAAAGGAGCCGGGGCTTCGTAATTTTATAACTGTTCACATGCAGCAGTATCCCTTCATATTCTCTGATGAAAGAAAATACCGCATCAGGCGCCATCTTTATTTCTGGTTGTTCTGGTGGGTCTTTTTCAGTTTATTATATGCCTATACTGCCGGGCTGAACTTATTACCCGATTCCCGCCGGTTGCCGGTATCGACTGTCAACTCGATCTTTTTCATGGCACCTCATATGTTTTTATCCTATTCACTGATGTATTTTGTAGTGCCGCAGTTTATACTTAAAGGAAAATACAAATCGGGTGCTGCTCTTGTACTCCTGCTTTTTTTTGTCACCGCTTGTTTCTCTGCTATGGTGGGAATGTATATTCTTCCCGGGATCAGGGCCTGGCTTTTTCCTTATAACACTTCACACCCGGACAATGCCACTTTTTTCCTTTCCTTGCTTGGCGGATTACGGGGTGCCATCACTATCGGAGGGCTGGCTGCATCCATCAAACTGATGAAATACTGGTATGTAAAAGAGCAGCGCAACCTGCAATTACAAAAAGAGAATGTGGAAGCCCAGTTACAGTTACTCAAAGCCCAGGTGCATCCGCATTTTTTATTCAATACTTTAAATAATATTTACTCTTATACTCAGAATACCGCCCCGGTGGCCGCTAAAATGGTAACAGGGTTATCGGACCTGCTCCGCTTCATGCTGTATGAATGTAACCAGCCGCTGGTTCCTTTGGCCAAAGAGTTAAAAATGATACAGGATTATATAAACCTGGAAAAGATCCGGTATGGCAATAAACTGGAGTTGCATCTTGATCTGCCTGAAGACGCAAACGATATTCATATTGCACCATTACTGCTGCTACCCTTAGTAGAAAACTGTTTTAAACATGGTACCAGTAATATGATTGAGCAGCCCTGGGTGAATTTACAGGTTAGCCTTCGGGGAGCACAGATGCGGATGAAACTGATGAACGGGAAAACAAATCATGCATCAAAAGAAACAGCCAGTACAGGAATTGGAATAAAAAATGTAGAAAAAAGGTTAGCATTGCTGTATCCGGGCAAACATGAATTGAATATCCTGAATGAAGAAGATGTTTTTATCATCAACCTGAAAGTAGAACTGGAATATCAAAAAAATATCTCCCCCATAAATACAACCAAACAGGAAATGGTGCATGCCTGATAAAATGATCATAAAATGCCTGGTAGTTGATGATGAGCCTCCTGCAAGGGAGATCATCCGCCGCTACATTGAAGAAATACCCACCCTGGAGCTGGTGGCAGAATGTGCGAACGCCATCCAGGCTTTCACTGTGCTGCAACAGCAACCGGTTGATCTTCTATTTTTAGATATCCGGATGCCCCAGTTAAACGGGAATGATTTTTTGAAAACACTGAAAAATCCGCCGAAAGTAATTTTCACCACTGCCTATACTGAATATGCGTTAGAGGGCTATGAATTGGATGTGGTGGATTACCTGATGAAACCCATTCCCTTTGACCGCTTTCTGAAAGCAGTGAATAAAGCGTTTCAACATACTGCTGCAAAACAGGAAGGGTCACCGGTAAATGAAGACAAAAAATCCGAATCCTTTGTGTATTTCCGGGCCGACCGGAAGATGGTGAAAGTAATGCTGCAGGATATTCTTTATATCGAAAGCATGAAGGATTATATAAAAGTAATGACGGCCGCAGGTGTCATTATCACCAAACAATCTATCAGCTCGGTGGAAGCCATGTTACCCGAAAAAGATTTTGTAAGGGTACACCGTTCTTACATCGTTTCCCTTGATAAAATAAAGACCTTCACTTCCGAGCTGATTGAAATAGATAAAGCTGAGATCCCGATTGGGAAATTATACCGGAATGGAGTGCTGAAAATACTTGGATAATATTATTCCAATATCCGCAGCTTCGCATAATTCAGCATGATCTTCTTTTCCCCGTTATGCTCAAATTTTACCGTGGCGATTGGGTTATGCGCCGCACCTTCCATCTTTAATACTTCGCCAAATCCAAATTTCTGATGCTCCACTTTTTGGCCTGCCTGGAGGTTAGATGTATCACTGGCCGCAAAATCAGCAGAGGGGGTATGCTCGACTACTTTGGCATAGGTTGTTTTAGGCGGCAGGTAAGATGGCGTTTCTTTTTTAGCCGCCGGCCTTTCATTGAAATAAGTTCCGGATTGTTTGCTTACGGCTCCCGATTCACCATCATCTGTTCCTTTCATACGGTTAAAGGCCGAGCCTTTGCTCCAGTTGCTGCCTCCCTGGTTCCTGGATCCGCCTCCTGCAAAACTCCGGTCCAGCTGATCCTGCGGCAACTCTTCAATAAAGCGGCTGGCTTCATTCTGTATCAGCGATCCAAAACGATACCGTGTATTAGCATATGTGAGCCATAACCGGCTTTTGGCTCTTGTAATGGCAACGTAGAATAATCTTCTTTCCTCTTCCAGTTCTTCTCTTGTATTAATGCTCATACCGCTGGGAAATAACATTTCCTCCAGCCCCGCAACAAACACACACTGAAACTCCAGTCCTTTGGCAGCATGGACCGTCATCAGTTTTACGACATCCGCATCCGGATCTTTTTCATCAGCATCCGTCAGCAAAGTGATCTGTTGTAAATAGGCAGCTAAACTTTTGTCACCAACCTCACCATCTTCTTCGTTCATCGGTGTCTCGATCCATTCCTTAATAGAGTTAAGCAACTCCTGGATATTCTCATATCTCGCAACACCTTCGGTTGATTTATCGTTGAACAGTTCTTTTACAATATTGGTTTGCTTGCCCACATGAAAGGCCAGTTCGTAAGCATTGTTCTTTTCCAGCATGCTCTGGAAACTCCGGATCGTCAGTACAAAATTCTCAATGCTTTCCAGTGTTCCGGCTTTAAAACCAAATTCTTTAGCCCGGTTCAGCACATCCCACATGCTGATATTATTCTCATTGGCAAACAAGATAGTTTTATCTACGGTTGTTTTGCCAATACCTCTTGCCGGAAAGTTAATGATCCGTTTCAGCCCTTCTTCATCCTGTGGATTAACAACGATACGGAGGTAAGCAATGAAATCCTTGATCTCCTTCCGCTGGTAGAAACTGATGCCTCCATAGATCACATAGGCAATGCCCATCCGGCGCATGCTTTCCTCGAAAGCCCGGCTTTGCGCATTGGTGCGGTACAGAATTGCAAAGTCCTTGTTGGCATAATGATTTCTCAGCTTCTGTTCCTGTATGGAGTCAGCTACAAACTTGCCTTCTTCATTATCCGTCATAGTACGGACCAGTTTGATCTTTTCACCTGTGGTATTCTCTGTCCACAAGGCTTTTGGTATCTGCCCTTTATTATTCTTAATGATCTCATTGGCCACATTCAGGATGGTTTGTGTACTGCGGTAGTTCTGTTCCAGTTTGATCACCGCCACATCATCATAATCCTTCTGGAATTGTAAAATGTTCTGAATGGTGGCACCGCGAAAACTATAAATACTCTGTGCATCATCACCTACCACGCAGATATTCTCATGCTGGGCTGCGAGTAATTTCATGATCTCGTACTGGGCCGGGTTGGTATCCTGGTACTCATCGATCAGGATATAACGGAACTTGGATTGATAATTCACCAAAGCTTCCGGGTGTTCTTTTAATAATCGGTACATCTGGTACAACAGGTCATCAAAATCCATGGCCCCGTTCTTGAAACAGCGTTTGTAATAAGCATCATAGATCGTGGAAATAGCTGGCCGGTTGGCCCGCATATCTTCCTGCTGGATATGGTAATCATTCCGGTATTCATCCGGGCCTACTAATGCATTCTTGGCCGAAGAGATCCTGTTATAGACAGTGTTGGGTTTATAGTGCTTGTCATCAAGATTCAGCTCGTTGATGACAGCCTTCACCACACTTTTAGCATCATCTGTATCGTAGATCGTAAAGCTATTAGGATAACCCAACCGGTGAGCTTCTTTACGCAATATTCTGGCAAATACACTGTGAAAAGTACCGATATAGAGATTTCTTGCTTCACCATTACCAAGAATATGGCTGATCCTTTCCTTCATTTCCTTAGCCGCTTTATTGGTAAAGGTCAGCGCCAGTATCCGGAATGCATCCACGCCCAGCCCCATCAGGTGGGCAATACGGGTGGTGAGTACCTTGGTCTTCCCGCTGCCGGCCCCGGCCACGATCATCAACGGTCCTTCTGTATGTAATACGGCTTCTTTCTGCCGTTCGTTCAATCCACTTAGATAATCTCTCATAATAATATTTTAACCCTGCGGCAACACAAGGGTTACGCCTGCTGCGAAATTACAGTTTGTGAAGATGATAATTTTTTGAAGTTGAAGCTTACAGGAAGTTTTTATACACAGGCAAAAGGAGAACTTATTTTTTTCGTTTGCTTTCCATGTATTTTTCATGGATCACCTTACTCATGGATTTATTATAGACCTTACTTTCCAGCCAGGAAATAATATCCAGGTAAGCAAAGGCTCTTGTTTCAAAGCGGTTCTTCTCCAGGTGTTTGATCTTACCGAGGAATTTTTCCAGTTCCGGTTTTATTTCCCGGTTAGATACGGCCAATGACTTACGGAAGAATTTAAAGATCTCCTGTTCCACCACGGTCAGGTTTTCCATTTTTGCAAAAAACCGGTAGACAGAGCGGCTTAATGGTTCCATCAGTTCCATATTACCCAGTTCATAATGCGCCAGCAGGTGTTGCAGGCGGGCATAACATTGCAGGTCCGTGCGCAGGTTGCCGGTTTCATTGATGATGCCCTGCAGGTAATCAATACAGGTACTGTAATCACCACTGCCGAAATACAGTGTGGCAATTTTATAATTCATGACCATGATACGATGTGGATCGAGGAACAGATCATATTGTTCCAGTTTTTCCTCAATATCAGGAACGATCTTCAGTCCTTCTTTGAAAGTACCCATCATAAAATGCTGATTGATCTTCCCGGTGCTGATATATACAAACGCCTGGGTGCGGAAGTTATCATGATCCTGTACCCGGCTGGTTTGTGCAAACTGTTCAAATTTTTTCAGCGTTTTATCGAATTCCCTGTAATTACGAAGGTCGAAATGTGCATTCAGCAAATAATGCAGGCCTTTGATATAATGACTTGTTTCCACACGAATCATTAATGGATTTGCATCAAACAGGTCGATCCATTTTTGTGCATAACGATAGTACTGCAAAAAATCCTGCCGGATAAATGCATACCAGCAATAGCTCTGATACAGGTACATTTTTTCATAGAAACCAGTAACCAGATGTGCATCAGCCGGCAAATGCTCCTGCATAAATTTTTTTACACCGGCTTCATCTCTTTTATTTCTTGCGTGGCCATGCTGCGTGAACCAACTGAATAATAACAGGGAAAGATTGCTCAATCTTGATACCACATCAATATGACGGCTTACATCATTGGCTTCAATGGCCAGCTGTTCCACCCGGTCGTGCATACTGCGGGTAATATGTAATCCTTCAATTCTTTTTTCTAATGAAATGACCTGGGTAAGAAAATTATATTTCTGGTTATTCCTGGCAATATCTTTTACCCTGTCCAGGATCCGCAGGCTTTGCATAAACAGCCCCTTTTTATACAAAATATGTGCATAGTCAAATTGTTCGTTCAACTGTAGATCAAGACTATCTGCACTTTTGAGCAAACGGAGACTGGCCAGCAGTTCTTTATACAGGTGACTCTTTAAATTCGCCAGTTGTGGTTTCTGAATGCCGGGCAGTTTTTTAAATAACAATTTTTCGTCATATTCCTTTAACTTATCTAAGGCATTGAAAAGTTTGACGATTTTAAGGTCTTCCCGTGCTGAACTGCGGGTGATATAGAGTTTGAAATGGCGTTTTTCTGCCTTTTCCAACGATTTTACTAACTGAAATAATATATCCGTGGGACGGTTGGGCATCATTGCAAATTTATCCTGAAATACAGTACCAGTAAGGGTTCTTAAAAAAAATACCGGTTTTAGGCGTCATGAAACCCGTCACATCTTGGCTTGACCAGGCTGTATACAGCCCTTAATTTTGTTGTACAAAGCTGAAGGGCTTCATAAAGCAAGGCAATCGTTAGAAGGAAATAGCAAGTCGTCAGAGGTCCAAAAGCAGCAAAGAAATACTACTTTATTAAGATTTTCATATGGCAAGCAATCGTTAGAGGTCAGTCCGTTTCTACGGAAGGGCCTTTTTTCTTTTAAAGGCATGCTAAAGTAAGATTTTATTAACACCCGCAAAACATATTAGCGGGTTTTTTTATTTTCTCTACTCTTTCTGCTCATTTGATGGATAGCTTCAATTTCGGGGATGCATTCAGCAAAAACCGATTATTTATCTTCACGCCAAAACAACCCCATGGCTATCCGCATCTTTATTACCGGCGGCACTTTTGACAAAGAATACAATGAAATTACCGGGCAGCTTTATTTCAATGACACCCATATGCACGACCTGCTGGAAATGGGACGCAGTAAAGTTCCGGTAGAGATCAGGACACTGATGATGATTGACAGCCTGGAAATGACCGATGAGGACCGAGAGCTGATCGCTTACCAGTGCACCCAGTGTGATGAAGAAAAAATTGTAATTACGCATGGCACAGACACGATGTCCGTCACGGCAAAACTATTAGCAGAAAAAGTAAAGGGCAAAACGATCATACTTACCGGGGCTATGATTCCGATTAAATTTGGTAGTTCGGATGGTTTATTTAATCTCGGCAGTGCTTTAGCCTTTGCACAAACATTATCTCCGGGGGTATACGTAGCCATGAATGGACGTTATTTCAACTGGGATAATGTGCGGAAGAATAAACAAACGGGGATGTTTGAAGAGATAAAATGATCAGCAAAAGAATACTAAAAGAAAAGGCGGCACAGGTTGTACCGCCTTTCTTATTAACCATTAAAACTATACCACTATTTTTTCAGGCTCAGGCTTCTGTTGATGGTGAAGCCAAAAGCCAGGTTATGAAAATCAAGTTTACTGCTGTTCCTTGCCAGCTGATCAATATTAGAAGAGTTTGTTGTGTTTCCGATATAGAACTGGAATAAGTGACCACCGGTATTGAATTCCATACCCAGGGAAACAAGATCAGGTTTATAATTTATAATATTCCCGTTTTTGTCCAGCAGGTTCTCATACATATTGAACTGGCGGGCATATTCGAAAGTGATATTCTTATTAGAAGTCAGCTTATATTTTCCGCCAAGGCCCATAGAAAATACTGAATTACTGTTATTGATACCATAAGGAACCACATTAAAGTAAACCAGCGTTGGCATTAACTGCAGGGAAAATTTATCAGAGAACTTACGGGCCACTAATAACTGATGCATAAAGGAATATTTATTCCATCCGAGAGAAACAGAAGCATCTTTGGCAGCATTTACGTTAAACACAGAATACCAGCCCACAGATACAGGGATATTTTTTGCCCCGGTTTGCTGCCGCAGAATTTTGAATTTAGCAAAGCCTTCAAAACGGGATCTGCCGGCAGCCGCCAGTCCCAGGTTCATGAAAGTAGTGGGAGAATAATCAAATGACAGGTATGTATACGCAAGACCGGAGTTTAAACCCAGTAAACCAGCCATATTATCCTGCGTGGAACCACCTTCGGGCCACAAAGGACTAAAGTGGTGGGATATTAAGAACTGGAGGCTCCCTTTGCTTACGATCTCCGTACTCTGCATATTAATGATCCGGGTAGAGTTGAACGTGGCCCGGGTAAATTTTTGTTTAGGAGCTTCTGTAGCTTCGGGGGTATCCTGTGCAATGGTAGTTGCCCAGCAACCCAATCCTAAAACGAGAAGCGAAAATATTTTTTTCATAAAACCTGTTTTATTTTAAAACAATCTTTTTCTTAACGATAGTAATTACTGAGGTTGTCCCTGGTTGATCCACTCTTTGAACTTATTGATGGTACAAGTGGTGAGACTTAATGCGCCACCGGGGTGACCCTGGCTGCCACCACTGTTCATAATAGTTGTAAGAGCGGTTTTTTCAGCTACCATTTTATTATAATCCAAGGCAACTGCGATACCGCCATGGCAGGTAGATCCTTTACAGCTGGTATTATAAATTGGTAAGATGTCTGTAGTGTAGCGCAGATTGCCACTTACTGTACAGCCGGCTCCGTCATCATAAGGATCTCCCTGATTGATCCATTGCTTGATGATGTTCTTTTCATTAGGTGCAAAATCAATAGCACCACCACCGGGGTGTGTGCCACCTTCCACCCATGCTTTGAATACAGAGACACGGGATAAAATCGCATCATAAAACACTGTATCGAAATGAGAGAACTGCACAGCCCTGGTGGCTATCCCATTATTATGACATCCGCAAGGTCCGGCTGTAATGATCGGAGCCACTTCACTTCTGAAAGATACCCTTGGTAAAGCGATAATATCTTCTTTATTCTGGTAACAGGATGACAGCGCATAAACAATCATCGTGGTCATCATTGCTGTTATTAATATTTTTGTTTTCATAAACCTGTAGTTTTTTGTAATGATTGATTGGGTTAGCGTCTGATGATATTTCCTGTTTTCCTGTATTTGAAAATACCGGCATTGCTGATACCGTATTTCCATACATCCGGTACATTAGGATCAGCAAAGTACCAGGCTTTGATCAGCGCCACTTCATGCGGTTTCAGTCCACCATCGCCATACGCCATATCACCCTGGTGACTGGTGGCAAAAACTCCTGTAAAAGGAACAGCCAGTAAAAGGGTGGAATCAACTCTTGACACCATGGAACTGTTACCGAGCAACGGGTTACCTCTTACATAATATTGGGTAAGTGTTACCGGGTTTGTATATACCACACTGGAGCCACTTCTTACAGTTTTTGGATACATAATATCCATCAGGATATCATCGTAGGTCTGTAACGGACCTCTTGTACTCTGTGAAGAACGGGGAGTTGTTAATATCTTCCAGGGCCTGAAGCTTGCATTCGCCAGTGTATCGGCATAGAATCTTTTTACGCTGTCTTTATAAGAACCCCACACCTGGTTCAGTAATGTTTGATTAGAAACCTGGCAATAGAGAGTAACGGCACCTGTAAGGGGATTGATATACGTAAAGGTTGTTGTATCGGCCGTTGTTAAAGGACCGAGTAATCCTTTTCTCGCCCAGCCGCCGGTAGCCGTGGCCTGGTTATGGCAGTTGGCAGATCCGCAACCGTCGGCAATAAGCCGGATAGCTGCTGGCCTGAAATCAGCCAGGTTAGGTCTTTCTTTAGCACCGTTTAATATCCAGTTATAAATAAGGCCTTTGTCGGATGTATTCAATTCATGGTTGGAAGCAACCGGAGGCATTGCCTTGTCAAAATCATTGGTGGTAATGAACTCCCATAATTTGCTAGCCTGGGGATTACCGGGGGTCACATACTTCATGATTTCCGCATAAGTATCAAACTTGGGTGCAATGGGGCCACCATGACAATTGGATGTACCGCAGTATTCATGGATCACCGTTTTTACCCCCCGGAATTTGATAATGTCATTCACATCGGGTATAAGATCAGAAGGACTGACGGTGTTGCTTTCATAAAACGAAGCATAGACAGTGGAGTCAGCAGAACCCGTAAAAGACCTGTCAAGACCTTTTACAATATCTCCTGATTTTGTACACTGAAAAACGGTAGTTGCAAGAAACACACCACAAACAAAGAGAACCACCGTTTGAATAGCTGAAACCTTTTTCATAAAAAGCTAGTTTAACTTATTGAAATGTTGATGCTGAGAAAACACATCTTTTATAAAATGCATTGTCAAAAATATTCCGGGGCATCTGACAGTCTCATGACAAGAGACTGTTTCCAATATGACTTTTGTCACACATGGGACTTATTTAAATCAAATATTACAATTCGTGATAATTCTCACATTGGCTATTGACAACTGTCATATAAGCGTCACATGAAGTGGTTATAACTTGCATTTGTTCTAAAAAAACATGCTCGATTAGGATTTATTATCAATTTAAAAACGCTTATATGAAACAAGTTAATTCGAAGTACCTGTGGGTAATCGCAACCTTTATCCTTTTAGTTGGCTATGTGGTTAGCTGTACAAAAGACGACCAGGTTTTAGATACCCCACAGGTAATTAACAGTGCTACAGACCTTGTTGCAGTAAAAACAACAGCACCCCCTGCCATCGATGGAGTTGTGGATGCCGGCTGGGATAATAGCCCGGTTCTTGAATTCAGCACATCCGTACCCGAAGTAACCGGTGATGTTTTCAGGGGTTATACCGGGAATATCATACCCTGGGTAAAAATGAGATCTGCTTACGATGATAATAATATTTATTTTCTGGTGCAATGGGCTGACCCAACTCAGTCTCTAAAAAGGAGTCCCTGGTATTTTAACCCCATTACTAAAAGATGGGCGCAGGAGTCAGGTACATTTGATTTTACCACCAGCCCATATCGTCAACCTTTTTACGAAGATAAAATGGCTTTTCTCTGGAATATAAATAATTCAGTAAGCGGATGGAATAGTGGTACCTGCTATAAATCCTGTCATACTGGTTTACCTGCTGCTGATCTTTCCAGCCGCCACTATACAAATTATCCATCTGAAAAAATTGATATGTGGCATTGGAAATCTGTAAGAGGAGGGGTTAATGCTGCAAATCAAATACATGATCAGTACCAAGACAATACTTACCCCAATGGAAGAAAAGCAGATCCGGGTGTTGATGTATACCAAAACAATACACAAACCCTTAACCAGCCTGGTATAGGAAACGTATCTGTTCCTAAATATATTATTCCCGGCAGAACAGATTATGGCTGGATCATGAACTCAGAAGTAACCGCCGGTACAGCTAAACTGGTAACGACAGTAGATGCAAATGGTGTGCTGACATTAAGTGATGCTTCCACTATTGATCCGAATGTGGGTAACGATTACCAGCGCATTGGTGGTAGCGTTGGCCCCAAAGCAGTACCGGGTGTAACCCTGAATGATTCATATACCGGCAGTATGGGCGATATCCCTTGTAAAGCGGTTTATACAGCAGGTACAGGTTGGACTATGGAATTTAAAAGAGCTTTGAAAACCACAGATACAGTTTATGATATAGACTTCACTTCCTTACAGGATCAATACTTTGGATTTGCGATTTTTGAAAATGCACAAATTGCACACTCCATTAAAGCAAACCTTGTACTGAAATTTAAAAAATAACCGCACCATTTTAATAAAATTAAAACACAGACCATGTTACAAAAAAAAACAGTCTTGTGGGTTGTGGCGTCCATTTTTATTACCGGTTTACTAGGCGGATGTTATAAAGACAAAACAGTTATACTGGACAGTGGTGACGAGATTACCCGTCCCGTAAGTTTTGCCAACGACATCATACCGATTTTCAATAAAAGCTGTAATAACAGTGGTTGCCACAGCGCCGGAGCCAAAGCCCCGGATCTAACTTCGGCCAATGCTTATCTGTCCTTATCAGCTGGTACCTATATGAACACCTCCACCCCGCAGAGCAGTGAATTATACTTATGGATGACCGGCAAAAAGGGAATCCCCATGCCCTTGACAGGCCCGGATAAAGACTATAATGCACTGGTTCTTGCCTGGATCAAACAAGGCGCACAAAACAATTAAAAAAAGAATTATGAAATATTATAAAAATATATTGCTGTTTTTATCTGTTGGTTTTCTTACAGGCGGCTTATTTGCACAGGAGACAACTGAAACAACTATTCCTGTAAAATCGAAGCCGGTAAAAAACACTTTTGGAAGTGTTTGGTTGATGGATAATCAAACTGTAATGGTACCCATAAAAGGTACGCTGGAGTTTGATATTCAGCATCGCTTTGGTACTATTGATAATGGATCAAAAGACTTGTATGGCCTTTTCGCTCCCTCTAACATCAGGTTGGGTATCAACTATGCCCCGGTGAAGAATCTTTTTGTTGGGATAGGAATAACAAAAGAAAGAAGCCAACTAGACCTGAATGCCAAGTATTCATTATTACAACAAACGGCTAACAATAAAATGCCGATCAGTGTAGCCTACTTTGGTAATATCGTTGCAGATACCCGGAATAAAAGCAATTTCAGGTATAATGCTCACCGGTTTTCTTATTTCAATCAACTGATTATTGCCAGGAAGATCACCAAGAATTTTTCTGCACAGGTGGCACCAAGCTTCTCCTGGTTTAACAACGTAGAAGCTTATGTTGATAAAGATGGACTGATTCAGAAAAAGATGGAGAACGGGCACCTGGCTCTGTCATTTTTGGGACGTTATAAAATAACAGAAAAGTCCGCTATTATTGCCGGGTATGATCAGCCCTTAACGCAGCATACCACCAATAACCCTCATCCCAATATTTGCTTTGGATTTGAAACCACGACCAGCTCACATGCCTTCCAGGTTTTTTTTGGTAACTATTATGGTATCGTACCTCAAAGCAACAATGTTTTCAACAGGAATGATTTCCGGGATGGACAGTTTGTAATTGGTTTTAATATAACAAGATTGTGGAATTTCTAATAGCAAGCTGATCATTTCTTCGAATTACTACCTTATAAGAATCACCCAAACTTATGCTGGGTGATTTTTTTTGTGCATATCAACCAACGACCTGACGCTAACGAGGATGATTGTGACATATCTCACTTAGAATCTTGACTCCTATCATGGAACTGTCAACAACTCGTAGATAAGTTGCAGTCTCGTTTTTTTACGTTTAAGAAACTTAAAATCACTTGTTATGGGAAACAACAAAAAACCAGCTAATACATCCCGCCGGGATTTTTTATCCCTCTTCATTTCAGCTGATAAAAAAACAGCCCCTGCCGAAATAGTGAAAATGCTGACAGCAGATGGCAAACTGGTAGAAGTGGATAAAGCTATTCTGGACGAACTCACTAAGAAGCAGAAGGCTACAAATCAACAAATTTTTGACTGGATGAAAAATCCCTCGAAAGAAAACAGCTGATAACCCTAATGCTCCTTATTAATAATAAGCACCATGAAACAAGAAGAAATAAATGACAAAGGTCGCCGGGATTTTATAAAAACTGCGGCTATTGCAACAGTAGCAGCTACTGCCTGTGGCAGCCTGGCTTGTTCCTGCTCTTCAAAAAAAGCAACTACAGGAGATAAGGTAAAACTCTTATCACCCAACGGAGAGATCGTAGAGATCGACTCTGCTTACCTGAAGCATGAGGAACATATGGCCATTGTTTCCAAACTGGAAGCCAGGGAAGGTATTGCCGGTAAAAAATTCGTGATGGTGGTGGACCTGGCCAGTTGCAAAAATGCAAGAAGCTGCGTCAGTGCCTGTCAGAAATGGCACTATCGTCCGAAAGAAACCGAATGGCTGACTGTAAAACTTTTACAGGACAGCGAAAAAGCGGCTCCTTACTGGTTCCCCAAACAATGTTTTCATTGTGACAACCCTCCTTGTGTAAAGGTTTGTCCCGTTGATGCCACTTTCAAAAGACAAGATGGTCTTGTATTGATAGATAATGAACGTTGTATTGGCTGTAAGTTCTGTATGGCAGCTTGTCCCTACTCCACCCGTGTATTTAACTGGGATGAACCCGATCAGCCTTTTGATATAAGAAGTTTGACCTCCAACCCCGAAACAGGTATTCCTGCTAAAGTGGGTACCGTGGAGAAATGTGATTTCTGCCCCGATCGTGCCCGGGAAGGCCTGCTCCCGCCTTGTGTGGAAGCTTGTCCTAATGGGGTATTCTATTTTGGAGATGAAAATGAAGATACGGTCAGCAATGGTCTTGAAACAGTCAGTTTCAGCCAATTGATCAAAGACAGGGCAGCTTACCGCTACCAGGAAGAGCTTGGTACCAAACCAAGGGTCTATTACCTGCCGCCAAAAGACAGGTCATTCCCAGTGGAAAAAGGATACCAGGATGCTGATTCAGCCATCAAGGAAAGATTTAAAGATTACAAGGATCTGCTTGAAGCAAAGGAATAAGCAAACCCATTCTTCAACTTTCTCAATGAATACTTAATTATGGAACTCAATACATATCAACAGGAAGCTTTCGATTATCAACGTAAGAATATCGAAACATACGGTAAAAGAGCCTGGGGCTGGACCATCTTTTATGTGCTCTGCATTCTCGTGGGCTTATATGCATTATACCTGCAGATTGCCAAAGGACATGGTGTAACAGGAATGAGAGACAACGTGGTTTGGGGTCTGTTCATCGTCAACTTTATCTTTTTTATCGGGCTCAGTTATGCAGGTGCCATCATTGCCGGTATCCTTCACTTATCCAAAGTTACCTGGGGTAAACCTATTATCAGGCTTGCCCAGTTCATGACGCTGATCTCAGTGATCGTGGGACCGATTTTTATCTTGCTTTGTGTGGGCCGCTTCGACAGGATGCACCACTTATTTATTTATCCAAGAATACAATCCCCGCTTACCTGGGATGTGATGGCTGTTGTTACCTTCTTTGCCGGTAGTGTCCTGTTTCTTTACCTGGCACTCATTAAAGATTTCTCTGTTTACCGTGATGCCAAACTGGATGTTCCGAAATGGAAACAGAAATTATATAAGATACTTGCATTAGGTTATCGTGGCGCTGCCAGCCAGAAAAGACACTTACTGATCTCTCAAAACCTGATGGCGATCATTATGATCCCGCTGTCCATTGTTGTTGCCTCTATTCTTTCCTGGATTTTTGGTATGACATTGAGACCAGGCTGGCACAGCACCATCTTCGGACCCTACTTTGTTTTGGGAGCTGTGTACTCCGGTTGTGGCTTGCTGATCGTGGCCATGTGGTTTTACAGGAAAATGTATAAACTGGATTATTATTTTACAGACCGGCATTTCAAATACCTCGGGTATATCATGCTGGTGCTGGCAGCCGGCTATGGTTATTTTACCTTCTCTGAATATTTTACAGCCTGGTTTGGTTCAGAAAAATGGGACAGCGAACTGATCCATAAATTATTCAACCCTGCTGAGTATGGCTGGTGGACCTTCTTTGCCAATTTCGCCGGTATCGTATTACCGATCGCTATCGTGGCTATTCCTGCCACCCGCAAACCGGGTCCCATCACTTTAGTAGCATTCATCATGGTAATTGCTATGTGGGTAAAACGTTACCTGATTATTGTTCCTACACTCGAAACAACTTTATTACCGATGCAGGATACAAGAGCAGAATATGTAAAATATGCGGCCACCTGGCCTGAATGGGCATTGACCATTGCAGGTATTGCTACGTTCCTGCTGTTCTTTACCGTAATGTCAAAATTTGTAACGGTTGTACCGGTGTCAGGTTTAGAAGATACGCATACACAGCACGAACAACACCAGTTACAACACGAATATCATTAAGCAATAAATCAGCAAAGTACCACCTGCTAAAAAGAGAGTATATGAAACAAACAATATCTAAAATAACCCGCCCCGGATTAACCCGGCAACTGTTATTCTTTGCAGGATTCATTTTGTGTTTACTGTCTGCCACCCCGGCTGTTGCGCAAGCTGACAGTGCTGCACAACAACCCGCTGCAGAAGCACCTGCGGCAGACGAAGAAGAACTGATATCTCCCTCCGTTGAATTGATCAGTATCCAGAAAGCTGATAAATCAGTAGACCTCAAAATTTCAGTAAAGGCCAAGATTGAAAAAAAGATGCGGAAAATGTATGGCCTTAAGGTCAATGTTTTCCAGGTTACTGATTCAGCAGAACAGGAACTCGGCTCTGTTATTACCGACAGGAACGGCCTGGCTGTTTTTAGTGTAAAACCAGAACAGGTGGTTATGAATGCAGAAGGAATGCTTCATTTTAAAGCGGTATTGGGTCCGGTTAAAAAAATGGAAAGTACAGAAGGAGAAGTGACTGTGAAAAGAGCTTTACTGACCATTACCCCGATAAAAGAAGATTCCCTGTATTCTGTGCAGGTAAAACTGGTTGACCTTGCTACCGGTGAAGAAACCCCTGTTCCCGAAGCGGCACTGGGTGTTTTTGTTAAACGCTCATTCAATCCACTCAAAATCGGTGAGATAACCACCGATGAGAATGGTGAAGGCAGTGCTGAAATAGCTAATGACCTGCCCGGTGATGCCAAAGGAAATATTACCCTGCTGGCCCGGCTGGATGAAAATGAAACGTATGGTAACCTGGAAGCTGCTGTTGTTCAGCAATGGGGCGTACCTGTATCTGATAAAATAGAAGATCAGCCGAGAGCTTTATGGAGCTCACATCCTCCATTGTGGATGTTGATCACTTTTATTATCTTGATGCTGGCGGTCTGGGGGCATTATGTTGTAATTGTTTACGAATTATTCAGGCTGAGAAAAGAACAGCCGCATGCAACCAACTCGTAGTATATCTCTATCTATTTAATAAGCAAAATCAATGAAAATGAAAAAGAATGTAATTGTTATGATAGCTGGTCTTTTTGCTATCGGCTTACTGGCCTTTGTGCCCAAAAACAACACACAGGACCCCTGGCCTGTTCCCGATGCGGCTAAAAACAAAGCCAACCCGCTGAAAGGAGATGCAGAATCTGTTGCTACCGGTAAAGCATTGTATAACCAGCACTGCAAATCATGTCACGGTACAAAAGGTAAAGGTGATGGTCCTAAAGCTTCCCAGTTAGATACGGATTGCGGAGATTTTACAAAAGCTTCCTTCCAGTCACAAACCGATGGAGCTCTTTTCTATAAGACATTTGAAGGACGTAAAGATATGCCTGCCTACAAAAAGAAAATTCCTGATGCAAACGATATCTGGGCAATCGTCAATTATATGAGGACGTTTAAATAAATAATTGTTTCTGCCACCAGAACCACTCCCCGGAGTGGTTTTTTTTATCCCTGCACCTCCCGCTAACCGTACATATATTTTAGCAGGCTGCTAAAGGTAACAGCCACTACATTTATACCGGCTATTATTTATGCAGCATATTGAATTTTTTCATACCGATCACTTCGAAAAAAATTACCACCGGGTGCCGCCGCCTGCTGCACTGAACCATTTTATTGATTTTTTCTGGGAAACCAAATTCGATCCATTGTGGAAAGAATATCCAAAAGGTTTCTCCGATGCACAGTTTCCTAATATTGGATACACTTATATCATTAACCTGGGCACCCCGTTTATCATGCAGGTTGCAGATAAAAAATTCAGCATGAAGACCGATTGTTTTTTACCCCGGTATAATGCCATTGAATGTTTTCACAAACCCGGCAATCATTTATTCGGTATCAAGTTCCGTGTTTCGCCGGTACTCTACGAAAAGAAGATCAACTTTGCAGAATACAAAGGTTATATTTTCCCCCTGAGTTATTTACTGGAACAGTTCATCATTAATAAGATCAAAAAAGCTGGTTCTTTTAAGGAACGAACAACAGCCGTATCTGATTACTTTACCAGTTTACTGGGTAAATATGACGGCTCTTTACAACAGGTCAATATTGTCAGTACCATTATGGAACATTGTATCCGGCAAAATGATTTCACGGTTTCATCAGAAAAATTAGCCACCCTCCACAATATATCGGTTCGTACCCTGCAACGTTATTTTGAAACATGCACCGGCATCAGTACCAAGCAGGCTTTGCAGGTGATGCGGATCCGCAAAGCCACCGCTCACCTCGCCGGTTCACCCGGTGATTTTCATTATTCTTTATATGGCTATTATGACCATAGTCATTTTTACAAACATCTTAAGCAGTTTCTTCAAAAAAACACGTTGAAGAACCTGCAGCCTCACCTGGAATTACTGAAAACATTACACCGCTGAATTGTTTCCTTCAGGCAATTTCCCCGATCAAGCTCCCTGTGTCAGCTGTTCAATAAATATCCTATTTTAGACCTCTATGCTGCAGGATAATATCTTACTGGTCATTTCCTTGTTTTTTGGTATCGCTTTTCTCGTAATGCTGAGCGAAAAGCTGAAGATTTCCTACCCGATACTTTTAGTCATCAGCGGCTTGCTGATCAGCTTAGTGCCGGGCATTCCGTCTATCAGTTTACACCCCGACCTTGTTTTCCTTATCTTTTTACCGCCATTACTATATGCAGCAGCCTGGAATACTTCCTGGAGCGATTTCTGGAAGATGAAGCGGCCTATCAGCCTGCTGGCTTTCGGGCTGGTGATCTTCACTTCAGCCGCAGTAGCATTTGTATCCAATGCTATTATTCCTGATTTTCCATTAGCTTATGGATTTTTATTAGGCGGAATTATTTCACCACCGGATGCCGTGGCAGCCACCTCGGTATTGCAGGGATTGAAAGTTCCCAAGCGGGTGGTCACCATCCTGGAAGGAGAAAGCCTGGTGAATGATGCTTCCAGTTTGATTGTATTCCGGTTTGCGCTGGCTGCGATCATTACCGGCCAGTTTCATTTAGGAGAAGCGGCACAAAATTTTGCTCTCGTGGTGTTCATGGGCATTGCTATTGGCCTGGCCATTGCTTATATCGTTTACCTTATTCATCGTTTCTTTCCCACCACGGCCAGCATTGATGCAGCATTAACACTTATCACACCTTATATTATGTATGTCGCAGCGGAACATTTCCATTTCTCCGGTGTCTTATCCGTTGTAAGCGGCGGCCTGTTTCTTTCTTTCCGTTCCAATGAAATGTTCACGTATGAATCCCGCTTATCCATTAACGGGCTTTGGGATACCCTGGTATTCCTGCTGAATGGATTTGTTTTCATTCTTATTGGGCTGCAACTACCTGTTATTGTTGATGGTTTGGGTAATTATTCAACCGGCGAAGCTATTTTGTATGCCGTGATCATCAGCCTGCTCACCATTGTCATCCGCATTATCTGGGTATTCCCCGGTGCGTATATACCAAGATGGTTATTTAAGAATATCCGTACCAATGAAGGACCACTCAACTGGAAAACTGTTTTCTTAGTAGCCTGGAGTGGTATGCGGGGTGTTGTTTCATTGGCCTCTGCCCTGGCAGTACCATTGACCTTAGCTGGTAACGAAGCCTTTCCGCACCGTAACCTGATTCTCTTTATTACGTTTATAGTGATCCTGTTCACACTTGTTTTACAGGGATTAAGCCTGAAGCCTTTGATCCGAATTTTAAAGATCGAAGTGAACGAAAAAGAATCTGAAAAATTACAGGCACTGGCATTACGGATCCGGCTGGCCGAATCAGTGCTTTCTTATTTAGATACCAATTACCCGGAAGAAACCCAAAATCATGATACCTATAAAAGAGTCCGGGACCGCTATGAAAGAATGATTGAGATCACCAAACGAAAGCTGGAAACAGATGAAGCAGAAGATGAAGAAGCTTCTTTTTTACCTCATTACCGGCAAATGCTGTTAGAGCTGGTCCATATCCGGCGGAGAGAATTGAACTATGTGCGGCACAAAGGTGAATACAGTGAAGAACTGATACGGGACCGGGAATGGGAGCTGGACCTGGAAGAAGCAAGATTAAATGGATAATACAACTAAAAAAGTCATCACTACACAGCGATGACTTTTTTCTATTCCCTGCTATTATAATTATCCGCCGTTGCCGTTTGGCTCCAGCAGTTTGAAGAACTGGTCAAGTTGCGGCAATATCACAATTCTTGTTCTGCGGTTGGCTGCTTTACCTTCTTTCGTGCTGTTATCAGCAACCGGTTTATACTCACCACGACCGGCTGCCGCCATCTTAGCCGGATCAAGACCATATTGCTTTTGTAATATTTTTACAATACTGGTTGCCCTTTTTACACTCAGGTCCCAGTTATCCGCTAAAACACCTCCGCCCACATACGGTACATTATCGGTATGTCCTTCCACCATAAATTCAATATCCGGCTGGTTCTTTAATACTGCTGCCACTTTTCCCAATACCGTTTTTGCCTGGCTTGTTACTTCATACTTACCACTTTTGAAAAGGAGTTTGTCAGAAATATCAATATACACCACTCCTTTATCTACTTTGATATTGATATCCTCATCATCCATATTGCCCACAGCGCCTTTCAGGTTCATCACCAATGCCATATTCAATGAATCTTTGTGGGCCATTTGTTGCTGCAGGGTTTGTATATAAGCATCTTTAGCCCCGATGTTCTCCATGGATTTCCTGATACTCTCTGCCTGTGAAGTGGAGATCACCGAAAGATCTTCAAGCTGCTTCAGCGCAGACGTATTATTCGCTTTCAGGAAATCAATTTGCTTATTCAGATCACTGATCTTGTTATTGAGACTGGCATTATCGCCTTCCAATGTTGTTTTTTGCCGGCCCAATTCTGCTTTTGCATCATTACAATTGTTCAGGTCGCCCTGCAACTGCGTTTGTTTGGATTGCAGGGATTGTATTTCTGCCTGTGCGGTTTTGAATTTCTTACTGCTGACACAGGAGAATAATAAAAGGGAGGAAGCCGCAGCTACCATTACCAGGTTTAATTTCATACAACTTACTTTAAGTGAAAGAATGGTTTTAGTAAATTACGTTTTACTGCCTTAACAGGGCTCAAAGTTAAATCGCCCTGCAATTTTATCCGCTGGCAGTTTGTTAATTATTTTATCCGTAAAATCATGCTGCTACCTGTATAGCAGATTAGTTTTTAATTAAAATCGGCCAGCTTCCCGGCAATTCTTATTTTTAATACATGGCAACAAATCGTAAAGCGGCGATCGGGTTTATTTTTATCACCCTGTTGGTGGATGTGATGGGGTGGGGATTAATCATCCCCGTAATGCCTAAGCTGATCGCCGAGCTGAAAAATATTTCCATTAATGAAGCCAGTGCCTATGGTGGTTTACTGCTTTCTTCTTTTGCCATCACCCAGTTCTTATTTGCGCCGGTCATCGGTAACCTGAGTGATAAATATGGACGAAGACCTGTACTCCTGTTTTCATTATTGGGTTTTGGTATTGATTATATCATCTTGGCATTAGCCCCCAACTACGGGTGGTTATTCGTGGGCCGGGTGATTGCCGGCATCACAGGTGCCAGCTTTACGACGGCGGCTGCTTATATTGCCGATATCAGTACAGTCGAAACAAGAACCAAAAATTTTGGAATGATCGGTGCTGCATTCGGACTTGGTTTTGTAATTGGCCCTGCACTGGGAGGGCTGCTGGCTGGTTTAGGTACCCGGGCTCCTTTCTATGCCGCAGCTGCTTTGTGTTTGCTCAATACCTTGTATGGTTATTTCGTGTTGCCCGAATCATTACCCCAAGAAAACCGCCGGGCTTTTGAATGGAAAAAAGCCAACCCTTTTGGTTCCCTGCAATTTTTACGGCATACCCCCGGCATTGGTAAAATGGCTCTTTGTTTTTTCCTGATCTACCTGGCCTCACAGGCAGTGCAGGGCAACTGGAGTTTCTTCACTATCCATCGCTTTGGATGGAAAGAAAGTATGGTGGGTATTTCGCTGGCTGTTGTTGGCGTATTAGTGGGTGCGGTCCAGGCAGGACTGACAAGGGTGATCAATCCTAAGATTGGTAACACCAATAGTATTTATGCCGGGTTACTATTGTATACACTCGGCCTGCTCTTATTTGCATTTGCTTCGCAAACCTGGATGATGTTTGCCTTCCTTATTCCTTATTGTTTGGGTGGTATCGCTAACCCTTCCCTGCAGGCTACGATTGCTACGTATGTGGCCCCGAACCAGCAGGGACAGTTGCAGGGAGCCCTGACCAGCCTGATGAGCCTTAGCACTATCATCGGGCCGCTGATCATGAATAATCTCTTCACTTATTTCACCAGTAATAAGGCCCCGTTTTATTTCCCCGGTGTGTCATTTCTCCTCGGTGCACTGTTTATGCTGACCAGTGCTGTGATCGCCTTTCTTATTTTACATACTAAAAAAGAACCTGTTACAGCAGCAGGCTGAATTGTCAGCGTGGCGTCAGCTGGTCCCTGTTTTACTAATTAAAATCATACCTGCAGGTGACCGTAAGCAGCACTTTGGATGAAGCAATTTTCCACTTTTACTGTACTGAAATGATCGTTCACTAATTCAGTTCTAACGGTTGCCCGCCCTTTTTGTACATTCCTTTTTTATTTAAAGAATTATTTTATGTTACAACAATCCAACTTTTTTGCAGTGGAAGCTGCACCCGCACGGGCAGAACTCGAAACATGGGTCAAACAAATTGCGGCTTTATGTGAAGCCGATTCGGTTCACTGGTGTGATGGCTCCCAACAAGAATATGATGCGCTTTGCCAGCTCCTGGTGAAGAAGGGAACATTTATTGCCCTGAACCCGGAAAAACGTCCGAACAGCTTTGCCTGTTTCAGCGATCCAAGTGATGTGGCGAGGGTAGAAGATAAAACCTTTATCTGCAGCCGTCGTAAGGAAGATGCAGGCCCCACCAACAACTGGATGGCCCCGGATGATATGAAAAAGAAGCTCCACGTTTTGCTCACCGGCAGCATGAAAGGCCGCATTTTATATGTGATCCCTTTCTGTATGGGACCTTTAGGTTCTCCCTTTGCCCGCTATGGAGTACAGATCACCGACTCTGAATACGTAGTAGTGAATATGCGCATCATGACCCGCATGGGACAGGATGTATTGCCTTACCTGCATAAAAAGAGCTATGTAAAATGCCTGCATACAGTTGGGGCTCCTTTACAGGGCAATCAAAAAGACAGCAGCTGGCCCTGTAATCCCGATGTAAAATATATTTCTCATTTCCCCGAAGAAAGACTCATTATTTCTTATGGCAGCGGATATGGTGGTAATGCACTGATGGGTAAAAAGTGTTTTGCCCTTCGTATTGCCTCCGTGATGGGACGAGAAGAGAACTGGCTGGCCGAACACATGCTGATCATGGGTGTTGAATCTCCAAACAAAAAGAAAACCTATGTAGCCGCTGCTTTCCCGAGTGCCTGTGGTAAAACCAACTTTGCGATGCTGATCCCGCCGAAAGAATTTGATGGCTGGAAAGTAACGACTGTCGGTGATGATATTGCCTGGATACACAAAGGAGATGATGGTAGTTTGTATGCTATCAACCCTGAAGCTGGTTATTTCGGTGTGGCTCCCGGTACTAACTATAAGACCAACCCGAATGCCATGGAAAGCATTAAAGCCAATACCATTTTTACCAACGTGGCTATCACGCCTGATAAAGATGTTTGGTGGGAAGGGCTGACCAAAGAAATTCCCGAAGGATTAACTGACTGGCATGGTAAACCCTGGGATCCCAACAGTGGTAAACCTGCTGCACACCCTAACTCAAGATTTACTGCACCGGCTAATCAGAATCCTGCTATTGACAGCGACTGGGATAATCCAAACGGTGTACATATAGAAGGATTTATTTTCGGTGGAAGAAGAAGTACCGGTGTGCCATTAGTATATCAATCTTTCAACTGGAACTTTGGTGTGTACCTGGCCACCACGATGGGAAGTGAAATGACTGCCGCTGCCTTTGGTGAAATTGGTAAAGTACGTCGTGACCCGTTTGCGATGTTACCATTCATGGGCTATCATATTGGTGATTATGTGAACCACTGGTTACAGTTTGGCCGTGACCTTCCGAATGCACCAAGAATATTTGGGGTGAACTGGTTCCGTAAAGACGAGAACGGGCAATTCATCTGGCCGGGTTTTGGAGAAAATATCCGTCCGCTGAAATGGATTGTAGAACGTATCCGCGGTAATGCCTCTTCTGTAGAAAGCCCGATCGGCTGGATGCCACGGTATGAGGACATTGACTGGACCGGGCTGGAAAGTTTCACGAAAGAAGAGTTTGCAAAGATCATGACCGTTGACCGGGAACCCGGCAAACAGGAACTGCTATCACATGAAGAATTATTTGAACGCATGTATGATAAACTGCCTAAAGAATTTTTCTTTATGCGTGAACTGCTGTTATCTGCCTTATGGCGTTCTCCTGAGCATTGGGGATTACAGCCCGAACAGGACTAGCCTCTGTTGATTGCCTGCTAATTGAAAAACATAAGCAGGCGGCAGGATAATACCTGTTGCCTGCTTACTGTTTGCAGCGTACATTTAATTAATACTATTTATCATGGGCTGGTTCTATGATCTGTTTACGAAAACCTCGATCGCTCAATCCGTTATCATTTACGGAATCGTAATTGCTGTTGGCATCTGGATGGGTCGTATCAGGATCGCTGGTATCTCATTAGGTATTACCTGGGTTTTATTCGCCGGCTTATTTTTATCCTACACCGGTTTGGAAATTGATAAAGGCACCGAACACTTCATCAAAGAGTTCGGTCTTATCCTGTTTGTTTACTCAATTGGTCTGCAGGTAGGGCCTGGTTTCTGGGCTTCGCTGAAGAAGAATGCGATTGGCAATAATATTCTTGCTTTTGCTATTGTATTCACCGGTGTTATCATTACGGTAATACTGTATTATTTCAGCGGCAACCATATTTCAGTAATGACCGGGGTGATGAGTGGCGCTGTAACGAATACTCCCGGTCTCGGTGCGGCACAGGCCGCTGTAGCAGACCTGAATGTGACCGGTACGGATAAATCTCTGATCACTTTAGCCTATGCTGTTACGTATCCTTTAGGTGTATTTGGTATCATTGGTGCATTGCTCATACTAAAGAAATTCTTCGGTGTTAATATAGAAGAAGAGCAGGAGCGTCACCGCAAACTGAATGTACTGCGGGCCAATCGTCCCGTATCCGTTCACCTGCAATTGGAAAATAAACAACTCGTGGGGCAGCCCTTGCGGAAATTGTTTACCATGCTGAAAGAACGGCTGGTTGTTTCCAGGATGTTTCATAACGGAGAAGTCATCACGCCAACACCCGATCTTATACTGGCAGCCAATGATGTGTTACTTGTTGTAGCATCCAAACCGGTCATCGAACAATTAAAATTACTGATTGGCCCTGCCAGCACGATGAACCTGAAAACAGTAAAGGACAGTGACCTGATCACAAGACATATTGTAGTTACCCGGACAGCTGTCACTCATAAACGCCTCGGCGATATCCCGGAATTACACCAGCATGATTTTACGCTTACAAGATTAAGCCGGGCTGGTATTGAAATGGTACCGCATGGTGATATTTTTCTTCAATTGGGTGATACCATCAAAGTAGTGGGAACCGAAGAAGGGGTACAACATGTTACAAACGCTGTCGGTAATTCTTTAAAGAAATTGGAAGTCCCGGATCTTGCCCCCATTTTCATGGGTATTGTACTCGGTGTTATTCTCGGAAGCATTCCCTTCCATTTTCCCAATATGCCGGTGGCCGTAAAAATTGGTATGGCCGGCGGCCCCCTGATCATTGCTTTAACATTAAGCCGTTTTGGTAATTTATTTTACCTGAATAACTATACGACTAACAGTGCCAACTTAATGATCCGCGAACTGGGCATCAGTTTATTCCTGGCCAGTGTGGGGTTGAGCAGCGGTAAAAATTTATCGGTTGCTTTTGCAGATGGCCGCGGCTGGGTCTGGATGGGCATGGGTGTTATCATCACGGTGGTACCCCTGCTGATCGTTGGATATATCGCTTACAAATATTTCCGTAAAACCTATTTTGAGATTTGCGGTTTGCTCGCCGGTGCTTCAACTGATCCGCCTGCATTGGCTTTCGCCACCAAGCTGGCGGGTAATGATATTCCTTCTGTTACTTATGCCACCGTGTACCCGCTGACCATGATCCTTCGTATTGTGGCGGCCCAACTGCTGATATTATTGCTGGCTTCGTAGCTTATTTAGCAGCTTGTTTTACCGCTTCCACTGTTTTCTTATCATTACCGATAAAGATCTTATCGTTAATAATGGTAACAGGACGTTTCAGGAAAGTATATTCATCGAGAATGAACTGGCGGTAGTCTTTCTCCGTCAGTTTCTTGTCTTTTAAGCCCAATTCTTTATACTTCATGGCCCGGCGGCTGAACAACGACTCATAGCTGCCAGCCATTTTTTTCATTTCATCCAGTTGGGTCGCTGTGATCTTTTCAAATTTGATATCCTGCATCGCAAAGCCTTTTTGATCCACTCCGGTTTTTTTGATAATGGCCTGGCAGGTGGTACAGTTGCCGAGGTGATACATTTTCTTCATATTCTTATTACGCAAATTGAGGGCGGTTAGTTCATTCCGCTGTAAAATGGCTTACTTTGTGCCCTTTAAATAGAAAATTATGGGCAAAGATGAGGTTTTCAAAAGCGAAATAGAAAAAGCCAGTGATTTTAAATTTGGCGCCAACGTGGCCAAAGTATTTGATGATATGGTGAACCGCTCGGTTCCTTTTTACGGCGAAATTCAACGGATGATGGCCGAACTGGCTGCTGATCATGCAGCCGAAGGCAGTTTTGTATACGACCTCGGTTGTTCCACCGGCACGACCATGATTGGCATGGATACGATGGTGGATCAGAATATCCGTTTCATCGGCGTGGATGATTCGCAGGAAATGCTGGACAAGTGCAAATCCAAATTGATGGAGCTGGGTTTCACCCGTCATTACGAACTGCGCTGTGCCGACCTGGGACAGGGAGTAAAAGTTGAAAACGCTTCAGTGGTGGTGCTTTGCCTCACCTTGCAATTTGTACGTCCGATCTACCGGGAGCGATTACTGAAAAATATTTATGATGGCCTGAATCCAGGTGGGGTGCTGATACTGGTAGAAAAGATATTAGCAGAAGAAAGCAATTTCAACCGTGACTTTATCGACTACTATTATAATTACAAACGCCGCAATAATTACAGTGAAATGGAGATCTCACAAAAAAGAGAGGCCCTTGAAAATGTACTGGTCCCTTATAAACTAAGTGAAAATATCACCCTGCTCCGTGATCATGGATTTGCACATTGCGAGGTATTCTTCAAGTGGTATAATTTCGCCGGGATCATTGCAACAAAAAAATAAATTTCTTTCTCTCTTTTTCCTCCGGGCGAAAAAAACTCTTCTATGGTAGCTATCGGCAATTTCTTTTTCAAGTACCGTAACTGGATCTTTATCCTTTTTTACGGAGCATTATTCATTCCTTCCTGGCCCTTGTTCTCCAAAGAGCAGTTCGGCAATCATTATTATATATGGCCGGTTGCCATTGGTTTGTTTATTACCTGTCTCGGTCAGCTCACCCGCGGGCTGACCATCGGTCTTGCTTATATCGTCAGGGGTGGTAAAGAAGGGAAGCCCTATGCAGAAGGACTGGTAACAGAAGGCATCTTCACACATTGCCGTAATCCTTTGTATGTGGGAAATATTTTAATGCTGCTGGGCGTGGGCATCCTCGCCAACTCTTTATTTTATACGGCCATCATGATCCCGGTCTTCTTATTTATTTACCAGGCCATCGTATTGGCCGAAGAAAATTTTCTCAGGGGAAAATTCGGGGCGGGCTTTGATGAATACTGTAAAAAAGTGAACCGCTGGATTCCGAATCTCAGCGGCATCGGTAAGACATTTGCGAGTATGGAGTTCAACTGGAAAAGATGGATACTGAAAGAACATACCACGCAATTCATCTGGCTCATTGGTATCACGCTGCTTTTGTTACTTAATTATCCTGAACTCACGGGTCACGACGAACAGCAAAGAAACCTGCTTGGCGGTATCATCCTGGGAGTTTTGCTGCTGATCTATATTCTTATCCGTTATCTGAAAAAGACGGGGAAGTTCAGGGAGTAGTTGGAAAGACCGAAAGTCGGAAAGTATATTCCCTTACAAGCTATTGTCTTGCGGACTTACTGACTTCCCTCAATTCGTTTCCCGCCTTCGTAAACAAGCCTGCCCATTTCTTGTTACTTTTGTGTATCAAATTCTGAGCTATGATCAAAACAGGCAATCCTATCATCAGCATCTATACCGAGATGACCCCCAACCCGGAGACCATGAAGTTTGTGGCTAACAAGCTGTTATATCCCGGTAAAAGCATCGATTTCCCCGATGCCGAGAGTGCAAAACCTTCTCCGTTGGCAACAGAACTGTTTGGTTTCCCCTTTATCAAAGCAGTATTCATAGCCAGCAATTTTGTGACCCTGACCAAGACCGGCGAAACCGACTGGCAGGATGTGATCCCTTCTATCCGCCAGTTCCTGAAAGATTACCTGGAAGAGGGAAAACAAGTAGTGAATGAAGAAGAACTGGCTACTGTAAAACAATCCAGCAGCAACGAAGTGGCTGCCGATGATGATGATGTGGTAAAGCGTATCAAAGAATTACTCGATAACTATGTTCGCCCGGCTGTTGAAATGGATGGCGGTGCCATACAATTCAAAAGTTATGAAGCCGGTACCGTTAACTTGGCGATGCAGGGAAGCTGCAGTGGTTGTCCTTCTTCGATGATCACGTTGAAAGCCGGTATTGAAGGCATGATGAAGCGGATGATTCCCGAAGTAAAAGAAGTAGTGGCCGAAGCAGAGTAAGCCCACTGTGTGAATATTTTTTAAAAGCAGCGTAATAGCTGTTTTTTTTATTAGCTATTGACTATACAGATATACACGGATTCTTCGTACTCTTTTCAGTAGAGCAAAAGAGCTGAACCCGAAAAGAATACCGCTGTTTTATGGATCTAATTTGTGTTAATTCATGTAATCCGTGGCAATAAAACACCTGCCTGCCGGCAGGTCTGTGGCTAACCCTATTTCGTGGATTTTCTCCAGGTCACATTCCTTGCCTTTAAATAATCCAGCACAAAATCAAAACAATCTTTGCGGTGCCCGATCAGTTCCGGTGGAAATACACCTTTTTCAGTGAATAGTTTATCCGTGATGAGATGAACAGCAGCGGTACAGGTATAACCTGTTGTCCGGGCCATGGAAGAAGTTTTAGTTACGGGGTCATAACGATCCAGCAGATCATACATAATAGTTTCGTTCTCGCCGATCACTATCACTTTCATCACGGTGAATTCTTCCTCCTCCGGCCCCAGTTTCCACTCATTCACTAATAATTTCGAGGTGAAATCCAGCGGGGAGACAGTAATATCATTTATGTGCAAGGGCGTCATATCAAAAAAACCCGCCTGCTGCAACGCAATGATGAGATCAATATGCCCGGGATAACGAAGCGTTTTTTCTTTCATATCCGGGATATGGTTCATTGTAAAGATCAATGAACGAAGTCCGTCGGTATTAAATGCTTCCAGTTCACCCACTTCAGTAAACTGCATCACCTCTCTTTCACTTAGAGCCGGTTTTGTTACGATCTTCCCGTCTTCCACTAATCTTGCCGGGCGTATATACTCCTGTATCACATCCACCGGGGAGAAAGGTGCTTTATACTGGAACGGCGGTTTTCTTTCCTTAGGCAATCCTCCCACATAACATTCAAAAGCTTTCACTTTCATGTCCGCATTGTAACGGCCCAGGATGAAATTGCTCATCCCCGGTGCCACACCGCAATCCGTTATAACAGTAACTCCTTTTTCTTTGGCCAAAGCATCCAGTTGCAACACATCTTCGGGAAAGAATGATATATCCACTACGTCTTTACCGGCCTGGATCACCGCTTCCAGTGTTTGATACCCCATAAAGCCGGGTACTGCTGTTACCACCAGGTCAAACGGTTGTAACAGGTTAGTATAATTTTTATAATCAGCAAGGTCGGCAGCAGCAGTTTGAATGGCCGGGTTACGGCGCTTCAGTTCTTCCAGGTTGGCCGCACTGAGATCAAAAGAAGTAACGGAGAAATCGGCAGCAAGGTCCAAAGCAATAGCTCTTCCCACCATACCGGCTCCTAAAACAGCAATCGTCATACAATTCAATTTAGTCTGCAAATTTACTGAGAACCGGCTTCATCGTGGCAGGGAAAACGCTGTAGTATAAAAAACAAAACCCTCTTTAGAAAAAGAAGGTTGTCCTGTTATGCTTATGCACACGTAAATAATTATTTATACCGGTAAGCGATATTCTTTGTTTGCGTTGGCTTTCCCGGGATGGTTTCAGTCAGTACAGCCGACAGGGGTAGTTCCTTGTTATTATATACATAATTATATTCCTTCGTTCGCTCCGGTTGGATATTTCTGTCAAACGCCTCTTCCTTATTGGTATTATTTGGCGAGGGGACAATTAATATCATCCACAGAAATTCTTTGGCCGCATAAAGCGGGTTGATTTTGTTATCAAATACAGATTGGGTAGTTCCATCTGGACTTAGTCCATCAGGAGACAAGGGATCTGCTGAAAATAATTGTGTCCGGCGGATGTTCCCGGCAGCATCATAAATAAAACTGCTTTTATGGAAAGGCGTCACCTGGTTACCCGACACAAAAAACACAGTTACCGATTTCAGGAAACCATTCAGGTACTCGTAGTCTGTATACCCCAGCGCATCATTTTGTGAGGTTCGTATCTGCACCCGGGTAAGTTCCCCATCCGTATAAACAGGTGTAAATTTTACGCCTGCATCGTTAACAATTTCATTTATTTTTTTATTCGCTGTATAGCTTACTGTATATCTTGTTGTATCATCCGGCGAAAGTTCGTTGGCAACAGCCGCTTTTTTAATAGTGCCATCAGTGTTATACTCAAAACTGGTAAACCCATCTTCACCGGACCTGCTTTCGAATCTTGTTACAGGGGTTACAGGAGGAGTATTGTTGGAGTATTCTTTTTTACAGAAAGGCATCATCAAACAGGCTGATAAAATAAGCAGTCCGGCCACAGTAATCTCTTTCATACATAAGGTTTAACTGTAAATATCCGTTGGAGAAAAGAATTCGGTTATCCCGCAATGACGTGAAAAATCAAATTGCTAAAATGAAGAAACCCCTGCCTGGCGGCAGGGGTTTTACTGGCCACATATTTTTTCGTACTCTTTTCCGCAATTACGTAAGAGTGCTGAAGTTAAAAGCAATACCGCCTAAAAGTGAAACTAATTTGTGTTAATTCGTGTAATCTGTGGCAAAGAATCTATCCCATCACTTCCACACTCCGCTGCACAAATGCTGTCAGGTCTGCGCCTTTCAGTAATCCCTGCGCCAGCATCGCTAAATCAAAACTTTGTTTCGCCATGGCTGTTTGCTGTGCTTCATCTGCGGCTAAGATCTTGCTCACGATCTTATGATTCGCATTCACTGCCACTTTATAATTATCCGGCATCGCCCCGTAAAAATTCATACCACCACCCATCCGGCTCATATCCTTCATCCGGCGCATCCATTCTTCCATGGTAATGGTCACCGGCATCGCATCAGTCGGCAGACTCTCCACCTCCACTTTCATAGCCGGATTATTGATCGCTTTATCAAAAATCGCTTTCAGCTTTGTGGTTTCTTCTTCGGTAAGGGTATGTTTGGCCGTATCTTCTTTCACGATCAGTTTATCAATTACATCGGCATCCACTCTTTTCAGGGAGGTTTTCTCCAACCTGGTTTCTAAGTGATGAATAAAATGCGTATCAATGGCCGTATTCATCAGCAGCACATCATAGTTCTTTTTCTTGGCCTCCTGTATATAGCTGTCCTGTCTTTCTGCATCCGCTGTGTAGAGATAGACTAACTGGCCATCCTTATCCGTTTGAAAATCTTTGGTCTTAATACTGTATTCTTCCAGGGTATATTTTTCCTTCGCTGTGTTTTCTAATAACAGGAACTCTTTGGCTTTCTCATAGAATTTCTCATCGGAGATGGCCCCGTATTTTACAAAAATGCCGATATCACTCCATTTTTCTTCATAGGCCTTGCGGTCTTTCTTAAAGAGCTCACTTAATTTATCCGCTACTTTGCGGGAGATATAACTGTTGATCTTTTTCACGTTACTGTCGGCCTGTAAAAAGGAACGGCTAACGTTCAGCGGAATATCCGGTGAATCGATCACCCCATGCAGCAACAATAAAAACTCAGGCACAATATCTTTCACTTCATCAGTGATGAATACCTGGCGGCTGAACAGTTTGATCTTGTTCTTCTGTACTTCAAAATCATTTTTCAGTTTGGGGAAATACAAAACACCCGTCAGGTTGAAAGGATAATCCACGTTCAGGTGGATCCAGAATAACGGCTCATCCGAGAAAGGATACAATTCCCGGTAGAAATCTAAGTAGTCTTCATCTTTCAGTTCAGATGGTGCCTTGGTCCAGACAGGGTTGGTATTGTTGATGATATTATCAACTTCAACTGATTTGTATTTCGGCTTCCCTTCTTCATCCTCACCATCGGGCACCCGTTCTGTTTTGGTACCAAACTGTACCGGCACCGGTAAAAATTTCGCATACTTGTTCAGGATATCGCTGATACGGTGTTCTTCTAAAAATTCTTCCGAGTCGGCATTCAGGTACAGGATCACATCGGTTCCTCTTTCTGTTCTGCTGCCTTCGGAAATTTCAAAGGACGTACTGCCATCGCAGGTCCAGCGGGCCGGTTCTGCCCCATCCTGGTAAGAAAGGGTTTGTATCTCCACTTTCTCCGCCACCATAAACGCTGAATAGAAACCTAAACCGAAACGTCCGATGATCTCGTTCGCATCTTTGGCTTCCTTGAATTTTTCCATGAACTCAGTGGCACCGGAAAAAGCCACCTGGTTGATATATTTCTTGATCTCTTCGGCTGTCATCCCGATACCATTATCAGAAATGGTCAGGGTTTTGGCAGCCGCATCCACGGCCACTTTCACTTTCAGTTCGCCGAGGTCCTTGCTGTAGTGGCCCAGTGTGGCGAGCCGTTTCATCTTCTGGCTGGCATCCACGGCATTGCTCACCAGTTCCCGCAGGAAGATCTCATGATCGGAATACAAAAATTTCTTGATGATCGGGAAGATGTTCTCGGTATTAATGGAAATGGTTCCTTTCTCTTGTACCATGATAAATGATTTATTTGGAGGTCAAACGATTTGTTGCGGGTTGCAAGATAGCAACAGCTGTTCCAACGGGAGGAAATTTGCCAGATTGACAGGGGAATTATTTATTTCCGGCCAGCAGATCAAACAGCTGCTGGTTAATATAAAAATTATCCCTCCCTATTTTTTGCTTTCGCAGCAGTTGAAGATGTTCTAATTCCCCCAGGTAGCGAATGGCTGTACTCCTGCTTACTTCCAGCTCCTTTTCAATATAGTCAATCTTCGTATACGGGTATTTGAAGAGGTTATTCAAAAGATCCTGGCTATATATTTTGGGAAGGTTTGTACGAATGGCTTGCTTGTATTCCATCATCAGTTTCTTAATATGGCTGATGAGTATAATACTTTCACTGGCTGTTTGTTCAACCCCGTCCAGCATATATAATATCCACTCTTCCCAGTCTCCGGTTTCTCTTACTTTTTGCAGGAGCCTGTAATAATCTTTTTTATGTCTTATTATATACCGGCTCAGGTATAGCACAGGAAGCTCCAGTAGCTTTTTTTGTATCAGAAAAAGAATATTCATGATTCGACCCGTTCTGCCATTACCATCGTAGAAAGGATGAATACTCTCAAACTGGTGATGAACAATGGCCATTTTTATCAACGGGTCGGCATCCATCAGGCTGTCATCATTAATAAAAAGTTCGAGGTTTTGCATTAATGAAACAATCGTGTTATGATCCTGTGGGGGAGTATAAACAACTTCCCCGGTGGTATCGTTCAGTAATCTGGTTCCCGGTAATTTTCTGAACCCTGCACTGTTTCCTTCTATCTGCTCCTGTATCTGTAAAATTATACTGGTCGTAAGCAGTCCTTTTTTCTTCACTAATTGAAACCCTGTTTTTAGTGCTTTTGCATACCGGAGGACTTCCTTGGCAGCCGGGGAGGCAAACTGGCTGGTAAACAAATTACTTTGATAGACTTCTGCAAAAGTGCTGATAATATTTTCTACTGCAGAGCTCTCCCTTGCTTCCCTCAGCGTGAGGGTTTCTGTTAAGATATTCTGATTGGGAATACTGGTAATGACCCCTTTTAATTCTGCCAGGGCCTTATGGGCTAAGGCCGTTTTACGCATTACAGCCTTTGTCTCCACATCTTGCCGGAGTGGCAATAACCCCACGATTGATGACCCAATTTGACTCATATTTTACTAATATAAGTCAAAAATCGTCTTTTTTGACCTGTGTTGTCGATCTATGCGCTATTAATTTCTGATGTGCGGATCAGGTAGATTGGTTATGGTCTATTATTCAGCTCCTGATAAAGCATATCAGTCAGGCCGTTTACCGGGGCATCATCACTAAGCTCCCAGAACATGATGCCGCCAAGCCCTTTGCGCCGGATAAATTTGGCCTTCTCCCGGATGGACCGGGAATCGTCAAAAGTGGCAAACAGCTTTTTGCTTTGATTATACCGGTAAGGAGCTTTGGCTTTTTTATCCCAGTAATAAGTATAGCCCGAACTGTCGCTGAAGAATGCCGGGAAGTTTTTATACGAAACGCCCTGTTTGAAATGCCCGCCCTGGTATAAACCATGGTTGACCGCCCCCACCTTTTCCCAAACCCTGGCATAATAAGCAGCGCCAATGATCAGTTGGTGGGCAGGTATTTTTTTAGCCAATAACCAGTTCACGGCTTTGCTGGTTGACTCCTGGCCGGGCCGATAATCAGCCAATGGCGTATGATGCCCGGTTACTGTGCTGTAGCCGCCCACCAGGTCATAGGTCATCAGGTTCACAAAATCCACCTGTGGCATCACTTCCTCCCATTCGATGGATTGCTCCAGGTACTTTACAAAACCACCGGCAGCAAAACTGAGAATGTAATCACGGCCCATTTCCTTTCGCAGTTCTTTTACCAGCAAGCTGAAATTGGTTTTATCCTTTATGGCATACGCATGACCGGGATAACCTTCAATGGCCGGGTATTCCCAATCAAGATCTAAGCCATCAATGTGGTATTGTTTGAATAACGCCACTGTTGTTTTCGCAAATACCGAACGATGTTCTGCTGAACTAAACAACTCCGAACAGGGGGCACAGCCACCCCAGCCACCAATGGACACCATGATCTTTAGTTGCGGGTATTCTTTCTTCAAGGCCACCAGTTGCTCCAGTGATCGCCGCTGCGCTTCGTTATGAAAACTAAGTGTATCGTTTTGCAGTTTTAAAAAACTATAAATGATATGGGTGAGTTTACCCACGGGATATTGCCGGATCGTTTCCCCGTTGCCGGTATAGTAAGCAATTACTTTATACCTGTTGTTATCCTGTCCTGCCAAATGAAGACAGCAGCACATAACAATAGCGATCGCAAAACATTTCATACTGTTGAAGGTAGGGAACTTGTGCAAAGAAAGGGGTTGCCGCTTTTGTAAGGTTGGCAACCCCCGGTCCGTTAGAATTGGTCATTAATAAGATGAGTCATCAACTCCTTGTCATGCGGGGGTCACTTTGCGCCATTAAAAGTGCTAATGCCAGCAGGGTATTATCATTAATCTTCAGCTCGCCTGGTACCAATTCAATGCCGTCAATAAGGTTTAATTAAAATTGATTGTTTGAACGGATGCCTTCCTGATAAGAATCATCTGAAAAGTTTTTGAACCCCCTCGCTGCCATCGTAACTTAGTAACACATACATTCCAGCCATGGATAAGTCTTAACACACCGGCCTGGGGTTGCAGACCGGCGTTTACCATCAGACCACACTACGGAAAATCCAAGCAAGATATTACGTATGAAGATGTAATAAATAGCAGTGCACAATTGTATTTTTTATTTTTCACCGGGCCGGCAACCAGAGAATCCTGCTCACCTAATTTTTTGAATCCCTCTTTTAATAATTGCCATTGGCCGGGTGGTTTATAACTAATCAATGCAATGCTGCAAACTTTCCTTCTAAATTTTATTTTATGAAAAGGGTTTACATTTTTTTGCTGCTTGCCATTTCCTGCAGCAATATATATGGACAAACATGGAACGGCTCTGTAAGTACCGGCTGGGATAACGCCTCAAACTGGACACCGGCGGGAGTACCCGCAGTAAGTGGTAATGTTATTATTCCCGGTTCGGTAGCCAGCGGTAACTGGCCGGTATTTGCCGGTAATGTAACGATTAACAGCATAGAATTGCAGCCGGGCTGCCAGCTGAACGTAAATGGCTTTACACTTACCCTAAACGGCAGTAGTGCCAATATTAATTTCAATGGTGCAGTAATTAACAATACCGATGGCGCTACTGATATTGTATTCAATATCAACACCGGCTCGGGTGGTTTTCTTACTTATTTCAGAAGTAATACCATCAACGATAATATTGTATTTAACCTTACCGGCAGCAACCAGTTTATTGAAGCGGTTGCAGCACCCGCTAATGTATATAATGGTAATGCAGTTTTCAATATTAATGATGTGCTTACCGCTTATATTTCTTATGGGGTGCCCTCATTATTTAATGGCAACCTAACCGTAAACCGGGCAATTGCCGGGCCAACCAGCCTGTTTTATGCGGGAGCAATTATTACTGGCAATTTTACTTATACTAACAATACCAGTTCTGCTGTATCAATGGGGAATCATTCTTTTAAAACTGCTATTGCAGGAACCGTAAACATAACATCAATTAATAGCACGGCTGCTCCATTTGAATTGGTCAGGATGGTTAACCAAACAACGGGAGGTACTATTGATGTGCAAAATTCGCAGGGTTTCAATGTGCAAAATGATACATTGCTGGTTACTGCTTTAAGTATTACCGGTTACAGGGGCAATCAATATGCTAATTTGATGAACAACCACATTACCGGAAATGTAACCACTTCCGATGATGCCGGGTACGGAAATGGTTTTCTCACCTATGTCCGCAACAACTCAATAACGGGCAACAGCAGTTTTTCAAATAATGGTACCAATATTTTTGCAGAAGCAGATGTACCTGGTTCAGGAAATATTTATACCGGCAATGTAACATTCAACGGCGGCGGTGCAGGTAATTTATTGATTGGATATGGAGCACCTCTGCAATGCACGGGAAACCTTACCATTAACCGCACTGCTGCAGGATTAACATCCGCATTTAATTCAGGAGCTGTTATTGGAGGGAATTTTACTTATTCCAATAATACTGCAGGTGAAACCGGTTTTGGTAACCTGCTTACTAAAACCAGTATCGGCGGTGCAATTACGATTACGGCCAACTTTACCACTCCTAATAATTTCGGAATGCACCATTTGGTGAATCAAACCAACGGCGGTAACATCACTGTAACCAATTCACTTGGCTTTAGCGTACTGAACGATACCCTGCTGCTCACCACAATGAATATTACCGGTTACAAAGGCGGCCAGTATGCTTATTTATTCAATAATGATATAACAGGCGATCTAAATATTGCCGACGACGCTTCCTTTGGCGGAGGTTTTACCACTAATGTCCGCAACAATACCATCAATGGTAACAGCAGTTTTACCATCAGCGGTACCAACACTTTTGCTGAAGCAGATGGTGTGGGATACGGCAACCGCTATAATGGTAACCTTACATTTAATTGTTGGAGTAGTGCCAACGTTTTCATTTCTTATTTGGATACCCTGCATTGTACAGGAAATCTCACTATCAGCCGCACGGCAGCAGGGCTAACCTTTGCATTTAATTCAGGAGCTGTAATTGGAGGTAACTTTATCTATACCAATAACACTGCGGGTGAAACCGGCTTTGGTAACCTGCTTACTAAAACAAGTATCGGCGGTACAATTACGATTACGGCCAACTTTACCACTCCTAATAATTTCGGAATGCACCATTTGGTGAATCAAACCAACGGAGGCAGCATCACTGTAACCAATTCACTCGGCTTTAGCGTACTGAACGATACCCTGCTGCTCACCGCAATGAATATTACCGGTTACAAAGGCGGCCAGTATGCTTATTTATTCAATAATGCCATTACAGGTGATATAACCATTACCGACGATGCCTCCTTTGGCGGAGGTTTTACCACTAATGTCCGCAACAATACCATCAATGGCAACAGCAGTTTTACCATCAGCGGTACCAACACTTTTGCTGAAGCAGATGGTGTGGAATACGGCAACCGTTATAATGGTAACCTTACCATTAATTGTGCGGGCAGCGCAAATGTTTATATTTCTTACCTGGATACCACACAATGCACAGGTGATCTTAGCATTAACCGTACTGTGGCAGGGCTAACTTTTGCATTTAATTCAGGAGCTGTAATTGGGGGCAACTTTACCTATACCAATAACACAGCAGGTGAAACCGGCTTTGGTAACCTGCTTACTAAAACAAGTATCGGCGGTACAATTACTATTACGGCCAACTTTACCACTCCTGATAATTTCGGAATGCACCGGCTCGTGAATCAAACCAACGGGGGCAGCATCACTGTAACCAACTCACTCGGCTTCAGTGTGCAAAATGATACCCTGTTGCTTGCCGCAATGAACATTACCGGTTACAAAGGCGGACAGTACGGTTATTTTTATAACAATGCCATTACCGGAAATGTAACACTGGCTAATGATGCCAGTTATTCCGGCGGCTATTATACTTATTTGCGGGGTAATACCATTAACGGCAACATCAGCATTGCCAACAATGGCAGCAATGTATTATTTGATGCCGACGAGGCCGGCACAGGCAATAGGTATCAGGGCAATGTTACTTATATAAAAACCGGTGCAGTGGTTAGTGTTGGTGCCGGCGATATAGTGGAGATAAGTGGAAACCTCATTTTAAATTCCGCCGATGGTATTGGACTGGGTAAAATCAAATTCAATGGCAGCACCAGCAGTATCATAGAGCAGCTTTCCACGCAGCCGGTATATATTGCTGATTTAATCATAGATAAGACAGCAAGCGGAACAGTAACATTAAATGATTCGGTACGAATTACCACAAGCACCAGTTTTAGTAACGGTATCATCAACAGCAGCGCAGGTAAAGAACTGATCTTTTTGGATAATACCAGTTATACCGGAGCATCCAATACAAGTTTTGTAAACGGACCTTGTAAAAAAACAGGTGACGATGCATTTATTTTCCCCGTAGGCAAAAATGGTATGATGGCCCCAATTGGAATTTCTGCACCCGGTATTGGTACAGATGTATTCATGGCACAGTACTTCTACCAACGGCCACATGATGCCGGGTACGACAGTACGCTGAAAGATCCGTCATTACATCATATTTCCGAAAATGAGTATTGGTTGCTTGACAGAATTGAAGGTGCGTCTAACGTCTTCGTTACACTCAGCTGGGACAGTAACCTCCGTAGCGGTATAGTGAATAATATACCCGACCTGCGTATTGCCAGGTGGAACGGAAGCCTGTGGAAAGATGAAGGTAATGGCGGTACGACAGGATCCAATGCAGCAGGAACTATTCAGTCAGTAGCTGCGGTAAGCAATTTCAGCCCCTTTACATTGGCATCAAGTACTGCCAGCAATCCGCTGCCGGTCAACTTTATTTTTTTCAATGTATCTCTCCGGGGCAATAATACGGTTGTGCTGACCTGGGAAACAGCAGATGATTTTAATAATGCCGGGTTTGAACCAGAAAGAAGCACAGACGGAAGAAACTGGATGCGGTTAGCAGTTGTACAACCACAGCCTTCTCATAAATATGAGTATATCGATAATCCGCTAACGGAGGGGATCTGTTTTTACCGGATCAGGCAGGTTGACTTTGACGGCACTTATAGCTATTCAATGGTGAACATGATAAGAATGAACAGGGATAATAAAATACTGGTATGGCCAAACCCTGTAACTGAAAATTTATTTATTCAAACGCCGTTTGCAAACGGCAGTATGGATATCCTGGACCCGGGCGGACGAATTATAAGGAAAGAAATAATAAATGCCACTGTTACTATCATTCCGGTGCAGCAACTGGCTAAAGGAGTCTATTTTATCAGGATCAGGAGGCAGGATGAAGTTTTTACAACCAGGTTCATAAAAGAATAAGAGAATTAATTCTTCACAATAAAATGGTTAAAGGCAAAAATTTATGGACATGCCCCCGGTGCAAAAGACAATTTGAACGCCGTGGGCAAAGTCATTCCTGCCGGGTTTATCAACTGCACCTGTATTTCAAAGAAAAACCCGCAGGCCGGTTATTGTACAATACATTCAAAAAAGCAGTAAAAGAACAGGCCGGTTTCTTTAAAACAGAATCGCTGGAGTGCTGCATTCATTTTGTAAGCACCTTCACCTTTGCAGCTGTCAAAGTCATGAAAGATAAAATACGGGTAAGTTTCACCCTGGGCCGGGAAATTAAAAGTAACCGCATATATGACCGGGTACAAACATCTGCCGGCTGTTACCTCTATGCAGTTGATATCTGCAGCGATAAAGAAATAGACAGTATGCTGATGAAATGGATACAGGCAGCTTTTGAAAGAAAACAGGTTAAAGCACCCGCAAAGCATCACCTAAAAAATAAAAAGTATGGAAAACAAACATTTTTGCCAAAGTTGCAGCATGCCAATTGACCGCCCCGAATTAGCGGGCACCGAAAAAGACGGAACTAAAAGTATTGAGTACTGTGTTTACTGTTACCAGAAAGGAGTATTCCTGAACCCGGGCCAGACCCTGGATGAAATGAAAAAACTGGTGAGGAAGCAAATGGAGACCAGGAAGATGGATGAATCCATCATTAATAAGGCAGTGGGTAGTTTGCCTTTGTTAAAGCGTTGGAGAAAGCCTGTTTCGGTTTGAACCGGGTCACCGGCCGATCCACTAAAAAAAGGAAGAACTGCTCCGGGTTGTATGTATATCATCCCTGCGGCGGGTCATGGAGATTCCAAAAATCGCTGAACGCTTTTCTAATTCGCCCACCGTATCAAATTACTGAATCAGCAGCGACAACAAACTGTCACTTATTCCTGTTGCAGATCCTTATAATCCACCACCCAGGTTTTCGTCCACCGGTCATGCCAGGGATAACAGGGACTGCCCAGTGCACTAAAGGCATTAAAAGGAACGGCCCGGCTAAGACCACGGGTCAGGGCAGTGGCACCACTGATACGGCTGCCATCCATGTTCACCGCCACCGTACCGGTGATCAGTTTGCCCAGTGATCTTCCTTTGAAGATTGCTTCAATCAATCCCATATACATACCGTAAAAGACAAGTGTGATTAAACGGCCCGCCAGGTTAAACCCGTCATCATCACCATAGATCAGCAGGGCCAGGTCAAAACTTATTTCCACCAGCACATAGCTGAAGAAATACATGAACACATAAAAACTGATGAGATCGATCAGGTAATTCGCAAAGCGTTTACCCGAACTGGCCTGCTGCAACTGGTTATAATGATCATCAAAGAGACCGGGCTCCTGCGGCACTTGCGGTTGGTTATCTTCCATAGAGTTCGTTTTCAGGTTGTAAAATAACGCAAGACCGCTGTTCAAAAAAGAAAAATTGATACCCTCATTCCCCCGGATGATACACTCTCTCTGCCTTTCGCAATACTTCCGCTTTATCCAGCGTCATCGGCTTGGTTCGTTGCTGCTGGTACAGGTCCAGCTGGTCTTTATAGTGCGGAGAGGAAGGATGCATGGAAGCACCGAATGTATTCACCGATTCAATAATGGGCAGGCCGCCGTTTTTGGGGTAGCGGACAAAACAGATATACGCATCTCCCGAATTCACTTTCCGCATACCATTCTTATAGGGCTCGGTATAAATAGCCGTCAGCACATCGGGCAGTCCCCAGGCGGGACGAACCTCGTTACCTCTGACTAATTTTTGAATATCACCCAGCCCCAGATCAGTTTTTCCAAAATGTTGCAGCATGTAATCATTCACATACTGGTATGTTTCGATAGCTTCTGTTTTCGTAAGTTGTCTTGCAGGCTGCCCGCCCAATTTTTGTTTTACATATTCATACACGAGTAAGAACACCGCTGCACCCTTACTATCAGCAGTTGCTTTTTTATCCCATGCCTGTAAGCTGCTGATCACTTCTTTCAAAGCCGGGTAGTCATCAGCAGCTAAATTCAGCATACTGTCAATACCATAGGGATATTGTAATTGCTTCGGCAACTGCTGGTCAAGTTTGATGCGTTTGAAATAATTGTAATCCACTTTATCACCGTTGATCAGCTCCGTCACCCGCTGGCTGCGGTTATTATGATAGAGTTCATACCCATCTGCCTTATCAAATTTATTGGCGGAAAGATTATACCGGGTATCCGTGGCTAAAAAAGGAGAATGATTGGTATTGAATAAATATCCTGATGCAGGATTGATATACTGCGGCAGCTCCTGCACCGTTTTAAATTCCGTCCACAAGGTAGCAGCACTGTTGCCTGGCACCGTACTCTTCCAGTTGTATTGCGGGTCGGGGTTTCGCCGCGGCATTTTTCCATTGCTGATATAAAAGATGGTATCATACCGGTCCGCATACATGATATTGAACATCGGCAGGCTGACCATGCTGAGTGCTTTGTAGAACTCCGTAAAATTCTTCGCCTTGTTCATCCGGTACCATTGTTCCAGTGCTTTTATATCCATCGTGGCGGGAACACGGATCGCAAACACACCTTTCTTTGTTTTCAGTGTGGCACCGTATTTACTCCAGTATATTTTTTTGCCCACCGTCACCGGTATGCCTTTCACTTTCAGCTTGGCTTTATCTTCTTCCAGTCGTATCCATTGCCCGTCGAATTTATATTCATTACTGTTGGCCGGGTTCATCTCCAGTTGAAACACATCCACCTTATCCTGGTAGTTCACCGTATGCGCCCAGCCTAAGTTTTCATTGGTGCCGTGAAAGATGAGGCAGCCACCGGGAAACAAGCCGCCCAGCATATTCCAGCCTTCTTCACTTTGCAGGTGGGCTTCATAAAAAGCAACGGGACCTTCCTGCGGCTGGTGGGCATTGATAGCTAAAAAAGTTTCACCATTGGCAGTTTTCGCGGAGTTCATCGCAAAGGCATTCGATCCCTGCGGGTTAAAGCCTGGTATCGTAGCCACTTTACCGCCGAGGATCTGCGGCAGCACCGCATCCACCCCGCAAAACAAACTGACGGAGAAAACCACCGCCGTCATATACTCTTTGGCATTGAAGGGAAATGCTTTTTTATACTTCACTTCCTGCGGGTGTTTGCTGGCATAAGCATTCAATCCCTGCACATAACCATTGATAAGGGCTACAAAATCCGGGCTCAGGCTATTCCATTGTTCCTCCACAGTTTGGCGGATGCGCAATAGTTTGATCACATAATCTGCTTCGGCACCCTTGCGGCCGAGACCGGTGCCCAGCAGCGCCTTGCCCGAGAGCACCACCAGTTGCAGGGTTTCAAAATCATCTTCGGCATGGGCCCAGGCCAGGCCATATGCCACCTGCGCATCGGTGGGTGCGAAGATATGCGGCACACCAAAACTGTCTCTTGCAATACTGATCTGTTGCGGGTTCACCTGTGCCCGGCTGTTCACGGCCAGCAGCAATAAGAAAATAAGTATCCGGTTCATACCCGGAAAATAGATAAAAATTGCGGGGAGGAGAGGTTTTGTTGGACCAGCTGTAGTGCTTCTATCATCGGTTGTTGCGTCGCACTCTTCGGGGTTTGGATCGCTACTGAGCATTCTAATTACCAAATAACTTTTGTTTTATTGACCAACACAAGAAAATCTTCAATACTATTTTGCTCAGTCACTTCAGCAGATGTCAACTCTATTCCTTCAAACTCATGCCAAGTAACATCAATTTCGGTGTCGTTTAGAAATTCATTAAAATGTAAATCAGGAATATTCCATTCCTTTGAATAAAACCACAAGCCATCAATTAATTTATCTCTAACTAACTTTTCAATTTCTATGATATTTCTTACTATAGGATTTGAAAAAATTATTTCCTTAAGATTTTTATAGTTAGCTCCATCCCGATAGAGATAACAAAACTTAACATTATGGCCTGAATCTTTCATAGTGCTTTTTTAGAAATTCAATGTCTGGTTTGAATTTTCTTGGCAATAAAATTGGCTTATTATTCAACTCAGAAAAATTCTGCTTTATACTTTCAACTTTACTTTTTAATAACACCGAAGAAACTTTTACTTTAAAATCTTCGCTAATAGTAATCAAGCCTCTTTCAAAGGCTTTATCATGTAGACTGTTTAACAAAAGACCATTAGCAGGATTCAATCTGTTTTTCTCGTCTTTACTCCACGGGACTATGTGGCTTGCAATAAGTAATTCTGGATTGTCAATTCCAGTAATGCAACATTTTGCATTATAATTTGCATCCATGAGAGTTCTGAATAAATATTGATTAATACGAACTTTTACAAGTCTCTCCCGTTCCCTACCTTCCTTTGGTAAGCCTTCAACATCAATATTATTAAGCTTTTCTATTGTGGTATTCTTCTTCTTAGCAAGTAGCTTTTCACTTTCAAAAAAATATTCATCCCAATTGCTATAAAACTCTTTAAAAACGACTTCAGTCAATTCTCCAGCATTTTTCATTCCCTTAATACCTCTTTCCTTTGTTTGGGATCAACACTAGCAAAATTTACAAGTTTTATTGCTACAGCATTGTCACTTCTATTTATTAAAGATGCTAATTCCTTCACTTCTTTAGTTCTTTTATCAAGTTTCCCAAAAGGAAGTTTTGAATAAAGATTTATTGCAAGAATTAATTGTTCTCTTGTCCAAAGTGTTTCTCCTTTTTTCATAAGCAATTAGATTACTCCCCACAATTTAAGAAAATATTCATCCTCCTCTTCATTACAAATGAACTTGCATTTCTTATTCAAGCATTCCTGAATAAAAGTTTTAGCATTTGTGTGATAGAAGTCTGCAATTTGTTCACACCTTGAACCACAATGCGGGCAAGTAAACGGTTGGTCATTCATTAGAAATGTTTCAAGTGGCTTAATTTTAAATTGCCTCATAATCCAAATTTATTCGTATGTGTATTATAAAGCGGTATGTTTTAGGACACGTCACGGTTTCGTGGAAATAGCAATAGTATTTTATGTGACTTAAAGTATATTGGCCTTTAAGTCACTATTGATAAGTGAGCAAAGAGATCAGGAGAGTTGATTCAGTAAAGAGGAGAGAGTCTTTTTTATCTTATTAGGCTTTAACCGGCATTCCCAAACGGTAATAATTTTCCAGCCGGCTTTCTTTAATGCTTTTACCGCTTTGGCATCATTGGTTTTATATAATCACCCTCCCGGACCCGAAAATACAGCGGGATTACCCGTAAAGAATAAAATATGTAAATTCACACTATGGCAGATAAACATAGTATACTGGCAACACTAAAACGGGTAAAGCCTTCGCTGGAGAAAAAATACGGCGTAAAGGATTTAGCATTGTTTGGCTCGTACAGCCGCAATGCTGCGGTGGAGGGAAAAAGTGATGTGGATGTGATGGTAGATTTTTCACAGCCCATCGGTCTTGCTTTTGTTGATCTTGCAGATGAACTGGAGTTGCTGCTGCAGTTAAAAGTGGACCTTATATCCCGTGGCGGTATCAAACCAAAATATTTCAGGGTTATTGAACCCGACCTCATTTATGTCTAACCGGGAAATACTTTTATTATTAGAGGATATACGGGATGCGGCGCAAAAAATCCTTTCCTACACGAAGGGAATGAGTTTTGATGATTTTACAGCCGATGATAAAACTATTGATGCAGTAGTCCGGAATTTTGAAATAATCGGGGAAGCTGCCAACCGTGTTCCGCCCGATTTTAAATCAGACTATCCGCAAATAGAGTGGAGACGTATGGTTGGTTTAAGAAACCGTATTATTCATGAATACTTTGGCATTGACCTTACTACGGTATGGAAGATTAAGGATGAAAATATTCCTGAACTGGCGGATTTTGTACAACAGGCTATTGATGATTTAGCCGGAAATACTGAGTAATATTCTGCTTAGTGCTTTTTCCACTTTCAGCGGCTTCAGCGTACACTCCCACACGATAATAATTTTCCAGCCGGTTTTCTTTAATGCTTTTACCGCTTTTGCATCATTGGCTTTATTGGTAATGATCTTCTGCAGCCACCAGGCCGTTCTGGTTTGCGGTATTTTATAATATTTACAGTTGGTATGTCCATGCCAGAAACAGCCATGAATAAAGATGATGGTTTTGTATCTGGGCAATACGATATCGGGTTTGCCGGGTAGTGTTTTATCGTGGAGTTTATACCGAAACCCATTGGCATGTAAGAATTTTCGTACCAGCAGTTCCGGTTTGGTATTGCCGCTCCTGATTTGCTGCATATTATAACTGCGCTGCTGCGGGCTGTGTACATCAGTCATATATCAAATATAATTCCCCTCTCTTTCAGGAGAGGGGTTGGGGGTGAGGTGCGGCATATTATAACTACGGGTTACCTTATCCTGTACATCGGCCATACCAATAAAGGTAAAATGTTTTACCCACCTCGTCCTGAAAAGTCGTTTATGCAAAGAGGCTGCCGCCCCTCCGGCGGAGGGGATGGAAAGTCTTTTGTGCTACACAGCAGCTGAACACCGGAAAAGCTGTTTTTGAATTAGTATTTTTGAGTTGCAGTATTTATTTTTGAAGATGCAATTGTTCTTCCGCCTTACCCTTAGCTTTTACCTTACCGCAGTTGCAGTTTTTCCGATTTATGCACAGCAGCGGCCCTTTACAAAAACAGAGCTTGATTCTGTGGAAGCTGTTTTCCGGCTATCTCCTGCAGGACTGCAAACCCCGCGGCCTTCTTTTTTGCAAAACAGAACCCCGGGGTCTTCTCACCCGGCAGCCCGGCAGGTACGCAGCCAGTTGCCCGAATCCCAACAAGCTATTTGCCAGGTTAATACCGGCCGTAGTTTTTTACGAAGCGACTCGGTTTATTATTATTCCTATAATCCGGCACTAACTGCGGATGGCAACCTGCTGATCAGCGGATCCTATTATTTGTCATCCCCGCCTTTTACCAGTGGCGGCTTTTTACTTAAATGCGATCTCTCCGGCAATATCATCTGGAATAAACTTTATGACAGTGCCAACCATACCGGTTTTAATTATTTTAATTATTACAAAGTGATAGAACTGGCCGATGGCAGCATCTTGATGGCCGGCAGTACGAATGACGAACCGACCCAGAATGATGATCTTGTTATTACAAAAACAGATAATACCGGCAATGTAATCTGGTCCAAAACCTTTAAATCCCGGATGTGGACCTTTGGCAACGGAAGTGCTGATTATTTTTATGTGCAGGATATGAAAGAAGACCCTTTTACAGGCGACCTTTACTTTTGCGGTCCGCACTGGAGTTCGGGAAAGGCACTGATAAAGATAAATTCCACTAACGGTTCCATCACCTGGAGTAATTTATACCAATATAGCAATAACGGGTTTGCCGTGTTTGATCTTCCGTTTGGAATAGAAATCCGGTCTGATGAGATCAGGTATTTTGGCCGCTTTAGTGCCAATGCCACCCGTCTTAGTGTTATCCGTATCAATAAACAAACCGGGGATACCATCAGCAGTAAAACATTTAAAACCACTGATACAGCCGGTTATAAAGTGGAACTCCTCTCGGCTGAGGATTTTACAATTAAATCAAACGGAAACTACCTGCTGGGAGGTAAATGCTACGGCTATTGGTTATGGCAGTGGAATGGTATTACACCGCTTTACCAGGCTTCAGTAGTTGAAATAGACAGTAACCTGAATTTTGTTACTGCCACCGTTTTTCGCAGTGCCGTGGAAACAAATCTCTATAACACCAAAGTGACAGTTTTCCCCGATGGCTCAGGCCTGCTCAGCTACCTGGTTCCGCGGGGCGGTTTTTCTGGTGATATTTATTACACACAATTCCGGAACGGACAGATCCTGAAACGCCGGATGAGAACATTTACCAATGAAGGAAATCCTTTTGAAAATAATGCTGTACGGCTGCCGGATGGGACTGATCTTGTTACAAAAATTTTGGGCGACAGCATCAACGGGCAAAACAGAAACGATTTTTTAAAACTCCATCCCGCTGATACTGCTTCTGTTTGCCTGGGTTTGGATGAGTCGCTGACAATTGCAGAACCGGTTAATTATGATACAGACGCCTGGTGGCTTGACAGTGTAGGGTACCAGGTTTTTTATGAAAGTAATAATAAAACCATTACCGTTTCAACCCATACCCCCAACCGTATCCCTGCCTGCTTTCAGCAATCACATTGTGATACTGTAAAACTGCTTTCTTCGGCTACCACCACCTGCCCTGGTCAGCCGCTGACTATAACTATCCGGAAAAACAGGGAATGCGGAAGCTTGGTTCCCCTGCAATTTGATACCTCGGCAGTCAGCTCTGTAGTTCAGTTGAATGATTCAACAGTGGTTTTTCAGTTTGATGCGGCATGGTCGGGTTATATCTATGGATCCGTGCAGGGATGCACCCTGCATAAAGATTCGGTCTGGATTAACGTGCTGCAGGCACCGGCATCCCTTAACCTTGGTCCCGATACAGTGATTTGCCCGGGCAACACCTTATACCTGAATGCCCATGCAGGCTATGCAAGTTATCAATGGCAAAACGGAAGCATAAGTGCAATTGATTCTGTCTTTACGGTTACACAACCCGGAATTTATTATGTAACCACTACCAATGCATGCGGCGGTACTTTTTCTGATACAGTTTATGTTGCAGCGCATCCGCCAATCCCGCTTTCCATCGGACCCGACCGGACAAAATGTAATAATGATACGATACAGGTAGAGGCAACGCCAGGCTTTATTAATTATACATGGTCTCCTGATTATAACCTGAACACTAATTCAGGCCCCCGTATCATCGCTAATCCTTTGGCAGATACCATGTACACACTGATAGCTGAAAAAACGCCTGGCTGTTTTGCATTTGATACTGTACGTATCCGTGTTTTTTCTTCTCCTGCCATTACTCTTGGACCCGACAGGAGTTTTTGTAGGGGTGATAGTCTTTTACTAAATGCAGGAACCGGATTTGTAACCTACAACTGGAATACCGGCAGCAACACATCACAACTGGTTGTTCATAACCCGGGCATCTACCATGTATGGGCAACAACAGCAGATGGATGTAATGCTGCTGATACCATACAGGTGCCAACACTGTTTTCACTACCCGTGGTGGCGTTGGATCATAATCCATCTCTTTGTACAGGCGATAACAGAATACTTGATGCAGGCAGCGGTTTTTCCTCCTACTTATGGAACAATGGACATACGGGTCCGGCAATAATTGTAGATACCGTCGGCATATATGGTGTAACAGTAATTGATAACAATGGCTGCAGGGGTACAGACACAACTGTGATCAGCCAGCTGTTGCCGCTACCTTCTGGTATTCTACCTCCTGATACAGCCATTTGTGATTATGGAACTATTGAATTAAAATCAATTGGCCAATACAACCGGTACACCTGGAGTACTGGTACCACCGGACCGGTAATTACTATAACACAACCCGGTCTCTATACTTTGCAGGTAACGGATAATAATAATTGCACAGCAAAGGATAGTATCATAGTGAACCCGAAAGAATGCTTGAAAGGATTTTATATTCCAACTGCATTTACACCCAATAAAGATGGAAAGAATGATGTATTCAAGCCTATGTTGTTTGGCAATATAAAACAGTATTCTTTCCGCATCTTCAACCGTTGGGGGCAAGTTGTTTTTGAAACAAAGGATATTAACAGGGGATGGGAAGGTGAACACCGGTCATCACAACAGGACAGCAATGTGTTTGTTTGGATCTGCAGCTACCAGTTAGAAGGGGAGTCCATACAAACAGAAAAAGGTACTGTGGTGCTGATCAAATAGTGCCATTCCTTCATTACCCGGTTTGCTTTTCATTTTTTAACAATGCCAGTAACAGTATAATAAACCCGGCCAGCATACAACTGCCCCGCAGCCGGCTCCACTGCTGCCAGCGTTGCCCCCGCTGCAACCATTCATCGGCACTCACATGGCTATTGTCCGCACTTTTGGCAAAGGCCAGCAGCTCCGGCACAAAATAAACCGCCGTGGCCACCAGCACCAGCACATAAATAACAAAGGCGGCTATAAGAAAAGGGCGGCGGGTCCTTTCCTTCAGGTGCAGCAGCAAAGCGGCCAGCACCGCCACGATCGTTACCGGGTGCACCCGCATCCAGAAATGTTCATCCTCCGACCCTGTCAACTCATCAACTTCTCAACCAGCTCCCTACTTCGGTATATAACTGATCGCTTTCTCCCAGTTGGTGATCCAGCCGCTCTTCACCTTGCCCTGTGCATTGAAACCGGCATTCATCGCAAAGTCATAACTGAAATCCACACCTACCATGCCGCTGGCCAAATCGCCACTGGCACTGCCCCGCATACCGAGATCAGCAAAATCATTGTTGTTGTCAAACACGATATAGAACTGCTGCTTGATGGAACCGGAAGCCAGCTTTTTAAAACTGCCTTTGATACCGGCGCCTACATACAAAGTGGAAGTGCCTGTTTTGAATTTCTTTTCGGCACCCACCTGTATCAGTTTGTACACGTCGGCTTCTATATTAAAGCCATTGCAATCGGCTTTCAGCTTGGCCACTTTCAGCGATACATCCACCTTCAGCCAGGAAGGACATTGCAGGTCCACGCTGCGGGCCGATTCCAGTTGGGCTTCCGCTTCTTCAATGCTGATATTATTATCAAAACAGGTCATATACGGCTCCTTGATCAGCAAGGCCCCGATGGCACCATGCAGCCAGGCAAAATAATTGCCCACCGAACGGTACACCAGCATCTTGTTCGACAGGCTGGGGTCTAACTGCACGATGCTGATGATGCCATTGATATATTGTTTGTAATTGGACTGCGCTTCCTTCACCTTGCTCATCACATAGCTGTTATACTTGTTCATCAGGTCATCAATGGGTGGTGTCTTCAGGGTGCAGCAAAGTTTATGATAAGCTTCGGGGCTCATCCCCGCTGCATCCGGGCACACAATGGCCTTGTCCTTTTCCATATACTGGTAATGCAGTTGCTCCAGGTGCGGCAGGTCATCTTCGGTGATATAGGCCAGCAGGGGAATATACTGGTCGCCGAGATCACTCAGCAGTTCATTCACCAGGTCATGATACATACCGGGATATTTTTTGCCTTCTTCTTTTAGCTGCTCTTCCGTGGGCTGGCCGGCATTCATCCAGAACAGCATTTCTTCAGAGATGGCTTCAAACAGGGGCTGGTGCTCCTGCCTCCATTTGGCCGTGAGCAGCGAACTGGCCGGCGGATCGGGAATCTTGAATTTATCCAGATGGATCTCCGAAAAGAAATCCCGGTTATCCACTCCATCCATTTGTTGTTTCTGCTTGCGCAGCTTCGCTAAATTGATCTTATCACGATGACCGGATTTCACCAATTGTGCAAGGGAAGATTTGCGTTGTCCCACCTGCATTTCTTTTTCAAAATGTTTCAGCGCATTGGTCATATCATTCCCGAACAGGTAGATCATCGCCATCGAACGGTTGGCTTCGGGGTTCAGGTCATCTAATTTCAAACAACGTTCTAAGAATTGTTTGGACTTCACGAGATCACCTAAACCTAACCAGGCTTGTCCCATATTATTGAGCAGGGTGGCACTCTCCGGGTGGGTTTCCATACAATGCTGTAAAATAGGAATGGCCTGGTGCTCCATTCCGGTCATATTCAGTAAGGCAGCCAGGTTATTCAACCCTACTGCATCAGCAGGATCTTTGGCCACAGCTTTCATACCGAGCAACAATGCTGCTTCGGGTTTACTGTCATACCAGCCACCGGTACTGGCCGACTGTATTTCTTTCACGGATTTATTAGCAGCAAACTCTTCCACCGATTGCACGGTTTGTGGCGGCACAGCTTTCTTCAGTGCCAGCTCCATCTTCGATACATTCTGCAACAGTTGCTGTCTTGTGGGTGGCGTTACCGGTATGGCTGAGATCCGTTTCAGGTCTAATACCGGTGGTTTGATCTGCGTGGTGGGCAATATGGTTTCATCAATGGTAAGATTGAGAGCATCGGCTTTTTGTTTCAGTTGTCCTTCGGCCTGCTGCAGCATTTTCTTTTTGAATGCTTCCTGTTCGGAAGCCGGTAAGGCCGCAAAGCGTTTCATATCCTCCATGCTCCACTTGGTGGGGTCGGCAGGCAGCTCTTTGGGTTTGGTTTGTGAAAAACCGGTAATACTGATCAGTACACAACTGATCACAAGTATGAATTTTTGCATAGTGGTTTAATTAGGCCTTGCAAGATGATGCGGTTTATCCAAACCACTAAGCAGGGAAGGTATTAACTGGGGATTGTGCGGGATGAAATGGGGAGGACTTGTGGTGTGGTGCCTGTTAAAAATGCAAAAGCCCCGTTGCTGATCGAAACAGGGCTTTTATTGATGATGTACTATCTTATTTTGCTTTGACCAGTTTTTTGGGTAAGCCCACCGCTTTCAGTAAAGCTTTTGCTTCATTTGCTTTTTTTACAAAAAAAGGATGCTTCTCGTAGTTGCCAACCTTAGGGTCAACTACGGCAAGGGTTTTTTTGCTTGTTGCTTTTTTATTTTTATTCGCTACCGGCATGGCACAAATTTACAAATTATATTTTAGAGGCGACGTACTAAAAAGGCATCGTAGTCTTTTCGTAATTCGAACGGCTGCCAGGAGCCTTCTTTTAATCCAAATACTTCAAAATCACGGCTAATTTCCTGCCAATGATTTGTAATTCCCATCCTGTATAGCCTTGTTCTGGATATTGTACTTCCTTTCGCAATGATCCAGGTATTCGGGTATTGGAGGGTGAAATCGTTTATAGTTGATGCTACTGTTGCCAATACTTTCCTGCTGTCGTTATTATTTGTTACACTTATATCGCTTATTTCACCTGTTTGATCGTCAAGATCACCAAACCCAAGATTGAAAACATTGCTGCTGATTTGTGTAAAGCGAACGATTTTCTTAATCCGTCCTTTGGGTCCTGTACTGATAAACTCATAGTCAAGATAGTTGTCATTTGTTTTATATGAATAGTGGGACAGCTGCATGAAACGTATAAAATCTCTTTACTTTATCTATGAAAATAGTTTCGTTCTGCAGGAAATCCAATACCACAAAGCGGTAGATCAGTTCTTGCCGGTTTTATGCAGGCAGATAAAGAAGATGAAGATTTGGGGTAGTAGCAATTATTAAGAATCATAAACAGCTAAGCTCTTCATCCTTTACCTTCGCTGCATGAAACGTACTCTATGCAGATGGTTCGCCATCCTTTTCATAAGCACATTAGTATCCTGCGATAAAAGTAATGATGGCGGCACGGCACCCACCCCGCCTGCAACGCCCACTCCTCCAACACCACCCATTGTTGTTACCGGTGATAATGAACCCCTGCTGCCGGGCAACCCGACACTGGCTACCAGCTCTGTAAGTTTCCCGGAGAATTATTATAAGGACAATGGTTATTATAAAACCGCCTACAGCAAAAGCCGCGGCATCCCGGTTTGGGTGGCCTGGCATTTACAAAGCGATGATATTGGCGGCACACCAAGACAGGATGATTTTCGTGGTGATGCAGGATTACCAGCCGGCTGGTACCAGGTGCAAACCTCCGATTATACCGGCAGTGGTTTTGACCGGGGGCATAATTGCCCTTCGGGTGACCGCACATCTTCCATAGCGGCCAACTCTTCTACCTTCCTGATGACAAATATTATTCCGCAGGCTGCCAACTTCAACCAGGGACCCTGGGAAGGATTGGAAACCTATACAAGAAATACATTGGTGGGCACCAATAATGAAGCCTTTGTGGTAATGGGCAATATGGGCACCGGTGGTTATAATGCTACAGGTCTTGTCAACAGTTTAGCCAATGGCAATGTGACCGTACCCGCCAAAGTATGGAAAGTGATCCTGGTTATTCCCAAAGGAACCGGCGACCTGGCCAGGATAAGAAGTACCGCCACCATCCTCGCCGTGAATATGCCGAACAATAATAGTTTATACAATACAACCAGCACCGGCAAGAATGCGTGGCGTAATTATATAACTACCGTGAATGCTTTAGAGACCGAAGCCAATGCCGCCGGTATCCCCCTCAATTTATTCAACGGGCTGGCGGATAGTGTGAAGACGGTTTTGAAAACAAAACTGTACCAGTAAATTTTTCACGGTTTACAAATCAGGCGGGGCAACTTCATTACAAGTTTCTTTCTACATTTATAGTATATGGAGAAAGCGCTGCTGATAAACAATCTCAGGAATTTTGTTCCTATCGGGGATGAAGAATACCGGGTGATCTCTTCACACCTTACAGAACGCCATTTCAGTAAAGGTGATTTTATTACGAAGGAGGGAGAAGTGAACCGCTATACCAATTTTATTGAGAAAGGAAGTGTACGGGTGTATTATATTGATTACAGCGGGCAGGAACACATCATACAACTCGGTATCAGCGACTGGTGGACCGGCGATTTCCCAAGCTTTATCACCCAGCAAAAAGGTATCCTGTATACAGAAGCACTGGAAGATACCGATGTATCCTCTATCTCCTATGATAATCTTCAGTTGCTTTACCGTGAAGTGCCCGTCCTGGAAAGAGGATTCCGCCTGCTGATACAAAATGCCTATGCTTCCTTCCAGTACAGGATATTGCAAAACCTCAGCCTCGATGCAGAACAACGCTACATTACTTTCCGTACTGCCTATCCTGCCATGGACCAGCAAATTCCGCAAAAACATATTGCCTCTTACCTGGGCATGTCTGCCGAGTTCTTAAGCAAAATAAAAAAGCGGATCGTATCCCGTCAAAGAAACAGGACAGGGCCGTCAAAATAGCTTCCGGATAAAAACACCTGTGTTCACATGCACGATCCCGTTGGTTCCGTATTCATCAGTAGTAATACCGGCCCCATACTGGATCCCTTTGCGTTCAATTCCCAGTCGCAGCAACTGGTAACTCCTGTTATGTTGTGCCCCTGCATTACTCATTGCCTGCAACCTGATGTATAATTTTGTTTCCGCAGCTACAGCAGGTGTGAATTCTGCCATGGTAAATAATTCATACGAAGCCTTCTTGGCAATATCTGCCCGGGGTGATAGCAGCAACCGCCAGTTTTTTTTATGGATAAATACCTGGATGCCGGCTGATGGTTTAAATCCCCCGGTATTGGTATAAAACAAACCGCCTTTCACGGAGAATACCCGGGAAAGTTGAGCGGTAATATAGACCTGGTTCATCAGCTCATCCGCCAGTTTCGCTTTTCCACCAGCCTTGTCGTATCGTTTGATCAGCGTGGCAATATGTTGCCACCCGGTAGGGGATTCCGTGCTGAAGAATTGTGCAAGGGAATGCTGGTAGTGTATGTATTTATCACCCGCCATCAATTCAGCAGGCCCGGTTTGTGCTACGGCAGCATAGGATAAAAAAAATACCCCGGCCGCCACTATTGTCTTTTTCATATTGCATTGTTTAACTGCTGCAAATCTGCGCCGAACCGGTTTGCCCAAAAATGAACTGGTTCAAGAATGCCTGACCGCTGCTGTACAGAAGTTGAACCAGTTCATTTTTCCACTTCTGCTCTCCGTTCATTTTTGTCCCTTAATCAAAAACTTAAAAATCATGAAACAGTTATCAGTAATTTTTAACACCCGGAATCATGTTTCCGGTTTAATACTCCGGGTAACAGCAGCTTTGGTCATCCTGCCGCACGGATGCCAGTTGTTACTCGGATGGTTTGGAGGAATGGGATATTCTGCTGCGATGGATTATTTCACACAAACAGAAGGTCTGCCGGTGATGATCGGCTTCCTGGTCATCCTGCTGCAGTTTGCCGGCAGCCTGCTGATCTTACTGGGTATCCTCACCCGGCTCGTATCCACAGCAATGATCTTTCTTTTTTTGGGGATGATCGTTACTACTCATTGGCAGCACGGTTTTTTTATGAACTGGACGGGTACTGAAGCCGGTGAGGGTTTCGAATTTCACCTGCTCGTTATTGGTCTGTGTCTTTCACTGGTAATTAATGGTGCAGGTGTTTACTCATTTGATGCGTGGCTCAGCAAAAAATGGATGCAGAAAGATCTTTCTCCTCACCTGGCAAATCTCCCGGTATGAAAAACACATTGATCATATCGGGTCATCCCCGTCTCAGTCAGTCAATATCAAACCGCCTTATACTGGAGCATTTAATTACCATTCCGGGTGTGATCATTAGTGATATTATGACTAATAACCCGGAGGGCATTATTGACGTGGATACGGAACAAAAAAAATTACTGGATGCAGACCTGGTTATTTTCCAGTTTCCCTTTCATTGGTACGGTCCTCCTTCGCATATGAAAGCATGGATAGAAAAAGTGTTTTCCTTTGGTTTTGCTTATGGAGAAGGTGGTAATTACCTGAAAGGAAAAAAATTACTGCTTTCGGTTACCCTTGGTGGCAGCCGGAAAGCCTATAGTGCAGAAGGGCAGCACCAGCACCCGGTAGAAACATTTTTACTGCCGCTGGAATTATTTGCGCAATACTGCGGTATGCAATACCTCTCACCGGTGTACAGTTATGATATGGGGCCCGGCAAAGATGATAATCCCGCAACTATGACTGAAAAAGTAAGACATCATGCTGGCCGTGTTGAAACCATCATCAACTCTTTTATGCTTTCTGCTCATCTTACCGGAAGGGATGACTAAGCTGCTGAATGGTGATCAATAAGGTAACACGCATCATTTTAATATAAACAGATTTTATATGAACCTGAATATCGAACTCACCCGGAAACTGTACAAATTCTTTGCAGTTGCCGATTACAAATCAATCAATGAACTATTTGATACCGATATAGTATGGGAACAAATGACCGGTTTTCCCGGCGGGGGCACCTATAAAGGAACTGAACAGATCATCAGTAAGGTCTTCAGCAGTTTGAAAAATGAATGGTCCGGCTGGAAAACGGTTGTCTCAGCAATGGCAGGCGATGGAGATTTTGTATTTGTTATGGGTCATTATGAAGGAACTTATAACAAGACCGGCAAAGCAATGAAGGCGGATTTTATACATCGTTACCAATTCCGCAATAGTAAGATTATTCATTTCAAACAATATACCGATACACTGCTTGTGGCCAATGCCAGGAATGTGTCGTAAAATTATTTAAACAGGAAAAGCAGGAATTAATGATTAACGAACCCTCTATGGCCGGGTATTCAGTCATAGGGGGTTAATTAATTGTTTGCTTTCTGCCCGTTCAGTTTTCCGACAGTGTTTTTACATTGGCCAGGGCCTTCGGCCATATCTGTTCAAACATCTCTTTGAACTCCTTCGTGATATCCATATCAATGGTCAGTTCTGTCTGGTCGTTGATCTTTTTCAGTGTATAATTCTCATGAGCCCCGGCCCATGCTTTCACCCGGTCACTCGTGGTATCTTCCACGCCATCCTTTACTTCTCCCAAATGTTCGATAGACATATATTCATTCGGCCGGTTCACCGCAATACGGCTCACCATTCCCATTCCCTGGCCATCAAGAAACAATACTTTACTTCCTTCTTTCCAGTCGGTCACCGCATGTGAACCTTCAGTAAAGGCTGCTGTCCATTTACGATAGGTGGCATCGGTCCATAATGTATTCCATACTTTTTCGGGAGTAGCAGTAATGCTGATACTGAAGACAAGCTTTTCCATAATGATTAATTAAGTGGGTTGATGATCGTTGGCCAAACAAAGATGTAAAATAGTGGCAACATGCAGCGGGTGGTAAAACGACAATCCGGGGGCTGATTGCGGCAATAACCAGCAATAAAAAAGCAGCAGTATCTGCTGCTGCTGCTTCCTTTGTTCAGTAAACCTGTTTACAAGGATGCTTCTGCTTTCTCCTTTTTCCGGTCCATCATTTTTTCGATCAGGTCCGGTACTTTTTCAAACGCCGCACTGAGCCCCTTGCTGGTGCGGGTTGGAATAAAGGAGATCTCTTCGTTGTGAGTTACCAGGAAACCGATAGGCTCCACACCCATGCCACCACCTGCACCACCACCAATGCCTTCACCGCTGGCTTTGTTGGGCTGGCCGCCTTTCCCCTCACCACCACCATACCCGAGACCTATACCAAACTTGATCACCGGCACACAGGTAAACTGTCCCAGTTGGAAAGAGGTACCTACCACAGTCTCTGTCTTTGCTTCGCTTTTAAAGAAGTCAGTAAGTTCTTTTACTGTTGCTTCGAGGTTGAATGCCATAGTACATTTTTTTAAAGGTTAAAAAATTATTCACCGCAGGTACGCATACAATAGTTGCCAGGGCCGGTTGCGGATACGGATATACCCATAATTCTCACCGGTAAAATTGACCTGCACATGCCCGTGGCAACCGGGTAAAAAATTAACGGGGTACAACTGTGCATTCAATACATGATCACCGGTATCAATCGCCAGCTTCCATTGCTCCACCCGGAATGTGCCCAACACTCGCCGCATCTTTTGCAGCATCCTGCTGAAAGATCTTTTGGCAGCGGGTTTATGGTTCCGTTTTTTCTTTTTTATCGTTGCTTTCGCTGCAACAGGTAGCTGCATATTCTTCCTGAAAAAAAAGACCCGTATATCTAATTGCCATTCTTTTTCAAAATAAAGCCTTGCATGGCCGATACCTCTCCACCGGAACAACAGGTAAGGCACTCTTGTATCCGCTTCAATCACGAACGGGGCCAGCAACAATAACAATATCCCGCACAACAGGACCAGTAGTATGATCAGCACTGCTGTCATTGACCAAAGTTGCATTACAGGACATAGCGAAAACAATGACTGTCCTCATATCAACCATAAATCATTACTATAAAAACTCCCGGTACTTGCTTACCGGGAGTCGACTGTTATGCAGAAAACCACGGATGAGCACTGTTGCTCTGCATCAGAACCGGATTCCCACACCAGCACTGACATTGAGCAAACTTATCTTTTGCTTAATCTCCTGGCTGGGAAATTCTGTGATATCCGCATACACATAGTTGAATGTTGGTTTCAGGTACAGGTAATCAACGCCGGTATATACAAAGAACCTATTCCCGGCATTGTAGCGCAGGTTCAGTCCGCCTTGTATAACAGGTGCGATACTCCAGTCTTCTTTGGCCATCACCATCCCCTCATAAGTGATCTCCGGTGAATTGGCATTGGCAATACCACCCATCACCCGCAGATCAGTGAAAAGCTCTGGTGCCAGTTCAAAACTGAGCATCGGCCCGGCACTGATACCATAAAACTGCCAGTGGTCAAGATGAAGGACAACATCAGGACCTTCTTCCACGGCTAACAATATTGTTTTTTTGGTATTGTTCCGGTTGTAAAAAACAGCACCCGTTACTCCCGCAATTTTTTGAAACTGGTACGTATAATTAAGGTTAAGGGTCAATCCTGTTTTGGCAAATCCTGCATGTTCATTATCGAAATTCGTACTGCTGAAATCACCAACAGGAAAAGAAGGACCCGCATGGAAAGTGAGCAAGGATCTCATCTCCTTTTTCGCCACACTTCCCTGGGCTCCGGCAGCAGCGCCCAACAGCAATGCTGCGAACAGAAAGAGAAGCTTTTTCATAACACTGTATTTAAAAATGATCTTTTCTCAACATTACCTGTTCCGCTTTGTTAAGTTACAATGTGTACTTAGCCGTTATCAATGATAATTCATGGCAGGGAACTTGATAGAATAAAAGATGTTGTACTCTTTTTTCAACGGCTGCTAATTTAATAACTCCTGCTGCGGGTTTATTCATTTATATTTACAATTACCAACAAAACAAAACTACATTTATGCCCTCCGTAAAATCATACGCTGCACAAAGTGCAACAACGCCGTTAGCTCCTTATACTATTGTACGCAGAGATCCCAAACCACACGATGTGGAAATACAAATATTATATTGTGGTGTTTGCCACAGTGACCTGCATACGGCCCGGGGTGAATGGGGTGGTACGGTTTATCCCTGTGTGCCCGGCCATGAGATCGTGGGTAAAGTAACCGCTGTGGGCAGCCATGTCAAAAAATTCAAAGTGGGTGATCTTGCCGGTGTGGGTTGCCTGGTGGACAGTTGCCGGGAATGTGATAATTGTAAAGATGGACTGGAGCAGTATTGCAGCAATGGCATGGTGGGTACTTACAACGGCCAGGAAAAAGATGGCAGTGGCAACACTTATGGTGGTTACAGTAAATCTATTGTAACACATGAAGATTTTGTATTGCGCATCTCCGATAAATTACCCTTACAAGCTGTGGCACCCTTGCTTTGCGCCGGTATCACCACATATTCGCCGTTGCGCCACTGGAAAGTGGGTAAGGGAACAAGAGTAGGCGTACTGGGCCTCGGTGGTTTAGGCCATATGGGTGTGAAATTAGCTGCTGCCATGGGAGCCGAAGTAACCATGCTGAGTCATTCACCCTCCAAAGAAAAAGATGCAAAACGCCTGGGTGCCCACAAATTTGTATTGACCAGTGATGCGGCACAGACCAGGGCCGTGACCGGTTATTTTGATTTTATCCTGGATACCGTTTCGGCTGATCATGATTATAATTTTTACCTCGGCCTGCTGCGTACCAATGGTACCATGGTTTGCGTGGGAGTTCCGCCAACACCCGCTACCATTCCTGCTTTCAATATCATCTTTGGCCGCAAGAGTTTTGCCGGCTCCCTGATTGGTGGTATTCCTGAAACCCAGGAGATGCTCGACTTCTGCGCCGAACATAATATTGTAAGTGATGTGGAAGTAATTGCAATCCGTGATATCAATGAAGCGTATGAAAGAATGCTGAAAGGGGATGTGCGGTACCGTTTCGTGATTGATATGGCAACTTTATAAATAGTCCGGAGTCGTTAGTCTGTAGACGGGAGTCCGGTATAAATAATGTAAAGACTGTTTCTTAAATGAAGCGGTCTTTTTTTATTCCTCAGCTTTCTTTATTAATAAACCGGTAACCCACGCCTGATTCGGTGAGTATATATTCCGGCCGGTTCGGGTCTTCTTCTATTTTCTTGCGCAACTGGGCAATGAATACCCGCAGGTATTGCGACTGGCTGATAAACCCCGGTCCCCAGATGGCACGAAGTAAATATTGGTGTGTAAGTACTTTGCCTTCATTCCGGGCCAGTAAGGCCAGCAAACTGTATTCGGTCAGCGTCAGTTTTACCAGTTCATTACTTTTCTTCACCGTTCTGGCCGTCAGGTCAATTTCCAATCCGGGACTGCTGATGATATGATCACCATCATCTGCTGCTGCACTGCGCAATGCCGAACGGATACGGGCCAGCAACTCACCCGTTCGAAAAGGTTTGCGCAAATAATCATTGGCCCCGTTATCCAATGCCATGATGATATCTTCCTCATCCTGCTGCACGGATAAAATGATCACCGGGTTCGTGTACCACTGCCGTACTAATTTCAGTACTTCATGACCACTCTTATCGGGCAAACCAAGATCCAGCAATATCAAATCGGGCGGATGATTGGCTGCCATGATCAATCCGTCTTTTGCCGTGGAAGCAGTCGTCACTCCATACTGGTGACTATGCAAGGTGATCTCCAGCAGTTTTCGCATCTGCACTTCATCATCTATTACCAGTATCTCTGCTTTGTTCATAACTACATTTTTATTTCGGATGTTTCCACCGGTATGCGGATCGTGAACCTGGCCCCAGCACCTGTTGCAGCCGTTAATTCCACGGATCCTCCCATAGCTTCGGTAAATCCTTTTACAATGGAAAGACCGAGACCTGTTCCGCTTTTGTTCGTATCCTTTAAACGATAAAATTTCCGGAATATATACGGCAGTTCTTCTTCCGGGAAACCGGGACCGTTGTCTTCCACCACCAGTTCCAGCAGGTCAGCATGACAGGCGGCCATTACTTCTATTTTATTTTCAGCTTCTGTGTACCGCACTGCATTCATCAGTAAATTATACAGCACGGTTTCCAGCATGGCTTTATCCAGTTTGCACAACGGCAGTTGCGGTTTGATGCTGATCGTTATTTTCTGCAGGGGTTTATTCTCTTCTAATCGCCGCACCACTTCATATACTGTTTCTTCAATATCACACCAGTCTTTACGGGGTTTTAAAAAACCCGATTCAATCCTTGACATATTCAGCAAATTTTCTACCTGCTGGTTCAGCCGGAAAGAGGCTTTGGCAATTTCACCTACTAATTGTCTTTTCGTTTCCTCCGCCAGGTTTTTATCCGCCAGTAAATTATCGGTAGCACCAATGATCGCTGCTATCGGCGTTTTTAATTCATGCGATAAAGAGTTGAGGAATGTATTGTACAATTTCACGGCCTTTGCCTTTTCTTCCCGCAGGCGGGCCAGTTTTTCCACCTGCCGGATCTTATAGGTAAGAACCGCATTGACCATCGCAATGATAAAATACATGATCAGCAGGATCGCATCTTCGGTTGAATCCACATGGATGGTAAAATGCGGCGGTATAAAAAAGAAGTCCCAGATAAAGGCAGACAGTGCTGCTGCCAGCAGCACCGGGAATATCTCAAAAGAAACAGCAATGATTGAAACTGTCACTAATAAGATAAGGGCCACTACCCGGTAGCCAACATAAGGTGTCAGTACATAACAAACCAACGCCACGCTGAGCACCAGCAATATACTGTAGGCATATTGCTTTCGCTGATCCAGTTTATGCAGAGCTTGTCTTGGCATACGATATTATTGCAAAAGTAGAGTGCCGTGCTTAGAGCCGGTCGTTTTATTTCCGCATAAAGATTTTATAAAGATTTAGCCGCCGGAGAGCCGTTTTCTTCCAAAGCCGGTAACGGGCTTATAGTTTTGTTCTTTCAACATTGAATCAACTACATGTCGCTCTCGCTGAAAAAAGCAACACCCGCCGGATTACTGATCGCCCTCGGAATCATTTTTGGAGATATTGGTACCTCGCCATTATATGTACTCAATGCCACCACCAATGGGAAACTGATCACTGAAGAGCTGATCATTGGTGTACTGTCCTGCATCATCTGGACACTGACCTTACAAACCACGATCAAGTATGTGATCCTTACGCTTCGTGCCGATAACCGGGGTGAGGGAGGGATCTTTTCGTTGTTTGCCCTGGTAAGAAGAAGAAAAAAATGGCTGGTATTACCGGCCATGGCGGGTGGTGCTGCCCTGCTGGCGGATGGAATGATCACCCCGCCGATCTCTGTTACCTCTGCTATTGAAGGGTTGAAACAAGTACCTGCCTTATCACATATCAGCCAGTGGACGGTGATTTATATTGTGATTGGTATTATCACGGTTCTGTTTTTCTTACAGCAATTTGGTACGGCACTGATCGGCCGTTTCTTCGGGCCGGTGATGCTGGCCTGGTTTCTTATGCTGGCTTCACTGGGAACCATTCAGTTGTTCAATGAGCTGTCTGTATTAAAAGCATTCAATCCTTACTATGCCTTCAACCTGTTGAGTACTTATCCCAATGGTTTTTATATACTCGGCGGTGTTTTTCTCTGCACCACGGGAGCTGAAGCCTTGTACTCCGACCTGGGTCACTGCGGCAAATGGAATATCCGTTATTCCTGGATCATGGTAAAGACCTGTCTCATCTTGAATTATCTCGGGCAGGGTGCCTGGTTATTGCACCTGCACAACGGAGATATGATCACGGCAGAAATGATCGAAAAAGGTTTCAATCCTTTTTATGGTATCATGCCCGGGTGGTTCATGTATTTCGGGATCAGCATTGCCACTGCTGCCACCATCATTGCCAGCCAGGCACTGATCTCCGGCTCCTTTACATTGGCCAGTGAAGCGATGCGGCTGAATTTATGGCCCAAGATGAAGATCATTTATCCCACCGAAACAAGGGGCCAGCTATATGTGCCTGCTGTAAACTTCCTTTTGTTTGCCGGTTGTATTGGTATTGTATTATACTTTCAAAAAGCATCCAATATGGAAGCGGCCTACGGGCTTGCTATTACGGCTACCATGATCGCCACTTCCATCCTGTTTGCCAACTTTTTGGTTTTGCACCGGGCCAAATCAGCATTAGTCTATCTCTATCTTATCGTTTACCTGACCATCGAATTTGGTTTCTTCTATGCAAACATGGATAAATTTCCGCATGGCGGTTATGTAACATTGATTGTGGGTGGTTTATTATTCATTGTCATGTACACCTGGTACCGTGCCCGCAAGATCAAGAATCGTTATGTGGAGTTTGTTCGGCTGGAAGAATATATCCCCCGCATACAGGAACTGAGCAATGATAAATCAGTATCCAAATATGCCACGCACCTGGTGTACCTCACCAGTGCTGATAATCCCAAGGAGATCGAACATAAAGTGATCTATTCGATACTGAACCGCAAACCCAAAAGAGCAGATATCTACTGGCTGATCCATGTGGATACGGTGGATGATCCGTACACCACCGAATATAAAGTAAGTCATATCATCCCCAATGATATCATCCGGGTGGATTTCAGTTTGGGTTTCCGGGTGCAGCCCCGCATCAATTTATTATTCCGCAAAGTGGTGGAAGACCTGGTAGCGAACAAGGAAGTGAATGTGCGCAGCCGTTATGAAAGCCTGGAGAAGAATAATGTGACTGGTGATTTCTCTTTTGTGGTGATGGAAAAATACCTGAGCCAGGATAATGAGCTGCCTTTCTTTGAACGGCTGGTGATGAAGATTTATTTCTGGCTGAAAGAGATCAGTCTTTCCGAAGAGAAAGGATTTGGCCTGGATACCAGCAACGTGGTGGTGGAAAAATTTCCACTCATCGTTTCACCGGTAACTGCTTTACGGTTAAAACGGGTACATGATTAATGCCGGATCATAAAAATAATATAGCCGCTGTACTATTGATAATAGCAGCCTGGTTCTTTGCTTTAGCGATGGCTTACCTTGCCTACTGCAAGATCAGGTTGTTATTGCAGTAATATCATTTTGCCGGCAATGGCTCCACGAACTGTTTGAAATTATACTTTACCGATTTGCTGTTGAAAGTATCAATGATCGCCTCTTCCAAACTGATATCCAGCAAGGAAGCCAGCAGGTCTAAATAAATAGCAATACCACCGATCTCTTCCTTCAGCATTTCTTTATTGATGTCTTTGGCCGTGTAAGAACTGCCACCGTCAATACCACCTCTTTCCACCCGCTGCATTTTTTTAATCATGTTGCAGAGTTCACCCACTTCGCCGGCGAGTGCTGTTGTCCAGTAGGTGAGGGGCTGGTTATCGTAACATTTAAATCCTTCGGTTGCCCGTTGCACATTCAATGGACGGAAAGAAGCGAGATCCAGTTTCATAGCTATTATTTTGATCGGTTATTGGTTGCTTTGTTGTTGTTCCAGTTGCAGGAATGCGTTGTATAATTTTCTTGTTATAGCACCGGGTTTGCCATCGCCAATGATATTTCCATCTATGGCTGCCACCGGCATTATTTTTTTAGTGGTGCTTGTTAAAAAAACTTCGGCGGCCTGTAAAAGCTCTTCGGTACGGATATCTCTTTCTTCCACATCCATCTGTTTGGCAGCGAGTGATAAAACCTGTTTCCGGGTGATGCCCCGCAGCATATGGCGGGACGGTGTAAGTAAACGCTGGTCTTTTGTAACAATAAAAACATTGGACCGGGGAAACTCTGTGATGATACCTTTGTGATGATACAATACATCATTCACTTTTTTTTCTTTCAGCAGGGGTTGCAGCCAGACCGCCATCATGTAGTTAATAGTTTTGACAGAAGGCAATTCCCGCTGCTGCTCATAGGTCATTGCCGTTACCCCGTTTTCAAAATCAGCAAGGCTTGCTGTTTTGACCGCATTGCAGGTAATGATAAGATTGGGGGAAGCCGGCTGGTATCCATCCGCCGAATAACCGCCGGTGAGCAGGATACGGATACCTGCTTCATCCAGTAAGGTTCGTTCAATTAATTCATAAATGATGGCTGCCAGTTCTTCTTTATGATACCTGGCAGGCAGGTGCATGGCAGCCGCTGATGCATAAAAACGGTCAAGGTGATCATTTAGAAAAAGTGGCCGCCGGTTTTTTGTTCTGCAAAAATCAAAAACGGCATAGCCCCGCTGTATCGAGAGATCCGATACATGCAGCAGCGCATTTTCATTCGCCACAAAATGATCATTGAAAAATACAGCCATGTTATAAAGGTACAGTTTACAGCAATGCCGCCACCTGTTCCGGGCTGATGCGGATCGGGTCAGAAACCTGGAAATGCGTTATTACTTTTTCTTCCAGTCCTTCCCGCACCACCAGTAAAATATTATCGCGGCGTTGTTGCAGCACCTCTTTTAATATATCATGAAAGCCATTTCCTCTCAATTCCAGAGGGCCGATCTCATCAATAACCAGCCAGCCCTCCTTATGCAGGGCTTCTTTAATGATGGCAGCAGCCCTGTCAAAATGTTCCGTACTGAAAACATGTTTTCCCACCACCAGTACGGATTCATCTCCTTCTTTGGCTTCCATGCGGAACAGGTGACGGGATGCAATATTCATGAATACTCTTTTCTCATTAGCAACGGGAGTAAGGATTCCGTACACATCATTCCTCCCGGTTGACCAGTTGACGAGGGCTGTTGTTTTCCCGGTTTGTACCGGTCCGCTTAATACGACGATCTTTTTTCCCGGCACAGGATCGAGTGCATTTACCAATATTATCTTAATGACCGCTTTGACCCGTTTCCATCCCCGGTATCGTATAGTCCAGTTCCAGCTTTGCAGCACCAGTTGTTCTGTCACCGGTAACAGTTCCAGCACCTGCTTCACTTCAGCCTGTGACCGGTTTTGCTTTTGCTGCAACCAGTGCTGTAATATTTTTTTGACCAATGGCCCTATGATAAAATACCAGCCAAGTACAATGATGATGGAACGTAATAAAATCTTCAAAGAGATATGTGCCGGTAATAACGGTGTTCCTATTTTATAATAAGATTGTATGTACAGTCCCAGTAATAACAGCCAGGCAATAAACACTCCTTTTTTCCGGCGTTGCTTCTTTTTAGCAGCCTTTGTTTCGATGCTGCCTGCTGTTTCAGGAACAGGCAGGCGGTACATTTTCTCCCTGCTCCATTTGCTGATCAGGCCGGGTAATAAAGAGGCCCACCAGCCGGCAATGATACCGGCTGTTATATGCAGCAGTACATATCCTCCGCCAATCCATAAACTATAATTGGCCGATACTTTTTGTTTTGTCAGCCCGTTGATAAAATCATTGATCACTTTCCACAGGTCATTACCGTAGATAATCGTGAGTACAGCGATTCGTTGTAAGCCGGATTCTAACAGGGCCAGTATAGCAAAGACCAAACAGGAAAGACGGAAGTATTTTTTATTGCGGAGCAGCAACTCTCCCAACAAGCCCTGGAAGAAGACCGCAATATAAGCTGTGGGTGGCGCCTGCGGGCTGAGCATCATTTTGAATATCGCCACAATAACAGTTGCTTTCAGTATGGCACCCCTGGCTGGTGAATACCAGGCAATGAGGCAGATACAAATAACGGCTGCACTGCCCGCCACAAGACCCGATACCGGGATCTTAAATCCATGAATGATGCCACCCAGCATCGCTTCACTCAATACCCATAAAGCAATTAAGCGGTAATAAGTGAGTGAGTTGGATATGTCGCTGCCCCGGTTCATGCTATCAATTATACTAACTTTATACCGGCCGTAAAATTTAATCTTCGCACCAGTTTTTGCATATAGAATTTTATTGTACCCGCCTTTAATGATAAAAGGTTTGTAGGCCCCTTATCTATTCAGTAACTTACAGGTCCTAAATTCGCTGCCATGATCATCGTCTATATAGCCGTCGGAATTATCCTGGCCATCTTTCTCCTGGCCGCCCTGATGCCCAAAACTTACCAGGTTGAAAAAAATATCATCATCAATAAACCGGTTGCTGCAGTAATGGACCGGGTGGGTGACCTCAATTTTTACAGCCAGTGGAATCCCTGGCAACAATCAGACCCATCGGTGAAGAACACAATTACCGGCGAACCAAAAAAAGCTGGTCACAAATATGCCTGGGAAGGAAAGAAAGTGGGTGTGGGCAGTTTAACGCTGCAGGGTATGGATCATAAGCATATTCATTTTGAACTCGAATTCTTCAAACCCTGGAAAAGTAAGGCCAAAGACAACTGGTTGTTTGAACCCTGGGGAGATAACGGAACCAAGATCACCTGGCAAAACAGCGGTGGCCTTCCCTGGCCGGTGGCCCGTTTGATGGGACCGGTGATCAATAAAAATCTCTCGCACCAGTTTGAAACGGGATTGAATAATTTGAAGAAGATGTGTGAAGAGGGTTGATCAGTTAGCTGGTTAATTAGTTAATAGGTTTATTGGTTAACCGGGAGTTCACTAAAGGTGCTTCAACTTTTTCACTGTTTTTTCATTGATAATATTCCCGGTGTTCAGTGTGGTGGCTGGTTCAAACAGCATGATCTCCACTTCTTCATTCGCCACGGGTTTGTGTTCCACCCCGCGGGGCATAATGATGAACTCACCTTCGTTGATCGTTACGATCTTATCCCGCATATGCATATCAAAACTTCCCTTCACTACGTAAAATAATTCATCTTCTTGGTCGTGATGGTGCCAGACAAATTCTCCTTTGAATTTGACCAGCTTCACCAGCCACGGCTGGCAGGCCTGCTGTCCATTTAACTCACCCACCACTTTGGGACTGAAATGATCATTGAACAAAGAAAATTTTTCAGCAAGGTTTATTTTGTCCATCGCCTTTTATTGAATTGTTATTTGATCCGCTGCCTGTTTTGCTTTTTTTCTTAGCACATTCATATCTGTATCCGTTGCATCATATACCAATGCCACGGCCATTCTGCGGTAAGGTCTTGTGCTGGGTTTACCAAATATCCTGATATCGGTATTGGTTTGTTCTAACGCTTTCTCTATACCGGTGATCGTAAACTGTTCAGCGGATTTGTTAGCAAGCACCACCGCACTGGCCCCGGCTCTTTCTAATTTTATTTCCGGTATGGGTAATCCTAAGACGGCCCTGGCATGTAATTCAAACTCGGATAAATTTTGGGTACCCGCTAATGTTACCATACCGGTATCATGGGGTCTCGGGCTTAATTCAGAAAAATAAACGCCTTTATCCGTGAGGAAAAATTCAACGCCCCACAAACCTGCACCGGTCAATGCAGCAGTTACTTTCTCCGCCATGGCACAGGCATCCGTATAATCGTTTTCGCTGATTGCAACGGGTTGCCAGCTTTCCTGGTAATCACCTCTTTCCTGCCGGTGACCAATGGGCGGGCAAAATAATGTCTTCCCGTTCTTTTGTGTTACGGTCAGCAAAGTGATCTCGGTATGAAAAGCAATGAATTCTTCAATGATCACTTCTTTGATATCTCCTCTTGAATTAGTAATGGCATATTCCCATACCGTTTGCTGCTCTTCTTCTTTTTTCAATACGGATTGTCCTTTCCCGGAAGATGACATCAATGGCTTTACCACGCAGGGTAAACCAATTTCTTTTACTGCAGCGGTGAATTCTTCAAACGTAGTTGCATAGAAATATTTTGCAGTCCTCAATCCTAATTCTTTGCTGGCCAGGTCACGGATCAGTTTCCGGTTCATGGTGAAGTTGGCGGCTTTGGCACCGGGCACTACCTGTATCTTTTGTTTTTCATAATCATAAAAACGTTCAGTGCGGATGGCTTCAATTTCAGGTACAATTAGATCCGGCTGATGTTTGGCTACAACAGCATCCAGTTGTTCACCGTTCAGCATATCGATCACTTCAAAACCATCTGCCACCTGCATGGCCGGTGCGCCGGGATAACTATCCACGGCAATCACTGTTTGTCCCAGTCTTTTTAAAGCGATCACTAATTCTTTCCCGAGTTCGCCGCTGCCCAGCAAGAGTATTTTTTTGTGCATATAAAAGTATGATCAGCTTAACTTATAAATTTCCATGATGGAAGCGAGAATGTTGGGGAAATCGATCTTCAGATCGATCAGTCTCCCTGAACGAATATCAAAAACCCAACCATGCACCAGCAGTCCCCGCTCTTTATGGGCTTGCTGCACGGCAGCGGTTTTAATCAGGTTAATACATTGTTCCTGCACATTTAATTCGATCAGCCGGTTATATCTTTCGTCTTCGTTACTGATAGCATTCAGTTCTTCCTTGTGCAGCCTGTACACATCCCGGATATTTCGTAACCAGGGATTCAGAATACCAAGATCACTGGGTTGCATGGCCGCTTTCACACCGCCACAATAATAATGACCACAGACAACGATATGATTCACCTTTAAATGCCTTACAGCATAATTGAGTACCGACATCACATTCAGGTCAACACTGTTAACAAGGTTGGCAATATTGCGATGCACAAAAACCTCACCGGGCTGCACCCCCATAATATCTTCTGCGGTTACCCGGCTGTCGGAGCAACCGATATATAAAAATTCCGGGGCCTGGCCCTTCGCCAGTTCATTGAAATAATCCTTATTAACCGACAGTTTTTCCTGTATCCATTTTTCGTTATTGGCAAAGACCTGTTCAATTTGCATGGTAGTATGATTTTATCAGAGTAAAATATTATTTTCTGGTTTTAACGGAGCCGGGATGGTTGCCTCATTATACATTTCCCGGAGGTCAATTTCAATGGCCCTGCTCATAGCGGTAATGGGTACATCATTCGCACTTCCTTCAAAAGGGCTCTCTGTTGATTCGCCTATCCGTTCCATCGTGGTAAATATCCAGGCAGAAAGTGCACTGAAGGGAACGGATAACCAGATCCAGTTACCCCCCATTTTTTCAAACTCCTGCAACATACCCAGGGGCAAAAGGATAATAAAGATCTTGATAAAGTAAAGATTCAGCGTGGCAAATTGTCTCGGGTAAGGAAAATTTTTAATCCGCTCTGATACACCCTGCTGGTTATAAAATTCAAGCAATAATTTCTCCAGTTCCATATGCCTGAAATCTTCGATCAGGCCTTTATCAAGTAATTCCTTCAGTTGTGCTGACTGCAAAGCAATGATCTGTGCCGCTTTATTGGATTTGGTCATGATCTGCTTTATATCTTCCGGAGGAATGTATTTAAGCAACTCTGTTTCCATTGATCCATCATGTTCTTCCACACGAAACCACCTGTTCCTGTATTCCTGGTTATGCTTTTTATTAATGGCCTCCCAAACCCTGCTTTCGCGGAGTTGAAACCTTAAAGCAGTAAGCCAGGCAAAATGCCGGTGGATCAGTTGTAGCCGTATCATTTCTAATTCTTTTTCTGCCAATGGTTGTATGGCATGTTTATTAGAAATATAATCCCTGACCATAATGCCCCAACTGCGGCTTGTATTCACAATGGCTCCCCATGCTTTGCGGGCTTCCCAGGTCCGTTCATAGGAAGCATTGTTCTTGAACCCCACCATAAAGGCCACCGCAGTACCCAACAAAGCTATCGGCAGCCAGGGAATCGACAGGAATTTCAAGTCTAACACCGCATAACAAAAAGTGGGAATAAAAGCAATGAATAACAGGAAGAAGATATCTTTCCGGGTCCAGAAAAGCACCTCTCTTATTGTGAATTTTTTTCCGGCGTGCATGAAGCGTGTATATTTATTTCAAATCTAATTAAAAACAAGTTCAATTTTGGGGCAGGGTGCCGGTTTTAAAATTATATGCAAGGCCAAAGCTGAGCAGCTTATCATCCTGCCTGATACCAGCCACCACCACATTCTCATGTGTATAAGAATAAAGGGCATTAAGTGATAATCCTTTCCACACCGGTATGTCTATGCCGATATCAAATTGTGTGCGGTAATTATTTTTGTTACCAAGGTCGGGTTGCCAGTAAGCATCATAATAGAAACGAATTTTTTTATGCAGCAGGTAATGCCAGCCGGCTATAAACAAAGTGCCTCTCCAGTTATTAATTTTATTATTACCACTATAACTGCTGAAATTGAAGAGCATTTCTTGAAAACGGGTGCTTTCCCTGACCACACTGGCAGCTACTTTGATTACATGAAATGGTTGGTGGAGTGCCTGTACGGTCAGACCTGCGCCACCGAATTGTCGTCGCTGAATTTTACGGCGATAGTTCCCGGATATATAAACAATCCCAAAAGGATACACCCTTCGTTGCGGTTTATAATAGAAATAGTTCCGGCTGAAAAGATCATTATCTGCTTTTTTGTTTCCCAATGCCTGGTATAAACTGCTGTTTTGGGTTTTAAATACCCAGGCAGGTACCGGGGAAAAACTCATATCAAGCCTGCTCCGGACTGTGAGAATATTCACATTTCCCTGCTGGTAATTTCCTGTAAGGCCTGCACGCAACTGCAATTTTGCAGTATCACTTTCATTGAGCTGGGCCTTTATGTTTACCCAGCTCAATAAAATAAAAAGGAAAAGAAAATTTTGCCTGGTCATTCTATTTTATACCCGTCAGTATATTTACAAAATCCCCTGGCTGAACCACGAAGGGCAGGTGTGAAGTATTCATAGTAAAGGTTTGTTTGAATGTGCCATTCGTTTTTACCATTAATTTTTGAAGTTCATACCCCACTGCCAGGTCATTTCTGGTGTGGATATAATACTTGGCTACTTTACCAAATTTAGCCGGTGTAAGCACCAGTTTTTCCATCATGGGTTTTACAGGTTCTTGTTTATGATATTTTACCAGTGCCTCTTTCATATAGGACGGACAATCATCACAAATAGCAACCGGTATCTCTTCCTTTTTTAAAGTCGCTGCTGTTTTGTCGTCATTCAGTTGAAAAGCCGGGCCTACTTTACTTTGTACATCTTTATACGAGAGCTCCAGCATGGATTGCCCGTTGGCGGGAACATAGGCGCTTACATACACCAGTTTGTCAATTTTGGCAGGAATATTTTCCGCCACTTGTGAAATAATAATGCCCGCCATACTATGCCCTACCAATATTACCCGGCCAGGTTGTGCATTCACCGCATCCGTAACCTTTTTTACATAATCCTTCAACGACACTTTGCTTGCTGCCGTAAGGTCTATACCATGTGCAGGCAGGTTCACCACAACTACGTTGGCTTTCTTTGCCAGTTCATTCCGCACAAAGCCCCAGGCGCTTTCATCTGCAAAAGCGCCATGTACCAAAACATAAACAGGGTACCGTTTCCTGTCTTCTTCCAATGCTTTAACTACCAGTTCTGCTGCTGCTGCTCCGCTGTTTTGCTGCTGGCCTGTAATTAAATTACCGTCTCTAACAGCAAAGGCAGAAAACGGGCTACCGGTTTCAAAGCGGCTATTGGGCATTTTCCTGGCTTCCTCTTCAATACGAAAGGGCTGAATTTTTTGCCCCACATAATTATCTGCATATTGTTCTTCGCTGCTGGCAAAACCAGTCCATCTTTTTCCATCTACTAAAAATTTACCGTTGGGTAACTTGGTTTGTAATAAAATACAAGTGCCATGGCAAATGGCTGCTGCTGGTTTTCCTGTAACATAAAAACGGCTAAAAAATGTTTGAAGTTCTTTGTTATCCATAAATGTATACATCGGTCCTTGTCCGCCGCAAACAAAAATGGCTTTATAATCATCCGGGTTAACTGCCGAAAGCTTCAGCGTATTTTTGGTCATCGCCATTTTGCTCTCATCTTTTTTAAATCCCAGAGAGATATAATCAAATGCAGCATACTTACTGCCATCTTCCGGGTCGCTGAATCCATCAAATTTAATTTCACCACCATCAGGGCTGGCAATATCTACTGTATATCCCGCTTCAGAAAAGATCCAGTATGGATGTGTTAATTCGGCATACCAGACACCAATAGGCCATCCGGTTTGTTTACTGACCGAGGGATTCGAAGCAATCATCAGGACTTTACCATTATTACCGGCATTATGCTGCGCAACAACCAGGAAAGCCAGCAACAACAAGAGAAAGGAGAGCAATGATTTTTTCATATTTATTTTTTTGAATACCAAATTTCTGAGGATACATAGCTTAAGCCATGTACAGAACAGAAGAGGCTGTAACGAACTTTTTGGTGCGTAAGCTGTAATTTTAATATATGCCTGATGTTTTTATTGATAACCAGCGATTCTACAACCCGGTAGACTATGTATTGCAGCAGATCGGCGGCACCTGGAAAGCTCCGGTATTATGGCGATTAAGAACAAAGACCCTGCGTTATTCTGAGCTGGAAAAAGATATCCCGCATATCAGCCAGAAAATGCTGACCAAGACACTGAGAGAACTGGAAAAAGACAATATCATCGAAAAAAAAGTGTATGCGAAAGTTCCCCCACACACCGAATATAGTCTCACGGCAAAAGGAAAGATGATCATTCCCCTGATCGAATCCATCCGCAATACAGGTCTTGAACTGATGAAAGAAGAAGGAATTGATTATGATGCCATGATTAAAGAAGAGAAAAAAAATGTGCTCAAGAAATAAAGTATACTTATTTACTGTTGGGGTTACCGTACTCCTGTGCAGTTGTGCTGTCAGTAACAATCCCTTGCGTAAAGAAATAAAAAGATTACAAAAAGGAACGGTTAAAGATGATACCAGTTATGTTTATGCATTGCCGTATGAAGCCGGTACCAAACACCGCATCATCCAGGGCTATTTCGGCCCGTTTTCGCATAAAGAAAGAGCAGCACTGGATTTTAAAATGAAAAGAGGAACAAAGATCCTGGCTGCGAGGGAAGGAGTGGTGGTAAGAGTGAAAGAAGACGGTGACCGGGGAGGGTGGAATAAAAAATACAGGCCTTATGGTAATAACATTGTGATACAACACACCGATGGTTCACGGTCGGGCTACTGGCATTTACAATTCAATGGTGCGCTGGTCAGTGTGGGTGATACCGTACAAAAAGGGCAGGTGATCGCATTGAGTGGTAAAACAGGTTATACCGCCACACCCCATTTACATTTTTTAGTCTGGCGTTCCTCCGGCGGGCAATGGCAGCAGGTGGCCACCCGTTTTCAAACATCCAAAGGAATAAAGTACCTGAGAGGCTGGAAGAAATACCAAAGCCCTGTGGAATAGTTTTACCTTTCGTTTTCAATTAGTGTTTTGTCTTTACACGATATATACCAGCAATTCATCGCCAATGTGCAGCAGACCAAATGGCCCGAATGGATCAGCACCATTGCACAGGTAGCCAGTGTCTGGTATGCAAAAAAAAATAATGTCCTCGTCTATCCCACCGGTATCATTGGTGTCCTGCTCGCATCGTACGTCTATTTCTTCATGGTCAATCCGCCATTGTACGCTGATGCCTCATTGAATATTTATTATTTCGCCATGAGTGTATATGGCTGGTACAACTGGGTGCAGAAAAAAGATGAAAGCCATTATACCTATCCTATCAGCTGGTGCAGCCGTAAAGAACTGGGAGTTGGTATTGGTTTCTTTATTTTTTTCTGGATCGTAATCTATATTGTCTTATCAAAATTCACGGACAGTAACACCCCGTTTCTTGATTCCCTCGTTTCTTCTTCCGCTATCACTTCCATGTGGTGGATGGCAAAACGCAAAATCGAGAACTGGCTGGCCTGGATCTTTTCCAATATTATTGCCATACCACTTAATTTTTATAAAGGCCTTATGTTATTCACCCTGATGTATGTCTTGTTCCTCGCACTGGCCTGGGCAGGCTATCAGGAATGGAAAAAAAAGATGGCTGCCGGTTAAAGCAGCCACCCTGTTGATTCATCAAACGGTTCTTTAACTCACTTTGATCTCCTGGCTGTTTGTTTCTTTACCGGCAATAATGGGTAAGGAAACCTGTAACACACCATCCTCGTACTTTGCACTGATCCTTGTGGTATCAATGCTGTCATCCAGGGTAAAGGTTCTTACAAAACCACCCCGGCTGTATTCCCGCATCACCCAGTCAAATTTCGGGAATCCTTCGGGCGGCCGGTAGGTAACGGTTAATTCGTTGCCTTTTACACCGAGGCTGAAGTTCTCTTTGATCCGGCCCGGGGCGAAGACCAGCATTTCAAAACTGGTGTCGGTCTTGTACACATTGACTGCAGCTCTTTGCATAGACCGGATGAACAGGTGGCTGCCCCTGTTTCCGCGTTGATTGCCTTTTGCGGCACATGACTGATTGTAGTACATGTTTCTTGATTTAATGTGAAAAAATAAATATCATTACAATAACAGCTGAGGCGATTCAATTGTTTATTCAGCAGACGACGCACTAAAAACCAGGACTTCATGCTTAAAAAAATTGTTATTCTCGGCCCGGAAAGTACAGGTAAGAGTACACTGTGTGAACAGCTGGCCCAACATTATGAAACCACCTGGTGCCCGGAATTTGCCCGGGAATACCTGCTGACCAATGGTATCCATTATGAATATGATGACCTGCTGACCATTGCCAAAGGGCAACTGGCTTTAGAAGATGAATACATCCAGGCGCTGGAAAGAAATTCCTTACCGATGCTGGAAGATGGCGGTCATCTTCCTTTATTCATCGACACGGATATGTATGTGATGAAAGTGTGGTCTGAATTTGTCTTCAATAAATGTCACCGCTATATCCTGGACCAGATCGGGGAGCGGGAATATGATCTTTACCTGCTTTGCAATATTGACCTGCCCTGGGTGGATGATGAACTGCGGGAATATCCCGATCCGCATACCCGCAAAAAATTATACCAGATCTATAAAGATATTATGCTCAACCAGCCCGTGCCCTGGGTGGAGATCAGCGGGGATCTTGAACAAAGGCTGGCCAAAGCAATCAGGGCTGTTGATCTGTTGCTCTGATATTTGTTGCTATTTTCGCAGTAACAATGAATACTTCATTTTTACAAAAACAGCACCGCCTACTTTTTTATACCTGCTGGTTGGTATTGGGCCTGGCACAGGCCGGTCTTACTGAATTGCTGGACGATGAAGCTTATTACTGGGTGTATGGGCAATACTTAGACTGGGGCTATTATGATCATCCGCCGATGATCGGGTTGCTGATCAAAATGGGCTATGCCATTTTCCCGAACGAGCTGGGTGTACGGTTATATCCTTTACTGCTGAATATTCTTTCGCTTGTCATCATCGAAAAACTGATCGACAAAAAGAACCCGTTCCTTTTTTATACCATCGCTTTGTCCATTGCCGTATTACAACTGATCGGCTTTGTGGCCGTACCGGATATACCTTTGATTTTTTTTACCGCCATATTCTTTCTCTGTTATAAAAAATTCATCACGGCTGCATCTGTAAAAAACACATTGCTGCTGGGCCTGGCTATTGCTTTGCTGCTCTACAGCAAGTACCATGCAGTGCTGATTGTTTTCTTTTCATTACTCGCTAACTGGAAATTGTTTACTAAATACCAGACCTATGTAGCCGGTATCATCGCCCTTGTATTGTTTACTCCCCATCTCTGGTGGCAATACCAGCACGACTGGGTCAGTTTCCGGTATCATTTGTTTGAAAGCAATGTCAATCCCTATAAGTTTTCCCATACCGGTGACTATATTATCGGACAATTGTTATTGCCCGGGCCTATTGCAGGCTTCCTTCTTTTACCGGCTGCTTTTTTATACAAAGCGACCAATCAAACCGAAAGAGCTTTGCGGTTTACCATGATCGGGATCTATGCTTTCTTCCTGCTGAGTTCGTTCCGGGGAAAAGTGGAAGCCAACTGGACATCACCCGCATTGGTTCCGTTGATTATACTGGCCCATAATTATATTGCTGGAAAAATAAAATGGCAAACACTTTTATATAAGTTATTACCGGTTACACTATTGCTTACCTTATTTGGCCGCATTGCCATGATCCAGGATATTCTCCCGCTAAAAGCGGTGAAAGAACGCTATCATTCCTGGAAAGCATGGCCGGCCGAAATGAGAGAAAGAACAAAGGGATTACCCATTGTGTTCAGCAATTCTTATCAACGGGCCTCCAAGTACTGGTTCTATTCCGGGCAGCCGACCTATTCGCTGAATCATTATATCGCCGGGGGGAGAAATAATTATAATTTCTGGCCATTAGAGGAGGCTGTGCTGGGCAAGCCGGTTTATTTTCTTGATAAATACCAGCTCTGGCGTTTCCCGGATTCACTGAAGACACCTGTTGGTTACGTGGGTTATAAATATGATCCGGCCTTTGTTTCGTTTGCAAAGATCATTGTTGATGTGGTCCCTAAAAAAATTACTATCAAAGAAGGAGATGAGTTTACGCTGCAATGCCGTTTTATGGTTCCAGAACAGTATGCCTCCTTCATAAAAGATCATACAACCCCGCTGAATGATACCACCCGGATTGGTGTATTTGGGAAAAAAGGCTGGGTAAAAGATGTGTTCACTTTACTGACCGTTTCCCAAATGATTAAGGAGAAAGAAACAAGCCTGACCATCAATCCCGGTTTGCAAAAAGGAAAATATTATTTACGTTTTGCTATCAATGCTGGTGCCTATGGTCCCACGCATAACAGTGCAAAGATTGAATTACTGGTAGAATAATTTATTTCTTGTTGCCCGGCGGTGAAGTATCAATCACTTCCTGTATATCCGGGTCGCTTTGCAGGTTATTCATTTGTTGTACGATGGTGCGGGACCTTGCAGCGACATAACCGGATACCGGTTTTACTTTATATCGTTTGGGGCTGGGCAAACAGGCAGCGATCATAGCCGCTTCCTGTCTTGATAAATTTTTTGCCGGCTTATTGAAATAAAATTGTGCTGCCGCTTCAATACCAAATACACCATCACCCATCTCTGCTACGTTCAGATACATTTCCAGTATGCGTTCCTTGCTCCAGCAGAGTTCGATCATAAACGTGAAATAGGTTTCCAGTCCTTTGCGTACCCAGCTTCTTCCCTGCCAGAGAAAAACATTTTTGGCCACCTGCTGGCTGATGGTGCTGCCGCCGCGGATACGGCCCGGCTTTCTTTCATTATACGCCATCGCTTTTTTAATACTCTTCCAGTCGAAGCCATTATGATCGGGAAATAACTGGTCCTCCGAAGCGATCACCGCCAGTTTTGCATTCGGTGAAATAGCGCTGCGGTTCACATAATCTCGTTTCAGTCCATGACCACTTACCCAGCTTACTAATTGCGTCATGGTAATGGGCGGATCGATCCAGCGTAACAGGATGATATACACAAACTGGAGAATGAAAAACCAGAGCAGCACTTTTTTAGTGATGCGCCATAGTTTTTTCCAGGTAGAGTTATCCGAACTTGCTGCCATGTTGCGCAATATACTATCTAAAGAATTAATTATTCAGCAGGATAAAATAAGAGCCCGGCAATAAGGGCAATACCGAAACCGATCAGGATGATGCCATTGATGCGGTTGATGATATGAATATTATGGGGTGTCAGCCGGTTGCGGATCTTACCGGCCAGTAATACTTTAATAACATCAGTGAGCAATACAAATAATAAGCAGGTAACAAAGATAATGATCCGCTGGTTCACACTATGCGTGATGACCGCTGTTGACGTGGTGATCCAGAAAATAAAAATGCCAGGGTTCAGTGTGTTCATAAAATAGCCCGACAGGAATATTTTGGCATAATCTCTTTTCCTGAATTTGATGATGAGGGCCCTTCCTTCTTCATTTACTTTCACTTTTTTGAAAAAAAGAAAATAGATCCCCATGGTGATCAGGAAGACACAGCCCGCAATACCGATCTGCAGCCTGTACTCTTTGATCTGGTTAAAGAGTTCTGTAAATATATTACTGACCAGTACCAGGGTGATATCACTGGCGGATACACCGATGATAAAAGAAAACCCTCCCTTATGCCCGTTGTTCAGGCTTTGCTTGATAATAGAAAAAAGAACAGGGCCTACTGCGATGGTGAGCAGTAAACCAAATCCGAGTCCTTTTAAGATGGCTTCAATCATACAATGTGTTCAAAGCTAAAATAAAAAACCCCTTTCGGGAAATGAAAGAGGTTTAATCGGTCTTATTATTTATTTAAATCGTTCCGGTCTTTAAAAAACGGTTCCATTCGTCCAGCATTTTTCCCTTCATCACCCGCGGGAATTTATGCTGGCTGCCCAGTTTCCCTTTCAGTGCCATGAACTGTAAAAATTTTTGTTCGGGCAATACTTCCAGGAACACTTCTTTCAACGCACTGTCCCTTTCCGTTGCATAATCATCATTCAGTGCCCGGAGATGCTGATCAACCTTCTTCCCTAACTCTGCTGCATCCACTTTATCATCGGTGGCCACGTACCATTTATGAGCAAAAAATCCTTCATACGGGAAACCAACCACCGTATATTCAGGGATACTTACATTCAGTTCCTCACTTACCAGTTCAATCGCTTTATTCATATTCTCCACACTCAGGTGTTCACCCACCAGGCTCAGGAAATGCTTGGTGCGGCCCGTGATCACCACTTCACTTTTTTCCAGGTCCACGAATTTGATGGTATCACCGATCAGGTAGCGCCAGGCACCGGAGTTGGTACTCATCAGCAGGGCATATTCTTTTCCTTCCTCTACTTCATGGATCATTTTCGCTTCCGGGTTGGCCACTATATTACAATCACTGTCAAAGTTCTTCTCATCAAAAGGAACAAACTCAAAGAAGATATTATTATTCAGGATCAGCTGCATGCCTTTTGCATGTTCCCTTGTTTTATAGCCAATAAATCCTTCGCTGGACAAATAATTCTCAATGTATACGATGGGCTTGCCCAGTAATTTTTCAAACCCTTTCTTATACGGTTCAAAAGCAACACCACCGTGTACAAAGAAGCTGAAGTTGGGCCATATCTCGTGTATGTTCTTTATTTTATAATGTTCGATCACCATTTCCATACACATCTGGCACCAGGCAGGTACCCCAACGATATAACCGATATCCCATTCTTTGGCATGTTCCACGATCTCGTGCAATTTCTGGTTCCAGTCGGACATAGCTGCAATGCGGCCGCCGGGTTTATAAAAACTCTGGAACCAGAATGGTCTTTTCTTGGCCAGGATACCACTCAGGTCACCGGCAAACCATCCGGCTTTTCCTTTTTTCAGATCCGTAGCACCGCCGATCATCAAAAAGCCTTTGGTCATGGCTTTTTTATTGGCCTCTTCGTAATTCAGCAGGCTTAGCAACTGGCGAAGATAATTAACCGTGTTGCTGCGCAGCATGTCTTTGGTGACCGGTATGTATTTACTCGCTGCTTCTGATGTACCGGAGCTTAATGCATAATACTTGATCTTGCCCGGCCAGGTCACATCGGGTACACCATCTAATGTTTTTTGCCACCATTCTTCATAGATCTTATTATAATCATGCACCGGGACCAGCTCCTGGAAACTTTTGCCGGGATGCCGGCTGAACAACGCATCATCAAAATGATACTGCTGGCCGAACTCGGTGAACCTTGCCTTTTTCAGTAATTTTTTCAATACCCGTATCTGCTGCCGGCGGGGATCATTGGGCGGGAGACGAAGAGCAGCAGCAATTGCTTTGGGTAGTTTTATATCGATGATGGACGCCATTACTTATCACAATAGCTTTAAAGTTACACAATGTTTCAGCGCAAAGGTCTGCGAATATAGGGGCAAATTGTTTTACCCGCCCAAATGACGATACCGTCTCCATAATAACCTGAGGTCATACATGGGTTCATAGTCACGGGCATACCAGTAATCCAGCTTATACAGGCTTTCGTCGGGTAATTGTTGTGGTACTAATGCGGGAAAACCATTACAGGTCATCACTGCTTTTCGGAGTGCCGGCAGTTTTTGTCCATTTTTAATATAACCCACCCAGGTTTTCCGGGCCGTGAGAACTGCCAAACAGTTTGCAAAAAAGGAAACCGGTTTTTTTACCAATAACAAATGCACCGGGAAACTGGCTAATGCTAAAAAAGAGATGATGATATCTGCTAATCGTTTTATTCTCCGGTTACCGGGTTCAGCCAGCTTAAATCCGTTTTCAGTTGACAATGCTTCCCCGGATGTATCTTTTGATTCACTGCCGACAATACTCCTGCTCCCGGCTGCATGAAATTTTATTTTCAGGAAGCCCGGCAATGTTTTCACGATCGCAATACTACTGGTATACGATAATTGTCCCTGGCAAAAAATGATCTCCCGGAACGGGATCACTGATAATAGTTTATTCAGTTCATTCACCTGGCCAATTGCTCCTTCTTTATTATCATCAACTGTAATACGGCCCAGTATTCTTTCCTGCAAGCCGGCTTCTTTCATTAGTTGCACAGCCTGCAAATATTCTTCCGGGGAACCGGCGATCACTGTAGTGGCATGTTCTTCTTTTTCTTTGCTGCTCGTCAGCACTTTTGTTTGTATCAGCATCCACCTCAATATACTGATCAGCAAAAAGGCCAGCATGGCACCAAATAAAATGATCCCTCTTGAAAACCGGTATTGCTCCGGTAATAATGCATAAGCGGCCAGCAATACAATCGTGGCCATAACTGTAGAACGAACCAGACCCGTCCATTTATACCTGCGGTCATAGAGGCCTGCATAATACGCAGTGAAAAGATAAAAGACCGTATAAGCCGGAAAAGCGATCCATAATAAACGGTTCTCGTATTCAATATCTGTTCTTACATACTGGTTCCAGATATTTTTCATGAGCCAGAAAGAAAGCAATATAAGCCCCGCATCTATTAGTGGTAACCCAATGCGGCGTACAAACTGGCCCACAGCCGATAAGGCTGCTCTTACCCAGATGGCAAGATGAATCAACAAATGAAAGATCCCGGCCCTGCTGCCGCCATAGTGTTTGCGGACAAAAATGCTCATGGCATTATAGAACATGCGGACATAATTCATCGTTCCCTTGCGGGTACTTTCTCCCTTGAAGTGAATGATATGACTGCCGGCAAAATAATAATTCGTGTAGCCTGCTTTTTGTATGCGGTAACTCAGGTCCACATCTTCACCATACATAAAGAACGTTTCATCAAACCCGCCCACTTTATTCAATACTTCTCTCGGGATCATCATAAAAGCTCCTGCCAGTACATCCACTTCATGATCTTCGTTCTCATTCAAATGACCCAAATGGTATTTTGAAAAGGTTTTAGAAGCAGGAAACAGTGTGGCCAAACCAAAGAGCTTGAACAAAGAGGTCATGGGTGAAGGAAAAGCCCGTTTGGATTCTTTGAGAAACTGTCCTTTTCCATCCAGCATTTTGATACCGAGTGCACCAGCCCGGGGATGTGTTTCAAAAAAATGGATACAGGAGCGGAAACAATCTTCCGGCACGATCGTATCCGGGTTCAGGAATAGTATATACTGCCCGGTTGCCTGTTGCAAACCGAGGTTACAGGCTTTGGCAAAACCCAAATTCTCCGCACTGGCAATAAAATGAACCCCCGGAAATTGTGGTTGCAGGTAAGCCAGGCTGTTATCCGGGGAATTATTATCCACCACGATCAGTTCCGCCTCCATCCCCGTCACTGCTTTTTGTACCGAACACAGGCATTGTTCCAGGAAAAACCGGACATTATAATTGACTATGATGATGGATAACTGCATGCTTAACAGCCCCAAATCTAAATTCTAAAATCTGCAATCTAAAATCAGAGTTATCTTTGCCCATGCTCAAAACAACCCTTATAGAGGCGGCCAAAGCAGGTGCCGCAGAGATACAGCGATTTTTCAACAGCGAGTTCAAGATCAGTAATAAAGAAGGTGTCAATAACCTGGTGACCGAAGCCGACCATGCATCCGAAAAAGCGATCATGGATAGTATTAAATCTAAATTTCCCGATCACCAGATACTGGCTGAAGAAACCGGCGAGATCATCCAGGATTCCAATTATAAATGGATCATTGACCCGATCGACGGCACGGTGAATTTTGCGCATGGTATTCCACTCAACTGTGTTTCCATTGGTATCGAACACGAAGGCGAGATCATACTGGGCTGTGTATATAACCCGCATTTGAATGAGCTCTTTTTTGCTGAAAAAGGAAAAGGTGCTTTCTTGAATGATAAGCCGATCCGGGTGAGTGAAGAAACAGAGGCGATCAAAGCCTGCCTGGTGACCGGTTTTCCTTATACCTATATTAATATGCCGAATGGTCCGCTGGAAATATTTGAACGTTTTATCCGCAAAGGGGTACCGGTGCGTCGTCTCGGTTCCGCAGCAATCGATCTTTGCTGGGTGGCTGCCGGTCGTTTTGATGGATTTTATGAACATAAATTAGAAGCCTGGGATAGTGCAGCCGGTTATCTGATCGTGGAAGAAGCTGGAGGAAAAGTAACGGACTTTACCGGCAGTACCTTCTCGGTCTATCAGCACAGGATCTTAGCGACGAATGGAAAGATACATGAGGAGATGCTGAAGGTGATTAATGGAGGAGAACTGTAGGGTTTAAAATAAAGCAAGACCCTGTAAGTACGAAGTACGAGCTACGAAGTCTGTGATGGGCAAGTGATTTATAGTTTGGTTGGTTGCCATTATTTCAAGTAACTATAAAACTTTATTCCATGCAAGATTTAAAACAAAGAACTTTCCTTTTTGCTGTTGCAGTTGGAAAGTTGATTACCGACTTGCCTTATAACGTAGTTAATAAGGAATATTTCAGTCAGCTGGTAAGGTGCTCTTCCTCAGTAGGAGCAAATTACAGGGCTGCCAGGAGAGCCAAGTCCGATCCTGATTTTATAAACAAGCTTAAAATTTGTGAAGAAGAGGCGGATGAATCTGTTTATTTTCTTGAGTTATTAAAAGAGTTTAACCCGGGTTTCCAGGAAAGAATAAATAGATTAATCAGCGAAGGCAATGAATTATTGAAAATACTTGTTGCTTCGATCACCACCACGAGGGCAAGAGTGAATAAAACCGGCAACAAATAAAACAGGTGAAGAAGAACTGTGCTAAAGAGGCATTAATTACAAACTCCCGTACTTTGTACTTCGTACCTCGTACTTATTGATAAAACAGAATACCAGTAAATGGAAAACAGAACAGAAATATCTTCTCTAGGCGAATTTGGTCTCATCGACCACCTGACAAAAAATATTGAACTGCAAAACGCTTCTTCGGTATTGGGCGTAGGTGATGATGCAGCAGTGATCGATCATTTTGGCAAACAAACTGTGATCACTACAGACTTGTTAGTAGAAGGTGTTCACTTCGACCTGATGTACACACCACTAAAACACCTGGGGTATAAAAGTGTGATCGTGAACCTGAGTGATATCTATGCGATGAATGCGATCCCTACCCAGATCGTTATCAGTCTCGGCATCAGCAACCGGTTCAGCCTGGAAGCGATGGATGAATTTTATGAAGGCGTTTATGCGGCCTGTACCAAATATGGCGTTGACCTTGTGGGTGGCGATACCACTTCTTCACAAAAGGGTTTTATTATTTCGGTAACTGCCATTGGTGAAGTAGCCCCGGATAAATTCGTCAAAAGAAGTACCGCACAGAAAGGCGACCTGCTTTGTGTAAGTGGTGACCTTGGTGCTGCTTATGTAGGTTTATTATTCCTGGAAAGAGAAAAGAAGATCTATATGGAAAGCCCGGGTGTGCAGCCCGACCTGGAAGGTGAATCTTTTGTGATCGGCAAATTACTGAAGCCGGAAGCCCGGAAAGATATCATTGAATTTTTAGCCAGTTCGGAGATCGTACCGACAGCGATGATGGACATCAGTGATGGATTGAGTTCAGAAGTATTACATATCTGCAAACAAAGTAATTTGGGTTGCGTATTATACGAAGACAAAATACCCGTGAATGAACAAATGAAACAGGCGGCGTTCAAATTTGAAATTGATCCGACCGCCTGTGCCCTCAGCGGCGGGGAAGATTATGAATTAGTTTTTACCATTCCTCAATCGGAATATGATAAATTGGTATTAAATGAGGAAATTAGTGTGGTGGGTTATATGACAGAACCCGAACAGGGTGCCCATATCATCACCAAAGGTGGCAGTAAACATGCTCTCACCGCACAGGGATGGAATCACCTGAAATAAAACCGGGTCTACTAAGAAGTTGGCATATGAGGAAATTGTGGTTGTTCATTATCGTGGTGCTATTGGTTAGCTGCAGTGCCGGCAAGCATTCCTACTCTCCAAATAAAAAATATTCGCTGCAACAGGTGGAAAGAGATTATACGTTGTACCGGGAGATATTGGAAGAACATCATCCCAGCTTGTACTGGTATACTTCCAAAGACAGCATGGACTATTACTTTGAAGAAGGCAAAAAGCAGCTGAAAGATTCCATGACAGAGATCCAGTTCCGGAAGATCCTGAACTATGTAACAGCGAAGATCAATTGCGGGCATACCACCGTCCGTTCTTCCAAAGGATTTATTAAATACAATGACACCCTGAGACCGGGGAAAATATTTCCGCTCAGCTTAAAACTCTGGCAGGATACGATGGTGGTGGCCGCCAATCTCAACCGCCGTGATTCTGTTTTAAAAAGAGGAACTCCTATTACAAAGATCAATGGCCGCAGCGGTAACGAAATTGTGGATACCTTATTCAATTATTTATCGACTGACGGTTATAACCGGACCCATAAATACCAAACCCTAAGCAACCGGGGGTTCTTTGGTTCTTTATATACATCATTGTTTGGTTTATCAGAAAGATATACGGTGGAATATGTGGACAGTACCGGCCAGTTAAAAACCATTAACATCCCAGTTTATAATCCGGCTGCTGATACTTTCAACCGGGCTGCGATTCGCCGGCTTGCCAGTTTACCAAGACCAAGCCGGGAGGAAAGAAGACAGAATCAAATGGCGGCTGTTCGTTTATTACAGATCGATACGGTCAATCATTCTGCCATGATGAACCTGGCTTCTTTTGGTAAAGGATTTGGGTTAAAAAAATTCTTCCGGCAATCATTCCGTACACTGAAACAACAAAAGATCACCCATCTGATCATTGATGTACGCAGCAATGGCGGCGGCAGTGTTACTAATTCCACCAAGATCACCCGGTATATAGCTGATCATCGTTTCAAAGTGGCGGACACTTTATTTGCGATCAGTAAAAAAGGAAAGCACAGCCGTTATATGGAGAATCATTTCTGGAATCGCCTGTTTATTACCTTATTTACCCGGAAGAAAAGAGATGGCAATTATCATTTCGGTTATTTTGAACGGCATTATTTCAAACCCAAGCAAACCAACCACTACGACGGTAAAGTATATATTCTCACCGGCGGTAATTCTTTCTCCGCCACTACTTTATTTTCTTCTGCCTTGATTAAACAGGATAATGTAACTGTAGTCGGCGAAGAAACCGGTGGTGGTGCTTATGGTAATTCTGCCTGGCTGATCCCGGATGTAACGCTGCCTGAAACAGGTCTTCGTTTTCGTTTGCCATTATTCCGGTTGGTGATTGATAAGAACACACCCAAAGATGGTAAAGGCGTGCAACCCGAAGTGCTTTCGCTGCCGACCGTGGAAGCCATCAAAAGAAATGCAGATTATAAACTGGAGAAGGCGATGGAGCTGATTAAGAAAGATAAGGCACAAGCTCAAACCCCTCCCAACCTCCCCTGAAAGGGAGGAGCAGCACCTGAAAGTTTGAATAGTTACTCTTCCTCATCATTCATGATCATAAAATCATCAGCGTCTTTCCAGAAGGGGAATTTTTCCCGGACCGAATCGAGATGTGTTTTTTCCAGGGTGATGGTATAGATATCTTCTTCATCTTTTTTTGTGTAGAGCACTTCACCCAGCGGATCAATGATCATGCTTTCGCCGCTGTAGTGGATATTATTCCCATCATCGCCTACCCGGTTAGCTCCCACCACATAACATTGGTTTTCGATGGCCCTTGCCTGCAATAAAGTTTTCCAGGCCTGTATTCTTCGTTCGGGCCAGTTAGCCACATAGATCAGTACATCATACTCGGGTCCCGCACTGAGCGAAGTCGAAGTGTCGGGGGCAGTAGCAATGTTGAGCGGAGTCGAAACATTGCGTGTCTGCTGTCTTGCCCACACCGGGAATCGCAGATCATAACAAACCAGCAAGTTGATCTTCCAGCCTTTTACCGAAGCGATCAGCCGTTTACTGCCTGCGGTATAATGATCATCTTCACCAGCATAGGCAAAGCGGTGCCGTTTATCATACACACCGTATTGCCCGTTTGGCAGCATCCAGATAAGACGATTGTAATAGTTGAACTGGCCATCAGCCGCTTCTTCTTTAATGATCACACTCCCGGTTAGTATCACTTTCTTTTGTGCGGCGATCCGTTTCATCCACTGCACGGTTTCACCCTCCATGGTTTCCGCCAGTTCTTCCGGCCGCATACTGAAACCGGTACTGAACATTTCCGGCAGCACTATGATTTCTGTTTTTTCTGCAATGCTCATGATCTTTTCTTCCAGCATCTGCAGGTTAGCCGGTTTGCTTTCCCAGTGAAGATTTGTTTGTAGAACGGAGATGGTAAGAGTTGACATGCTGTAAAATTAGTTGGATTTGCGAAACCCTAGCCGGTGAACTATGATCTTGCATAAACTCATTTAAGGTGTTGACAATCAGATCGACAATTTTTTAGCTCTGTAAAACAGAACTGTTCGTAGTTTCGTAAATACACACGTTGCCTGCTATGTTACTGTGACACACCAAAGTTCAAAAAATCATGCCTCTTGACACCTCATATGATAATCAGTTTGCGACTTTGACAGACATGAATTGGCTTCCTTGGGTTGGTGACAATTTTAAAAATAAGAAAGTATTACTTGCTGCAGAAAGTCATTATGACGACAATGATGGATGGCTCATTTATAACAATGCAACAAGAAACTTTGTCAATAACCAAGGACTAAATTCACACAATCCTGATTTCAAAAACAGGCGCTTATTTCAACAAATAGAAAAGACAATTTTAAACAAGGAGACAAGCACTTTAGATGAGCGTAATAAAATATGGCGAAATGTTTCATTCTTTAACTTGGTTCAAAGACTTTTGCCATCTTCTAGTGACAGACCAAATGACGAAGATTATGATAAAGGTTGGCGCAACTTTTTAAGCGTGGTTGATATTTTAAAACCTGCCGTTTGCATTAAATATGGATATGAAGGCATTGGACGACTTGGCTACCTCCTTAACAATTATGATACTGGTTGGACAAGGGATGACGTTCAAGAATTTTATACAAAGCCATATTGCATCAATTTGACAAAAGACAATTATAATCTTCGGATAATTTTCACATACCATCCAACGGGAAGCCGTGGCTTTTACTTTGACGAATGGGCTGCTCATATTGAAGACAAATATTCAAATATAAATACACTATTTACTTGACGAAACACAGCAGGCAGTCGAGTAAGCAAGGGGATTCTCACCCCCTGCTCCTCACAGAACCGTACGTGAACCTCTCGATTCATACGGCTCTTCAAGATGCTTCTTTCAATCAGTAAGCAGGGCATACACTCCAGTGGGCA
>JAFLBM010000050.1 GCA_017303455.1 Chitinophagales bacterium | reverse complement strand
AATGGCCGCTTTCTTATGCAAAAAGAGATCAAGTACAGGAATAATGACATCACCGTTGTATGGAAACCCGCTACCTGCATCCATTCCACCCTTTGCTGGAAAGGTTTGCTGGAAGTTTTTAATCCCAAAGAAAGAAAGTGGATCAATATGGAGGGTGCTCCCACCGAAAAGATCATTGAACAGGTAAGAAAATGCCCCAGCGGGGCGCTGAGTTATTTTTTAAACGAGGAAATCAAAGCAGGAGAAACGGATAAGATCGTAGCAGAAGCAGCAAGTATTGTAAAAGTACAGGTGAGTGCCAACGGTCCCTATCTTATCAATACAGAATGCCTGATCGTTCACAGCGATGGGCGGGAGGAAACAAAGACAGGAACTGTGGCTTTATGCAGGTGTGGTGCTTCAGGTAATAAGCCATATTGTGATGGAAGCCACCGGAAGACAGGGTTTGAAGGTTGATTTCTCAGGCAAATAAATGAAAGATATATTACCCGATTTTTTTTGCAAGCTTATATCCATTCTTCAGTAACCACTGGAACACTTTATCCCGTTGATCGCCCTGCACAATGATTTCCCCGTCTTTAGCGGAGCCGCCTGTGCCGCAAAATGATTTTAATTTCTTGCCCAGTTCCTGCAGATCATCATCTGTACCTACAAATCCTTCTACCAGCGTAACCGCTTTTCCAGCCCGGTGCTTAGAATCCAGGCGGATCTTTAATTTTTGCTGCGCAGCTGGTAATGTTGCTGCATTATCCTGTTCTTCTTCAAATTTAAAATTGGGATCAGTACTAAAAACAAATCCCCTGCTATCTGGCTTAATCTTCTTTGACATAGCTTAAAAATACTTATGGGTTTGGGGAGGCCTTTAAACTCAGGTCAAGGCTTTTGGCCTGGTGGATCAGTGCCCCTACACTTACAAAATCAACACCTGTCTTTGCATAGTCTTCTATATTTTCCAGGTTGATACCACCACTGGCCTCTGTTTCAAAATCATTACCGATATACTGAAGGGCTTCTTTGATCTGTTCCGGGTCAAAATTATCCAGCATGATGCGGAAAATTTTTCCTTTACCAACTGCAACAACCCGTTTCACATCATCAACCGACCTGGTTTCCACTTCGATCTTCAGTCCCGGTTTTTTTTGGTTCACATATTCAGCAGCTCTTTCAATTGCTTTTTCGATACTGCCGCAATAATCAATATGATTATCTTTCAGCATGATCATATCATACAACCCAAACCGGTGATTGACGCCACCACCGATACGGACTGCTTCTTTTTCTAATAACCGGAAATTCGGTGTTGTTTTTCTTGTATCCAGTAAACGGGTTTTATACCCTTTAAGTTGATCAGTGTATTGCTTTGTCAGGGTGGCAATTCCACTCATTCTCTGCATACAATTCAGTACCAGTCGTTCACATTGAAGAATTGTATGCACTGAGGCTTCCACTTCAAAAGCTTTCTCGCCATACTTCATTTCGTCCCCGTCTTTTTTGAATACAGTGAATACTGCCGCAGGTTCTTTGTAGATAAATATTTTTTCGGCAACCGCCACCCCGGCAAGAATACCATCCTGTTTGATCTTCAATACAGCTTTCCCTTTTGCGTCCGCAGGGATACAGGAAAGAGCAGAATGATCGCCGTCACCGACATCTTCCTTCAACGCTTCATCCACGAGGTGTAGTAATTGTTCTTCAAAATTCATGAGAGCAAAAATAAAGAAGCCCTCCCTTGAATAGGGAAGGCTTCGCCTGTTTATTTTAGAATTCTTTTATTCTACCGGCTGAAAGCGGATCTCTTTCACCACTTCACGGCCATTCTTTGTTTTTAAAAAGACATTGGTGCGGAAATTACCAGCGCCAGTTTGCAGGGTACCGATACAGAAATGACCGCCCGGTGAATCACCCTTATGTTTCAGGTCAAATCCTTTCACACCATTATTGCTGAAAAAATCTCTCACAATTTGCTGGGCCTGTGCCTTGCTGTAGCTGTCGCTTTTATCAGGCAGCGTCAGCTCCACATTATCATCAAAATACTTTGATAACTCTGATGCATTACCCGAACGCAAAGCACCTATTACATTGTCAATGGTATTTTGCGCCGTAAACGACGAAAGCACCAGGGCAACAGTAATCATTAAAGATGTAAAAAAAGGTTTCATACTTAAATGTTTTCACAGGGGTATTAAACTAAAAACATGCCACATAATTACGGGTTATCAACAGGTACTAAATTACTAAAAACCAACAGCTTTTTAGCATAATCAATGGCAAATAACTGAATTGGGTGTAGATTTACAGCGCATTGTTCCCTGAAAATGAATGTATTTGTACTAACAATAAATTGTTGATAAAAAATGTCACAAAAACGTGTAATTCTGGTCATCATGGACGGCTGGGGATTGGGTAAAGTTGCATCAGCCGATGCTATTCAGCACGCCAATGTCCCTTTTACTAAATCACTGTATACCAAATATCCAAATACAACATTGGTTACCTGCGGGGAAGCGGTTGGATTACCTGACGGGCAGATGGGTAACTCAGAAGTAGGCCACCTGAACCTTGGTGCAGGCCGGGTGGTGTACCAGGAACTGCAAAGGATCAATGTAGCTGTAAGAGATGGTTCTTTTGCTAAGAACGAGACATTGCTGGCTTCAATAAAATATGCCAGGACAAATAACAAACCGCTTCATTTGCTGGGGCTGGTGAGTGATGGCGGCGTGCATTCTCATATTAACCACCTCAAAGCGATCGTTGACGTTTGCAAAGCAGAAGGCTTACAACAGGTATTCATTCACGCCTTTACCGATGGCCGTGATTGTGATCCGAAAAGTGGATTAGGTTTTATTACCGAACTGCAGGCGCATTTGAATACCAGTGTCGGAAAGATCGCCACGGTGAGTGGCCGTTATTATGCCATGGACCGTGATAAAAGATGGGAAAGGGTGAAACTGGCCTATGATGCTTTGGTAAAGGGTACCGGTGCCAAAGCTACAGATGCTATTCAGGCTGTTGAAAATTCTTATGCTGCTGATATCACGGACGAGTTTATCAAACCAACGGTCATTGTGGACGAGAACCAGCAGCCGTTAGCTGCAATAGCTGATGGAGATGTGGCTCTTTGCTTCAACTTCCGTACGGACCGCTGCCGGGAGATCACCCAGGTACTTACTCAAATGGATCTGCCCGAATTTGACATGAAGCACTTATCACTTCATTACACCACGATGACGGAATACGACAAGACGTATAAAAACGTACATGTTGTTTTTGAAAACGATAATCTCAATAATACACTGGGCGAGATCTTACAGCAAAACGGGTTGAAACAGATCCGCATTGCTGAAACAGAGAAATATCCGCATGTGAGTTTCTTCTTCAGTGGTGGACGGGAAGTGCCTTTTGAGGGAGAGAAGAGATTAATGGTACAATCGCCAAAAGTAGCTACTTACGACCTGCAGCCCGAGATGAGTGCTTTTGAAGTAACCGATGCAATTGTTCCGGAAATACGAAATAAAACAGCCGATTTCATTTGCCTGAATTTTGCCAATGCTGATATGGTTGGTCATACCGGGGTGTGGTCTGCCGCCATCAAAGCCGTTGAAACCGTAGATAAATGTGTAGAGCGGGTTGTAACAGCTGCATTGGAAAGCGATTACGCTGTATTCCTGACAGCTGATCATGGCAATTCAGATTACCTGATTAACGAAGACGGATCACCCAATACGGCACATACGCTCAACCCGGTTCCTTTCTTTATTATTGATAAGACCTGGAGGGGAGCTATTAAACCCGGTAAGCTGGGAGATATTGCCCCCACTATTCTTACCATGATGAAGCTCCCCATTCCTAAAGAAATGACGGGAGAAATTTTAATTGATAAAGTATAACTTTAGAGAAATACGTTTTCTATGCTGAAAAAAATAGTACTGGTTCTGCTCGCAGCCTTTATTGTTATCCAGTTCATTCATCCTGAGAAAAATACGGCGGAGGGCCCGCAACCTAACTATATCGGCAATGCCTATACAGTACCGGAAGATGTAAAATCAATTTTAGCAAAAGCCTGCAATGATTGCCATAGTAACAACACGGTTTATCCCTGGTATGCAAAAATACAACCGGTAGACTGGTGGCTGACCGATCATGTGAACGATGGTAAAAAGGAATTTAACTTTGACGAATTCAATGGATACACATTGCGCCGCCAGTACCGTAAGCTGGAGGAATGTATTGAACAGG
>JAFLBM010000005.1:21583-237401 GCA_017303455.1 Chitinophagales bacterium | reverse complement strand
AAACCAATGGCCCGGTTACTGAAGTAGCGGTTACTGCTTATGCGGCTGCAACCCCGACTGTAGCTACGAATTCGAACGGCACGAAAGTGTTTGCCGGACCAAGAGATGATCCATTCTTCTTTGACCTGGTTCGCTTCAGAGAGATACTTGCCGGTACACAAACTGCTTTCCGTAACCCCGGTGTGGATACTTTCGCTGGAACCAATGTCATGTCCATTGTAGTGGAAGTTCCTAAAACATTATTGGGCTCAGCTGCCACCATCAATGTATGGGGCGAAACAAAAACTAAATAAACTTACTAAAACTTCTAATACCAATCATTATGATACACATAAATAGAATTACAACAGGGTTACTCTTAACTATCGTAACCGTGGCAACCAGCTGCGACAAAGACAAGAATGAAGATAATTTTGATACATCAGGTATGTACACACAGAACGACCAGATGGCAAGACCGGCCATAAATACGGTATTTGTCAGCTCAGCCCGGAAGAATGAGTTTAATACTACTGTTCCTTCAGCAATGAATGCTGCCTTCAATGCGCAGTTCCAGAGTGTACTGACCGGTTTTGGTTATACACAAAATGCATTGGGCCAGGACAAAGCCACTTTTGCCGGTTTACTGGTAACAGATGTGCTGAATGTAAAAACAAATGGTACCACCACTTTCTTCGATGGAACCAATGTTTTGACTGGAAGAGCATTGGCAGATGATGTGATCGACACAGAACTGCTGCTGATCTTCGGAGGCCCGACCGGTGCATCGAACCCGGGGCTGACAAAAGATAATGTGAATGGAAATGATAAAACTTTCTTAGCCACATTCCCTTACCTGGCAGCGCCGCATAATTAAATCGTTTTAACAGGACGCCGGATTGCAAAACAACCCGGCGTCTTTTCTTTTATAAATCAAATGCAGATGAAAAAGATTTTAATTCTCCCATTTGGAATTCTGCTCGCACTTGCAAGCTGTATGAAAAAAAAGGATATAGCAAACCCGGCTGATTATGCAGTATTCCTCAAAGATGGTATATTGGATCAGCCAAAACAGCAGGCCGGCAGGGAGATAAATTTCTGGCAACAACGCCTGCAAAAAGATACAGGGAGTTATGTGAATATGCTGCAACTGGCTTCTGCTTATTTACAGTCGTTTAAGCTAAGCGGTGATATTGCAGCTTTGAAAAAAGGAGATTCTTTATTAAAAGGAAGTTCTGCCAGGTTAAAAGACAGTGATCCTGAGATACTGTTCGCCATTTCTCAAACAGCAATAACACAACACCAGTTCCACAATGCTGCTTTTTATAATGCTGCCGCTGAAAAAGCAGAAGGAGACCGTTTCATTAACAGGTTGCTTGATTTTGATGCAGGGATGGAAACCGGTAATTATAAAGATGCGGTGCTGCAACTGGCATCGCTGTCAGACAAATCCTCTTTTGATTACCTGATCCGTAAAGCAAAACTGGAAGATCATAACGGTAACCTTGACGGTGCTATTGAATTGATGGAGCAGGCTTTTGATAAAGTAAAAGATAAAAAGAGAAGCCTGTACTGCTGGACACTGTCCAACCTCGGTGATATGTATGGTCATGCCGGGCAAATTGAAAAAGCCTATAACAGTTATTTAAAAGTATTACAGAAAGACAGCAGCTATTTATATGCCCTTAAAGGAATTGCCTGGATCGCCTATGCACATGATAACAATACCAAAGAAGCAAAGAAAATAATTCAATTCCTGTTGTCACAAACAAAGATGCCTGATCTCTGGTTGACACTCGCTGAAATGGAAGAGTGGGAGGGTAATACAGCAAAGAGTGAGTCGTACAGCCGGCAATTTTTACAGGAAGTAGTACAACCAGGGTATGGCGATATGTACAATAAATACCTGATCCATCTTTATACAGAACAACTAAAGGATTATGACAAGGCCTTAGCCTTGGCCAAAAAAGAAGTCAGTAACAGGCCAACACCTGAAACCTATGACTGGCTGGCCTGGGTATATTATAATAAAGGCGAGAAAGAGAAAGCATATGCAATAGTCAGTACGCATGTGTATGGGCAAACATTTGAACCCAATGCCATGCTGCATACCGGTTTTATATTCGCCGCAAACCAGCAGGAAGGGAAGGCAAGGGAAATACTGGAAGAATGCCTGGATAGTTTTTTTGAACTGGGGCCTGTCACCACAAAAAAGATCAAAGAGAAACTGGCAAGCTTATAATGCTGCTCTTTAATGTGGTTTGCTGAATTTCATTTCACCAGCCCTTACAGCTACAGGCAGATCGTTCTCCGGCGGGGGCATCGGGCAATTATAAACGTTACTGACATAGGCACAATAAGGATTGTAGGCTTTATTGAAATCAATGACTAAAGAATCTCCTTTGATATCAGTAAGTGAAGCATCAATATAGCGGCCGTTGGCATACGTTTCTTCACCACTGGTACGGTCGGTAAAAGGGATGAACAAGAGAGCGGCATATTGTTTTATACCCATCAGTTGTTGTGATTGGTAAATATGGAGCTTCACCAGTGTGTCATGCAGCATAAAGGAAGCTATGGCAAATACCCGGTGTGTTTTCTTTTCCTTACCCGATGTTTCCATTTTAAACCAGGGGGCTTCCGGCACTTTTTCAATACGGGCCTTCACCCTGTATTTATCGTTGACGGGAAAGAAATGCAGGAGATCTTTATCCTTACCGGTAACCACTTCATGTGTTTTTACATAGTTATCCTGGTATTTTCTTAACGAGTCAGCGTAAGAATCATCCTGGGCTTTCAACGGGGCTCCGGGTTCGATCAATAAAAATAATAGTGAAACCAATAAAAGGCGCATACACAATTTAGTTCATCATTAATATATTCACACTCCGCTGCAGGATATTGAAAGCGATCTCCGCCATCAGGTTTTCCTTATCCAGTGTCGGGTTCACCTCTGTTATTTCAAAACAACACACTTTCCTGTTCTGCATAAACTTACTGATCAGGTCTTCCGCTTCTCTTTCTCTTAATCCATTGCTCACCGGTGTACCTGTTCCTTTGCTGATAGAAGAGTCGAGACTGTCCACATCAAAGGATATATAGATATCCGTGCAGTCAGCCAGGTAACGGAGAACAGCTCTTACTACGTTTTCCGGCCCCTTGGTCCTTACTTCTTTCGTAGTGACCACTTTCATACCATGCTTTTCGATCAGGTACCGTTCTTCTTTTTCATAATCACGAAGAGAGATCAGCACCACATCTTCAGGTAATACTTTCGGGGCGATCTTACCAATATTCTTCAGGCTGTTCCAGTATTTGGTCGTCTCCTCATCCAGTTCATGCACTGCACAATCTTTATTATTCTCATTGATCGTGGCAGCCAGCGACATACCATGCACATTGCCGGAGGGAGTGGTGTACGGTGTATGCAGGTCGGCATGGGCATCTATCCAGATCACACCCACTTTGCTTTTTGGTTTTGCCATTTTGATACCGGCTATGGTGGCACCGGCTGTACTATGATCACCGCTGAGAACGATAGGGAAAAAATTATTCTTCATCGTATCACATACAGCCTTGCCTACTCTTTCATAAATAGCGGAGATCCCCTTGATGCGTTTGGCATAGGGTGATTCTATGGGTTCATAGAGTAACTTATTCTCGGTCTGAATTTTTTCAGACGGGAAATGGATAAAGAAATTACTCATAAAATCCAGGGCAGCGATCTTGATAGCTTCTATACCGAGGCTGGCACCGCGGGTACCCGCACCAATTTCCGATGGTACTTCTATCAGTTTAATATTTTTCATGTCATCAATCGTTAAATAAAAAGATCCGGAATATCCGGTGATTCAAAATGGGCAGTAAAGGGGATGAGAGGCCTGTAACGGGCTTTAATCAGGAATATAGAAGTTGGCGGGGAGTGATTGCTCCGCAAACGTATATATACAGGCTGTTTTTTTTGAATTCCTCTTCATAAAATAAGTACGGGAACAAAGTTAGTGCTTTGTTCCGGTGCAATCAAGTCAGGCCCAAACAGGCTTTTACCTACTCATGAAGGGCTAAAATCGGTACGGAACTCTGGTAGGCCAGCTTTTTAGTATGGCTTTTTACAAATAACCGGGATAAAACCGACTGTTCTTTATGAATGAGGATAATAAAATCAATGTTTTTATCGGCGGCAAACTGGTTCACTGCCTCATCCACATCATATAAACCAAGGAAATAGAATTCAGGATCAAATTCACGGAACATCTCCAGTAATTTATTTCTTTCTTCCTGGTACTCTTCGGTCAATGCCACATAATGTTCGCTGTCCACATTGATCACATGCAACCGGGGCTGGAATGTTTTTAATATCTTTTTAATGGGTACGGAAGGGGTGGACGCCACAACATTTCTAAAATCAGAGGCCAGCAATACATTCTTTACATCTTTGTAGCCGGCATCGGGGGGAATGATCAGCACGGGGCACACTTTCCGTTCTACCATTTTCAATGTATTGCTGCCTATAAATGTCTGCCCGATGGCGGAACGTCCGGTAATACCCATAATGACCAGGTCGGCTTGCTGGTGACGGGCCAGTTTTTCCAGTTCCGTAATAAAATCACTTCCTTCTTCGGCCAGTATGGTGATCTTTACGATACCCACTTCCATCAACTCCGTTTTCAGTTTTTCCAGTTTATCCTGTGCTTCTCCTGCCTGGGAGGGTTTGTCATATACGTTATGCAATATCATATTAACACCATAATACCCGGTGAGCAGTTTCATCGCATACCGGGCTGCATTCAACGAGGTTTCAGAGAAGTCAACAGGTACTATAACAGTTTTCATGTATAATAATTTAAGTAAACCGCCATCGGCAGTTGGATAAAGATAAAATATTACGGGGAGATGGAATGTATAGGTTTACTGGTGGGCCGCCATCAGCGGAATATTACTGTGGTAGGCCAGTTTTTTGGTATGGGTGCTTTTGAACAGGGCTTCGCTGTTGCTGTGATACCGGGGCACGGTCACCAGCATATCAATATTATAATCTTTTACAAAATTGCTCATGGCCTCAAAGAAATTATTCATGGAAATAAAATAAAATTCCGTGATATAGGCTTTGAACATTTCTTCTAATTTCTCTTTTTCCGCCTGGTATTCTTCAGTAATGGAAACGTAATGGTTGGGGTCCACATTCACGATATGCAGCTTGGGGCTGAACATTTCCAGCACGGAACAGATAAAGGCAGCGGGGGTCGTTTTTACCACATCATTAAAATCAGAAGCAAAAGCCACATTATTGATGCCTTTGTAGGTGGCATCTGCCGGAACGATCATCACGGGGATCAGGCTGTATTCCACCATTTTCAGGGTATTGCTGCCGATCAGTTTTTGTCCCAATGTGGTTCTGCCGGTAATGCCCATAGCGATCAGGGTGGCCGTTCTTGTTTGTGCCAGGCGGGAAAGATTTTCAACGAGGTCGCCCCCCATTTCAGTAATACATTCCACGTTCATATCACCTTTGTGCAGCAATTCCATCTTCAGGCTTTCCAGGTAGTTGATACACATTTCCTGGTCGGAAGGATCTTTATAATTATGATAGAGAATAGCAAGGACATCCTTTTTACCGGCCAGCATCAGGGCCACAAACCGGGCTGCATTCAGGGCTGTATCGGAGAAATCAACAGGGATAATAACACGATGCATAACAGTTGGTTTGGGTTCGTTCTGTAAACTATAAATTTAAAGGATTTGAGATGGATTTTGAAAAAGATTTAAAGCCTTATTTTATCCATGATAAGTCTCAGTAAAGGCCCGGGAAAGGGCTATTTCAGTTTTGTTAATTAACCCGGATCACATGCCAGTAAAAAGTTAAAGCCGTCTTCTATGCTTGGTTCATGGTAGTTGCTGGTTGTACATTCGGCAAAACCATTCACCATGAGAAAGTTTATCCTGCTATTGCTGTTTACCAGCTCTTCTTTTCTTTATGCGTCTGCACAATTCAATAAGGGAGAAATTTATACCGGTATTGATATCAGCCGGAGAATCGCCCGGTTTGATATCACCAGTATCCAGCCTTCTTTTTCCATCGGTATTGGACAACACAGCCGGGCCGGTATTTTTTATAATCGTTCCTGGTATGGGTCGTATAACAACTGGACGGATAATTCGATCAAAATACATGGTGCCGGTGTGTTCTATGAATATGCCAGCTATTTTAAGAAAAGCCGTAATTGGGGCTGGACGATGAATGGCAGCTTTGCCTTTAACCAGGTCAGTGTATACGAAAAAAATACAGGAACAATTTTACTGAACAACAGGTATACGGAAAGGCAATTGACCTTCACACCCGGTATTTTCTTAAAGCCCTCATCAAGGGTAATGCTGTTTGCCAATATCGGCGGATTTTCACTCACGAATAACCGGAATGAGTTTATCAATGCCCGGTCAGATTTTGCTACCAAACTAAATATCGGTGCCCTATTCACGATTGGTCAACCCCGCAAAAGAAAGCTGCAGCAAAGCCGGTTTTAAGAACTTTACCGGTTGTCCTGCTACAGTTTTATTTTTGCTCTATGCCTGCAAAACAAATTTCCGGGATCTGGATCTATCCTGTTAAATCATTGGGTGGAATAAGAATGCCCTCTGCAAAGGTCTTATCTAAAGGGCTGCAGCATGACCGCCGCTGGATGCTGGTGGATGAACAACTGCGGTTCATGACGCAACGGGAATACCCGGCAATGGCTTTATTCAGATTGGAGTACAACAACAGCGGGTTCTCTATTCAGTATGATGGTGATACCATACAACTGCCGTTTGAAGCATCTTCTAAGGAAATAGCAGCAACGATCTGGAATGATGCGGTAACAGTACAGGAAGTAAGTCCGCAGCACAGCGAATGGTTTTCAATAAAATTGGGTACCAATTGTAAACTCGTAGCCTTCCCGGAAAACAACCAGCGGAATATTGATATTGCCTATGCTCACAACGGCGAACAGGTAAGCCTGGCTGATGGTTACCCCATGCTCATCATCGGGCAGGCCTCATTGGATGATCTCAACAACCGGTTAGATAAACCGGTGCCGATGGACCGGTTTCGTCCCAATCTTGTGTTCAACGGTGGTGAACCTTACGAAGAAGACAGCTGGAAAGATTTTAGTATTGGCAACTGCCGCATGGCTGGTATAAAACCCTGTGGAAGATGTACCATCCCCACGGTGGATCAGCAAACTGGGAAGAAGGGCATAGAACCCTTAGCTACTCTTTCCGTTTATCGCCGCCAGAACAACAAAGTGCTATTCGGGCAAAACCTGGTTCCCTTATCAGGAGGTATCATTTCCGAAGGAGATATAATTACGATGGAATAATTTTTTTTATTCCTGTACTGCCAGCTTGAGTTTATACCGGGTGATGGCGCCAAAATGTTCTTCCATCTTCAGCACTTCATGTGTTTTCTTACTCAGCCACCAGGTACTGTTGCCACGGTTATTGGCATATTCTGTATAAAGTTTGTAGCAATCAACTGTTTCACCATTCGTGCTGTTTAGTTTTTCACTGCCGGTAACGGTATAGTTATACCATGCCGGCCCTGTTTTACTACCGGGATGATAAAAGTTGACCGCAAAAGTTTTTCCTTCTTTCAATGGTAACAGGGGAAAGGTTTCCAGGTCAAGCTCCCAGTTGAAAGCCGGTTCGGAAATAACCATTTTAAAATCTTTTCTTCCTGCATCGGCTACAGAATCTGCTGCTACTATTTCAGTCGTATGAAAGTTATAAGCCTCTTTCCCCGTTTTGGGATTTGTGGTGGCATGATAAACCGGCGTAAAATCTTTTGCATTCACCACACTGGTTATTTGACGGCTGTTAAAACCCGTATCACTGGTAGTCCATTGCTGACGGATAGTGATTGACGGTTGTTCATGAAATAGTTCCCGGCTCGATGTTCTTTCCCAGAGCCAGATACCTTTCTTCAATCCTTCTTTTGTTTTGATATAGACAAGGTATTGTTGTGTGCCCAGCGGCAGGTATTTTAATTGAAGATCGCCGGCACGGATCGTGTCGGGTTTGTTTTGTGCATGCACAGCGGTGCAGAAGAATACAAGGATAAGACTCAATGATCGCATGATTTTCGGTTTAAGCTGCAAAACTATCTGACACTGTTTTATTAAACAGCAGCACCATCGTCAACCGGCAAAAAAGAAGGATGAATTGCGAAGCTGTCAGCGGGAACTAAGGCTGTTAGTACCGGGCGGTGGATTATATACAAACCGTACCCTCGCCGATTTTTCTTCCTTTGCACTCAGCCATAAGCGGTGTTGTTTTTCCCCGGCCGTAATGATGAGGATGGCTGTGTTGGGCGGAATACTGCCTTCGTTATCGGCGATCATTTCCACTTCGTGAAATTTATTGGAAAGATCAATGCGGATAAAAGTGGTGAGTGCTTTGGCCGTTAACCGCTGGTTGGAGAGTACTACTTTCTTATCCACTTTCACGGTAATGGAGTCGCCGTCAATCTCCGCATTATCATAAAAATCGAGACGGATAGTACCCGTATCCACTTTGATCTCCGGTATTTCTCTGAACGATGATTCTTTGATACGGGTCAGTACGATCTGCCCGCCACTGCAACCGGCACTGCTGTTCAGCACCGTGCCGCTCCAGCGACCGGTTAGTTTTTCAACGCTGCCTTCTTTACTGTAATAAAGATCAAATTCTTTGACACAAATACTGCAGTGATAAGGAATATGCCAGGTGGTCACGGCACCTTCCGCCACTTTTAATTTCTTTTGTTCTGCATCATAGTGACCAGTGAAATTTTTCTTGACGTAGTTATCTATATCCTGGAAATGATAAGAATCACCGGAAGCCGAGCGGCCATTCATTTTGATCTGAAGTTCGATATTATTCTCCAGGAAACAGCCCCGCATACTCAACGTTCCTTTCCAGGCACCATCGAGCTGCTGTGCTGTGGCAGCCAGGGAGAAAAAGCTGCCCATCAGTATTGCCAGTATCCTTTTCACTATCATAATTTACGGAAGATTCCCCAACCGGAAATGTGAAAATTAATTCACGGTAAAATACAACTCTCCAAGGGTTCAAAACCCTTGGAGAGTTGCAATAATTTAGGAAAGACCTTTCCGCAGGTCGCTGATGATCCAGAGCACCACGAAGCTGAGCAGGGCGGCAAAGAAACACCAGACCGAAATCACAAAACCGTGATAGAAGCTGACGGCAAAAATATAAGAGCCGAAAAAGACAATGCCGAGCCATTTCATTTTTTTGATGCTTGAAATTAAAGGCGTGAGGATCGTGGCCATGATATAGAGGATATCAAAAACAAGGATCAGTTTTTTCACCAGCGGCGGAATGCCAAATTCATAATGAATATGCTCCAGGAACAGGGGAGTGGCAGAGCCGGGACAAGTGGGACAGAAAGGAGTGATGGCTTCCACCGGGTAACTGAACAATATATATGAAACACCAATGGCAACAAAAGCACCAATGCCCACCAACACATTCATGATGCGTTTGCGTTTTGCATTTGTTTCCAGCAGCCGCACCGTTAGCGATATCCAGAAAGGCCAGACCGCCATGGCAAAAACAAGAAAGCTGTAAGTAAGCAAGGTTCGCCAGCCGGCCAGGCCGGGATCTTTTAATGACAGCCAGAGAAAACCTTCAGATAACTGCTGCACGGCAAAGACCAGCGGGATACCGGCAAATAAGCGTTGTGGTTTTGTTTTGGCTTTAGCAACGGCCACAATGCCGATAGCACCGAGCACAGCACTGGCGCCAAAACTTGCCGTAGCAGAAAAACACATGTCGTTGGTTGTTGATGAGTTGCTGTAAGATAAGTTATGTTGGGGAGAATAGAATAAACTCTCCAAGGGTTTTAAACCCTTGGAGAGTTGTTGTAGCTGGCGAGCTAATAAATTATTTTTTACAGGCAAACCCTGTCCATAGTTGATCAAGGCTGGCCCAATTGGTATGGGTGAAAGGCTGGGGCGATAATTCGTAAAACACGATGGTCTTATTCTCATCGGAGCAAAAGCGAAGGTGTGCTTTGCAATTCAGCGTTACCGGTTTCAGTTGCATATAATCCATCATTTCAATGACACCGGTATAAGTTTCCAGGTCGCCGGTAGCTGTTGCTGTTTTTTTGAACGAAGTGGTTACGGGGATTATTTTCACAGCGGCCCTTCTCGCACTGTCGGTATTGATATTAAATAAGCCGGTATAATACGCCTTTAAATTTCCAGCCATGATTTGTTCATCCATGTTTACCTTACCCTCCAGGTACCACAAAAAAGCATAGGTCCAGTATTCATCGTTTTCCAGTTTTGCCCAGCCCGGTGCAAATCGAATATCTTCCACTCCTATATACGAAATGGAGGGAGCAAAACTGATAGGTATCAAAAACCGTTCGATGCCCCATTCTTTTGGTGCGGGCAGGTGGTAGGGGGCTTCCCATTTGTGTCCATCAAATTCAGTTGTTGTTGCTTGCCCCTGGCTGGTTAAATGGGATAAGCCAAGCAGGAAGATCAATACGTATTTCATTTGTTGAATTTAAGTAGCTGCTATTAAGTTACACAGAACGTTTGTATTTCGGCAAACAGAAGGGATGGACGGAAGGAGGAACTGGAATCGCCGGAGGCGACAGAATGCTGCTGCGAAACTACAGATTTCTCAGAGCTGGGTTGCTACATTTTCTCCTTTTTGGCAAAAAGTGCTTCAGCAAAGATGCTGTCCAATAAATCATCAGGTTTATCAAAATAGATTTCATTGCCATTGAATCTGGCAGTGGTTGTTACTCCGCCACTTTGGAAGAGTATACTATATTCTTTTGCATTATTAGTTTGGACATCCCAATAGCCGATGAGATTAATATTGGTCCCGTAAATATGAAAATTACTACTATCGTTCAGCATTATTGACCAATCTGATGCTTGTTGTGCACGATGTATTGAGTTGGAGTCAAGTGGGATAACTTTGGAAATTTTATAAGTACCTATGAATTCTTTTTTCTCCGTCACATTCTTACAAGAAAATAACGTTGAGAACAGGATTAATAATGAGTATTTAAGTGTGCCAGATAAAGTGCCCATGTGAATATCTATTTAAATATCGTTACTTGTCAGGAGCGATAAAGTACTGCCTCGAAACTGAAAGTTTTGAAGGGTTGGGTAAAGGTCAGTAATTACTATCTTGCTTTAAGATAGATTTCTTTTATCTCTTCAGAAGGTATAACAGTTGCAGATTTTTGATTTCTATTATAAATAAAAACATAATTTTCAGTTTTCCCAATATAGTAGCTTGAGTCAGTTGAATGATACTCTTTATTTCCTTTTGTAACTATATAGCTGCCATTGTATTTGCCTTTTTCAGTCGACTTGATTTCTAGTACTGTTAATTGAATTATTGTGTAAAGAAATATGCCAAAGGAACATACTATCCAGATTGATTTATTTAGTTTGTAATTGTGGTGTTCGTCAAATTCAACTGATAGGAAAAATAATAATACTAGCCCAAGTGAAGAAATTAGGCTTACTCTATTTACATAATAATCTGCAATGAATAGTTTTATTAATATGAATATTCCTAAAAGACCTAGTATGGTTTGAAATATAATATCTGTTTTACTCTTTCTGTACTCTATTTCTCTTGGTTTCTTTTGCCTTCTTTCATGTAATATTATCATTAAATAGTTGCCATAAAACATGGCACCGATAAAAGGAACTAACAATAAAAGCTGGTCACTTAAAATAAGCCAAAGTTCTGACCATCCTAAAAAATATTTAATCGGCAAATTAAAATTTGAATAATAGAGTATTGCCTGCCAAGACTAATAACTAATAATCCAAGAGTTAACTCTTTCCAGTTTTCCCTTATTTGTTTCCACATAACTTAAGTTTTGGTAGTCTAAGATAGTGTATGTGTCCTACCCCTAAATTTCCAAATTATTTCATTTCCAAATCAATTACATTTGCACCATGACAATCGAAAAATTATCTGATATGCGGTCCCGCATTGCCGGGGTAAGGAGGTTTCTTTGACGTCGGGAACCGACGATATAAAATTGAAGAAGACAAGCAGCTTTCGTTAAGTCCCGGTTTCTGGGATGACAACAAAAGGGCTACCGAAATTCTCAAAAACGCCAAGGTGAATGAGTATTGGGTGAAACTCTATGAGACGGCTGAGACCGCCGTAGAGGACTTTGCTGTGCTCTTTGAGTTCTGGAAAGCCGGTGATGCCACCGAAGAGGAAACCAAAGAGGCCTACGAAAAAGCACTCACCCTGCTCGATGATGCCGAATTCAAAGCCACACTGAATGAACCGGAGGATGAATTGCCTGCTGTATTGCAGATCAACTCGGGAGCCGGTGGTACGGAAAGCCAGGACTGGGCCGAAATGCTCGCCAGGATGTACCGCATGTATGGCGAAAAACAAGGCTGGAAAGTGACGGAGATGGACTGGCAATGGGGAGATGGGGCCGGCATCAAAACAGCAACCCTGCAATTTGACGGACCTTTTGCCTATGGCTTTCTAAAAGCCGAAAGCGGGGTGCACCGCCTTGTTCGTATTTCACCCTTCGACAGTAATGCAAGACGGCATACTTCCTTTGTGAGTGTGTATGTATACCCGCTGGTGGATGATACCATCGAGATCGAGATCAAACCGGCCGATGTGAAGATGGAAACATCCCGGAGTGGCGGTGCCGGCGGACAGAATGTGAACAAAGTGGAAACCAAAGTACAGTTAACGCATATACCCACGGGTATCGTGGTGGTGTGCCAGCAGGACCGGAGCCAGCTCGGCAACCGGGAACTGGCCATGCAGATGCTCCGCAGCCGGTTGTATGAACTGGAATTGCAGAAACGCAATGCGCTGAAAGATGCCAGCAATGCCAAGAAGAAAAAGATCGAGTGGGGCAGCCAGATCCGTTCTTATGTTTTCCATCCCTATAAAATGATCAAGGACCACCGTACCGATTACGAAGTGGGTAATGTGCAGCCGGTGATGGATGGGGAACTGGATGGGTTTATCAAGGCGTACCTGATGAGTGAGAAAGAAGCAAGTTCATAGTTCATGGATAATGGTTCATGGTGGTTAGCTATGAACCATGAACGATTAACAATGAACCCGGAATAAAATCTTCAACGTACAAAAATACAATCATGAGTATCGGAACATTTTCTTACCCCATGCCGGTGAATGAACCGGTTCTTTCTTATGGTCCCAACAGCCCGGAAAAGAAACGATTGAAAGAAGTGCTGGCTGAACTGAAGCAGCAGGAGATCGATGTGCCGATGTATATTGGCAGCAAAGAAGTGCGGACCGGGAAGAAAGTGGCCATGCATCCGCCGCATGAAACCAAACACACCCTCGGTTATTTTCATGCCGGGGAAGAGAAACATGTGGTGCAGGCGATAGAAGCTGCCTTAGCCGCTAAAGAAAGCTGGGCCAATATGAGTTGGGAAAACAGGGCCGGTATCTTTTTAAAAGCTGCCGACCTGATGGCGACCAAGTATCGTCCGTATATGAACGGCACTACCATGCTGGGCCAAAGTAAGAATGCATTCCAGGCAGAAATTGATGCGGCCTGTGAGCTGATCGACTTCTTACGTTTCAATGTGCATTTTTTATCGGAGATCTATAAGCAACAACCGATCAGCAGTCCCGGTATGCATAACCGGATGGAGTATCGTCCGCTGGAAGGATTTGTGTTAGCGATCACACCTTTCAATTTTACCGCCATCGGCGGTAACCTGCCGACCTCCGCTGCAATGTGCGGTAATGTGGTGGTATGGAAACCGGCCAATACACAGGTATATGCAGCGCAGATGACGATGCGTATTTTAAAAGAAGCCGGTTTGCCGGATGGTGTGATCAATCTTATTTATGTGGACGGACCGACGATCGGAAAAGTGTGTTTTAACCACCGTGATTTTGCAGGCGTACATTTTACCGGTTCAACCGGTGTGTTCAATAATATGTGGGAGACGATCGGGAAGAATATGGCGAATTATAAATCGTACCCGAGAATAGTGGGAGAGACAGGAGGTAAGGATTTTGTGCTGGCACACAAGAGTGCCGATCCTGATGTGGTGGCAACAGCTTTGCTACGGGGTGCCTTTGAATTCCAGGGGCAGAAATGTTCGGCGGCATCAAGGGCTTATATCCCTTCCAATATTGCCGAAGAAGTGAAGAAGAAACTCATTGCCGGTGTAAAGAGTTTCAAAATGGGAACGGTGGAAGATTTTTCCAATTTCATCAATGCGGTAATTGATGAGAAGAGTTTCAATAATATCAAACGCTACATTGATAATGCAAAGAAAGATCCCAAAGCGGAGATTTGGGTGGGTGGCAAATGCGACAGCAAAGATGGCTGGTTTGTGCAGCCCACGATCATTGAAGCAAAGAAACCGGATTATGTAACGATGTGCGAAGAGATCTTCGGGCCGGTACTCACGGTTTATATATACCCGGCCAACAGTTTTGAAAAGGCATTGGAACTGGTTGATACCACTTCACCGTATGCACTCACTGGTTCTATCATTGCCACCGACAGGGCGGCTGTAGAATTAGCAACCAATAAACTCAGGAATGCAGCGGGTAATTTTTATATCAACGATAAGCCAACGGGTGCAGTAGTAGGACAACAACCATTTGGTGGTGCCCGGGCTTCCGGTACTAACGATAAAGCAGGAAGTATTTTGAATCTGTATCGCTGGTTAAGTGCAAGAACGATCAAAGAAACTTTTAACCCGCCAACGGATTATCGTTATCCGTTCATGCAGGAGAAATAGGCTTATTTACAGGACTAAAGGGTGGAAATGAAAAAACTGATTTTTGTTTTACTTCTGTGGATCTGCAAAAACAGCTATTGCCAAAATGGCTATAGTGTACATTATTCGTTCACTTTTTTTAAGTCTGTTAATATTCCCGTTAAAGGTGTTCCAACAGATGTACCCAATGATTTGGAGTCTGCAGATCGTCTTGTTTTTAATGATTCTTTTTCTCTTTATTACCGCATCGCTGACGTCAAAGACCCTTTGCGAAAGAAAACGGTTTTCGATAAGATAATCCACCATGCTGTTCTTTATTCCCGGCCAGATAACAGGTTATATCATGAAGTGGCATGGCCGCCGGGAAAAAGGAAATACCTTGTTTATGATACTGCAAAAAATGAGAACTGGGTATTTGGAGATGGCACAAAAGAAATTGCAGGATATACCTGCAAACAGGCATTACTGGTTAATGAAAAGAATGATTCAACACTTGTCTGGTACACAACGGAGATAAATGTCCCATTCGGCCCAGAGCTGTTTGCTGGGTTTCCGGGTTTGGTACTGGAGGTATATAATCAGCAAAGACATACACACTGGCTGGCGACGAAAATTGAAAAAGGAAATTACAGTGTAGTGATACCCGGAAAGGCAATCATTTGTTCCCGGAAAGAGTATTTAGAAAAGAAAGGTGGTTCTGGCCGCAAAATATTGGGACAATGAAAAATATACTTCTTGCTCTGTTTCTCTTTTGTATTTCTAATGGAAGTATTGCACAGATCAGCCGGGGAAATATACTGGCGGGAGGGGCTGTTTCTTTTACTTCCCAGAAATACTCAGGCGGGGGCAGCAGTACCAATGTGCTGCATATCATGCCGGATGCAGGGTATTTCTTTGCCGATAAAATTGCCGGGGGTATCCGTGCATCGTTTACGGATTACAGTGATGCCGGTGACAGTTATCGTGACCTGCTGGTCGGCCCCTTTGCCCGGTATTATTTTTTACCTGTGGCCCAAAAGACCAATATTTTCCTGGAAGGGAGTTTTGCAGCCGGTATCCAGAAATACGATGGCTTTGATGCAGAAAGTAAATCGCAGTTTGGTTTTTCGGCAGGCCCCGCTTTTTTCCTGAACCCGCATGTGGCCGTTGAAGCAACACTGAACTGGAGTTCGCTTAAATATAAAGATGATAATGGCCGTTTCAATACATTCGGGCTGGCTATCGGCTTCCAGGTACATCTCAATTGCAAAAAGCAAAAGAAATGAGTGGTTGAAAATGGGGCCAGCTTTCTTATTTTTATACAAATTTTAAAGCTATTGAGACCGATCCTTTCTGAACAGCAACTGGGCATTACGATCAAGCGACTGGCGCACCAGGTATTGGAAAATAACAGCGACCTTGAAAATACAGTGATCATCGGGCTGCAGCCAAGAGGTATATTTTTGTCTGACCGGATCGTTGAAGAAATACAAAAGGAAATGCCGGGGACAACTATACAGTATGGCAAATTAGATATTACTTTTTACCGGGATGATATCCGCAAACAATTGCATGTAGCTAACCGGACAGATATTCCCTTCTCCATCGAAAATAAAAGAGTAGTGCTGATCGATGATGTGCTCTACACTGGTCGCACCATCCGTGCTGCCCTTGATGCACTGCTTGATTTTGGCAGGCCGGAGAAAGTAGAATTATGTGTGCTCATTGACCGCAGGTTTAGCCGCGAGTTACCTATTCAACCCGATTACACCGGTAAATCCATTGATTCTATCATCTCGCAAAAGGTGAAAGTGGAGTGGGATAAGAAGGAAGTGATCTTGTATTGAAAAGTAGCAGGTAGTCGGGAATTTTCTAACCTTCCCCCGTCCAAAATCCAAATTCCTCAATTCCTTTCTTTCCCCTAATTTCGCTTTTTAATGCAACTATCCACTCGACATCTGCTCGGCATTAAAGACCTTAACAGGCAGGATATCTCCCTTATTTTACAGACCGCAGAACAATTCAAGGAAGTTTTACAGCGTCCGGTGAAGAAGGTTCCGTCCTTACGGGATGTGGTGATCGTTAACCTGTTTTTCGAGAATTCCACCCGGACGAGGATATCTTTTGAACTGGCGGAAAAACGCTTATCTGCTGATACAGTCAATTTCACCGCTTCGGCATCCTCCGTTGCCAAAGGAGAAACACTGTTAGATACCGTTAACAATATCTTATCCATGAAAGTGGATATGGTGGTGATGCGGCACAGTGCCAGTGGTGCCCCGCATTTTTTAGCAAAACATATCCCGGCGGCTATCATCAACGCCGGTGATGGCATCAATGAACATCCTACACAGGGTTTGCTGGATGCCTTCTCGATCAAGGAAAGAACAGGCAGCCTGGAAGGAAGAAAAGTCGCCATCATTGGTGATATCATGCACAGCCGGGTGGCGCAGAGCAATATTTATTTATTGAAAAAGATGGGAGCAGAAGTGGTGGTATGCGGCCCGCCCACACTGATCCCCAAATATATCAGTGAAGCACTGGGAGTAAGTGTGAGCTATAACCTGAAAGAGACATTGGAATGGTGTGATGTGGCTAATGTGCTGCGGATACAATTAGAACGGCAGAACCAGGTGCTGTTCTCTTCGCTCCGGGAATATAACCTGGCCTACGGCATCAGCAGGAAACTGCTGGACAGCCTGCATAAAGAGATCGTCATCATGCACCCCGGACCTATTAACCGTGGTGTGGAACTGGACAGTGATGTGGCCGACAGCAAACAATCCATTATTTTGCAGCAGGTGGAAAATGGAGTGGCCGTCAGGATGGCGGTATTGTATCTTTTATCCAATCAAAGCAAAGCATAAATTTTTGATTTTAGATTTGGCTGATCGTGGTTGCAATAAATCTAAAATCCCCATCTAAAATCTGAAATGCCATGCGAATATGTCTTTTCCCTGGAACCTTTGATCCATTAACCCTGGGTCATGTTGATATCATTAACCGGGCCATTCCGTTGTTTGATAAGATCGTGGTCGGTATTGGCCTGAATGCGGCCAAGGCACCCATGTTCACTGCAGAGCAACGTTTGCAATGGATCAGGGATATCTATAAGGATGAAGACAGGGTGGAAGGTGCTATTTACGAAGGACTCACTATTGATTATTGTAAAAAGATCGGTGCCCATTTTATTCTCCGGGGTATCCGCTACGTCAGCGATTTTGAATACGAGAAAACCATCGCGGATGCCAACCGTACGCTGGATAAAAATATCGAGACTGTCTTCCTTACCGGTGAACCGAAATATACTTCCGTCGCTTCCACGATTGTACGGGATATCATCCGCAATGGCGGTAATGCAGCTCCCTTCTTACCGGATATTGTTGCTAAATCAGTTCTAAAATAAACATATGGCTATTTGGTTCGATCAAACACTTACCCTGGATAAAATGAAAACCCTGGGAGAGGGGACCATGGGTGAGTATATTGGTATTGAGTGGGTGGAATTAGGGAATGATTTTCTGAAAGCAAGAATGCCCGTTGATCATCGTACTCAACAACCCTATGGATTATTACATGGCGGTGCTTCCTGTGTATTGGCAGAAACGCTGGGTAGTGTGGCTTCTGCGCTGGTAGTTGATCATACTAAGTTTTATTGCGTGGGATTAGAGATCAATGCCAATCATATACGGAGTGCAAGGGGTGGATTTGTAACAGGTGTCTGCACGCCATTGCATACCGGCAACAGCACCCATGTATGGGATATTAAGATCTATGATGAAAAAGAAAAATTGGTCTGTGTCAGCCGTCTGACCGTCGCCGTATTGCCAAGAAGGAATTGATCAATACGCTAAGAACAGTTTCAGTACATCCACCACGGAGGGGAAAGAGTTTTTTAAGTAAGGTTCCAATGCATCTGCTGCCACCCACCTTGTTTCCAGTATATCTTCTTCTGTTTGCGGCACCAGTTCCTGTCGGCTGCTTACTTTCATACTATACCAGTGGGATTCCTTCAGTATGAATTTGGTGCCTTCATGATAGGTATGATAAGTGATCAGTAATGGCTCTGCCAGTTTTACCTGTTTCAACCCTGTTTCTTCTTCCACTTCCCGCACGGCACAATCTTCCAGTGATTCACCTTTATCCAATTTGCCTTTGGGCAGATCCCATTTACCCCGGCGGAAGATGAGCAGCAACTCACCATTTTCATTCTGAACAATGCCACCGGCTGCCTGTATGAAGCTGAATTTTTTAAAGAACGCTTTTTTCAGCTCCTCAAAATCAGGGTGAATAAAGACCCCGGCATGTACCTTTTCCAATTGCATTTCATGGATCATTGTTTTCACTGTATGCGGATCCAGTTCATCAATAAAAACAGCATCGTCATGGTGCAGGAACGGCTCGATGGTTTCATCTACCTGGTCGCAGAGAAAGAGGGGTTTGTCGTTGAAGAAGATTTTAATATACATATGGGTAGCTACAAAATGTAATTATCAAGGCACAAGGTACAAGATACAAGGCACATGCCCTTCAACCTGATGAGGCTTTCATCCACCCAACTTGTTGATGATGGCTGATAATATTTTCCTGATCTGCTCACCCTCGTTTATTAAGACCGCTTTTTCAGACTCCAGTTCAGGGTTTTCATCTGTCAGTATCAGGTCAAGCCAGCGGATGGTTTCTTTCGCCTACCTTCTTGAAATTTTTATTTTCATTTTTTCATCCGCTTTCCCCAGATCATCCAATGCTTCAGTATAGTTGGCATTGACAGAGCCGCTCGAACGGATCACCTGTTTAATATATTCCCGGTTTATAATATCCCATTTCACTTTCCTGCAAAAATTCCTGACCGATTTTGCATATATATGAAAACGATCTTCCAGCTCTTGAGACATAAGATTATTTTTACTGCTTTCTATTCTTGTGCCTTGACCCTTTTTTCTACCTTCGCTCCATGACAAATGAAAAAGCCGTTGCCGAAAAACTACTTCAAGTTAATGCAGTTAAATTAAATCCGGCACAACCCTTTACCTGGGCCAGCGGATGGAAGAGCCCGATCTATTGTGACAACCGGAAAGTATTATCCTTCCCTTATGTAAGAGATTTTATAAAGTCGGAAATGTGCAACGTGGTCTTTGAAAAATTCCCGGAGGCAGAATTGCTGGCCGGTGTTGCCACAGCAGGTATTGCCTGGGGAGCCATGGCCGCCGACCAGTTGAAACTCCCTTATATCTACGTGAGGCCAAAACCCAAAGAACATGGTTTGGGTAACCAGATAGAAGGATCTTTTGAAAATGGACAAAAGACCATTGTGATCGAAGACCTGATCTCTACTGGCAAAAGCAGCCTGCAGGTGGTGGATGTGCTGAAGGCAGCCGGGCTGGAAGTGATTGGTATGGTCTCTATTTTTACGTATGGCTTCCCGGTTGCAACGGAAGCTTTTGAAAAAGCATCATTGCCTTATTACTCGCTGACCAATTACCCGACCCTGATCGAACTGGCATTGGAAAAAGGGATCGTGGGTGCTGATCAGCAGGATATTTTGTTAAAGTGGCGGGACGATCCTGCCCAATGGAAAGGAGTTCTGTAAATTGCCTGTATTAAATCATACCGCATGAAGAAACTATTTCTTGTAACCGTTATCAGTATGGCTTTTGTTTCAACAGCATTGGCCCAAACCAAGGCATCGCTGACCGCTAAGATCAAAACGCCTACAGCACAGTGTGAAGCCTGTAAGAACAGGATAGAAACCTACCTGAAACGCTATGATGGGCTTACTTTCATCAATGTCAACTTCCGGAAAGGTGAAACACAGGTGAAATACCTGACCGACAGGATCAATATCGAAGAGATCAAAACAGCCATCGCCAATGCGGGGTATGATGCAGATGATGTGCCCGCCACGGAAGATGCGTATAACCGTTTGCCGAGAACCTGTAAAAAATTTGAAGACGGGGGCGGGCACCCTAAGCCTAAGGTATTGCCACCTGTACCTCCTCAACAATATCAGCAATAAAAAATGAGTTTGAAACCGGTCGCTGACCGGTTTTTTTGTGCAGTGGTCTCGTTAACTCTCCAAGGGTTTTAAACCCTTGGAGAGTTATATCAATATTTGATCAGCAGGGTATCAGTGTAACTAATAGGAATCGTTTTATAAAACCCTGACCTGCCCACCCGGGCTTTGCCTTCCACTCTTACATGTGATTGCTTTCCTCTAAAAGCCTTGCGGGTCTGTTCCATTAACAATAATGTTTTGGCCTGTCCGCTCAGGGGTAATAAAAAAGCCGACCTGGCTGGGATCTTTACCGGCTCCGTATTCGAGAAATGTCCCAGGAAGCTGCTGTCAAGGTAAAGGTCGCAGTCAAGCGTCTTTAGTTTCAGTCCGAAATTATTGGCATTGGTGAACCGGAGGTCGGCTGAGAGGTCGGTTTCCGACAGGTTCAGCTTACCGATCTTGAGGTTTTCCACATTTTCAAAAACAGGCTCTTTTACATTGGTGCAGGAATCCAACAGTAAAATAACGAACAAAGAAAGGAGGGATATTTTCATGACAGCGGGATTGAATGCAAAATAGGAGAAAGAACCGTATTCGCAGAAAAGAGGGGGAGTAGTGTACAGATATTAAATTTTTTCTCCAACTAATCAGGTTAGTATTTCCTCAATTTCCCGGCGAAATATTTTTTTTAAAAAAATGGGCTTTCTAAATTTGCCTCATAATAATGTTAATCATTGATTTATGTAGTCTATCTAATTTTATATTTTCATATATATGCCACTTGTACCTGTTTTAAAACAGGATAGGAGACATGTGTTAAACGGAATAGTTTATTTATTGTTAATTAAATGATTTCCAAATAATAATAGGCTTAATTTACTTTTTTATATCCTATAAATGAACATGTGGCAAAAAATACTAATTCGAATCCGGAAGTAAATTTCACCGACTCCCTGGTATTATTAAATATTGATGGAAAGGGAAGGTTGCCGGAAAGTAAAGTTGTATGTTGAGTCAGGAAAGGGGGCTGAGAAGCTGGCCGTCAGTCAGTTTTAAAACCCTCCCTGCCGGGACAGCTAAGACATTTATCCTTATTCTCTCCAAAGGTTTCTTTCTTCGGTTTGTTTTTATTAATTTGGTTTCTTCATTTCGACTGGACTTTTTTATTCGTATCACTGGACACTACTGGACTAATTACAATGAGAAAATTACACTTCTTAAGTACCCTTGTACTTACTGTACTGGCGGGCAATTTCTGCTTTGGCCAGGATTTTTCTAATAAAGGAAAGGATTTTTGGGTCGCTTATGGTTACCATACTATTATGACCTCTGGTAACTCCCAGGAGATGGTTCTGTATTTTGCTGCAGACCAGGCGACCAATGTTACAGTATCTATCCCTGGAATTGGCTACACACAGAATTATGCGGTGGCAGCTAACTCAGTACTCACCAGTAACCCTATTCCCAAATTTAGTCCCCAGGATGCCAGGCTAAGTACTGCCTCTCCAGCGGGAACTCCGGAAAACAAAGGAATACATATTACCAGCGACAAGCCGATTGTTGCTTATGCCCACATTTATAACCAAAGTGTCTCCGGTGCCACCATTCTATACCCAACACCTACGTTGGGAAAGGATTATTATTCTATTAATTACACCAATAATTCCAATACAGCCAACGCTAATTGCTGGTTTTATGTAGTAGCTGCTGACCCGGGAACTACTACTGTGGAGATAACCCCTAGTGCCCCGACAATTAATAATTATCCTGTAGGTGTACCTTTTACAGTCACACTAACCCAGGGGCAGGTATTTAATGTTATGGGGCAAACAAATGGAAATAGCGGATCTGATCTGACGGGTTCAGTTATTAAAAGTATTAATTCAGGTTCCGGTTGTAAAAGGATCGGTGTTTTTTCCGGCAGCGGACGGATCAATATCAGTTGTAATGGAGCCCTGACCGGCAATTCATCCGACAACTATATGGTGCAGGCGGTACCGAGATCAGCCTGGGGGAAAAAATACCTGACATCTCCTACGGGGGGCAATATGACCAATAATATTTTCAGGATCTGCGTTTCAGATCCCACAACGGTTGTAACAGTGAACGGAGGACCGGTAGGTGTTCCGCTCCAGAATAATTTTTATTACGAACTGGCAAGAACCAACCGCCCCATGACCATTGAAGCGAATAACCCCATTACGGTTGCCCAATATATTACTTCACAAAATGGAACCGGATGCGGTAATGGCGCACCCGGCGATCCTGAAGTTATTTACCTGAGTCCTGTTGAACAGAATATTAACAAAGTACTCTGGAACGCTACTCCTAATTTTTCTATACAGGAGCACTATATCAATGTTGTCATTCCTAATACCGGAACGGCTCTCAGTTCCTTCCGGTTAGACGGGGTGCCTGTTCCTGCTTCATCGTTTATACCCCATCCCAATCCCGGCTATTCTTACCTAACCCAGTCCGTAGGAGCCGGCCAGCATACTATAGTATCAGATTCGGGTTTTAATGCGATTGCTTATGGCTTTGGTAATGCAGAATCATATGGTTATAATGCCGGAACAAATATTAAGGACATTTATCAATACATTTCACTGGCCAATCAATACGCCACCGTGAATTTCCCGGCTACCTGTAAGAACACGCCTTTCGATCTTTCGATGACATTCCCGTATCAACCTACCAGGATCGAATGGCAGTTCAGCGGATTATTTACTGATGTTATTATTAACTCACCGGTTCCTACATCTACTTCCGTTGTTAATGGAAGAACCCTTTATACTTATACCTTACCAACACAATATACTATTTCCACAGCAGGAACTTATCCTATCAGGGTGGTAGCTTCCAACCCGACTCCAGACGGTTGTGGTGGTATACAAGAAATTGATTTCGATATCCAGGTATTTGAACCGCCAACTGCTGATTTTAGCTTCTCCAATGTAAGTTGTGCCAATTCACCCGTACAGTTTACCGGGGTGAATAATGGCAATGGCCGTCCTGTTACTAACTGGTTCTGGAATTTTGGCGATGCATCTACGGCCACAACCAATAACCCCAGTCATTCGTATACTGCCGGCGGGGCTTATACGGTGAAATATGCGATCAGGACGGATGTGGGTTGTATATCTGATACGGCATCGCATGTGGTAACTGTTGGTAATTTACCCACGGCCAGTTTTACCAAAACAGGACCTTTCTGTGCCGGAAAAGTAATCAGCTTTACTGACCAGTCTACCGTTGTGGGCAGCACCACGGTGGTAAAATGGACCTGGGATTTTGGTGATGCCACACCCCCTGTAATAGTGAATGCACCTGCCAGTCCCAATCAAACACATACCTATGCAGCACCCGGAACTTATACCGTAAGCCTAATTGCAGAAAGCAGTACCGGTTGTGTCAGTATCGCTTTTACCGACCAGGTGGTTATTAATGCCAACCCGGTCGCTGATTTCTCCTTGCCAAATGTGTGTATGCCTTCCGGCCTTGCACAGTTCAACGACCTGACCACCATTGCAGGCGGAACAATCAGTTCATGGGCCTGGAACTTTGGTGATGCGGGAACAGCAGCTACACAGAACCCTTCGCATACCTATGCAGGCCCCGGGCCTTATACCGTTACACTGGTAACTACTTCTAATAATGGTTGTGTGGGTACAAAGGTTCAGACATTAACCAGTGTGTATGCTGAACCACAGGCCGCATTCACGAATGCCGCGGAAATTTGCCTGGGTGCTGCGGCCAGCTTTACCGACCAGAGTACAGCTCCCGGAAGTACGGTAACACAATGGAACTGGAACTTTGGTGATGCTTCCACTTCAACGCAACAAAACCCGTCACATACCTATACAGCAGCCGGTACTTATACGGTTACATTAAGTGTGGTATCAGCTGCCGGCTGTGCAACGGTTAATAATACAGCAACACGTACCATTATCGTTAACCCATTACCAACGATCAGCTTTACGAATTCATCTCCTGTTTGCGCAGCAGATAATATTTTATTTACATCCACCTCTGTTCCCAATGCAGGAGTATTTACCCAATACAACTGGACAGTGAACACGGCACCAACCGGTGGCAATACGTCAACACTGAATTATATACCTGCTGCTGCCGGAACTTATACGGTTCAGTTATCTGCCACAACAGATAAAGGATGTACAAATACGAACAGTTCAACTGTAACCGTCAATGCGAAACCGGTCGTTAATTTTTCTCTTCCCGTCGTTTGTTTACCTGCGGGAGTTGCACAGTTCAATGATCTTTCCACGATAGCCGGCGGAACAATCACCGGCTGGAGCTGGAATTTTGGCGATGCCGGAACAGCCGCTACGCAAAACCCTTCTCATACCTATGCAACAGCAGGTCCATTTACGGTATCTCTTACCGCCACTTCCAATAACGGATGTGCCAGTACAGGAATGCAAACATTAAGCACTGTTTATGCTGAGCCACAAGCTGCTTTCAATGCACCGTTGGAAGTTTGCCTGGGGGCACCTGTGAACCTGACGGATAATAGCACAGCAGCGGGAAGCAGCGTCACCCAATGGAACTGGAATTTTGGCGATGCCACTACTTCAACACAGCAGAATCCTTCGCATACCTATGCATCGGCAGGTACTTATATCATTACATTAAATATAACTTCTGCTGCCGGTTGTCAAACGGTAAATAATACCGCCACAAGAACAGTGATCGTAAACCCTATACCTGTTGCTGACTTCAGCACTTCCTTGCCGGGATGTGTGACAAGAAATATCAGCTTCAACGATGCTTCTGCTGCCAATGCTGGTGCGTTGGTCAAATGGAACTGGAACTATGGTGATGCCACAACTGCTATCCTCACCAACGGAAATCCTTTCACCCATGTTTATAATACAGCAGGCACTTATAATGTGACCCTGCAGGTGGAAACAAATAAAGGTTGTATCAGCAGCACAGTTACAAAACCTGTTGAAATAAATGTATTACCCAAAGCCGGGTTCATAACGCCTGAAGCCTGTATCAGTGATGTTGCAACACAGTTCATTGATACCAGCCGTGTTTCTTCGGGTACCATCGCTGCCTGGCAATGGAATTTTGGTGATGCCAATGCCAATGCGGGTAACCCGAATACGTCAACCATACAAAATGCCACCCACCATTTCACGGCAACCGGAAATTATACAACCACACTGATCGCTTATTCTGATAAAGGATGTACCGACACAGCAAGAAGCACTTTCTTCGTGAATGGTTCGGTGCCTGTGGCCGGTTTCACTGTTTCAAACCCCAATAATTTGTGCAGCAACCAGGTGATTGAAATTAAAGATGCTTCTACGGTTGATGTGGGCAGCCTGGTGAAAGTAGAAGTATTCTGGGATTATACCAATAACCCGACCATTAAACTGGTGGATGATGACCCGGTGCCGGGTGAAGTGTATAGTCATGCCTATCCTGAATTTGGCATTCCTGCAACACCAAGGATCATTACAATACGATATGTAGCTTATTCTGGTGCTACCTGCCTGAGCACATTCTCCAGGACGATCACTTTATTACCCACACCTACTTTACAGTTTAGCGCAGTCCCACCAGTTTGTGAAGATGCAGCAGCATTCCAGGTAAGCCAGGCGCAGGTAACAAACGGTCTTCCGGGTACGGGTACATTCAGTGGTGCAGGTATCAGCGGAGCAGGATTGTTTACACCGGCAGCAGCAGGAACAGGTTCACATGTGATCACTTATACGTATACCGGAACCAATGGTTGCAGTAATGCGGTCAGCAGAACCATTGAGGTAAACCCCAAACCGGGCCTTAATGCAGGACCCGATAAGGTTGTCCTGGAAGGCGGGTTTGTGGTACTGACACCAGCAGTAAATGCAGGTGTTCCTGTTACGTATCTCTGGTCTCCATCAGCAGGACTTAATAATGTAACGATACCCGGCCCGCAGGCTTCACCATCCGATGATATTACTTATACATTAACGGTAACATCGGATAAGGGATGTAAGTCAAGTGATGATGTATTTGTCAAACTGCTGAAGAAAGTGCTGATACCAAATATCTTCAGCCCGAATGGTGATGGGGTGCATGACCGGTGGGAAGTTCCCTACCTCGAAAGTTACCCGGGTTGCACCATCGATATTTATAACCGTTATGGTCAGTTGGTTTATCACTCTGTGGGTTATACCACTCCGTGGGATGGAAAAGCAAACGGCAAAGATGTTCCAGTTGGTACCTATTATTATGTAATTGATCCGAAAAATGGCCGCAGCAAGCTGGCCGGTTATGTGGATGTAATACGATAAGCCCCATGAAGAAATTTTTTATTACAGCAGCAATCGTTTTGAGTGGAAGCTTCGCCCTGGTGGCGCAGCAACGTCCTCATTATACTCAATACATCATTAATCCCTATATCATCAACCCCGCTATTACCGGTATTGAGAATTATACCGATGTTAAGATCGGTGTAAGAGATCAGTGGGTGGGATTGAATGGTGCCCCGAAGACAACCTATATTTCTATACACGGGCCATTAGGTAAAAATGATTACAGAACATCCGCCACTTCTTTTGAAGTGCCCGGTGAGAATCCAAGGGGTCGTGCCTATTGGGAAACATACACAGCAGCAGAGCCGCATCATGGTATCGGACTTAATATTATTAATGACCAGACAGGAAGTTTCCGTTTCTTCTCCGCCAGTGCTACTTATGCCTATCATTTAGGGTTGAATCCGACAACAAACCTCTCAGGAGGGTTCTCAGCAGGTATTACTAAAGTAAGTATTGACAGGAGCAAGCATGATTTTAACGGCACGGGTGATCCCAGCGACCCCGCAGTAGGTTCTGCTTTCAGTGGAGAACTCACCAAAGTAAAACCCAATATTGGTTTTGGACTCTGGTTGTATTCCCGTGATTATTTTGTAGGCTTCGCTGCCCAGCAGATCATGCCGCAAACGATCAGTTTTGTAGATGATAACACCGCTATTCTTACAAAAGGAAGATTTGTTCCTCATCTCTTCCTTACAGCGGGGTACCGGTTCCTGCTGAATGATGATGTGAATGCCATTCCTTCGCTGATGGTGAAATATATCAAAGGAAGTTCGCTAAAAGAATTTCAGCCGGAAGCAAATCTTAAACTGCAATACCGGGATCTTTTCTGGGTGGGGGGCAGTTACCGCTACCAGGACGGATATGCAGGAATGATCGGGATGAATGTAAAGAATTCCTTTAATGTCAGTTACTCATACGACAGAACGAATAATAATATCCAGCTCAATGCCTTTAACCGCGGCACCCATGAAATAGTACTTGGGTTCCTGCTGGGGAATAAATACAGTGAAGCTTGTCCCCGTTGTTATTAATAGAAAAAGGAGAAGAAAAATAATTACAGGCGAACGATCTTTTTCGTTTTTATTCCTCTCAGTTGGTTAAGTGCTTTGCTGACCTCCGCTTTCTTTTGTTCGATCACTTCGAGGGTAATATCGGAGTCGGGGATACCTGCCAGGCTGTCTCTTGAGAGTTGTCTTTCCACCACTGACAGGTTCATCATGGCTTTATTATACACATGCTGCAGACTGTCGAGGCGAATATTTGTAACGGCATTGGCCAATTGTGCATTCACTTGTTCCCAGTTCACTTTATTATAAGCCAGGCGAAGTTCATTTTCCCATTTCTTCCAGTCTACCTTGTTGATCTTCTTCAGGTATTCTGTTTTTAGTGCCTCTTTCTGTTGCTGGGTAAAAACCTCGGCTATATTTTTCTCAACCTCTTCCCATTCTTTTTCCTGTAATACTCTTTTAGAGGCATCAATAGCTTCTTTTATCTGTTCTTCCTGGTAATTCTTTAGTTCGGGAGCTTCAGGGGCAGCAAAATGCGTAGCAGCGATTGCAAACGGGTTCGCAATAACATGTTCTATTTTTTCACCCAGCCCTTCTAATTCTTTTTCTATGACGGCTGCTTCTTTCTCATCAATAGAAGCTGCGATTTGCTTTACGTAGGGTTCAATATTATTAACAATCGTGGCTGCATTTTCAGCGGCTTCAACGGCTTCTGCTTTTTTATCATCATCCATGAAAAGATAGAAGGGAGACGATAAAGAACCCGTTGTTGCAGCGATGCCGTTATTGATCTTATTAACCGGTTTGCTGAGTATCAACAGTGCATTGAAAGTGATCAGGCATAAGAGACCAGCCAGCACACCCGCCAGTTTATTGAATGAAAAAACCGGCTGTTTGTTAACACCCATGATCCATTCCACCCGGTGCAAAAGGTCATTCTTCTTTCCCCCGGCTGAGACCGCCAGTGCCTTGGGCAAATGATTGACTTTTTCTAATTCCAGTAAAGCGGAAGCATAGCCATAAGGATCATACTGGAATTGCATCACCATTTCATCACAGCTTTTTTCCCTTTCCCTTTCCACGATTTGCACAAATGCTTTTACAAAAGGATTGAAATATAAAACGGACTGGATGAATTTCAGTATAAGATTCAGCAGGTAATCAAAACGGCGTATATGTGCCAGTTCGTGCAATAAGACTGCTTCCAGTTGCTGGGTTGATAATTGGTTAACAGCTGCCAAAGGAACCAGGATCACCGGTTTGATATAACCAATGGTGACAGGCGAAGTAACCAGTTCTGATACCCAGATATGCACCGGCTTTTTGATGCCCATTTGTGCAGCCACCTTTTTTACAAACATTCTCCATTCAACGGCTGCTTTGGAAAGGCCATATTTACGGATAACCTTTACATACCGGTAGTTTCTTACGAATTGCAAAAGTGGGAATACTAAGAGAATAAGGTAAAGCAGGGAAGCGATGGGTAAGGTCCGGTATAGCCAGTCATTCAATTGCCCGTTGCCTTCCAGGTTTATTAAACCTGTCGAACCGATAACAGCATTTTCAGTTTTATAAAGTATAGAAACCAATGTCAGCAAAAACCAGGTAAAACCGGCAATGGCTAATAAAGATGCCAGTAGGCTTTTTTGGGAGGATCGGGCTGTTTTAAAAACAGTTGTGATCAATTGGTAAACGACCCAGAGCAGGGCCATTTGCCAGAGACTGTTCAGCACAGCCCAGCCTAATGCCTGCAAAAAGTTGGATTGGTTAATGGCGCCCATCGCTAACGCTTATTGTTTTTTCAGATCATTTAATAAGGCCTGTATCTTTTCTATTTCTTCGGGACTGGCTTTGGTTTCTCCCAATGCCTGGATCACCAGTTGGGTGGGGGAGCCGCCGAACAAACTATCGATCATCTTATTCAGCAAATGCTTTTGTGTTCTTTCTTTGTTCACGGCTGCCTGATACACATGAGTACGCATGGAATCATCTCTTTTCACCAACCCTTTTTCATTCATGATCTGCATTAGTTTCAGGGTCGTGGTATAGCCCACATCTTTGGATGCGGCGAGGCCTTCATGCACTTCCCGCACAGTAGCCAGTCCTTTTGACCACAGTATCTGGAGTATTTCCAGCTCACTTTCTGTTGGCTTTATCAGTTTGTTATTCGACATAGTTTGATCTTTTGGAACCCGAATATACGACCAATTTCGTATAAAGAACATAGTACAACCTTATTTAATTTTTTTTAACAGTGCTTAACATTGAGACGCAGCAGGTTGAAAAAATGTTACAAGGGAAATAAATGGTGAAGTATGGGCAAAAAAATAAGCCCCCCTGTAGAAACAGCGGGACTTATGTAATGGTTCTGATTAGACTCTTTAATTATTTATACTGAACCGTATTTGTATTTGGCAATGAAGCTATTGACTTCTCTGCTTTTATTTCTTTTTTTGGAAGCTTGACAGACTCTGCCTCCGGGTTCCCGTTCAGCTGAGCAAGGGTCGGGGCGATGACCAAAGATACGATAGACATTAATTTAATAAGAATATTCATGGACGGACCGGAAGTATCTTTAAAAGGATCACCCACGGTGTCACCCGTTACAGAAGCTTTATGCGGCTCTGATTTCTTGTAATAAGTCTCGCCATTGATCTCAACGCCTTTTTCAAATGATTTTTTGGCATTATCCCAGGCACCACCGGCATTGTTCTGGAACATTCCCATCAACACACCACTTACAGTAGCACCGGCTAAGAAACCACCTAAGGCTTCAGGGCCTAATAAAAACCCGATCACTAATGGCGAAATGATCGTGATAGCACCAGGCAACATCATTTTTTTGATGGAGGCCTGTGTAGAGATCGCCACGCATTTATCATATTCAGGTTTGCCTTTTCCTTCCATAATACCCGGTATTTCCCGGAACTGGCGGCGTACTTCTTCCACCATACTCATGGCAGCTTCTCCTACAGCACGGATGGCTAATGAAGAAAAGATAAAAGGGATCATTCCCCCAACAAATAAAGAAGCCAGTACATCGGCTTTATAAATATCGATACGCTGGTTGTCTGCAGGAAGTGCAATACCCACAAAGGCTGCAAATAAGGCCAGTGCTGTTAAGGCAGCAGAAGCAATAGCGAAACCTTTACCTGTAGCCGCCGTTGTATTACCTACAGCATCCAGCACGTCTGTTTTTTCCCGTACTTCTTTAGGCAATTCACTCATTTCAGCGATACCACCGGCATTATCAGCAATAGGACCGAATGCATCGATCGCCAATTGCATCGCCGTGGTGGCCATCATACCGGCAGCTGCAATAGCCACACCATATAAACCGGCACACTGGTAAGAGCCCCAGATACCGGCAGCCAACACCAATATCGGAAGGAAAGTAGATTCCATTCCTACTGCCAAACCGCCAATTACGTTAGTGGCATGACCGGTAGAAGATTGTTTAATAATTGATTTAACGGGGCCTTTGCCCATCGCTGTATAGTATTCGGTGATGATACTCATCAGGGCACCAACTGCTAAACCAACAGCAATAGCTCCCAGTACTCCCCATTTTGTAAACTCAAATCCACGGAGGGTCATCGTTTCAGGAAGTAACCAGGCCACTAAACCTGCAGCAGCGATAGCTGTAAGAATAATAGAACCCCAGTTACCCATATTCAGGGCTTTCTGTACATTATCTGTATTAATACCGGCCGCATCGCTTACACGAACGAACCAGGTACCTGCAATTGAAAATAAAATACCCACACCGGCAATCAGCATTGGTAGCAGGATGGGAGACATACCACCTAAGCCATCATCACCGGTGATAACTGTTTGCTGACCCAGAACAATAGTCGCCAATACAGTGGCTACATAAGAACCAAATAAGTCAGCACCCATACCGGCCACATCACCTACGTTATCACCCACGTTATCAGCAATGGTGGCAGGGTTTCTCGGATCATCTTCGGGAATACCGGCTTCCACTTTACCTACGAGGTCAGCACCTACGTCGGCGGCCTTGGTATAGATACCGCCACCCACACGGGCAAATAAGGCAATGGATTCAGCACCCAGCGAGAACCCGGTCAGTACTTCGATCATTTTGATCATTTCTACCCCGTTCACGGAGGCACCGGCGGGTACAAAGATCATTTTGAAAATAATGAACAAGCTTCCCAAACCAAGTACAGCCAGCCCGGCCACACCAAGACCCATCACGGCACCACCGGTAAAGGAAACATTTAATGCTTTTGATAAACTGGTACGGGCTGCCTGTGCGGTACGGACATTAGCCTTGGTGGCTACTCGCATACCAATATAACCTGCAGTGGCACTGAATACAGCACCCACCACGAAGGCCGCAGCGATAAGCCAATGGGAATGGGGATTGGAGGTCGCCATTACCGCCAGCAAGATGCCCACGATCACAACAAAATAGCCGAGAATTTTCCATTCCGCTTTCAGGAAAGCCATCGCACCTTCGGAGATATAAGTGCTGATCTCTTTCATCCGTTCGTTACCGGCATCCTGTCTGGACACCCAGTTGAATTTTACAAACGTGTAAAGCAAACCAATGATTCCCATGGCGGGAACGAGATAGATCAATTTGTCCATAAGCCTGTGGTCTTAATCTAAGTTTTAAAGGACGGCAAAGATAGGGGATGAGGGGGAAATCTGGATTTTGGATTTTAGATTTCCGATTTAGAATTTCTGGGTGTATTTGGTTGATTTGCACGGGTTATTTAGGCCCGAAAGTGGTGGCATCAGCTCCGGTATTCCAGCAACTACAGTCGCAGCCCCTGGGTTTCAGGTTTTCGGCCTTTTTCAGTTCCTCCTCAATGGTTTTCAGGTCGGCGTCGGTTTTTCTTATTTCAGCAGCATTCTTTGAATCCTTTGCCTCGATCTTCATACCCGAAATATTCAGGCTGCTGATGGCTGCATTAAATTCTTCTTTGCTGGCGGTTTTCAATTCTACATCTAATTGTTGCGTCTGGCTGGTTGTAAATTGCATCAGGCTGAAAGCAATGGTTGCCTCTGCTTCCGTCATGGCCAATATATAGGCTTTCGCATTTTGTGGCAGAAATATCTTACCGCTGGTATAGGCAAATACGTATTCATCAATACTGCCTTTCTTTTTTCCCGCCTTCGTATATATTTTTTGTTCAGGGATGACAAGGAAAATATCCAATTTCTCCCTGTAAGAGCCGGAGATGCGAACTATTAATTCGCTTTCTACGTTGCCGGTTACGTTCTTTAGTAAGATGTCAATATTATACCAGCCAAAAGTTTCGATGGAAAACTGGTAATAAACTCCTTTGTTACTTGTTGGGGAAACCACATCATCAAACTGCACCGGTGGCTCAGGTACGGTACCGGTTTTTATTTTCACTTCTTCTGTTGAAGGCTCTGCTTCACCAACCAGGTTTCTTCTTTTTGCGGCTGTATTCTTTTGCAGTTTCTGCAGATCAGTAATTCTTTGCCGGTATTGGATGCAGCTATCGGCACAATCCAGTAAATAGGCATGTGCAGGTAAAGCCAATTGTCGCCTGTCACTTTCGTTTTGGATATACTTATAAACAGATTCGATTAATTGATTGACAGAGTCGGTAAACATTCTTGGGCCTGTGGATGCAAAACGGGACAGGAGATTGCATTTATAGACCGGATAAGGATCTGGATGGTAGTATTTGCGAGAATAGTCTTTCTGAATAGCTGAAGTATCAGGTGATAATTTTTCAATAACTGGATAATCATATTCACTCATGATATAACCATGTTCGTAATATCGCCAAGCTATTTCACCCATTATCGGGAATCTTTTGACAAAATGTGCCAGGTCTGGACCTTTCATATCCTTTCCAATGGCATGACAACCGGCACATTTACTTTCAAATAATTGTTCACCTTTTTCGATTGTATTCAATTGCTGATTTTCCGGCAAGGCAGTTGGTTCTATCCAGTTAATGTTTCCGTCTTTAGTTTCTTCACCTTTGAATAATTGCATTCCGGGGCTTAGATAATCCGTGGGTATTGCTACTTTAATTGCTTGTTTTATTGTTACATTTTGCCCCGCTTTAGCATTCACATAGATCATGCCTCCGCTGGAAAGCGGCTCATCGCCGGAAGAGGTGGTGAGGCCATACCGGATCATTTGCTCAAGTGAATAGGCTTCTTTTATTTCAAGAACAACGGTATTTCCATTATCAGTTGCAAGTGCGCCTTTCGGAATGTTCAGTAAGGCGCCGTTCTTTGTAACAAGCGTTGTATCCCGGTCAATTGTAATACTGTATTCATCAGCTTTCACATCGCCTGGTTTGGAAAGCAGGCTGTTGGTTTGCTGATTGGTAGTACAGGCGATGATAACTACTGTAATAAGACTGAGCAGGGCAATGATTTTTTTCATAAACAGGTTTGGGTATACTGAGATACAATTTATACCCGTTTACATAAAAAGTAACCCGCCAATTTTGCATCCCGGCTTTCCCGTTGCTTCTATACAATTGTTTTGAATGCGGCTCCCATTTGTGTTATGATATCACCGGCGATCATGGCTTCCATGGAAAATTCTTTTGCCGCCAGGTCGCCAGCCTTTCCATGTAAATAAATACCCAGGATCGCCGTCTCTGTTGAGCTGTATCCCTGTGCCAGCAGCCCGGTCAATATGCCTGTCAGTACATCGCCACTGCCTGCTGTAGCCATACCTGCATTACCGGTGGCATTGAAGAAGCCTTTACCATCGGGTGTGGCAATAAAACTATGATGTCCTTTTAAAACAATGATACAATTGAGTTCTTTTGCTTTTTGCAGGCATAATAATATACGGTCAAACTCATTGGCGGTTTCTCCAAACAATCTTTCAAATTCCTTTGGATGCGGGGTTAATATGGAACCGGCGGGGATCAATGCCAGCAGGTCTTTCTGCGACGCTATAATATTTAATGCATCTGCGTCCAGTACCACGGGATGACGATAGGTATCAAACAATTCCCGTAACAGCATTTTTGTTTCTGTGGCGGTACCGAGACCGGGACCAATTCCAATCGCATCGTATTTGGTCAGGTCATCTTCCACTTTTGTAGTAAAGGAAGAATTAAAATCCGTCAGCAGCATGGCTTCAGGGATACTGGTTTGTAAAATATCATACCCGCATTTGGGTACATGGCAGGTGAGCAAACCAGCCCCGCTGCGTAAGCAGGCTTTGGCACTTAATACAGCCGCACCCATTTTTCCATAACTGCCGGCAACAAGCAGTGTATGACCAAAATTTCCTTTGTGGGAGAAACGCTTTCTTGGTTTATGAATAGAGTGAATGATCGTGTCATCCACCAGTTCGAACTTATTTTGCAAAGCATGATAAAAACCGGGATGCAACCCAATATCGAGTATATGGATTTCACCTGTGTACTCTTCATTCTCTGCAAAGAGAAATGCCGCTTTATAACATTGGAAACTCAACGTATGATTGGCTACGATGATCGTATTGCCTTTGGAAGAACGATCCGCAAATAAACCACTTGAAATATCAATCGCAACGATCTCTGAACCGGAGCTGTTTATATGATGAATGAGCTGCGCTGTTACTCCTTCCGGATTTCTGTTGAGACCGGAACCATATAACGCATCAATAATGACCTGTCCTTTGGGAACAGGATGAAAATTTTGTCCGGGTTGAATAAAATGAATATCCGCCGCAGGCAACTGGTGAAGGCGATAAAGATTGGTTTGAAAATCATCCGTGCCTTTGTGGCCGAATTCAAGGATATGTATCATGACCGGGTAGCCGGCTTCCAGTAACAAACGGGCTATCGCAAGACCGTCACCGCCGTTATTTCCTTTACCGCAATAGATACCAAATGAAGATGCGCCTTTGTATTTTTCCAGTAACCAATCCGTACATGCCCTGGCAGCTCTCTCCATCAGGTCAATGGAAGCAATGGGTTCCTGTTGAATCGTAAACTGATCCCATTGCCGTATTTCTTCTGCGGAAAGAATTTTCATCTTCTAAAGTTGAGAAACAATCGGCAGAAAAAGAATGATCGGGTATTACTTTTTAGTTTCAGCCTTTGGATCAGAAGATTTGACCGTTTGCTTTTGGGGAGCTTCATTTTTTTTGGCTGAACTGTTTGTCACGAGGGATTCAGATTCTTCCTCGTCCGGCTTACCACCCTGCTGGTAATCGCCAAAAAGATCATAAGAAAGTCTTGCCGCATTGTACACGGCACGGGTGAATTTATTACCGAGGATAATGATCGTTACTTTTTCATCCAGCAGGCGAACAAAAGCCGCATTGAAACCATGCCACCGGCCGAAATGGTAGATCACTTTTTTCCCATTGGGCATCTGCAGCATCCTGAACCCGAGTCCGTAGTTATGAATGGAAGGTCTTTCCAAACTATACGGTTTGTAAGCAGAATCCTGTAATTCCTTACTTAACACCTGGTCTGTATATAAAGCCTGGTCCCATTTCAATATATCCCTTGGCGTGGAATAGATATTCTTATCACCGTAGGTCAGTTCCAGGAAATCGTTTTGCCAGAAAGTATTGTTATAATTAAAAGAAGGTAGCGACCTTGCCGAATCTGCCTGTGTGAAAACATAGGTATGATTCATCTGCAGCGGCTGAAAGAATTTCTGCTGCATATATTCCGGGAAACTTTTGCCGCTGATCTTCTCTACGATCAGCGCCAGCAGCACATAATTGGTATTGCTGTAGCTGAACCGGGTACCGGCAGTAAAACTCTTATTGGGTCTTTCGGTATACAGCATTTGCAATACATCGTTATTGGTCACATATTTCTTTTTATCCCATTTGCTGTTGGGAATAAAATAAACATAGTTGGGTAAACCACTGCGATGGTTCAGCAGCATTTGCACATTGATGCCGGTATATGGAAAACCAGGAAAGAATTTAGTTAGTGAATCAGTGAGTGATAATTTATTCTCCTGCACCATTCTTAAAATGGCGACGGCAGTAAAAGGTTTGCTGCTGGACGCCAAATGAAAAGCCGTGCTGTCGGTAAGCAGCTCTTTTTTCCGGAGATCAATTTTGCCGGTATATTTTTCATATAAGACGGCTCCGTTCTTTGCCACCAGTATGGCACCGTTAAATCCCCGGAAATTCAACGCTGAATCAAACCAGGCCGGTAATATCCGCCGGTAATACCTGAATTCTTCTTTGGATAATCCGGCGGGGGTGGGAGGGTAGTAGTCCAGCGAATCATCCGGTTTTTTTGTTTCCGGCGATCCGAGGTTACAACCACTAACAACTGTGAGTAAGAGAATAGTGTACAGAATGTTTTTCAATCAGGATAATTTGGACGAAAATAACAGGGCAAGGATTATGCCGGAACGGCAACTTTTCCCCAGCTGTTAATTAGTCTTACGCATAGCGGGGTTATATTTGCAAACTATGGCACCCAGCAATCCCACCAGTTATCCCAAAGAAAAGATCCGGATACTTTTTTTAGAGAATATCAGTGATGCAGCAGTAAAGAATTTTCGCCAGCATGGTTATGTGCAGGTGGAAAAAATTACCAAAGCGATGACCGAAGATGAACTGATCGATGAGATCAAAAATGTGCATATCCTCGGGATCCGTTCCAAGACACAGGTCACCAAAAAAATATTAGATGCTGCCAAAAAACTGCAGGCCATCGGTTGCTTTTGTATTGGGGTAAACCAGGTGGACCTGAAAGCTGCTACCAAAAATGGGGTGGTGGTCTTCAATGCGCCGTATTCCAATACAAGATCAGTAGCAGAGCTGGTGATCGGTCTCGCCATCATGCTGATCCGTCGTATTCCCGATAAGAATAAAGCGGCGCATGAAGGTATCTGGATGAAAGATGCAAAAGGGAGTTATGAGTTAAGGGGAAAAACATTGGGTATAATTGGGTATGGTAATATCGGCTCACAAGTAAGTGTACTGGCCGAAGCATTAGGCATGAAAGTGCTGTTCTATGATGTGGAAACAAAACTGCCGTTGGGTAATGCCTCTGATGGAAAAACACTCAAAGAAGTATTGAGCAAAGCCGATGTGGTAACGCTGCATGTGCCGGAAACTTCACACACAAAGAATTTAATTAATAAGAATAACCTGAAGTATTTTAAGAAAGGAGCGATCCTGATCAACTATGCGAGGGGAGAAGTGGTGGACCTGGATGCACTGCGAAAAGCAATTATTGAGGAACATATCGGCGGCGCAGCCATTGATGTATTTCCCTGGGAACCGGAAAAGAACGGGGACCGTTTTCAAACACCGTTGCAGGACCTGCCGAATGTGATCCTGACACCGCATATCGGGGGCTCTACCGAAGAAGCCCAAATGAATATCGGTGAGGATGTGAGTGTGAAATTGTTCAACTACCTGGAGAAAGGAATGACTTTTGGTTCGCATACAATCCCTGCATTGGCCCTGCCGCCTCAGGAAGGATCACACCGCATCCTGCATATCCATAAAAATGTACCGGGTGTTTTATCAGAGATCAATACACAGTTATCCAAGCACAAAATCAATATCGTGGGACAGTACCTGAAAACCAATGAAGATATTGGCTACGTGGTGCTCGATGTGGATAAGCAATTATCCAACCGGGCCCTGCAGTTACTGAAAGAAGTGAAGGATACGATTAAAGTGAGGATGCTATACTAAATTTTATTTTATGTCACAAGACTTAATCAAAAGCCTGCTCGAAGCACTGGCTTTTTCGCCTGATAATGTACCGTTGCGTTTGCAGGTCGCCGACCTGATGGTCCAGCAAAAAATGTATGACCAGGCCATTGAGCAATACCAGCAGGTATTGGAAAAAAGCTATGGTAACAGCAAGGCACAGTTGGGAATGGCTTCCTGTTATTTTCATTTACACAAATTTTCTACTGCCATTATCATCTATGAGCAACTGAACGGGCAGCTGCAGTTGTTTGACCAGGTCATGTATATCAAATCACTGATCAAAGAGAATTCAATACAGGCCGCAACAGACCAATACCAGCAATTGCTGGCACTTCATCCCGGGTTCAGAGACGAGGAAATTGATGCTGCACTGCGGATGCCTGCTGTAGCTGCGGAAGCTGATGATTTGTTTAATGACGGGGATTATTTTATGGAAAAGCCTTCCATCAGTTTTGCAGATGTGGGCGGGATGAAAAAAGTGAAGGATGAAATATCGCTGAAGATCATACAGCCCCTGAAAAATCCTGATCTCTACAAAGCGTTTGGTAAAAAAGCCGGGGGAGGCATTTTATTGTACGGGCCTCCCGGTTGTGGTAAAACTTATATTGCCAAAGCCACAGCCGGTGAAATGAATGCAAGGTTCATTAATATCGGGCTGCATGATATCCTGGATATGTGGATCGGCAACAGTGAAAAGAACCTGCATGAGATATTTGAAATGGCCCGGCGGAATAAACCCTGTGTGTTGTTCTTTGATGAAGTGGATGCCCTGGGTGCCAGCCGCAGCGACCTGAAACAATCGGCAATGCGCCATGTGATCAACCAGTTTCTCGCAGAGCTCGATGGTGTGGATTCAGACAATGAAGATGTATTGATACTGGCGGCCACCAATGCACCCTGGAGTGTGGATGCAGCATTCAGGAGACCGGGCCGGTTTGACCGGATCATTTTTGTGGAACCACCGGATGAAAAAGCCAGGGAAGAAATGTTCAGCAGCATGCTGCAGGGAAAACCCGTGAAAGATATTGATACGGCTAAACTGGCTGCTGCATCCGGAAATTATTCAGGAGCTGATATTAAAGCGCTGGTTGATATCACTGTGGAGGATAAGATCACTGCATCCTTGCATACGGGTGCTATTGAACCCATCACAACAAAAGATATTTTAAAGGCGCTCAAACTGCACAAACCTACCACCCTGGAATGGTTTTCATCAGCCCGTAATTATGCGTTGTACGCTAATGAATCCGGCCTGTATGATGATATTTTAAAGTACCTGAAGATCAAAAAATAAATGAGTAACGAAACCAGTGCTTTTATTGAAAGGGCTAACCTGTTGCTGGAACAGGGCCGGTTCAACGATGCTGAAAAGTTCATCAAACAGGCCCTGGCTAAGGAGCCGGAGAATGATTATGCTTTATCCGTATTGGCAAGGATTTACCTGAACAACGGCCAGCATGATAAGGGGATGGAAACAATTCAAAAAGCTATTGCAATTGACCCTGAAGAATCATTTTATTATTACCTGCTGGGGTTTGGGTATTACCATAAGAATCTGACAGTACAGGCGATCACTTACCTGAGCAAAGCCATTGAACTGGATCCTTATAGTGCAGAGTATTATGGCCTGCTGGCGTTCGTGCAGCTGGATGATCAGCAATTTGAAGAAGGGCTCAGTAAAGCCAATGAAGGATTGGCTATTGATGCAGAAAATATCACCTGCCTGAATGCAAGATCTGTTGCCCTGAACAAATTGCGCCGTACAGATGATGCCATTGAAACCATGCAGAATGCTCTTGCACAGGATCCGGATAATGAATTTACCCATTCCACCATCGGCTGGAATTTATTGGAGAAGGGCAAACATAAACAGGCCACTGAACACTTCCGGGAAGCCCTGCGCCTGGCCCCTGATCATCACAATGCAAAAAGTGGGTTGAAGGAAGCGTTGAAATCAAAAATTCCACCATACCGATGGTTGCTCCAGTTCAATTTCTGGCTAAGCAATAAAGGAAGCAATTTCAGGTGGGGATTTTTGATTGGCATTTTTGTGATCGTACGCATCATTGCCACAGTAAGTAATGACAGCCCCGGTTTTGAAAACGTGGGAATGATCGTAGCGGGTGCCTACCTTCTTTTTGTTTCCCTTTCCTGGATATTGAACCCGCTTGCCAATAGTTTTTTATTCTTTCATAGGGATGGAAAACATGCGTTGGAAAAGCAGGAAAAGATCAACGCCATCGGTTTTATGACCTGTATAGCAGCAGGCACTGTCATACTTTTTCTTTCATCTCTTGTGGGAGAGGGGGAGAGAACTGACAGCTGGCTGGCCAGCGGTCTTATTGCTTTGTCACTGGCCATACCCACCGGGCATATGCTGTTCCCGGTCCGGTTTAAAAATAATACGGTATCCCAGTGGATCGCTATCGGGTTAGTATTTTCAGGCAGTATTTCATTACTCGTCGGGCTGACCGGTATTTTCCCCGGCGAAGTTATTTTTATCTGCTATTTCTTCCTGTTCATTATCTATACCTGGGCAACTGCTTTTTAAAGCCGGAGACCCCGAAGGAAAGAAGGAAAATATTTATTCCTGTATTTTCAATAATTATTGAAAATTGTGTAAGTTTGTACTGCTAAATGATTTTTTATGAAAGTAGTGATCGTAGGCGGGGGATTCGGCGGACTCAGGCTGGCCCGCCGCTTAAATAACAAGGCTGGTTTTGAAGTGATACTTATTGATAAATTCAACTATCACCAGTTTCAGCCCTTGTTTTACCAGGTGGCCACGGCAGGGCTGGATGCCAGTAATATTTCTTTCCCGCTAAGAAAAGTATTTCAGAAAAGTAAAAATGTAAGGATAAGGCTGGCGGAATTGAAACAGGTCGTGGCCGGTGAGAATAAAGTGATTACTGATACAGAAGAAATACCTTATGATGTGCTGGTGCTGGCTACCGGTGCCGATACCAATTTCTTCGGCAATAAAAACCTGGAGCAACATGCTTTCCCCATGAAATCAACTGTGGAAGCTCTGCAGATCCGTCACCGCTTGCTGCAATTGTTTGAAGATGCTCATGCCATACAGAATAAGAAAGAACTGCAACGCCTGATGAATATTGTAGTGGTGGGCGGTGGCCCCACGGGTGTGGAAGTATCCGGTGCATTAGCGGAAATGAAAAAATATGTATTACCTAAAGACTATCCCGAACTCGATTTTTCGCAGATGAATATCTACCTGCTGGAAGGAGCCGGTAAAACACTGGCAGCGATGAGTGAAAAATCGTCTGCCCAATCGCAACAATATTTATCCAAACTGGGTGTGACGGTGATGACCAATACACTGGTGAAGGATTATGATGGTAAGGAAGTCTTGTTGCAGGATGGCAATACGATCCCTGCTGCTACGGTGATATGGGCGGCCGGTATCAAAGGAAATATTCCTGCCGGTTTCGATCAATCACTGATTGCAAGAGGAAACCGGATCAAAACAGACCGTTACTGCCGGGTGCAGGGATACCATAATATATATGCACTGGGCGACCTCGCTTATATGGAAACACCCAAGTATCCGAACAGCCATCCACAGGTGGCACCGGTAGCGATACAACAGGCAGACCTGCTGGCTGAAAATTTGAAACTGATCGAAAAGAAATCGGATCCCGGCCGACAATATGAATTTGAATACAACGACAAAGGCTCGATGGCTACCGTGGGCAGAAACCTGGCGGTAGTGGATGTGCCCAAACCCAAATTACATTTTGGCGGCTTTATTGCCTGGCTGATCTGGATGGGATTGCACCTGATGCTGATACTCGGTGTTAAGAACAGGTTCTTTGTATTCAGTAACTGGCTCTATAACTATTTTACCTATGATCAGAACCTGCGGTTGATATTTAAAGAATTCAATAAAACTCCTGTACCTTCTAAAGCGGGTGCATGAGTTATCATTATAATGACGGAAATGTTTTTATATGAAATTTGAAATCCCCAATTGGCTGATCATCGCAGGCGGTATCGGCCAGGTATTTACTGCATTGATCTATCCGTATATACGGCATGTGGTTTTTGACTGGTATAACGATATTAAAAAACTGAAACCATTGAACCAGGAGATCGCCAAAACCTATGGCCGGTATATACAGGGATTGAATTTTTCATTTGGACTCATCACAATTTTACTGACTGATGAATTGAAAAACCAGACAGGATTGGCAATTGCCCTCACAGGCCTGGTTGCTGCTTACTGGATCGGGAAAGTGATTACTCAGTTTGCCTATTATCCCATGTACGAGATACCAAAGAAAGCGATCTTTAAAATTGGGGAAGTGGGGATGAATGCCTTATTTATATCTTTTGCATTGATCTTTTCAGGATTATTTGTTACAAACCTTACCGGGTACCTGCAAAGTCATTAATGTTAGTTAAGCTCTTTGAGAATTTTCCGGGCCCTTGACCTGAATGCAGGTGATTCGTTGTCCCATTGTGTTTCAATAATGGTACGCAGTTCATTTTTTATTTCCGGGTACTGGCGGGAGAGGTTTTGCAATACGGTTAAAGAAAAGGCTTTCACCGCCGGTTTTTCTTTGGGGTTGATGATATAATCAAAGCAAAGATTCATCACATCGCCCTGGTATTTTTTGGGAATATCCATATCCTGCAGCAGGCGGACCGAATTGCGCTTTACCGCATCATGCAGGTTGGGTTGTTTCAGGTAGCGGAGCAGTTTGCCAAAATGTTTTTGAATAAGAACAGGGTGTGCGGCAACAGCATAGCTCAGCGGCCAGGCGGCCCGTTGTACAATCTTGTATTCATTGCTTGTAAAAAGAGTAAACAACTGGTCGAAGCGATGCTGGTTACTGCCGATCCATTGAATGACTTTATCAGCCTGGGCTTTGGAATGTTCGGCGAGTAAGGTATTCCTCAGGTTCATAACCCTGTAAAAATACAAAAGGCAACTTTTGGAAAAGCTGCCTTTTGTCAACGAAGTAATGAAGATATATTAGTCTCTTTTGCCGAATAAACGGAGCAGCATCAGGAACAGGTTGATAAAATCAAGATAGAGGGTGAGGGCACCCATGATGGCGAATTTTTTCACATCGCCTTCAAGGACTTGTCCATTTTCATCAAAACCTTCACCAATGCGTTTGATTTTCTGTACATCATAAGCGGTGAGGCCGGTAAACACGAGGACACCGACAAAACTGATGATATAGTCCATGGTAGAATTGCCGAGGAACATATTGATCACCGAAGCGATCACAATACCGATAAGGCCCATGGTCATGATGCGGCCAAAACTGGTCAGGTCTTTATTCGTGGTATAACCCATAAAAGCCATCACGCCAAACATGGCAGCGGCAGAGGCAAAACAGCCAAAAACAGAACTGGCTGCATAGGTTAAAAGAACAAAACTCAAGGTAATTCCGGTTATTCCAGAGTAAACGATAAATAACAGGATCATAACCGGGGCAGATAGTTTCTTAAAGCCAAATGACATTAATAAAACAAAGCCCAGGGGTGCAAAAACAACTAAGTAGAATAATACTTTGTTTTGTAAAATTGGCTCCAACCATTGACGGTTCTCAGCAAATAAGAAGGCTACAACTGCAGAAATGCCCAGTGCCAGGAACATATAGGCAAATACATTAGCGATAAATGATTTGGACCGGGTTCCTGTAGCCTGGTAACTGTTGAACAGGTGTTCAGGAGTGCTGCTGGAATGATTAGGGTAATCCATATTTGAGTTTTAATTAAGGGTGTAAATTAACTAACAGACAGGAATAGCCCAAACCTTATTGCAAGAACATGGTCGTTTATCTGTTAAATCATTGGAGGACAGTGCCAGAATCGAACTGGCCAGCCCTGGACATCAATCCGGGCTGATCACCAGACACCGCCCTGGTTTGGATGAATTTTAGTCTTATAATGTAAACTACGTTATGTTCAATTGGTTATCGGCATTTTGTAAGTTGTTTGCAACAAAATGCAAGCAGGCAAAAAAAGAAAATACAAGGCGTATTAAATCGGCGCAGCCGTCTACGAAAATTGGTGAGCGGGGGTCACAATATTTACAACATCTCTTCGATGTAGCATATACTATTCCTGTTGATTTTAAAACCCGGAAAGACGCATTTGATGCGTTAAACTTACTAAAAGAAATCCAATCAGGAATTGTTAGTAAGCTACATTTAACTGAAAGGAATCCTGAGCAACCACTATCATAATTCCTTTTTCAGAATAGACCAAAAAGTTAACAACATACAATTTGGCATCATGAGAAATGTAGTCACCTTTATTGGGCTTATTTTCTAACTCTAACTTGAATGCCAGTTTAGGATTTCTGGGTACTTCGGAACTATCAATCGTGTAAAAAGAATATACCATAATATTTTCAGATGTTTAAATCCACACGATACGCAATACTAATCAGTAGATCTGTTTAAAGTTCTCACGCCGGAAGCGCAGGTTTCTTTTTTTTCTCTTAGCAACCAATTTACCCGAAGGGGTTTCACACATAACGTATATTATAAGAAAACTTCCTTTGCGCCCCGAAGTTGCGATTTTTTCTGGTAACTGCCAACAAATAAGGTGAACTGAAAAAATCGCAACTTCGGGGCGCACTATTGTATATTAAATCAGATTCTTTTCTTATAATTTACATTATGTTAAATAAAGCCGAAACTAAACTCTTATAAAAGCTCTGCTTCTATTGTGAAAACCAGGTACAGGTTTTCACCTACTATATTGCATACCTATTCTTGTTCTTGGTATATTCGGATTATGAATGTTAGGAACACAATTTGGTATGATTTCCTAAATGCCAAATTCGGCGGTGAGTATTTGATTCTATACTTAAAAAGGGAAAGGAAAGTAAAAAAATGGTTTAAAATTTTGACCATTATCTTTTCTGCAGGAGGTATTTTTTCAGCCTTTAAAGACTTCAAAATACCGACTATAATAATGCTCTCAGCAATTGGAGTAGTTCAAATAGCCAGTTTACTGGAAGAGCATATCATGCACTCTGAAAATGATATGCAGCAAATATGTAAGTTAAGATTGATGTATTTAGATTGGGAACAAGAATTAGAAAAACTCTTCAGTAACTATGAATCAATGACCGAGGAAACTGCAAAAGGAAGACTATTTGAATTGAGAGAATCTTCAAAGAAGATAGAAGAGCTCGATAATAAAATAAATATCAGAATTTACAAATCTCTAAAGGATAAAACTGACCAAGATGTCAGAAATTATATAAACACATATTACCCACAATGAGTAAATCACAACAGCCTAAGACGCCGCCTACGCCGCCGCCAAAACCACCAGTACCCGAAAAATTCAGGGAGCATAAAATCCCTGACCAAAAAGGTCAGGTTCCAAGGATGGAAAATCCCCCGCCTCCGCCTCCACCTCCAAAGAAAGAAGGGTAAATCCTTTTATTGATGATAGGGCTGTTTTATAAGAGCAACCCAATTCGCCTTAATATGACAAGCTACAAAAACAGATATATAATATTTGGAGACGAAGGAATTCCATCTAAACGATGGATTTATAAATCTGGTAAAGTAACTTGGATTCCAGAAAACTAAAAATTAGGAAAGTCTAATTCACTGCATCAATCTTCTCCTGGAACTCCTTCATCCTCTCCTTATCCTTTTTCCGGTCCCAGTAATCCAGCAGCATTTTGCAGGCGCTGATATAATTGTCTTTATCCTTTGGCTGGGCAGCCAGTTTGCTAACATCTATATTATTGTAAGCATTACCGGCATATTGGTACACCTGTTCATAGCGCTGGTTGATATCTGCAGCATAAGCATCTTTCTTTTTGGCGTCGGTTGACTTATTGTAGCTGTCGATCAGGTCATTGATCAGGTTGAGCTGGTAACGGCTCATCAGCAGGTTGGCTTCCACGGTTGCTTTAGCCAGCAGTGCACTCTTCAGTATTTCCGGGATCTTCGGATGCTGTGTGGCAAAGTCAGCCGGGCGGGCCGTTTGTTTGAAACAATAATTATACAGCTCGGCGGCATAATTATAATTCGTGGTATAATTATTACAATAGCTTTTGATCAGTTCCTCGTATTTGGAAAATAGTTTTTTCTTATCGGTGCCTGCGTCTTTCAATGGCAGTTGGCACCAGAATTCATCTTCCGGGTACAATTCCCGGCCAAGGCTGCTGTATTTGTCACGGTTGGGCTTATCTCCTTTTTTCTGAAAGCGGTCAGCAAGAAACCGGTAGATACCTTCAAAACCTTTACCGGTGATCTTATTATCGGCGATCTTCTGGTAATAACTGATGGCAATATCTTCTTTGCCGGCATTGATAGCGGCAGCGGCAATATTTACATAAAGCTGTGTATCATAAACCGGGAATAAATAAGCCTGGTAGCTGAATCCTTTCTTCACAATAAAATTTTCCATTTCTTCCACTTCCCGGAAACTTTTCAATGCTTCTTCAAACCGCTTCGACTGGAAATCATTGTTGGCTTTGTCAATATTATTAAAGGTGAGCCCGAATAATACTTCATGTTCTGTTGCGGTCGCATCTTTCTCCTTTTCTTTCAGTTCCAGGAATTTTTTATAGGCTGTAAATGCATCTGAATAACCGGATGGCAAGGCATTGCCCTGTTTCAGTATATTGTAGTAAACAAGTGCTTTGAGGTACCAGCCTTCGGAACGTTTGGCATTGGTCTCACTAGTGAGATAGCTGTCAATTCCCTCCTTTGCTTTTTCCCATTGGTTCTTTCCCGCCAGTGAACGGATATCATCGAGGGTCTGCCCCATGGCAATCACACTGATAAAAAAACTAAAAAGAAAAAAGGAAATATGTTTACTCATACAAAGGATTGATAAAGGATGTATGCCGGGCCGGGAAAACTTTTATATAAACAGACACCGCTGTTAAAGCGGTGTCTGAGTTATTTTTAATGGATCGAATCGTACAGGTCATTCCATTTTTTCTCCTCGGCCGCATATTTGGCAGCTTCGGCCGGTTTGCCTTTTGCCATGATCTTTTTGAAACCATACATTTCACCCAGGTCACTTACAATGAATTTGTATTGTTGTTTGTGACGCAGGTTCAGGGTGGCTAATTTGGCTCCGAGTATGGCCGCTGCTTTTTCATATGGAGCGATGGCAAGATCCATGGTAGCTGCATATAATTTATCAAGGTCTTCTCTTTTCTGTATATCTTCTTTCGCAGCAGGCTTACCGGGTTTGGTGCGTGCCTGCATTTCGGCAGCATGGGCAGAACGTTGCTTATTGACCATTTTGGCTTTGTTCAGGTAGTGGCCGCCGAGGTACACATGCGGGTCTTCAGATTTTGGATCCAGTTCCGCTGCTTTGTTCAGGGAAGCGACCATCTTTGTTTCAAGTTCGGCTGCATTGGCCGGTTGCACAGCACCCTCTTCTGTGGAGTTCAATGTATCATAAATAACACCACCTAATAATAAAGCGGCTTTGTAATTAGTAGGGTCAGTAGCTATTATTTCTTCCACCGCCTGGATCTTTTTGTCCAGTTCGGTTTCAAGACCAACAGCAAAATCCACTTTATCATAATTAAAAAATTCACTTTTGGGATATACCTCTTTACCAAGTGCTTTATATTTCTCAAAAGAAGCTAAATCCTTTTTAGTGAAATAATAATTCACCAGGAAACGGTAGAAATTCTCGTATTCCCTGTCAGCTACTTTAATATCAGCCAGTCTTGAGTAATATTTGGCAGCAGCATCCCTGTTATTACTGCTCTCGGCAGTGATACCGGCCAGCAACAGGCTGTTGGTATCAACAGGCACATTGATCAGTTTTTCTTTGATCAGCATATCCGACAAAGCCACTACTTTCTCAAATGTTTCAAACCCGTGTTGCCAGTTCTTCTCATTATAATCTTTGTATCCTACTGAAAATAAAGAACTGTACAGGTTAATAGGGGCACTCTGGTAAACAGGATCTTTTACCAGGCTGAGATCTGGCTGCATCTCTTTGTATTTGCCAAAGGCAATTTCAGCTTCCGTTATCAGCGTTTTTGCTTCAGGAGTATTTTTTACTGTTTCATCCCCTGCAAGACTGGCATATACCAGTGTTTTTAGAATATAAGCTTCGGGTTTGGCGGCAAATTTTGCATTCGTCATTCCCTTATCCAGGTCTTCTTTGGCTTTTTTATATTGTCCGAGCACAAGAAGGTTCTTGATGGGTTCATAGTTTTGGGCATAGCCGGCAAAAGCCAATGATAGCAGCACAAAAAACAAAGAGACTTTTTTCATATTAGCATATTTAAAATAAACGTAGTTATAGTTCATCCCTCCTAAGATGGATTTTCAGTGGTACCCGTTGCGTCATTACCCTGTTCTGTTGGAGGAATCGTTGTTTCCGGGAGTTCAGCTAATTCCTCTTCCCCCTCATCCAGTTTGGTGATCGCTGCGATCTCGTCTCCTTCATCCAGGCGGATCAGTTTCACACCCTGCGTGGCCCTGCCCTGCTCACTGATACCCGCTACCGGCATCCGGATCGTTACACCACTCTTACAGGTGATCATCAGGTCTTCCTGCGGGGTTACATCCAAAATTCCTACCAGGGAACCTGTTTTATCGGTTACATTGATCGTCTTCACTCCTTTACCGCCCCGGTTGGTGAAACGGTATTCGTCCACCGGTGTACGTTTTCCAAATCCTTTCTCACTTACCACCAGTACGGTTTTGGATGCATCTGTTTCAGGATTTACACAGATCATGCCCACCACTTCATCAGCGGCATCATCGACTTCAATACCTGCCACACCAATGGCACCGCGGCCGGTGGCCCTCACTTTTTCTTCGGAGAAACGGATAGCCCTTCCGCTTTTCACGGCCATCATGATCTCCGATTTACCATCGGTCATCTTTGCTTCCAGTAATTCATCGCCTTCCACAATGGTAATTGCAATCACACCTGTTTGTCTCGGACGGCTGAAATCTTCCAGTTCAGTTTTCTTGATGATCCCTTTTTTGGTACAGAGAACAATATTATGGGCTTTTACAAATTCTTCATCTTTCAGGTCTTTCACATCAATGATGGCTCTTACTTTATCATCTGTTGGCAACGGCATCAGGTTCTGTATGGCACGGCCCTTACCTGTCTTTTCGCCTTCCGGAATTTCCCATACGTTCAGCCAGTAACACCTTCCTTTTTCGGTAAAGAATAACATGGTGTGATGTGTGGAAGCCACAAAAAGATGTTCGATATAATCTTCATCCCTTGTTTTGCCACCGATCACTCCTCTTCCACCCCTGCGTTGTGCCCGGTATTCATCAGCCGGTGTACGTTTGATATAACCCAGGTGTGAAATAGTGATCACCACATCTTCTTCTTTGATCAGGTCTTTGATCTTTACTTCATCATCGAGGTAAGTGATCTCTGTTTTCCTTGTATCACCGAATTTATCTTTGATCTCCAGCAATTCTGTTTTGATCAGGTCGAACCTCATTCCTTCATTGGATAATAAATTATTGAGATGGGCGATCAGTTTCATCAGTTCATCATACTCTTCTTTGATCTTCTCTCTTTCCATACCGGTCAGGCGTTGTAAACGCAGTTCCAGTATCGCTTTGGCCTGTATCTCATCCAATCCCCAGCCTGCATTGATCAAATTGTCTTTGGCAATATCAGGCGTGGCTGAGCTGCGGATCAACGCAATCACTTCATCCAGGTGATCAAGTGCGATGAGATAACCCTGTAAGATATGGGCTCTCTTTTCAGCTTCCCGCAGGTCATATTTTGTACGCCTTACCACCACTTCGTGACGGAATTCAACGAACTCGCTGATCAGGTCTTTCAGGTTCAGGGTCCTGGGTCTTCCTTTAACAATCGCCACATTGTTGATACCGTAAGAGGTCTGCAGATCGGTAAGTTTATAGATCTGGTTGATGATCACATTGGCGATAGCATCTCTTTTCAGATCGATCACTAATCGTGTACCTTCTTTATTGGTCGATTCGTTATTGACATGGGCAATACCTTCAATGATCTTTTCATTTACCAGTTCACCAATACGGTTGATCAGTGCATCCCGGTTCACCTGGTAAGGCACTTCGGTGATGATGATCTGTTCACGGCCGCTTGGTTTGGTCTCTACCGTTAATTTTCCTCTCACAACCACCCTGCCACGGCCAAAATGCATGGCAGCCTTCACTCCTTCCATCCCATAGATGATACCACCTGTCGGGAAGTCGGGGGCTTTTACATATTGCATCAGCTCATCAATACTGATCTCCCGGTTGTCGATATAAGCAACACAACCATCAATGACTTCCGTCAGGTTATGCGGCATCATATTCGTGGCCATACCCACGGCAATACCGCTGGAGCCATTGATCAGTAATTGAGGAACCCTTGCCGGCAAAACGGTGGGTTCTTTTTCAGAGTCGTCAAAGTTCAATTGGAAATCAACGGTATCTTTTTCGATATCATCCAGCATATGTTCGGCCAGCCGTTCCAACCTTGCTTCTGTATAACGCATGGCTGCGGGACCATCACCATCCTGGTTACCAAAGTTACCCTGGCCATCAATAAGGGTGTAGCGCATACTCCACTCCTGTGCCATACGCACCATCGCATCATACACCGATGTATCACCATGCGGGTGGTATTTTCCCAATACTTCCCCGACAATACGGGCCGATTTTTTATACGGCTTGTTGTAATGGATACCGAGTTCATTCATCGCAAACAGGACCCGGCGATGAACAGGTTTTAACCCGTCCCGCACATCCGGGAGGGCCCGGCCCACGATCACCGACATTGAATAGTCAATGTAAGCGGTCTTCATCTGCTCTTCGATATTAACGGGAATGATGCGGTTGTTATCCTGCGTTTCCAATGGTTCTAAATTCTCTTCCATGTGATCTGCTTCTTATATTCGTTTTGCGTAAAATGGATCCCTAAAACGGGGCTTTTTGAAGGCTCGCAAATCTACCCTTTTCAGCCTTGAAAACCTGATAAAAAAACCTGTTTTTTGATCTCTTTTATCCACTACTGTGAATTAAAAACGGCTTTCCGAATTGGCTGGTTTATAACAAGTTTTTTACACTTCGCGGCACTGTTTTTTCGTTGTTGTGGCGTTACCAAAAGAAACGGATCATGACCAGTTACCTTTTACTCCGCAATAACAAGGAAAAAGGGCCTTTTTCGCTGGAGGAATTAATTCAGCACGGCCTGAAACCTTACGACCTCGTTTGGGTGAACGGGAAAAGTGCCGCCTGGCGATACCCCGGCGAGATCGCAGAACTCAAAGAATATTCCCCGGCCGTGGAGGAGCAACCTTACGACCGGTTTTTCAAAAAGCCTTCGGAAGAGAAAAAACAGGTGCCGGTTGCGGTTCAGCAAAAGGAAAACGTGGTTCAGCAATCCACCTATATTCCCAGGAAATCTGTTTTTGTGACCTTGCCGGGGCAAAAACAACAGCAGCCGGCAAGCATAAAAGAGCAGCCTGTTACCGGCTATGAAAAATACCAGCCTGCTGTGAAGGAAACGGTAATGGCCGAAACAGCGGCTCCAACGATCCTCATCACTGAAACACCTGTTACCGCCGAGATCAAATATTCCCAGCCGTTGGATGAGATCAAGGAAATGTATGTAAAGACCCTGCAGGACAGGAAACAGAAAATAGCAAAAAAGACCTACCTGAACGCCGCAATGAAAAATGCTGCCGTAGCCCTGGCAATTGTAGGAGTTGGAATATTGATCGGGTTTGCCATGAAATCGAATGGTAATAAGCCGGTAACAGCTACAGAAAATATAATTCCACAACAAGTAGCTATACTGCCTGCGGACACAACCGGGCCTGTTTTACAAGAACAACCCGCACAGGAGCAAAAGGATGAAGAAATACCTGCAGAACCAGCCTATGAAGAACCACAGCCTGTGATACAGGATGAAATGAAAAAACAGGAATTGAAGGAACAAAAACAATCACCACTGACAGCTCCTGCCAGTGTACCTGAAAAAGCCATTACAACCACTCCCAAAAAAGAAGTAGTACAACCTGAAAAGAAATTTGTGCCTGCGGATGAACCTTCACCCGGGGTGGAGATCAATGCAAGAACCGGGGAACGAAACAAAAAAGTTCGTAGCGAAACAACGGAGCCGACAGAGAAGGAAATTATCAGTGAACCGGTGCCAAAAGCAGTGCTTAAAAATAATAGCCTTTCAAAGCAGGTGACCGTTTCGAGTAACGATTACCAGAAAGTAGCTTTCGGCGGTATCCGTAATCTTCAGCTAACGGTAAGCAATGATTCAAAATATGTATTGGATAACGTGGTGGTAGAACTGCAATATTTAAAACCCAGTGAACAGCCGTTGAAAACAGAGTCTATCCAGTTCCGCTCGGTGGCTCCCGGTGGTACACAAACCATCCGTGTTCCGGATACGAACCGGGGGATCAAAGTAACGTATAAGATCACACATATACTTTCGGTACAATCAGCGAAAGATATGGCCGACCTGTAATAAAAAAGCCCCTGCGATAACATGCAGGGGCTTTTTTATAATTTCATTTTTTTTACTTACCGGGTGTCAGCGGAATATAAAGACTGAATTGAATTACCCCATTCTTAAAATCAGGATTGATATTACCGGAATTGAAATCTCCTACTTTACTGATACCTGCTGTATATCTTCCGCCAATGCCGAAACCTCTTTTACCCCTGAAACCGATTCCCGCAGCCGCAGAAAGATCAAGGCCTTTGGCAAAATTGTCGATCGTTTCATTCTCTATACTTTCACTGACTTTAAAACCAACCTGCGGACCTGCTTCCAGGTAGATGCCACTGCTGAAACGGTATTGTGCCAGCACAGGAATATTTACGTAAGTAACTTTCCAGTCATAGCTGCCGGATACGCTGTCTATGACTGCTCCCTGCGAAGAGATCATTGCTTCAGGCTGAATAGAAAAATTCATAAAGGAAAACCGGAGATACAAACCACCATGAAACCCAACTAAGGCCTTCTTTTTTACAGCATCGAAATTACCACCAGTGAAATTACTGATATTGGCACCTGCCTTTGCCCCGAATTGAAATGATTGCGCTGTACTGTTAATAGCAATAAGTACGGCAACGATCAGAATTATCTTTTTCATAAAATGGTTTTTGCAAAAATAAATAATAATCTTTACAACCGGATCTATAAATGATTTGGAATGAAAACAGTTTTACTTTTTGGGGCAGGTAAATCAGCAACAGTACTGATCGATTACTTACTGGATACGGCGATCACTGAGAACTGGAAAATAACAGTGGTGGATGCTGACCTGAAACTGGCACAATCGAAGATCGGTACTTCACAAAAAGCAACAGCTGTCTCTTTTGATATTGCGAATGCAGCCGAAAGAGGTAAGTATATCAGGCAAGCTGATATTGTTATTTCGCTGTTGCCTCCCTTTCTTCATATTGAAGTAGCGAAAGACTGTGTGAAATTCCAGAAGAACCTGCTGACGGCTTCTTATGTGGATGATGATATCCGTAAACTGGAACCCGATATCAGCAGGAACAAACTTCTTTTCCTTTACGAGATGGGCCTGGACCCGGGTATTGATCATATGAGTGCCATGCAGATCATTGATAACATTCATGCCAAAGGCGGTACCATCAGTTCCTTTAAATCGCATTGCGGCGGACTCGTTGCACCGGAGAGTGATGATAATCCCTGGCATTATAAAATAAGCTGGAATCCCCGTAATATCATTATGGCAGGAAAAGCAGGTGCCCATTATAAAGAGAATGGCAATGAAAAGAAGTTGCCATACGAAGAACTGTTTACCGGCGAACATACCGTGGAGATACCTGACCTCGGGCTTTTAAGCTGGTATCCCAACCGTGATTCACTCAGTTATACTCCTTTGTATGGACTGCAGGATACCACTACTTTTATCCGTACCACATTGCGGCACCCTGATTTTATGTATGGCTGGAAAAATATCATTGACCTGAAACTGACAGATGAAACACCGCAATATAATACTGATGGAAAAACCTTGTACCAGGTTTTTAAAGAACATATGGATAAACATGGTTTTGGGGAATGGCTGAATGAGAAGCTTTCGGAACGTTTTGCTGAAACAAAGGGATTGATGGAAAACCTGATGAAACTGATGGAAGCCGAGAATGAAGTTACCAGAGAGGGTGACAAGATCCCGCAAACATTTATGACGGCTGATGACAGTGGCAATATTGAAGAAATTGAGATCGGTGAAGTGAAGAACCGGGCAGCAGCCTATCTCGCGGAGCAGATGCACCAGGCAAATCTTACATTGAAACAACTTTTCTTTCTTGGCCTTGATGACCAGGATACGATGGTAAATAAAGGATTCTGCAGCCCTGCAGATATTTTGCAGTTTGCTGTGGAGAAGAAATTATCCCTCCGGCCTTATGATAAGGATATGATCGTAATGCTGCATGAATTTGTTTACAAGATCGGCAATAAAGAATCAGCTATCAGCAGCTCACTGGTAGTAAAGGGAGAAAATAACCTCCGGACTGCGATGGCAAAAACTGTTGGCTTACCGTTGGGTATTGCCGCCAAACTGATCCTGCAGGGAAAGATCAAAATGAACGGCCTGCATATACCTACCAAAAAAGAAATCTATGAACCGGTGCTGAAGGAACTGGAACAACTGGGCGTTCAATTCAGGGAGAAAACGATTAGCCTGTAAGCAGGTGAAGCAGCTCTTTTATTCCTTCTGTTGCCGGCTTTTCAATACTTGTTAAATTCTCCACCGATGAAATCGCAGGTATTTTTTTATCAATCATAAAAATGGGAACACCTGCTCTTGTATAATTCACCAGCCCGGCAGCAGGATAAACCACCAGTGATGTTCCCACAACAACAAATATATCCGCTGCGTTTACAATTGGAATGGCTTCCTCTATTTTCGGAACCGGTTCTTCAAACCATACAATATGCGGACGAAGCTGAAAGCCGTCTTCTGCCTTGTCACCTAATTTAATATCGCCTGTTATATCGTAAATAAGATATTCATTTCTTTCACTCCGCATTTTTAAAATTTCTCCATGCAGGTGAAGAATGTTGGTGGAACCGGCCCTCTCATGCAGGTCATCAATATTCTGGGTGATGATCGTTACATCAAAATTATTTTGCAATGCTGCCAACCCATAGTGAGCTGCATTGGGTTGGGCATCCAGTACATTTTTCCTCCGGAAATTATAAAAGTCCAGCACCAGTTGCGGGTCTTTCCGCCAGGCACGGGGTGTGGCCACATCTTCTATATTATATCCTTCCCAAAGCCCGTCACTGTCCCGGAAAGTTTTTAAACCACTTTCGGCACTGATACCGGCACCGGTCAATACAACGAGTTTCTTTTTTGACATACCCAAAATTAAGTATGTCATGCTTTCCCGGCATGACATACTTTTTCATCACTGTAATTTTATTATACTTTGACTTTGGCAGTTCTTGTTCTCCTGTAAATTACCAAACCAATAAAGGCAAGCAGGAATAAAGGCCAGATCGTTACCAGCCCGACCAGCAAATCCATAACGCCGCTGCCGCCGGTTTTAAAAGCGTTGATAAACTTTGTACCGAAAGAAGGGTTGTCATCTGTTTTGGCGGATGAATTAAGCACTTCGAAATAGGTAAGGTTGATAGTACTGTAAGACGCTGAATGCCCAAGGTACTGGATCCTGCCGGCAGCAGCCTCCATATCTTCCTGGATACTGTTGATCTCTGATTGTACATTCAATATTTCTTCCATATTCTTTGCCTGTTTCAACAGGCCGATATGACGTTCCCTCACCTGCCGTTTCGCTTCCAGCCTCGATTTTGTATCCACAAATTCGGCTGTAACATCCTGCGAACTGATCTTTTTCTCATTCAGCTTTTCCACGTTACTGGTCAGTAAGGTAACTGCATTGTCGAACTGGTCAACCGGGACTTTAACTGTTACGGTATTTTCAATCTTATAATCCGACTGGCTTTGTTCTTCCTGGGCAATATAACCGCCGAAGCTTTTTACTTTTTCGCGGAGCGATGTATTGTATTTAGTATATTCTTTTATTTCGAGGTTGATGGAGGCGGTCTTGATGATCTTTTTATCCCAGTCCGGTTTGGCCACAGGTTCTGTTGCTTTAGGTTGAACAGGTTGTCTCTTTTGTTTTTGATCCTGGTCTTCTTCCTTATCGGCATTCCCGTTATATTCCTGCGAAGCGGCGGAGTCGGTAGCAAATCCAAAACTTCCGGGTTCGTTTTTTTCGGTTTCTGTCATTGATAGCTCACTGATCCGGACATCTTTTTTTGTTTCGTTTCGGCTGTTACAGGCAACAGCAAGCAGCATCGCACTGGCAAGTGCAACTGCAATTATTTTTTGCATGGCTTTTGATTTATTCTTTGATGCTAAATAAAAAGGATTACATAATAATGTCCCGGTTTGGCCGGGACATTTTACTACTTTAGTTTGATCAGCAGTGTTTGCACACTGTCGGGGGTTTGCCATTGCAGGCTGTCGGGGGTTAACCGGGTAATGACGTACGAAATGGACGTACTGTCATTTTCTTTTACCACCAACTCGTTTTTGTTTTTCCATTCATAGTGAAGTGAATCGGTTTTTACCGAATCACCTGCACTCCGTAGAAACAGTCCGTCAGGAGAAAAAGCACAACGGAACTTTGCCTGTAAAGAATCTTTTACAGGTTGAAATGATTCAACCTGCCATTTACCAATGAGTAATTCTTTGCGGATCTCAGCAGTGGTAACAGTATTACTCTTTTTTTGCAGGTACAGGAAAATGCCTGCACCGGCGGCTGCTATAATAAGCAGCCCGATGAATGTTTTTTTCATGGCTATACTTTTTTGATGAATAGAGAATCTTGTATTGATTCTTCAAGACATTAAAAAGTAACCCATGTGATTTGTTAAACGGGAAAAATGAATGCACTACTTCTCTCCTGCCATTTCCATTACAATCGCCCATTCTTCATCAGTCACCGGCTGAACCGATAAACGACCCAGTCTTACCAATGCCATATTTGCTAAACGTTTTTCCGCTTTGATCTGTGCCAGGCTCACCGGTTTTTTTAATTTCTGATGCGGTTTAAAATCAACGGCCACCCAGGCTTCTTCGTTGGTGGTGGGGTCCTGGTAGGCTTCTTTGGCTACTTTGGCAATACCTACTATTTCTGTGCCTTCATTACTGTGATAAAAGAATACCTGGTCGCCTTTTTTCATTGCTTTGAGGTGGTTACGGGCCGCATAATTACGTACACCGTCCCAGAAAGTTTGTTTATCCTTTTCAAACTGATCCCAGGAATACTTAAACGGTTCAGATTTGATAAGCCAGTATGCCATGTTATACTAATTATTTACAATTTTCAAATTTAGCAGAAGTTGGATAAATAAATTTTCTTTTCTGCAATCCAACCCCTGATCTTCCAACGTATCTGTTTTGTCCGGCTATTACGGCTGGTTAATCATTCAAACAAAACCCCAAACCTTTTAATTATGAAACAGATCAAATCCATCGGATTGATGCTCCTTGCTTCTTTAGTACTGAATGTTTCCTTTGCCCAGGGAGATATGGCAAAAGAAAAAACAGTAGAAGTTGGTGGTGCACCCATGTATCCTTCCAAAAACATTGTGGAAAATGCGGTGAATTCCAAAGACCATACCACACTGGTAGCTGCTGTTAAAGCTGCCGGACTGGTGGAAACCTTGCAGAGTGCAGGACCATTCACCGTATTCGCTCCCACCAACGATGCGTTCAATATGTTACCTGCTGGCACCGTTGAAACATTATTAAAGCCGGAGAACAAAATGAAACTGACCGGCATCTTAACTTACCATGTAGTGGCAGGCCGCCTGGGTACCAAAGAACTGGATGAAAAGATCAAAGCCGGTGATGGTACTGCTGAACTGGCAACAGTGGCCGGGGGCAAACTGTGGATCATGAAAAAAGGCGGCAAATACATGCTGAAAGATGAGAATGCTGGTATGGCTGCTATTACGATTAAGAATGTGTACCAGAGCAATGGTGTGATCCATGTGATCGACCATGTGGTGCTTCCCAAATAAGAAGACCCCCTATGCTTTTAATAATAACCGGTGTGCACTGCATACCGGTTTTATTTTTTGCAGTATTACCAGCCGGATGCCATCACATCGGCAATATGCATTGTTTTTAAATTATAACCTTTCTGGTTGATATAACCCTGCAGGTGCATGAGGCAGGAATGATCGGTGGAGATAAGGTATTCGGCACCGGTGGCTAAAGCATTTTCCACTTTTTGTTCGCCCATGCCAATGGAGATATGTTCAAATTTTACGGCGAAAGTGCCGCCGAAACCGCAACAGGTTTCCACATCATTCATTTCAGTGAGTTGTAATCCTTTTACGTTGGCTAAAAGCTTACGGGGCTCTTTTTTGATCTTACATTCTCTCAGCCCGGCACAACTGTCATGGTAAGTGGCTTTGCCATTTAAGGATGCACCTACATTTTCAATGTGCAACACATTCACCATAAAGTCCGAGAACTCATGCATCCGCTTACTCATTTCCGTCACCGCATGATGCATGGAAGAGTTATCAAATAACTTACTGTAATAATTCTTTACAAAGCCGGCACAACTGGCACTGGGTGCTACGATCAGGTCAGTGCCTTCAAAATCGTTGAGGAATTTACTGCAAACGGCTTTTGATTCTTCCCAGAAACCGGCATTGAAAGCCGGCTGGCCGCAACAGGTTTGCGAAGTATTATAACTGACAGTACATCCTGCTTTCTCCAGCACTTTGATCATATTGAAAGCGGTCTCCGGGTAAAGCTGGTCAATAAAACAAGGTATAAAAAGCTGTACGTTCATGCCGGTGCTATTTGCCAAAGTTTTGTTTCAGTGATACCATTTTCAACGCAGTGATCGCAGCTTCCTCACCTTTATGCCCGTGCCGGCCGCCAATTCTTTCCCTGGCCTGCTCTTCATTATTTACCGTCAGTACGCCAAAAATAACTGGTACCGGTAAACTTAGATTCAACTGCACAACACCATCCGTTACGGCTTTGCACACATAATCAAAATGAGGGGTATCACCTCTCACCACACACCCGAGGGCAATAAATGCATCAGCCCTGTTCTTTTTCCCGCTGTTATCCCAATAACTTTTAACAGCAAAAGGGATTTCAACAGCACCGGGCACAGTGATGGTAATGATTTTTTTAACGGAGTGCTTTTGTAATTCGCTGATGCATCCTTTTTCTAATTCATCAACGATAGCGGCATTCCATTCGGTTTTCACCAAAACGATACAGGCATCCTGTATGTTCAGAATGCCTGTATCAATGTGTAAGAGTTTACTGTTGCTTACGTCAGCCATAATCAGTTTACATTATATACTCCCATCTGTGCAAGGTATTTATCAGCATCAACGCCTTGCTGGGTCTGGGGATATTTTTCTTTCAATTCTTTTAAAAGTTCAATGGCTTCTTGCTGGTTTTTGTTGCGTTCGGCAATCTGGGCAGCCATGAACAACGCTTCTGCTGAAGCCATTTTGTCTTCGGTAAAATGACGGGCCGCTTTTTTATAAGCACTCAGCGCCTCAGCATTTTTACCCTGGTCGGCATAGGCATCGCCGAGTAATTTATAAGCTCTTGCCTGCAGTGGCTTTGATGAAGTGCTGAAATCTTTTAAATGCGAAACAGCTTTAACGTTATCATTTAATTTGATAAAGCAGCTACCGGCATAAAAATGAGCAAGGTTTGCGGCTTTTGTTCCATCATATTTGCTGATGACCTTCAGGAAGCCAAGATTTTGGCCATCACCATTCAGCGCAAGGTTCACAGAATCCATACGGTAATAATCTTCTGCTTTGAACATGGCTTCGGCAGCCTTTTTTTCTTTTGGTGCTTGTACAAAATTCTTATAGATCAACCAGCCACCGGCTGCCACGATAATAGCTAAACAGGCGATGATGATCGGTTTGCTGTATTTGCCCCAAAAATCTTTGTCTCTTTCAATCACAGCCTCACTGCCTTCCATTCCCTGCACAATTTTCTTGTCTGACATAACTTGGTTTACTTTTCGTTAGTGTTGTATTAAAAAGAAATTTTAATCAGTAATAAAAGGATAGTTCTGATCCACGTACACATCTTTCAGCACTTCATCATCGTTGGGCCAGGGGCTTTCTTCAGCAAATTTTACCGACTCATCCACGATCGCATCCACTCTTTTGTTGATGGCGTCTATCTCTTCCTGGGTGGCAAACCTGTTATCCAGAATCGTTTTCAATACCATCTGCACCGGGTCTTTGGATTTGTATTCATCCACTTCTTCCTTGGTCCTGTATTTCTGCGGATCACTGATGGAGTGCCCTTTATAACGATAAGTTTTAATTTCTAATAAAGTAGGCCCTCCCTTCTCCCGGGCTCTTTTCACTGCCCGGCTTACCCCTTCATGCACGGCTTCGGGGCTCATGCCATCGATCATATCAGCCGGCATATCATACCCGTCTGCCAGTTTGTAAATATCCACCACGTTGGAAGTACGTTCCACTGAAGTACCCATCGCATAGTTGTTGTTCTCGCAGATATAGATGACGGGTAATTTCCAGAGCATGGCCAGGTTAAAGCTTTCGTGCAGCATACCCTGTCGGGCGGCACCGTCTCCAAAATAGCAAAGCACTACGTTGTCAGAACCACGGTAATATTCGGCAAAAGCTAAACCGGTTCCGGTTCCGATCTGCGCCCCAACAATACCATGTCCGCCAAAGAAACCAACATCCTTACCAAAGAAGTGCATACTCCCACCTTTCCCTTTGGCGCAGCCCGTTGCCTTGCCATACAATTCGGCCATACAACTGTTAACCGAAACACCTTTTGCAATGGCCAAACCATGGTCACGATAAGCCGTGATCATCATATCTTCAGGACGTGTAGCTGTCATGCAACCGGCAGCAATGGCTTCCTGCCCTACATAGGCATGGAAAAAGCCACGGATCTTGCCTTCCATTTTGTACTTCTCTTCCGCCATCAGTTCAAATTGACGGATAAGTTGCATCAGTTCGTACCAGTACAGGTATGTTTCTTTAGAAAATTGGGTAGCCACCGGCGCTTGATTTGATGTTTTTGTAAACCGATTTACGGGACGCAAAAATAAGGGTAAAATAGGAAATTCAGCGTTTTGATTTTTAGTGTTTTACCGGCTTCCGGGCCCCTGGTCATCAGCTCTTGCTACACTTCCTTGAAGGTTCTGCTAAGCCACCGGCTTTTTAGGCCTTGTTGCTTGTGGCCTTACCTTTATCTTGCAGTCCTTAATGCCAGCGGTCAGTTCCATATCCATTTTACAATTCAAGAATTACAGTGACCGGTCTTTTTCCTTTTCGGAAAGGATCGTGGGTATCTGTGGCAAGAATGGTGTGGGCAAAACCAACCTGCTGGATGCCATCCATTACCTCTGTTTTACCAAAAGCTATTTTACCCGGCTGGATGCCAATAATGTGCAGCAGGGTAAGAATGGTTTCCGGCTGGAAGGGAATTTTGTGTTGCAGGACAAGCCGGAAAAAGCTATTTGTGTGTTGCGGGAAACAGGCCGCAAAGAACTTTCCATTAATGACCAGGCCTATGAAAAATTTTCGCAGCATATCGGCCGCTATCCCTGCGTTATTATTGCCCCGGATGATGCCGAACTGATTACCGGTGACAGTAAAGAACGAAGAACTTTTTTGGATTCCCTGCTTTCACAACTGGACCCGGATTATTTGCAGCAATTGATCGTTTATAAAAAAGTAACCGAGCAACGAAACTCTCTGCTGAAATTGTTTGCCGAAACAGGTACTAAAGACCTGTCGTTATTAGATGTGCTGGATGAACAATTGGTGAAACCCGGTGAGATCATTTTCAACAAGCGAAAAGAATTCCTCGTTTCCTTTTTACCCATTGCCAAACACCTGTACCAGGAAATAGCTCAGCAACCGGAGGATATCAGTCTTTTCTATGAAAGCGATCTGATGCATGCTTCGTTTGCGGAATTGTTAAAGGCTTCCCGGCAGAAAGATTGCCTGGCCCAGCGGTCAACCGTTGGGGTGCATAAGGATGACCTGGAAATAAATTTCGGTCAACAGCTATTTAAAAATATTGCTTCGCAGGGCCAGCGGAAAAGTTTATTGTTTGCCCTGAAGCTGGCCGAAATGGAAATGATCCGCAAGGAAAAGCACTTTGCCCCGCTCCTGCTGCTGGATGATGTATTTGAAAAACTGGATGAAGAACGGATCAGCAACCTGTTGCGGAAAGTTTGCCTGGAAAATGAAGGACAGGTTTTTATTACGGATACCAACGAGGAAAGACTCCGGCAACACCTGGATGCTTTGTCGGTCAGCTACCAGCTTGTTAGTTTATAGGTTTAAAGTGTTTAAAAGGTTTGAAAAGTTCAAAGGGTTTAATAAGCTCGTTTGGGTATTACAGCTTGCTAAACTTTTAAACCCCTGAAACTTCTTGAACTTTCTCTACCTTCGTTTTATGGGTGAATATTCTATCAGTGATGCGATACAGCAGTTCCTGGAAAAGAGCCGGATCAAAGGTTCTATCCAGGCGATGCAGATAGAAGATGTGTGGGAACAGATCATGGGAAAGACCGTGGCCCGTTACACCGACAAATTGCAGATCATCGGTGACAAACTGATCATCACCACGTCCGTGGCACCGTTAAAACAGGAATTGAAATACCAAAAAGAAAAGATCATGCAACGGGTGAATGAAGCATTGGGGCAAAGAGTGATCAAAGAAGTATTGATTCAGTAAACCCGGTTGATCTTATCCTCATCAAAGACGATCTCTTTACGCAGGGCCAGTTCATCAAGGATATCATCTGCTGACACAAGGCCTTTAAAAACAAATCCATCAAAAACAGGTAAAAGCCGGACATGGTATTGCAGCATTCGTTGCATGCACTGGTCAACGGTATCGTCTGTTGAAGCCGTGGGTAGCCGTTTGTTTACCAGTTTCTCCACAGGAATACTGGCCGGGTAAAACGCTCCCTCCATTGCTTTTTGAAGAATATCATGTTCTGTAATAACCCCAACGAATTGCTGATCGTTGTCGAATACAAGCAGGTGATCCGCATTTTCACAACTCATCCTGCACAACGCTTCATCTACAGAACTGCTGGAAGAGATAAACCTGTAACCGGGCCCTTTCCGGTTTAATATGGCAGTTACTTTTTCCATAACAATCTTTTTTAGGATGAATAATCTGAAACCAATGTACCGGTACTATGTGCAACCGGGTCTTATCAGGTAATAATACAAGGTGGTTTCGTTCAGCGATTGTAAGGAAACAGCCGGGGTAATAGATCCGCTCTCGTTTCAGTAAGTTACTGAATTCTGACTCTCGGATCTATGATCCCGTACAAAATATCTGCCAGTATGTTAATAAGTATAAAAAAAGCAGCAGCGATCAGTACCGACCCCATTACCACCGGGTAGTCCAGTTTTTCCAGGGCATCCACGGTTACCTTACCAATACCCTGCCAGCCAAAGATGTATTCAACAAAGAAAGCCCCGGCCAGTAATTCCGCAAACCAGCCGGTTATAGCCGTAATGACGGGGTTCAGGGCGTTACGCAGCCCATGTTTCCAGATAACAGTTCTTTTACTTAGGCCCTTTGCATAGGCTGTACGGATATAATCCTGGTCTAATACATCCAGCATGGAACTCCGGGTCAACTGGGTGATGATGGCCAGCGGCCGTATACCCAGGGTGACGGCAGGCAGGATAAGATTTTGCATAGATAATGTTCTTTCCCCGGTCACTTCATCTATTTCAAACCAACTGCCGGAAATATGAAGTCCTGTCCAGTCGCTTAATACAAACCCGAACAAATACGCAATGATGATACCCATGAAAAACGAAGGGGCTGAGATACCGACAATACTGGAGAAGATGGCGGATGTGTCTAACCAGGTATTTTGTTTGACGGCTGCCACCACCCCCAACGGGATGCCGATAAGGATAGCAATGAACATAGCCGCAATAGCTAAAATGATGGTGCCGGGCAAGGCCTGCATCAAAATGCTCCATACATCCCTTTTACTCTGGTAAGATTTGCGCAGGTAAGGGACTTTTATACCAAATTTTCTTTCTCCGCCTATGAAAAAGCCTTTGAGTTTTTTAGTACTGATCTCCTCTTTCGTATGAAAACAGAGAGGAGAAACATCATTGAGATAATAAAGGAACTGTTTGAATTTGGGAATCTTGTCTCCTTTTGCATCGATCAGGTATAATTCCTTCCGGATATTGGCCTGCGTGGCGGCATCACCCGACTGCCCCATCACAATTCTTGACGGATCACCAAAGCCCTGGAATAAAAAAAACACCAATACCACCACTCCCACTAACACGAGCAGGCCATAGAGGAGTTTTTTGAGGATGTAGTTGAGCAAGCTTAGTTGTTTTTAATGGAATCTATTTTTTCTTTAATTATCCTGTCAAAATGCGGCACAGGAATAATTTGGTCAATAGCAGCTGCACTTTTCTGCACAGGTACTTTGGTTAGTATGGGTATGATCTTATTGAATTGGCGGTAACCATATTTATCCACTATCGTTCCTTTTTTAAGAAGATAAACAGTAGGGTTGACCCTTGCTGCTGTCCGTATCGCCGTATAATCACATTTCAACACCTGTACACCTGTATAGGGGCTGAAGTTTTTCATCGCCTCTTCCATACTGCTGGTAATGGCATATACAGGTATCTTCTTTTCGTTGGCGGCAGCGTATACCTTTTCAAAATCGGTTTTCCAGGTAGTAAAAGGAGTAGAAAAGTTTTCGCAGAAAAATAAAACAGTATAAGGTTGTTCCAGTACAAACTGTGTTGAATCCTGGTTAGTGATACCCGACAATGAAAGTCCTTTTATCGGAGGTTCATTATTCTTTCCTTCCTTCACTACTTTGTCATAACGGCTGATGAATTTATAGACATCAGCAGAAAAATCAGCCGGGAAATTATCAGCAGTGAATTCCACTTTCTGGCCTGCTTTTTCATACACAAAAGTGATCACGGTACTATCAGGAATTGCATCCGCCGGCATTTTCATTTTCTCAGGGATATTAGCTCCTTTCTTAAAAGGAAGGCAATCCACGAACGGGAGATAGTTGAGAGCATACCATTGCATACCGAAACTCAGCAGGGTGACCAGCAGCATTACAATGATGTTTATTTTACTGCTGAACAGCGGTTTTATGTAACCCCTGAACCCAATCAGCAGGCTGATGAGTATGGTCAGCGCCACATCTTTGAGGAAAGAAGCCTTTGAGGTGATCAGTAAACAATCGCCAAAGCAACCGCAGTTTTTCGGTTTACCGGTGATATAGGTATAACCGGTAAGGAAAGTAAAGAAGATAATGAGTAATAATAAAAGCCAGCTTACCAGTTTGATCCGCCAGCCCAGTAATAAGGCGAAACCGGCAATGATCTCAAATGCATTCATTGCCACAGAAAGAGTAAGTGACCAATCGTTGAACTGACTCATATGCCAGATCTCGAAAAATTCCTGCATTTTATAGCTCAGTCCATGCGGGTCGTTCGCTTTCACCAAACCGGAGAAAATGAATAATACACCAACGATTACCCGTATTATATTGATCGTTGCTTTCATAAAAACATAATTGTAAACTGAAAATAAACAATATCGGGCAAAGCCTGCAGAGGATCTATGCTTCAGCCATCAGGATCAGGGCAAAGACAGCGTAATTCAAAATATCATGGTAATTCGCATCAATGCCTTCGCTCACCAGGGTCTTCCCTTCATTCGACAATATCTGCCGGATACGCTGCAGTTTCATTAAGATCAGGTCCACGAAACTTTCCTGGCTCATGCTTCTCCAGGCTTCGCCATAATCATGGTTTTTATCCTGCATCAGTCTTTTAGCTGTGCTTACATTCTCATCGTATAAAGCAGCTACCTGTTGCAATTCCAGTTCTTCCGGCGCATCTGCAGGCAGGGCTAATTGTATCAACCCGATCACCGCATAATTAATGATGCCTTTGAATTCAGCGGTGATATCATCTGCCACCTTTTGTTGTTTCTTTTCCTGGATAGTGCGTATACGCTGCGCTTTAATAAAGATCTGGTCAACGATCGAGATAGTACGCAATACCCGCCAGGCTGTACCGTAATCGCTGGCCTTCTTTAAAAAAATTTCTTTGCAGGAGTTGATGGCGATATCGTATTGCTGGTTGGTTGTTGTCATGTTTTTTGATCAGGATTTCCTTTTATGGCGGTTGACGTCAGACTTCCGTTATATCTTAGCTCCAAAAATAACGAACTGCGACTAATGTTTACACTGAATTGTAAAGGAAGATTGCTGGTCATTGATAAGCCGGTGGTAATGGGGATCATCAATATCACCCCGGATTCATTTTATAGGGACAGCCGCCGGCAGGGAACGGATGCTGTATTGAAACAAGCAGAAAAAATGCTAAAAGAGGGTGCCGCGATACTTGATATTGGCGGGCAAAGCACCCGGCCCGGAAGTGAAAAGCTCAGTGCTGAACAGGAATTGGAGCGGATCATTGACCCGATAACAGCCATCAATACTCATTTCCCCGATACTTTTATTTCTGTGGATACCTATTATGCGGAGGTGGTAAAGGAAGCAATTGCAGCCGGGGCATCTATTGTTAATGATATCAGCGCCGGCAGCATGGATGGGAAGATGATCAGTACCGTGGCGGCATTGCAGGTGCCGTATGTGCTGATGCATATGCAGGGAACACCACAGACGATGCAACAGCAGCCCATTTATGAAAATGTGACAAAGGAAGTGCTGGATTTCTTTATTCAAAAGAAAGATGAATTGCAGCAGGCCGGTATTCATGATGTTATTATCGACCCGGGTTTTGGTTTTGGTAAAACAATAGCTCACAATTTTGAACTGCTGCGCAACCTCTCCGTATTTAAAATGCTGGATGCCCCGCTCCTGCTGGGCATTTCCCGCAAGTCAACCATCTATAAAACCCTGGACATTGCTGCAGAGCAGGCATTGAATGGAACGACGGTACTTAATACAATCGGGCTGATGAATGGTGCCGGCATTTTGCGGGTGCATGATGTGAAAGAAGCAAAAGAAGCCATTAACCTGTTCAGTAACTACCAGCAGTAAAAAAAGAAAGAGCATCAATCCGATGCTCTTTCAGCAAGATGTTTAATCATGCCTGTGTAACCAGGTGCTTTCACAGACCTATCAAAAGCGGATTATAATAAAGGGTAATAAGTAAGTGGACTGCTCAGGAACCTGCTTCAAGGGGTATTGATTATCTGACCTGGACCTTGGACTAAAAACGGGGCCTTTGTAACAACGGATAAAAAAACCCGTCTCTGTTATGAAGACGGGTGTAAAGTTCAGTTATTATTTTATTTCAACGTTATTTATTTGGTTGAGCAGCGTCAAGTTTTTTCTGTAACTCCTTTGCAGCAGGCCGTTGTGTATCCTGCTGATCTTTTACATCCACTACTTTAAGATCAAATATCAGGTGTTCAAATTCTTTAATATCAGGTGAGTTGGGTCTTGCACCGTATGCCAACATAGAAGGGATATAAATTCTTGCTTCAGCACCGGGACGAAGAAAGAGCATTGCTTCATCAAAACCTTTGATCATTTGTCCTGTGCCTACGGCAAAGGTCATCGGTTCCACATGATGAAAAGCAGTATCTGTATTGCTGTCAAATACTTTACCGGTTAAAAAACCGGTGCCGGTATAATTGACAGAGATCATTTTGCCGGGAGCAACCAGCTCACCGGTACCGGGATTGATCACCTGTACAAAAGTGCCGCTGGGTGTTTTTTGAGTACTGATCTTTTTATCAGCCAGGTATTTGGAAAGTGAGTTTATTTCAGACGCAAGAAAGATACTTTTTTCTTTTTCTTCATCCAGCCGGGCCGCTGAATCAGAAGTGAATACGTCAATTACCCTGATGGTGGTAATGATACGGTCACCGTTTCTGAATTGAGGAGGCACATTCGCAGGATTTCTTTTGATGAAAGTATCCATCATCTGGGTGGCAATAACGCTGTCACCTTTTTTCAGCAGCAATATGATCTCTGAAATATCATAAGGGTTACTGAAATCAGTTACTGGCATATAGAAAGGTATCTTACCCCGGGTGGTGAAGTAGATACTGTCTTTTATCTCCTGGGTATAATTAAGCTTGATGATATTCCCTTTTTGCACTTTGACTGTTCCTTTACCAGCTATTAACTTGTAAGGCATTCCGCCGGGTGTTTTTTTATGGGAAACTTGGTTACATGCTGTAAACAGGATGACAGCAAACATCGCTACAACGAAAGACTGGATCAGTTTCATATTTATATTAATTATTGTAAAAGTTTGGCATTTTCTTTCAATACTTCTTTGAATTTTTTCACTGTGTCTTCCAGTGAATCACTGCTGCGGCCCCCGGCAGCATTATAGTGCCCACCGCCTTCAAAATAAGTGCGGGCAAATGTATTACAATCAAAATCACCTTTGCTGCGAAAGCTCCATTTTCTTTCTTCATCCCGGTCAATAACCAATGCCACCAGTTTAATACCCTGGATGGACTGGGGATAATTGACCAGGCCTTCTGTATCGCCGGTTTTGATATAATATTTCAGCAGGTCGCTTTTAGGAATAGCGATCAGGGCCGTATTGTATTCATAAAAGATCTCCATCCGGTGCAGCAGCACATGCCCGGTAAACCGCAGCCTGTTCTCCAAAAAGTTATCAAACAGCTTATCATGCACTTTCGGGTGTTTCAGGCCCCTTTCTTTCAGGTCGGCCACGATCTTATGTACACCGGCATGTGCTGAGGGGAAACGGAAGGAACCGGTATCACCAACCAGCCCGGCATATAAACATTCACTGATATCCTCGTTGATCAGCTCTCCCTTCCCGGCTCCCATGATGAAATCATAGATCATTTCACAAGTGGAGCTTTTACTGGTATCACTGGCACCATAATCAAAAGAAGGCGTATCCGGTTCCTGGTGATGGTCGATGAGTATTTTGGTACAGGTTAGCTGTTTCAGCTTTTCTGTCAGGGTTTTGGTGCGGTGAAAAATGTTGAAGTCAAGGCAGAATAACCAATCGGCTTCATCCAAAACGGCTTCTGCTTTTTGTTTATTCATCTCATAGTCCATCACATCTTTCACACCCGGCATCCAGTTCACCCATCCCGCCCAGTTGGTGGGGGAAATGACGGTTACCTGGTGGCCCAGCTGTTCCAGGAAAAGTCGCAGTGCCAGTGACGAGCCCATGGCATCCGCATCCGGTTTCTGGTGGGTGGTGATCGCTATTTTCCGGGGCTGTTCCAGCAGGGGATATATCTCTTGTATTGGCTTCATAAAGACGGCTGCGAAGATAAAGAGTTTGGAGTTAGCAGTTGGGAGATTATGGTTCCTGCCTTTTGGCTGCCGGCAGGCTTTTTTTGAAATAACTACCATCGGGCCGTTTTAAACCACAAACTTCACTTACTTTTGCGGCGCAAAAAACAAACAACGTAACTATGAGCAATCGGACATTCACCATGATCAAACCTGACGCCATGAAGAACGGCCATGCAGGTGCTATCATTGATCGTTTTATTAAGGAAGGATACAAAATTGTAGCATTAAAGCAAACCAAGCTGAGCCCGGAAAAGGCCGGCGAGTTCTATGCAATCCATAAAGAAAGACCTTTTTACGGAGAGCTGGTAGAGTTTATGAGCAGCGGGGTTATTATTGCTGCCATCCTCGAAAAAGAGAATGCAGTCGCTTCTTTCCGTGACCTGATCGGTGCCACCAATCCTGCGAATGCAGCAGCAGGTACCATCCGTAAATTATATGCCACTTCAGTTGGTGAGAATGCTGTTCACGGCAGTGACAGTGACGAGAATGCGAAAATCGAAGGTTCTTTTTTCTTTAGCGGACTGGAACAGTTCTGATAATTGATAACTCAAAGCATTGAAGCCGGTAATTGTGTTACCGGCTTTTTTATTTACCCGGGTAATTTGCTTTCATCCATATACAATACTTCCCACTGGTGACCATCCGGGTCGGCAAAACTGTGCTGGTACATCCAGCCATGATCAGCAGGTTCGGAATAAATGCTGCCTCCCGCCTCCACTGCTTTCCTTACCAGTTCATCCACCTGTTCCCGGCTGTCGGCATCAATAGCGATCAGTACTTCCGTTGTTTTGCTGGCATCAGCGATCTCTTTTTTAGTAAAGGTTTTGAACATGGGTTCGGTCAGCAGCATGGCGTAGATGCTACCATCATTGATAACAAGACAGGCCGCTTTATCATCGGTGAACTGCTGGTTGAATGAAAAACCGAGATGCGTGAAGAAATCAATACTTCTTTTCAGGTCTTTGACCGGCAGGTTGACAAATATTTTACTTGGCATTTCCTGGAGTTTAAAATGATTTATTGGTTATATGCTTTTTCCAAATCGGCTATGATGATCTTTTTCATTTGCAACATGGCCTGCATCACCCTGCCGGCTTTCACCGGGTCCTTATCTCCCATCATTTTCATTAATGCAGAGGGAATAATTTGCCAGGACAGACCGAATTTATCTTTCAGCCAGCCGCACATACTCTCCTGTCCGCCATCAGCAGTCAGGCTGTTCCAGTAATGATCAACTTCTTCCTGCGTTTCACAGTTGACGAAGAAAGAAGTGGCTTCTGTGAATTTGAATTGCGGACCCGCATCAAAGGCATAGAAACGGAGACCATCGAGTTCAAATACACCGGTCATCACCTGGTCTTTCGGGAAAGGGCTGCCCTCAGCCCAATACTTGATATTGATGATCTTTGAATTTTTGAAAATGGAGGTATAGAGACGGATAGCTTCTTCCGCTTTTCCATCATACCATAAGAAAGGGGTAATCGTTTGCATATACGTTGGTTTTATTTTTTTTCGATCAGATGTATGATCTCTGTAATGATTCTTGCCAGTTCTTTTTTGTTTTTTAAAGCTTCTGTCTTGTCTTTGAAATGAACCAGCCGCCGGTCTTTATAAGCGCCTTCCAGCAGACCTGATTTTACTTTTACCACTGCCGGGTGATGAAAGACGAGTAATAATTTCTGTGTTTTATACGGCCCGAACGTGACGATATCTTCCTTGTAATAATAACTGGGAGCATTCCATTTAATTCTTTCGCTCAGTTTGGGGCTGGTTCCTTTAATGATCTTTCGTACTGTTTCGATCTCACTCTTCACAGCAGGGTTAAGATTATTTAACCATGCTTTCACCTGTTTTTTATCCGTTGATTCCTTTGACTTTGCTGCCGGGGGAGCCTTTTCATTTTTTGCTCCCTTTTTTGCTTTCGCTTTTTCCAGGTTTTGCAGCACCCTGAATTTTACGATCTGGGTGATGAGTCCAACAGGTAATGGTTTATCCAAGGGAAATTGTACAGTTCCTTTGGAAGTCACATAGTTTGATAACTCTTTGGTGAAGGCTTCAACACCTGCGGTACCGGGGTAAAAACCAATATGCGTTTTATAACCGGAGAAGTGCACCAGGTTACCTTCCTGCACAAAAGTGGGAATGCCATAGCTGATGGTCTCAGTTGCCTTAGGAGCTGCTTTCTGAATAATGGCCCTGATTTTTTTGAGCATGATCTGTGTTGCTGTTGGAAAACCGGCAATAAACTCATCTGTATTGTTGGCTGCTTTTTGCATATCGTTGTATTAAAGATGCTGGCAAATTATTTTTCCAATTGCTGTTTCATATTCACCAGGTTTTGCTGCATATCCTTACCCACCAGTTTATCCATGAACAGGTTCATGATATTCATCGGGAATTTTGATTTGCCGGTAAATACATTGCTGACCTTTGTTTGTGATCCGTTGATAGCTGTTACCGTGGTAGTGGCCCAGTTGGTTCCTTCAAATGGTTTTTTAAACCGTATCTCCACTTCCACACTCTCTCCTTCAGTTATTTTAATGATCTCCTGGGCACCAATACCCACATTCTTGTCCTTACTTTCCCAGGAAGAAATAAAACCAACCGTTCCGTCAGTGCCGGTATAGACGATCTTAATATTCGGGTCTTTCATCACCCACACACTATATTGTTCCTGGTTTCGGATCAGTTTTACATAATTGAATACTTCCTGTTTGGGTTTATTGATCACAATTTGCTTTTCCAGCCTGCATTCTTTTTTGGTGAGCAGGGCGACAATAAGAAAAAGGGCAATGATACCGGCCAGTACAAGGCCAATCGTAATAAGAACATTCATGTTGGTTGTTTTAGTTGGTTGATCAGTTTACAAGGATGAATACGATTGCAGGTATTCACCGGTCATTCTAATATACTACAGTTATATCCATTTTCCGTCATCAAGGTGATGACCTGCACGGGATGAAAATCATGTCCCTCCAGCCGCAGCACCTTATCACAATCATGCAGGTCAATATTGATCCGGCTGGCCGGGAAATGCTCTTTCAGCAAGCCGATCACTTTCCGGGCCTCGGTTGCTTCGTCCACATTGGTTTTAAATACTTCGATCATACATGCATTCTTGATAACAACCTCATTGCTGCTTTCCCTCCAGGTAATGCAAAATATTTTTTACCTGCTGCAAATGCCGTTGTGTATGAAACCACACAAAATACAGGATCTCCAGTTTGCTGATATCCCCGAAAGCGGGGTGATTGATCAATACAGCCAGGTCGGTATGATCACTGACTTCTTTTATCGTACTGAATGAATGTTCCAACTGATGGATCAGTTCTTCCTTCCCATACAGCTCTTTGGCAGGTATAATGAAATCAGGAGCTTTATACTTTTTTGAAAAATCCAGGAAAATAGCTTCCAGTTCCCCGGCCCGTTCATCCGCGGCCCGGTTAATGGAAGTTCCCTCCAATGAAAGGGCTTTAGCAATGGAGGTATTGGAAAGAAAAAGATGATCGGCCACCTGGGCTATTGTCCAGCTTCCTTCAAACGGGATATTGTTCATACGATTTTCCGGGCAGCTTTTCAGAAGGCTTACCAGTTCCATCGCTGTTGTATTCAGCGAACCGGTGATCATTCCGATATTGGTTGAGGTAATTGGCATATTCTGCATTTCTGGTAACAAACCTATACAAGCTCTTTTGATTATGCAGGGTGTTAATGCGGCAATCTTTGGGGTTGATTGCGACAAACCAATTTCCTACATTTGATCATCAAAAAACCAGCGATGAAACATATCTCCATACTTATCCCGGCAGGACACAGCAGCCTCCCCAATATTGACGGATCACAACAGATACTGACGGAAGTGAATAATATCCTTATCAGTATGGGTAAAGAACCTTTGTTCAAAATACAATTAGTGGGACTCTCCCGGGAAGTGCCGCAACGGAATGGTTTGTACACCATACAACCGGATGTACTGATCAGCGAGGTAACCAAAACGGATATCATTATTATTCCTGCCATGCACGGCGACCTGCCAGCAGCTATGGAAGCAAATGCAGCTTTCCTTCCCTGGATCACCGAACAGTATAAGAAAGGGGCCGAACTGGTTAGTTTTTGTATCGCTGCTTTCTTTGTGGCCTCCACCGGTTTGCTGAACGGGAAAAAATGTGCCACGCACTGGATCGCTGCAAACCAGTTCAGGGCTATGTTTCCCGAAGTGATATTGGTGGATGATCGCATCATGACCGAAGAAGATGGTATCTATTCCAGTGGCGGTGCTTATTCTTTCCTGAATTTGCTGGCCTACCTGATCGAAAAATATGCCGGCCGTGATGTGGCTATCCGGATTGCTAAAACCTTTATGATTGATATTGACCGGGAAAGCCAGTCGCCTTTCATTATGTTCAACGGGCAGAAGACCCATGAAGATGAACCTATCAAAAAAGCACAGGATTTTATTGAGCGGAATTATAATGATAAGATTACGGTGGATCAACTGGCGGATATGCTGGCCCTGGGACGAAGAAATCTCGAAAGACGCTTTAAAAAAGCCACGGCGAATACGGTGGTGGAATACATACAACGGGTAAAGATCGAAGCGGCCAAAAAAGGCTTTGAGACCAGCCGCAAGAATATCAACGAAGTGATGTATGAAGTGGGGTATAATGATACCAAGGCTTTCCGCACCACCTTTAAAAAAATAACCGGCCTCTCTCCTGTTGAATACCGGAATAAATACAATAAAGCTTCTATAGCGTAAGCTTATGGGCTGTTGTACCCTTTATACTGCTTGCCCGAATGTCAACAAGTTATTATCAGGATCGAGCAATGAAAATTCCTTTTGCCCCCAGGGTTTTAGTTGTAATGGCCCTGCGGGGTGTATGCTTACTTTTTTCTCTAGTAGTGATTGATACAGGTGCTCAATATCATCCGTCCGGATATAGACCTGCCCGTAATTTTCGTTGGGATCAAGTTCTTTGAACTCAAAAAAATGGAGCTCAATCGTATCTTTTTGCAGCATTAAGTAACCATCATAATCTGCAGTCCCCAATGGCCGGAAGCCTAACTGGTTGATATAATAATCTTTTGTCACAGCTTTATTTCGCATGGGAATTTTGGGATGGATGGCGGTGAGCATGGGGGTTTATTTTTAGTAAAGTAAATGATTAATCGTTGAATCCCTACAATGCCTTGTGATTACCCCGGGCGATATACTTCAACTACGAATGAGAAAATTTCGCAGAGTTCGAAAGCTGAGTTTTCACCTTTTTTTTACAAATACCTGGACTATCAATTATCACCTTAAAAACAATACGTTGAATTGATAAGCATTCGGTATTGCATTTTGGTTATTAACTGAAATTCTTGTGATTTCATCACTACAAAAACAATTTGTGCTAAGAGCACCACATTTAATCTCTGTATCTTCTTTCTCTATTTCTGAAATAGTATAAGTATTGTTTGTTGCTGGATTGAAAATTTGCCAATCAAAGCCCTGCGCTATGCCATTATCTGTGTTGAATAAAGTAATTATTGCAGTATCCCCACCGGGAAATACTCTAATAGAACTATTAATGTCACGATATATTCCAATAGAATCTATAAGCGTTTGATAGTTACTGTTCGCTACAAATTTCCTCAGTACTATTGTGTCAATATTATCAATAGGTAATGAAATAAAGCCAATAGAAATTTGTGGATCTGTACAAGAAATTGTCTTATTACATGCTGATAGCGATGATGAAATCAGTAAAATAACGATGATATTTTTCATAAAAAAGGTTTTATAATGTACGGTCTAATAGTGATGCCGCTAACTGTAGGAATTTATGCAATATGGGCATTCTGTGTTACGTCTGCTGCCAATATCAGTCGAGTAAAGATAAAACCCGTCCTGAGAAACACCAACAACGGCGTAAAAATTAAATGTATTTGCCAAGTCGTAGTGTTAGCCCCACTCCGCTGAACCACTTGGCAATATTCATGTTCTTGTCTTCGTAAAATACTCTGTCACCCTTACGCCGAGGTTGGTGTTTTTCACCAACCGCACTAACGAAGGGATATAACTGGTCAATAAAACATTCTTTACTTTTATCTCTCCTATGCCTGTATTCATCACTGAATATCCCCAGTTCTTCACTGCCACCAACCTGGAGTGGAAAAAACTACTCCGGCCGGACAAGTATAAAGATATTATAATAAACAGTTTTCGCTTCCTGGTGGAAAATAAGAGAATAAAACTCTATGCTTTTGTGATCATGCCGAATCACCTGCATCTTATCTGGCAGATGCAGCCGCTTATCCATCCCTCTGATGTGCAGCGGGATTTTTTGAAATACACCAGCCAGCAAATCAAATATGACTTGCGGCAACATCACCCGGATGTACTTGAACATTTTAAAGTACATGCAGCAGACCGGGAATATCAACTATGGGAACGTAATCCGTTGAGTATCGAATTAAGAACAGATGAGGTATACCGGCAGAAGCTGGATTATATCCACCTGAATCCGGTCCGGGCGGGTATTTGTTCAATGCCGGAAGAGTATAAATATTCTTCAGCACTGTTTTATGAAACCGGTATTGATAACTGGGGATTTCTTTCCCATCACCGGGATTGACCTATAGTCCGGTTGTTGGTGAGAAACACCAACAACGGCGTAAAACCACTTGTTGGCCGCAGTTTTGGTTACTCCCAAAATCGTCTATAAAGTGGTTCTCCTTGATAGCGTTCGTTATTAGGTCCAGTAAGTTTAATCTGATCAATTATAAGTACACTACCTTTTTCAGCTTGCTCGAGCATTTTTAAAGTAGTACTGTCCCACTTTGATCCAATATTAATATGTGTTTTTTCATTTAAAGAGTCTTTTACCGTTACTCGAACAGAATCGATACGATATGAAATATCTAAATCGAGCGGAGTATGTTTAGCATATATACCTTCGGAACGTCGGATTGATGCTACATTGTGTTCGTAGCGATAACCCAAAAAATCAATCTCTGGATAGCGCATCACTGCGCAATCAAATTCAAATAGCCTACTATAACCGGGTCTGCTAAGAGTGATAAGTGTCGTCTCGCAACGTTCTGGTTTAATTAAATATTTGCCCGGAGTATTCGTTTTGGTAATTGTTCCGTTGCTGGTTTCTATTTTTAATGATTTATACTTTCCTGTGCTGATGTAAATAGGATTATCGAAATTGACATACAGATACTTCTTGAAATCATTGTTAACATAGGGACTTTCATTCGTGACTTCTTGTCCAAGGGAATTCAATGAAAGAAAGATCAGGACTGCGAGGATAATTTTCCGATTCATGAGGTGTCGTAATTTATTGCGGCCAACTCGTAAATATGCGAAAGTCCCCGTTGGCTAAACTTTCGCTTTTTTTTTGGTAACTGTTTACAATTCAATTTACTAAAAAAATTGTTTTTGTCTACCCCTACTTTCGCAAATACAACCAAAACTTTCGCATTTTCAATTTTACAATCCCGGTTTCAGGTCATCTAAAGAACGCATTACTTATATCTCCCTCGCCTTATTCAATTTATTCTCCACTGGCTCCACGGTATAGCCTTCTTTGCGCAGCAGGTTAATAACACCCTGCTCACCGGGCAGGTGCCCCGCTCCTACGGCAATCACTAATGCTTTGTTGGGTAATAGATCATTTAATTTTTTAACCCAGTTGCGGTTGCGGTTGTACAATAATATTTCAGTAAAGCCCGATAGGCCGGCGTCGGCTTTGGTCATCATCTCTTCTAATTTTTGCAGGTCCTGGTCGGTATAGGCTTTCAGCATGTCTTTCATTTCAAGCCCGTCATCTGATTTGCCATTGTTCTTTACATAACTCAGCAATTGCTCGGCCTGCATTTTATACGGGATACTGTCCAGCATACCGGCCTGGTAACTCATGGTCTCCAGTCCTTTTATTTCTTTGTCATTGTTTTTGGCTTCCTGCATAACAATTTGATCCATGGCCGCCATATCATCACAGGGCAGTTTGGATTGCTCCAGCGTGGAAGCTGCAAGGATGGGTTTAAAGGTTTGCAGCATGGAGAACGGGATCATCGAACTCCTGCTTTCAAAGTATTCTTTCACCAGTTCATAATCCTCAGCACTCAGCAGGTCCTGCAGGGTGGTGTCACCGGTCATTTTCATTTTGGCCATAGCGCCAAACATTTCCATGAGGTTGTCCATATCAATTTCCAGGTACACTTCATCCGCCGCTTTGATGGCCTTTTTTAGATTGTCGCTGAGGACAGCATCTTCCCCGCAAAGCATATGGATGGTGCCGAAGAGATAGGAAGGTTTGGACAAGCCCTTGCCACTGATCTTCCATAACAGCGTATTGGTATTGGCCGAAGTTTTAAGGCCATCATTTTTCTGGGCACAACCGGCCATCGTTAACAAGCCCAGCAGGAAAACAGAACTCCATCTTTTCATGTGCTGCAATTTTAAGCAAGTTACTGAACTAAGCGCAGATGAGGACAAGGCCACAGATTACACAGATTCTCACAGATTTTAAGGAGAAGAATATTTATACCTCACAGGAATTAACCAGTTTAAGACTGGTAATTTGTGTAAATCCGTGTAATCTGTGGCTAACCCTTCCAAAAAACTTCCGACCAATAGCGGGAGAAGCGGGTGCCCCATTTTACCTGCAACTCCTCTGCCGGTATGGGTAACCCCAATTCCTGTTTAACAGCGAGCAGGGGAAGGTTAACGCCTGCACCTAATGCAGCGGAGATAGTGCCCTGCACCCGGGGATTTATTTCTACCAATAAAAATTTTCCTTCCGCTGAACGTTTGACCTGTATACCGATATTACCATGCAACTGCAGTTCTTTGATGATCTGTGTGCAATAGCTGATGATACTTTCATCGTTGACAAACTCCCCTTCCACACTGATACCATTGATCATTTTTTGTCTTGATCTTGGTACAATTAGTTTTGATTCACCATGATCTGCTAAACAATCCACGGAGTATTCTTCGCCGGGTAAATATTCGCTGACCAATAATTCAGGAAACACACCGGAGGACAATATGCGGATGGCATCCTGCAAACGGAGATACGTAGAGGAAGGTTTATAATTGAACAACAGATCGAGTTCATCCATTTGCTCCGAGAGAATCCGGAAACCCCGGCTGCCGTTGGAGACCGATGGTTTGAAGCACACATTTTTTTCCGGGTAGCCCAGTTCCAGCACTGCTTCACGAAACTGTTCAACCGTTTCCACAATTTTAAAAGCCGGAACGGTCATGCCTCTCCATTGCAGGAATTCATACAAACGGCTTTTGTTATTGGCGATCTCTAAAGAAGCGGCGGAGGAAACCAATACTTTTGCCCCCGCCATTTCAAAATCATTTTTGCGCAACGCCAGTGGTATGAGTTCTTTGGTCACCAGCGGCAGCACGATATGAATATCTTTTTCCCGGCAAATGGATAAAAGTGTATCTGCAAAGGCCGGATCATTCGCTGCCGGGATCGTTACAAAATCATTGGTAAGAAAACGGCCCACCGCATTGGGATTAACATCGGCTGCGGTGATATGAACAGCCGGGTGTTGCCAGAGGCATTGTAAGATACCTGCAGCTCCGGGAGCACCGGCACCGGTCATGAGGAGGTGAATGCCCCTGTTCCCTGGATGGGAACTGAGATCGCTATTTTGCTGTGGGGTTGACATGCTGATGGTAAAAATATCGAATAATGAACAAGGAACAAGGAATGTCCAATGAGTGTTGGTACACTTCTTTATTCATCATTCCTTGTTCCTTGTTGGGTATTCTCAGCTCACCACCGCCTCTTCTCCATATACCTGGTCTTTGAACTTCAACGAAGGTGATGGAAGAAAGGCACCAATACCCAGGCTTTCCCATTTTGCATCCACGGCCTGTATCGTGGCTTCATTGGCCACAATAATGTTGGGCCAGTCACGGTGGAAGTTGTCCAGCTCTTTTGTTTTGCGGGTTCCATCGAGACCCATGCAGGCAAAATAGCTGGCCGGTTGATTAGTTGATTGGTTAACTGGTTTTGTAAACAGGTGGAAATCTCTTTTTGGGTCGAGGTTATTGCAGAAACGCCAGAGAGCTGTTGGCAGGTCGTTGGCATCAACGCTATGCTCCACATAGAGAATCATTTTGATGCCTTGCAGTTCTTGTAACCCGCCCACTTGTTTGTGTAATTCACTGATATGACCGGGCCTGTTTTTTTCTACAGAAATAATAAGGCAGGGAATTTCTTTTTTCAGCAGTGCTGTATTAACAACTTTGATTTCAGTAAAATGTTGGAGTGCCTTTTCGATGACTCCCTGCTCCCGGCTAACGACTCCCGGCTCATAACTGTCATCCTCTTCTTCCTCATACTTCTTCGTTCCGTCAATACACATCTTACCACCAAAGCCGAGTTTGCTGCAACTGTGATCGAGTACATCCATCGGGCCATTGGCAAAAGCGATATCGGTAGCGGGATTTAAATTCTTAAACACATATTTCGCCAGTGCTTCATAATCCTGGATCTTCACGCCTTCATCTGCCATCACTAATATCTTGTTGAACATCATTTGCCCGGCACCCCACATGGCATTCATTACTTTTTGTCCCTGCCCGGCATAATCTTTTTTGATCTGTGCAATCACGAGATTATGAAACACTCCTTCCACCGGCATATCCATATCCATGATCTCGGGTACCATCGTCATTTTGATCGGCGCTAAAAAAATACGTTCAGTAGCTTTACCCAGCCAGGCATCTTCCTGCGGCGGTATACCAACAATAGTAGCAGGATATACCGCATTCTTTTTATGGGTGATCGCCGTGATATGAAAACGGGGATAGAAATCGGGCAATGAATAATAACCGGTATGATCACCAAACGGACCCTCCCAGATCAGTTCATCAGCAGGATCCACATAGCCTTCAATAATAAAATCAGCATCAGCCGGGACTTCCACACCGGGTTGTGAAATACATTTTACCAGTTCCACTTTTCGCTTGCGCAGAAAACCTGCTAACATATACTCATCCACATTCTCCGGCAAGGGAGCTGTGGCAGAATACGCATAGACCGGATCACCACCGAGGGCAACGGCCACCGGCATTCGTTTATTCAGTTTCTTATATTCTGCAAAATGTTTGGCAGAAACTTTATGCTTGTGCCAGTGCATACCGGTGAGTGTGGGCCCGAAGACCTGCATACGATACATCCCCACGTTGCGGCTGCTGGTATTCGGGTCCTTGGTATGAATGATAGGCAGTGTAACGAATGGGCCGCCATCTTTGGGCCAGCAGGTAATAACAGGGATCTTTGTGATATCGGGTGCAGTCATCACTACTTCCTGGCATTCGCCTCTTCCTTTTTTTACTTTGGGCATCCAGCTGGCAAACTGTCCGAGCTTGGGCAGCATTTTTAATTTATCCAGGATACCTTCTTTGGCAGCCGCTAAGAGTTTGAATAAGTTTTCGATCTCGTGGGCCACATCATCGAGGTGGTTTACACCCAGCGCCATGCACATTCTTTTTTCACTGCCATAGGCATTCATGAGGACAGGAAAATCATAACCCGTATTTTCAAAAAGAATGGCTTTACCACCGTTACCCGATTTACTGATACGGTCGGTGATCTCGGCTATCTCCAGTTTGGGATCAACATAAGTGGTAATGCGAAGTAACTCTCCGGCTTTGTCTAATGCTTCGATGAATTGTTGCTGATTTTTCCAGGCCATGTGTGGTATAATTGCTGCAAATGTACAACATGACACGGCTGTAAAGGTTCAAATGGGAATGGGATCGTATCAATAAACATTGGCAGGGCAACCCATCCGGCTTCTTCGTCCCCCGGAGCCTGATCCGCCGTTGCTGTTGCCGATACGATAGGTAAGATGAATGCCCGTGAAATAATAAAAATCTTTGTTAGCCGGGCTGCCTCTTTCATCGGCTTTGGCAGGGTAGGTTGGATTACCACCGGGCAATTCATCCCCACGATAAGACATATCAACCGCTAACTGGCCTTTGGCAGCCAGCAGGTCATTGACATCAATATAATTTTTGCTGACATCGTCTAAGTAATCGGTAAATAGTTTGCGCATACCGAGCTCAACACCGATTCTCAGTTTGTCGTTAATGGCAAATTTTACACCGCCCCCAAATGGTAAAGCCACCTGCGTGAGACTATAAGGCTGACGATCGGGATAACCAGCTATGCCCTGTCCTTCGGTACTGAGTGGTTTCAGGAATATTTTGTTGGTGGAACCATTATATGCATAAGGGTTATAATGATAAACAGCCAATCCTCCGAATACATAAGGAGAATAACGACGGTCATAAAGATTAAAAAAGTAATATTCCCCAACGGCACTCAGTTCAATGATCTTGGTTTCAAAGGCAAGGTTCCTGGCCACGAGGTAAGGCTTATCGCTGAAACGGTCGGCACCACCAACAATTGCATAGGTTAATCCGCCACGGAGTATGATCTGGTCTTTCAATTCATAGTTCAGGGTAAGACCAATCGCACCATTCGTTACTTTTTTCGGTAATATTTTATCGGTAAGATCTCCATTATAGGCAGCGAGACCACCAAAGACACCCACATGCAACCGCTGGCTGCTGGCAACAGTGGAGAGACAAATGAAGAGGATCAGTAATTTGTTCGTTCGCATGGTATACTTGTTTGATGAGAACGTATAGCAAATTTAAGGCCGTCAGTGGCCAGTTTATTCATAAACGGGAAAAATGGGTAATAAGTATACCTGTTTGGGGTAAAGCTTACCGGTTACTTGTGTTCTGATGCCTGTAAACCCGTGAAGGTGATGCCCAGCCCCGGTTGATCGCTGCAAGTGACTTTTCCAAAATCGTAGGTCAGACCGGTGGCCACATCTTCTTCTAATAATAAAGGCCCGTCCATATCCACCTGGTCAATAAAAGGTAAAAGATGTGCCATGGCAGCAGAACCAACAGTTGATTCATTCATACAGCCCAGCATGACTTTCAAATCGAGTTCCCTTGCTTTGCTGATCATCCTCCTGGCTGGGGTAATACCACTGCACTTGGTGAGTTTGATATTGATACCATGAAAATGATCCTTGCATTTTTCCACGTCCTGTTCATACACACAAGCCTCATCCGCATAAAGCGGTAATGGAGATTCTTTATATAATACTTTCATTCCCTCCCAGTTGTCTTTCGCCAGGGGTTGTTCAACGAGCTCCACTCCCAGCTCTTTTAATTGGGGAATCAATTGCAGGGCTGTTGCAAGATCCCAGGCTGCATTGGCATCCACCCGCAGGATGGCATCTGTATTTTGCCGCAAGGCTTTTACAATGGCAATATCATCAGCCGTGCCCACTTTGATCTTATAAATAGGCCAGGGTTTCTCCCTGAGTTTGGCCACCATTTTTTCAATGAAATCAATCCCGATCGTATAATCAGTGATGGGGTTTTTAGAAATATCTCCATTCCATAATTGGTAAAGCGGTTTCTTTTTCATTTTACCATACAAGTCCCAGGCGGCTATATCAAGTGCACACACCAAAAAATGATTATTGGGGATCAGATGGTGCAGGTAGTGCCAGTAACGTTCAGGATCAGTGAAAGCAAATTTCTCCACGAACATTTTTTTTTCTTCCAGGTCAGCGATCATTTTCTCCACGGGAATATTATAATAGGCAATGGCCGGTGCTTCACCGTATCCTTTAATGCCCATATGTTCCAGCTCCACGATCAATGTAGGCTGGTGGGTTTTTGTTCCTTTGGAAATCGTAAAAGGATGCCTGAATTTGAGTTGGTAAGACCAGTACTGAACTTTCATTCCGCAAATATAACTTATCCCCTTCCGCTATTTTCCACATAGCCTTTCAATTCTTCATTAAACTCTTTTTGTTTAATAAGATCTTCCAGGGAAAGATGCATGCGGTATTGCCAGTAATGTTTGGGATTAGCCGGGTTGTTGATCCGTTCATCGTGTGGATTTTCCCGGCGCAACGTCTCACTCATACCCAATATATCCTGCAACTGGAAGATGCTCCACATGGCAGGTGAATATAAATGTTGTAACACAATGGCACGGTTCACCCAGGATTCACAATAGTAAGGTGCATCGCCCCATTGTCCCAAAATGTTATTGTAGAATTGCTGTGTACGTTCCCGGTTCTCTTCCCACCAGCCTCTTACGGTACTCATATCATGGGTGGAGGGTGTGATAACCGACATATACGGTGCATCGTTGGGATGGAAAAATTCTTTTTTCGGGTCCTTGGGCATCCGTTGTATTTCCAGGCTCAGGATACCAAGTTGTTTCATTACATCCGGCACACATTCCGGCACCATACCCAGGTCTTCCCCGCAAACCATCATATTGGTGGCTGCTTTCAGTTGTGGTAATTTATGCATGGCTTCTTTCTTCCAGAATTCATCCTGGCGGCGGAAGAAATAATTGATATACATATTTCTCAACCGTTCCTGCACATGCGGAATAAGATAACGGAAGGTGGATGTTTTTTCCATCGCAATGCGGAAATGGAAATGCTGTCCCTGTGAACCCTCTTCTTCAAAGAAAAGCACATTGGAGATCAGGTCATACAGGCCATTTTTCAGCCGTTCGGTTTCTTCCGTATGTTCATGCGAAGCAAAATGCTGCTCCACCTGTTTTTGTGTCTGGTATCCATCCTGGAGATCGTATCCTCCCACTTCGTTGGGAACTAAAAATTCGGAGTGAACCACGCCGGCTAATCCGTGCCCAAAGGTTTCATTGATGATATCATCATTAATGAAAGGCTTGCAGAACCTTTGGTAATCGAACCAGATACCGTTTTCTCCAAATTCATTGATGTGTACAGGAAGACAGGGAACAAAACGACCCATGATACCCTGCACGGCATCAGCAGGAATGCTCCAGATACGGAAGAATCCAAGTATATGATCAATACGGAAGGCATCAAAATAGTCGCTCATCTGTTCGAAACGCTGTTTCCACCAGGCAAATCCATCTTCCTGCATACGTTTCCAGTTATAGGTTGGAAAACCCCAGTTCTGCCCGACTGCGGCAAAATCATCCGGTGGCGCACCGGCCTGCCAGTTCATATTATATTGTTCCGGGTCGGTCCATGCATCACAACCATGCCGATAGATACCGATCGGGATATCTCCTTTCAGGATAATGCCTTTTTGATGTGCATAGTCAGCGGCTTCTTTTAATTGCAGGTGAAGATGGTATTGAGTGAAACAATACAGCTTCATGGCTTTGGCCGCAGCAGAATGGGAGTTGAATATTTTTTCTACCTCTTCTTTCCGGTATATACTATTTGTCTTCCAGTCTTCAAATCGGGAACAACCATATTTATCCCTGAAATAACTAAAGGCAGCATACGGCAGGAGCCAATGCCCATTTCTTTCAAAGAATTTTTTATAATCATCACTAGAAAGGCATTCTTCACCAGCTTCCTCGTACAATTCTTTCAATACCGAAAGTTTGTACTTCATCACGGCTTCGTAATCCACCACCGGAAGATCGTTTAATTGCTTTTGCTTTCTCCTGAGTGAACTGATCTTTGCGGCCTGTGTTTTCCCTGCAACCAGTGACAGGTTGATATAAAGCGGATGTAAGGCAAATGCCGAAATAGCAGCATACGGATAGGAATCCAGCCAGGTATTGGTGGCGGTTGTATCATTCACCGGTAACAACTGTACGAGTTTTAACCCGGTTTGCTTGGCCCAGTCAACCAGCAATTTAATATCTGTAAACTCCCCAACACCAAAACTATTGCGGCTGCGGAGGCTGAACACCGGGATTGCCACTCCCGAACCTTTCCAGGTATTATTGGGAATATGAACAAACCCATCGTGAATAATAGTGATCTTCTTTTTACCGCCATCACTGAACAGGAAACGGTTATTCCCATCTTCATAGCGGATGAATTTCTTTTCGCCGGTATCATAGATGCCATATTTGTAGGCTACCGGGAAACCATTTTCTTTCAGATCAACTCTTGTCACCCACCAATCTTCTTCTTTCGACAGTAACAACGGTTTCTCTGTTGTCCAGTCGCCCATAGTGTCACCGCTGCCCAGCAGGCAAACGATCTCGTTCTTGTTTAATAAGGGAGCTTTTACTTTAAAGAGATGGGTAAAATTCTTAACAGTTTTCCCTTTGCTTTTTGCAGCCGGTTGTTCAAGCAAAACATTCTTAAAAGGAAGCGAGAAGAAAACGTTTTCATATTCGCCGGCATGGTTCCAGGTATCCACCATTTGTATTTCCTGCAGTTCTTTGCGGAACACATCAACAAGCCGGTCGTTACCCCATTCACCGATCAGTTCGCCATCTTCATTTTTCAGGAAATATTTATACCGGATACTTTTCTCAACATCTTTTTTCCTGATCTCGATGCTGGCCTGCCAGAATTCCTCGTTCAGGTATTCAAGAGCTACTGCCTGCTGCGGGTCATCATTACCCAATTCCTCTGCATTCCCACTGATCCACAAACTCTGGCCAACCTGGGTATGAAAGCGTAAATAAAACTGAAGTCTCATGTTCGTCAATCGTTAGATATGTGTCTGAATCCTAAAATCGTCGTGTCCTTTAAACACATTGAATACGAATATAGAAAAAACATCGGCTGTTCGTACTTTTATTTGGAACAATCCTTTAAAAAAATCTCCGCAAACGTATGATTTCAAACCAAAAACACTGGAAAAAACTTTTCCTGTTCTGTCTCGGGCTGGCTGTGGCCGCTGCCTTTTGTATGAAATGGATGGAAAACGACCTGCTGGTACAGGGCGAAAAATTTACCATTATGGGCCTGGAACTGTTTTACCCGAAAGAGAAAGTGGCAGCCATCCTTGCAGGGCTTGATCAGCCGGTTAGTACCATCCTCCGCTACCACCTGAGCTTTGATTTTGTTTTTATGGCCGGCATCTTCCCAGGGATTGCGGCTTTGTGCATGATGGCTTCCTCTAAGTTCGGAAATGGTTCCGGGAAAAAAATATTTGCTGGGCTGGCAATCCTGCAGGCAGTAGCATGGGGGTTCGACATTACTGAAAACACCTACCTGCTGAGATGGATAAGCAACCCGTATATCGGGGATAAATTTGGCTTTTTTCATTTTTTGGTAGCAACCAAATGGATCATTGCATTGACCGGTGCTCTGGTATCTATACCGATCCTCTTATTCAAAAAAACAACCGCAAAAGAGTAAAATCTCTTTTTTTGATTTAACCATGCTGCCTTATTTTTGCGTAAACTTTGAAAAATGGAGCAAACAAAAAAATACAAAGGCATCTGGTGGTTGGTTTTCCTCGCTTCTACGGCAGCACTGATCCTTGCCATTGTTACACACTGGCCCTGGCTGACAATGATCCTACCTTTTCAAACAACTGCTTTTGTAAAAGCAATGGATATTATGTAATCATTAACTGAATACAATATTGAAATAGCCCCGTTCATTGCGGGGTTATTTTTTTGCCACCCAACTGAAATGAAATAACTTTAGACCATTATCTTAATCATCAATAAAACCAACCAACTATGAGAAAAAGCAGCCTTTTACTGACGCTTGTATTATTCGTTTCCCTGCTAAGCATCGCTCCCGTTTCTTATGCTGCCATCGTTGTACCGGCTCCGGGTACAAACACTCCTGCCAAAGAACCCGATGCTACTACCATCAATGCTGCTTTTGAAGAATTCAGGTCTCTTTCCAATAAGGAAAAGAAAGCAAGATTTAAGGAGTTGAAGAAAGAATTCAAGGCGTTTAAAAAAGCAAAGAAAAAGGACAGCGATATCAGCACCAATACTCTCTTACTTGCTATCATCGCTATCCTGTTACCACCACTGGCCGTTTTCCTTCACCAGGGTGAGATCAATACTAAATTCTGGATCAGCTTATTACTGTGTTTCCTGGCGATTGTCACCTTCTTTTTATGGATCATCCCGGTATTATACGCCATCCTGGTTGTACTGAATGTGTTCTGATCTTATTACTCAGAAATATAACTGCACTTTGAAGTAGTATCAGTTGTTGAATTGTACTACTTCAAAGTCGCTTCCGTGTAACTGTCCGAGATTACGGAGATCATTATTATTCCATCGTTCATCCGGAGCCCCGCTGATATAGAGGTTACTGCCGATATCAGCCAGTATCAGACCATATTTTTTCATGGCTCTTAAGATGACCTGGTTAGTGGCCGAAAAGCCGGATATGTCAAAACCTGCTTTCAAACGTATCCTTGCACCAAAGGGTAAGCTGTATTGTCCGCCTGTACTGTTTACTTTATGCCGGGCCGGGAATATATAAGCCGGTTTCACATTATTGCTGGTGAGGGTGAACCGGATCGGATGATCGATCTCCCCTTTCAGTATTTCTTCATACCGCACAAGCCCCGGAAAAATGGGAAGACCTGCCGCATCAGCTGATGTCCATGTTTCCGGTCTTAGCTGGTTAGAATTAAGATTAAATACAGCCCCGGATGAAGCATCCCAGCGGTTACCATTCACATGGGCATAAAACAATTCATAGAGTTTTTTATTTTCAATATCCACTGCAATCACATGTGAGTCACCAACGCCGTTTCCTTCTATGGGTGCCGTCAATGGTATTGGATAGGGCCCCGGATCACTTTCATCTCCATAATCCGTAAAGAAGATGGTTGTCATCGGCTGGTTGCCACAAACAACGATATAAGGAATACCAATGGGTGCACCATTCCATAACCCGCTGCCAAAATCTGCTTTGATCACATTACCGGAAATACCCGCAATGATCTGGGTATTGAATGGATCAACTGCTGAGGCACTTATATCTTTATTCCAGGGGTTATCAGCCGGGAATACCTGGATATTTTCTGCATTAGCTTTTGTAGCTGTGCAACTGGAATTACCGGTGCCCGGATCAAGCGGGGCTGTATCATCAATATTGTCTTTCTTTTTGCAGGAAGACAGGAGCATGATATAGAGGTAAAACCCGACAAAGAAGAGAATGATGCGGATCAGTTTCTTCATGGATATTGCTTTTGAACTTCGTATCATAAACAACAATTAGGCCACTGAAAGATCTTGCAATCCCCTGTTATCCGCAAGAGCTTTTATACGTAGAAAAAGCAACAGCCTTTTTGCAGGATATGCTGTACCGTAGTTTTATTTTACGATCACCAGCCCGTTTTCATAAGCCACGGTCACCCGTCGGGTAACGGGTGCCTGTCCGTTGATCGAAGGCGTTAAAGGAATCTCAGCCGTGATCGAGGCTTCAAACAATATTTCCCCCACTTCTCTTAATTTATGTTCCGCCTCCAGGAATATCTTTTCCGCTTTTGCTGATTCCTGCCCGAAACTGATCATGTCCAGATACGCTTTGTAAATACTGTCTGCCTGTTGCAGGCTGTAGTTCTTCGATTCACCATTGTATTTTGTCAGCAGCTTGTTATACTCTTTCTCCGCATCCATTCTTTTCTTGCCAAACTGGATAGACCGGTCTTTATGTTCTAAATATTCTTTGATAATATTCTCAACGGATGAAAAAGCCTGGGTAGTCATGGGAATAATTTTTACTACAACGTCCCCGGCTTTTTATTAGTACAAGAGCTTTACGATAAAAACTACGATACAGGCATGAAAATTCACCTGTACTTATTTCATCAGAATTTGAAATTCCAGGTCACAGCCGGTAAGATGGGGAATAAGGATACCTGCCGGGCTTCCACTTTCAGGTCGCCGGTCACCGGGCTGCCTTCCTGGTCGAAATAGATAAAATAAGGATTGAGGCGGCTGTACAAATTATAAATACTAAAGACCCAGTAGCTCTGTAATTTCCGCTGCTTTTTAGGAGTGGGTGTATAGGTAGCAGAAAGATCCATCCGGTGATACGCTTTCATCCGGTACTGGTTTAACTTACTATATTCCTGTGTCAGCACACCGTTGATAATATAAAAACGTTCCGGCAATGTGATCGCATTCCCGGTTCCGTACACAAACACAGCCCCGAATCTCCATTTCTTATTCAGCTCATAGTTGCCCACAACAGAAAGATCATGGCGGCGGTCAAACTTGGCCGGGTATTTTTCACCATCATTCAGTTGGGGAAATTTCCGCCAGGTCCAGGATAATGTGTAACCGATCCAGCCGGTGAACCTTCCTTTCACTTTATTCAATAATAATTCTGAACCATAACTCCATCCCTTGCCAAATACAAATTCTTCTTCGGGGTCTTTCAGTGATGGTGTATACCCTTCCTGGTATTCCACCTGGTTCTGCATATCCTTATAATAAACTTCCAGCGAAGTTTCCCAGGTATTGTCGTTGAAATTTTTAAATAAACCGGCTGCATACAACCAACTGATCTGTGGTTTTACAATATAGGTACTCGGCACCCAGAGATCGGTTGGCAACGTTGTTCCGGAGTTGCTGACGAGATGAATGTACTGTAAGTTTCTTGTCACCGATGCTTTGATGGAAGTCTCATCATTGATGGCATAACGGACGGTAACCCTTGGTTCAAAACCACCATAGGTTTTTACGGGGGCAAAACTCTTATAAATGGTGCTGTCTAATTTATTGCCATTAATATCACGGGTAAATTTTTTATACGGGCCGATCTGTGTGAAACTGCTCCATCTTACGCCATAATTGATCTTCCACTGCTCCCCTATTTCCCAATCGTCCTGGATATACAAGGCGGCTTCAGCGGCATATTTTTCTGTTTCATTGTTGGGAGTGAATATGACTGAGTCCTGCCTGCCGGATGCCACATTGGGAATAAACTTGTGATAAGTGAGCAACCCGCCGAATTTTAATTTATGGTTCGGTAAGGGGTAATAATCAAAATCCGTTTTCAAACTATAATCCCGGATACCGGAAGAAAGACCGATCTCCAGGCTTTCCTGTTGCGCGGCAAATTTGAACTTGTAGTCGTTATATAACAAAGTAGTATTCGCAAACAGGCGGCGGTTGAACACATGGTTCCAACGCACTGTTGCGGTACGGTTGCCCCAGGGAATATTGGTTTTAAATGAACGTTTGGCATTCACGAAATCAAAAACATCACGGCCGAAATAACCGCTGATGAATAAACGGTCTTTTTCGGAGAAACGGTAATTGATCTTGGCATTCAGGTCATAGAAATAATAACCGGAGCCGTAAAAGTCACTGCTCTTTTTTATAAAGGGTTTGGCCAGTGCATCAATATAAGTCCGCCGGGCAGAGAGGATGAATGAAGCCTTATCTTTTTTGATCGGGCCCTGTACAGAAAAACGGGAAGCGATCAGTCCAATGCCCCCTTCTGTCTGGAATTTATTGATATTACCATCCTTCATGGTTACATCCAGTACGGAAGAAAGGCGACCACCATATTGTGCAGGCATCCCTCCTTTTATCAGGGACACATTTTTGATCGCATCCCCATTGAAAATGGAAAAGAAACCAAACAGGTGACCGGTATTATATACCACCGCATCATCCAATAAGATAAGATTCTGATCAGGACCGCCACCACGAACATAAAAACCTGCATTACCTTCCCCGGCATTACGGACACCCGGTAATAACTGGATCACTTTCAGTGGGTCCACTTCGCCCATAAAAGCAGGAACATTTTTGATCTGGTTCATCGACAGGTCTATCTTTCCCATCTGTGCATTCTTCACATTGGCATCCCTGCGTTTGGAATAGACCACTACTTCTGTATTTGCTGATGATTTGGGAACAAGATCGAAATTATAGGACTGGTTGCTGCTGAGTTGTACCGTAAATGGTTTTGCAACATACGATATATGCGAAGCCGTGATGGTGTATGTACCCGCATCCAGTGTAATGGAGTAAAAACCGAACTGGTTACTGGCTACCCCTTTAGGTTGCCCGTTCACCGTAATGGTGGCACCAATGATCGTTTCACCGGAAAGACTGTCTCTGACATATCCATTCAATGAAAAACGGCCTGATTTATCTGCGGTGATGTTCTGTGAAAAAACGGTACCGGATAATAAACTAAAGAGTAGGAAAACAACTATCTTCTGCATATCACTCACAACAATCTTATTGTTTTTTGGTTGTATCGGCCGGAACAAAATTCAACGTCGTTTTTATCTCTGCACAATCCTTTTGCCCGTAAGGATTAACGGACTGTTCTGTTTTGCTGATCCAGTTGCCCGGCTTTTCTTCACCAAATGCAGCATTACATTCCTGCCAGTACAATTTGGCCAGGTCATATCGTACCGTACTCAGTAAAGTGAAAAGTTCGTTGGATAAAATATTCAGCGAAGCTTTTTTCTCTGCCAGCGAAGGATCGGCGATTATGGCAGCCAGTTCTGCCTTTGTATTCTCATACGGTTGCAGGGCTGTTTGCCAGATCAGTGTATCCACTTTCAGTTCATCAATTTTTAAACTGTCTAAAGCTGTTTTCAAAACAGCGGCAGATTGAGCGATCCTGTTAGTATCAGCACTCACAAAATCACCGGTAAGCTGGTAATAAGCAGTCAGTACCTTTTCAAGCGAAAGATTAAAGGCTTCGCTATGTTTACTCACCGTCAGTGGAATGGCTTTTGTATGGTCACCGCCGGTACTGTCTTTATCAGGGAATACATAATAACGGATCAATCCCACCAGCAATAACAGGATGGCAAAGAGCATGGTCAGCCCGTTTATTCCTTTTGTTTTCTGCACAAAAACACGGATAATACCCAGTAAAATGATCAAAGCCGGAAGAAGGATCGCCAGTAGATCAATGATTTTCTTAACATCCATGCAAAAAAGTTTCCGGCAAAGATAGCCAGGGAATTAAGGATCGGAAGGATTTAACCGATTTCAACAATTTTTTAATGGTTGAATTGGGCTAAATTTGCGCTTCATTTTACAAATTATGCTGGCAGGATTTCAAAATGTGACATTCGAATTTGGTGCAAGAGCTATCGTGGAAGAAGCTACCTGGCATATTCAGCCGGGTGAACGCATCGGGCTGATCGGGTACAACGGAACAGGTAAATCAACCCTGCTGAAATTATTGGTGGGTGAGTACCAGCCTTCTGCCGGCACGGTGGAAAGAAGCCGTACCACTTCCATCGGTTACCTGCACCAGGACCTGCTGAGTTTTGATACCAATGATTCCATTTTGCAGGTGGCCCTGGGCGCCTTTGAACGGGTGCTGCAACTGGAAAAAGAAATTGAAGAGATCGGTAAAGAGTTGGAGCGGACCGGTGATGAAAAGACTTTGCATGAATACACTGATCGGTTACATGAATTAGAGACCTTAGGCGGCTATAATATCCATCATAAAACGGAAGAAGTGTTGCAGGGTCTTGGCTTTTCCAATACAGAGCTGCAAAAACCGTATAAGCAATTCAGCGGTGGCTGGAGAATGCGGGTCTTGCTGGCCAAGATGATCCTGCAGCAACCCGACCTGTTGTTATTGGATGAACCGACCAACCACCTGGATCTTCCCTCTATCGAATGGTTAGAAAAATACCTGCTGCATTACCAGGGTTCGGTGGTGATCGTGAGTCATGATAAATATTTCCTGAACCGGATGGTGACCAAGATCGTGGAAGTGTACCAGCAGCAACTGCATATCTATACGGGTAACTATGATTATTATGAGAAGGAAAAAGCGATCCGTATCGAAATGCAGCAGAAAGCATACGAGAACCAGCAGGATTATATCCGGCAGAATGAACGCCTGATCGAACGGTTCAGGGCCAAGGCCAGTAAGGCTGCGATGGCGCAAAGCCTGATGAAGAAATTAGATAAGCTGGACCGGATCGAAGATGCGGAACTGGTGCGTCCGAATATCCGTATCAATTTCCGGGTGGATAAAACACCGGGCCGGGTGCTGGTGGAATTGCACAATGTATCCAAAGCATTTGGCGAGAATGTGATCATTGAAAATTCATCGGTTGAAATTGACCGCGGCGATAAAATTGCCCTGATCGGTGCGAACGGGAAAGGAAAGTCAACCCTGCTCCGCATTATTGCAGGCGTGGAAAGTTTTACCAATGGTGAACGCAAATGGGGACATAATGTGGAAGAAAGTTTCTACGCCCAGCACCAGCTGGAAGCACTCAATGTCAATAATACGATCATTGATGAAATGAAAGAATGCGGCAGCCAGATGACGGAACTGGAACTCCGGGGCCTGCTGGGTTGTTTCTTATTCAGTGGTGATGATTCGGATAAGAAGATCAAAATTTTAAGTGGTGGTGAAAAAGCAAGGGTGGCCCTGGCAAAGACCATTGTCAGCAAGGCCAATTTCCTGATGCTGGATGAACCGACCAACCACCTGGATATGCACAGTTGCGACCTGCTGATCGAAGCACTAAATAAGTATGAAGGCAGTATCATCCTCGTAAGTCACGACCGTTATTTTGTGGCCAAAACAGCCAATAAGATATGGGAGATCGTGGATCACCAGATCAAGGAATTCAAAGGGGGCTATGAAGAATGGGTGGCCTGGAAAGAGAGAATGGCTAAAGCTGAGGCTGAGAGAAAGAAGTCAGAGGCCGGCAATCAGAAGCCAGAAAGCAAGTCACCAAAATCCGGGCAAAACTCTTCTTCTACTGCAACAGAAAAAAGGAAGATTGAAGCAACTGCTCCTGCATCAGACATCCGGCCTCCTGTTCCTATTAATAAAGAGTTCAAGAAAGAACTGCAAAAGCAGCAACGCCTCTTTCAGCAATTAGAAGAAAAAATTGCCGGGCTAAAATCTGAGCAGCAAAAGCTTGAAGCTGCTTTGTCCGACCCGGCGGTTTATTCCGATAAAACTAAATTCCTCGAGGCAGAAACGGCGTATAAAAAAGCATCGGCTGAACTGGTTTCCCTGAACAGCGATTACGAAAAGGCTTTTGAAAAGATCGTAGAGCTGGAAGAAAAAGCAGCTGGCTAATTTTTCTCTTTCCAAAAAAAGAATCTTCGTAACTTCTTGCCGTATTAAACCAACTGCGGCATGAAATCAAGATTATTATTGCTTACCGTGCTGGCATTTGCAACAGCGGTATTACTGGCTTTTACGTTTAATGAAAGCAGCACTCCTGCTTTTATAAAGAGGACTGCAAACGAATCCTTCAAGAAAAATATCGTTCGCTGCGGCCCGGACTGGGAAGCACTGGAAGCATTTTTAGAAGAAACAGGTATCCCTCCCATTCCCGGTGCAGGCAATCATCAATGGAAGATCAGTACCAAAAATGACAGTGCCCAGTTCTATTTCAACCAGGGCATGAACATGTATTACAGCTTTCACATTATAGAAGCCATGGCTTCATTTAAGAAAGCGGCAAAATTTGACCCTGACTGCGCTATGTTATACTGGGCACAGGCACTCGCCTATGGTCCCAACATTAATGATGTAGGTTATGCCGCTTCACCCGATGCCTTAGCAGCAAGTGGCCGGGCCATTGAATATTGCGGGCCCTGCACGGAGAAAGAAAGGATGCTGATAAATGCGCAGCGATACCGCTATTCTGCTGATTCCACCGAAAGCCGGGAAAAACTCAACCAGGTTTATGTGGACCTGATGAAGGAAGCATATGAGCAATATCCCAATGATCCGGATGTGGCAGCTCTATATGTAGACGCACTGATGCTGCAACATCCCTGGGACCTCTGGAAGACAGATGGCACTCCCAAGCCCTGGACACCCCTGATACGATCTGTACTGGAGAAACTCCTGGTAAAATATCCCAATCATCCCGGTGCCAACCATTACTATATCCATGTGATGGAGCCATCACCCTATTTTGCCAAAGCGATTCCCAGTGCAGACAGGCTGGGAAAAATTACTCCCGGACTTTCTCACACCGTGCATATGCCTTCGCATATTTATTTACGAACCGGTAATTATAGTAAAGGAATTACTGTAAATGAGAATGCAGTTGGCAGTTATCAAAAAGTGACAAAACTCTATGCACCTGTTGCCGGGAATGATTTTTTATATGTCATTCATAACCTGCATATGCAAACCAATAATGCCATGCTGGGGGGATACCGTGCCCAATCCATGATAGCTGCTGAAAAAACAGTGAACAGTATTCCGAAAGATTACCTGGCTATACCGGCACCGATGGGGTCATATGTACAATATATTCACAGCACTCCTGTACTGGTGCATGTTCGCTTTGGCAACTGGCAATCATTACTGGATCTGCCGCAACCGGCGGCCACACAGGTTTACAGCAATGCCCTGTATCATTTTGGAAGAGGGATGGCTTTTGCTGCTACTGCAAAAATCACCGAAGCAAAAAATGAACTGGTCCAATTACAGCAACTGATGAAGGACAGCAGCCTGTTCATCCCTTTTACTCCCTTCTCTCCTGCTATTGACGGGATTACTATTGCTGAACAATTATTGAAAGGAACAATTGCCCTCAGCGAACAGCAAACGGACCTGGCGATTGCTGCATTTCAAAAAGCAGTGACCATTGAAGAGAATATGGTGTACAACGAACCGAGAGACTGGTTACTGAATCCCAAACATTATTTAGGAAATGCTTTGCTGAAAGCAGGCCGCCATGCAGCAGCTAAACAAGTATTCCTGGCAGACCTGGAAAATAATAGCGAGAATGGCTGGGCCTTATTTGGTCTTTGGCAGGCATCATCAGGAGAAAAGAAAAAAGCAGAGGCTGATAAAATTCTGGCAAGATTTAGGAAAGCATTCTCCAACTCAGATATAAAAATATCCGGCGCAGTTTTTTAACCAATTTAACAAGATTCTTTCTTGAAATTTTTCCAAACAATTTTTCTGTTAATCAGAATAATGATAAGAGAAAATAAAAAAACTCCCAGGTAATCAGATATAATACCTAAAAGTGTCTTGTTGCCAGGATCTTTACCCCAATCTGAATTATCAAATAGGATAAACAATAAAATAGGAACTAATGTGGAAAGCAAACATATAACGAAGTAAATTGAATTAGGCCTGTATTTTTTTTTATTCTTTAGTGTCCATTGTACTATTAGGTTTAATACATATAAAATCACAAAAAGTATAGGCAAGATTGCGAATACACTATAAAAGACAACATATAGAAATTCTATTTTTTCTGGTGCTGTGCTGTCGAAAAAAAAATGAAAAATAGGTAATGTTATAACGAATAAAAGGACAGATGTAATTGCAGCAATAAAAGATTTTAATACCATTTGCCTATTTTATTTGTCAACCACCGTCATTCCTTTGATAAAATCACTCACCAAATAACTGATCAGTTTACCACTGGTGGCATCTGTTCTTCCGTCTGATAATCTTGTGGCACCTTCGCAGATATGCAGGTAAGCAGGTTTGGCATCCGCGGCTGCAAACGCAATATATTTCCGGGCATCCACCGGACTGATACCCACCGGTGTCATCGCACTGCTGAGTGTATTCTGGATCGCATCCAGATCAAGATCAATACCGGTCAGTGTATCTTCCGTGAAGCCGGTGGCATGTGCCACTGCTTGTAAAAAAGTTCTTTTCTCGTGTACAAAAATGTCTTCGAAGGTGATGCAGTCAATAAAAGGATTGTTCACGATATCGATCCAGACATTCTGGGGTAAATAATTCTCATGCAATCCCACAATACAATACTTCTGTAAATAACCATCTTCTTCTGCATAACGAAATGCATTCCCGCTGTGTCGTCCTTCCATTGGCCGGTAATCAGCATGTGCATCCAAGTTGATACAATTGATCTGTGCCAGCGGGGTCACCCCGGCTTTATGCCAACCTTTGGCTGCACCTTTGATCAGCGGGTACGAATTATTATGCCCGCCTCCTATCACAATAGGAATTTTCTTTAAGGAGGTAATGATCTTCACCAGCGTTTCCACTTCATCATCCACGGTATGCAAGGCATGGCGGTAAGCTTCTATTTTTTCATCTTCACTACGGGCTGTGGTATCAATCAGGTATTGAATATCACCAAAATCAAAATGGCCGATGAGTAATACATCGCCGCCATCAAAAAAATCGCTGCTCTGTATATTCAGGATACTTTGTAAAAAAGGTATCCATAACGTATCAGCACCACCCAAACCAAAATTTCCCTTGGCACCGAGATCTTCGGGAATGCCGAACAATACATATTTCGCAGTGGAGGCGGCTAATGATGCTTCAATTGCCGTGGGATCGTTGATGACCTGCAGCCGTTCCCCGAGTTTGGTTTCAAAACGACGGATACGGGTCAGCGACAATATATCCTGTTTGTTATAGATCTTCAGGTGCTGCATCACATTCGGTTTCGGTTCGCTGACAGGAACCTTAGTTTCCAATTTTTCCATTGACAACGTTTATAATTTCGGATTCTAAAGCTATGGTTTTGTTCTCAATTTCCCTGCCACGGCTGAGGATGTCGGCCACAAATTCCTTATCATCATAACCGGCGGCATTGATCCGCACATTCATAAATGCTCCCATGACCGAACTTCTTGCACAAAGAGCCCCGACACCGGCATCCGATACGGAATTCGGGTTGCCCGTTTCGGCCATCGCTTTGATGACTTCCATACTGCCATAAGCCAACTCCATCACTTTGAACGGTATCTCGATGGCAAACTTAGTGGCTTCCCGGATAGCTTTGGTACGGGCTGCTTTTTCAGCGTCGGTTGATTTGGGCAGACCGAAGGCCGTCATGATCTGGTTAAAAGCATTGGTATCCTGGTCAACCAGCCGGAGCAATTCGGTCTTGTACTGCTCTCCTTTTTCGGCCCAGTTACTGAATTCTTCCCAGCGTTCATCCCAGCCTTTTTTATGGGAAGAAAGATTGGCCACCATCGTGGCTAATGCAGCTCCGAGTGAACCGACATAGGCGGCAATCGAACCTCCACCGGGTGCCGGGCTTTCACTGGCCGTCTCATCAGCAAAAGCAGTTAAAGGCATGCTTACCAGTTTGCTGGCAGATTTGCCTGCTAATAAATATTCGATAATTCTTTCCTCCGGTTTAAAAGACCCGAGCTCATCAAGTCCCATGGATTTCACGGCGATCTTGATCAGTTCTTTCTCCGAAACCCCGGTAGAACGTTGTTGCTTTTTGAGAAAATACTTGCCGGCATCGGTCAGCGATTTTAACGGCACCAGGCCTACCAGTTCACTGCCGGTTACACGAATGCCACGGGCATCCGCTTTTTTGCAAACCTCGTCGAAAGCAATATGCACCGGGGTGATATTGATATTCGTAAGGTTCATCGATATCTGGGCAATGCCGTATTCCCCAATATACCAGCCGATCGCTTTTACCGATTTCAACGTGCCGGGAACCGTTTCCATTTCTCCATTTTCCTTTTTTAGTTTTCTCCCGGCTTCCCTTACATCAAAGGCAATGGCATTGGCTCTTCTTGTTGAAGTGGTATTGAGGTTGATATTATAGGCCACGAGAAAATCCCGGGCACCAATCACGGTACCACCTCTTTTCGCATCAAATTCTGAAGGACCAAAATCGGGTTTCCATTCCGGTTGTTTGATCTTTTTGAAAAAACCTTCGTATTCACCGGCACGGATCACCGAGAGGTTGTTTCTTTCTTTATTCGGTTGTGCCGCTTCATAGAGGTAAACAGGTATCGCTAATTCTTCTCCTACCCGTTTGGCCAAACGCTGCGCAAATGCTGCTGTTTCTTCCATGGAAATATTCGCAATGGGGATCAGGGGACAAACATCGGTGGCACCCATTCTCGGGTGTTCACCTTTGTGTTTGCTCATGTCAATGAGTTCACCGGCTTTTTTGATTGCAAGAAACGCCGCTTCGATCACCGCTTCCGGATGACCGACAAAAGTGACCACGGTTCTGTTGGTCGCTTTGCCAGGGTCGACGTTCAGGAGACGAACGCCTTCCACGGTCTCTATCTGCTCAGTGATCTGTTTGATGAGGGCCATGTCATTGCCTTCGCTGAAATTGGGAACACATTCGATAATAGGTTGCATGCAAGCGGTTTTGCTGCTAAGTTATTGTATGTAAGGATAAATCGTACGCAGCTGTTTTTGGTTATGATAATTCTCATACCGCATAATGACAGCAGGCTATTCAAGAAAACCGGGAGCGGTCTAAATTACATTGAGAACGGAGGGTCTATGATCAATGGTCTGAGTACAGCAGTGGCTGCAAAGAAGCTGGCTGAAATAGGTTATAACGAACTGGCTTCTGCCCGGCCCAAAAATATCTGGCGGATCGCTGCAGAAGTGATCCGGGAACCCATGTTCCTGCTACTGATCAGTTGTGGTACTTTATATATGATCCTGGGTGATTATAAAGAAGGCCTGGTGATGCTCGGTACCATTTTCATTATCATTTACATTACATTTTACCAATACCGCAAAACCGAAAGGGCACTGGAAGCATTGAAGAATCTTTCTTCACCCCGTGCCCTGGTGATAAGAGATGGGAAGGAAACAAGAATTCCCGGCCGGGAAGTAGTGCCCGGTGATATACTGGTGTTGAATGAAGGAGACCGGGTGGCTGCTGATGCAATATTGCTGAACTCACTCAACTTAACGATTGATGAATCGTTGCTGACCGGCGAATCTGTGCCGGTCGTTAAATCAACAGTTGATGAAACAACCGGGAAAAATAATTTTGTATTCAGCGGCACCCTGGTGGTGCAGGGCAATGGATGGGCCAGGGTGGAAACAACAGGTGCTGATACCGAGTTTGGCAAGATCGGCCTTTCTTTAAAAACAATAGATCCTGATGAAACCCGCCTGCAGCAAGAAATGAAAATGCTGGTCCGGAAATTATTTATTGCCGGCATTTTTATCAGCCTCCTGGTGATCATTGCTTTTTACATCACAAGAGGAAATTTTATTCAATCAGTGTTGAACGGGCTGGCTGCCTCCATGGCTATATTACCCGAAGAATTCCCCGTTGTATTGACGGTTTTCCTTGCTTTAGGGGCATGGCGCTTGTCAAAAAAAAAGGTATTGACCCGCAAGCCTTCTGCGATTGAAACGCTTGGTTCAGCCACGGTACTTTGTACGGATAAAACAGGTACGATCACCCAAAACAAAATGGAAGTGGTCGCTTTGTATAATGGCCGCAATATTATTTACAGGGATCATTTTGCGGATGAGTATGGAGAAATCGCAGGGCTGGTTATTCATGGGTCTCTCGCTTCACCGGAAAATGCTGTTGACCCGATGGAAGCCGCCATTCACCAGGTTTTCAAAACCCATGATAAAAAGAATAAGGCGGCTTCAATACTGGTTAAAGAATACCCGTTGACAAGAGAACTGCTTGCCATGACGAGGGTAACCCAATTGCCGGGTGAAACCAGCCTTACTGTCTCTGCCAAAGGTGCCCCCGAAAGTATTTTCTCACTTTGCCAGCTCAGCCCCGCAGAAACGGCCACACACTTAAAAGCCGTTCAAACCCTGGCAGAAAAAGGATACCGGGTGATAGCTGTGGCAAATGCAGTACAACATGATAAGGATCTGCCCGGTAAGCAGCACGAATTTGATTTTTCATTTACCGGGCTTATCGGGCTGGAAGATCCGGTGCGGCCGGAAGTTCCCAAAGCCATACAGGAGTGTTATGCAGCCGGTGTGAAAGTGATCATGATCACCGGTGATTATCCCGTTACAGCCAAAAGTATTGCCGGGCAGGCAGGTATCACACCGGTTACAGGTATCATGACAGGTGATGAGCTGAACCAACTCAGCGATGAAGCACTTCAACAAAAGATCACCGGTATCAGCATTTTTGCACGGGTGGTACCGGAACAAAAATTACGTATCGTAAAAGCATTAAAAGCCCGCCATGAAGTAGTGGCGATGACGGGTGACGGGGTGAATGATGCCCCTGCCCTGAAAGCAGCTGATATCGGCATTGCGATGGGCAATAAAGGAACGGATGTGGCCCGGGAAGCAGCTGCATTGGTATTACTGGATGATAATTTTATTTCTGTTGTTTCCGCCATCCGCAATGGCCGCCGCATTTATGATAACCTGCAAAAAGCGATGTCCTATATCCTGGCCATACATGTGCCGATTATTGGCCTCACACTTCTGCCTGCTTTTTTCAGTTCACTACCGGTATTGCTGATGCCGCTGCATATTATTTTTATGGAGATGATCATTGACCCGGTTTGTTCAGTGGCTTTTGAAACCGAGCAGGAAGAAAAAGGGATCATGCACCGCCCGCCGCGGAAACCGGATCAAGCATTTTTTGGCAGCCGGAAAATACTCTACAGTCTGCTGAGCGGAATATTGCTGCTGCTGATGGTCATCGGGGTCTATTTCCTTTCTATCCGTGAAGGGCATACCGACGGAGAAGTCAGGACCATTGCCTTTTCTTCACTCATTATTGGCAATATATTTCTTATCCTAACGAACCTTTCGCATACCAGGATGGTATTATCGGTTATTGCAGAACGAAACCTTACCATAATGGCCATCCTTTCCAGCGCCTTTATCCTCTTGCTGCTGATCATGTTTGTTCCGGCCCTGCAACAGCTTTTCAGCTTTGAATTCCCCGGCTACCGGCATTATATACCGGCCCTGGCTGCCGCATCTGCACTCCTGCTGGTACTGGAGACCGTGAAATATATAAGAAACAGGAAACACAGACCGGCTTAAGGACTGTGTTGTACTGCCAATCCCCTTTGCCCATGTCTTCTATTTTGATAGCAGGACAATAAAATGACCCTTCTGTCTGTTTATAAAAAGGAAAGGTCATTGACTTTTTCCAAAAAACTCCGTACTCTTGTTATACCGCAGCACTCAGCTGCCCGATTGCTCCGCCCCTCTGGAAACCTGATCGAAACCATTTTCGAAAACTAAAAATCAGGTTATGAAAAAAATCAACTCTCTTTTGCACGATGTGAACGTACAGGGAAACTTGATCGTGGGGACAATTTTTGCCCTTCTCACCGTGGTGCTGATTCTTACCTGGGGAAGATAATTGTTCCTTGTTACAACCTAATTATAGCTGTATAGTGTGTGACAGCTATCAGTAAGGCTATCTTTTAGGCGATAGCCTTTTTCTTTTGCCGGCCTGGTATTATGAAGAAAAAATATAGCGGGTCCAGCGGCCTTTTTGCATTGTTTCGATGGTGGGAGTCAGTATATGTTTGGTATCCGCTTCCCGGCCCTGGCGAATATCATCTGAAGAAGGCTGGTTACCCAATCCTTTTACGATGGTGACGACACCAGTTATTTTTATCTTTTTCCCCTGCAGTTGTCTTGCCTGTTCCCAGGAGATGTTTACCACGTAATGATGTAAATAAAACCCGTCTTTACCGGCCTTTGCTGTATCCATCTTAGTAACAAAGCTGACCATGGACCTATTACCTGTTTGCGAAAAACCGGCGATACTTAAAAAAATAAAAACGGTGATAAGGACTTGTTTCATTCTTTTAAGGTAATGATATTACCGGGGGCTCAAATTTTACGTCGTTCATTTATCGGCACTGTTAAAAAGAATAAGGGCATAGAAAGTAATAATAGCTCCCGGTTGCAGGTAGCGCAGTGCCGGGTGCTGCCTAGCAGTATTATCCGGAGCCGCTTCTCTCCTTTCTGTACAGGAACCCATACTTAGCAGGATGCTCAAAAGAAGAATACCTGTAAATGCTTTGCAGGAATAAGGGTTTTGTTTTTTCATGTGCAATGCGGATGAATGATTTACAAAATGACAGGCTGGATTTCTATTTGCTGGAATACTCCAGTATATCTCCCGGCTGGCAATCCAGCACTTTACAAATGGCTTCAAGTGTACTGAAGCGGATGGCTTTTGCTTTCCCGGTTTTGAGTATGGACAGGTTGGCCAGTGTCAGGTCCACTTTTTCCGACAGCTCATTCAGCGACATTTTTCGTTTGGCCATCATCACATCCAGGTTTACGATTATGGGCATAGTTTATACGGTTAAATCGTTTTCAGATTGGATTTCGATGCCTCTTTTAAAGATCTGTGCTATAATAAAGAGAATAACACCCATGAACAACCACACATCAGCACCGCCCAGCAGCAATGTTTCAAGCGAAGGCATCTTAACTCCCAGCTTTACAAACCTGGCCGTTTCCCTGGCTCCCCAGGCTGCGAAGAAACTAATGCCGATGGCGAGGTAAGCTGCAGTGACAATAAAACGCCGCATCCCTTCATTGAAAGGCTTTGACAGGTCCAGCTTTTTATCGTGTATCATTTTTATGATCAGGTAAAACAGCAGGGATTTCAATACGGCGGCAATACATACCAGTACCGCAACGGAGAAGAAATGCCACCGGTCGTATGCATAAAGGGCCGACATATCTGCCTGCCGCCAAAACTGGGCGGCAGCCGCCGGTTTGTACCACATGGCAATAACCGTATTGACGATAAACCCGCCGGCATCAATGCTCATTCCGACAAACAATAGCCAGGCAATAATATAGAGTACAATAAGTATCTGCTTGGTAGTGATCCTGATTTCCATATTGGCGTTGTTTTAATTGACACTGCAAATATGAATAAATATTTATTGAAAAACAATAAATATTCGTCTTTTTTCGAAAAATAATTGGATAGACGGTTATTACTGAGGCTAAGTGCCTAGTGGTGAAAGGGATGGATAACTCGATGAAATTTTCAAACTATTGGTCTACGAAATAGTTTGAAAGAAGAAAGCTAACCCGGGACGGCATAAATTTCAATTGAACTTTAAGTTTAAGTTAGCGGCAGTGTATTACTCAGTTATTTGGAAACAAGTGCCAGGAATTACAAACGTCATTCCGTTTCTCTCAACGTTAATACATTGAATGCAAAGTTGATCTCCAACCCAAATATGTTTAATAAAGTTGTCATTAGCTTTTATCCGATTTCCAAGGTATGTTCTAGCACTAAAATCAAACAAAAGTGATCTTGAATGGCAATCAAACGATGCAATAAAGCCAATTATTTTATATGAGCTATCTTTTAACGTCACTTCCAGGTCATACTTTAAAAGATCAGCTTTCCTTATATCAGTGTTTTGGTTAAGCCCATTTATTTTTACCAAGGCACTGTTATTAATCTTTTGAACTCCTTCACATTTAATAGTTGTTTGGCTATTTGAATGAACAGAAAATATAATCCAAAGAAAACTGAATAAATATTTCATATAAAAATAACGGTCAATTCTTGAATTTATTTCCTACGCCGTGGTTCGTATCTCACAAAACAACTCGTTTAAAACACTGGTAATTCCAGTTTGTGAGATACGAACCGGGCTTTAGGTTGTCTTACTATATATTAAATAGCCCATTAGTCTTGACTATATTTTATTTCCCGATTTTGTTTTCCAGGTATTCCGTGTCATTGTGTAACAAAGCGTTTAAGCAATCAAGTGTATCCTGCTTTGTCTGCCCGGTCTTTTCTGAAATATAATTCTGATTAACTTTCTCTTTTAAACCAAAGAATGTCTTGACAGTTTTCGGCCGTTTGTAGAAAATATAAAACTCATAGTTGTCCGGGTTTCCGACTGCTGAAATGGAAAGACCATGTTTAATATCCATATTTTCGGTTTCAAAGGACGGTGAATAGAAAATTTCATCCCCCTTAGCCGCTTCCATTCTCTTTAAGAAGTCTGTCCAGGATATCTTTTCAAATTCTTCAGTGATGATGTCTTCTCGTATATCGCCTATCTCTAAAATTTCCTGCTTAAATGGATCGCAAAAAGATGCTCTGAAATTCATGGTTGCAAATATTTCGTTAGAGTATTTTCATTCACTAATGTCTCTCAACTTCCTTAATTTGTCTGGCATAATTTTTTACCGCAGCCGTGGTTAGTGAGACCCGAACCACGGCTGCGGCTTCTATCATTCTCCCTTTTCAATTTCATAAAAACCGTTCTCGTTGCCGTAAAATATTTTTTTCTCTTTGTTGTAAATATTAAATCTCTCAATTGCCCCGCACTTGAACGTTTCTGAAAATCCATCAAAGTGATGAAAAGGTGTTTGAGAATCGATAAATCGCAGCCCAACATTTAATAGAGTCTGCTTTCCGTAATTTTCTAATTGACTATAAATATAATTGTCTTCAAATGAATAAATCTTATAGGTTGCATAATTGCCGAGACTGTCTTTAAGAATGCCTGCAAAATCTTGCTTGCCATCGCAATTATAATCTTCAATAAAATAATTCAGTTGTGAAGAATCCGTATGATACATGATAAAGATGCTATCACCCCAGCTACTTTTAGAAGCAAGTTGCCAGCCTTTCAAATTTGAATTGAGTATTTGGTCAACAAAACTAGGAAGCTCTGAATTTGGCGGGTGTGTATTCAAAATAGATTCTTCCTTTGAATTTTGTGTTGATTGACAAGAAAAGAACATTAATAGTATAAGAACCGGAAGAACTTTCACATGATTACAATTAACTCATAAATATACACAATAGCCACTACAGATTTAAACAACTACGCAACACAAAATTTAACGGCATCGCTGTTTGAATCAGGCAACAACCTTCTTCGGCGGAAAAATAAACTCCCCCGGATGTTTCAATAAATATTTACCCAGTATACGCAGCAACCGGGGATATTAGGAAAGATGGATGCTCCTTGATTTTACAGTTATGAAAGCAGCTTTCAATCAGAGTATATCAGGTCTTTCCGAAAACTGCCCCTCCTCCACCACCTGGTCGGGTTCTTTTTTATAAAAGATCATTCCCAGCGCCATGATAACACTGGTGGTAAGGATCACATAGAATAAAATACCATCATTAAAGCTGCTGAGTTTAAAGTTTTCCGGTATCTTATAAAACAGGACAATGGTGATCAGCCCCCGGGGAATGAAAAAAGCTTCCGGGAAAAGATTGGTGCGCAGGAAAAAACGCAGGTAAAGTAACCGCACTACAAAGAGTGCCACTACCAGCAAGCTGCCCACCATGATGATCTCGCCCTTGCCCAGGAATCCCAGGGAAATCGAAAACCCGAAAAGAACAAAAAAGAAAGTACGGATCAGGAAGGAACTTTCTGCAGTAATGGAATGCAACAGGTGCCGGACAGACTCCACTTCTGCCGTGGGGAAAAATTGCTGCAATCTGGGGACCACGATCTTTTCCCAGTTATTGATGAGTAAACCAAATACCAGGATGATGAGCAAAGAAGGCAGGTGCAGGAGTTTTCCGCCGGCATAGATCAGTATCAGTAAGGAAAAAATCAGGAAAAATTTAATGTTCAGCCTGGTCTTGGCCAGGATCAATAATAACAACAGGGAAAGGACAAGTGATAAAACAACCGATAACAACAGGTTGCCGCCAAACACCGCTACTGATGTCATATTAAAACTGTCATTGGCTGTAAAATAATTAAAGGCCAGGATGCCCACGATATCGGAAAAAGAAGCTTCATAGATCAGGAATTCTCTTTTCTTTTCAATCAGCGGATGAATACTCGGTATCACGATCGAACTGCTCATTATAGAGAGCGGAATGGCATAGACCAGGCATTTTAATACCGGCTCATGCATCCAATAATAAAGTATGCCCGTAACAAGCCCGGTTGAAACGACCAGGATAATGACAGCCGATAAAAAAGAATTTCTTATTAAACGCAGCTTACTTTTTTCAAGTTTCAGGTCCAGCCCAGCTTCCAGGACGATCATGATCAACCCGACCACACCCAGTGCTTCAATAAGCTGGGTGGAAAAGGTTAATTCCATGCCGTACGAATCAGCAAGGACCCGGAAACCAATGCCGGCAAAAAGGAGCAGGAGAACAGAGGGTACACGGATATGCCGGCTGAGAATTGAAAAAATATACGAGAGGACTACAAGACTGCAAAGGGCGATTAATATTTCTTCCGTATTCAGTTTTCCCATGCAATGAAATTACAGGAAATTGATCAAACCCATTCACCGGAAAGCATTACTTTATCAATAAGATTAGAACCAAAATAGTAGGGAATGGCTGCCAGTGAGGGAATGGCCTTAGTAAAAATCAGGTTTGCTTTTTTTCCTGTCATAATGCTGCCCAGTTCTTTTTCCAGTTCCATAGCATAAGCCCCGTTGATGCTGGCGGCATTGATGGCTTCTTCCGGCAGCATCTTCATTTGTATGCAGCTCATAGCCACGACTAAATTCATATTACCCGAAGGTGATGAACCGGGATTATAATCGGAAGCCAGTGCAACAGCACAACCGGCATCTATTAATTTGCGGGCCGGTTGAAATGGCATACGGAGGAAGAAAGCGGCAGTAGGTAACAATGTACCAATGGTAGTGGAATGTGCCAATATGCCAATGGCATCTTCATCCATAGTTTCTAAATGATCCACGGAAACAGCACCCAGTTTCACTCCTGTTTGTGTGCCACCTGAAAGATGGAGTTGATTGGCATGAATCTTTGGTTTCAATCCATAACGCATACCCGCTTTACAAATGGTTTCTGTTTCTTCGGGAGAGAAAAAGCCGGTCTCGCAAAACACATCAATATAATCGGCTAATTTTTCCGCCCCGATCTGCGGCAGCATTTCATTGATGATAAGATCAATATAGCCAGGGTGATTTTCTTTGTACTCCAGCGGGTAAGTATGAGCCCCGAGAAAAGTGGCTTTGATGGATAACCCTGATCGTTCTTTTAGTTTTTTGATCACCCGCAGCATCTTCAATTCCCCTTCTACCGTTAATCCATACCCGCTTTTTATTTCGATGGCGCCGGTACCCAGTTTGCTTACTTCTTCTAATCGTTTCCAGGCCAGGTTGAATAATTCATCTTCGCTGGCAGCTTGTATCTTTTTTGCCGAATTGAGGATGCCACCGCCCCTGGCTGCGATCTCAGCATAACTTAATCCTTTGATCTTATCAATGAACTCCTCTTCACGGCTGGCCGCAAATACAAGATGCGTATGCGAATCACACCAGGCGGGAAGGATGAACTGACCGGCGGCATTGATCGTATTTTCGATTTTTAATTTCCGATTTTCAATTTCAGCCATGGTACCATAGTCAGCAATGATACCATCTTCGATAAGCAGGAATGCATTATTGATAACAGGCAGCTTAGCCAGTGCTTCGCCTCTCAGTAATTCGTTTTCAGTTCTAGTGCTGACTAATTGTTTGATATTCGTTACCAGTGTGGCAGCCATATACTGCTAATATAGATGGAAAAAAGAAACCACTACCGTTTTTACAAAAGAAAAACGTCCCGGAAACCGGGACGCTGGTATAATAAGTTCATTGAATGAATTAATACGGCAGGATGATCGTACGGGTGGCACCACCAGTACCTGTCCAAACGATCTTCATATAATAAGTGCCTGCACCGGGACAAGTGGTTGGAGCACCTGTTGCATCAAGACCAAATGTAGCAGATGAAGTGAAGGCAGGCGTGGTATGTGTTACTTTACCATTAGTAAGACGGAAACTGCAATCCTGGCGAACGATCAGCGGCTCCGTAGTTGAAGTGGTAAAGGCACGACCAAAACGGTTGGTTCCCCACTCGGCGATATTGGTCAGGTTACCTTCTGTATGCGTACCGCTTGAAGTGATCACCACACCATTGTTATACGTGAACACTCTTTGCTTGGCGATCTGCCAACTGCGTTGTGTGCCATTATCAAAAGTCACACTCATATTGCTGCTGGTAATAGTATGTGTAATACTGTTCAGGTTAGGCAGGTTGACCAATAAGCCACCGCTTACATTGGTATATGTTTTTGTACCGTTGAAAGTCACACTCCTGTTATCCCTTACCCTTGTGATCTTCAGGTTCTGGAACGTAACAGAGATCGCTGCGCCGGGGTTTACCCAACGAACACCCTGTGGCATGGAAAGGATCACCACACCGGTACGGGTACGGTTGCCGAGGCAGTTGCTGCCATTATAAGTAATAGTGATCGTCCTGGGGTTACTGAATGTATCCACTTCCACAGTGGCATCACAGATAAAGTTTTGAATATCTCCGGGACGGGCGGTGAAACCGGCTGTGCTTTCCAGCATGGCATCGGCATCATTGGCTACCGCATCTATTTCTGCAGAAACAGTGGACTGGTCATCAGAATGGGTGGAGGCTTCGGTGGCATAATCATCATTGGCTGAACTATCCTTTTGACAGGAGCTAACAAAAACAGCTAATGAAAAGGCGGTGATACTTAAAAAGAGAAGTCTGGCTTTCATAAAGTGAGGGTTTATTATTTTTAATTTTTTAAGGACTGTATACAGACCTGTCTGGACACGGGTGGTTTAACGAAGCCCCGTTTTTTATTGAAAAATCTTGGTTAGAGACGGGGCAACACTGAATAACGTTGTCTGGCCCGGTTTAGTACCGGCAGCGGGACGGAAATGCCCGAAGAAAGATTACGATACCGGCATCAATTGATATAGCTTTAATCCAAAATTCTGATACAGCCCGGAATTGTTTTTCTTCAGGATATTTGCATCTCTTTTTACAAAATTGGAACTATGAGGATCGCTATCAACGGAATGGGCCGTATCGGCCGCTTATTATTCAGGAGATTATTACATCACCCGGGTGTGGAATTAGTGGCTGTCAACGATATCATGCCGGTGGAGAACCTGGCTTATTTAGTGAAATACGATTCGGTCTATGGCACTTTCCCCGAGCCTGTGATTATGGAGGGAGATATTATTGTGGCAGCCGGTCAATCGATCAAAGCCTTCCGGGCCGATCATCCGTCTCAACTTCCCTGGAAGGAACTGGGTGTGGATGTGGTGCTGGAATGTTCGGGTAGTTTTTCCAATCATACTGCTGCTTCAGAACATTTAAAAGCCGGGGCTAAAAAAGTGTTGTTGTCCACAACAGGTTCAGCCGATATTCCCTTACTCATCTATGGTTTTAATCATAGTGCGGTAACAGCAGATACACATATCATCTCCCCGGGTGGTTGTATGACGAATTGTTCCGTGCATGTTTTGTATATACTGAATGCGATCGGGATCAAATCAGCACAACTAAATATCCTCCATTCTTATACATCAAGACAGGAACTGGTGGATGCGCCGCATAGACAATTCCGCCGCGGCCGTGCTGCAGCCGAATCCATTATACCGGTGGAGATCGACCTGCACCAGTCCTTAGAAAAACTGATGCCGGGTTTGCAGAACAGGATCGCTGCTGTTTCCACAAGAATACCTGTGGCCAATGGGGCGATGGCTGATTTCACGGTACAATTGAATGAGGCTGTACCGGTAAATCAAATCAATACCCTTTTTAAAAAAGCAGCAGAGGGTGAATACAAAGGCATTCTGGATTATACCGAAGAACCACTGGTGTCATTAGATATCAAAGGCAATACTCATTCCTGTTTGATTGACGGAACACTGACTTCCGTTGTAGGCCAGCAGGTAAAACTTATTGCCTGGTTTGATAATGAATATGGGTTTACCAGCCGTATGATCAATTGGCTGGATTACTGGAAAAAAATACTGTAGAAAATTATCGTTCGATCCAGAGTACGGAGTTGCCGGTATCCATCTCGTTGTCCTCCCAGAGTTTATTACCGGGATCAATGATCCATTTTCCATCCACGATAAATTTATAGAGATGCTTACCGGGATCAAGGTGCACCGAGAATACCCACTCATCCCCTTCTTTTTTCATGGCCAGTGAATTGGGGCTCCAGTCATTAAAATCACCCGCCAGGAAAACGGATTTCGCATTCGCAAAGCCTTTTAACCGGAAGGTATAATTGGGATCAATGATAAAATAAGATGTTTCTTTTTTACCCGGATTGTTATGCTGGCCCACGGTATCCGTTACCCATTTGCCATCCACTTTATATTTGTATTCATAATTGCCTGCCCCCAGGGTGTAATACAATTCCCATCCCGCAGCCGTTTTTTTCATATATAATTCATCATCCCGCCACTTATTGAAAGAACCAGCCAGTATCACTTGTCTGGCATCCGGGAAACCGGGCAGGAAGAATAAATGCATCTTACCCATCCTGATCACAGAATTAAAATCATTGAATTCGTTGGGATATTTATCAGTATTCAATGGGTCAGTGATCCATTTACCATCCACTACAAATTTGTAAGTATGTGTGCCATCAGCGAGATAAACGGGTAACTCCCACCCGGTGGCTGTTTTGCTAAACGTCAGTTCTCCTTCCTGCCAGTCATTAAAGCTGCCGGATACAAATACTTTCCTGGCATTGGTATATCCATTCAGCCGGAAAACATAGTTGTTATAATAGAATACGGAATTGATATTACCCCTGCCGTCATTTTCATTCAGCCGGTTATCCATATCAATGATCCAGTTTCCATCCACGATGAACTTGTACCAGTACTTACCCGGTTTTAATTTCACCGAAGCGATCCAGCCACTATCGGTTTTGGTCATCGGTAAATTATCAGGTACCCAGTTATTGAAACTGCCGGCCAGCATCACTTTACCTGCTTTCTGATTATTACGCAGGTAAAAAACAACTAATGAATCTTCTGTAATGCGGAAAGGCTGTTTATTCCGGAAACGGTTATACCCCATTACCACTTTATTACTCACTGCCGGAAATTCGCCATCCGGGAATTGTTTCTTTTCCGTCAGCCTGATCTTTTCGGCATGATCATCCAGGTCAGCCAATCCTTCTATCAGCTTGGTGAAAATGCAGACCTCGTTATTATTGATCACCACTTTCCAGCCCTGTTTTTTCAGCGAATCTTCAAATCCCTTCGTAAAAAAATCAGCCAGTGCCAGGGATTGTAAGCCATATTGTGTAATGAAGCTGTCGAGTGAAGCAAATGGAATATTCTTGCCGATGGCAATATGCATCTGGCCATTCTTGATCGTGTAGTTCTTTAATGGAGGTTGTGCCGCACCTCTTATGGCAAACAGCAAGAGGGCCAGTATGAGGAAGAAGCTTGTCCGCCACCCGGTTTTGATGATATGTTGAGCTGCCCTCCTCATTTCCATAAGTACATTTTGCGAGTTACAAAATTAAACCCTATTTTCTGTAAGGAGAGAAAATCAAATCCTAATATTCCGTCCACGCAGCCGCCATAGGAAAAACAGGTCTTTTCCAGGTTGGTGATCATTACGGGCAGGTCATTTACCCGTTGACCTCCGATGACCAGTGTTTGCAAATCACCCCTTAAGGCTTCCACTTTCTTATTTCCAGCCCCGGTGAGGATGATGCGTCCGTTAATACTGACCTGTTCAAATACTTTATCCGGTAACCGGCTGTCCAGTACATTGGATTCTGCACCGCTGTCAATGATCAGCCGTATTTTCTTCCCGGCCAGTTCAGTTTTAACGATGATCCGGTCATCTTTCATTTCAATAGGGATGGTATGATAGGCGGCAGTATCCCGGAGCATTTCGTTTTGAGTTTCCAGATCGTCTTTGCGGTTGGCCTTCCGCAGGTGGATCTGGCTTCTTTCAAAATCAATGATCATTTCATACCTGTCCAATAATTGCATACCGATCAGGCCGAGGATCCTGACACCTTTACTGTTCTCAATATGTCCGAGATTCACCAGGTCAGTCTTTACCCGGTAATGTTCAGTAGCCCCGAATCTGAAATTGCTGATCACTGTTTGCAGGGCCGTGGCAATTTCACCCGTCATCCCTCCTTTTTGTTCATCCTGTTCCCAGGTGGTTTCATAATGCCGGAAATAGGTCATATTCAGCACCAGGTGAGGACAACCGGTATCCAAAATGAAATTTCCTTCAATACTGTCGGCCCTTGCTCTTACGAGGATAAGATTACCGGCCCTGCTGAATGGAATTACAATAACCGACGAATCCTGTTCATATTTAACTTCGCTGAAAACACTGACTGATATTTCAGCCGGTGAAATAATAGCAACCGGATTATTCCCGGCAAATGATCTGCTCACTGCAAGCAGCAGCTGTATGCAAAGCATACCTATCATTATATAAAGCCGGCCGGAAAGAAGCATTGGTTTCTGATCGGGATAAAAATACTGACCGGGCCGGTCATATTCCGGGGCATAATGACTAAAGGCACATTATTCTATTAACCGGGAGCAAATGTTAATGAATTTAATAAACGGGTATTAGTTACAGCTCATCCACCTGCCGCCGGTAATCATATTGCAGGTCTTCGTGCAAGGTGGCCAGCACGGTGTTGATCTTTTTCAGTTGCGATAAATAAAGGTTATTGATGACGGCATTCTGGCTGATGGGAATACCTGATTCTTTGAGAATCGTGCAGAAATGTATCCGCAGGGCAAGATCGGTTTCTTTGATCCCGCTGTACCGGCTGTATTTATTGATGATCCGGACAATTTTCCGCAGGCTTTTTTTGGCAAAGTACAGTTGTGACTGGTTGATCCCGTTGAACAATTCATCGATCTCGTTCTTTACCGATGTAACAAACCCCTCTTCATCATGTGCTTCAAATAAGAGATAGGTCAGCAGTTCTTTGTTCTCCTTTTTAAACCGGGACAGCCGCAGGCATAACTCCACCGTTTCGGCGGGTTTGCAATTCAGTAATTCCTGTTTTATTTCATGTACCGTGGCAGCTTTCATGTGGCGAAAGTAGGGAAGTTTAATTCCTGCTGGATACCGGTAACTGGAAACGTTCGCCGGTTGCTGTTACCCGGTAATAGCTGCCTTGTTCAATAAGTACGGCCTCTGATTTTCCTTCGGCATGCGGCACATCTGTATTCACAACTTTACCATGATGCCATACACTGATCGTATCCGCCACGATAGAATGACCGGTGAAGATATGCCGCACCGAAAACCGTGACAGCGTTCTGTGGATCTGCCAGGGTAATATCTTATCAGGGTCGGGTTTATAATAGCCCCGGTACCAGAAAGGCCCATCATCATTATACAAAACAGGCAGTTTTTTATCAGGATAGATATAAAGGCTATCGGAATAATAAGGTTTCACCAGGGTATTGATCTCTTCCGGTGAAAGACGGAGTTTATTCACTGCATCGGATATACCGCCATGTACAAAAATATTATCACCGATTTTTTCGATCACATTCTTGGTCCGGAGCCAGCGGCCGAGTTCGGTATGTTCATCAAATAACTGTTCATACTTTACATTCAGTAAGCCGGTACTTTCCTTATACTTTTGATTGACATACCTGGTATCCCCGCTCATGATCATGATCTCATGATTACCCAGTATATAATGGACATAACCGCCGGCAGCTTTTGCTTTCTCCTCCAGCGAATAAATGAACCATAGTAATTCGGTAACCTGTTGTCCGCGATCCACAAAATCGCCGGATAAAACCAGGTGCCCTTTTCCAAATATCCAGTTCAGGTCGTTGTCAATAACCCCGGTTCCCTGTAATAATTTTCTGAACCCTGCAAAATTGCCTTCCATATCCGACAGGATCAATTGTTTTTCCGGAAGCGGAAATACAGTGGGTTCATTGACCAGTTCATTTTTAAATGTAACAGCGAAGGTTTTGCCGGGAATATCTGTATTGATAGTAAGAGTGACACTCTTCCGGGAGGAAATGGGCATACTATCCACCCGTGCCATTTTACTGCCATTCTCCTCAATGATATTTTTAATAAAGAGCTGCTCATTGTGATAAGAAACATAAGGGCCGTCAACCGTGTTTTCACTGACAGTTAAAACCACGGGGATAAAAAAAAGAATGGACAACAGGCGAATTTGCTTCATGGTGCTGGTATTAGAGCCTTGCTTTTATCATCAACAATCTAAAGCTGCTTTGTATCACAATTAAATGTAAAAATATTTCCCTACATGGAGACAATCCTTGTGACCCATTCAGTTGCAGCCATTTCAAATTTTATCTCCCCTTTACCGTACAGGCCTGTTTCTCTCCAGCCCGCCTTGCGGTAGAAGGCTTCTGCCCTGGTGCCGGGACTGGTACTGAGCCAGATTGTTTGAGTCGTTTGCTGAAAATACCAGTTCAGCATATCATCATGCAGGCGGCGGCCGATTCCCTTCTTATCAAAACCCGGGTGAACAAATAAAGCCCACACATTATGATCCTGCAGGTCGGCAATCGCAAAGCCAACGATAGTATCATCTACTTCACAAACCCAGCCTTTGCCCCGTTTCATAATGAATTCTTCACAATCCTTATCAGTCACCAGCGCCGGGTTCGATAAAGTATTTTCTGTAACCGCATTGCGTACAACCTGTATCTGAGGAATATCTTTTATCGTCGCTTCTCTGAAGGTCATTACTTGTTTATTTATACAATTTTAATACTTGTTCAGGAATGGAATTGATTTTCTTCACCGGCAGGTCCTTAACGGAGGTCCAGTAGCAGTATTTTCCAGGCTTCTCCTGTTTTAAAAACCAGTCATCAGCAGGTTTCAGCATGGGTTATTTTTTTGAAGGTTGGATGATATCCCACAGGTTGCCGTAGAGGTCTGCAAAAACAGCAACAGTTCCGTAAGGCTCTGTGACCGGTTCCCGGACAAATGAAATGCCCTTACTGACCATATCATTATAATCCCGCCAAAAATCATCCGTATATAAAAACAGGAATACCCGGCCACCGGTTTGGTTGCCTACCCTGCTTTGCTGTTCTTTGTTAGTTGCTTTGGCTAAAAGTAACCGGCAACCATCTGAACCCGGGGGCGATACAATGACCCAGCGTTTTGTATCACTGAGTGCGGTATCTTCTTCCAGCCTGAAACCGAGCATTTCTGTATAAAAAAGAATGGCTTCATCATAATCGGCTACCACCAGTGCAATATGTGCTAGATGCTGTTTCATGGCTTACAAATATCTCATTCTTTTCAAAAATGAAGTAAATAAGTAATTCTTAACAGGTAAAAAAGATAAGTCATCTCTTCTTTTCTAAAATTATTTTACATTGTTCCCCTCTTCTATGCGCAGGTATTTATTGATCATATCATCTGTTTTGTTCCTGAATTGCACTTCTGAACTGCACCAATTGTTCAGGATACCTCTTTTATTCCGGCATTTCAGGGATCACCAGGCAGAAGACCCTTCAATTAGTTTTTCGGGTTTCCTGAAACTTCATTATACCGGTCATCACCCGCAAGATAACGACGATGAGGAAGACAACCAGTTGCCTTTTAAGTACCCGGGCAACACGCAACATACTGATACACTCCCTCCTTTTGCAAAAGAAGCAAATGAGAACCTGGTAATTTATTCTTTCATTGTTAACACCACATTGTATCCCGAAGGAAATCTTTGCAAAAGAAGTTTTTCCATCTTTCATCCTCCCCGCTATTCCTGAATTGATTTCACGATCAGCACAGCAGCTTTAACCTGCTGCTGTTTTATCATTTCTACATTTAAAAAATATTAATCATGAATGCAGCACAAATTCACCTGGCATTAAACCATGCGCCCCTTTTTCTTTCGCTTATTAGCGGTGGCATTCTTTTGGCCGGCATGATCAAAAAAAATGAATCTTTCAAACACCTTTCTTTATACTTTCTTATTGCCGCAGCGGTATTTACAATACCCGTATTCCTGACCGGCGAAGGCACAGAAGAGCTGGTTGAAAATTTGCCCGGCGTTAATGAAAACGCTATCGAAGAACATGAAGAGATGGCCAAAATCTCGCTGATCATTATCAGTATTATGGGCGGGCTTGCGTTGATTGGTCTTTTTATAAGAAATAAGGCGTCCATGGCCAGGATATTGTTTAGCGGCCTGGTACTGCTTTCTCTTGGTTCCTTTGTAACTATGGCACAAACGGCACATCTGGGCGGACTGATCAGGCATAGTGAAATACAAAATGGGGCAACAGCAAATGAAGGAAAAGAGGAAAATGAAGAAGATGAAATGAAAGGCGAAAATAAGGAGGCAGAAGAACCGGGTAAAGACAGCCTCCGGCAGGCTGAACTAAATGGAAAAAAGGATAAAGACGATGATGATTAACCAATTAAAAGAGAGGGGTAGCACCCTCTCTCTTGTTATAAGGAATATTTTTTATCAACATCCTCTTAATAACTATGCCTGAAAATTGAGGGCCCCGCAGGTTACTTTTGCCGAATTGGGGTATTAAGGGCGGTAAAGGGTCACAACTTTACTGATTTGCCTGGCCATTTGATAACAGAATTTTGAAAATCAATACTTTAAAAAGCACCAAATGGTACAAAAGACCTACTACAAAACAAAGAATTACTGCAAAGTAAAATTCTCATTTACAGTTGAGAATGCTGAAACGATCGAAATTCTCGGTCTCAACAGCGATTGGGAAAATGCCGTGATCATGAGTAAAAAGAAAGATGGCAGCTTCAGTGCTGACGTTAACCTGCCGAAAGACTCCAAACATGAGTTCAAATACCTGGTAAATGAAACAGAATGGCTGAATGAACCAGAAGCGGATGAAACAGCGCCGAATGTATTTGGCGGCACCAACAGTGTAATCTCTCTTTAATTCACCTGTCCTTTCAAGTATATACTTTACCGGCTGTTTTTGAATAGAAAATGGCTGGTAGTTTTATTACTGTAATTCAGCCATACTAATCCTGTTTCTTCCCGGCAGCCTGTTAAATTACGAAGTAATTTTCCTGTAGCAGGTATAATCCTTTCTTGGTATTTTTCGTTCTTATTCCAAATCCAATATCTTGAAAAAAGCCATCCTCTTTTTCATCCTGCCTGTTTGTTTCCAAGCAGTCATTGCTCAGCCGCTGAACGATACAACGGGCACTTTAAAAGCCCAGAAAGAGAACATTATCAAGGAAAGTACGATTGTCAAGATCGAAAATCTTGGTGACCTGATCAATACAAGACTATCTGAATTAAGGCCCACTATTTCAGCGGATGGTAATATTCTTTTTTTTATCCGGGAGAACGATCCCAGGAATACAAAATATCACTCGGTAAGAAATTCGCAGGATATCTGGTATGCCATCCGGGATGAATCCGGCAAATGGAGTGAAGCCTATCATATGGATTATCCACTCAATACCTATCATTATAATGCTGTGTTCTGGATATCCCCGGACAATAACAGGATACTCATCAGGAATGCGTATATCAATGGTGACTATGTGGGCAATGGTGTTAGTATGAGTTCACTCGATGATAAAGGTTACTGGAGCAAGCCGGAAATGCTGAAAATAAAAAATTATGGCAAGTATGACCGGGGCCGGCAGAATGGAGCCACCATGGCGCATGACGGGCAAACCTTATTGCTGTATATGACGGAAGAGAAAGCCGGCGTGAACAATGATATTTATGTTTGCTTCCTGCAAAAAGACGGCACCTGGTCAGAACCTAAAAGTTTAGGTAAGAAAATCAACCTGCCCAATTACGATGAGATGACACCTTACTTAGCCTCGGATGGTGTTACGTTATATTTCAGCAGCAATCGTCCCGGCGGATTAGGAGATAATGATATCTGGATGACCAAACGACTGGACAGTACCTGGCAAAAATGGAGTGACCCCGTTAACCTGGGCAGTCCGATCAACACATCAGATTGGGATGCGTTCTTTACATTAGATGCCGGGGGTGAATATGCTTACCTCACCAGTAGTTTTGAAAGCTATGGCGAGAGTGATATTGTCAGGGTGAAATTATTGGAAATAGAACGTCCTGATCCTGTTGTATTGGTGAGCGGGAATGTGTACAACAAAAAAACCGGTAAGCCGCTGAGTGCTTCATTAGTATATGAAACATTACCGGATGGTTCAACAGCGGGTAATGCAGTATCAAATCCGGAAGACGGAGCCTTTAAGATCGTATTGCCTTATGATAAGAATTATCTCATCCGGGCAACCGCAGATCATTTCTTTGCCCAATCAGAAAATCTCAGCCTTGATTCTCTGATCAAAGCTGGTTACAAAGAAATTCACAAAGACCTGTACCTGGTGCCCATTGAAGTGGGACAAGTGGTCCGGTTGAATAATGTCTTTTTTGATTTTGATAAATGGAGTTTACGTCCTGAATCATTTGTGGAACTGGACAGGGTGGTTAAATTATTAGCTGAAAATCCTGCTATTGAAATTGAACTGAGTGCACACACAGACAGCCGGGGTTCGGATGATTATAATTTTAAACTGAGTGATAACCGGGCAAGATCTGTAATGGAATATATTCTTTCCAAAGGCATTGAAGCCAGCCGGCTTACTTCACAAGGGTATGGCGAAAAGAGCCCGGTTGCTACCAATGATACCGATGAAGGCCGCCAGTTGAACCGCCGGGTAGAATTTAAGATCATGAAGAACTAAAGAAGGTATTAAAAGATTGTACTAAATAAAAAATGGAGACCGCCCGGTCTCCATTTTCCTTTACAGGTTTTTTATAAGACTACTTACTGTTTTACAATTCTCGTTCTTATTACTTTATTATTTTCATACACTTCCATAAAGTAAACACCATTAACCAGGTAAGAGATATCAAGACTATAAGAAGTTCCTGAAATACTTGTTCTCTCTGCTACCAGTTGCCCTACTGCATTCACGATCCTGATCCCTGCATTCTTCATCTCTTTTCCGGCGACCAGGTTCAGTTTCCCGGTTGTTGGGTTCGGGTATACAGCGATCACATAACCGGCATCTTCCCTGCTGATCAGGATAATTCTGGAATACAAGGTTTTACCATCCAGGTCAATCTGTTTCAACCGGTAATAGCTGTTGGCCGGCAACAGGCCCCTGTCTGCATATTCATAATACTGCGGGATAGTGCTGTTCCCGGCGGCATTAATAATAGCAATCCTGGTGAACTGCATCCCATTTTCACTTCGTTGTAATTCAAAATGGCTGCTGTTTAGTTCAGCACTGGTCACCCATTTCAACTGGTTTGTTTCTTTCATGGCATAACCGGTGAATGATTGTAAAGTGATGGGCAGGGTGATATTTTGTTCAAAAGCCCCCAATTGCGGGGAAGCACTTCTGAAAACGCCTGCATAATCGGTATTGATACCCGTTCCTGTAATACCATCAAGCGGAATGCCGACAGCATAGGAAGTGGCAATATTATCACCCGGCTCTGCAAAAACCGGGTTTACAGACTGGCTCGCATTATCCATTCCGGGTATCATCGGTAATGTAGTAATGTTTGTATTATTATAATTCCCCAGTACGGCCCCCTGGCCGCTAACAAAATAATCATTATAGCCCAGCGTCAACTTAGCGGTACTGCCATAGTTAAAGTAAGCAGCATAATGCTGGTTGGCACCGCCTGCTGTTGATCGTTCATTCGTGAAAATATTATTCCGGATATCCCGGGTGTTATTATTAGTCGCACTATAAAATGCATACGATTTGTTAGTACCAGATGCAGCAGATCCACCGATATAAACAGTATTGAAATAAAGATTGGATGTATCAGCAGTAGAGCCGGATTCATAAATCCCGTAAATAGTTGTGTTAGCCGAATTGGCAAGACTGATCACATTATTGAAGAAGACAGAACTTCTTGCCAGTTTGACACCATACAGGTTGGCTGCGGTGCTCCCCTGGTGAACGGATAAACCCTGAATAAAATTTTTGGAAACGGAATTACCTTTCCCCGGACCTGCTTCATAATACAATCCAATAACACTACCTTCAAAAGAAGAATAGGTATTAGCCAGGTTATAGATATTATTACCGGTGATAGATTGTCCCGGGATAGCACTGACCTGCCTGATACCTGTGACGGAAGCATTAGTCGTTGCATTGGTATTGGCATTACCAATGGTCATATCCCGGATCGTATTATCAGCTATGCTATTAACGCCGTTAAGTGTGGCAATTCCTGTAACTGATCCTTCTGCATTATTATTACTGTTCGTAGTCCCGTTTTTCAGGTTCATAACCGTATTACCACTGATCGTAACAGCTGCTGCATTGGATACGCTGAAAATACCGGTAACTTTTTGAGCAGCAGCCGGTGCTGACCAGGCAGCTTCGATACTATTGGGAATGCTGTTGCTTCCGATAAGGTTATTGCTGATCACGGTGGCACCACTGTCGGAAAAGATAAAATTGTAAATGCCGTGTATGTTCACATCGCCATCCGTGCTGATACCGGCAATTTGATTATTCCTGATATCAGCGTTGGCAGAAGCGCCTCCCATATTAAAGATACCGGCAAAAAGGGCTTCGTTGCTGTTATTGGTAACACTAATCGATCCTGTTCCGTCTGCAGCTCCAATGGTATTATTGCTGACGGTACCGATGGTAACTTCACCTGTAATGATCACCAACCCATAAAATCCAAAATTTCCGGTGCCGGTATAATTGATATTACGGATCGTATTATTTTGAACAGTGCTTTCGGTGATCCCGCTGACATATATCCCGGTGAACGCAAAAACTGGCGGGAAAAAATCATACCCGCCACTGGAACTATTCGCAGTATTGCCGCTGTTTATACGCAGTAACCCGGTATGATCAGCATTATTACCACCGATAAAATTATTACTGATTGTAAAATTGACCCCGGTTTCCACATCAATAGCGATACCGGCATAGCGTACTGTTTCAAGCGGAATGAAATCAGTCGTCTCATAAAAATTATTGCCCGTAATGGCCCAGGCTGTTGAAAAATCCCGGATATATAAACCGTTTGAAGTGACACTTCGGTTGAAATAATCGAACACATTGTTATTGGAAATGATATTGCCGCTGTTGGCTTTGCCCCAGGTCCCGAATGAATAGACGGCATTCACAGGGCGGCGGGCATCCGCCGCATTCGTAATATCATTGTTATCAATAAGGTTATTATCATTCCCGGTAGCTCCGTTAGTAGTACTGAAAAAAATGATCCCACCGCCATCATCAGTTGTCGATCCTTTGATACTGCAATATTTAATAGTATTACTACTGGCATCATTGATAAAGCGAACCGTACAGTTACCAGCCGAATCCGAAGGGCTGGCATTTATAAGCGAAAGACTTTTTACAATTCCGCTGCCATTCACTCTTCCATCAATGATTACATTATCCGAACCGTTCAGATCAATCAGCGGGGCTTCAAAATTTCCGCTGATACTTAAATTGCTTGTTGCAGGCTGTAACCGAACAGATGAGTAACCGGATAAATTATTATACCCGCTTTGATATAGAATTGCTGAAGCCGTTTCTGTGGTGCTTCCTGTGATATTGATAATAATCACACCCCGGTGAGTACCGGCATTGATCGCATCAAAACTTTGTTTAAGTGTGGAATAATTTCCTGTCGGTGTGCCGGCAGTGGCTGTTAACGAGATTTGTGCATTCATCGTACAACCCAGGCACATAAATGCCAGGAGGATCAATTGGTTTTTCATAAGGGGATTTTAAAAACTGTTCACTGCAATGATCAACTTTCATTGACCACTTTGTAAAATTATTATACCCAAATTCTATTCCAAAGTGACCTGTTACTGGGATATACTTAATTTGAAAAAATACTGCGGAAGATATTGATGGAAATTAATTATCACCAGTAGTTTCCTCCAAACCAAATGTCATTACACGTAAGCAATATCTTTAGCGGCAATGGTAAGGAATACTGTATCACCTACGGAAAATCCCTGTTGAACTGTTTTTACCAGGAGCTGCTGATGGCTTACACTTATTAATAGTATATAATAACTACCGAAAAAATTAATCTGTTGTATAGTTCCCGAAAGAGAAGATGGACCGTTGATGGAGATATGAATATGTTCGGGACGTACCAGTGCTTGTTTGCGATCTAAATTTTGTTCAGGAATTGTGAATAAGTTTTCCCTCAATTCGCTGCCGAGGATAGTATAATTCCCGAAAAGCCCGGCGCAATATTCATTTACCGGTTTTTTATAAACAGATTCCGGCGTTCCGTGCTGGATGATCTTCCCATCTTTCATCACTTTAATATCATCTGCCCAGGAAAGAATATCCTCCGGGTCATGTGAGACCATCATACAGGTGATCCTTAATTTTTCGCTGATATCCTGTATGACCGACTTGATCGTTCTTTTATGGATCGCATCCAGGTTGGAGAAAGGTTCATCCAGTATTAAGAGTTTTGGTGAAGTGATCAATAACCTTGCTAAAGCAATTCGTTGTTTTTCTCCACCGGAAAGCTGGTCGGTTCTCCGGTCCACTAAATGACCGATCTGGCAAACCCTGTAAAGTGCTGCCGCTTCATCTGCAGGCAACTCATTGGTATAGCTGAGTAATTCATGTACCCGGTAATTATTCCGCAGTTCAAAATGCTGGCTCAGGTAGGCAATACCCGGATGGCCGGGTAATAATTTATCAGCCGGGCCGATCACTTTGTTGTTATCAAAGATGATCTCGCCTTCATCCGGTTGAATCAAACCGGCGATCATTTTTAATAAGGTTGTTTTCCCCGAACCTGTTTCGCCGGCAATGGCGATCTTTTGTAAAGGCTGTTGTGAAAAACTGATCTCTTTTACCACAAAAGAATCATTCCCTTTCTTACTGATACCTGATACTGTCAACAAAGCCATGCCCGAAAATAAAGGATACAATGCAGAAAGCAAGAAAGTGCTGAGGGGGTCAGGATTAAAAATTCACCAGCAACCTGATCTTACGGGTAGTCAATGCCATACTCAGGTACTTGATATTTAAAAAACCATAATCCCTGATCAGCAACATGGTTGTGGCAGTATCCTTGAGAGCAATAGCATTATTGAAACACTCGAGGGCCTTCTCCCGTGCACCGGCATAGGCATAATCAATGCCCATCCATAGTTGGGAAATATATTCACTCCTGTTCTTCAGGTCAGCATAATAGGCATCCACTCTTTTTTCAAGCAATGACGAATCATTATCATGAAAAAAACGAACAAGCCCATGATCATTGGCTCTTTCCGCTGCTGCAATTGCTTCTGCTTTGTCATTAAATGACCAGAACAGCCGGGCCAGTTCCGCATAACGTTTTTTAAGCAGTTCAGGGCTGTGCGCCGCTTTCTCGATCAGTTTATGCTGCAATTGTATAGCTTCTTCCTTATTATTATTGTTCGCCAGGGTTTTGATCTGGTTGGCTACCAGGTAATCCCACATCGGGTTTACTTCATTGCCCTGCTTGTATATTTTTAATGCTTCTTCCCGTTCTCCTTTTGCTTCAAGCAGTATGGCGAACCAGAGATAGACATTGGATTGATTGGCATTTAACCCAATGGCCCTCCTGTAAGTGATCTCAGCGGCATGCCAGTCAAACGACTGGTGATACCAGTAACCTAACGAAGCATGTGTTTCACCGGAAGATGGATCCAAGGATAAGGCAGTATCAATATTCTTTTTAGCCAGCCATAACATCTCCACCGGGTCTTCATAACCCCGGAAGGAAGAAAGCAGGTAAGTATCTGCCAAACCCGAGTAAGCATTGGCAAACGCCTTATCCTTATTCACGGCCTGCTGAAAAAGTTCTCTCGCAAGCAGTATATCTGCCTTATTTCTTTTTTCGACCAGCAATCTTCCCCGCAGGTAAAATTCATAGGCCTGCAGGCTGGTGGTCGGCACATGATCTAACTGTTGAGTCTCATTCCGGGAAAGTTTGGTATTCAAAACCGAAGCGATAGAGACCGCCACTTCCCGCTGGATAGAGAAAATATCATTTACTGGGCGGTCATAGGATTCGGCCCACATATGTTCATCGGTAATGGCATTGATCAGCTGTGCCGTGATGCGTACCTGTTCACCCGAACGCTGCACACTGCCTTCTATGATCAAAGCAACACCCAGTTCATTCCCGATATCCTTTACGGACTTCGGTGATGTTTTGTACTGCATTACGGAAGTACGGGAGATCACTTTATAAGATTTGATCTTCGAAAGCTGTGTAATGATATCCTCCGTCAGCCCATCACTGAAAAACTCCTGTTCGGGGTCGCTGCTCAGGTTAGTGAAGGGCAATACGGCAATACTGTTTTCGTTGATGATACGGGGGAAAGGGCCGTCGCCATTATCGGTAACAAAATGCGGCTGGCTGTTCTCCGTCAGTATCTCATAAATCTTTACCGGGGCTTTTACATTTTTCAGTTTTTCTTCGCGGAGAAAAACGGAGTCAAGGTCTTTCTTGTTGGCAATATTACGGTATACCATTTCCGAAATATAAATACCTCCCGCCGGTGCCAGGGCTTGTATCCTGGAGGCAATATTCACCACATCGCCAAACACATTGCCACTGTTCAGCAACACATCACCCATGTGGATACCAATACGAACCGGAACTTTGGGTTCATCTGAAAAATCAGCCTGTAATAATTTGGCAAATTCCGCTGCGTCTGTGGAGCTGTTGAAAAGAACAAGACAACCATCTCCGTAGAACTGGATGATATTACCATTGAGTTCATCGGCTATGACATGGATCACCTGCCTGAAACGGTTGATCTTTTCAAGGGCCATACCTTCATCTTCCTGCATCATGGCGGTATAACCCACGATATCGGCAAAAAGGATAGCGGCTAACTGGTGAGAATGTTCGGGCATTGGTTGAAATTGGTGCGGCAAATTTATGAAAAAGCCCGTTGTATCAGCCTGAAATGCTTTGATTAGGGGGTTCCTTATCACCGGAACCGTCAGGATGCAGTAAGGTAGCGTCGTTCAGGCCGGAAAGAAAATCTGCACCAGCTCATTTTTCCTCTTTGAGCAACTGAAAATAGGTTGCCCAAAACCGCCCGTTTACAAATTCGCCCTGCACTTCGGCTTTTCGAACAGCTTCACAAAATCCATCTTTGGCATGGGCATCGCCGTGGTCATCAATAGAAGTCCCGTCCACAAACCAGGCTTTACCATCAACCCGGACGGCCAGATCACAGCCTCTACCCGGCAATTTAAACTGGCATTCCCCGCAGGCCGCTTCCACCAGCAGCACCGGTTTTAAAGGATCTTTTTTACTTACATCAGGCTTACCGGCCTGTGATTTGAAAAACTCCCATGCGTAGAGATAAACATCTGTATCACCGGGATAATCATGTTTGCCACCAACCACTTTCAGCAATGTTACAGAAGGCCTGCCTTTAGCAGTATAACGATACTCTTCAATTATTTTCTGGTCGGCAGGATCAGCATCAGGCAAAACTGTTTTAACGGGTTCACCTGTGTAACCCGCCAGTGATGACCAGTAGTGAAAGCTTTTTTCCGTGCTGCGCACCACCCCATAGCTGCTGTTATTCACAAACATTTCACCCCCGTTATACGGGTTCACGTTATCAGCAGTCCCGTTAATAATAAGGACTGGTAAAGGCTTGCCGGTGAAAACACAGTCCGACGAAGCAGAGTCCGGCATATTCGCAACGATAGCTGCTATTGCCCTGATCTCCCCGGCCATCGTAAGCCCCAGTTTATAGGCCATATGCCCGCCTCCTGAGAAACCGGCTGCGAAAATCTTCTCTTTATTGATATTGTACTTCAACCGGAAGTAGCCGATCATCTCATGAAAGAAGGCATTGTCGTTAATATTCTCTTTATTGGCATCAGAACTGGCATATTTGCGGCATTCATTCCAGTAGTTTTTATACCCATCCGGGTAAACGATCAGCAGGTTTTCTTTAGCTGCAATAGCTTCGAGTTTTGCTGTTGCACTCATCATCCGCTTGCCGTTGCCGCCGGAGCCATGCATGACAAAGAGCAGGCTGCGGTCACCTGTACTGACAGCCGGTTTGTTAAAGTGAAAAGAACGGTAATGGCCTTCAATAAGTATAGAGTCAGTTATTACCTGGCTGCCTGCAACGAGGTTGACCAGTAGGAAAAAAGAAAAAAAGCTCAGCTTCATTGTATACGATTAATTAAAAATTGGAATAAAGGTATTGGGTTATCTGCTTACAATTGCATTTCTAATATCGGGAATGGCCTGCCCATACTATCCAGCTCCTGCCGGTTCATTACACGAAATCCCATTTTTTGATAGAAGCCAACAGCCTGTTCATTTTGCTCATTCACATCTACTTTATAGGCCCCAAGCTCTTGTATGCAATACTCAGTTAGTTTGCGGCCAATCCCCTGTCCCCTGATACCAGGATGAATGAATAACATTTCTATTTTTTGCCCGGCCACACCTGCAAAACCTTTTATGGTTCCGCTTTTATCACAAAAAAGGTACAGGGGAACATGCGGTAAAATTGAAGGCAACAACGATTTGATCTCCTGTAAGTAATCTTCCGGCAAAAAATCATGTGTGGCCCTTACTGATAATTCCCAAATCTCTATTAGTTCCGGGTAATCATTTTCAGCAGCAGTTCTTATCCCGTTTGTTGCAGCAGATTTTTTCATTTGTCAAAAATAAATAAGACATCGGTATCTTATACCATCAGCCCAAAATCCTGTTTTATATCATAAACGGATATGATTTACATGCTTAAGTGATAATGGTCACATAGACCGGAATTTGCCCAAAATAGTTTTGCTTTTATCCTGCAGAATCAGCAGGTATCAACAAAATTTTCGATTATGAAAAAGCTAATATCAACAACACTTTCTGTAATTGTACCTCTCTTTTTTTTCGCCCAGGCCGGTCATATTATGCAGGGCATTGGCGCTACCAATATGTCAATGGGCGGCGCTGCCACCGCACAACCATTAGATATAAATGGAGCACTCCATTGGAACCCGGCTGCTATTTCTGCATTTGATAAGAAAATACTTTCAGTTAATGCAGGCTTGTTTTTCTCTTCCCCGGAATTATCCTCAACAGTACCCACTCCCGGTGGCCCGATGAGTGGTGTAACCAAAGACGACAGGGGTATTTCCATTATGCCCGCTGTGGCTATGGTATGGGGAAAAAAGAACAGCAAGCATACCTTTGGGCTTTCCGCATTTGGCATCAGCGGATTTGGTGTTACATTCCCGCAGAGCAATTCCAATCCTGTCAATATGCCGCAAAGTTCCGGTGGGTTCGGACGCATTGAATCAGATTACCAGCTGATGCAGTTAGGCATTACTTATTCCTATAAGCTCAGTGATAAAGTTTCGATTGGTATAGCCCCTACTTTCAATTATGCAGCGCTGGAGCTGGCACCCAATCCGCTGGCATCGCCCAGTTCTGAAAAAGGATACCCTGTCAGTGATAAAGCCAGTGCTGTTGGTGCCGGTGGTCAAATAGGTATTTATTATAATTCAGGGGATGGACTCAAATTAGGTGCATCCTATAAATCACAACAATATTTCACTGATTTTACATTCAATAATAAATACCTGGATGGCAGTACTGCACCCGATGTAAAATTTCAAATGAACTACCCGGCTATTTTTTCTGCTGGTATTGGTTTCTCCAAAGGCCTTATTGATTTTGCGTTCGATTACCGGTATGTAACGTACGAAAATACGGAAGGCTTTGAGGCCAAAGGCTGGACCAATAATGCCTCTGTAAAAGGATTTGGATGGAATAATATTTCAATAGTATCTGCAGGTTTTCAATACAAAGGCATTAAAAAACTGCCGCTCCGTGCAGGATACACTTTTAGTTCCAACCCGATCAGTAGTGAATTGGCTTTCTTCTCCACTCCTGCCACAGCCATTATTAAAAATGCGTTCCAGTTGGGTTGTGGATATGAATTCAGTAACAAGGTTACGGTAAATGCAGTCTATCACCATGGCAGCAGCAGCGGCTCCACCAGTGGACCGTTATTAAGCCCGATGATGATCAGTGGCTCCAATCCTTATGGGGCAGTACCCGGCAGTTTAGTATCTTACAAAATGACAACAGATATGCTGATGTTCGGCATTAACTATAATTTCTAACCTTGTTTTTAAAAAACAGGTCATGCTCCGTCATTAATATTTAATGACGGAGTTTTTCTTTTTACGTTTTAGGCTGCGTGGTCATTGTGCTTTTGTTTTAGGCATTATCTTTAGTGCAAACTTTTGTTTACATGAAAAAGATCATGGCTGCTATTCCGTATCTGCTGCTCTCGGTTTGTTTATCCGCACAGATCACCGACGGGATTAAAAAGCTGGACTCCATCCTGACGATTCTTCAGCAGACAAACCGTTATAACGGAACAGTACTATATGCTGAAAAAGGGAAGGTTCTCTACAAAAAAGCATTTGGTATAACTGACAACCGTACCCATCAACCCCTGCAAACCAGCTCCTCGTTCAACCTGGCTTCTGTTTCCAAACAATTTGTTTGCATGGCTATTTTGCAATTATCAGAAAAAGGCCTGCTGAATATTGATGATGACTGCCGGAAATACATTCCCGGATTACCATACGACAGCATTACTATACGCAACCTGATGACCCATACATCCGGCATTCCTGAATATTTTGAACTTTTTCAGCAATACAAGGGCCCGCTGGATACGCTGACCAATGAAAAAATGCTGGAGCTTTTTGCCTTTTACAAACCTGCCCTGGATTTCCCAACCGGCACCCGCTGGAATTATTGCAATACCAATTATGTTTTACTGGTGAGTATCATTGAAAAAGTAGCAGGCCAGCCTTTTGCCGGCTATTTTAAAAAGAATATCGCCATGCCACTGGGATTAAAGGACACTTATGTTTACCATATAAAAATGCCCGGGGTTCCATCCAACCATGTGTATGGGTTTGCAGAAACAGGCGAACAAAAAAAGCTGGATGACCTGACTACTTTTGATGGTGTGGTGGGTGACGGGAATATTTATTCATCCGTAGAAGACCTGCTGAAATGGGAACAAAGTCTTTATACTGAAAAGCTGGTGAAGAGATCAACCCTGGAGCAGGCATTTCAACCAGTAAAATTAAAAGATGGCAGCACTTTTCCCTATGGGTTTGGCTGGAGTATTGAAAAAGACAGGGAAAAAGAATATTCACATACCGGTGGGTGGGTCGGCTTTGTAAATATCATTTACCGGGATACAAAGAATAACAGAACGATCATTTCCCTGAGCAGTGGTGGTAACGGATTTGGAAACAGGATTGCCCGGAATTTTATACAGGGCAAAACGCTGGAAGTGTCCCCGACAATGCTCATAAAGAATGTACAACTCATCGATGGCACCGGCACAGCTTCCAGGAATGCCGCCGTGCGCATCGAAGGGAAAAGGATCATCGCCGTTGGAAATCTTCAGCCCTTTGCCGGGGAAGAGGTGATTGACGGGGAAGGAAAGATACTGGCACCGGGTTTTATTGACAGCCATAGTCATCTTGGTGGTTCATTAACCAAGTATCCCGAAGCAATGGCTGCACTAAACCAGGGAATCACCACGATCATATCCGGGCAGGACGGCAGCAGCGATCCGGTGGATTCAATCAAAGCAAAAATAAAAAGAACACCCGTGGCTATAAATGTTGCCACTTATACCGGCCATACTACAATCCGTGAAAAGATATTGGGCGAACCACAACTGGGCCGGCCTGCCAATGATGAAGAGTTACAAAAAATCAAAACCTTATTACGGGAAGATTTGAAGAAAGGTTCATTAGGTCTTTCGACCGGGCTGGAATATGAGGGAGCTTTTTACAGCAACCGGCATGAAGTGATCGAATTGGCCAAAGTAGCTGCAGAAGAAAAAGGGAAATACATCAGTCATATCCGCAGTGAAGATATCAGTATGAATGATGCCATTGATGAGATCATCAGCATTGGCCGTGAAGCAAAGATACCGGTGCAGATATCCCATATCAAGATCGCCTTAAAGGACGATTGGAAAACCGCACCCAAATTGATCGCCGCTCTTCAAAAGGCAAGGACAGAGGGTATTGCCATCACCGCTGATTGTTATCCCTATAATTTCTGGAACAGCACTCTACGTGTTTTATTTCCTAAAAAAGATTTTAAAAGCCTGGAAGCAGCTACTTATGCCACTGAGCATTTATTTGACCCCGAAGGTTCCGTATTGGTTCGTTTTGTACCCGACAGTAATTATAAGGGCAAAACAATTGCCGCCATTGCAAAAATGAGGAATGAAACCGCGGCACAAACACTTTTATACCTTGTGGCAACAGCAGAGAGTTATGAAAAACAATACCCGGATGCAGGCGGAGTTGAGGCGATCATGGGTAAATCAATGACAGAAGAAGATATTACAACCTTCCTGCAATGGCCGCATACCAATATTTGTTCCGATGGAGCCAATGGCGGGCATCCAAGAGGCTACGGCAGTTTTACACGGGTGCTGAGCCACTATGTAAAAGAAAAAAAGATCATGAGCTGGGAAGAAGCGATACACAAAATGACAGGTCTTGCGGCTGAACACACAGGTATCCGCAACCGGGGCATCATTGCCGCGGGTTATTTCGCCGACCTGGTACTCATTGACCCGGATACAATAAAAGACAATGCCGGGATAAAAGATCCAAAAGCTTTATCCGATGGTATTGTAAAAGTTTGGGTGAACGGAGTATTGGTATATGCAGGTAAACAATCACAGCAGCAATATCCCGGGGAGTTTATAGCAAAGTAATATACTGTCGTAAAAAAAGAAACCCTGCTTTTGCATGAAGCTTCATACAAAGAGCAGGGTTTGGATTATAACCTTAGCCTAATTGTATCCTATTTATAAAACTGTTGTGACAACAGGTTTGAAACTACTTTGAACTCACCATGGCTTTTCTGGAGCTGGTAGCAGTTATTAATAGCCCTGATATTGGGATTTGATAAGTGCTTTTCATTATAAGGTGCTATGATATCTTTTTCCACCACAGCTTTCCCTTTATCATCAACTGTTTTGGTCAGCAGCCGGTAGTGGAAATGCCAGGGGTTCATTTCGCCTTCAGATTCGGTAGACGTAAATGAATCATTAAAACCTTCAAAGATCAGTTCGCTGGTATGATGGGCATGTTCATGCAGCATGTCGGTGATCTCGATATATTCATCCAGTTCGGGATCATTGTGGACGATACCACTATCCCATACCGTTTCGCCATTCAGGTAAACAACCAGCCTGTTGTCAACATGTTTTACATTGATCCAGTATTCCTTTTTCATGATCTGCTAACTTTTAAAATTGAAAAACGCTTTCCGGGTACAAATTTTGACCTTATTCTTTTGGGAGAGTATGATTAAGGTTAGAATCAAGGCTGATAATTGTAATCCCCGTTACTGATCTTCCGGGTTTTCCGAACACCTGTTTGTGCAGTTACTCTCCTGGTAAGCGAAGAGCAGGTTTATTACAGATCCTTTAGCTTAATGATCTTTACCGGGCAGAGTGCAGCAGCTTTTTCATTGGCGGCACCTTCTTCATTACCTACTTTCACAGTCCAGAATCCCCTGCGGTTCTTTCCATCAATCAAAACACTTCTGCCGTCCCGTTTTGACATACGCCAGCGGCCGGGTGCCGCTTCCACGCAATAGTTGCAGCCAATACATTTATCTCTTTGCTGTGTAATAGTGATCATGTTGTTTGTTCTTCTTTCACATCGACAATTTTATAGAGCTTATCTGAAGTATGTACCGGTATATCCAGCGGAAAAGCACAAAGGTCACCTTTTACAGCGGTCTCCTTTGCCCCTTCATCATTCACATGCAGTGAAGATACTGTTGTTTCAACCACCCCGGTATGTTTACCGGTGATCATCACCCGGTCCCCGGCATTCAGCGGGTAAGCCTCTATCTTAAATTCGGCAATTTTTATTTTCGGGTAATAATGATGGCCTTTCCCGATGTATATTTTTTTAGTAGTTGCTTTGGAACCATGCGTATCATTCCACTCTCCCGGTAGCTGACCGGTAAAGTAACCTCCCCAGAACCCCCGGTTAAAGACTTGTTCCATTTGCTTCATCCAGGACTGCGCTTTTTCACGGGTATACGTTCCGTTGAAATAATCGTCAACAGCCTGCCGGTAACAGGACGTAATGGTCTTTACATAATCAGGACCCTTTCCTCTTCCTTCTATCTTCAGCACACTTACACCGGTTTCTATAAGTTCATCCAGGAAGTTAATGGTGCAGAGATCTTTGGGCGACATAATATATTCATTATCGATCTCCAGTTCATGTCCTTCTTCCAGGTCGGTCACTTTGTATTTTCGCCGGCAATTCTGTACACAGGCCCCCCGGTTAGCTGATGAGTTATGTGTATGTAAACTCAAATAACACTTACCTGAAACAGCCATGCATAATGCACCATGAGCAAATACTTCGATGGCCACTAAATTTCCGGATGGCCCGGTAATGTTCTCTTTCCGGATTCCATCACAGATCGCTTTTACCTGTCCGAGGCTCAGTTCTCTTGACAAAACCATTACATCAGCAAAGAGTGAATAGAACCGTACTGTTTCCAGGTTAGTGATATTCAGTTGAGTCGAAATATGTACTTCCATTCCGCAACTCCGTGCAAACGCAATAACGGCCTGGTCGGCGGCGATCACCGCGGTAATCCCTGCTTTTTGTGCTTCCCGGATCACTGCTTTCATCAGCGAAAGATCATGATCGTAGACAATGGTATTTAGCGTCAGGTAAGAACGAACATTATTTTTACGGCAGCGTTCCGCTATTTCGGCAAGGTTGGCCATACTGAAATTCATCGTGGCCCTGGCCCGCATATTCAGTTGCTCCACCCCAAAGTAAACGGAATCCGCCCCGGCCTGTATGGCCGCCTGCAGGCTCTCAAAATCACCTGCCGGTGACATGAGTTCAATTTTTTTTGTTGGCATCCCCCGGTTTTAGAGGCGCAAACGTAAAAAAATAAAAGGATATAAAGGTTGAGTTTACTCAATGGCTCTTCCTGCATCTTTAAATGACTACCTTGAACCCCTTAACTACATCATGAATAAAAACTTTGACCGGCTGATAGACAGCTATCTTGAAAATAAGATAGGTATTGATACGAGATTCCTGACAAGGTCTCTTTCAGAAGGCCTCCGGCAAAACATTCTGCAATTGCAAAGTGATAAAAGGATGGTGACTGCCGGCATTGGTAATGATACGGTCGCAGACAGGCATCAAAAAATAAGGGGTGATAAAATCTACTGGATGGATAAAAACCATTCCAATGATTTTGAAAGGGAATTCCTGGAATTGATCAACGACTTTGTCGGCCACCTCAACGAGACCTGTTATACCGGTATCAACAGCTATGAATTTCATTATGCAGTATACGAAGAAGGTAATTTCTATAAGCGGCACAAAGACCAGTTCAGGAACGACAGCAACCGGAAATATTCGCTGATCAGCTACCTGAACGAAGATTGGAAAGAAGAAGATGGCGGGCAATTACAGATCTACCAGGAGGGAGAAATAAAAAGGGTCATGCCGCAATCGCAGACAGCAGTTTTCTTTAAAAGCGATGAAATGGAGCATGAGGTATTGAAAGCTAACCGGCAACGAATGAGCGTTACCGGCTGGCTGAAGCAAATCTGAGTAGTGGCTGCAATATTAATCTTTGCTGCCTCTAATTTACTTTCGACAATTTATCCGTGACAACAAAATAACCCTCATTCAGCAAACGCAGCATTTCATCGGTTGTCCAGGAGCAGTCAAAATAATACGATTCTGCATCCACAGAATAAAACATACAAGGCAATTTTGCAGCTTTTGAAGCGGGTATCCATAATTGAATACTGCCATCTTCTCTTTTTTCAAGCACGAAGATGCGCCACCAGTTATTAAAACTGGATATTTCTTCTCCTAAAATCCGGCTGCGGATATTCAGTACATAAAATTGTTTATTGAGCTTACGGAGAAAAGCATTTTGCCCCATATCTATACAAAGCGTATCCCTTTTGGTAAATAAGATGGTATCACCCGCTGTAAGATATGGGTATCCTTTTTCCAGCAATCCTTTATCCCCTACTTCATAAATAAAATTATCATGCAGCATGTAATTATACACAGTATCTGTTCTTTTTTGCAGGGAATCATACCGGATACTTCTTACACTGCCATAAAAGATCGGGGGATTCAGCATACCCCCATTTTGACTGAGCCGCGGCCAGTCGCCCATCAATACTTTTTCCTCGGATGTCGTTATTAAATAAGCATGTTCCTTTTCTACAAAGTAATACTGGGAATCCTCTGTTTGTGGCTTATTTGTTCTCGCAATAAAATTCCAGGGATCAGGACTCGGGCCGGCTTCAATACCGGTAAACAGGTCACCCGGTAGCATCTTTTTGCTGTCTGAAAGGCTGATGGTTTCTTCAATGGTATCATTGATCACTACCCAACTGCCCCGTAATTCCCTTGGGAACTCGTATAAACTTTCTTTGTCTGCCGGCTGAGGAGTAGAGAAATTATGATACTCACAGGATAAAAAGGAAAATGATAACAGAGACAGAATGAAGAAACTGTAACCGCCTGTACGGCGAAGATTACGATGTTTCATATGGTTGCAATTTGAGGGCAAAGCTATCGGATATGAAAATCAGGTTAATTGACTTTAGTCATTACGAAGGCTGATTACAGGATAAAAACAGAAAACACCTGTCAGCCTGTTGCATTGAATAGGATAGCTCAACTGTAGTTGAAAGAGTCATATACCTGCTTAAGCAGGCTCATTTTTTGGAATGTATGGTTTCATTATCTTCCGCACTTTCAGCCACCCATGAATGATGAGCATGGTTCAACGATTCCCTGTTAAATGAATGACGTATGAATGATTCCAAAACCAATGAAAGGAAAAGGGATTACCTGGAAGAAGGCCAGGGAGAGCCCATTGTCCTCCTCTATGGATTATTTGGCTCTGTTAATAATTTCAGACCCCTGATCGATCACCTGAAGCAATCCTGGCGGGTGATCGTACCCGTCTTTCCCTTTTATGAAATGGGCTTAGGGATTACTATTTTTTCATTGACAAAGTTTGTCGACCGGCTTGTGAATGAACTGGGGCTTGAAAAATTTCATTTACTGGGTAATTCAATGGGTGGGCACATTGCCTTATTATACACACTGGAGCACCCGGAAAGAGTTACATCCTTGATCCTGAGCGGCAGTTCCGGGCTCTATGAATGTGGGATGGGGGACAGTTTTCCAAGGCGGGGTGATTACAATTATATTAAAGCAAAAACTGAGCAAACTTTTTTTAACCCGGAAACAGCCACCAAAGAACTGGTTGATGAGATATACGCAACCGTAAACAGCCGGAAAGCATTGCAGGTATTATCGCTGGCCAAATCTACGATTCATAATAACCTGGAAAAAGAACTGGTGAAGATCAAAACCCAATGCTGCCTGATCTGGGGAAAAAATGATTGTGTAACACCACCGGATGTGGCCCTGAAATTCAACAGGTCAATCCCTGGTTCAGAGTTGTATTGGATCGATCAGTGCGGGCATGTCCCGATGCTGGAAACACCCACCACATTTAATACGATACTGGATGGTTTTTTGCAACCGGTTACCGCAAATCAATTTGAACAGGCAGCATCATAGAAATAGCAAAATTGTTACAACGGGATATTACCGTGTTTCTTCCGGGGCCTTTTTACCACTTTATTTTCCAGCATCGCAAAAGCTTTGATCAGTTTCTTTCTTGTTTCCCGGGGTTCGATCACTTCATCAATAAAACCTCTTTCTGCTGCCAGGTAAGGTGTGGCAAATTTCTCCCCGTATTCCGCTTCTTTCTCCAGCAATTTCTTAGCCGGGTCGGAAGCTTCTGAAATTTCTTTTTTGAAAATGATCTCGCTGGCCCCCTTGGCTCCCATCACAGCGATCTCGGCAGTAGGCCATGCATAATTCATATCTGCACCAATATGTTTGGAGTTCATTACATCATAGGCACCTCCATAGGCTTTGCGGGTGATGACTGTGATGCGGGGAACAGTCGCTTCACTCAACGCATATAATAATTTTGCCCCGTTGGTGATGATGCCATTCCATTCCTGGTCAGTTCCCGGCAGGAAACCCGGCACATCCACCAACACCAATAAAGGAATATTGAAGCAATCACAAAAACGGGTAAACCTTGCTCCTTTTTTTGAACTGTCAATATCCAGCACACCCGCCAGGCTCATCGGCTGATTCGCTACGATCCCAATACTTCTTCCGGCGATGCGGGCAAAGCCCACAACGATATTTTCTGCATAATCTTTATGGATTTCAAAAAAAGAATCGGCATCACAAATCCCTTCCACCACGGAACGGATATCATAAGGCTGGCTGGCACTGGTGGGTACAATATTCTCTAACACTTCCCTTGTTTCATCACCAAGTGTATAAGGTATTTTTATACCCACATCCTCACAGTTTTGCGGCATATAACTCAGCAGTTTTTTTACATGGGCGATACATTCCATATCATTAGCCGCAGTCAGGTGCGTAACCCCTGATTTTGTAGAGTGGGTGGAAGCTCCGCCCAATTCTTCGGATGTCACTTCTTCGTTGGTAACTGTTTTCACCACATTCGGGCCGGTCACAAACATATAACTGGTATTCTCCACCATAATTGTAAAGTCCGTCATAGCGGGTGAATACACAGCACCACCGGCGCAAGGCCCCATGATAGCGGATATCTGGGGTATCACTCCCGATGCCTGTACATTACGGTAAAAAATATCTGCATACCCACCCAACGATCTCACCCCTTCCTGTATCCTTGCCCCGCCTGAATCATTCAGACCGATCATTGGGGCTCCGCCTTTCATCGCCAGGTCCATGATCTTGCAGATCTTCTCCGCATGTGTTTCTGATAAGGCCCCGCCAAAAACCGTGAAGTCTTGTGCAAATACATAGACCAGTCTTCCATTCACTGTACCGTAGCCGGTGATCACACCATCTCCATAAAATTGCTGATCTTCCATACCAAAATCTTTGGTGCGGTGAAGAACGAGGGCACCGATCTCTTCAAAAGAACCGGGATCCATTAATAACATAATGCGTTCCCTCGCTGTCAATTTACCTTTCTGGTGCTGGGTAGCAATTCTTTTAACACCACCGCCCAATTTCCCTTCTTCTATCTTTTCTCTTAATATTTCAACTTTTGATTTCATCACTGTTGTTTTAGGATTAACGGTATTCATTTATGCCAGCCGGCGTTTCCAACTGGTAGTTTTGTGTTCAACCGGGTTCAGTTTCTTTTGTTTTTCCATCCAATACTTCAGCGCCACGAAGGCTGCAATCTCAGCATTCGCTTTTTGCTTATCCTTTATTTTTTCAGGGGTGAAATAATTTTTTACAAAATGGGTGTCAAACTTCCCCGAGAAGTAAGCATCATGTTCAAATACAAAAGTGCCGAAAGGTAAAGTCGTCATCACCCCTTCGATCTTGTATTCCTTAATAGCCTGCAGCATTTTCTGAATGGCTTCTGTTCTTGTTTTACCATGCACCACCAGTTTAGCGATCATCGGGTCGTAGTAAATCGGTATTGCCATTCCTTCCTCATACCCATCATCAACCCGAATGCCATCCCCGGTTGGTTTCTCGTATCGTGTCAATGTACCAATGGAAGGCATGAAATTGTTGAAAGGGTCTTCCGCATATACCCGCAGTTCAATAGCATGGCCATTCAGCACCAGGTCTTCTTGTGTAAATCCAAGCTCTTGTCCCCTGGCAATCCTGATCTGTTGTTCAACAAGATCTAACCCCGTTATCATTTCAGAAACAGGGTGTTCCACCTGCAACCTCGTATTCATTTCCAGGAAATAGAAATTCAACTGGTCGTCCATTAAAAATTCCACGGTACCCGTACTGGTATAATTACAGGAACGGGCTACCATCACCGCAGCGTCACCAATTTTTTCCCGCAATTCAGGTGTAATGATCGCCGAAGGAGTTTCTTCCACCACTTTCTGGTGGCGGCGCTGAATACTGCATTCCCGTTCAAATCCATGAATGATATTGCCGAATTGATCGGCTACCACCTGTACTTCAATATGTCTTGGAGAGGTAACATATTTTTCAATGAATACAGAACCATCTCCAAAAGAGGAACGGGCCTCACTGATAGCTCTTTCCATTTGCTCCTGCATATCTTCTGCTTTCTCCACGATCCGCATTCCTTTACCCCCGCCACCGGCAGACGCTTTGATCAATACCGGGTAACCGATTTTATTGGAAATTTCAATAGCGAGATCAACATCTTCAATCGCTTTATCAATACCCGGCACCATCGGGATATTGTATTTCTTCACTGCCTCTTTAGCTGCCAGTTTTGATCCCATGATCCGCATGGCTTCAGGACTGGGGCCGATAAAGATGATACCTGCATCCTGTACTTTTTGAGCAAAGTCTGCATTCTCACTTAAGAATCCATAACCCGGATGTATACCGTCAACATTTAATTTCTTAGCAAAGGCAATGATCTTATCACCGTTGAGATAGGATTGGTTAGAAGGTGCCGGCCCCAGGCAAACCGCTTCATCAGCAAACAGCACATGGGGTGAGTGGCGATCCACTTCTGAATAGACGGCTACCGACTTGATACCCATTTTACGAATGGTTCGCATAATACGCAGGGCGATCTCACCCCTGTTGGCAACTAATATCTTTTGCATAGTTCGGTTTTTAAAAGTTGAATTATTCCAGTTCCACCAGCACCTGTCCTTTTTCAACAGCCTGTCCTGCTGTCACCGCTACCCGTTTGATCGTGGCGTTGGCGTGGATCATGATACTGTTTTCCATTTTCATGGCTTCCAGGATCAGTATCTTATCCCCTTCTTTTACTTCCTGCCCGTTAACAACTACCACTTCGAGCACCAGGCCCGGCATGGGTGCTTTGATCTCTTTGATCTGTTTACCGGATACAGCACTGAATCCCATCTGGTCCAGCATCTGGTCCAGCTCATCTTTGATCTCCACCTCGTAGGTTTCACCATCCACTTCAATTTTCATTTTTTTGCCAAAAGCATTTTCCTCCAGCAGTTTTGCGTTGACAGAGCGATGCCCTTTGAGGATATGGAATTCGGCAGGAGATTTTTGCATAAGATCAGCTGCATCTGCTGCTGCCTGGTCTATCGAAAAGGAGAATTCACCAGCTTTTACTTTAAAGATTTTATTTTGTTCTGCCATATAACAGGGGATTTTCTTGTTGTAAGTTAGTTGATTCAGGAGTTACAGAAAACGGGTTTGTTTTCATGACTATTTTGAATAGTATGTGCAGGAACACGGTAAAGCGGGTATAAAGGTTGCTGTTAAACACTTCCGGAAGAATGATTTATATCATTATCGTTCCTGATCAGCGGCCGGAGACTGTAAAAACAGAACAATTGAAATCGGCGATAAAAAAGTAGCTTTAAGCATAAAACCATCTGCCGATGCGCCTCCCACCTGTTGTTCTCTTATTACTGGCAGTTTTTGCAGAACCGGCTGCCACGGCCCAGTCAGTCTATCATTTACAGTACAATTTCAATACGGCTGCTGATACCACCAGCTATACTTCTTTCCTGCTGCTGAATAATAATGGTAGTGGGTTGATGAAAACAAAGTATAAAAACCCGGTATCCGGGCAGGATACATTGGTTCAACAGCAGACGGAAGAACAGTACCTGGTTAACCAGGAAGGCATAGAGGATACCAATACCCTTTTAGTAAAAACAATACCTGCAGCAACTGAACAAATACGGTTCACGGACCCGGTTATAATTTTCCGGATAAATCCAGCCACTGGCTATTTTGAACCGTTCGGAATCAGTAAGGACCAGAATGAGCCTGTAATGCTGCCTGCCACTTTTTTTAAGGCCAGCCTGGTAGAACAAAAGGAGCTGAAAAAAGAATTCGTCCTGCAGTTTTTTACTAAGAATGAAGAACTCTATACAAGTCTTTTCAGGCCAAGGACAAGAGGCTTTTCCCCGGCCGAAAAAAACATAAAGTTTCATTTGATTGTAGTGGGTGATATCGAAGACAGCACGATCGGTGCGGCCTGTAACAAAGACTTGCAACGGACTGTTGAAACGTTCGACAGTTTACGAAATTATCTTGGCATCACTGGTTTTATCACCACAACCATCGCAGGAAAGGAATTGAGTAAAACGAATGTGCAGAAAGCAGTTGAAAATCTCAGCCCGGATGCCAATGACATTGTAGTATTTTATTACAGCGGTCATGGGTTCCGGACATTGGGAGAGAATAAAGCCTATCCGAATATGAAACTTAAAACATTGCATACGAACCGGAAGGATGTACTGGATAATTCGCTGAACATCGAAGATATATTCGTAGCCATAAAAAACAAAGGCGCCCGGTTCAATTTAGTGATGAGTGATTGTTGTAATGATGATATCTTGTCCGCTAATATCAGCGGTACCAGGCCGGGCAAAACAAGAGGATCCGGAATCGAATGGAGTGAAAATAATGTCAGGACACTTTTCCTGGATAAGAAACCGGTTTCGATCTTAGTGACTGCGGCCCTTTCCGGGCAAAGAGCTGCCAGCAACAAAAACTTCGGAAGTTTTTTTTCTTATTTCTTTAAAACATCGCTGGAAGATTATGCAAGCCGTTCGAAAAACAATGTATCCTGGGAACAATTGTTACAGGAAGCAAAAAGACAAACCATTTTAAAAGCAAACCGTACCTATTGCGCAGAACCGAAGATACCCGAAAATGTATGCCAGCAGGTTCCCTTGTACAGGATTGAATAAATGGTATTGTAGCTTACTTTTGTTCAGGAGGTTTTATCCTGAACAATAGATTAAAAGTGCTGCCTTCAGCTTTGCCACTGTTTTCTATTTTGGCTCCCCTTGTGGCAATTGTATAGGAATTGCTCACCAGTTTTTCAAGAACGGTAAAATCTCCTCTTGATTTTAAACCGGCACTGACGGCAATACCTTCCATATTGATCTCAGCTTCCGAAACAAATATTTTAAATATCTCCATCCCGTAAGGTGGTGCTATAGTGATCTTATACTTATCAAATAAAATTTCCTGGCCGGCTTCCACTTTAAGATCGGCCGGGTAGATCGGGGGCTGTAATCTTGTATTGGGCAGAATAGGATTGATCACCCCATCCGGTTGCATGTCCAGAATATTGAAATAAATTGCTTTGTCACCGTTGTTCTTCACCCATACCAGTAAAGAATCATTTACGTTGAATTCATAAATACCATTCACCATCTTTTGGTTATCTTTTGATGTGTCAGCCTTCCCGTTGATAAAAGGAACCAGTCTTATCTCCAGCTTACCGGAACGATCTTTTATCTGAAGCTGTTGCAAAAAACTATACTGAACATAGCGCTTTAGCTGGGTCAGGAGATCCTTTTTATCGGTTGCTTTAACCGTACTGAATAAATACCCATTGGAAGCGATTTTCAGGGAATCACTGACGATGCCTTTCAGAAGTAACAGGTCAGGACTGCCGTCCGTCGTTGCAACAGGAATTTCCTTTATTACACTCTTGACGCCTGCAATTTCAGGATCAGAAAAATCAATAGTAGTAGCATCACCAGTAGCAGTGCCTATCTTGATAACAAGCGGCTTAATAGCATATACAGGTTCGGTCACAAATACCCAGTAAGCAGAGGGTTGCTGCAAACCCTGGTTCGTATCAAGGGTCACGGATGAAGTAAACGGTTCTGCCATTGATACGACTCCACTTGCAACAGGGTTCGATGTAGCCGGATCATTAGTTCCGGATGGATAGACCGCCACTTTTGCACCACTGTCCAATCCCATCAGCGATCCTCCTTTAAGTGTAAGTATCGTTGCATTGATGGCATCAATTTCAATAAATGGCTTTTGTTCAATAAACCGTCCGCCAAAAAGTTCACGGTCGAGGCCATTGCCTTCTATCACCGGGTGTTGAGCCGGCACGATCTCATTCATAAAAGAAAGTAAACTGGCAAAAAAAGACCGGTATGTTGTTCCGGGACTAAGTTTTTCAAATACTTTGCCGATAGCAAGGCTCAGTGAGCCCATATCCGTTCCATCATTATCTGCTTCTGTATTTAATTCACCGGCCCTTGCAGCCGAGATCACCACATAGGTGGCCAGTTTTTCTTCCGGCAGCACTTTATTCTCCCGGAACACATCGCCTTTACCTGTTATTTCTTTGCCCGTGGCTTTATAATCTTTGGAAACCAGTGGTGCTGCTCCTCCCCTTACTTTGCGGGAACCGCGGGTACCGCTACCGGAATGGCAGGCATCAATAAAAACGATAACATCTCCCTGTTCCCCCAATTTGCTTCGCAGTACATCAATATAATTACCAAACTGGTCATCCCTGAAATATTTTACCTGGTCAGTTGAAAAATTTTCCCTGTTAATGGGATACATCGCATCGTAAGATACAATTGCTTCATCAAGCCCATCGGTCTCTTCTTTATTATCATCTTCCACCTGTTCCCCATGCGAGGAAAAATGGATGACCACGATATCTCCTTTTTTAACACGGGTGATCAGTGTTGTAAAAGCAGCTTCAATTCCTGCTTTTGTGGCTCCGGAATCAGTAAGAACAAGTATATTATCTTCCTTGAAATCCTGCTTCAATAAAGTGGTCTTAATAAAAGGAACATCATTACTGCTTGATATATCCGGCCAGTATTTATAATCACCTATGCCCACCACCAGGGCATGTTTTGTTTGTGCCTGCAGGCAGAGCATACTTACAGTGAAAATAAAAGACAAGACCAGCCTTAGCATATGTAAACTTTTAGTTCGGTATTATTTGTTACCAGCCGCCCAGTCAGCAGCTTTACTGGCTATGGCAGCAGCAAGTTCAGCCAGTTCTTCAGTTGTGCCGGATACTTCAAAGTGATATTTCACCTCCCGGTTCTTGCGGATACTGACCTTTATAAGAATCGCTTCCCCTTTCACAAAATACCTGCCACTGATCGTACAGGCATCCGGTGTATTGGTCTCTGTCATATAAACCAGTCTTGATCCGGCAGCAACAGATGCCGTTTCTTTCAACTGGCGGTTAAGTAATCGGTTAAAATCAAGATCATCACCACCTGCCGCTTCATCATTATTTTGAAAATTGGAAGCTGTAAAAACAGGTTTTTCCTGTGGCAATACGATCTTCGACAGCACATCCGCATCCACAATGCCAATATTGAAATTGGTATTGGTTACGATCTGCGGTTCCTGCCGGGCACCACTCTCTTTTGATATTTCTGTTACCGTTTTTTCAGCGGCATTGAACCAGCGGCTGATATCCAGGTATCTTCCGTTCTCCAGGATATCCGGCTGTTCTTTGATGGCTTTTAATAAAGAATAAGTCAGCAGCCCTTGTGAATAGCGTCCCATCTCGTAAGCACTCTGGTTACTCGCAGAGGCAGAAAGAATAAACAAGCCGGCTTTCTCGTTGAGCTTATCAATGGCTTTTACCTGCTGCGATTTATCATCGTCCCTGGCTGCTATAAATTGCTGCTCATCATTACCCATCTTTACAAAATCCTTAATGGCCTGGCCACTGTTGCAGGCATCAAAGATCAATATCCTTTTTTGTGCTTTGATATGCCGGGGGTTGATCCAGTCAGTGAGTTCGTTTGTACTGATGCCCACATCTGATACAGCACCTGATGAAGAAAGTGTGGAAGCATCCGCCGTAAGAAAATAAAATTGCTTTTGATCAGCCTGCCCCGACATCACCCCATGCCCCGCAAAAAAGATCAGCAGGATATCATTGGCCGTTGCTTTTTTACCGATCTCTTCCAATAGTTTTTTAATACTGTTCTTCTCCGGCAGCTGGTAGCGGCTGGCATCCGTGGTCAGGTTATACATGAATACATGCTCTTTGCCATCTGTATTCAGTAATTTTTTGGCCGTATTCCCAACAGCAGCCGAAATATCGGTGGCATCTTTGGCAGCATATTTCAGATCGAGCTCATCCCCCTTATAATCACTGACACCTACCATCACTGCATACAGGTTAGGTACAACTGCCGTTTCCTTTGTCTGGTCAACAGTAACGATCACCCCGCGGGAGGAAATAACATTATCTGATGTATAGGCTCTTACTGTAACCGGGTTTTCTTTACCGGGTATAAAATAATCATGAAGTTCTGCATGGCTGATGATGAGTTCATAGGCGTCGCCGTTCTTTTTCAACTGGGCTGGATTGTAATGCTTCGCTTCGATTCCATTTACAAATACCAATACGTCTCCCAACCCTCCTTTGCGCAGTTTGATACTAAAGTGATATTCTTCTTTCCCGGTGCTGATATCCTGTACTTCGGGCGTCAGGTTAAAGATATTCAGTTCTGCCAGGGTCTTTGCATAGATCGCCTCTCCTTTATTTATACGTTCAGCAAGTCCCGGCACCCATAACTGGTCTTTCACCTGGTCCAGCTCGATCACTTCCCCGGCACAATTGAAGTATAAAAGTCCTCTGGCCGCCTGGCTGCCATCATACCTGTTGTACTTATCCACCACCAGGTAGTCGTCATAATCAATACCAATAAAAGTGTACAGCAGCTCTCCGTTTACACTATTCCAGATTTTGCAGGTATTATCGCTGGAAGTGGTGACAATTTTTTTACCATCCGGACTAAAAGCTGCCGAAGTTACTTCTCCTTCATGCCCGGTCAGGGTGATAAGTTCTTTGCCGGTAAGTGCATCCCAGATTTTTGCCGTATTATCTTTTGAAGCGGTAAGTATCTTCTTTCCATCCGGGCTGTATACACAGGTATAAATAATATCATCATGCCCTTCCAGGTAAAACAATTTGGTTTTAGCCGCCACATTGAATACAACACAATCAATAAACCCGGAGGTAGTGACCACATATTTGCCATCCGGGCTGAAGGACGCATCATACATATCTTCAAAATCGCCTTGCCCGCTGAAGAGTTGTTTTCCAGTAGCTGCATCCCATATACGGGTCGTCATATCTTCAGAGGTGCTGATAATTTTTTTACCATCCGGGCTGAATTTTGCTGACAGCACCGTCTCTTTATGCCCCCGGATGTCTGACAATAATTTACCGGATAAGGCACTCCAAATTTTAATGGACTTATCAGCAGAAGCCGTCACCACTTTCCGGGCATCAGGACTAAAGCTGGCAAAGCGGACAATGTTTTTATGTTTTAAGATGAATAAGAGTTTCCCGTTCGTGTTATCCCAGACCCTTGCTGTTGAATCAATCGATGCTGTGACGAATTTTCTGCCGCCTTCCGGATCAGCGGCACAGGCAGGACTGTATTGCGCAGAAAGTAACATTCCGTTGTGGGCCGCTAATACATTGAAGAGAGAACCGGTAGCGGCATCCCATATGCGTACTGTTCCATCCGCTGAAGCCGTGATGATCTCTTTCTGATCAGGGCTGTATTGGGCCAGGCTGACAAAGGAACTATGTCCCAGCAGGTCAACCAATATTTTTCCGGAAGCAACATCCCAGATGATAGCCGAATTATCTGCCCCTGAGGTGACGATCTTTGTTCCATCCGGGCTGAAGGTGGCTGCATTGATATGAAACTGGTGCTGGAATTCCGTAATAACTTTTCCTGTCATTACATCCCAAACCACTGCGGTGAAATCATCCGAAGCTGTAACGATCCTGGTTCCATCCGGGCTGAAACGGGCTGCATTCACTATGCCGGTGTGTTGCTTCAGTATGAACAACAGTGAACCGGTAACTGTATTCCATAACCTTGCTGTTTTATCACCTGATGCCGTTACCAATTTAGTTCCATCCGGGCTGAACTGGGCTGATGTAACAGCATCTGTATGTCCTTTCAGGTCGGCCAGCAATGTTCCCTTATTGGCATCCCAGATTTTGGCTGTTTTATCAAAGGAAACCGTAACGATCTTTTTACCATCGGGGCTGTATTGGGCAAACCATACAAAATCCTGGTGACCGGGGAGATTCAACAGCAATGCTCCATTTTCAGCATCCCATATTTTGGCAGTTTTATCACCCGAAGCAGTCACAATTTTTTTGCCATCGGGGCTAAACTGGGCAGATAGTAAACCATCTGTATGGCCTTTGAGCCGGAATAATAATTTACCTGTTGCGGCTTCCCAGATAATGGCTGTGCTGTCAAAAGAAGTTGTTACTATTTTCTCTCCCGAAGGATTGAAACTGGCGGTGGTAACAAAATCATGATGGTCTTTCAGGTCAATTAATAATTTACCGGAAACAGCATCCCATATTTTAGCCGTGCTGTCATTCGATGCCGTCACCACTTTTTTTCCATCGGCACTGAACTGTGCAGTTTTGACTTCCGCCCTGTGCTTTTTCAGATCGGCCATCATGGAGCCGGTAAGCACATCCCATATTTTAACGGTCTTATCAGCGGAAACCGTAACAATCTTCTTTCCATCGGGGCTGAACTGGGAATAGTTAACCGCACCGGTATGCCCGATCGGTAATACCAGTTTTGGCTCCTGCCCCAAAACAGAACTGCAGGCAGGCAGCCAGTACAAAAGAATAAAAACGATTCGTTGGGTGATGAACATAAAACTTTCAGAAAAGTTATAATTAATAATTGATTTTTCCTGCCCTGCCGGAGGCCAGCAGAAGATACACTTTTTTTAATACCGCTTTCCTCCCTATCTTCCGGGCTATGCATCCTCATGTCCAACTGCTGATAAAATGTATTGACCTGGAAGAAAAGGAACAGGCCAATCGCTATAAACTGGACCAGGCTCATACGTTGAAACAACTCAAAGCGGAAGGTTTAGCCCTGCATCCCATTATTGTTACAAGGCGAAGTTTTGGTTATGCTGACTACCCGGAGATCAGTTTCAAACTCAGTTTCCCTCCGGAAACCAATCTCTTCAGGGATGGTGCCGCCATTGAATGTTTTATTACCGGTGAAGAACCGGTAAAAGGCGTTTTGATCAGCCTTGACGGTAAGAATGGAGAATTCCGTTTGTTTGCTCCCGATTTCCCGGATTGGATCGAAGACGATGGCGTGGGTATCAAACTGGCCCCGGATACCCGGACAACCAGCATCATGAAAAAAGTATTGAATGAACTGGAGAATAATAAACCATTATTCAAACTATTTGAGCAACTGCATGGAAATCCTATTACTGCAAAGGGATTATCAGGAGTTAATACTACCAGCTTCCGCAACCATGATTTGAATAACAGCCAGCAACAGGCCGTTACGGCGATTATGCAGAACGAACAAATAACGATTGTGCATGGCCCGCCAGGCACGGGTAAAACAACCACACTGGTAGAAGCCATTGTTCAACTTGTTAAAGCAGGTGAAAAAGTATTGGTATCTGCTCCGAGTAATACAGCAGTAGATAATATTGCTAAAGCTTTGATCGGGCAGGGAATTAAATTACTGCGGGTGGGCAATACCAGTAAAGTGGATGAAACGATTTTTGCCCATACCCCGGAAGGAAAACTGAATAACAGTAAACAGCTAAAGGAGATCAAACAATTAAAAATAAGGGCGGAAGAATTCCGGAAAATGGCCCTGAAATACAAACGCAGTTTCGGAAAGGCTGAACGGGAGCAACGTAATCTTCTTTTCAAAGAAGTAAAGAACATCAGGACTGAGATCAAAAAACTACAGGCCTACAATGAAGAAAAGTTATTTGAAGAAGCACAGGTAATCGCCGGCACACCCATTGGCCTGTATGATGCGGGTGTTGATCACCTGCATTTTGCAACACTGGTGATTGATGAAGCAGGACAATGTATTGAACCGCTCGCCTGGTGCATTTTTCCTTTAGCTGATAAAATGGTACTGGCTGGTGACCACTGGCAGCTCCCGCCAACGGTATTAAGTAATGAAGCTGCGAAACTCGGCTTTAACCGTTCCATCCTGGAAGCAGCTATTACAACAGTAAATACTATTCACCTGCTGAATGTACAATACCGGATGCGGCAAACGATCGCCGGTTTCAGCAGTGATTATTTCTACAATGGATTATTACAAACGGCTGCTCATCTCGCTGATACAGGTGCCCATCTTACCTTCATTGACACAGCCGGTTCTGGTTACAATGAAAAGCATGGTCCCGATGGAACCAGTTTGCAAAATGAAGGCGAACTGAATATTGTAAGGCAGTTGATAGAGAATGCTGCGTTGAATACGACACAAACCGCTTTTATTTCCCCCTATTCAGGCCAGGTAACTGCTGCAAAAGAACAACTTCCAAAAGAAATGCGCATCAGCACTATTGATAGTTTCCAGGGACAGGAAAAAGAGAATATCATTCTTTCGCTGGTGCGCAGTAATGATGATGGCGATATTGGTTTCCTGAAAGATTACCGCCGGATGAATGTGGCCATCACCCGGGCAAAAGAGCAACTCATAGTCATTGGCGACAGTGCTACAATTGGTGGGGATCCATTTTATAATGCTTTCCTGGTCTACGTGGAGCAACACGGCACCTACAGAACGGTATGGGAATTTGAACTTTAATCGCTACTGATCCTTATAATTCACATTATTGCTTCCCGTCAATGATCAATGGCGTATTTCCTTTTCCCATCACGATCACTTTTGCATTTGTGCTCAATGCCAGTTCTTTCATCGCTTTGATCTGTTCATATTGTAACTGCTGATCAGTAAGACCGGTGTTGATGATCCGCTGGTAGTCTGCAATACCCTGTGCCTCCACCCTTTTCCGTTCCGCTTCCTGTTTTTCTTTCAGTAGCACAAATTCCATTTTCTTGGCATCCTGCTCTGCATTGATTTTGGATTCAATGGAGGCTTTTACCGAATTGGGAAGAGTGATATTTCTTACCAGTAACTGTTCCAGCATCAGGCCCCGTTTCTTAAAATCCTCTTCTATGCTCCTGTAAATACGTTGCTGAAATTCGTCCCTTTTATTGCCAAAAAGATCAACAGCCTGGTAATAAACCGCATTATCCCTTATTTTAGTCCGGGTAATGGGTCGTACGATCTTGTCCCGGTAGTCATCGCCGGTTTCCCGTAATAACCGGGGCGCATCACCTGAAACCACTTTATAAAGTACAGTCAGGTCAATCGTTACTTCCAGTCCGTCACTGGTCAAAACTTTGATCGCATCATCACCGGCTTTTTCACCTTCATCGTTCACGCCGCTCATGGTATAGTTCTGGGTCTTTACATCGATCTTCCTGATATCCAGTAATGGATTCACAAAGTGAAGGCCACTGCCCAGTACCTCGGGCTGTATGCTGCCAAACAATACTTTTACACCCACTTCACCGGCGTTGATCTGTTTCACCGAAGAAACAACGATCCCGATAATAATAAAGCCCACTCCCACCAGGCGGCTAACCGGTTTGAATTTTTCGAGGGCCGGGTTCTGTCTCAGTAAAAGCGGGGTAATGATCAATAAAATAATTCCCAGTACAATTAAAAACATAATAATCGGGTTTAAGACTGCAAGTTCATTAAAAGAATCAAATCTTTAATAAATGCTTTTTACCGCATCCCGTGCTGTCTCAAAGCACAAGCCCGGAATAGTATGAGCTCCGGGCTTGTGTCAGGATTAAGCTAAAGGGTTATTTAGCCGTTTCGGTATGTTTTTTAAAATTATCCAGGATAGCCTGCCAGCCGAATTGTTGCATTTCCAGCGGGTTTGCATTCTCTGCTTCAAAGCTTTCCACCACTCTTACGGAACTGCCTTCAGCAATGAAATTAATTTTAGCTTTCCGGTCATCATCCATAGTATACTCAATATATTCATTGGCCTTTACAGCATCATAGGTTCCACCGAAATCAAATCCCGTACTTCCATCCTTTGCTTCCATCCTGGTTACAAACCGGCCGCCAACACGAAGGTCATTTTCTGCACGGGGAGTATGCCAGTCGGGTGAAGCAGTACACCATTGGATAATATGCACCGGGTTTGTCCAGTATTCCCATACAGTACTAACAGGAGCATTGACAGTACATTCCACTGTCAGCATCGTTTTGTTTTGTGTTTCCATTTCCTTATTGTTTTCGTTGATGTTTTGTTTCCGTCACAAATATCAGTTATCCGGCTGATACAGCAACTGTGTAATTACGACAATCAGGAGGTCGTATACGACAATCATTAAGGATAAATTTGTCGGCATAACAAACAGGCACGGATGATCTTTTAATGACGAAGGTCATAATATCACCGCTTCTCACGATCATAACTTTACCCGTGATTCAATTCAGCAGATGAACATTAATTCAACAACAAATGAAAAAATTAATCTTACTACCCGGCTTATTTATAACAGTGGCCGTATCACTGTCCTTTAGCTTACAGCAGGAAGACCCCTGGAAAGTACCTGAGAAATATGAAAAATTAAAGAACCCTGTTCCGGCTGATGAATCATCCATCAGTTCAGGGAAAGAGCTATACATTACTTATTGTGTGTCTTGTCATGGCATGGATGGAAAAGGACATGGCAAAAGAGCACTGAGGATGGATAATACGCCGACCGATTTTACCACTGCAGCCTTCCAGCAGCAGACCGACGGAGCATTATTGTATAAGATCTACTCCGGTCATAAAGATATGCCGGGTTTTAAAAATAAAATACCCGGCAATGAAGATGCCATCGAAGGCACCTTTGGCAAAACAAGAATGCCCGGTGACCTGGTGAATTTTGTACGGACATATGCGGGTAAATAATAACGGTTGATTAAAGGCGCATTTAATTAAGGCTTTAAACTTATTATATGAACCCGGTAACATGTATAGGTCTTGCTGTGTGTTTATTGATGACAACAAGCAACGCAAAGTCACAGATCATTAACCCCAAAAAAATTCTCGAACGCAAAGCAAACAAGGCAATCGAAAAGAAAACCGAACAAGCTGTTGACAGCCTCTTTGACAAAAAAGAGAAACAGGAGCCACAGGAAGGAACAAAAGAACCAGCACCTGTTAAAACAGGAAATGCAGAACAAAAGCCGGTTCAGGATACTGTACCATCTCTTCTTGCTTACTCCAAATTCGATTTTGTACCCGGAGAAAAAGTGATCTTCTTTGATGATTTCAGACAGGACAATATTGGCGACTTCCCGGCCTTGTGGAATACCAACGGATCCGCCGAAATCGTTACCACCAATTTATTGCCCGGACACTGGATGAAATTTGTTTCCCGTGAAGCCATCTGGACAGATGAATTATTAAAATTGCCGGATAATTACACGGTTGAATTTGACATCATTCCAATTAAAGGGGAAGAAGGAAGAATGGCGGGCTATGATTTCCGGCTGCTGCAAAGTATCAATCCTAAATCATACGATCACGGAGCTGTGCCGGGCAAAGCTGGTTTCCTCTTCAGTTGTGAGTATTTTGGAAGAACCGGTTACCGTACCTATATAAATAGTGACGAAGGTGCTGATCTGGGATTGAGCGGTACAAAAGAAGGTCAGCAATACTACCAGGAGGAGAATAAAAAATATCATATTGCTGTCTGGGTGCAAAAAGCAAGGATACGGCTTTACCAGGATGAGCAAAAAATTTTCGATCTTCCCAAAGCCTTTCCACTGACCACTGTTAAAATGGACCGGATCCGTTTTGAAGAAGGGGCCGCTATGGTCAGTAATATCCGTATTGCAATCGGCAACCCTGATATGCGGAGCAAGTTACTCACCGAGGGAAAACTGGTGAGTTATGGTATCTATTTCGATGTGAATAAAGACATGGTGAAACCAGCCTCCTATGCCACCTTAAAAGAGATCGCAGCCGTGCTTACGGAGAATCCTGCTGTCAAGATTAAAATCGTTGGCCATACAGATGCTGATGGTGCAGACGCAGCGAATCTCGATCTTTCCAAACGGCGGGCAGCTTCTGTGAAGAACGAACTGGTAAAATCTTTTGCCATTGATGCCAGCCGTATTGAAACAGAGGGCAAAGGAGAAACACAACCTGTAACCGCCAATGACACTCCGTCTAACAAAGCATTGAACCGGAGAGTGGAGTTTATTAAATTATAAAAAAACCTGCTGCCATTCACCATTGAAATATAACGGGAGGGTATATAGTGTACTTGTTATAGTTCTTTAAGTAATTGTCCGCACCCCTTATCCAATGCTTTCATCGCTGCTTCATCTGCCTTGCCATCAAATTTACCCGAGACCTTTTCCTCGGCCCTTTTTGAACCATCAGCTACGCTGGTGAGCTTCAGTGAAGTTTCAATATTGAAAGATGAAGCGGCAGAAGGATCGGTGTTTTTGATCGCCTTCAGTAAACTGCCCACTTTACTGGCCTGTTTGACCTTTGTAAATGTTGTTGTCAGTAAGAGATCACAACTATAATTCTTTGCTTCTTCCTCCGAGCTTACAACGATAGCCTCGGTTTTATCACTGGTAAGAGTGCCAACCAAATGTTTTTGAAGTACCTCCACCTGCAGTGACTCATCCCCTGTCGGGGCCAGTACGGCGATCCTTGTTATCCCTTCTTTTTTAGGAGCATCAGGATCCACGGCAGCAGGCATTTTGTCTGCTTTATCATAACCATACTGCTTCATCAAAGCATTCACATCCATTTTTTCCTGCAGGTCTTCTTCATTTTTAGTTTCCTGGTAACCGATGGGAATCTCAAACAACATCGAATCTAATTTCATAGTAGAAAATTCCAGCGTCTCCAGTGATGTGGCAAACTCGCTGGTCTTTGCAGCGCCATTACCCATGATCATTGTTTTGGTTTCAACCAGGGGAAAACCCATTCGTCCCTTACCACTGCGGCGGGTAACAAACCTGTCTTTACAATCGGGTTGATATTGCCCTCCTTTTACAGCAGCACCACTATAACTTCTTACCGGGCAATTGAACTGTGGCAGGTCAATATACCAGCCATCTGTTTTGATAACCATACTGTCTTTCATCATACAGGCATCCGCAGAAGGTTTTATTTTTTGCGTACTCCACACATGCCGGGCGGTGAAACCGTACATTTTTTTCCGCTCCCCGGTATCGGTGATGCTCTGGTACATATAGATCACCCCGCCTGTTTTGTCCTTTGTCTTGTCAGCAGGAACCGGTTTGCTTTTAACAGCAACAGGTTTCGCATCTTCGTCGATCACTTCCTCTTCCTGTTTGGAAAACGGTTCAATATAATAGAGTTTTTTCTTATCATTTATCTTAATCGTACGCTGCAGGTCGCATTGCTCAATCGTTACCGGGCTCGCAGGGGCTCCCATAAAGCCACCACCTTCGGTCCGCTTGCGCATTCCTTTTACATAGATCGTGGATTCAGACTTCATGCCCGATACACTGGTTGATTGCCGTAACTTATATTGCTGTGCATCTGCAGTATTGACAATTGATAATAATACCAGTACAGTACCAGCAAAAAAGAAGGAGGTGGATTGAATTTTCATATTAACTGTTTAAATTCAAAAATAGATTCACCGGCACTATTAAATTACAGCAATTGTACCAGTTGCAGATAAACATTTATGAATTGTCTTTAACCGGAATAAACTCTTATTAAAGACAGTCTCGTCTTGTTATTCAGCATTAATTTTTCCAGATCGCCCCAACACCTGCCTGCCACAACAACGTATTAAAGGCCGGAATCTGTTTTTCCAGTAGCTCATCTGCCCGCTTCTTCAACCCCACCCATTCGGCGGTTAATTGGTTGAGCAGGTCCAGCGAAGGCTGGTTCACTTTTGGAATATCACTTTCTGTCTGGTTGATGAGGAACATATAATTCGCTGTGAATTTGTTCGGGAAATTCTCCACATCATCATAGGCTTTTGATTTCCGCTGCACCATCTCCTCATCCCAGGATTTTAGCTGCTGAACCAGTAACTGGCCTTCTTTTTTTATCGCTGCATATTTTGCGTCCGCAGGTAAAGAAGAAAGCAGTGATTCCAGTTGCTGCTTCTTTGAATACAATGTATTGACCAATTGATGCATACCCGTCAGTTCTTTTTCCATACTGCTCATCAACAGGTGATACTCATTATAAGTGGCTGCATCAGTCACATAAAGCGGGTTGGGAAGTATGGATGCCGCTGCAGTAAGTTCCTGTGTGCCCATCTTCAGGATAAAACTATACTTACCCGGGGATGCTTTATGCCCACTGTAACTGCTTTCAATATATACACCCGGCACTCCCGGCATGGTCGGATACCTCAGGTTCCATACAAAACGGTTCAATCCTTTTTTGGCAGATAAAAGCGGCTCTGCAGAAGGCCCGCCATCATATCTTTTATAAGTACTGTCTGGCTTTGTGCTGAAACTGCGGACTACATTTCCCTGTGCATCCCTGATCTCCAATATCAACTGATCAGTTGTTTTTATTTCAGGCAACTGGTAATACAATACAATACCTGTTGATGGGTTTACTCCCCTGTACCTGTTACTGCCGCTGAAATCTTCATCGGTTTCGTCCAGTTCACTGTATCCATTCACGAGGTAAGCATCCCCGGGTTGATATATAGAAAAAGAAGCAGACTCCTTTTTATACTGTCGTAATAAACTAAGATCATCTAATATCCAGAAAGAACGGCCGGATGTGGCAGCGATCAGGTCGTCCTGGTGAATTCGCAGGTCAGTGATCGGGGTAATGGGGAGATTCAGTTGAAAAGGCATCCATTCTTTTCCTCCATCCCAGGAAATGAATACACCCAACTCCGTTCCGGCAAACAACAGATCCTTTCGTTTCTCATCTTCCCGGATAACCCTCGTAAAGGCATTGGCGGGTAATCCGGTATTTATTTTCGTCCATGTCTTTCCATAATCCGTTGTCTTGTATAAACCCGGAGTATGATCATTGAATTTATAACGGGTGGTCGCAATATAGGCCGTTGCTTTATCAAAAGGAGATACTTCTATGGCATTAATAAGACATTCCTGTAACCCGGCTGGTGTTACATTTTGCCAATGGGTTCCGCCATCTTTTGTCAGGTAAACCAATCCATCATCACTGCCCGTCCAAATCACTCCTTTTTCATGTGGTGATTCCATTACATAACTCAGGGTTCCATAATTTTCTGCTCCCACCGCTTCGTTGGTATAGGGGCCACCACCTTTCCCCTGTTTTTCTTTTTCATTGCGGGTAAGGTCAGGTGAAACTTCTTTCCAGGTTTTTCCCATATCTGTTGTCCGCAATAAATACTGCGAGCCATGATAGTAAGTACCTGGTTCATGTTTACTCCAGATGATTGGCGCATTCCAGTTATACCTGTACTTAATATCCTTTGCATCTCTTCCCAGGTACTGTATCGGTGCAGCCATGATATTGGTACCGGCTTTTGCTTTCATATCCACTACTTCAATGGTGCCCTGGTAGCTGCCGCCCAGTACATAACGGGGATCATTGGGATCGAAAGCAAGAAAAGCACTTTCACCGCCGGCCGACCATGTCCAGCTGGCTGTTGTGATACCACCACTGGCCAACTCCCGGCTGGCAATAGATACAGATGTATTGTCCTGCTGTCCGCCATAAATCCGGTAAGGAAACTGGTTGTCCACATTGATCCGGTAAAATTGGGCCGTGGGCATATTCGATTGTGTGCTCCATGTTTTTCCCTTATTGACTGAAATAGCAGCACCACCATCATTGGCGATCACCATATTCTTTGAATTCTGCGGGTTGATCCAGAGGTCGTGGTAATCACCATGAGTACCGGAAAGATTTTCCCAGGTCTTACCGCCATCATTGGAACGCAATGCCGGGGCACTCAGCACATAAATGACCTGGTCATTCATCGGGTCCGTGAATAATTCGATATAATACCAGGCTCTTTGTACCAGCCGGTGATCATTCGTGACACGGCTCCAGCTTTTACCGGCATTATTGGAAACAAATAAACCTCCCAGTTCTTTATCAGAATCACTCTCAATCAGTGCATATACTTTTTCGGAATTGGAGCGGCAAACAGCTATCGCCATTTTACCCATTTCTTTGGGTAATCCTTCCTGCATTTTTTCCCAATGCTCTCCTGCGTCAGTTGATTTATATAAACCGCTGCCGGGTCCGCCGCTGATCACTTTCCAGGGAAGACGGCCATGCTCCCACATGGCAGCATACAGTATCGTTGGATTATTCATATCCATGGATAATTCAGCACAGCCCGTTTTTTCATCCACGTACAACACATTTTTCCAGGTTACACCGCCATCGGTTGATTTATAAATTCCTCTTTGAGACGATTTGCTGTACAATGCACCTTGTACGGCTACAAACACGATATTCGGATCTTTCGGGTGAATAACGATACGGGCAATATGCTGTGATTGATCAAGTCCCATCTTCTTCCAGGTCTTCCCGGCATCCGTTGATTTATATACACCATCTCCATGATGGGTCATCACACCCCTTACCGCATGTTCACCCATACCCACATAAATAATATTGGGATCGGATTCTGCCACAGATACAGCACCCACTGATCCTGTCTTAAAAAAACCGTCGGAGATATTGGCCCAGCTGGTTCCCATGTCTTCTGTTTTCCAGAGGCCGCCACCGGTGGTACCCATATAATAAGTAGTGGGATTGCCCACGACACCGGTTGCTGTTACAGAACGGCCTCCGCGGAAAGGCCCGATATTTCGCCACTTGACAGGTTTGAAAAAATTATTCAGTTCCTGTGACACAGAATCTTTTTTGGTTTGTGCAAACAGGTTGGCAACAAACGAAAGTGCAATAACGAAAAGCAGGATTTGTTTTGGCATGTGAAGGTGATTTTAAAAGAAAATAGTAATAAACAGTATTGTAAACTTAATCTGCAAAATATACTTTGCTGATCTTACCCTTTTCGATCACATAAACGGCCGCACCATACTGCAGGTTCACGGGTTTGGGGCTGGTCCATATCTCTTCATGATCGATCACCGTATTGCCAGAGACGATCCTGTTTACCAGCTTACAGTATAAGTAAGGCATCTTCGTAATGAAAATGTATTGTTTCCTCATTTCTTCCTTACCCTTCATTTGCAGTTTTCCGGTGGTGGAATAGATCTCCACATCATCTGCATAGGGAGCCAGGAAAGCATCCAGGTCATGTGCATTATAGGCATTCAATTGCTGCTGCACCAGCATAACAGCAGAATTGTTCACTATCGAATCAGGAAAGAAGATCTTTCCCTTGTTAAAGATGCGGTCGATCTTTTTCCAGTTGGAAAGACTGTCCAGCGGGTTGGCATTCAGCAATACCATATTCCCCCATTTGGCTTTGGAGATACTACCCCATTCTTTTTCCTGACCCACCGCTTTGGCCCCATTGATAGTGGATGCCTGTAAAAGTTGCCAGTTGCTCATACCCGCCTGCTGCATGGCATTCAATTCATCAAAATAAGAGCTGGCATGCTGGGTACCAATATTACCCGCATCAGTACCCGTAGCGATGATGACTCCCGCATCTGTCAATTTTTTCAGGTTGAATGCTGAAATACTATCCTCAGCCTTGGGATTCCCGGTTTGCTTCCGGTTTCGTAGCGCTGTAATATAATTTTTACCAAGTGTTGTATCCGGCCAGGGATAATCAATGACAGTACTACTGGTAAAAGGATGGGCATGTTCCAGTTCATAGGTACTGAAATGATAGTTATCCGACAGCACTTTGGAATAATTACGACCCACTACCAGTGTGGGGCAAAGCACCACGTTCTTTTTCTTCAGTAATTGCACAAAATCGTTACTGATATATTCGTCCTCTATGCTATGCACTAAATAATCGGCACCTGCTTCCACCGCCAGTTGTGCGGTGATCCGCTCAGTGGCATGTACCGCTACCCGTTTATTATTCTTATGTGCTTCATCAATAGCCGCTTTAACGATCTCGTAATTTTTTCGGGCTCCTGCTTCCTTATTACTGTCCAGCACGATATACCATATCTTGATAAAATCAGCTTTGTATTTCAATTGCTCCTGCACCGCATTGATCGCATCTTCTTTCGTAGCTATCAGGATGAACGGGCTTTCATTTCCCAGGTCTTTGAACGGATGAGGCAACCAGGTGGTCAGCAAAGGCCCCGTCATACTTACAAGAGGTGATGCAGCCCTGGTAACCAAAGAATCTCTTTGTTGCAAAAAATTAAAACTGGCACCTGCATCTGTCACGGAAGTAATGCCTGCAGCCAGGTAACGGCTCAAAAAATCAGGCATATTATCATGCACCCATTCTATCTCCTTTTTGTAAGGTTGATATTTGCGCAGGTCAATGGCATCGGGTCTTGCATACAAGCCGCCACTTTGAAAAAAATGCACATGGGCATCGCTAAACCCCGGGCTCAGCCATTTACCGCTGCCATCAATCACTTCAGTTCCGGGAGGTAGTTTGTATTGTTTTCCTTTATCCACACTCACAATGCGGCCCTCCAGCACCACCACATCATACCCGTTCAGGATCTTTTTATTTTCCACATCCAGTACATTGGTATTTTTGATCAGTACCTGGGCTGGTAAAATTAAGTACAACTGGAAAAGAAACAGGGATACAATTGCTTTTCGCATGGAGATTTTCTTTCTAAAGTATCGAAAAAAGAGCATTCAACCGGCCTGCCGGGTGAAGATAATTTTAGCAGGATAATTAGCGACGTGCTGTTGTTACCGTTACAGTGGTTCCCCTTCCCAATTCGCTGCGAATGCTCAGTTCCCCGTTGATAGAAACAGCCAGTTGTCTCATATTGAGTAAACCGGCAGAAGAAAGCTGTGCATTGACATCAAATCCTTTTCCATCATCGGTTATGCTTAGGGAGACAGTTTGCCCCTGGTCTTTTAATTCAACTGATACGGATTTAGCCTCCGCATGTTCGGTAATATTACTGAGAGCTTCCTGGCAGATACGGAAGAAATCAATTTTTTCTTCCGGCAACAAATCGCTTTCATGGCAATCACTACTGTAAGTACAGGGAATACCGTTCAGCACGGCGAATTCTTTACACTGAAATTCTACCGTTGCATGAAACCCCAGGTCGTTCATCATATTGGGACTTACCGAAAATGATATCCTCCGGATACTCCGGATCAGCAGGTCAGCTATCTGCAATGCTTCCTCCAGTTTTCCTTTCGCTTGTGCCGGTAGCCCGTTCACCCGCTGATCCACCCAGGCGATATGCATTTTCACGACAGCTGCCAGTTGCGCCACTTCCTCATGCAATTCATAAGCCAGGTATTTACGGTCATCCTCTGCCCTGTTTTTAAAATGAATGGCTAATGTTTTAAAGTGCTGATATTTTTCTTCTGCCTCCTGTTCCCTGATCTTACTGGCCGTTATATCTTTTGCGATCGCAAATACGATCTCCTGGTCGGATACATAGATCGAAGTCCATTCCAGCCAGATCACTGTTCCATTTTTTGCTACATAGCGGTTTTGAAAATTCAGCAGTGTTTTTCCATTCAAAAGAGTTTGCCGCTCCCTGCTGGTCAATGCAAGATCATCCGGGTGGATAAAGGAAGAAATAGGCCTGGCATAGAGTTCTGCGGCTGTGTACCCCAATTTAGCCGGCACGGCTGGATTTACTTCTTTAAAATAGCCATCTCTTCCGGCTATGCACACAAAATCCGGAGTCATCTCAAAAAGAGTGAACAGTTCGAAATTCATAATAGTACGTCGTTCGTTTTACTAATCAGAACAATACAGGGATGATCAGAATCTGCAAAAATAACGGAACAGGATACCCCGCAAGGGCTTAAGCAAATTATAATGAAACTTTAAGGCCCTGAAACAGGTATAATATTGAAAATTCAGCGGAAACACTTACTGGTTTGCAGCAGTGAATGATGGCGGCAGAAGAGGAAAATCATTTTTTTTTGATTGCCTGCCCCCTAAATTGCCACATATAGTAATGGTCTATGATCCGGAAGAAAATCTTTGGTTCATTGCAGACTGAAAAATTCAGGCACCGCAGTAATGAAATAAAACGAATTGAAGCCTTGAGTGATGCCGTCTTTGCTTTTTCGGTCTCGCTGCTGGTGGCCTCCCTGGAAGTGCCGCAGACCTTTGAAGAATTACAGGTAATCCTGGAAGGAGCAGTACCCTTTTTTGCAACCGTCTCGCTGATCTTTTTATTCTGGTACCGGCAATATGTTTTTTTCCGCCATTATGCGCTGAATGATTTCACCACTATCCTGCTGAACCTCGCCTACCTGGCTGTTATCCTTTTTTATGTGTACCCGTTAAAATTCCTCTTTTCCATTTTACTTTCTTCCTGGACAGGGATGAACTTATTTCCCAAAGCCACCGAAAAAGGATTGCCCGTTCTTTTAAACGAAGATTTTCCAAAATTGGTCATCCTCTTCAGTGCCGGTTATTTTGTGATATGGATTTTACTTTATTTCATGCACAAAAGGGCCTTGCATGCAAGCAACAACCCGGTGTTGAACCACTACGAAATAGAATATACCCGGAAAGAAAAAAGAGGGGCATTATGGAATGCATTGATTGGGCTATTCTCTCTGCTGCTTGCTGTGGCCGGTGTTGAATGGCTGGGCGGGATCTGTTATTTGCTGATACCTTTAGTCCTGCTGATCAATAACAATATCTTCAGGCGAAGGGTGAAAAAACTTAAACTGTAAAGAATATAGAAACGCCGGTATTATTTTAAAAATAATACCGGCGTCTGCATTTAAAATTTACCAAACTTCAGCGTTACTGAATACGATACCGCACTGAGATCTTTATCCTTTAACCCGGCTGCATCGCTGCCGAATGTGGCCCGGTAAGAAACCCCGGGGCTGAAACGCATCCACTTAAAGAGATTCAATTCCAGTTGCATGCCCGGCTCCGCCACCACGAACCAGTTCTCATCCGTAACATCATTATACTGTGGGTCAGTATGCCAGTTATTTCTTTCATATTGTAAAGTAAACCCGGCACCACCAAATGCCTGCAGCACCACATGCAGTGAGTGATCCGAACCCAGCACATATTCTGTCATCAATCCAAACTGTCCATATTGGTAAGTTCTGTTCCGGGCCGGGTTGGTACTGAACTGCACCGGTACTTTGATATTATTCGTGGAAGCGGAAGCCCCGATTCCCAGCAGGAAATGATGATTGATATACCAGCCGCCATAGATGCCGGACAAATTGGCAAAATCACCGCGGATTTTTGTAAAAGAGTTAGTTAGCGCACCATAACCGCCCGAAGAACGGAGATGGCTGCTGAATAAAGTATTCATCTTTCTTTCCTGTGCTGTTGCTGCAATGCTCAACAGCAATACCATCATGGTGATGGCCGCCCTTGTTTTTCTTTTCATCTGACCGGTTGTTTTATTTATCCTATAACAACCGGGGGATAAAATACCCCTATTCCCGGTAAAATTATTTATGCACCCGTAAGCAGATCATTTTTTTGGAGAAGGGATAATAGTACATTGACAGGGCCATGATGGTTGAAATGTTAGTAATCACATTAAAAACAGCATATATGAAAAGTATGACCACTAAAAACCCGAAGCAGAATACCCAATTCAATACCAACCGGCATAAACCCGAGAACAAGGACAACCTGGACAGCCGGGAAGGTGAAGAACAACTGATGAAAGGGAAAAACAGCACCCATAACAGCAAGGAGCGGAAAAATGGGCAAAGTAAAAAAGGAAAATAAAACAGCACCCCGGATTTAATAATCTGAATAAGCAGCCGGCCGCAGGAACATAATATCAATATGGGATACATTGTTCCTGTATTCAGGCATCGCTGACAATGTTTTCCAGTCCGGGTCACTACCGAAGCTTTTCCAATGCGCCTCCCTGTCTGCCATATTCTCAAAACTGGTCATGTACATCAGGTTGGGCATCTTGCCACCCGCAATCACTTCGCTGTAAAAAATAGCATTGAAATTTAATTTTTTGAAAATACCAATCTCTCCCCCTTCGTTGAACATCTCTACTTTGTTACGGAATAACTTTTCCGTAGCACTTTCATAACTGCGCAATTCATATACCCGTTCGTTCTTGCCAGCCTTTAATGACGGGAGTTGCAGGGATGCTGCAAGCGAAAACGCCTTCAGGAGGATCGTTTCCATTCTTGTATATGCAGGTGCCGTATGAATAGCATTGAGATAAGCAGCTCCATTCGTTTGATAGTCCTTATCAGCGGCGAGGCGGGCGGGTAGTTTTTCTAATATATCCAGGGAGCGTACAGGGATAAGTACATATAATTTCTTTAGTGCGGCAGTATCATTGGCTATTGCTTTAAAAACACCCACCGTTTTGATCTTCAGCTTATGCATCGCCGGGATATACGCTTTCTCCAGATAATCGTCCAGTATTTTCTCCTGTTCTGAACTGGTATAGTGATAGACCGTGAGCTGGTAATAAGTTGAAGTTGGCCTGCCTGTCTGCGACCAGGATACCAGGAAAAGCACAACAATTACCAATAGGAAGGAAGCGGATATTTTTTTCATGATGTTCGGCATGGTTTTGTCAAAGATATGTGCAGCATTACTTAATTCGTTCCTGGTCGTTTTAGAGCATCCAGTCCTTTCTCCTCTGTCAGCATGCGGTAATTAACTAACCTGAATTTAGCGTTATGAATGAGTTGTTGAAAAGACGGGGCAAGCAATGCATCCAGTTCTGCCTGGCGGTGTTTGCTCATGTCCCTTGGGCCGGAAGGGTTGAGGTCTTCCATGGCACTCATTTCGGGTGAATCCAAACCAATATGCACTACAAATAATTTTATTCCGCCCGGTTGTAATGCTTTAACCTTTGCAATCAGTGTATCCAGTTTGCCCGCAGCCGGTGCAGCATATCCTCCTTTCACATCCACTTCGTCATAGTAACGGGATATGGCCAGTTTATATTCCTTCGCCAGTTTTTCGACGATAGCTCTTGTTTCAGCGGTCTGAACAGCCGCACCCATATGATAATCGAGGTAATCGATCTTTAATCCTGCCCGTAAAGCTTTTTCGATCTGTGCCCGGAGTTCTGTTTCTATCTCGGTAAGTTTTGGATTATTGCCAAAAAGCCTGCTGCGGGAAGGAAAAAAATTACCCAGTGAATCAACTAATGTTGGTACCTGCAAAACTCCGGCCACCGGTCCCCAGCGATATTGTTTCCATTCGGAATTAAGCGTAAGATGAATACCAATGGATACGTTGGTATATTTTTTCAACAGCTCCGCAGCTTCCGTAAACCAGGGACAGGGCACCATCACCGACATGGAAACCGGCATACCTGTTTCTAAGACAGTTTTAGCCGCTTCATTCACTGAATGACACATCCCAATATCATCCAGGCGGAAGAGTAAAGGAATTTTATCTCCGGTATATTGTGGCTGTGCCACCAGCGGAAAAAAAGAAGATAAAAAAACAGAAACTGTAATTAAAAATCGCATGGCACCTGTTTTTAGTCAATATAAAATGATTGCAGGGCTAACTGATCGCCTGTATTATTTACCCGGTATCGTTGGCCTTACTTCAATTTTACTGGGCAGTGTCCTTGGATTCATTTGTAAAAGATCGGCTACCATTTGCCCGATATCTTCCGGTTGTATCTTCCAGGCATCGGTAGCTGCAGGAACATGATTATTAAAATAAGTGGCAACTGAACCCGGCATGATCGTGGTAACTTTTATCCCATATTTCCGCAGGTCCAGCATGATGGCTTGTGAAAAGCCAACCAAACCAAACTTGCTGGCATTATAGGCTGAGCCGTTTTCAAAGAAATTAGTACCGGCCAGGCTTGCAATAGTGATAATATACCCTTTGGATTGCTTTAATGCCGCAAGGCCGGCTTTTACACTATTAAAAACACCGGTGAGATTGGTATCAATAGTATCTTTCCATTCCTGCTCCGTTATGTTTTCTATTGAAGCAAAATGCCCCACTCCCGCATTGGCCACCAGTACATCCAACTGCCCGAAATGGGCAATGGTTGCCTGCACCGCTTTTGCCTCCGATTTCATTGAACTTACTTCGGATTCGATGGCTAATATTTTTGAGGGGTCATTACTCAAAGAAGCGGCTGCTTTTTGTGCGGCCTCCAGGGTTCTGCTGGTAATAGCCACTTTCATCCCCTTATCCAGTAATGTTTTGGCGATTCCATACCCGATACCTTTACTTCCGCCGGTGATATAGGCAACTTTGCCTGTAAGATCATTATTCATTTGCTGATTTTTTTATACGATGTATTCAACAGGTTGGGACATCAAAGTAAATCAATTCTAATTTTCCGGGTAGTAAATTATTTTATTCAGGCGTTAACAGGCAGGAAGCAGCTTTGTTTAAACCCTGGTTTAAAAAATCTTTTAGAAGACTGACGGGCGATAAGAAAAACGATTATATACCCCGGTTTCTTTATTTTTATGGTTCATAATTCAAAATTAAAATATGCAGGTGAAATATAGTATCTGTCTGTCAGTGCTGACGGTATTCATGTATACAACAGGATGCGCCAATAATTCCGGTTCCTCCAATACTGTTGATTTTGGCGACACCACTAAGCTGCCCCCTGTTGAAACAAAAGCTGCCAACAGTAATTATAAACCGGCTTTTGCCGGCCAGACCAGGATCGGGGCTGTAAAAACCACCACGCCTTATAAAGTTGATAAGTTGGCCGATAAAATAGGAAAGCCCTGGGCCATTGTTCCCATGCCCGATGGCCGCCTGCTCATTACCGACAAAACCGGCTTTATGCAGATCTATGATGCCAGTGGTGTATTGGTAAAAAAAATTACCGGTTTCCCTGCAGTTGATGACCGTTCACAGGGTGGTTTACTTGATGTGGCTCTTGATCCTGACTTTTCAAAAAACAAAATCATTTATTGGTCTTACTCTGAAAAATATGGTGCCGGTAACCTGACGGCAGTTGCTAAAGGGCAATTGAATGAAGCAGCCGGTACAATCGGCAACCCTGTAGTTATATTCCGGGCCACTCCCGCCCTCGACAGTAAACTGCATTATGGTTCCCGGTTACTTTTTAATAAAGAAGGCTATCTTTTTGTTTCTACCGGCGAACGATCCATCCTGGAAGGCCGGGCACAGGCTCAACTATTATCTTCCGGCCTGGGTAAGATTTTTAAGATCACCAAAGAAGGTAAACCAGCACCGGGCAACCCATTCAGCAAACAAAAAAATGTTATGCCTGAAATATATGCTTATGGTTTTCGCAACCCGCAAAGCTTAGATATCCACCCGGTGACAGGCGATTTATGGGAAGCTGAGTTTGGCCCCCGGGGTGGTGATGAATTGAATATTGTAAAGCCAGGAAAAAATTATGGATGGCCGGTCATTACTTATGGTATTGAATACAGCGGCCCGGCAGTGGGGGAAGGCATTCAACAAAAAGCAGGCATGGAACAACCTGTGTATTACTGGGATCCGGTGATCTCTCCCAGCGGCATGACATTCTATACCGGGAATGCGATCCCCGAATGGAAGAATAATTTATTTATCAGCGGACTCAGCAGTACCCATATTGCCCGGCTGGTGATCGTTAACAATAAAGTGGTGGGTGAAGAAAGATTGCTGGCCGATAAAAGAGAACGTTTCCGGGATATAGCTTGCCTGAACGGAATGCTCTATACGGTAACAGACAGCGGCATACTTTTCCGGGTTAGTAAAAAATAAACTTCCCTTCGGTCAATACACCGTCAGCTATCCGAATAACTGCAAACCGTAGTAACCAATTAATGTAAACAAAATGCAGCGGGTTACAACTCCCAGGCAGCACCAGACCAGCATTTTTTTGAGATTGACATTCAGCCCGGTTCCAACTGCAATACTGATTGGCGCACCAACAGTTATTGTTCCTGCAAAACCAAGACCGGCCACCCCATATTTATTCCAGATGCGGGCCAGTACCGGGTGTTTTTTTGTTTCCTCCGCAGCCGCTGTTTTCTTTTTGTGAAAGAAAGCCCGGATCCGGTCTCCAAAAAAAGTAGCGGCAAAAACACCGGCCATCCCGCCGGTAACAGTTGTAAAAAAAATAGTCCATGGCGATAAATTAAAAGCAAATCCGGCAGGGATAGCAGCATATATCTCAAAAGTGGCCAGGCCTGCTACTGTCAATATTTTCAAAAACATAAAGAATATACATGAAGGATGGTGAGAAACGGGCAAAATTAGCTGAAAGTGACCTGTGGTAAATCAATTTCCTGTTAATTAAAATACAACACGATAGACGAATGAATCCGGGATTGTAAGAAAAGAATGAATGACGGATATTATAAAGCAGACTTTCCGTCTTATAAATTGAAAATCTTTATTATTTGCTATTTATTTTCAGTAATTGCATTGAAAGAATTGAGAAATGTATTCAGGAAATCATCTTTGCCGGCAGGTTCTTTTATCTTTTTTTGCATTGCATCTTTTTCTTCTCTTGTTAACAGGGCCATTGCATTAAATAACAGACCGGTGATCTCGGTAAATGCATAATGTACTTTCTTCATCGCCTTTTTATCCAGTTGCCGGTGCAAACGTTCACTGGGCCGTTCCTGCAACATATTCTGAACATATGATTTCAGCAGGTCCAGCATTGCTGCCAGTTCTGGTTGTAATTTTTTCAATACGGAATCCTTCATCGCATTGATCTTATCCAGCCGGGGATTTTTTACCGGAACAACGGCAACAGGTTGCTTCCATTTTTGCACGGTATCAGAAATATGAAGCAAGGCCGATGAATAAAAAAAACGGTTACTGATATTACTGTCGTTTGCAGCCAGTTCTACTTTATCCCACCCTCCTCTTGTGTATTTGTAGTTGTATTTGATTCCCTCAAAAACAGGAATGCTGATACTGTATTGCCCTTCGCTGGTCTTTTTCATCCGGTAGAGGGAATCACCGGCATGCCAGTAATTAAAGGAACCAGCAATATATACAGCACCTGAAACTGTATCCGGCAAAGGAACTTTTACAGTAAGATGTACTGCCGCTACCTGTGAAAAGCTGTGGAAAAAAGAAAACAAACCGGCGATACATACGGTAACATGACAGAGGATCGGTCTCATAACCTTGAATTTGCTGTCAAAAATAGAATAGCAAAATCCGCCGGATACTGATCCTTGTCAGGTGACAATCGTATTGCCGGTTTGTTAATACCGGTTTTTATTTCTCTGCTATAAACAGCAGGAAACTGTTTTCAAGATGATACAACTCTTCCGTAAGATGATAAGGCTGCAATGCTTTGGCAATGATCTGTTGTACGATCTTTTCATTTACATGGTTCATTGCTGCCGCTGCAGGCCCGGTACCCATAAAACTTTTGATCCCATCCGCAAGTGTATAATAGATGAACGGGCAGTTGATAGCAGCTTTATGCACCAGTTTCAGGGACAGTGATTGCAGTATCTGTTCCATCTTTCCTTCTTCCGATAAGGCAAAAGGCCCCGGTGTACCGGCCGGTGGAGGGGGCAATAAAGATCCGATTGCTTTCAGGATATTAGTGGCATCACTTTTCTCCGGCTTATCCCAGATACCGATCACTAATTTCCCCCCGTCTTTTAAAACCCGTTTTGCTTCCGCCAGGGCATTGGTGAAATTACCGGCATACTGGAAAGAATTGAACCCGGTCACCACATCAAAACTACCTGATGCAAAGGGTAATGACTCCAGGTCTTCCTCCATAAAATTATTCCCCGGGTTTCTTTCCCGGGCCACTTCCAGCAGGCCAGGTGCTGCATCCACCCCAATTACTTCAGCCCCGCTTGAAATAGCCATGTGACTGAATAAACCGGAACCACAACCTGCATCCAGTAAAAAACTGTTCTCATCCGGTTCCAGTTGTTTAATGACATGTTTGTAGATAGGGAGGAAAAAAGGTTCGAAATAAGTTGACCAATATTGCGGAGCCACACTCCACAATTTCCCCTGCGTTTCTTTTGTACTCATTTGAAAATGTTTAATGGTTGATGATTTAATAACGGGACAAAAGTATTGGCCTGCTTTTCAACAGGCATTACCGCAGAGTCCGGATATCTTGCTTAAAAGTTCAGGCAGTAGTTGCCGCCTGCTTTATCGCTGTGGGAGGAATACCAAACCGTTCTTTGAAGGAACGGCTGAAGTGGGAAGGATTTTCAAAGCCACTTTCAAAAGCAGCTTCACTCACATTTTTATCCTGGTTACTCAGCAAATGCAGTGCATGATGCAGCCGCTTTTCCAATAACCACTTGCCGGGTGTGGTCTTGAATTGCTTCTGGAAATCTCTTTTGAAAGCCGATAAACTGCGGTTACTCAGTGCTGCATACTGCTCCAGTTTCAGGTTGTAGCAAAAGTTGTCCTCCATGATCCTTTGCAGGGATATTGACCGGGGTTCCCGCAGTAAAGAACAGAAATAAGACAGTAATTCATCATTGCCCGGGGTATCAGCGATTGTTAAGATCAGCTCTTTGAATTTTAATTCTAACAGCGACTGGTCAGGCTCTTTCGTATCCCTGAAATAAGAGAACATGGAAACAAAAAAATGATTCAGTGTTTCACTGCTCTTCAGCAACATAACCGGGGAAAATTTCCGGCCGGGGCTGCTCAGCGGTTTTGTTTTGGATTGTAATGTCTCACATAAAAATTCATCCGGTATAAAAAACAGCAACAGGCAAAATCCGGTATCAAAAAACTGCTCAACAATATTCGCACCTTTCCTGACAAATACACAATCGCCTTTTTTCAGCTCGTATGAACCATGTGCTGTATGCCAGACTTTTCTTCCATCCATAACATAAAAAATATAATTATGCTGGCTCCAGAGATCAGAAAACCGGTTCGGCGTCAGCCGGGCTTCCAACGGACAGTAAAATGCAGTAATCAGCGAATCACCGCAATTGAACTGGCGGCTGTAGTCGGGATGCTCTAATACTCTGGCAGGAAAATTAACCATAGGCTGAGGTCTGGCCGGTAAAATTATTAAATATTGGTAATTACAGGCTGCCCGGGTCTGCCGCTGGTCATTTTTTCACGATACAGTTGACAGGACAGCCCATTTTCCTGATCAGCAGGATACCCAGTGGCGGGTATAGCAACCGGCGGGATATCCACTAATTTAGGATTGTAAAATATTGATTATGCAACAGTCCCTCTCTATTACCTGGTGTCTCACCCCGGTTACCTCTATAAAAAAGCTGCTTACGGTGATCCTTTGCCTGCTATTTGTGGTAAGCGGCGCACAACCTCATTATACCATCAACTGGTCTTCAGCACCGGTAAATCCTGTCGCCTTTGGATACACCCTCAACCAGGTTAACCTTAAAGGCAAAGTAAAAAAACTTACCGATATCAGTAGTTGGGGCGATACGATCACCAGTAAATATGATGCCGCAGGTCTCTTACAATCTTATGCAACAAATAATACGGATAATATTTCTTCTGTAACCACTTATAAATATAATTTTCCGGCGGGACTGCTTACAGCTGTCTGGTCAGACGGAGGTGGAAAATCAGTGTATCACTATAAATTCAATAAGCAGAAGCAGCTGATTGAGGCCGGCCTTGCAATCGACAATAAAATTTCGAACCCGGTAAAATACAGTTACGATCCGGAAGGAAGACTCATTACTGATTCTGATTTCAGTAAAACTTATTCTTATAATAAAGAAGGCCAGCTGGTCAGCAAAGAAGAAAGGGGTTTGTTTGGCAAAAAGGTATTTACAACTTACGGGTATAAAAAAGAGGATGATAACCTCGTTATTATTTCAAATGTCAAAACGGTTGACGGAAATTATACCTACAACAATACAATCACCGAAACGTATAATTCACAGGGATACCTGGTCAACTGGTCAGATAAGACAGAAAAGAAAGTGTACTATTATACTTTTGATAAGACCGGGAACTGGATCAGCCGTACAGAGGTGATTTTTTCAAACAATAAACAGGTAAGCAGTAATGAAACGAAGCGATTGATTGAGTATTATTAATCTTTCGTTTCATCGATCAGTTTTACTTCAGGCTCATCAACGCCTCTCTTACCTTCGGGGCGATCTTCGTTCCATAGATCTCGATGGATTTCATCAGGGCAGTATGTGAAGGTCCTCCCACATCCATATGGGCAGAGAAACGGGTGAGCCCAAATAATTCATGCAGTTGTAAAATTTTATCAATGGCTTCATTGGCATCACCAATAACGAGATGCCCTTTAGGTCCCCTGCCAATATCATATTGCTGCCGCTGGTAAGGCGGCCAGCCACGGGTGCTTCCCACCCTGTTCATTTGCGAGGAATAAACGGGATAATAGTCGTCCGCAGTTTGCTGACCATTCTCACCAAAGAAGGCATGCATATGCACACCTACCTGGAAGGAATCCATCGCATGACCAAATTCCCGGTAAGCCTGTTGATAATAATCAAACAGCGGTTTGAACTGCACCGGGTTTCCGCCAATGATGGCAAAGATCACCGGCAAACCATACTTAGCTGCCCGCAACACACTCTCAGGTGTACCGCCAACAGCGATCCATATATTCAAATGATCATGAACGGCACGGGGTAATATTTGCTGGTTCTTTAAGGCCGCCCTGAACTTACCTTTCCAGTTGATGGGATTATTGTTATTGATCTGCAACAACAGGTCCAGCTTTTCTTCAAAGAGTTCATCATAATCCTGCAGGTTATAACCATACAGCGGATACGACTCAATAAAACTGCCCCGCCCGGCCATCAGTTCTGCACGGCCATTACTTAACAGATCAACTGTTGCAAAACTCTGGTACAGCTTTACGGGATCAGCCGAACTCAGTACAGAAACTGCGCTGCCGAGTTTAATATTTTTGGTAACCGTAGCTGCCGCTGCTAATATGATCTCCGGTACCGATACCGCATAATCAGGACGATGGTGTTCACCAATGCCATAAAAATCAATACCCACCTCATCCATCAGTTTTATTTCTTCGATCAGCTCCTGCAACCGCTGACCAGGAGATTGTGGTTGGCCATTCTTATCATAATGATTGTCGCCAAACATACCGATGCCTAATTCCATGCTTACAGATTTGCAGTAAAGATAAGCAGGCAATTTTTCTGAACTCAGGTAGAAAATGATTACCGCCGTTTCATAAAATAAAAATTCATGGAACGGGAAATAGTAAAGCCCATCCGTTGATACAGTGCAATGGCCCGTTCATTATCGGCCCGCACATGCAGGAATGGTTGCTGCCCCTGTTGCAGGATGATCTGTAGCTGCTGTTCTATTAACGCATACGCATAGCCTTTGCCGGTATGATCCGGATGTGTACACACGGCGCTGATCTCAGTACAATTGCCCACATGCAACCGCTGTCCTGTCATGGCCACCAGTTTTTCATTATCAAAAATGCCATGATAGAAACCGAAGTCAATCGTTCGTTGCCCAAAAGGTCCGGGCTTGGTCAGCCGGGCTAATTCTATCATCTGCTCCACATGTATATCCAATAAAGGAACAATGGCAGGATTTTTATTTGTTACGGCTATATTCCCCGTAAATACAAATTGTAATCCTTCTATCTCCTGCTGAAATTGCCAGCCTGCAGGTTCTTTAATGAATGAAGGAATAGCATACAGAATTTTACGACCGGCCGGAAGCTGTTCATACAACTCTGCAAATCCTTTAGCATAGTTTTCTTCAAAACCGGCAAAAGGAGAAACTTCATCCGCAAAATATTTCACTGCTCCTGTTCCCAAACTGAGATGCCGGTCGCCGGAAAGCAACGCATGATAAACCGGGTTATTCAATAAATGTTTCACCGGGCAAAAATACTTGTTTTGATGAACTGCCGGTATCACGGTAAACCGGTAAAATTATTTTAACAAGCGGGAAAGAAATGATATCGTTACTGCTTCATCTTTGTATCATATTCCTCTTGCAGATCAGCGAGAGCCGCATCATAACCCGCCCGGTCTGCAAAAGCAGATGGATTATAGGCATCGCCGGGTTGATGTTTGCTGTGCAGGTTAAACTGGCTGGCATGTGAAGCCAGCCAGAGATCGAAGGAAATATTTTTCATGACCTTCAGCGTATAGGCATAATCATCTTTGATCTCCGGGTAATTGCTGATGGCATCAAATGGTTTATCGGTAACGATGCTGGGCATATTGGCGATAAGTACTTTGTAGGAACGCTGCCCTTCATTTACAGTAAACAGAAAACTGGAAGAACCTTTGGTATGCCCGGGATGATGGAGCAACTGTAATTTCATATTGCCCAGTTGAATGGTATCTCCGTCCTGTAACAAGCGGTCCGGAATAACCGGTTTAAAACTACTGCCCTTCCCACCCAGCGCATAATCGGAATGACCACCATCTTTCAATACCTCCGCTTCTTTTTCATGCACCAGGAGTTGGGCTCCTGTTTGTTTTTTGATGATTGCCATCGCACCCACATGATCATAATGTGCCTGCGTGGTCAGCAGGATCTTGATGTCAGCATACTTCAATCCAAGTGCTTTGATATTTTCTTTGATCTGGGTAACGGAAGCCGCCAGCCCGGTATTGATCAGTATATATCCCTGTGGGGTGGTAATGAGATAACAGGCCAGGTCATAAGTGCCCACATAATACAGGTTAGCAGCAATACGGAATGGCCTGTAAGGTTTCGACCAGCCGGGATTGCCTTTCGGCTCCATTACTTTTTGCGCAGTTGCAGTAAATGTTGTTATTGATAAAATGGCGGCAAGGAAGGCCGTTGAAAAAAAATTCCTGGACATTGTTTTACTGATTGAATGCTCAAATATATCAGCTTTTGCTCTGACCAGTCAAATGTCATTTCCAATTGTATTGCTAAAACTTAGCAGCAAAATGCACCCTGAAATTTTTAATAGTACCGGCGCTTGCTGTTACAGCGAAACCATCTCTTGATCCTTTGGCCGTGAACGGACCTGCAATAAAATACGGGTTTGCTGCATCCAGTCTCTTTCCATCCCTGCCTGTTTTATTGATCGGGAAACTGGCAAAACCGGGTGTTTCCATCTTTATCCCGGAAGAGAAATCATCACAAAGATCACAGGTTTTATGTGCTGAAACAAGATCGGTCTTTGTCCATACATTCAATCTTCCTTCCCGCAACGCCGTTTTTCCAACGGTAAAAACAACTTTATAAGAAGAATCTGTATGGTCGAAATAATCCCTGGCTATTTTGGTCAGTTCAGGAACCGGGTTATTATTAAAAATGGTATTGGTATTATTGTACAGCGGGCTGTACTGCCTGCTGGTTCGTTGTGTGCTGGTTGACCAGTCGAAGATACGGCACTCCCCCTGGCGGGTTAAATAACGCTGGCGGCCCTTCATCATTTGGGTATACTGCATCACCGCATCACTGCCCGCATTATCCGGCGCTGTTTCCAGTATTTTAATAAGCACTGTGCCGGAAAAACGCATACAATCCTGGTTATGCACTTCAGTGGAAATACCGGTAAAGGTTATTTCAATACTGGCTTTTTCATCGGTCCGGATACCGCAAATATCCTGCAGGCTGATATTGGTTGGAGAAGTAAAATAGGCCGTCTCCGAACCAAACTCAAAACAACGTTTAATATATACGATCTTCCCTTCAGGCACTTTAAAAGACACATTCCGCAATGGGAAGGGAAGATAAAAACTCCCATCCGCCTTCCTCACCAGGTTGGCACTGGCACCCTGGAAATTGGGCTTCTCGAAGATTTTTATCTCCGGTGCCACTACGATATTCCCATTGATGCTTTGCGGTTGATTAACCAGTACCAGCCGTTGCCTGCTGGTATCCGATTTTTGTTGGGCAGGCTTTATTTTTTTTTGTGCCTGCAGCAATAAGACACCGGCACAAAGGCAGATAAAACAGCTTACTATCTTTTTCATATTTGCAGGTTAATGTTTATAAAGGCAAAACTACTCTTTATAAACAGGTCTGCCTATTACACATCTGTGTAATGCCCGAAAGATGAAGAAAGAAGATAATTTTTGAAAGCCGTTGTTCCTCCAGCCCGGGTCATCATGAATAGGCAGCAACTGCTTTCTCTCCCCATATCTCTTTCATCACTTCATCCAGGTCTCTCAGCACTTTGCTGCAATCGCCGAAATACGAAGAGCCATGCATGGTCGCTAAGGTTTTCGGCTGCAGGCCGGCGAGTTCATACAACAGGTTTTTTGTTTTATGGTTATAAGGCGCATAGTCCATCAGCGGCCCGGCTTCAAACGTAAGGATTGATGATTTATGGGCTTCGAGAATATCTTTATCCGTCAGTGCCACCAGGTCGCCGTTCTGGTGCAGGAGATCAGAGCACAGTAAGGTCCTGTTGGTTTCTTCAAACAATACTCCCGCATCCCAGCCATGCGGCAGATGAGGCGTCTGGATAAAGCGGTACTGGTGCCGCCCGGTTTTTAACACATCTCCTGTCCGCATGGCTTTGGCCGGCCGTATGGCAAAGTCCGACATATTCACGATCACACCCACTTCACTGCATACGGCCTGTGCCTGCGGTGCCACCTGCAGCCATTCATTCAGGGCACCACATTCATCCACTTCAAAATGGCTGAAACTGATCCAGCGCAGTTGCTTCGGGTCGATCAGTGTTTTCACCGCTTCATATAAAACCGGGAACATTTGCTTCAGGCCCGCATGATACAGCAAGGGCTCATCATCTTTGACCAGGAAATGATTGAACTGCAATTGTATTTGCGGCACAAATACGGAAATACGGTACACATCGGGGGCAATTTCATGAATAGTATACATAACGAATTTTTTAGGATAAAATGTTTACCCAAAAAAAATACAGCTTTATAAAAGCAACTACCAAAAATTGCAGCAGCTGGCAATTTGAAGGGATGAATTGTTGAAAAACCTGGTTATGGGAAAAGAACAATAGTATTTAGCAACCCGGTTACAGCTCAGCTAAAACTCAAAAAAGGTTTTTTCCCTGTTTATTTTCGCAGTCTTGTTGGCTGTCAGCTTGCGTTACTACTGCAATTGTAACCATTTTATTATTTGTCCTGGATCTGCAATACTCCAGGAATGCGGATGCCTCCTGTTATCAGGTGCCCTGTATCCCCTGTCTGTTGTTGTTACTAAAACAGCGTTTTTGTTACCCAATCGTTGTAGCTCATTGATCATGGCTGCATGGTCTGAAATGTTGTTATAAGAATAATCATAACCCCGTTCCTTTAACCACCATTGAATATCAGGCTCTGCTATTAGCATGACTGGTGTTTTACTCAAATTTTTTATAGCTTTTTGTGTCGTATCAGAAAATGAATACGGTGAATGGGCATAAAAATTTTTCAATGCAGTTTTGGGCGTTCCTTTCATTTCCTTTTCTATTCTGCTTATCATATAGAAAACTTCTCCATTTACTTTAGCAGGATTTGATAGCCTCACCACTCTTTGGGCTGCGTTATAATAACGTTCCCAATCAAGTGGCGGATCAACCGCAAAAACGGCTGTGGGTTGAATAGGGTAATTATTTTGAACTGCTAACTCAGCATATTTTACCGCACAGGTTCCGCCAATAGAAAAGCCACCTATGTATAAGTCCTTACCTTTTAATTTATATTTTTCACCTACTAAACCGATAATTGTCTTTAACGATTCCTGAGAAGCGGTATCACTCCCGAAATAAGAAGGGCCTGTTTGTAAAAGTGGAATAATAGTTAATATGCCTTGCTGTGCAGCATATTTTGGAATGCCTGTTTGAAATAGAACGTCTTGTGGTGAATTTCCAAACCCATCCAGTAAAACCATGAATGATCTTACGGGGCCCTTTTCAGGAACAACTGCAATATACATATTGGTTGTGCTGTCTTTCGCATTCAGGTAAACTGTTTCAATTCTCTGCCCAAAGGAAATGATGGAAGTGAAAATTGTAAGGATAAGTAAACTAATTTTTTGCATCGTGAAGTGACATTTAAGCTTGCAGGCAACGTTCAGAGCTTGCTGCTGTGCTGGTATTTTTGATGTCCAGCCCGGAGCCGCTGCTGAGTAAAGTTAATGCAGTTGATGTTATATTCTATCGCTCGGCTTTATTCGTCCAGCCCGGACTACAGATGATAAGACAATCCGATCTGGCTTTTTACCAATCAATCGCCTCTTTTTTCCAAAGATCATCAAACGGGCTGATGATGTTCACCAGTTGATCAGAAGAGGCCTCCCCAAGCCCATCCGCAGGAGGGGTTGTAAGTCGTTTAAAGATGTTAGTTAAAAACTGATTACAGACGATTCTTAAAGTCCAGGTTGTTTTCTTTTAATGTCTCTTTAGCAATTTCATAACCCGCATCAGCATGGCGGATCACTCCCATACCCGGGTCATTGCGCAATACCCGTTTCAATCTTGCTGCTGCATCATCCGTTCCGTCGGCAACGATCACCATACCGGCATGAATGGAATAGCCCATCCCTACCCCGCCGCCATGATGCAGGGATACCCAACTGGCACCACCTGCGGTATTTACCAAAGCATTTAAGATGGGCCAGTCGGCCACCGCATCCGAACCATCCAGCATGGATTCTGTTTCCCGGTTGGGCGATGCCACGGAACCTGTATCGAGATGATCACGGCCAATAACGATCGGTGCCTTTACTTTACCAGTTCTCACCAGTTCATTAAATGCCAGCCCTGCTTTTTCCCGTTCACCCTGTCCTAACCAGCAGATACGGGCCGGCAATCCCTGGAAAGCAATTTTCTCTTTAGCCATTTTCATCCAGCGGATCATGCCTTTATTTTCGGGGAACATATTCATGATGAGTTCATCCGTTACAGCAATATCATTGGGATCACCACTTAATGCCGCCCAGCGGAACGGACCTTTGCCTTCGCAGAACAGAGGACGGATATAGGCAGGGACAAAGCCAGGAAAGTCAAAACAGCGGCCTGGACGGAAAGTTGGAAAGTCGGAAAGACCGGAAGTCAACAGCCCTTTTCCTTCTTTCGGACTTTCTGACTGCTGACTTCTGACTTCATACTCCTGTGCCCTTGCCCTGATATTATTTCCATAATCAAAGGTGATCGCTCCTTTATCCATCAGTTGCAGCATAAGCTGTACATGCAGGTACATACTCTCATAACTGCGTTCAAGATATTCAGTGGGGTTTTCCTGCCGCAATACATTCGCCTGTTCATTGCTGAGGGTATGTGGTATATAACCAATGAGCGGGTCGTGAGCAGATGTCTGATCGGTGAGTGTATCAGGAATGATATTTCTTTCAATTAACCGCTGCAATAACTGAACGGCATTACAAAGAACACCGATGCTGCGGGGTATGCCCTGAGCTTTGAGCTGCGAGCTGCGGGTGATAGCCTCATCTATATCGAGATATTTTTCATCGAGATATTTTGTCTCCAGCCGTTTATCGATCCTCCATTCTTCCACTTCCGCTATCAAGGCAACACCCTCATTCATCGTAATAGCTAATGGTTGTGCACCACCCATACCACCTAATCCTGCGGTCACGTTCAGTGTTCCTTTCAGAGAAGCCCCCCCACCCCCCGCAAGGGGGATTTTGGAATCCGGCTTTTCGGAAAAGTGTTTATTGGCGACTGCGGCGTAGGTTTCGTAGGTTCCCTGTATAATACCCTGGCTTCCGATATAGATCCAGCTTCCGGCTGTCATCTGGCCATACATCATCAGGCCTTTTTTTTCCAGTTCATCAAAATGTTTCCAGTTGGCCCAGTTGGGAACAAGTTGGGAGTTGCTGATCAAAACTCTTGGTGCATCCTTATGTGTTTTTAAAATACCGACGGGTTTACCGGATTGAATGAGCAGGGACTCATCATTCTCCAGCACTTTGAGGGCGGCGATGATATGATCAAGGGCTTCAAAATTTCTTGCCGCTTTACCACGGCCGCCATACACTATTAAATCATCCGGACGTTCGGCCACTTCCGGGTCAAGGTTATTGAGCAACATCCGGAGAGCGGCTTCCTGTATCCAGCCTTTGCAGTGGAGCGTAGTCCCGGTCGGGGTTTTGTATTTAACAGCATCGTATTTGCGGGCAATCGTTGTCATAGTTGAGTTTTTTAAGAAACAAAGCCTTTGTGAGCTCAGTGTTTTCCGTGTCCCTGTGTTGAACCACAAAAGTCGTTATTCTCCAATAAATTAATATCTTCATCCTTATCAAATTTACCACATGAGTATCCACATCAGTGCACAGAAAGGAGATATTGCAAAGACTGTCTTATTACCCGGCGATCCGTTGCGGGCCAAATATATTGCCGATAACTTTTTACAGGGCGTGCAACTGGTGAGCCAGACCCGGAATATCTATTTCTTTACGGGCATCTATAATGGTAAACCCATTTCAGTCGGTGCCAGCGGCATGGGCTGTCCTTCCATTGGTATCTATTCCTACGAACTCTTTACCGAATACGAAGTGGATACTATTATCCGCATCGGTACCTGCGGAGCCTATACGACCAAACTGAAATTATTTGACCTGGTGAATGTGGACAATGCCGCCAGCGAATCCACTTTTGCCAAATATGCCTGGGGTATTAAAGATTCACTCATCCGCCACCAGGGAAAAGCGTTCAAGACGATTAAACAAACGGCAAAGACACTGGACATACCGATCCGGAATTGTAATATTCATTCCAGTGATATCTTTTACCGGAAAGATTTGAAAATACCCAAAGTGGCTGCAGATAACAAATGCCTGGCTGTGGAGATGGAAGCATTTGCTTTGTTTGCCAATGCTAAACATTTGGGAAAGAATGCAGCGACGATTCTCACCGTATCCGATATTATTCCCACGCATGAAAAAATATCGGCCGACCAGCGGGAAAAATCATTGCTGCCGATGATGAAACTCGCATTGGAAGCGGGAATACAGTTGTGAGCCACGAATAGATAGCCACAGATTACACGGATTCACACAGATTAAATGCAGCTGTTACCAAAAACCGCCTCCGGCAGTTCGCATTTAGAATGCAGCAAACCCGCTGTTCAACTGAATATTTCTAGAAGAGGCAAAAACATTCACTTTTTCCACGAAAGAAAAATCTTTGATGAGACCGGATACTTTATTGATGTCATCAGCAAAAATGCGGTCTTCACTGGCAAAGCTTACAAACTCTCTTACATAGTCATGGGCAAACTCTAATAGTTCAGAACTCTTCAAAGGTCTTCTGAATTCGATAGCCTGGCAGGCGGATAATAACTCGATCGCCAATATAAATTCCAAATTATCCAATACCCGGTTAAGTTTTCTTCCGCTGATACTGCCCATGCTCACATGATCTTCCTGCCCGAGTGAAGTGGGAATACTATCCGCACTTGCCGGGAAACAAAGCGTTTTATTTTCAGTGACCAATGCAGCAGTGGTGTATTGCGGTATCATAAAGCCACTGTTCAGTCCCACATCTTTCATCAGCAACATGGGCAGGCCCCATTTGCCTTCCAGTAATAAATAACAACGGCGGTCACTGATATTCCCGATCTCTGCAGCAGCGAAACAACAATAATCTAACGGCAAGGCCAATGGTTGTCCATGAAAATTACCGCCACTGATCGTATCATCCGCACCCAATATGATCGGGTTATCCGTAACAGCATTCAGTTCGATTTCGGTCAGCTCCTTTAAATGCAGCCAGGCATTGCGGCTGGCACCATGCACCTGCGGCATGCAACGTAAACTATAAGGATCCTGCACCCTGCCGCAATCCACATGACTTTGCATGATATCGGAACCGTTTAATAATAATCGTAATCGTTGCGCTACTAATTTATTCCCGTTGAAAGGACGGAGTTCGTGTAAGCGTTCATCAAAGGGAGCTTTAGTACCAGTAAGAGCTTCCAGGCTCATGGCCCCGATGATATCCGCCGCTTCCAGGCAATTATGCATCCGTTGCACCGCTTTCACCGCAAAAGATAAAATGAACTGGGTGCCGTTGATCAGTGCTAATCCTTCTTTCGGTCCTAATTGTACAGGTTTAATGCCAGCATCCTGCATCCAGTATCCCGTATCCGCAATGGCACCTTTATAATAGCATTGTCCTAAACCAATCAACGGTAAAAACAAATGGCTCAATGGAGCTAAATCACCGCTGGCTCCCACACTGCCCTTTTCCGGCACCACGGGAATCACGTTGTTTTCAATATGCCATGTGATTCTCTCCAGCGTAGTTAATTGAACACCGCTGTAGCCCTGTGCCAGTGCATGCACTTTGGTGATCATCATCAGCTTGGCCACTTCCACCGGGATGGGATCACCCACTCCCACACTATGACTTTGTAATATTTTATACTGGAGGGTGGCGGTATCTTCTTTGGAAATAGGCGTGTTGGCGAGGATACCAAAACCGGTATTCACACCATACACGGTTTTATTGGCATCCACGATCTGCTGCACATGCTGCTGGCTGGCGTTTATCTTGCGAACAGCTTCTTCATTCAGTATTCCTTTCACTGTACCGGCAGCAATGGCCAGTGCTGTTGAAGTAGTGAGGGTGTCAATTCCGTAGTTAAATGTTGTTGGCATAGCTTTGCAAAGCTACGTGTTGGAGTAGAAAAAAGGATAAAAGAGTATTGCGGTTATCCAAAGGCTGCTTTATCAACCGGCACTATCCTTTTTCAATCTCAACGCTTCAATTATCTTTATATAAATTCTTCTATGCGGGGCCTGCTTTTTATTGCGGTATCCTTTCTGTTGCTCACAACTACCCGGGCACAGGGGTTGAAAAAATATCCCATCAGCAATTCGGGTTGCTCGGTCTATATGTACTGTGATGTGAAAGGCTTCCTCTCTGACTACAGCGAAGATTCTTCCAAAGTATTTACAGGTGAATGTATCAATGCAGAAGTGACCTATGGAGTGATCTGCATTCAACTGCTGAACCCGGTGGAGCAATTAGATAAAGCCGAAGAACTGATGATCTCTTACCTGGATTTCCTGAAAGCCGATTTCAATGTTCGGCAGGCTGCCGGGTATGGCAAGGGGCATAAACTGAAAGAGAATGAAAAAACAACCGGTGTGATTGATTACTGGAAAGATGGGGAGAACCGCAACTGGAAGATCAAAGCCTGGACCGATGGCAAGTTCATCGCTGTGTTATATGGCAACAGTTTGAAAGAACTACCGGAGCAAAAACTGAATGTATTTTTAGACGGGTTTCGGTTACCGGGTATGTAGTAAAAAAGAAAAAGCGTTCAGTTTGCACTGAACGCCTCGTGATCCGGATTGGATTCAAACCAATGACCTACTGCTTAGCTTACCTACTACGGCTTTTGCCGCTCTGCCGGTTGGCAGATTTGGGGTCTGGACTATAACTTCACCATTGCAGGTGTGCCACGTTTAGTCTCTACGGAACCTTCCTGAAATCTGCAGCTAAATGTGTTTTCAATTGCTGATTGTTCAGAGATGTTTTTACTCTTAAAGTAACCGACTTGTCAAACTGTTTTGGATCAAAATAATAACACTCATCAGTTTGAGGACAATAGATCGCATAAATATCAATCAAAGTCTTATTTACTGATTTCGTTTTTACCCCTTTCGAAGTACTATAACTACTCCTGAAAGGAATCTCAAGAACAGCATTTTTAGTAAGGTTTCTGAATTTGACCTGAACAGTTTTGAAGACTCCGTTCTGATATATCACTAAATCAAAGGGAGAATGTTCTGTTTCTGGTACAAGAATCAGGAATCCTTGCTGGAACAAGTCAACTTTAACCTTCAAAACACCCAAATCACCTTTATTCTTAGTATGATGATGAATCATACTGTAATTTAAAAAAAGTGATTTAAAGTTTCCTCGGTGTTGCCATTCTGCCTGATGCAGGGAAGGGTTCACCGATACGGTGGCATCCACTTAAACGGTTTTGTTTCCCGTTTAAGGCTCCAATACTTAAAGGCAGTTGCTCTATTCAACTGAGCTACCGGACCATTTTATAAAGAACTGTTTCCAAACTGATCAGCTGAATACGGGTAAACAGCTTTTTCGTCCGGGCGGCAAAGATAATTTTTTTTAGCTTGCAGCCAAAGGCTATTTATAATGGATGTAAAAATAGAACCCCGCTGGAAAGAACTGTTGAAAGATGAGTTCAGCAAGCCCTATTTCCAGCAGATCGTCCTACACCTGAAAACGGAACGAACACAGGGTAAAACGATCTACCCGCCCGGGCCTTTTATCTTCAATGCCTTTGATACCACTCCCATTGATCATGTAAAAGTGGTGATACTGGGACAGGACCCTTATCATGGCCCCGGCCAGGCCCATGGTCTTTGCTTTTCGGTGCAAAAAGGCATTGCTCCCCCGCCATCACTGGTCAATATCTTTAAAGAACTGCACGATGATATCGGTATCACGATACCCAATCATGGAAACCTGACGCATTGGGCACAACAGGGTGTCTTTTTATTAAATGCTTCACTGACTGTAAGGGCCGGTGAACCGATGAGCCATGCAAAGATCGGCTGGGCCACTTTTACAGATACCGTGATCAAAAAAATATCGGAGCAAAAAGAACATGTGGTGTTCTTATTATGGGGCAAATTTGCACAGGATAAAAAAATACTGATTGACGAAACCAAACACCTGGTGCTGAAAGCAGCTCATCCTTCTCCCCTGTCTGCGCATAATGGTTTTATGGGATGCAAACATTTTTCAAAAGCCAATGCCTGGCTGATGAGCAAGGGAATTGACCCGGTGGACTGGCAATTATAATATTGAATACTAAAACAAGTAAAGATGATCCCTGCAGACCTTTCTGTAGAAACCGGTAAAGCCTTATTGAGGCCATTGAATGTTACGGACTATCCTGCTATGCTGCAACTGGCACAACAGGATGAGGATATGTGGTATTATTTTTCTTTGAACCTGGCTGATCCCCTGCAATTACAACGCTGGTTTGAAATTGCGTTTGCAGAAAAGCAGCCAATACAAGACGGCCATTTACTATTATTGATAAGCAAACAGGACAGATTGCCGGCAGCAGCAGCCTGGGCAATATTTCGATGTATGATCTGCGGGCCGAGATCGGCTGGAGCTGGCTGGCACCGGCCTTTCGCAGCACGGGACTAAACAAACATGCCAAGTTTGCGATGATGCGTTATGCTTTCGAGGAGCAACATTTTGAGCGGATCGAATTCAAAACAGACGAACAGAATACAAGAGCCCGGAAAGGATTACAAAATGCAGGCGGCATTGAAGAAGGTATTTTGCGCAGCCATATGAAGATGTGGAATAACCGGCGCAGGACTTCCATCTATTACAGTGTGTTGAAAAATGAATGGCCGGGATTAAAAGCCACTATCTTTAAAGACTTTTAAACCACATGAGAATTATAAAAGAAATATTCGGACGCATCTGGGCGGTATGGGGAATAGTAAGTTTTGCAGTGACCTTCCTGGTCATCTTTATCCCTTCGATGATCACTTATTTATTACCTGACCCGAAAGGTTCTGCCGTCTTTATCCGTATTGCCAAACTATGGATGGATGTATGGTTGCAGTTAGTAGGTTGCCCTGTTACCATCAAAGGGAAAGAAAACTTTGCTAAAGGACAATCCTATATTGTCACCTTCAACCATAATTCCTTACTTGATGTTCCTTTATCAGCTCCCTATGTGCCCGGAGCCAATAAAACGATCGCTAAAACATCCTTTGCCAAAGTACCGCTGTTTGGCTGGTTCTACCGGAAAGGATCAGTACTGGTTGACCGTAACAGTGATGCCAGCCGCCGCAAGAGTTTTGAAGAAATGAAAAATGTGCTGAAAAAAGGAATGCATATGTGCATTTACCCGGAGGGCACCCGCAACAGAACGAATGAACCATTGAAGAAGTTTTATGACGGGGCGTTCAAACTGGCAGTAGAAACGAATACAGCTATTATCCCGACACTTATTTTTAATACAAAAAAAGCTGTGCCGGTCAATAAATCATTCTTCTTTATTCCGCATAAACTGGAAATGCATTTTCTTCCTCCTGTTGAAGTCAATAATCAAACGGTGGAGCAGTTAAAAGAAAAAGTAGCTGGTATTATGAAGACATACTATACCAGTCATTACAAATAGACTTGCTCAACTGATTAATAACTGTAAAACGATCTTGTACGGTTGATTCGGAGATCCTGTAACATCGATGCTTTAGGGCTGATGCTGATATTAAAGAACCGATATAAACCAATCGGCGTTACATTGATCGACATTTGCCAGCAGTGCATTTCACGGGCAATGGACATGGTGAAGGTTTGCAGGTCTTTGGTATCAATATCATAATACCCGTTCACACTAAAATTCCATTTCGGTGTGAGGTTGAAACTGCCGCTGAAATTCAGGTTGGAGCTGAATTCTTTGTCGTAGCCACTGTAATCTGAACGCAGCCGCTGGTAAAAATTCAATGAATACGATAACGTAACCTGCCAGGGGATATTGAAATCAACAAATTCGTTGGGGTTCTGGCGGGCATAATCCAGTAACCGTTGCTGGTCAGCCCGCAGTTCCGGGCTTTCCAGGTTTTGCTGCAATTGCTTTTTCTTTTCGTCTTCCTTCTTTTGATCTTTGGGTTTGCTCTGGAAACTGGTACTGATGGAAATACTGCCCGATGTTAAACGACCGGGTGAGAATTTACCACCCGACCAGGCATATTTATCAATATCTCTTCCAATCGAATCACTCTGATACGGATTGAGTGTACCGTTCGCACTGATATTGATCTTTTCAAAAATATTAGCCCTGAAATAGAGACTTATATAATCCAGCTTCAACGAATCCCGCAGGAAATTATATCCTGTTGATAAACCGTAGCCATCGATCAGCCGTATTTTTTTAGGTTCAAGCGCCTCAGTAGTATCTCCTTTTGCCCTTTTGGGTTTCACTTTCATCTCCAGGTTATTGTCCAGGTTGAACGACATCCCTCCTGTTCTCCCTTCTCCATATCCACCAAATAATGCACCGGTAAATTCATGCAATCTTCCTGCATACCCCGAATAGATCGTATCAGTGTAATAATGCTTTTTGGAAAGATCGGGTTTATAATTCAAACTCAGCGTTGGACGTATCACATGACGGATGGCAATAATTTTTGACTTTTTAAACTGGTAAGTACCGAAAATCGCTGTACTCAAACCAATGCTGAATTGCATGGTCTGGTCAATGAACAATCCTTTTTCCCGGCTGACAGTATCTAATTTCTGTTTGGCCGAATTCCATTTCATTCTTGTCTTTTGTGCGATCCAGACCTGCGAATAGGAAACAGAGGGTGCTACCACTAAGGCACCTCCAAATAAAGCCGGTAAAGAAACCGTAATGGGTATGCTATGTTGTGCACCCCATTGCAATGTGTCCAATAATTGCCGGAAATTAAAAGCGGTATCATAGAAAGAAACCTGGTTGCGGAAGGTCCCGTTATAACCAATACCTAATTTTTCATACCATTTCTGTTCCCCGGAAAAGTTTTTCTTCTGGAAAGGATACAAGGTGTTTACGGTGAAACCGGCATCCGGCAAACTTACACTGATCAGTCTTATCGAATTATTCTGGTTATGGTTGGCACTGAGAGTAAGGTTAAACGGTTTATCCTTCCAGGTTTTGGAATAAGCGATGGATGAGCTTAGCTGGTTCTGGAAATTCCGGACCGTATTATTCGGGATCAGCTGGTTGTATTTGGTGGAACCGGCATTCACATTGGCAGAAAAAGTTTGTCCCGGCCGGGCCCGGCTGTCAACACTATGACTCCAGGTTATATAATAACTTTTATTGGCCAGGTAATCAGGGTCGCCTTTAAAATTTTGTTTAGTACTCTGGATACTGAAATTAAAAGATCCGCCATAGCGGTATCGTACCCTATAGGTGGGTTTCACATTTAATGTCCAGCTTCCATAGGAATAAATATTGGCCCGGGTTTCAATATCCCAATACTGGTTGATCACTTTATAGTAACCCAAACCGGCAAGACCGATACCCATTTGTTCATTAGTCTCAAACTGTGGTGCAATTAACCCTGAATGCCGGCCCTGGCTCAGGGGGAAAAAACCAAAGGGTAAATAGATCGGTACCGGCACTCCTTCAAATTCCGGGTGCGTGGGTCCTGATACGGCCAGCTTCTGGTTGATCACCTTCAGCCTGTTCGTTCGAAAGGCGAAATGGGGTTCATCCAGGTTACAGGTGGTAAATTGGGCACCACCTACAAAAGTGGTGTTGGCATCCACCTTTTTTATCTTCTCTCCATGCACAAACATTTCTCCCTGCTGGGTGATCGTATTCTTTGTTAGTCCTTTTTGTGTTTTGAAGTTGAACCGGATCGTATCGCTGGTAAATTCATTTTCTCCCTGTTTGAATTTGGCATCTTCCATTACGACGCCAAGGCTATCCTTGCTGTGCATAGCAGTAAGAACAGAAGTTTGCTGATCCAGTTCCACCAGCGGTGCATTTAATGTGATGTCTTTGTAATCCGTTTGTGTTTTCCCGTACAGGATGATCTTCTTGGCCGCAATGAGGATCACCACCGAATCTTCTGCTTCGTATTTCACCGGCGCATCCAGTGAATCTTTGGACATCTTCAGCAAAAAAGTATCAGTCACCTGCTTTTTAGTGGTATCAAAAGGATTTAATCTTGTGGTATCCGAAGCAATGATCTGTAATTGTTGTGTGGAATCTTTGGCAACCGGCTTCTTCTTCGTGGTGTCCTGTTGCTGCTGCCATGTTGTTAAAGGACTGTCAAACATTTTGGCAGTTGCACCATTTGCTGCTGTTTTCCACGTTACTGTGAATAATATAGCAGCCGTGCAAATGGCGTTAAACAGGTATTTTGGTCTAATTTTGTACAGTTGCCGCATACGGTAGCAGCAAATGTAAATTATTATCCATCCGCCACCTATGGACAAGCCTAAACATTTTGTGAAGATTCCGGGAACCTATTAAAAAAAAGAAAAGCCATGATCAGACGAACCCTTGCATTTTTTGTGATTGCAGCATTCAGTATTTCACTATTCTCCTTCTCTTCTACTGAAAATACGGGTATCAAAAAGAAACAACGGGTCGTAAAGACCATCGTGATTGATGCCGGGCATGGGGGCAGTGATGGTGGTGCTAAAGGATCCTACTCGTATGAAAAAGATATCTGCCTGGATGTTTCCTTAAAAGTGCAGGAGATCATGGCCAAAGAATTGCCGGATGTAAAACTGCTGATGACAAGAACAACAGACAGCTACCCTGCCCTGCACACCCGTGCTAATTTTGCCAACAATAATAAAGGCGATCTTTTTCTTTGTATACATGTAAATGCTGCACCACCCAAACGTCATTCTGAAATAATAGGGTATAAAACAGTCACCTCCTATGCAGGAAAAGGAAAAAAGAGAAAAAAGGTAACCAGGAAAGTACCGAAATACCGCACCTGGACGACACCAAGCCCTGCCAAAGGCACTGAGACCTATATCTGGGGTGCCCATAAAAATGAAGATAAAGAAGTGGCCATGCGGGAAAACGCCCCGATGCTTACCGAAGATAATTTCGAAAGTAATTATGGTCCCATTGATCCCAATTCACCCGAGTTTATCGCTTTATCCTTGTTAAAAACAAAACAGTATTTTAAACGCAGTGCCACACTGGCTGGTTTTGTACAGGACGAGTTTGCAAAGATTGGGCGCATTGACCGGGATGTGCGGCAGCGGGGTGTTGGCATCTGGGTATTGCAGGCTACTGCCATGCCGAGCATATTAGTGGAGACCGGCTATATCACCAACCGGGAAGAAGAAGATTATCTCAATAGTAAAGCAGGCCAGAAAGAACTGGCTGAATGCATTACCCGTGCGGTAAAAAACTATATCGCCTGGTTGGAAAAACAACAAAACTACCAGGATACAGATAATAATGCGGCCACTGCGGCTAATACAAAAGCAATGCTGGAAGCCGTAGACAAAAAAGAAAAACAACGGAAGGCTTTTTAAACTTCAGCACTTAATTTTACAGGACACCCATTTGTTCACCTAACCCGGTTCTTTCATGAAAAGAATATGTCTTTCTTTTTTATGCCTTGCAGTAGTATTCTTACATGCCGACTGTTTCGCACAGGATCCTCCCCGCAAAAAGATCAATACCATTGTGATTGATCCGGGACATGGCGGATTGGACCCCGGTGCCCCGGGTACATATTCCACCGAAGCTGAAATTGCGCTGGCTGTTTCCCTCAAATTGGGTAAAGCCATTGAAAAAGAATTTCCGGAGATCAAACAAATCTTTACAAGAACCACGGATGTGTTGCCGGGTAATAAACCTAATAAAGATGCAGCATTAAAATACCGGGCCGACCTGGCCAATTCATCCGGGGGCGACCTGTTTATTGCCATACATTGCAATTCAGCCGGCAAAAAAGCAGGTGGCTGGTATGGCCAGCGGATATCCCATTACGTGGATGCTACCAAAAAAGTAAAAGTGAAGAAAAAATGGGTGACTAAAACGTATAAGAAACCTGTTTATGAAACCTACTGGATCGAAAACCATGTAAAAGGCACAGAGACTTATATCTGGGCAGTGAATAAGAACGATGCGAAAATAAATTCAATGGCACATATTAATGAATACTATGGGGAAATTGATTCTACCTCCACCATTGAATTACCCGATCCCTCAGATCCTGCCGAAAAAGCAAGGATGCTGATCTATACACTGAATTATTTCCGGAAAAGTATGAACCTGGCCACCCTGGTGGAAAAACAATTTGTGGATTCGGGAAGAGTAAGCCGTGGTGTAAAACAGCGGAATGATAAAGGCATCTGGGTATTGCAGGCTACCGGCATGCCCAGTATCCTGATCGAGATCGGATTTATCAGCAATAAGCAGGAAGAAGATTATATGAACAGCGAGGCCGGGCAGGAAGCGATTGTTACTAATATCGTCAATGCCCTGCGTACCTATATCCATAATATTGAGGGAAGAGGCAAGGAACCGGTGACGGAGGAGAATAAAGCATTTTGAGCAAGGGCTGACTTTTGTCAGCCCTTTTAGTACCATTTCAGCTCTTTACCCGTTTAAAAATAATTAGCTAATTTGCTGACCGGTATCAAGGAAAAAATAACCAAATGAAGATCAGCAACGAAACCAAAGTAGGTATATTATCCATCACCGCCCTTACCCTTTTGATCATCGGCTTTAATTTCCTGAAAGGAAAAGACCTCTTCAACCGCAGTGATAAGATCTATATGGAATTCACGGAGCTGGGCACCCTGGCCAAGTCGAATGAAGTCAAGATCAACGGCTATGTAATTGGCAAAGTGTATGACCTGAATGTAAAAGATAAAGACCTCTCAGCAACGGTAGCTACGATCAACCTTACTGCTGATGTGAATATTCCCAAAGACTCGAAGGGTTATATCTCTTCTTCGCTATTAGGAACTTCAACCGTGGTCATCGAAAAAGGATTGTCCACTGAATACCTGAAACCCGGTGATACCCTGAAAACAAGAATAGATTCCGGTATTTTGGACGATGTGAAAGCACAACTGACACCAACGCTGGGCAAAGTAAGAGATGTGCTTGATTCATTAAAGAAAACACTTTCCGGTGTGAACAGTATATTAAATGACCAGACCAGGGCTCATCTTAAACAAACATTTGCCAACCTGGACCAGGCCAGTCATTCACTGAATAAGATCATGGACGAACAAAATGGTCCGCTGGCAAAATCGCTGAACAATGTAAGTTCCATTACAGAGAACCTCAAGAACAATAATGACAGTATCACCGCCACGATCAGTAATGCAAAAAGAGCTACGGAGAAATTTGCCAGCCTGGAGATACAACCTACGATTGATACGCTTAATGCTGCTATTTCGCAGTTAAAAGGCGTAGTAGCCAAAATGAACAGTAAAGACGGTACTCTGGGTGCCCTGATCAACGATAAACAGCTTTACAACAAACTCAATGATGCGATACTGAGTGCAGAAATATTAATGGATGATCTTCGTGCCCACCCCAAACGCTACGTTAATATTTCCGTCTTTGGCAAAAAAGATAAAACCGGCCCGTTAACTTCGCCAGCGAAAAAAGATACTGTTGCTGCCGGAGGCAATTGACGAATGAACTACAAAAAGATTATTTACTCCTTTCTTTCACTGTGGCTGGTAACAGGTTTTACGTTGTTATCAGCACAGGAACCCATTCTTGCACCCAAGACCAATACCACGGCCGCAGAAGATACCCTGATCACCGTAGAGATACTGGAAGCCAAAAAACTGGAGATGCGGAAAGTGAACGACTCCACGCAACTGCAGATACTGGCCGGTAAAGTGAAACTGAAACAGGGCACCAGCTATTTCTGGTGCGACAGTTGTGTCATCAACAGCAATACCAATACATTTGAAGCCTGGGGTAATGTACATATCAATGATGCAGACACCACGAATGTTTATGCCAATCACCTGCTCTATCTTACCAAAAAGAAACTGGCTTATTTAGACGGGGCAGTCAAACTCACCGATGGTAAAGGCACCCTCACCACTCCCGACCTGGAATATGATATGGAAACCAAGATCGGAATCTACAAACATGGTGGTAAGGTGGTGAACGGGAATACCACCCTCACCAGCAGGGAAGGCTATTATTATACCGACCTGAAAGATGTTTATTTCAAACAGAATGTGGAGCTGAAAGACCCGAAGTATTTCCTGAAGACGGATTCGCTTTTGTACAATACGGATAACGGTATTGCCCGTTTTATTGCGGAGACGTTCATTAAGGACAGTGCCGGCAAGACTATTGAAACAAAAGATGGCTACTATAATCTAAAAACCGGCAAGGCAGAGTTTGGAAGAAACCCGGTAATAAAAGACGGCGCTGTTACCATTACCGGTAACCGTGTTGCCATTGACGACAGTACCGGTATCCGCCAGGTGGAAGGAAATGCTATTGTCCGGGATTCTGCACAAGGCACCACAATACTTGCGGGTGTCATCTACCAGAATTCAAAAACAGATGCAATACTGGCCACGAAGAAACCATTAATGATCATCAAACAGGAAAACGATTCCATTTATATTACTGCGGATACCTTATTCTCTGCCCGCCTTTCCGATCTCTATGGTGTAAAGGATTCATTAGTCAAAGACACGGTGAAAGGGGTTACGGTAGTTAATGCAGACAAAGCAAAAGACAGTACCAACCGTTATTTTGAAGCCTACCGCAATGTCCGTGTTTTCTCAGATTCTTTGCAAGCTGTTTGCGACAGCCTTTTCTACTCATTCAAAGATTCTGTTTTCCGGATGTATGACAACCCGGTGGTATGGGCCAAAGAAAGCCAGGTAACGGGTGATACACTTTATCTTTTTACAAAGAATAAAAAAGCAGAACGCTTCCAGGTGATTGATCATAGTTTTCTTGTCAACAAAATGGACCCGGAAGTATATAACCAAATCAAATCTTCCCGGATGGATGGCTGGTTCATTGATGGTAATATTGATTCGGTGCGGGCAAGAGGCTATGCCGAATGTATCTATTATATACAGGATGAGGACAGTGCTTATACCGGTATCAATGAATCCAAATGCGATATCATGGATATCTATTTTAAGAACCAGGAATTGCATAAAGTTGTTTTCCGCAGCCAGGTCACCGGCACCCTCTGGCCTATCCGCCAAAAAAGCCCTTCTGAAATGCGGCTGGAAAATTTTCAATGGCTGGAAGCAAGAAGACCCAAAACAAAATTCGAATTATTCGAATAGAGAGAATGAAATCTGAGGTCTGATGTCAGACATCTGATTTCTTACATCCGGCATCCTCCTTCATTCTTCACATTTCCTTTAGACTTGCAGGCATCATTTTTCGTTCTATGCATGACGGTTTTATTGCATAACGACAACTCATTTCTGTCACTAATAATTAAATAACTACCATGAAAAAGGTATCCACTATCTTTTTACTGTTGGCCCTATTCGCTACGGCAAATCAATCTTCCGCACAGGATTATAAAACGGCATTGGGTGTCAGGCTAAGCAGCAGCCAGGCCATCGTTAACAATTCCATTTCCATCAAACATTTCCTGAATGATAAAGTAGCTGTTGAAGGGTTATTATCATTTGGAGATCCATTAGCTATCGGTGCCTTAGCTGAAATTCATAAGCCCATGGGTGAATCCGGTATTAAATGGTTTTATGGTGCTGGTGCGTATCTCGGGTTTATCAAATCCTATAATCCCAATACCGCCAAGAATGAAACAGACCCCAGCTTTGGAGCAATGGGTGTGCTGGGACTGGATTATAAATTCGCCAACATACCCCTCAATCTTTCCTTAGACTGGAAACCGGAACTGAATCTGGTCAGCGATATCAACTTTGAACCGGCAGCGATAGGTTTTACAGCAAGGTTCACCTTCGGAAAATAAATAATTAAGCAATATCTTCTTAAATGACCTGCCCGGTATGGGCAGGTCATTTCGTTTCAGCTCTAAGAGTTTACCGTTACTCACATTTTTTCAAGAACCTGCAAATATTTCCCGGTTTCTGCGTTTTTGTGCAGGAATTTGTCTTATTTTAGTTTTACAAAACTGACGGATGCTTAAGAAAGAAAGGCAGGCCTATATCTTGCACCAGGTAAACCTGCATAATAAAGTACTTTCCTCCTCGCTATGCATTGATATCAATGTGTCGGAGGATACTATTCGCCGGGATCTGCAGGAATTAGCCGAAGAAGGTAAAGTGATCAAAGTACACGGAGGTGCATTATCCCACTCTTTCAACGATGTTCATTTCCCTTCCAACGGCGTTTATTCACAACACCAGAAAAAAACAATTGCGCAAAAGGCGATCAGCCTGATCGATAACGGAATGTTTGTGCTGACCAGTGGAGGCACCACCATTCTGGAAATGGCCCGTTCCCTTCCTCCCCAACTGAAAGCTACTTTTATTTCCGGCTCCATCCCGGCTATCCTGGAGTATATGCATCATCCCAATATTGATGTGATCCTCGTCGGAGACAGAATTTCAAAAAACTCTAAAATAACAGTTGGTACTGAGGCTATTGCCAAAATAAAACAGGTAAGGGCTGATATCTGTTTCTTAGGCACCAATGCAATTGACCTCCAACACGGCATCACGGATAATGATTGGGAAGTGGTGCAGTTGAAGAAGGCCATGATGGATTCTTCTCAAAAAGTGGTATGCCTGGCCATCGCAGAAAAAGTAAACACGTTTCAGCCCATACAGATCGCCGCCCTTGAAAAAATAGATATCCTGATCACGGAATTACCGCCAGATGACCCTATCCTGAAACCCTATGCTGACGCCGGAATCAAAGTTTTGTAACGATCAATTTTAGGAACTGCTTATTTAAACTATATCAAAACAAACAGCTATGAGAAAAATTCTCCATTCGTTCATCGCTATCTGCCTGCTGCTGTTAGTTCTGCCGCCATCGGTAATGGCCCAGGAAAAAACAATTACAGGTACCGTGCTTTCGGACGAAAACAAATCGCCCCTGCAGGGAGTAACCATCAGGGTTAAAGGAACCAAGCGATTTACACAAACGGATGTAAACGGTAAGTTTACTATTAAAGTGAATCCGGGTGAAACCCTGCAGTTATCTTATGTAGGTCATGATGCCATTGAGGTTAAACCCGGTGATGGCAGTACGGTAGCCGTGAGTATGAAATCATCCGATGGTGCGTTGGGTGAAGTGGTGGTAACCGCCATGGATATTAAAAAGAACCCCCGGGAATTAGGTTATTCCGTACAAAAAGTGGGGGGACAGGAAATACAGGAAACCCAAAGAGAGAACTTTCTGAACAGCTTACAGGGCCGTGTGGCCGGTTTAACATTGGATCAGACTTCTGGTGTGGCCGGAGCTTCTTCTTCTATCGTTTTACGGGGTTTTAATGCACTTTCGACCAGTAATCAGCCACTTTATGTTGTAGATGGAGTTGTATTAGACAATCAATCTATAAATGAGACTTCCTCGGGCGGTATTGTACTTGGATTAGCATCTGACAGGCCTAACCGTAATAATGACTATCAAAACAGAATTGCAGATATTAATCCCAGCGATATAGAAACAGTAACTGTTTTAAAAGGTCCTGAAGCTACAGCCCTTTATGGTAGTCAGGCAAGCTCTGGTGCTATTATTATCACTACCCGTAAAGCAAAAACTAATAAATTAGCCATCCAATATGATAATAGCTTCAGAGTTCAGCAGGTTGGAAGGTGGCCTGAAACGATCGATGGATATTCAAATGGATCGAATGGGGTTGCTTCAAATTTATTCCAGTATTTCGGCCCTGCTTATACTCCTGACACAAAGCTTTTTGACAACAAAAAAACCTTTTTCCGTACAGGTTTTGCGCAAACTCACAATATTGGACTTGATTTTGGATTTAAGGAAGTTAAATTCCGTGTATCCGGAAGTCTTTTTGACCAAAAGGGAATTGTACCTAATAATGACTTTAGGAGGTATAATGCAAGAATTTCAAATACTACCAAGTTTTTAAATAACAAAGTGGAAATCACACCATCAATCGCATATGTAAAAAGTGAAAACAATAAGGTACTTAGAAGTGCTGGAGGTTTCCTGCTGAGTTTATTAGTTTGGCCCTCTACCAATGATATTACCAATTATGAAGATGTTAGTACAGGAGATAAACTGGATCTTTATTCAGGCACAACAGCAAACGGCGAAATTGACAACCCACTTTTTAACGTCAATAAAAACAGGAGTTATGATGATAATAAAAGAATTATCAGCAGCCTTGGTATTAATATTAACCCCTTTTCCTGGCTGAGCATAACCGGAAGATTTGGATATGATACCTACGAGCAGACAGGCTACACGTTCTTTCATCCGCAATCATTTTACCTGACCGCAGGCCAGGGTGGGCAGTTAGATAACTATTGGAGAAAATATACTGGCTATAACCACACAATCACCGCAACTGTTAGAAAGAAGGCTGGAAAAAATTTCAATCTTCGACTGATGGGTGGTACAATGTGGCAGGATTACAAAACTGAAATGTATGCTATATCCGGTACCAATATTGTTGATAATGTGAATACCACAGACAGCAGAATGTACAAAAATGGCAACCCGGTTACAGACAAACAATTAAAGGAAATTGTAGGTAACTATATGGATACTTCCATTACAAGGGAAAATACGAGATTACGCCTGCTTCGAAATAATTTTGGAGAATACAACCGAAGCATACTTCGTCAGCTTGCTTTTTTTGGTGAATTCGCTATTGACTTTAAAAACGTAATCTTTTTCAATTATACACACCGTTTTGAAACTTCCTCTACGTTACCGAAAGCCAACAGAAATTATAACTACCCCGGAGCAAGCCTTAGTATTATTATGAGCGATATCTTCCCTGAGGTTAAGAAAAATGATAAAATCAATTACTGGAAGCTCAGGGGCTCTTTAGCTGCGACTGCCCGCCTTAATTCACCTTATTCCACCCAGTCAGTATTTGTAAACAACTTTGCCAGCGGTGGTGGTAATTCATATGCATTCTTTAATAATGCGCCTGACGTGGTTCCTGAAAAACAGATCACTTATGAAATAGGAACAGAGTTCAGGTTATTTAAAAGCAGGTTAAATCTGGACATCACTTATTACAATACACTCAATAAAAAACAAATACTGGAGAACTTCAGACTTAGCTACGGCACTGGTTATGTTTTGAACACACAGAATGCAGCCAGCACACGCAATAAAGGAATTGAGATTGCAACGGACTATGATATTATCAGGCAATCTTCTTTTACTTGGAACATGCGGTTCAACTTTAATAAAATGTGGAATAGGGTAATTGATATGCCACGTAATATTTCTGAATTTTATATCTCTGATACCTGGCTGTATGGAAATGCAAGAGGTGGTTTGGTACTTGATGGACCTACCACATCAATCACCGCATTTGGTTATGCCCGAAATACGCAAGGTAAAATACTTATAAATCCGCTTAACGGACTTCCTGTTGGAGATGGAGTTTTCACCATAAAAGGCGACAGAAACCCAGATTTTACCCTTGGATGGCTCAATACCTTACGTTTAAAGAATTGGAAACTAAGTATGCTTTGGGATCTTAAAGTTGGAGGTGATATTTTTAACGGTACAAAAATGTACCTGACCCGCGTTGGCAGAAGCAAATTGACAGCAGATCGGTATACTCCAAGAGTTATTGATGGTGTTTTAAATGACGGACTGCAAAATAGTGCAACTCCAACAACAAATACAATCGTTGTTATCCCTGCCTATAATGAACAATATTATACTACGATGCCTGAAGAAGCCTTTATTGAAAAAGATGTGAACTGGTTCCGTCTGCGGGACATCACATTGAATTATACCTTTCCCAAGAGTTTCGTCCGTGCATTTAAAAGCCTCAGTGTCTTTGCCACTGCAAATGATCTGATATTAATGACCAACTATACAGGCGCAGATCCGGCTGTAAACGGAAACACGGCAGGAAGCCGGGGTGTGGGGGCATTTGGCTTTGACTATGGAACATTGCCATCACCCGTTAGCGTCAATTTTGGCATCAGGGCATCATTCTAACGTTTAAAAAAATGAAAATGAAAAAAATATTAACCTGCTTTATTTATCTGGCCGCAACTACTGCTGTTTTGATCAGTTCCTGCGGCAAAAAAATTGATGAAGCTTTTGAAAACCCCAATGCACCTAAAAAAGTGCCAGTTGAAACCCTGTTACCCGGCATAATAGGGAATTTTGTAGGGAGCTCATCAGCGCAAGGAAGTGCTTACGGTTTAGCAAATGATGGCCTCTATATCGGCAGATATGTACAATTCTGGGCCACTAATACAACCGGTAACCAATATGACCAAATGGGAGGCGCAACCGGTGCCAGTGATATTCTTGGTTCTATTTGGGCTATGCATTATTATGGGATGGGGCAAAATTTGGGGCGAATGATTGACTGGGCTGCAGAAGAAAAAAAATGGGATTATGTTGGTGTGGGTTATGCTATCCGGGCCTGGAGCTGGTTAACGCTAACTGATACATATGGTGAAGCTATCTTGAAGCAGGCCTTTGATCCTACCCGTCTTGTATTTGATTATGACACTCAGGAAGAAATGTATGCTGAGGCAAGAAGGTTGAGTCATATTGCAATTGAATACCTGAGTAAAACGGGTGATGGAGTAAGCCAGGCAAATCTTGCGAAAGGTGATGCCTATTTTTATAATGGGGACGTTAACAAATGGAAAAAATTCGCCTACTCAGTTCTTGCCCGCTCATTCAATCATTTAACGAATAAAGCTAGCTATAATCCAGATTCTGTAATCTACTATGCCAATCTGGGTATAACAAGTTATCAGGATGATGCTACTGCCAAATTCCTTGCTACCGGACTTTCTGGTACCTACAATTTCTTTGGTCCTTTCCGCTCCAATGTCGGTGCTCTTCGCCAATCCAGATTTATCGCTAATCTTATGACAGGCTTGAACCCAATGTTTAATGCTATCAATGACCCAAGAGCTCCTTACATCATCCGGGAAAATACCAATGGAACCTACAAAGGAGTAAGACCTAATAGAGGTATAGATGGTCTTGTATTAGCTGATCAACCACAGAATTTTTGGGGAGGTGCTTTTAGTTCTACAGCAGCGCCAGGTACTGATGCCGCAAGCCGTTATATTTTCAGAAATGGGTCTCCCTTTCCAATCATTACTTCTTCTGAAGTGCATTTTATGAAAGCAGAAGCCCATCTCAGGAAGAATGAATTTGCCGAAGCTAAAAATTCATATCAGGAAGGTATACGGGAAAATTTCAGGATGTTGATTAACACTCCTGATTATCACAACTCAGTTCCCGCCGGAAGTCGGATGACAACAGCCGCCATCGAGCCATTTGTAAATCTTGTAACACCAGCAGGAAATATTACCAGGTCACATATTATGTTACAAAAATTCATAGCGATGTATGGCTTTGGTCTTGTTGAAACCTGGATGGACATAAAAAGATATCATTACACCGATATTGATCCTGCAACTGGCATGCAGGTTTACGCTGACTTCACTCCACCAACAGGAGTTGATTTATTCACTAATAATGCAGGAAAATGGGTTTACCGGGCCAGACCCCGCTATAATTCAGAGTATTTGTATAATGTAAGCGCCTTATCAAGCGTTGGTGCACTTGCTCTTGATTATCATACCAAGCAACAGTGGGTTACCCAGCCATAATTGTAAACAGCAAAACAAAAAATCATGAAACAAACCAAACTATATTTTTTCAGTATAACCGGAGCATTTTGTGCCCTGTTATTATTTTCCTGCGCAAAAACCTTTGAAGAGAAAATTACCCCGGTCACTAATTTTAGTGATAAATCACTGGCACAGGTATATATAGCAACGGTTAGTGCGGCCAGGAATTATGTGTATGTTGATGGTAAAGCTGTTACAGGTACAGCTATGTCATCAGGCAGTGTATTTCCTTCAACAGGTTATACATTCAATGTATCAGGCGGTATCCGTTCATTCTTAATAAGAGACACATTGGCTACCTCCACCCAGGTTCCCTTGGTATTTGCACAAAATATGCAGGTTTCAAAACAATATACCATTTTTGCCTATGATACTATTACCACGCCGAAACAGGTAACGGTACCTGCCAATATTGTTATCCCATCAGACACTACAGCAAGAATTCGCTTTGCAAATTTCGTCTATAATCCAACGGCACTGACCGGGTTCGATATCTTTTCTGTTAAAAGGAATGCCAACGTGTTTACAAATGTACAGGTGACGCAGGTAACAGATTTTATACCTTATGCATCCGGAGTTACAGACACTTTTTATATACGTCCAACCGGATCACCAACTAATCTTCAAAACTACAGGACATCTCCTGCAGGGTATTTGGATATATTAGCAATACTAACTCCTACAGCAAAAAGAAGCTATACGCTTGTTTTCAGAGGCGGGTACAGGTCTATCATCACAACTGCAGCATCTGTAAGAACATTGTCAACTTTCGCTAACTATTAAAAGCCTATATAGTTAAAATTGAAAGTCCCGGTTTCGCCGGGACTTTTTTTATGCGGTCACCGCATACTTGGTGAGACTTCTCTTTATCCAAAAAATAAATACGCCAGGAAAATGGAGGTAATAATACCCACCAGGTCGGCCAGCAACATGGAACCAATCGTATATCTTGTATTCTTTACGCCAACTGCCCCGAAATAAACGGCAATTACATAAAATGTAGTATCTGAAGAGCCCTGTAACACGCAGGATAATCTGCCGGCAAAGGAATCTGCACCATAGGTTGTCATGGTATCTGCCATCATTCCTCTTGCTGCGCCGCCACTAAAGGGTTTTACTAATGCTGTAGGTAACCCATCCACAAACCGGGTATCTGTTCCCAAAGCTGCAAACATATTTTTTACCCCATCAATCAGGTAATCAAAAGTGCCACTGGTCCGGAGCATACTAATGGCCACCAGCATCCCTACCAAATAAGGAATGATCTTCACCGCTGTTTCAAAACCGCCTTTGGCACCATCAATAAAAGCACTGAAGATGTCGATCTTTTTATACAACCCGCCCAAAACAATCAGAAATAAGATCAATAATAAAAGACCGTTACCAAATGAACCGGAGAAAAACTCCAGCGAGGTCTTATCTAATTTGGTAAGATACCATACAAAAGCGGCAATGATCCCTGAAAGGCTTAGTACCCAGGCCAGTATTACGGGCTGTAATAAATTGATACGCTGGCGCAACGAAACAATGATGAGTGCCGCCATGGTGGCAGCAAAAGTGGCAATCATACAGGGAATAAAAATATCCGTAGCATTCCTTGCTCCTGCTCCGGCTCTCAATGCGATAATACTGACCGGGATCAACGTAAGACCTGAAGCATGTAAACATAAGAACATGATCTGTGCATTGGAAGCCCGTTGTTTATCGGGATTGATCTCCTGCAGACTTTCCATGGCTTTGATACCAAATGGCGTGGCGGCATTATCCAACCCCAGTAAATTGGCCGAGAAATTCATCATCATATGACCGTGAGCAGGATGCTCTTTGGGTACATCGGGAAATATTTTTGAAAAGAATGGACCGATGATACGGGACAAGAAACGGATACCACCTGCTTTTTCGGCAATACTCATAAAGCCCATGAACAGGGCCATAATACCAATAAGACCAATACAGAGATTGACGGCATCTTTACAGGTCTCAATGATACCATTGACCTTTTGTGCTTTCACTGCCACGATCTTATTGCCTTCCTTTTTATACACTAATTTGCCTTCCTTTACCCTTGCCAGGGTGTCCAGGGATCGAAGCAGAGCAGGGTCTGCGTTTACTGCTTCCATTTCTTTCACCTTGAGTGAATCGCCATTTTTACCAATCACCATCTGGGTAAATATCTGCTGATCACCATCCACGGCCAGGAACTTAAACCCGGCCACTGCAATCGCAATGATGATAAAGGCGGACCAGATACGGGTCAATGCCATAAAATTGATTGAGGTTTATGTTGATGGTTTGAAGTTAAGCACTTTAAGCAAAGCAACTATAGTACCGCTCAAAAACCTGTTTTCACCTATCTTTGCGCCTCCAAAAACAGTAATATGGCTTTACAAGCAGGAATTGTGGGATTACCCAATGTAGGAAAATCAACTTTGTTCAATGCAGTCAGCAATAGTGCCAAGGCACAGGCCAGTAACTATCGCTTCTGTACTATTGATCCCAACGTTGGGTTGGTGGATGTACCTGATCCCCGGATAAACAAACTGGCGGAACTGGTGCAACCCAACCGTACCGTGCCCACCCAGATCGAGATCGTGGATATTGCCGGTCTTGTCCGGGGTGCCAGCAAAGGTGAAGGACTGGGAAATAAATTCCTCGGGAATATCCGGGAAGTGGATGCCATTATTCATGTGATCCGTTGTTTTGAGGATGAGAATATACTGAGAGATGAAGGAGTTATCAATCCCGTGAGTGATAAAGAGATCATCGACACTGAACTTCAGTTAAAAGATCTTGATAGTGTGGAGAAGAAAATTCAGAAGACCGAAAAACAAATTAAGCTAGACCCGAAATACAAAGCCGAACTGGAAGTGCTGATAAGATGTAAAGAACACCTGGAAAAAGGTAAAAGTATCCGTGAACTGGATTTAGACAAAGAAGAAAAAACAGCTATTGCCGATCTTTTCTTGCTTACCGATAAGCCGGTGCTGTATGTTGCCAATGTGGACGAAGCATCTATGCATACCGGCAATCAATATTCTGAGCAATTAAAAGAAGCCGTCAAAAATGAAAAGGCTGAAGTCATTATTATGAATAACAACATCGAAGCACAAATTGCTGAGATGGAAAACCCGGATGACCGGCAGTTATTCATGGAAGAATATAAGATGACAGAACCCGCCTTGGACAGGCTGATCCATTCGGCTTACAAACTTCTCAACCTATATACCTATTTCACAGCCGGTGTGCAGGAAGTAAGAGCCTGGACGATCCATGAAGGATGGAAAGCGCCGCAAGCAGCCGGAGTAATCCATACAGATTTTGAAAAAGGCTTTATCAAAGCAGAAGTGATCGCTTACGAGGACTTTGTAAAATACGGATCAGAAGCGGCCTGCCGTGAAGTGGGCAAACTAAGAATTGAAGGAAAAGAATATGTGGTGAAAGACGGCGATGTGATGCATTTCCGGTTTAATGTATAGATGCTGGATACCGGATAATAGACACAGGATGTTTGCACACTAGAATAATGCTGTTATCGATGCCCTTCCGATATGTACGGTTCTTGAGGTGCCGGGCTTTCTTCCATCATACTGCATGGTCAGCTCCAGGTTGTTTAATAACCGTTTGGTGAATGCTAACGACCAGAGATAATTTTTACCCGGTAATAATCCATCCAGCATGATATAGCTGACCGTTGTATTCGCCGGGGATTTGTAATTAATATTATTGAACGTGAATTTGCCGGTAACAGAACTACTCTGCAAAATATTGTACTTTGATTCCAGGTTCAGTGAATGAGAGGTTGATTTCTCTCCCCCGTACAAAGGCAGGTTCGTCTTCGTCTCAAATTTATACCCGGTAAGTACCCGGAATGAAGTGCCCCGGATATAAGTAAGGTTAGGTTCCGCATTATAAATATCCAACTGGTAATTCCTGTTATTGAATTGAGGTGTGTACAAGGCATTCAATCCTTTCTTACCATTTACCGTCAGCGATATGGCCCTGCTGATATTCCAGCGGAATTTAACCAGCCAGTCATTCAGTTTTCGGCTTTCATATCCATAGGTCAGTAATGATTTGCTGTTATCCCTCCGGTTGGTAAAATCAACTCCCCATTTGCTGCTGAAGCGGTTAAAAGAAAGTGTATTCAGGATCGCTGTATTTAAGGTGATCAGGGCTGTATCATCCACGGCATATTTGAAGGGATTGAATTCAAAATTCCCTTTCGATAATGATTTCTTATTGATCTGCAAAGAGGTCAGCAGGTTCAGCTTCGATACGAATTTCTTAACCCCTTTAAGACCGGGTTTATTAAGTAATACCCTCGGGCTGATATCAAAACGATAATTAAACGTGATGTAATTGGCTTTGATGAATTCATTCGTGGGTGTAAAGATGCGGATGAACTTAGCCTGGTCCGCAAAAGCAGCCAGTTCAAATTCATTTAATTGCTGCACCCCGTCTGTGTTGTAATCTATCCAGGCATACTGCCCGGTACCTGCCGGTACTTCTAAATATGCAAAATCTCTCCGCTGCTCCTGCCCTGCTCCCACTTCATAGAGCATGTTGCCGGTAATAAACCCTTTCCACTCGGTCATATTGTACTCAGCCCTTCCCAGGATCGTCTCATCTTCCTGTTGTTTTGATACTGTGGCGTCATATACTTTCAGTTTCCGGAAAGTGGTATTCAGGTATAGCTGCCGTTTGGGATTAGCCAACAGTTCTGTTTGCAAATTCAGGTTCAAACTCCTGTCGCCACGAACAAAATCTTTACTTACCTGGTATTTATCTGAACGGGTAAAAAAAGTAATACCATACTTGTTCTTCTTTTGTTCATCTGATTTTAAATACACTGAATAACTGTCAAACGAAAAAGCTGATGGTGTCAACGTATCCGTTGTTTTATACCGGGCTGCATTTTGCTCCAGGGCATACCGGAAACCCAGTTTCCAGTTATTCAGTTGTTTCATCTCCTTACTCATATCAATCACCGGCCGGAGAAATAAACCTTTGTCATCAGCACTGTTGAAACTGGTAGCCACAAATTCGTTATTAAAATGCCATCCTTTCCAGCGGACACCGTGTTTTACTGAATTCTGAAATCCATTATAGTTATCACTCCGGTGGTAATTCACAAACTGGTAACTCAGCGAATGATCTTTATTATCCCGCAACCCTGCAGTTGCACGGATAATATTTTCCGTAGCCAGTAAAGGCACTAATGGCAGACCCCAGTCACGGGAAAATTCTACGGTCCGTAAACGTTCCAGGGGTTTAAATTTATTCTGTACAAATTCGTAATCCAGAGCTGTATTCAGTTGCAGTTTATTTTTAACCGATACCTGTTTGCTATTCGTCAATTGAAACTTCGCAGCAAATCCTCTGTCATCACCATCATCATTTTTGGAGAATGTATTTACATCATAACTGCTGGTTGCCACTTCCGCTTTCAGGAGCGTATTTTTATTGATGATATAATCAATTCCCAGATTGACTAATTGCTGTTTCTTGGGAGTGACAAGTATGATAATGGGTTCATATTTTCCCTGCCTGATTGTACCGACGGGGGGCACATATTTATATACTTTCCCATTTGCCCCGTTGAAATCTGTTGTATAATTCCCTTTCCCGTCCCCGACGTCAATAAAGGAAAGGCTGTATTTGGCCAATGCCGGGTTGGTGGAATACTGGTAGAATGAATCAAGTCCCACATAGATTTTTTCGTACAACACTTTACCTGCTGCAAATGTATCCAGCACCGCAGAGGAATAAAAGGCTTTCTGTATACTGTCACCGATATTAGAAAGAAACTGTTTCTGCGGATCATCCAGCAATTGATTGATCTGTGAATTGCGGGCATCACCGTTATTAAAAACCCCGACTCTCAGCTTCAACCGTTTATTAAATTCAAACTCCTGTGCCAGGTAAAGATTGGCATTGAGATAACTTCTTTCTGCATATTCAAACTCCACCTGTATCCTGCTGTCCTTAGTGATCATTCGTTTGGGAGTAAAGGTCAGCTCGGCGGTATTATAATTGATCACATAATCCTGGTCTTCTCCACGCTGTAGCAATACTCCGTCTAAAAAGACCCGTTCCGTATTGGCAAGAATGATAAAAAAGAATTCATTGTTGGCACCGGTCAGCCGGTAAGGCCCCTGGTTGCCTTCCAGCCCCTGGAATACGTTGCGGGTAAATTTACCTTTGGCAATGGAACCACTTACCAATGTATTGGAAGTAATATTCTTTGCTACACGATTATTTGTTTGAAAAGAAATCCCCTGCAGGCGTTTGTAAAAATTCAGGAAATAACTCTGGTTCTGCCGTAGTTCCAGGTCACCGAGGTTCAGTTGCCAGTTTTTCTTTTTGAATTGCAGGAAGACCTGGTCAAATTCATTCAACTGCTGTGTATTGCCATCTGGTTGTATCGGGATATTATTATCCGTGATCGCTGCCTGTATCTCGATACTGTCACCCAGCATACCACTCAACTGCAGGTTAAGGGTTGAATTCAATACGGCATCCTGGCTGTTGCCAAACCCGATCTGCCGGCCAAAGCTTCCCTCGGCTTTTATGGAGCCGAAGTTGAACATGCCTCTTTGCTGCTCATTATAACCGTCATTGAATTCATAAGGTTTGACATAGAAATTATTCATCACACTGTCATAGTTCATCCGCTGTGCTACCGGGTTAAGTTTGTAAGGGAAGACACGGTAAGTGATGGTTATTGTTTCCGTGACCGGTTTTTTGATCCAGTAAAGCATACTGTTTATAAAATCGAACTTGTAATCAGCAGCCGGGATATCTTTTATTTCAATCGTATTGGGGATCGTACTGAGCGAATCGATCTTCAGGCTGTCAGCCTTTATTGGAAACGTTTTCTGCCGGAGATTGGACACAGGTACCTGCCCGGGAAGCTGGGCCTGGCTCCACAAGGATAATTGGATGATTAACAATAAGATTAATATTCTGTACAAACCACTCAAAAGCAGCAGGTTTTACTCAAAATCGTAAAATTCGGTCTTTTTATTGCCCAAAAGTTTTCCCTGCCTGTTAATTTGCCCGAAAAGCAGCAACTTTATTGTGTGACTGTCTTTATTCAGGACATAAACTACCGTTACAATTGCTGATCCGGACGATAATATTACATACTTTATTTTCCTTGCTTTGCCTGCCGGTACAGGCTCAGCAAAATAATAACTGGTATTTTGGGGGAAGAGCTGCCCTGAATTTTAATGCAATTGCCGGTCAGCCTGTTCCCTCAGCCCTGCCAAACAGCCAGATGCTTGCCGATGAGGGGTCTTCTGCTATTTCTGATAAAAACGGAGACCTGCTTTTCTACACCAATGGTGTTGATATTTTTAATAAACAACACCAGGTGATGCTGAACGGGAACAATATTGGTGGCAATATTTCGGCCTGCCAGTCCAGTATTATTGTTCCCGTACCGGGAAATGATAGTATCTATTATGTTTTTACAGCAGACGCCATTGAAAATAGTTTTGCTACAGGTTACTGTTACTCTATTGTCAATGTAAAAAGAGACAACGGTAATGGTGAAGTAATCGTAAAACGCAGTTTACTCTGGCCCTCCTGTACAGAACGTTTAACAGCAGCAAGGCACAGGAATGGTACAGATGTTTGGCTCATTACTAATGATAATAACTCTAATATTTTCCGGTCCTGGCTTATCAGTTGCAACGGACTTAGCACAACCCCGGTAGTGTCCGCTGCCGGCTTAGTAATGAATCAATCGATTTTGACAAATACCGGGTTTATGAAAGTGAGCCCTGACGGACGACAACTTTGCCAGGTTCATTTCCCATTGATAGACCCGCCGGAAGTATATCCTAATTTTATACAGTTATTCGATTTTGATAATTCATCGGGTATCATCAGCAATGCAAGAACGTTTAATCCCGGGAATGCTCTTTATACCAATTGCGAATATTCGCCCAATTCACAATTACTTTACCTGCTGAGACCCTTTGAAAACAAAATTGACCAGATCGAATCAAGACTGCCAACTATAGCCGCTATCGCGGCATCAAGGGACAGTATTTTATCAACTACCAGTTTTTACGGGATTCAACTGGCTCCCGATGAGAAAATATATCTTATCAGGCAGGGAGGATTAATGAGCAGTATCAATAACCCGGATATAAAAGGTGCGGGATGTGATTTCCGGCTCAATAATATCGACATAGCACCCGGTGCCGGGCAATTGGGATCTCCCAACTTTATCAACGATGCTGCCATTGACCCCAATAATGGATTTGCATATACTATCCTTGACAGTTGTGCAGGTATTGTCCGTTTCACTGCTTTTTCCACCATGAGTGGTGTACTGTCCTGGTCATGGGATTTTGGCGATGGGAATACTTCTAACCAGCAGAATCCTGTTCACACATTTAATCCCTCTAACCAGGCATATTCCGTTAAACTACGCATCCGTTCTTCTGCCGGGTGTGAGGAGATCGTTCGTTCCCGTATTGTCAAAGCTGACACTACAAACATGGAATTGTTCTTTGACCATTTACGGGTTTGTGATTCAGGATATGTCCGTTTCACCAACAATAATCCTGTACGACCGGGTGATCTGTTTACCTGGAATTTTGGTGATGGTAATTTCTCAACTGATATTCACCCGGTCCATGTGTATAGTCAACCAGGCAATTACCCGGTTACATTAACGTTAAGCTCAGCTAACGCCTGCCGCAGCAGTTCTGTCACCGATACTATTACGCTGGGATCCTTCACCATCAATATCCCAACGGACCAAACCATTTTCGCAGGTCAGAGTGTTCACCTGGTGACCGGCGGGCCTGCTGTTTCCTATCAATGGTCACCTTCCATTGGTTTAAATGACCCTAACAGTCCCAGCCCGGTTGCCACGCCGCTTAGTGATATTATTTATAAAGTTGTAGCAACCGATTCAGCTGGCTGCAAGACCGAAGGCTTTGTGAAGATCACAATCATTGACCCTACAGATATATATGTACCAACAGGATTTACCCCAAATAGTGATGGTAAAAACGACATACTAAAGCCTTTTTACCCGTTAACAACCCAGCTTAAAGAATTTTCCATCTATAACCGATGGGGCGAAAAAGTATATACAACCAGTAATCGTGGGGAGGGATGGAACGGAAAAATTAATGGTAAAGAACAGCAAACGTCTTTATATGTATGGATATTCAACGCTATTGATAATACTGGAAGATCAATCCTTCGAAAAGGGACAGTATTGCTAATTCGGTAAGCTTCTACCATGGAATAAAATTAAAAAGCCCTTTTTGATAGAGGGCTTACACATCACCTAGTTATTTATCATTGTGATACCAACGCAGCAAGGCTGAATTCCGCATTCAATCTTGCTATGTTGGTAATGGAGATCCCCTTGGGACAAACCGCCTCACAGGCACCTGTATTGGTACAGGCACCAAACCCTTCTTTATCCATCTGTGCAACCATGTTCAACGCCCTTGATTTCCGCTCGGGTGAACCCTGCGGTAATAAAGCCAAATGGGAAACTTTTGCGGAGACAAATAACAAGGCGGAAGAGTTTTTACAAGCGGCTACACAAGCACCACAACCAATACAGGCCGCTGCTGCAAAAGCCGCATCGGCCTTATCTTTTTCCACAGGCATAACGTTGGCATCCACTGCATTACCCGTGTTGACTGAAATATAACCTCCGGCCTGGATAATACGGTCAAATGCAGAACGGTCCACCACCAGGTCCTTGATCACCGGGAAAGCGTTGGCTCTCCAGGGTTCGATAGTGATAGTGTCTCCATCTTTGTAAGCCCTCATATGCAACTGGCAAGTAGTGTTCTGTTCCCAGGGTCCATGCGGACGGCCATTGATATACATGGAGCAGGCACCACAGATACCTTCACGGCAATCATGGTCAAAAGCGATCGGGTCTTTCCCGTCACGGATCAACTCCTCATTCAACACATCGATCATTTCCAGGAAAGACATTTCCGAAGAAATATTCTTTACCGGGTATGACTCAAATCCACCTCTGTCATTTGCATTTTTTTGTCTCCAGACTTTCAGCGTAAGATTCATCATGTAGTGCTCCATAACGCAATAAATATTGTTCGTTATAAAATTTTATTTGTAAGACCGTTGTGTTGGCTTCGCCACTTCAAATTCCAGGTTCTCTTTGTGCAATTCCCAGTTGCTTTCACCTTTATATTCCCAGGCTGCCACATACGCAAAGTTCACATCATCTCTTTTTGCTTCCCCTTCTTCGGTCTGGCTTTCTTCCCGGAAATGGCCACCACAACTTTCATTTCGGTTCAGGGCATCCTTGCACATCAATTCACCCAGCTCAATAAAATCTGCCACACGACCCGCCTTATCCAGTTCCGGGTTCATTTCAGTGATACCACCCGGTATCCTTACATCACTCCAGAATTCTTTTTTCAATTGTTGTATCTCGGTAATCGCTTCCTGCAGACCCTGTGCATTTCTTGCCATACCGCATTTCTCCCACATGATCTTGCCGAGACGCTTGTGGAAACTCTCCACTGTTTGTTTCCCTTTAATATTCATCAGGGTATTGATCCGGTCAGCCACGGCTTTTTCTGTTTGCACAAAAGCTTCATGCGAAGTGGGGATGGGCTTGGTTGCAATCTCATCCGCTAAATAATTACCAATAGTGTAAGGGATCACAAAATATCCATCGGCTAATCCCTGCATCAATGCAGAAGCACCGAGGCGATTAGCACCATGATCACTGAAATTGGCTTCACCAAGGCAATACAAACCTTTCACATTCGTCATCAGTTCATAATCCACCCAAAGTCCGCCCATGGTATAGTGTACCGCCGGGTATATCCGCATCGGTACTTCATAAGGATTTTCACCGGTGATCTTCTCATACATATCAAAGAGGTTACCATATTCCTCTTTCACCACTTCCTTACCAAGCCGGATCAGGGTTTCGGTATCAGGGTTTTCAATACCTAATTTACCGGCTTCTGTTTTACCGTATTTGTTGATGAGATTGTATTTGAAATCGAGGTAAACAGCCTGTTTGGTGGTACCAACACCATAACCGGCATCGCATCTTTCTTTAGCTGCTCTTGAGGCCACGTCTCTTGGCACCAGGTTACCAAAAGCCGGGTATCTTCTTTCGAGGTAATAATCTCTTTCTTCTTCAGGAATATCGTTGGCTTTTCGGGTATCATCTTTTTTCTTCGGCACCCAGATACGTCCGTCATTTCTTAATGACTCTGACATCAATGTCAGTTTAGACTGGTGATCGCCTGAAACAGGGATACAGGTAGGATGGATTTGTGTGAAGCAGGGGTTACCAAAGAAAGCCCCTTTCTTGTGTGCTTTCCAGGCGGCAGTCACATTACTTCCCATGGCATTGGTAGAAAGATAGAATACATTACCATATCCACCGGTGCATAATAACACGGCGTGACCAAAGTGTCTTTCGAGTTCACCATTCACCAGGTTACGGCAAATGATACCTCTTGCTTTCCCATCTACCATCACCACATCAAGCATTTCATGTCGGCTGAACATTTCCACGTTACCCAGCGCTACCTGTCTTTCCATAGCCTGGTAAGCGCCTATCAGTAATTGCTGACCGGTTTGCCCGGCCGCATAAAATGTTCTTTTCACCTGTGTACCGCCAAATGAACGGTTATTCAGCAGGCCGCCATATTCCCTGGCAAAAGGAACACCCTGCGCCACACACTGGTCAATAATATTTACACTCACTTCTGCAAGCCGGTGTACATTCGCCTCTCTTGCACGATAGTCACCACCTTTTACGGTATCATAAAACAAACGGAATACTGAGTCGCCATCATTCTGGTAATTCTTGGCGGCATTGATACCTCCCTGCGCAGCGATCGAGTGTGCACGGCGGGGAGAATCCTGGAAACAAAACGCTTTCACTTTATAGCCCAGTTCACCGAGTGCGGCAGCAGCAGAAGCCCCGGCCAGGCCGGTACCTACCACGATCACTTCCAGTTTGCGTTTATTGGCCGGGTTCACCAGTTTCACATGTCCCTTATAATCCACCCATTTCTGTTCTAACGGTCCGGCAGGAATTTTTGAATCAAGCATAACCTCTGATTACTTTGATATAATGATTTATTTGATCTTTCAATTTCGTGTTTCAATTTTACCGCCTACACCCATCCCAAATACATACTTACCGGCATCATCGCAAAAGCCAGTGAAATAATAATTGAGTAACCGATCCCCACATTTTGAACAAGGTTTACATACTTTGAATTACTGACACCCACCGTACGGAATGCACTTTGAAAACCATGTATCAAATGCCAGCATAAAGAGAAGCAGGCAAAGACATAGGCAATTACCACCCACAGTTCCTGGAAAGTATATTGCATCAGGTTGTACATATTATGCATATGCACACCATTGATCTCTAATTCAGTTAACTCCTCATGCCCGATGAAGCGGGCAGGCACCCAAAAATGCCACCAATGGAGGATGAAGAATAATAAAAGGATAGTACCTAATAAACCCATACTGCGGCTGTACCATTTGCTGCCTTTATTGCCCATAGGAACGGCATATCCCTGTTTACGTTTGCTGCGGTTCTGGAATTCCAGCATGAAACCCTGGATAATGTGCAGGAAGATGCCAAGGAAGAGGCCAATCTCTGCGATGCGGATCACAACTGTACTTCCCATGAAATGGGCAGCTTTATTAAACATTTCGCCACCGTCATTGGCCCAGATACAGGCATTGATACCGGCATGTACAATCAGAAAAATTATCAGAAACAAACCCGTCAGCGCCATCACCAGCTTTTTACCAATCGAAGAAGTGAACATTTCAGACCATTTCATAAGCAATATTCTTAGAAGGAGAAATCAGATTTCTGCAAAAATAGTGTCCGGTGACCAAAAACCGTGAAAAGTTTTAAATGATAAAAATCAGGACTGAAGCCGTCACTTGTTATTAGTTAGTAAGACGTGCCGTCAGCTCGTTATCTATTTTCTTAAACAGGTGAAAAGGCTTATAGGTTCGCCAGTTTTCCAGTTCCATTAATTCAATATACCTGTTCAGTTTGGCATGTTTAAAGTCGTACTGGGTTTGTTCCGGCATGTTTAAACAGACAGCCCAGCCATTCTCGTCGGATAATTCTTCATAGAGTTCTTCATAATAATCCCGGCCATCACTGTGATAATTGAGTACGTTCTCCCCAACCAGGATAAATTTATTGATGCCCTCGTACATGAATTTCTCCAGTACCTCCCGTTTCAATTCCATGATATCATTCTCTACGGCATCATTCCACTCCCCGATCAGTTCAATGATCGCATAGCGTTCTTCATAGTCAGCCATCAGCACTTTCAGGTAAAGGGTGCGGCTGCCAAAATCATCCCATTGCGGGTGGATATAGTAATTATAAACGGTTTGGGAAAACTCAAATTCAGAATACTGCCGCCCGGAGAATGGCGACCGCTGGTCTTCTTCACTCACATAAATGTGGCGCCAGTTGTAAAAGGGTTCAAGCGTATGCATACACAAATTCCAATGCACAAATATACGCTAAGAGTCAAAGGAGAAAAAGAGATAAAGGACAGCAGCTATTTTAATAAATAGTCTTTAAATTGTCCGAAATCAGTTTTAATTATTATCGATTTTTTTTCTTTCTTCATAATTGATTGAACAGCGGTGGGAATTTCAACGGGTTGACCGGTACAATTTTCCACTGCTTCCGGAAATTTGACAGGATGTGCTGTTTCCAGTACGATACCTTTTTGTCCGGGTTGGCCCGCTAAATAACGTTGCAAGGCCAGGTATCCGACAGCGCCATGCGGGTCTAGCAGGTAATTATATTGCTGGTGCACTTCACTGATCGTTGCTATCGTTTCTGTGTCGGTAATAGTTGCAGAGGATAATATATTTTTCAGTTCAGGAAACCGGTGATTAAAAATTTCCAGAATACGTACAAAGTTGCTTGGGTTCCCCACATCCATGGCATTGCTCAGTGTCGGAACGGCCTGCCTGGGTTGCAGGTTTTGTGTTTCCAGGTATTCACTTACAATATCGTTAGCATTACAGGCGGCTATAAAATGCTTTACAGGTAAGCCTGTTTGCATAGCTAATATACCGGCACAGATATTTCCAAAATTGCCGCTTGGTACTGATATAACCGGGCCTTTATCGTCTGAAGGGGAATTACGGAGCCATTGCTTATACGCAAAGAAATAATAGAATTGTTGCGGCAGCCAGCGGGCCACATTAATAGAATTGGCCGAAGTAAGGAATAACTGCCGGTTCAGTTCTGCATCCATGAAGGCAGCTTTCACCAGTTGCTGGCAATCATCAAAAGTGCCTTCCACTTCCAGGGCATGAATATTTTTTCCCAGGGTAGTAAGTTGCTTTTCCTGTACCGGGCTTACTTTACCCGAAGGATACAAGATGACCACCTCCACTCCTTCCACCTCATAAAATCCATTGGCAACAGCACCACCGGTATCGCCGGAGGTAGCTACCAATACAGTAACTTTTTTGCTATTGTCTTTTAAGAAATAGCCCAGGCAGCGGCTCATGAACCTGGCACCGATATCCTTAAATGCCAGTGTGGGGCCATGAAATAACTCAAGTGAAGAGATCGATTCACTAATGGGGACTAATGGAATCGGGAAATTCACCGTCTCGCTAACGATCCGGAACAGTTTTTCTTCCGGAATCTCCTTCCCGACATAAGGTGTGATAACACGGAATGCAATTTCTTCATTGGAATAATTTTCAATACCCCTGATAAATTCTTTATCCAGTTGAGGCAGTGTCTCCGGGAAATACAATCCTTTATCCGGGGCCTGTCCTTTGATGCTGGCTTCTTTGAATCCAACGATTGGCGATTGCCTGTTTGTGCTGTAATAATTCATACCCCTGTCCCCTGAAGGGGGACTTATTTTGTTAGTTAATAAAATTTGTTTGCTTTCATCAGATATGGCTTAGCCAATGACTTCTACCCCGTTTTTATTGATGGTTGTTACATAGGTATTATATGCAATCCCTATTCTTGTATAAATAGCCTGCATTACTGCTTCAACTTTTTTAGCTGTTGCTTCTTCTTTGCTCAGCATAAAAATAGAAGGGCCTGAGCCGGAAATACCACCTCCCAGTGCACCGGCCTCTTTACATTTTAATTTCACTTCATCAAAACCGGGGATCAGGATACTGCGGATGGGTTCGATGATGACATCTTCTAAGGAACGTCCGATGAGTTCATGATCGTTCCTGATAAAACCGGTGACAAGACCTGCGATATTTCCCCATTGCCTGATCGCATCTTTCAGCAACACTTTCTCTTTGAGTATCTGCCTTGCATCAGAGGTTCTTACTTCAATCTGCGGGTGAACCACCGTTACAAAAAGATCAGGTGCTGCTAAAGGAACAATATCCAGTGGATGAATAGACCTGATCAGGGTAACTCCGCCCATGATGCATGGGGTGATATTATCGGCATGCTTTACGCCGGATGCTAATTTTTCACCCCACATGGCAAATTGCACCAGTTCATCCGTGGAGAAAATATTCCCCAACAAATGATTAGCGGCTACGGCCGCTCCTGCCGCACTGGCCGCACTGGATCCTAAACCACTTCCGGGTTTGATATGTTTTTCGATCGTTACTTCAAAACCAATATTGCCCCCGACCTTTTCCATCACCGCCAGGAAAACAACACCGGCCACATTTTTTTCCGGGTCAGTAGGGAGATTAAAAGTATCCCGGTTATGAATGATCACTTTGGGTTCATCCAGCAGTTTTACTTCCATCACATCGTACGGTGCTTTCAATGCCATACCTAAAATATCAAACCCGCAAACGAGGTTGGCAACTGTACCCGGGCAATGAATTGTTACTTGTTTCATGTGCATAATTAAATTACAGGTTGGCCACCCGCATAATATCAGCAAATACGCCACTGGCAGTTACTTCTGCACCGGCACCGGCACCCTTTACCACCATGGGTTGTTCTTTGTAGCGGTCCGTATAGAATAACACCACGTTGTCCTTCCCATACAAATGATAGAGGTCATGTTTCGGGTCAATATGCTGTAAGCCAACCGCTGCCTTACCATCCTTAAAAGAAGCCACGAATTTCAGCTTGCAGCCTTCCGCAGTTGCCTTTTCATACAGTTTTTTGAAATGAGCTTCTTCTTTGGCCATCGCCGCATAAAAATCATCCACCGATCCCTGCATACATGATGCGGGCATGAAAGAATTATTAGCGATATCATCCATTTCAATTTGCTGGCCGGCTTCACGGGCCAGTATCATGATCTTCCGCATCACATCAGTGCCACTGAGATCAAGCCTGGGATCGGGTTCGGTATAACCTTCGTCCTGTGCCTGCTTCACCACATCGGCAAATAATTTTGTGCCATCATAGTTGTTAAATACAAAATTCAATGTACCACTTAATACCGCTTCAATACGGTGCACCCTGTCGCC
>JAFLBM010000005.1:0-21573 GCA_017303455.1 Chitinophagales bacterium | reverse complement strand
AATGTTGAAATGATCGGCAACCCTGCTCCTACATTGGTTTCAAATAAGAAACGGCAATTGTATTCACCCGCCAGGTCTTTCAATTTTTTATACTTATTATACGCTGATGAAGCGGCCACTTTGTTACAGGCCACTACTGAAATACTTTTTTGTAATAGCTGGTCATACACCGCAGCCACTTTATCATTGGCTGTGATATCAACAAACACAGAATTACGGAGGTTACGGTCAACGATATGTTGTATAAACTCACCGAGATCCGCCTTACCTGCCGCATCTAATTTATCTTTCCATACCGGCAATTCAATTCCCTCTTCATTGATCAGCATTTTCCGGCTGTTGCTTAATCCTACCACTTTTACCTGCACATGTAACTGGCGGACGAGATATCCCAGTTGTTGCTGCAATTGCCCGAGTAATTTAGCTCCCACGTTACCTGTACCAACAATAAACAGGTTCACTTCTTTATAAGTGGTTTCAAAGAATTCTTCGTGCAATACGTTAATTGCTTTTTTTACGTCACGGGTGGAAATAACCGCTGAAATATTTTTTTCCGAAGAGCCCTGTGCAATAGCACGGATATTTACACCGTTTCTTCCCATTGCACTGAACATTCGGCCGCTGATACCGGGATGACTTTTCATATTCTCTCCCACCAGCGCCACAATGGAAAGATCTGCTTCCACTTTTAATGGTTCCACTTTTTCCAAAGCGATCTCATTCGCAAAAGCAGTATCTACGGCCAGTTTGGCTTTTGCGGCTAATCCATTATCAATACCCACGCAAATAGAATGTTCCGATGAGCTTTGGGTGATAAGTATAACATTTATCTTTTCATTACTCAGTGCTTCAAATAAACGCTTGGAAAAACCGGGAATACCGATCATACCACTTCCTTCCAGGCTGATCAATGCAATATTATTGATGCTGGAAATACCCCGGACGATATTCCCATTTTTTGCAGAAACTGATTCGATCAGCGTTCCTTCATCTGCGGGAGCAAATGTGTTTTTGATCCAGACAGGAATCGCTTGTCCCATCACTGGTTGAATGGTTGGCGGATAGATCACTTTGGCACCAAAATGTGATAACTCCATGGCTTCCTGGTAAGAGATGCGGGGAATGATACGGGCATTGGCAGCCAATCTTGGATCAGCCGTCATCATACCGCTTACATCTGTCCATATTTCCAATACAGCAGCATGCAGGGCTGAAGCAAGGATAGCTGCCGTATAATCAGAACCGCCACGGCCCAATGTGGTAGTGATGCCGTTTTTATCAGCTGCAATAAAGCCTGGCAAAATGAACAAGGAAGATGATGATGTGGCAAAGAAGTCAGCCACTTGCTTATTCGTGGTCGCAAAATCAACTTCAGCCGTGGTGAATGCAGAGTTCGTACTGATCAGTTCCCGTGAATCCTTCCAGGTACAATCCACCCCGTCTGCTTTGAATTTAGCCGCAATGATCTGTGATGATATCCATTCACCATAACTGCCGATGCGGTCTTTGGAACGGGGCGTCAGCTCTCTTAATAAAAAGATACCATTGCAAATATCTTCGATCTCGTTACAACTTTTTTTAACGAGGCTGAGCAACTGGCTTTGACTGGCCACCGGTATCAGTTGTTTTACTGTTTCTAAGTGACGCTGTTCAATAATGGTTAATTTCTCTTTGTATGCTTCATCGCCATCCGCAGCAAGCATGGCAGCACCTAATAAAAGATCCGTAATGCCCCCTAAGGCAGATACCACCACCACGGTTGTATCTTTTTTAACCGCTTCCTTGACTACTGCAACTACCTTATTGATATTTTCTGCATTGGCTACCGATGTACCCCCAAATTTTAAAACCTGCATGAACTGTATTTTGAAAATGAAAAGAAATGATTGTGGCTGTTATATAAGACTTCCCGTCCTTGTACAGCAAAATTGCCCGTTGTTGATATGGAATAATACAACCCTTAACGGGTTGTTGTAATTGTTGTGGTAATAGCAGCAATTGTAACAGGAGTTGTTACAATTGAAGAAGTGCTGATATGATGAAATGAATGTACCACTTGTTAAACAGGAGCACAATATACACCGCAATGATGAGAATGAAAATTATTTGCTGAAAGAATCAGCCGCTTTTTTTACACTGCCGTATTTTAATAACAGTTGTTTGGCTTTTTCGTAATCGGTAAGCTTTACTCTTTCCATGAGCATCCTGGTGCCACGATCCACCAACTTATCGTTCGTTAGTTGCATGTTCACCATCTTATTATCTTCCACCCTGCCCAGTTGTATCATCACCGATGTGGAGATCATATTAAGAACTAATTTCTGTGCCGTACCACTTTTCATTCTTGTACTACCGGTTACAAATTCAGGTCCCACTACTACTTCAATCGGGAAATCAGCTGCAGCACTTACCGGTGAATCCGGGTTGCAGGAAATACTTCCGGTAACTATTCCTCTTTTCCTGCATTCATCCAACGCACCAATTACATAGGGTGTAGTACCACTTGCGGCAATCCCGATCACCACATCTTTATCACTGACGTTGTATTCCTGCAGGTCTTTCCAGCCCTGGTCTTTATCATCTTCAGCAAACTCAACGGCTGATGTAATGGCTTTTTCACCACCGGCAATGATCCCGATCACCAGGCCCTTGGGAACGCCATAGGTCGGGGGACATTCACTGGCATCCACAATACCCAACCGTCCACTGGTGCCTGCACCGATATAAAACAAACGGCCTCCCATCAGCATCTTGTCTCCTGCTATTTCAGCAAGTTTTTCAATCTGGGGGATCGCTTTTTCCACCGCTGATGGAACTGTCTTATCTTCTTTGTTGATATTGATCAGCAGATCGGCTACCGACATTTTTTCCAAATGACGATACCTGCTTGATTCCTCTGTTATCTTTTCAAATGCCATAATTCCTTTCTTTTTCGTTAGCTATGGTATTCCACCAATCCTTCCATGGGGTTTTTCAATACCCTGCCCAGTTCAAATTCATAACTGTCGCAAAGGTGCTGCAACACATCCTTAAATCCAAATGCAACTCCGCCGGTAAAATTGACAGGCAGGGTCCATATTTCCCGGTATTTACAGAGATGGTTAAAGAAAAAATCATTCAGCCCGTCCTCAATGATATTTTCGATCATATAATGCCCCCGGTTATCAGCAAGGAATTTAGTAAATCCTGCGAGGTAACGGTTAGGGAGGGGCTTTTTATAAACGTTTTCTAATATTTCGGCTGCATTGGTTGTGTAAGTAAGGTCAAAACGTCCCCGCAACTCTTCATCAAAAGTACCATAGAGATAATACTGGATCACTTTTTTCCCAAGATAAGCTCCGCTGCCTTCATCCCCGAGCACATAACCGAGGCCGGGGCTGTTCTTTACGATTTTTTTGCCATCATAATAACAGGAATTGGAACCCGTTCCTAATATACAGGCAATACCCTTTTTTCTTCCGCAAAGTGAACGGGCAGCCGCCATCAGATCGTGGGTAACTTCGGTTTTTGCACCTGCAAAAACCTGCAAAATGGCTTTTTTAACTGATTTGACATTGGTAGTATTGGCACAGCCTGTACCATAATAATACACTTCATCCACCTGCACATTTTTCAGTTTAGGGGTCAGCTCTTTTAGCAAAATATCCCTGATCTGTGCGGTGCTGAGAAAGTACGGGCTGATACCCTGTGTGAAGATGGTCTTCTTTTTTCCATTGTTTACCAGGCACCATTCGCCCTTGGTGGCGCCGCAATCTGCAATAAGTTTAACAACAGGCATAATATAGGTTTGCAATCCTCGGATTCAGTTTGAATGCTGTTGGATTTGCTAAAATCAGAACCGGTTCAGCATGAAAGAATAACCCTTCAATAACAAACTAAAACTTTTGGCTATTTTGCGTTCAAATTACATAATTAAGACGTACGATGCTGAATAAAAAATTGCAGGTGTGGCTGCCCCTGATCTTTGCGGTGGTGATGGTCGTTGGAATGTTCTTTGGCTACCAGATGAATGGTGGAAGCAGTAAAAGCTTTTTCAGTAAACCCCAACAAAGCACATTAGACGAGGTAATCTACAGGTTAAAAAATAATTATGTGGACTCTATTAACCTGGATTCACTGGAAGGTGTAGCCATCGAACAAATGATGAATGAACTTGATCCCCATTCGGTTTATTTCCCCCCGGTTGAATTACAGGCCGCCAACGAAGACCTGGCTGGCAAGTTTGAAGGCATCGGTGTAGAGTTTAACGTTTTCGGAGATACGGTAAATATCGTTTATGTTATTCCTAACGGTCCCAGTGATAAAGCCGGTTTGAAGATTGGTGACAAGATTCTAAAAGTAAATGATTCCTCACTGGTAAATGGGAACCAGGAAACAGAACAAATCAAGAAACTAATAAAAGGAGAAAGGGGCTCCAAAGCAGTGCTGCAAATTTTAAGAGAGGGCAAAGTATCAGAATTCACTGTTATTAGAGGTACTATCCCGATTCATTCTATTGATGCCGCTTATATGCTGGATAAAACAACCGGTTATATCAAACTGAATAAATTCTCCGAAAGTAGCTATGAAGAGTTCATGCAGGCAATGGAACGGTTACAAAAAGAAGGTTTGCAAAAACTGGTGTATGACCTGCGGGGTAATGGCGGTGGCTTTATGAATGAAGCCGTGGACATGGCGGATGAATTTCTGGATAATGATAAACTGATCGTTTATACCGAAGGAGTCAATAGCAAAAAAAGAGAATACCGCTGCAAACGCCCCGGGCTGTTTGAAAAAGGAAAGCTCACTATTCTTATTGATGAATTATCGGCCAGCGCTAGTGAAGTATTAGCAGGTGCTTTGCAGGATTGGGACAGGGCTACCATTATCGGCCGCCGTTCTTTTGGTAAAGGATTGGTGCAGGAACAATATGGATTAAGTGATGGTTCTGCGATCCGCCTCACCGTAGCAAGATATTATACACCTCTCGGACGCAGCATCCAGCGGCCCTATGAAAAAGGCAGAAAAGTGTATATGGATGAATTATGGGAACGTTATTCCAATGGTGAGTTATTATCTGCTGATTCAAATAAAGTGAGTAATGGCAAACAATACAAAACAATAGGCGGCAAAACCGTATATGGCGGCGGCGGCATCATGCCAGATATTTTTGTAGCCTTAGACACCAGCACCTACCAGCGCAGTGTAAACCGCCTGCTGATCGATGGTGGCTTCAACAGCTTTGTATATAATTATTACCTGCAGCACCGGCAACAGGTAGATCAGTATGCCACAGCCACTGAGTATGCAAAAGGTTTTACCAATGGTGAGGAAATGTGGAATGGCCTCGTGAATTATGCGGCCATGGATTCAATCAACCTCAAAGGAGTAGGTGAAAAAGAAAAGCAATCCCTGCGCCAGCGGTTAAAAGCATTACTGGCCCGTTACAAATGGAGAAATGACGGCTTTTACCAGGTATTGAATATGGATGATGAAATGGTAAAAAAAGCCCTGGACACGATGGCGAAATGATTTCCCGGATCTATTTTTTCTAGTTAGATTGTTGTATAGTTGGGGAACGAAGTCCCAGTAGGAACATTTCTTTGAGCGTTGCAGCCAGGAACAGCTTTCCTGCAGAATCGAGCGGAATTTTTGTTTCACCACGGTATAGTTCATAACTCAGCTTCCCCTGCTCGTCACTTTCAATCAGCACATGTTTATCATTGCCCCGGTATTCGATATATCCATAAGGGGAAATACTTTTAACAGATGATGAGTCTTCCGTAAAATGAATATCACCTGCACATTCGACCCTGGCCGAAGTTGTTCCGTCACTGGTTTCAATAGTTGTATGCCGGGGTCCGTTATGGCAGGAACCAAGTAGTAGAACGAAAAGGAGCAACAAGTTGACTGCGGTAATTCTTTTCATACTGGGAGTTTATAAAAAAGTATACAGCATTTCCTTTCTGGCAAAAGGCAATTGCTGTATACAATCGTTTGAGGATAATGAGTGTTCACTCAGCTCTTATTCTCGTCCCACCACTTTTTTTCCATTTTGTAAGACCCGAACAGTCCCAGACCACCTCCGATCGCAATCAGGGCAAAATAGATGGGCGCATTCCTGCCATCATCGTGATAACGAATATTTTTAAAGCTGCTGTACAACACATAATTATCAAGCACATAGGCCAGGAACAGGCCTACACCCGCCCCGATCAGGAGCAATGCCCATTTCAGGTTCTTATAAGGAGCCGGCCGGTTGGCAAACTCTTTGGGGTTCATCCCTTTTTCGATCATGGCCAGGTTCTGCCTGGTTTTCAGGTAATAGATACCAAAGATCATGGCAAATCCGCCGGCAAACATGGTTATCGGTATTAAAGCTTCTCCGCCGTCCATAAAATCAGTTTTATTGTTTTAAAATATTTTATTCCGTATTTGTGTTCTTAGACTACGATCGTTTCAACCAGGTTACAGCCTTCAGGAACAATTTTTCAAAAACGGGTTACAAAAACTAAGACTACAGCCGGGCCGAACAGGTTACAGCCATTGGAATTCCCGGATTCCTGCATATATGTATATATAAGGGCAAGGCAAAATAAACGTACTTTGTACTGTAACCAAATCGTCTATGCTGTAGTCATATCAGCAGCATGTCTACCGGACTGAATGATAGCGAGATCATTAGCAAAGTGCTGAATGGTGACCACCAGGCTTATGCCGGGCTGGTGAACCGTTACCAGAACTATGTATTCACCCTGGCCCTACGGATGGTTAAGAGCAGGGAGGATGCAGAGGAAGTAGCGCAGGATATTTTCGTGAAAGCCTACCGTTCACTGGCCGATTTCCGCGGGGCTTCCAAATTCAGCACCTGGCTCTATACGATCGTTAATACCACCTGCATCACTTTCCTGCGAAAGAAGAGGCTGGATATGCATTCGCTGGATGATGATAAGGTAATGGAAGCGGCCGATAGCCTTGATTCCGGCTTCAGGGCCAACCTGGTGGAGCAAAAATCGAAACAGGCTATGGTGAACAATGCGATCAACCTGCTGGGTCCTGATGATGCTGAGATCATCACCCTGTTTTATAAAGCGGAGCAAAGCCTGGAGGAGATAGCACAGGTATTGCATATAGAAATGAATACGGCCAAAGTAAGACTGCACCGGGCAAGGACAAGGCTGAAAGAGAAAATGGAAACATATTTTGCAGCAGAAGTAAAGGATATTTATAATTAAATTGTAGTGTATGGAAACTAATCTTCATCATATGAACCATGACATGGAGGAGAGACTGTGGGGTTATATTGACGGCACTGCGGCAGCAGCCGAAAAAACAGTCATTGAACAATTACTGGCCACTGATGCTGCCTGGAAAGAAAAATACAGCGAACTGCTTGAAGTGAACCAATTACTGCAGGCATCTGAAATGGAAGCACCTTCTATGCGTTTCAGCAAAAACGTAATGGAAGAAATAGCCAAATACCATATTGCTCCGGCCACTAAATCGTATATCAATAACAAGATCATCTGGGGGCTTACATTTTTCTTTATTGCCACTATCGTCGGCTTCCTTATTTACGGATTTGGACAAACCAAATGGGAAACAGGCAAAAATTCAGCTATAGCTGACAAGATCGAAAAGATCGATTTCAGCCAGTTCTTTAACAACAACCTGGTCAATGCTTTTATGGTACTGAATATTATCCTGGGTTTATTCCTGCTGGATGCTTACCTGGCCAATAAAAGAAAACAATATCGCAACGAAGCTTGATGATCTTGTATCATTAAGTCCGGTACACTCCTCCTGTTCGCAGGGGGAGTTTTCAGTTGTTGAAACAATCAATTATTTTTTTCCGGACTTAATTGTTCAGCTTTTTCATAAGCTGCACCTGCTTTTTCCAGGTCTCCCATTAATTCATAGGCCAAAGCGGCATTCTTAAAGTACACAGCCTGGCCGGGATCAATACTGATAGCTTTTTCGAAGAATTCGAGTGATCTTTTATAATCATTCCTGTGATCAATAAAAAAAACACCCGCATAATTTAAGTATTCAGGATTCAATGGGTCTAAAGCCACGGCTTTCAGGAAGGCGGTTTCAGCCTGGTTCAAATCCTCCAATCTCACGAAAGCCAGGCCCAGGTTTGCATAAAAAACGGGGTTGGATGAATCACGGCGGATGGCGTTCTGGTACTGAATAACAGCTTCCGCATGCCTGTCTTCCTGGAAATATAAAACACCAAGCCTGTTGTAACTATCGGGTAGTTCCGGGTTAAGCTCAATAGATTTTTGAAAAGCTTTTTCTGCCTCTTTAAGATTTTGCAGTTGTACATAAACCTGGCCAAGATTTTCATAGTAAATCCCGTCACGGGAGCCATTAGCAGCTATAGCTTTTTTGTAAAATTCAACAGCCTGCAAAGCTCCTTCCTCTGTCATTTTCCGGGAACATACAATTCCTGCCCTGTTATTGGCGTACTCATTTTCGGGATCTTTTGCCAGCATGGACTTGTATATCTCAAGTGCTTTGTCATCCTCTCCCAATCTTTCATAGATCTCACCGAGGTATTGCAAATAAAGGAGATTACCGGGGTCTTGTTCATTACATAGAAGGATATTATCCAGGGCTGCCCTGTAATATTCTTGTCCCCGCATGATCTGTACGGCCACCAGCCTGGCCCGGATATAATGATCAGCCTGGTCAATCGCTAAAAATCGCTTGTAGGCTTCTTCCGCTTCAGGCCATCTCCGGATATTCTCATACGCAAGCCCCAGGTTTTCATATAAGACCGTATCATTGGGTCTAAGTCCGATTGCTTTTTGGTAATACTCAATGGCTATTTCACTATCACCTTCCCTGTTGCGCCGGTAATAGAAAATACCAAGCCGGTTGTAAAATGAATACTCATTGCTTAAATCCAATGCCTTTTTATAAAATGCTTCTGCCTGTTCCCAATCTTCCAACGCTTCATAAACAAGCCCTGCATTTTCATACAGTATGGCATGATCGGGTTTTAAGGCTATTGCTTTCTCATAATAAGCTGCCGATCTTTCCATATCTCCCTCTTTATTGCGCCGGTAATAATATATGCCCAACCGGTTATAGGATTGATACTCGGCATTCAGCTCCAACGCTTTCAGGTAAGCTTGTTCAGCATGCTCACTAAGTCCTTTTTCTTCATAGGCCAGGCCAATATTCTCGTGGTAAACATTATAGCCGGGGTTAACAGCAATTGCTTTTTGGTAATACTCAATTGCTTTATCATAATTTTTTTGTTCAAAATAGAACAGGCCTGTTTTATTGGCCCAAACGGCGTCCTGCGGGGCAATTGAAAATCGTTGCAGGTAAATTGTTTCAATAGCCTCCGGGTCTTTTTCTTTTTCGAGCAGCAACAGCAGGTTGTCATAATAAACGGTTTCAGCAGGCCGCAATGCAATTGCTTTCTTATAATACTCCCTGGCTTTATCTCTTTCCTCCAGTGTATCGTAAATGATCGCCATCGAATTGTAGGAACGGTCGGCCCAGCCTGGTCTTAGTTGTATACACTCTTCATACTCCAGCAATGCATCATTTTTTCGGCCGGCCTGTTCATACAGCCAGGCTAATCCAAACCTGACTTCGTAATATTTTTTATCCTTACCCAGTAATTCTCTGAATATTTTTTCTGCAGTAGTAAAATCTTTTTGATAAGCATGTATATATGCCAAATCAATATTAGCTGCTGTAAGTTCAGGCTTCATACTGATGGCCTTATGGCAATACTCTTTTCCTTCTTCATAATTTTCAGTTGCCGAATAAGCTGCAGCAGCATCCCTGTAAATACAGTAAAGCATATTCGCATACGGACCATCCGGGAAAAGCTGCTCGGTTTTTTTGACCAGTTCAGGTACAAGAGCAGTTTTTTCAGGGGCACCATCCCAGGCCCCATACAGTTGTATCATTTTACTATAGGGACTTGCATGAGTAAAATCCATATTCCATGCATTCCTGTACCATTGTTCGGCTATTTCATTTTTTCCTTCTTCCTTATAACAATCACCGGTCAGCACATAATTCTCCACATCCGTATTATCCTTTTCAGTTGCACGGGCAAAGCATTGCCTTGCTTTCTCAAAATCACCCAGTTTCATATAATACGTACCCCAGCCCCTGTCGACAATACTATTTGCAGCATCCGTTTTTGCTGCTGCAGTAAAATGCCGCTCAGCATCCAGGTAATCAGGAAACCAGTAGAGTTGCACCTGCCCGATATTCACCAGCATGGAGCTTCGCTGGAATGCGGATAAAGAATGGTTATTCATCAACTCTTCTGCTATAGTGTACACTTCTACCCACCTGCCATCCATGATATACGCATTCATTTGCCGGAATTTTCCCACTTCTTCCTGCTGTGCCTTTGTAAACGGGTATTCATCAAGACAAAGCGGGTTGAATACAGTTCCTGCCAGGTAGATCAGGGCATCAACATATTCTGACAACCACTGTTCATACTTAAAATTTTGGAGTAATTGCTCTCTTACTGCTGCGTAGTAGGATTCGTAGTACTTTTTCTTTAAATCAACCACCACTTCAACCATTCCATCTTTATCAAAGCGATACCGGTCGGGGTACAGTCCATTCCAGGCTTCGAAGGGTTTGTCTTTCCGTTGCTCCAGGTGGGTTCTTATCTTTTCAAGCAGCTCCGTTACCAGTGACATGTCATTACGGCTGTCTTTGGCCGCCCGGTAATAGGCCGAGGCTATTAGTTCTGTAACGGGCTGACCTCCGAAAGTCATAATTCAAAAATTTATTAATTGAAACTGCTGTCTGGTAAACTTTCTCTTATCTGTCCTGCTTGGCCTTTGCTGTCCGAGGCACCTTCTTCCCTGATCAATTCCAATCTTCCTCCGCAGCGGTTGAAAGTGCATAGTTCTTTATCAGGTCTGACATTCGGCCATAGCTTGGGGCATTTGGTGCATTTCTTGTTGACGAGCTGCTTATCCAGCCCTGCCGTTGCTTTTTCAGGCATCAGCCGGATGGGCTGCAGCGTACTGATAAAAAGAACCGGGGTGCCAAAAGTGTTATTGTCGTAAAACTCATTGACCTTTCTTTTCTCGCCGGTCATCTTATTGCCACAGCCAAGAAATTGCCGGCCCCGGGTAACAGCAGCGGCCACATCTTCGCCCTGCAGTACTGCATTATAAAATTGTTCGATAAAAGCGATGGAAACATCCTCCCGTACTATATTCTGCATAGATACCACCGCCGGTATATCTTTCATCGCCAGGCAATAGGCAATACCGCCGGGATCATCTGAATCTGCACTGCATACCTGGCCGCTTTCGCAAGCCTGCAGGATCACCAGTTCGGGTTTGGGCAAAAGTGATTGCTCACTGAATATTTCTGACAACTCCTTATCCGGTATCCAGGCAGTATTCTCCGTATCATCCGTAAAAGCGATCATCGCTTCATTATCCCTCACCTGTGCATGCCCGTAAAAATGCAGTACATACGGTTCTCCTTCAAACTGGCTGATCACTTCCTTAAGATCACCGGCAAATACGTTGAAATCCGGTTTATCATTATCCCTTTCATTGATAATAAGTAATTCCCCATGTTTTTCTTTCAGCCGGTCAAAACATTTGTACAGCTTATCTTTTTCAAGCTTCATTCTTCCCTCCGGCTCAACACGGGGGTTGGATATGATCAGTGCAACATTTAATTTCTGACCGGCTTTAGGTATAAATTTCCCTTTATTCTCCTTTACACAACGGATAAAATCAAATTTCAGGCTGTTATCAGCAGCCACATAAAAATCAGAGATATGCCTGTCTTCATCATCCACCAGCAGGTATTCCCAGGGTAATTCAGAAATATCACCCACCAGCCCTTTGAACTGGAGATAGATCCTGCAATGTGAACCCGGGTTCTCCCTGGTCTCTGCCAGCTCATCCAGGAAAAATTTACGGATCTTCTCTTCAAAAAAAAGGATCTTATATAACGTTTTACCCAATATTTCAAAATCATTCTTTTCAAACGCATTGGCCAGCCGGTGTTTATTCAACACTTTATGAAATATCCGGGCAATACCTAATTCAAGCTTGATATAATCCCTGTTCATGTTGCCATCTTCCGGGCTACCGATGGAACGGGTAATATATATCCTGTTGGGCTCGACGATGATCCTGATCTCCTTCAGATTCATAATTAAGTAGTGCTTACATTTTTAAAATCTGCAATGCCATTTCATCCTGTTCTTTATCCCATTTGCTTATCATGATCTTTTCAGCTTCCGGGGCCGAGAGAGATTCCCGTTGACTCTTTATTTCATTGACCTCAGTCGTATATTCCTTCATCAACTCAGTCACCTGGCTTCGTACCAGGTCCGGGCTCAAACGCAGTTCTCCATGCAGGGCAAATAATTTTCCTTTGATGAGGTCCCACTGTTCTGCGGAAATAGTGTTCAGGGGCATACTATAAGCCAGCAGGTCCTTCCATTTTTTATAAAAAGGCAGTTGGTTCAGGTCCTTTCGTTTAACTGTACTCATGATACTGTACAGCACATAATCAGCTTCCCGGTACGGTGTACAATCCTGTAATGAATTGCCATAGCAAAGGGCATTATCAACAATAAAGAATTTCCTGCTATCCGTTTCTTTTTCGTTCTGGTTGATCAGTGCATAATAACCGGGTTTGAAATCATCCCCGGCATTCAGCATGATGGTGTTGCTGTGACCGATCAACCCCTCCAGTTCTTTTTTACCCAGCAGTGTATCAATGCCATCCAGCACAACCTTTGAAACTTTCAGGTAGTTATTCACTACCGTGGCAAAATCATGGGTATAAGTTCCCGCTGCCGATTCGATCAGCTTCAACAGGTCACGCAGGTAGTCTTTCTTTTCAAGCCTTGCCAGTACGATGCGGATAGAAAAAGGATCTCCCCTGAAAGGATGTGTTCCGGCTACGGTCGTGTTTTTAAAGATCATCCCTTCTTTAATAGTTAATTCCTGGGTCAGGCCATTTTGCAATAAATGGGGGCCAACGACAAAAGGAACTGTCACTTTCGCTTCATCATACACAAACTCCGTAACGGCAATGACAACCGGGTCATATTTGGTGAACCATTCCCGCTCCTTCTGCAGGAACATCTCATTCACCCTTACGGTAAAATAATTTTTGTCTGCATCGAAGGAACCGGCAAGGTCTTCACTCCTGTCGGTTTGTGCCGCAGGAATTTTGATATAGGAGGGTAAATACCTTTCCGAGCCGGAGATCCTTGTCCATAAGTCTTTTAAAAATTCTGCCATAACCTGGTTTGATTTTAAAGATGGTACTGAAAATAAGGTAGGCGGGTTCCCGGAAAGAAGTACTGCTAACTTACCTCTTTCTGACGATTCCCGAAATACCACTTAGTGGTAATAACAGGCATTAGTTTTTAGTAAATCCCGTTAACTTTGCCGGGATGAATATTAAGAATAACATACTCGAAACGATTGGCAACACGCCGCTTATCCGCCTGAATAAGATCACTAAAGAATTGCCCTGCACTGTATTGGCCAAGGTTGATTATTTCAACCCGGGCAATTCGATCAAAGACCGGATGGCATTGAAAATGGTGGAAGTGGCCGAAAAAGAAGGCAAACTGAAACCAGGGGGTACCATTATCGAAGGTACCAGCGGCAACACCGGTATGGGCCTGGCACTGGCAGCAGTGGTGAAAGGATACAAGTGTATTTTTGTTACCACCGATAAGCAATCCAAAGAAAAAGCAGATATACTGAAAGCCGTGGGTGCGGAAGTGATCGTTTGCCCCACCAATGTATTACCGGAAGACCCGAGAAGTTATTACAGCGTGGCAGCAAGGCTGGCTAAAGAAGTGCCCAATTCCTACCACATGAACCAGTATGATAACCTGGCCAACCGGCTGGCGCATTATGAAACAACCGGGCCCGAGATCTGGGAACAAACAGATGGCAAGATCACCCACCTGGTTTGCACCGCCGGAACAGGTGGCACCATTACCGGCACAGCACAATTCTTAAAAGAAAAAAATCCCAACATACAAATATGGGCCATTGATGTGTATGGGTCCCTGCTCACCAAGTATTTCCGTACGGGTGAAATTGATATGAACGAAGTGCATCCTTATATCAGCGAGGGATTTGGTGAAGACTTTGTACCGAAGAATTATGATATGAGTGTGATTGATTACTTTGAACAGGTAACCGATAAGGATGGTGCAGTGATGGCAAGGAAACTGGCCAAAGAAGAAGGCTTATTCTGTGGTTACAGTGCCGGCAGTTGTATACAGGGATTGATGCAGCTGAAAAGCAAGCTGACCAAAGACGACCTGGTGGTCTGTATTTTCCATGACCATGGCAGCCGCTATGTTGGAAAGATCTATAATGACCAATGGATGATCGAAAGAGGATTCCTGGATGTAAAAACATTTAAAGACATTATCAGTGCAAGGGGTGCCAGTAAGAAACTGGTAACCGTTGAACCCACTCAAACAGTAGCCGAAGCTGTTGAACTGATGAAGAAATATGACATAGAACATATCCCGGTGATGAATGGTAACGGCCTGACCGGAGCCATTAGTGAAAGCGGTTTATTCCAGAAAATATTTGATAACCCCGAGATCAAAAACTCTACGATAGCTGAGGTGATTGAACCCCTGTTCCCCATGGTGGAGTTTGACACCCCCGTTGAACGGCTAAGCCATTTAATTAACAAAGAAAATGGCGCTGTACTCGCAAAAGATGATGCCGGCAATTTCCATATCGTCACCAAGTACGATGTGATCCAGGCCCTCGGCAACTAAGCACAATAAAGGTTTTCCTATCTAAAAACAGGTATGGCAACGTTTGCGTAGTCTTATTCCCGTAAAACTACGAATACAGGAATCGTTATACCCGCAAAATGGAATTGATAGCTTTACGATGAAAGCGGTAAATACTGTCGTAAAATAATTGAGTTGTTTTGCTCTGTTCTATTAATGAAATGCTAATTACTTTTGTTGCAGAAGTTGATTGATAGCGAATCAATCTAAAGTCCGGAATCCAATATCCAACATTCGAAAAACCGTCCAGTAGTCCAAGTCCTGAAAAACCAAACCGATCCTGAGAAAGTTAGTCCAATTTAAAATCCAGTATCAATCAACTTCTTCTTTTTGAATTTGTCTTTGAAAAAACCAAGAATTTAGAATCCAACATCCTGAAGAAAGATCCATCCATTTCCTTGAAAAACATCCAGAGTCACCGTGTCCAAATCCCTTGAAAAGAATTAATCGTCCGGAACCCTCCTGCTACCCAACAAAGTAGCAGGAGGCGCGGTGATGTTTACCGCACCTCTTTCCCCAACAACCTTTTATCGTTTTGTAACTTGCAGCAAATTGTTGCATGTTGTCATTTACCGATCAGACAGGCCAGGTCGTCCGCTTACCGGCTATCCCAAAACGGATCATCTCCCTGGTTCCTTCCCAAACAGAATTATTAGCAGATCTCGGTCTCACTGATGAGGTAGTGGGCATTACGAAGTTTTGCATTCACCCCAAAGAATGGTTCCACAGTAAGATAAGAGTTGGCGGCACCAAACAACTCAATACAGCTATCATCCATTCATTAGCTCCCGACCTGGTTATTGCAAATAAAGAGGAAAACGTAAAAGAACAGATCAATGAACTGCAACAACAATATCCTGTCTGGATCAGTGATGTGAATAACCTGGATGATGCATATGAGATGATTGCACAGATCGGTGCCATGACCGAAAAATCAGAACAAGCGACCCGCATTATTGAAAAGATCAGTACTAAGTTTTCCCAACTACAAACCTCAAACTTCAAACTTAAAACCGCTTACCTCATCTGGCAAAAACCCTATATGACGGTTGGCGGCGACACTTTTATTCATTCCATGCTGGAACTGGCAGGCTTTGATAATATCTGTAAGGAACAGACCCGCTATCCTGAAGTCACTATTGCGGAATTGAAAAATGCAAACTGCGAACTGTTATTACTTTCTTCCGAACCCTTTCCCTTTCAGCAAAAACATATTGACGAACTGCAGTCGTTGTTACCCAATACAAAGATCATCCTCGTAGATGGAGAACTGTTCAGTTGGTATGGCAGCCGTTTATTAAAAGCACCTGCTTATTTTACTGCACTGCAAAAACAATTGGCATAAGTGAATGTCAGCTGCCGGCTTCCCGGTTCTTCGTATCTTAGGCCGTCATGTTATTCATCAATAACCATAACGACCGGGAAAGTAAGGAAGGTGATAAACCTTCCCGGAAAAAACCAATGTACCCGGTAAGCGAAGGGCTGCGCAATTACCTGAAACTGCATGGCCGTGAAGTGAAACTGCCGGTAACTTATAACAACCTGCTCAATTATACCTGGTCGGTGCCGATACAGGATAAATATGGTAAGGACACGTTATGGGAAAAATTATCCTACGACAGCCGCGACTGGAATTATATCCGGGAAGGGCTCGTAAAAATTTATGCAATACTGAAAACAGAAGGCGATTTCAGTTTTGTAAGCCACCTGGATGTGGCAAGAATTGATTATTGCACATTCGGCAATTCACATCCCTTTCGCATCCGCATCGTCAATAAGTTTAATGACAACTACGATCATTATTATATCAAGATCGCTGATGCCTCCCGGATCTATGGTTTGGAATTAGAACATATCCTCTCCCCCAACCGTATCACTTTTTTTACGGATGAGAATACACTGGTGGAAGAACATATACCCGGCATACCCGGTGATATCTTCATGCAGCAAATGATGAACAACCCGGAAACGAATAAGATCCGTTTTGCCAAGGAATTTGTGAAGTTCAATGAACGTTGTTTTGTCCGCCTGCTCGGTGATATGCGCAGTTATAATTTTGTAGTAGGCATCACACCGGATATTGAAGATTATCAATACCGGCTCCGCAGTATTGACTTTGACCAGCAATCCTATGAAGGAAGAAGAAATTTGTACCTGCCGCAGTTTTTCAAAGAAAATTTTCCTTTCGTGGAAGTAGCCCTCTCCCACCTGAACCGGGAATCCATTGAACAATACCAGGCCGAAGAAAGAACCATGATCACTTTCCGGCTGGCCACCGCCCGGTACCGGATCAAAGACCTGCTGGATAATATGACCGTGGATGTTATTTCCACCCCGGACAAGATCAACCAGTTGAAAAAAGAGCTGGGTGAATACCTGAAAACAAATGCTTATGAAAAATGCCATTCCATGGGCGAGATCGTGAAGACACACCTGAAACAAACCCTGCGCAAAAATCTGCTGCTGGTGCAGAAAAACCTGGGCAAAGCCAAACGATAACCGCTCGAACGCATGTTAGCTGCCCGGTTAAATAAAACCTTTATATTCGCTGCCTGTTAACGGTTGCCCGCCAGCTTATCCATATTAATAATCCAAACTAAAACGATTTTTTGATCATGAAAAAGTACAGAGCCGGTGTGCTGTTCGGTGAAGAACTGGAAGCACTTTACAAAGACGCTAAAGAAAACCAGTTTGCCCTTCCAGCCGTTAACACTATTGGTACCAATACCATCAACGCTACCCTGGAAACTGCTGCCAAAGTCAATTCTCCTGTTATCATTCAATTCTCCAATGGTGGTGCACAATTCATCGCCGGTAAAGGAATGCCGAATGATAAACTGCAGGGAAATATTTCCGGTGGTATCTCCGGTGCCCTGCATATTCATAATGTAGCGAAATATTACGGCGTGCCTGTTGTTTTGCATACCGACCATGCTGCTAAAAAATGGCTGCCCTGGATCAGCGGGCTGATAGATGCCGGTGAACAATATTTCAAAGAAAAAGGGCAACCCCTGTTCAGTTCACACATGCTTGACCTGAGCGAAGAGCCGATCGAAGAAAATATTCATACCTCTGTTGAATTCTTCAAAAGAATGCAGCCGCTGGGTATGGGTATCGAAATTGAACTGGGTGTAACCGGTGGTGAAGAAGACGGCGTTGACAACAGCGATGTAGAAAATTCCAAACTCTATACACAGCCCGAAGATGTGGCATTTGCTTACAAGGAATTAGGCAAAGTGGGTAAACTGTTTACTATTGCTGCAGCTTTTGGTAATGTACATGGAGTATACAAACCCGGTAATGTGGAATTGCGTCCCGTGATCCTGCACAACAGCCAGGTGCATATCGAAAAAGAATTCGGTACGGGTACTAAACCTGTTTACTTCGTATTCCATGGTGGCAGTGGTTCACCGCAGCACCAGATCCGTGAAGCCATTGGTTATGGTGCTATCAAAATGAATATTGATACCGACCTGCAATGGGCTTTCTGGGAAGGCATCTTAGATAATTACAAAAAATACGAAGCTTACCTGCAGGGACAATTAGGAAATCCGGAAGGAGAAGACAAGCCAAACAAGAAACATTATGATCCCCGAGTGTGGCTCCGCAAAGGCGAAGAAAGTTTCAGCAAACGCCTGGAATTGGCATTTGAAGACCTGAATTGCCTGAACCGTAACGCATAAGAAGAGTTACTGTCCATTATACGACAACCCTGTATCGCCGAAGGCTGATACAGGGTTTATTTTTTACCAGACTATTAGCAACTAAGCCGTCAATGCCCTGTTATAAAAAGGGGTAGTTTTGCATACCCGATTAACCAGGTGGACTTTTTATGAAGAAAGAATTTTACCAGCATATATTTCAACAGCAGCAGGCCACGGAAGCCGTACCGGCCAATGAAGAAATTGCGGCCTGGGTATTAAAACTCTTTTGTTTGTTATTTCCCGAAAGAGCAGACTGCCAGTTAAGCAGTACGGAAGCAGTGGAAGCGGAATTCAGCAAACTGCAAACACAACTCAACCGCATACTCAATGCCACAAAGGCCTGCGATAACTGCAATAATGCAGAAAAAGCAAAACAGTTTTTCGATGCAGTCCCGGAACTGTATGAAGTATTGAATACTGATATCACTGCTTTACTCGAAGGTGATCCGGCAGCAAGAACAAGATTCGAGATCATCCGGGCCTATCCCGGTTTCTATGCTATCTTCTTTTACCGGGTGGCCCATGAATTATTGCTCCTGGATATTCCACTGCTGCCCCGTATCATGACCGAATGGGCTCATTCAAAAACCGGTATTGATATTCATCCCGGTGCTGAAATAGGGCATTATTTTTTTATTGATCATGGAACGGGGACAGTGATCGGCGAAACCTGTCATATCGGTGATCATGTAAAATTATACCAGGGTGTTACACTCGGCGCATTAAGCGTAGATAAAGATATGGCGAATACAAAAAGGCATCCAACGGTGGAAGATCATGCGATCATTTATTCAGGTGCCACTATCCTCGGCGGTGATACCGTGATCGGTCATCACAGCATTGTGGGTGGTAATGTCTGGCTCACGAGGAGTATTCCCCCTTACTCCACGGTGTATCACCGGCCAGATATTGAAGTGGTGGAACAAATCAAATCTTAACATGGCAAGCATCACAGATTTAGTAGGTAATACCCCATTTGTTGAATTAAAAAAACTCAATCCCAATCCCAATGTAACCATCTATGCCAAGCTCGAAGGCAATAATCCCGGCGGCAGTGTAAAAGACCGCCCGGCACTGAACATGATCCGTTCGGCTATTGAAAGAGGTGAGATCAAAGCCGGTGACCAGCTGATCGAAGCCACAAGTGGCAATACCGGTATTGCATTGGCGATGATCGCAAGATTGTATGATCTGAATATAGAATTAGTGATGCCTTCTTCCTCCACCAGGGAAAGAACATTAACGATGGAAGCTTTTGGTGCCACCGTTACTTTGCTGGAGAATATTGAAACCTGCCGTGACTATGCCGATGCCAAAGCTGCCCGTGGCGAAGCGTATATCCTCAACCAGTTTGCCAACCCGGATAATTATAAAGCCCATTATAAAACCACCGGCCCGGAGATATGGAGAGATACCGATCAGTCCATTACTCATTTTGTAAGTTCCATGGGCACCACCGGCACCATCATGGGCTGCTCCCGGTACCTGAAAGAAAAAAATGCGGCCATACAAATTGTGGGCTGCCAGCCTACCGAAGAATCATCTATTCCCGGCATCCGCCGCTGGCCCAAAGAATATCTGCCGAAAATATTTGAACCCGAAAGAGTGGACAGGGTGATGGATGTATCGCAACAGGAAGCGACGCTGATGGCCAGGCAACTGGCGAAAGTGGAGGGCATTTTTGCAGGCATGAGCAGCGGTGGTGCGGCAGCAGCCGCTATCCGGCTGGCAAAAGAAATTGATAAAGGAGTGATCGTCTTTATTGCCTGCGACCGCGGCGACCGCTACCTGAGCAGTGATCTTTTCGGGTAATTTTTTGAACACGGATAACACAGATTGAACAGATCAACACGGATTTTTATCTTGTTAATAAAACGCTTCCCTTTCATGGGGAAATCTGTGGAAACCCTTCCCATCCTTTTCATCCATGTTCCTGTATTTTATTAGCCGGCATAGCCGGGTAATTTTGATACTGCTTTCAATGATCCTGTCACTTCCTGCGTCATATCCACACAACCGTTTTGCGGTTTTCTCCCAAGCATTATCTTTGCCTAACAATCGTTAGTGGCCTTTCAACTGATCAACTAATTAACCAATAAACTATTCCCATGCCTTCCATTACCCAATTGCTCGGCGATAAAGCGGAGTACTTACTCAACCACCAGTCAAAAACTATTTCAAAAGACCAGTTGCACCTGCCCGGTCCTGATTTTGTGGATCGTATCTGGATCAACAGCGACCGCAACCCGCATGTGCTGCGCAACCTGCAACTGATGTACAATACCGGCCGCCTCGGCAACACCGGTTATTTATCTATTCTCCCGGTTGACCAGGGCATTGAACACAGTGGCGGTGCTTCCTTTGCCAAGAACCCCATTTACTTTGACCCGGAAAATATTATCAAGCTGGCAATGGAAGGTGGTTGCAATGCGGTGGCCACCACGTTTGGCGGTTTGGGATTTCTTTCCCGGAAATATGCCCATAAAATTCCGTTCATTGTCAAGATCAACCACAATGAGTTCCTCACCTACCCTAATAAATTTGACCAGGTGATGTTTGCTTCCATCAAAGCCAGTTGGAACCTCGGTGCTGCTGCCGTGGGTGCCACCATTTATTTTGGCAGTGATGAATCTACAAGACAGTTGCAGGAAGTAACCAAAGCCTTTGAAATGGCGCATGAACTCGGCATGGCCACTATACTCTGGTGTTACCTGCGCAATCCGGCCTTTAAACAATCCGATAAGGACTTCCATGTATCGGCTGATCTTACGGGACAGGCCAATCATCTCGGTGTAACCATTGAAGCTGATATCATCAAACAAAAACTGCCGGAGAACAATGGCGGTTACTTAGCACTCAATACCAAAGAATCGGCCTATGGTAAAAATGATAAACGCATTTATACCGAACTCACCTCCGATCATCCCATTGATCTTTGCCGCTACCAGGTAGCTAATTGTTATATGGGCCGTGCCGGTCTCATTAACAGTGGCGGTGCTTCTTCCGGTGCTAGCGATATGGCCGAAGCAGTAACAACCGCCGTTAGCAATAAAAGAGCCGGTGGCATGGGCCTCA
>JAFLBM010000049.1 GCA_017303455.1 Chitinophagales bacterium | reverse complement strand
GAGGTTCCGCCATCTGCATAAGTAAAGGCACTCGTTGTTAAACCGGTTTGTACATTCCAGTTATTCCATCCTGTGCCGGCAGGATTGCTGCCGCCAAATACATTGACCCGGACGAACCGTTGTGGTGGCGGTGCTGCATTTACTGTTATCAGTACGGTATCTCTTGCCACAGCACTACTGTCATCTGTTACGGTTAGTTCAAACTGGTAAGAGCCCACACTGGTTAATCCCCGAATTATAGTAATGGCATTAGCTGGGTTATTCATGATAGTAACTACCGGGCCGTTTAGCTGTTGCCACTGATAACTAATAATGGAGCCTACTGCATCTGATGATGCGGAACCGTTTACTGTTACAGAATCTAAGGGGAGTGTGATTAGCTGGTCGTTACCGGCTCTCGCAACCGGTGGAGTATTGGGCGGCGGATATACCGTGATGCTGACTGAATCTTTAGCCGTTGCCCCATCGTTATCTGTAACCGTTAGTTCTATCGTATAAGTTCCGGGAACAAGGCTACTGATCACCGGGCTGATTGTTGTTGCATTTGCAATAGCAAACGAAGCGGGGCCTGCAACTTTTAACCAACTGCGGCTGCTGATCGTTCCATCCGGGTCTGCAGACAGGGAACTGTTCAGTTGTATACTGCTGGCCGGCGCAATGATAAAATTATCGGGGCCTGCATTGGCAACAGGTGGCAGGTTAGCTGCTGCTACCTGTATCGTTACTGAGTCTTTATCACTGAGTCCGCTGCTGTCTGTAACAATCAATTCAAAAACATAACTGCCTATTTCAAGATTGTTTACAACCGGGTTCACTAATGTATCATTACTGATACTGAATTGATCCGGCCCTGAAATTTTATTCCATTGATAATGGCTGATGATTCCATCGGGGTCAGCAGAAGCTGCTCCGTTGAGTTGCACGGAATCTCTCGGCAAACGGATATTAATATCAATACCAGCATCAGCAACGGGAGGCAACGGCAGGGCAGAATTTATCCTGATAAATACAGTGTCTTTTGCAATAGCACCCAGGTTGTCTGTTACTTTCAATTCAAAAAGATAAGTACCATAAGCGAGGTTCCTGAGTTTGGGATTTGCAATCGCAGCATTGGTTATGGTGTATGGAACCGGGCCACTCAGTTTTGACCAGTTGTAAGCAGCAATCGCTCCATCACTATCTGTACCTGATCCGTTTAATTGTACAGAATCTTCAGGTAATGTGATCTCTTTATCAATTCCGGCATTGGCTACCGGCGGTATATTATAACGCAGGCAGATCGTATCCAGCATTCTTTCCGCCACCGTTCTTGTATAAAGAAGATGATGACCGCTGTTGTTTAAATGAATGCCATCATAATTATAAAGGCTGTTGATTGTTCCGGCAGCACTGGCCAGGGTAGTCCAGAAATCGATCGCTTTGGTGCCGAACCGCTGGTTGGTCCAGTCACGCATCGCAATGAGATTTGTTACCTGTGCTGTCGTCAACCCGTTTCGTGGTTGCGTGGTGGACACCCATACCGGAATATTGCGGGCATCTGCCAGGGCGATGGCTCGTTCATAATTATCCTGTTGTTCCTGCAAAGTATAATCGTTCGCTGCATCATTGGAAGGCAGGTTGATGATAATGATATCAGGGTTCAGTGAAAGAGCATAAGTAATATTATTATTTATACTTGGTGAAGGTCTGCCGGCCGGTGGCACAAAACCGGTCGGGCAAAGTATCTGGTAAGTGGTCATGCCGGATAAACCAAGATTAACTACAGTGCTTTGTGCATTTTTACTGATGACATATCTCCGGAGTTTATTGACCCATGAACTGTCAACGGGGGTGGCACCAGTGCCAGAAGCAGTGGAAGAGCCCAGTACCACTATTTTAACGCTCCTGCCACAATTCAACGAATCGGCAACAGTAAGTGGTGATACCTGCGGGCTAACAGTTACTTCAACTGTATTAGATGCAGTGGCTCCCTGGTTATCGGTAACGGTTAACTGGAACACATATACACCTGCGGTGGTCATACCGGTTACCGTGGTGGAAGCCTGTGTTGCATTGGTGATCGTTGCAGCCGGCCCGGATAATTTTTGCCAGCTGAAGGCAGTGATACTTCCGTCAGGATCGCTGGAAGCAGACCCGTTCAGCGTAACCTGCGAGGTGGGAAGTGAAATAAATTGATTGCTGCCGGGTACCGATACAGGCGGAGTATTGGAACTGCTGCCGCTGGTGATTTCTGTCAGTTTGAAACCGTTAATATAAGTATAGGTAGTGATCCGTTCAATATTGATCACTATTCTTCCGGCCGAAGGAGCGAGGTTGGTGAAGATTGCTTTATTAGCATAGTTCCTGTCTGTAGTAATTGTTACCGTGTTGCTGCCTGTCGTAAATCTTGTCTGGTTGCCACCAATGCGGGAAGCATACGCTTCAAAATCATACAGCTTACTGTTATCTAAACCTGAAATCGTCAATGTTCTGCTGGCATTGGTATTATAACTGGCGTATCTCCCTACCTCCGGTGGGCACATGGTGGTAGGATATCCTGTTCCGTTATCTCCGATATTAGTATGTGCACTCAGTGCAGCTGTAACAGTTGAAGCAAGGCCATTCGAATAAGGAAGTGTTGGTGTGGTCAGGCTGGTTTGTACATTCCAGTTGTACCATCCTGTTCCGGCCGGATTACTTCCACCGAAAACATTTACCTGGATGATCTTAACCGGAGGGTTTACCGTGATAGCCATTGTATCTTTTACCACGGCACTGCTGTCATCAGTTACCGCCAGTTCAAATTTGTAAACACCTGCGGTGCTGAGATTACTGACAGTAGTGGAAACTGTGTTAGGTGTTGCTACCGTTGTTGCAACCGGGCCACTGATCTGCTGCCATTGGTATGCTGCAATATTTCCATCGCCATCTGATGAAGAAGAACCGTTCACCGTGGTACTGCTGACCGGTAAAGTGATCACCTGGTCATTGCCGGCATTAGCAATTGGTAAAATATTGGGGGATGGGTTGATCACAACTATATCTACTGTGTCAGTAGCAGTTCCGTTTTGGTTATCCGTTACTGTTAATTTAAAACGATAGGTGCCAACTTTGAGATTGGATATAGCCGTACCGGCCGCATTGGGAGTACTGATAGTAAATTGTGCGGGTCCTGCAATCTTTGTCCAGTTATATGTTTCGATGATTCCGTCTGCATCAATGGAGCCTGCTGCACTGATGGTGGTTGCTGTTTGAGGCAGTAATATTTCCTGGTCATTCCCGGCAACAGCAACGGGTAATTGATTCGGGTTTGGATTGATAACAGTCACTCTTACGGTGGCAGTATCGGTCAGTAATACATTATCCGTAACCACCAACCTGAAATCATACACACCTGCCACTAAGTTGGACACGGTTGGCGTGGCGGTATTACCGTTGCTGATCAGGAATTGTGATGGTCCGCTGACCCTGGACCAGTTATATTGTAAAGGACTATTCTCCGGATCGGTAGAAGCCGTTCCGTCCAGGTTAACACTGTTGACGGGTAGCGTAATGCTTACGTTATTTCCAGCATTGGCATCCGGCGGAAAATTGCGGCTGTATTGCAGGAACCATTCATACATGTTCCTTCCATTCGGCCGGTAGTTGGGATCATAGGCAGTTCTCACTGTATTCTCATGGGTTATTCCATTCGGACGGGTAATAATGGCCGGTATGGCAGGATTAAAACTGTTGATCTTGTTTACCATATTCTGGGAAGCCGTGGCAGGAATCGAAGCATCATTATTACTGTGAATAGCCCAGGTGGGTAAATTGGCCCCGGCGATAAACTGTGCTGTGGTATCCGAATAAGGATTATTATAACCAGCCACCGGTGCCAGAGCTGCCAGCCGGTAAGCGGCTGCCAGGTTATACGGCGTTTTCCAGGCCACATCGCCACCCACACTATAGCCGGTGCAATAAATACGGGTGGTATCGATCCGGTACCGCGGCATCATATAATCAATCACCTGTTTTATCTCCAGCGGGGTGGGTCTTGATGTGAACTGCGGTGAAATAACAATAAAAGAAGTGGTTTGCCCATTCACGGTAAACGTGGCCGGAAAAGCATTGGTGTTGATGTAATAGGGAATGCCTTCATAGCTCAGCATGATGTTCATGGCAGAAGCCGTGCCATTACCATAGGAACCGGCACCGTGTATATAAAAAATCAGCGGGTATTTGGTCGTGGTATTACCGGCATAGTTGACCGGCAGGTATTCCCAGTAACCACGGCACTTGCTGTTGATAGTTACTGTTCTGGCAGTATGGGTCTGAGCAAATAGTAATTGGCTCGTAAACAAACAAAGAAGCAAAAGGCGGCCCTTTGCACAGGATAAGATGGGTGGCATCCGGAAATTAAATTTTAACTACTACTACAAAATAAATTGCACAGGTGTTTGTACAAGGGTTCGTCGCTCATTTAAACAGGGAACAGGAAAGATGCAGGGAGGCAGCAACAGGTAACCAATATAGGGTTTTTAATAAAGCTGTAATCCCCATTTTCTCCACAAAACCCGTTGGATGATACATGGATATTCGTTTCAATGTATTTTGATGATAAGCTGAAAGAGGGAATAATTTTTGCCCAAAAAACCGGTAGCTTCATTTTTCAATTCCTGTATCATGCGACAATTGATCGTATCGGCTGCTATCATCATGGCCTTGTTTTTTATTGCCGGCAGCAACCCGCATAAAAGGGAATGGGTGGCTTTATTTGACGGCAGAACACTGGACGGCTGGAAAGCGGGAGCCAATGCCTCCAGCTTTTCTGTCGTTGATGGTTCCATCATGGTGAATGGGAATGTAGCCCATCTTTTTTATAATGGCCCGGTGCAGCAGCATGACTTTAAGAATTTCGAATTCAAAGCCGACGTAATGACCATGCCGGGTTCTAATTCCGGTATTTATTTTCATACCCTGTACCAGGAAAGCTCCTGGCCGAAAAAAGGCTATGAAGTGCAGGTGAATAATTCGCATACTGACTGGCGGCGCACCGGCAGTTTATATGCCATACAGGATGTACGGGAGACATATGTAAAAGACAGTGTCTGGTACACCGAACGGATCAGGGTAAAAGGCAAACATATTTCCGTATTCATCAACAACAAACAGGTGGTGGATTATACCGAGCCGGAGGATGTGAAGAGGGATAAAGGCATGGAAGGCCGGTTGCTCAGCAGCGGTACCTTTGCCTTACAGGGCCATGATCCGAAAAGTAAAGTGTTCTATAAAAATATTATGGTGAAGGTGCTGCCGGATTAAATGCTGTTTGTTGGTATCGCTGCAAGCGATAGAATAGGGATTCGAAACCGGAAGTTTCGAATAGTGGTTATGTTAATTTTTTATTTTACGAAATATGTCAACCATTGTTTGTGAATCTATATTTTCCATCTCTACAAGTTTCAACGACTTTACCATCTTAAGCGTACTTGTTTTGTATTTCAGGAAATGAGCTGTTTTTAAATGTGCTTCATAGGCTTCCCGGTTTGCATATATTTCTAAAATCCGCACCTGCGTTAGATTGACCTTTTGATACATTGGGTAAATGGCAATAACTCCCGGTTCTGATTGCACGGAAGCCCGGGATTCTTCCCGGAGAATAGAATTATATTCCTTAATAAAATTTGAATCAATTTCTATTTCGGATATCCGGATCATCATGTCTTTTGTTTGCGCAGAAACATGGCTGTATGTGAACATCAAAAAAGCAATTAAATATTTCATTATTCAGCAGGTTTAAAATTTTACTGAATTATTTTTTTTGAATTTTTCAGTGAAAACTTCGCCAGAAGCTGAGGTGTAGTATGAATTCGGAACCGGAAGTTTCGAATAGCGGAGTGAAAATCCCCTTGCTTACTCGACTAGCGGTAGTTGTTGGCTCATTTTACATGTTGATTTAAGAAATCAATCATTTTGGGCAATAAGTCTCCCCAGTTAGTGCCGACTAAATCGTGTCCAATATTTGGTAATGGCTCTAATTGAGCCACGCCACCTGCATTTTTTAGTTTGTTATATGCTGATAAAGATTGTTGATAGGGCACTGCCGAATCAATAGTGCCATGTACAAATAATGTAGGCACAGACGTTGCTGTTATAAAACTAATTGGACTTGTGGCTTGCCACGCTGCTGCCTGAGCCGTAAATGGTGCCCCAACATACGACTCAATCATTGCTCCAATCGATGCTCCTCCAATAGTACTGTTTATGAGTAGATTATCAGTTAAATCGGTAGGTCCAGACATAGAAATGGCGGCTTTCACTTTTCCATTGACTTGGTATTTATAGGCATAAAGTAGTGATAAATGCGCCCCTGCACTTCCGCCAAACAAAGCAAGCTTATCATCAGGTAAAGACCATTCTTGTTGTTTCTGATTTATGAATGCAATCACTCTATCTATATCTTGCATTTGGGCTGGGTGTATATTGTTTTCAGGTGTGCGTGTTAGACGATAGTTGATACTTATAAAAGCAAAACCTTGCTGTTGGAAGTAGATAGCACCGTCTTTGATATCGGATTTATCACCCATATACCAACCTCCCCCGTGTAAGTATATAATGGTTTTAGTGGCTTTACTACGATTTTTGGGAAGATATACGTCCATTTTCTGATGCTCGTGTGTTCCATAGGAAACCTCAGTGAGTATAATTTCCTCATTAGGTAAAACCAACGTTGGCTCTTTTTTATTACAACCCACAAATATTATGCATAATAAGACAAAATGAATTTTCATAAGAATATTTTTATCATTAAAGTTAATTTTCAAACAAACTAATTTTTTTATTCATACAAACGTTAGGCAACTCAAATTCTCTCTCAGTTATGGTGTCATTTAACAATTACTGCCAACGTGAGTTTGTGAAAAAACCGCTGTTGGTTTATAAATATACACACAATGTGAATGAAGGCAAAGGCTGTATGATTTTTGTATAAAAGCGATATGGAATTTATACAAGGAAGCAACCGGACACAAA
>JAFLBM010000048.1 GCA_017303455.1 Chitinophagales bacterium | reverse complement strand
TGTTAGTAGTGGTGCCTGTGCCTGTGCCAAGATTGGCAAGCCGCTGATTGATCTTGCGCAGTGAGTAAAAGTTATCGGTTTGCTTACTTTTTTCAGCTGCTAATGTTTTTTCAAGGTCAGCCATCAGTTCATATTTACTGGAGCTTTCCGTGCTTACATCACCGCCGCCTTCTCCTCTCAGCATCTGGTTTTTGAGGTCATATTCCTGTTTCTTCTTCAGCATTATGCTTTCCAGTGTATCAATAGATTGCTGTGATTTGGAATCACGGATGCCTTTATAATAGCGGATGAATTGCTGAAAAACATTATTAACAACGAAGGCCGACAAGTCCGGGTTTTCTGAAATACAGTCGATGTGTATATAATCGGTTCGTTGCTGCCAGTTAATACTCAACCGTTGCATGATGTTTGAATAACTATAACCGTAAAGTTTGAGCAACTCCAGCAGTTTCTTTTCTTCAGGCTTAAAAGAGGTAAGCACACTCATGGTAGCCAGCTTCTCTTCAAATATTTTTATAGCAGAATCTATTTTGATCTGTTTATACCAGTCTGTCTCGAGTTGCTTTTCTGTGAGTCTGCGAAATGCAGTTTTAGGATTTTTAAGATCATGCAGGATCAGCTCATAGGATAAAAGGCTGATCACAGTAGGCGAGGTCCAGGTGCTGATGGCATTGTTGAACTTTAACTCAGCATCAAAATAATTATAACGTTCATCGCTCAGGCGTATTTCATCAGGTACGCCAAACCCGGTTGATACCACGGTGGAAGAACGGAAATTCCGGGGTTCATTCCGGGTAAAAAAATAAGCCATTCCGGCAGCAATGACAGCAGCGGCGAGAATGATCCATTTACGCTTAAACAACACCCGAAACAGGTAGACAAGATCCATTAGATAAGATTACTTTATTAGAACAAATTTAGTTTTTAAAGCCCATACTTTTTAAAAAATGAACACATAAAAGCCCCTGAATTAATCATTTAGGTTTTTTTCTGACTTTGAATTTTAAAAGGGAATTGTTGTACTAAGCAGGAGGCCAGTGAATGGAGCAGCAAGATAGAGTATTGTTGAGTGAAAATGAAACCACAGATGTTATATAAAAAGGAAAATAAGAGGGAGTTACCTGGATTTAATTAAATGTTTGGTTATCAGCGCCTAGTAAAATAATCCCTACAAGGTGGAATACAGACCTCATAGCCCGGTTGTTATTTCCCCCGGTCCATTTTATAAACACAGTTTGTTTATACTCACCTTGTTAATCAATACGTTTTTCTATCTTTAGCAGCCTTTCTATCCGTTCTTTCTGAAAAATGAGTAAATCAAATGAACAGACGTAAAGCGATTTCACGGATTTTATTAGCAGGTGCCGGAATAACCCTCGCGTCGGGAGGGTATAAATGGTATGAAATCAATAAAACGCCGGACATCAATTTCCTCACTGCAAACAGTGACCTGGTTGCTTCTTTAGCTGAAACGATTATCCCCTCCACCGATACACCAGGAGCCAGGGAAGCCGGTGTACATTCTTTCATTATTAAGATGATTAAGGATTGTACCGATAGAAAATCCCAGAATAATTTCATAACAGGATTAAAAGATATGCAGGCACATTGTGTGATAAAGTATGGAAAGCCATACCAGTCCTGTTCGCCCCAGCAACAAGAAACGGCATTGAAATATTTTGAAAAGAAAGGCAAGCCATATGCCGGTATTATAGGAAAAGCACAAACAAGGTACCTGGGCAAATCATTTTTTACAACATTAAAGGAGTATACAGTGGAGGGATTTTGCACTTCCCGGGAAGGAGCCACGAAAGCACTTGTCTATGATTATGTTCCCGGAAACTACCATGGCTGTATTCCGCTCAAACCTGGCCAGAAAGCCTGGGCTACAAACTGAATTTTATGGGAGATCCGATTAAAACGAATCAGCAAGAAAAAGAACTGTACAACTATGATGCGATTGTGGTGGGGTCGGGTATTACCGGCGGGTTAGCTGCCAAAGAACTTTGTGAAAAGGGATTGAAAACCCTCGTGCTGGAACGGGGGCAAAATGTTGAGCATATTACCGGGTATAAAACAGCGAATATGCTTCCCTGGGAGTTTGATCATCGCTTACGGTTAACGAACACACAGCTGACAGAGAACCCGGTGCAGAGTATGGCTGGTGACCCCGGAACCCTTCCTTTTTTTGCAAGTGATAAAGAACATCCCTACATACAGGAAAAACCCTTTAACTGGGGCAGGGGCTACCAGGTGGGTGGTAAATCATTAACCTGGGGTCGTCAATGTTTCCGTTATAGTGATCTTGACTTTGAGGCCAACCTGAAAGAAGGTATTGCTGTTGACTGGCCGGTTCGGTATAAAGATATTGCTCCCTGGTATGATTATGTGGAAAACTATATTGGCATTAGCGGGAAAAATGAAGGACTTGCTCATTTACCAGATGGAAATTTTTTGCCACCGATGGAAATGAATTGTATTGAAGATCATTTTTCATCAAAGATTCGTTCCAGTTATAAAGACAGGATTGTTACCATTGGCAGGGTAGCTAATTTAACCCGTGGCTGGAATGGCCGGGGGCCTTGTCAGTACCGCAATCTTTGCAGCCGGGGTTGTCCTTTCGGAGGTTATTACAGCAGTAATGCAGCCAGTTTGCCTGCTGCAGCCGCAACTGGAAATATGACACTGAAACCTGATGCTATAGTTATAGAAGTATTGTATAACGCTAAAAACAACAGGGCATCTGGTGTCAGGGTGATGGATGCGATTACAAGAAAAATAACCGAGTACACTGCACGGATTATATTCCTCAACGCATCGGCAATAGCTACTGCCGCTATTCTGTTAAATTCCAAATCGGCCAGTTTCCCAACAGGGTTGGGTAATTCCAGCGGCCAGTTAGGGCATAATTTAATGGATCATTTTACAGGAACAGGAGCTGAGGCGCAATTCGATGGGTTTAAAGATAAATATCATTCGGGGAGAAGACCGGTCGGTATCTATGTTCCAAGGTTTCGCAATACCTCAAAAGAAACAATGCGAAAAGAGTTTACCCGTGGTTATGGTTTGCAGGGAATGGGAGGCAGGGCTAACTGGCAGGAGCAGGGCAGGCAGGTAAGCGGTTTTGGTAAAGATTTTAAGGAACAATTGTTACAGCCCGGGCCCTGGAGTATCTGGCTGGGAGGCTGGGGAGAGACATTACCTTATTTTACGAATAAAATTACACTGGATGATCAGCAAAAAGACCAATGGGGCTTACCTCTTGTAAAGATTGATTATGAATACCACGATAATGAGAAGGCCATGCAGAAAGATATGGTTGCCAGCATCGAAGAGATGCTGACAACAGCCGGATTTAAGAATATTAAATCCTATAGTCATTTTCAGCCAGGTGGTTCTGCTTTTCACGAAATGGGCACCGCCCGGATGGGAAAAGATCCCAAAACCTCTGTGCTGAACAAGTTTAACCAAATGCATGATGTAAAAAATGTGTTTGTTACCGACGGAAGCTTTATGGCGTCTTCAGGAACAGCCAATCCTTCACTTACTTATATGGCGTTTACGGCAAGAGCCTGTGATTATGCAGTAAATGAATTAAAAAAAGGAACCCTGTAATATTATAGCCCCCGTTCCGGTTCTTGGTTCTTCCTTTTCCGGGTGATAATTCCTTTTACCAGCTGATAGAAAAAACTGTAAGTACTAATGATGTGCTTTAAAACACTTGATAAATCAAGGTTAATCATTTTACGCATTAAGAAATACCAGGTGATAAAACTTATCAAAGTGGTGATCAGTGTTCCGATAGCAGCTCCGTAAAAACCAAATTGTTTCAGGCATATATAATTCAGCAAAAGAAGTATGCTGAGTGAAATGGTATTCATGATGAAAGTGACCCTTGGCTTACCAATTGAATTGAGGAGGTTGGCTGCCTGGTTTTGCGCAGGACGCAAAATACCTGTTACCATGTAAATCTGTAGGATACCGGCGGCCGGTGTATAGGCTGCACCAGCAATGACGGTGGTTACAAATTTCGGGAAGAGGATAATAAAAACCGCTGCAGGGATGGTGATGGCAATAAGTATTGCTATCATTCTTTCAAACAGGTATTTTACTCTGGCCGGACCTTCCTCTGCCGAGGCAAGCGACGCCTTGGGGAAAATGATGTCTGCAGCTGCATAAGAGGGCATATCAACGAGATTATTAATACGGGAAGCTACATTGTAGTAAGCCACTGAGCCAGGCACATACCGGGCAATCATTACCTGGTCAAGGTTATTGGCAATATTTGCTACCAGCCCTGATCCGAAAATATAACCACCATAGCCAAATATCTTTTTCACCCATACCCTGCTGGCTATGAACTGATGCGATAAATATTTTCTGCTGAAAAAGTAAAGTACTAAAGAACCAAGTGCAATGCTGAGTGATTGATAGATAGCCAACAAGGGCAGCGAAAGTGGCTTTTTAAGTATCCAATAGGTCAGCAATACAACAAAGAAAAAAATTTGCCTGATAAAATATCCTGCAAAAACACCTTTAAAATCCAGGTGAGATTGCTGAACTGATTCAAAGTGGGTAAAAAATATCATAAAGAGCATGCCGGGAATAAACCAGACCAGCATCTGGGCAAGATCAAGCCCGGCATTCAGCCACTGACTAAGCCACTCTGAAAAGAAAATGATCACCAGGATGAACAGGATGCTTATACATGTATTAATAAGAAAGGAAGAGGAAGCAATTGCAATCTTTTCATTTTTTTCAGGGCTGGCACTCACATATTTAACGTGTGCATTTTTAAGCAGGTTGCTTTTGGTAGCTTCGAAAACGCCGGTGATAATAAGGAACAAGGCCCAGGTGCCCAGTTGATTTTCAGAAATAATACGGGTAAGGATCATGAAATTAATGAGACCAAAAAAAGTCAGCGAAAAACGCTGGAAAAAGGAATAAAAGGCGGAGCGGAACCAATATGACGAAAAGCGATTTTTCAAGCGCAGGCAGGTTTGTAATGGTGAATTATAAAGAAAGGTAAAAATAAACTAAGAAAACAATTAATAGCATTTTGTATTCTCCCGATACAAACTCCCAGCCCTGGCTTTGCTAACAACTGTTTCAGGCTGCTAACTAAAAAAACTGACATTTCATTGCCGGGAAAATCAAAAATTTCATGTTTTAGGCTCTGTTGCCATGTTTTCCCGGGTAAGGCTGAAAGATATTGGCCAAAATATTTCAAGGTCGTGGATTTCTTTCTATTTTAGCACCCGTTCTCTATACAGGGAACGGTAAACTTAAATTCTATTGAAAGTAATGAGTCAGACAACTACTATTGAAGAGAAACATGTTTCGCTGGATTATGAATCATGGTACCACGAAACCCGGCATAGTAATCATTTTAATGAAGCCTATTATAATGCCCGGGCTAAAATTGCTCTGGATAAATTTTTCTTCAGCGTGGACAAGAATAGCCGTATTCTTGATTATGGCTGCGGACTTGGCCAGAATATATATTACCTTCCCAATGCAAAAGGATATGATATTTCAACATTTGGTATAGAGTTCTGCAGGAAAAAGGGCATTGATGCCACCACAAACCTTGATGAGATACCTAATGAAGCCTTTGACGTGGTTTTTTCAGCACATGTGCTGGAGCATCACCCTCACCCTAAGGCCATGCTGGAGAGTATCAACAGCAAATTGAAGAAAGATCATACGTTGGTACTAGTTATCCCGCATGAACGTCATGGCAAGGGAAAATTTGAGTATGACCTGAACCAGCACCTGCACACCTGGAATTTCCAGGCGATCAATAATTTGCTGATCACTACTGGTTTTAAAATACAGGAAAACCGGTATATCAGGGGAGCAGGATACTTTAAATTATTGCCACTTGCCAAGATCAATTTTGGGCTATACCGGTTTGCTACTAATCTTGTGTCAAGGTTGTTTGGTATAAAGGAGATAATGGTTATTGCCAAAAAAGCATAACGAAATTAATAAGTTTGGAAAGCAGGCTATTGTATCAGATAGCCTGCTTTTTTTTGTTTGATCTTTTATTGATCCATTCAGTAAGTACGCCTGCTGCCAAAACAAGAAAAAGAGGTTCAGCTTCATACCTGAACCGCATGTTCTCGTAGTGTTCAAATAAGGAACTGATACAAAAGATATACCCGATTGTATAGATAATGAAAAGATGCAGAAGGGTAATTTGTTTTTTCTGCATCCAGTTCCGGATAATGACAAGGAATACAAGTAAATAAATAATGAATTTCGGAAGTGCTGAGAGCGTTAAAGCGATTCTTCTTTCCTGCTTTCCTTCGGCCAGATGGGAAAGATTGAATGAATAAAGCAGGTCGTAGTATTTTATTTTTCTGGCCTGTGCTTCATTTACCGGGTATCTTGTTGCCGGTGCAAAGAAAATAATTGCTGATTGTACTACGTTTTTCAGGTAAGCCCCGGGGTGATCCCTGATGTGTTGTTTACTGGCTTGCATATACTGCCTCGAAATGTCTATATATCCTGCATGTTTTTCATTTATAAATGAGTCGTTCTTCATTTCCTGTAACAGGTCACGGTCATTGAGGCCTTTGAAGGTTGCAGCCGGGTCAGGAGGCAGGAAATTTTTATAAGCAGATATTTTTGAAAAAGGCTCAATGGATGCGATCCGGCCCGTGTCTGAGATAACGGCATCATGAAACACATTGCGGGCAATATTCATTCCTCCCCAGGTGGAACTGGTAAAACTCCCGAAAATCATATAGTTTTTGATATACCAGCCGGCGACAACAGCGATAAAGAAAAGACCAGTCAGCAGGATCTTTCTTGTTGACTTCTGTTTGCGGGAAGATACAAATAGAAAAAGCCAGGGAATAAGCAGCCAGGCAAGATGATACATACTCCTGGTTAAGCAGATAAGAGCCAATGGAAGAAAAAAGCCCAATAGTTTTCCGGGTTTACCAGATACCCGGTATTGTAAAAGATAATTACAACTTAGCAGTAATAGTAATGTTATAAAAGAAGTATAGAAGAGCTCGTTTTCAAACAACATTGTGGCTGGACTCAAAAGATAGATCAATGAGAAGAGTAAAGGGATGTTTTTGTGGTTTGTGTTTTCTTTGAGTAACCTCAATAGCAGAAATACATTAAGGAGGGTAATTAGTTTAAAAAATAACGAAAAGACAAGAGGAGCGGAGGTCCCGGATATTTTCAGGACTGCTCCCAGTAACAGGTTGAAAAGAGGCGGTTGGGTATGATCATACCATATTCCTTGGAGAAGATCGTGATGGAGAGTGTCAACCGAAAGGTACTGCCAGTTGCGGTAAAGCGCCTGGTAGTCCATTTCAATACCAATTATCCTGATGATAATTCGTGAAATGACAAAAAGCAATAGGATCAGCCCCGCTTCTCTGCCGGTAATCCCTGTATTTTTTTCAAATGTGCCCTTCATCAAATTGGGTTGTTTGTTTAAGGCAATACATTAAAAAAGACCTAACTGCAGTAGATAGGTCTTTTTTAATAATTGAAACCGGTTTATAGCTTGACAAACTGTACAGTTTGCACAATGTTGCCTACTGTTAACCTGATCAGGTAGTTGCCCGGTTGTACGCTTCTCATATCCACAGGTACTACTGTTGATCCCGGAGTAATTGCTTGTTGCTTTGTATTCAGTTTGGCACCATTAGCTGACCAAAGTTCAATAAGGGCCATACCTGGTTTAGCAGCTTTGATAACCACATCTGCGCTTGAGCTCAGCACAGGATTATTCAAAATATAAGTGATGAAGTCAGGCGTTTTTATGGTAACGCTGACAATTTTACTGTATGTGTTCTTTCCATCAAAATCAAACTGACGAATCCTGTAAAAATGTGCTCCGCTCAATACCCCCCGGTGCAGGAATTCATAGGCTACATCTGTTACCGTATTGGAAACAGTGGCTATCTTCTCAAAATTGGTACCATCAGAAGAATGCTCTATTTCGTAATGGCTTGCATTGGCATTGTTCTCAACTTTCCAGTCAAGGCGAACATCATTGTTTACCTGCCTGGCACTGAAATTCTTCCAGGTAACAGGTAATAACACTCCCGCAGCCTGGGTAATGAAAGTGAAAACTTCATTATTGTTCAGGGTGACACCTGTCAAATTAATGATACCGCCTCCAAACGAAAACGGAGTATAATATCTTACAGTGCCTGTGGTGAAATCGCCGTCACCATCCTCATCAATCATCAGCCTGAATTGAATAGGGCCGGTTCCTGAGATCGTCAAACCGGAGAAATTCATAGTCATGTCAAAGGAGCCAACGTTGCCGGTATGCTGTACTTTCCATTCACGGGCAATACGTCTTGAGCCTGCAATTGCTACAGGAACATCCGGGCTTATACTTTCAGTAAGTGCTCCATTATCATGGCCCATTTGCAGAAAATCTAGATCATCCAGACTGGTTGGATTGCTGAGTACGATATTCCCTTGGGCATTTTGCCCGGTTCCATCTCCACTACCTGTTTCAATACTGTTAGATTGAGCAACCAGTAAACCGGACCCACTGGCACCATTGTCCCTTGAAAAACCAAAAACGGCATTATTGTAAGTACTGTTTGCAGCTGCGTTCCATACTGTAGTTCCGGCTGAAGAAACGAGGTCAGTACCTATAGTTATTCCATATTTCATTGCCAGGTAAGAGAAAATTCTTCCCCTTTCTGCGCCATTTATGGAGCGATCATAGACAATGATCTCTGCGATATCTCCATTCAGGGGGCCGGTTCCATCATGATTTGCCCCAATACGGTGAACAGCGGTACTTATATTTCTGGTACCGGCTCCGTTGGACCCGAGGGGATCAGTACTCAGTGTTAAGGACCCTGTGCTTATATTCCTGTCATCAGTTATTTCGAGGTCATTAGTAGCCAGATTAAGAAGATTGAGCTGACTAATATTCCACCTGTTAACACTATAGTTTCTTTGTATACCCTGGTCAAACGGGCCCACGGCAAATTCCCCGCCATAAACTCCGGGGCCAGGTGGATTGCCATCCCAGGTTGAAAAGGCGCAAGCATCGTTGGTGAAGCCCAGTGTAGAACGTTGTGACCATACCCGCTGAAAGGCAGTAGTTGTATTAGATTGCCAAACTACCAAAACCGAATAGGTATCGTCACCAGCTGCGATGGGGGCATTAGCACCGGTTGGGCCATCCATGAACCGGAGCCCTCCTCCAAATCGAACGGATGGATTAAAATTAATCACCGAAGTTGCTAAGGAAGGCCTGTCTGTTCCTGTGGAAGTAAATGCTTTAGTGCCATCATTGACGTAAGTCCATGTGTCAACCAGGCTTCCGGTAGTGGAAGTTCCAGCATCTGATTTTACCCATAATGTAAGATTGGTGCTTACTCCTCCGGGGGTTTGTGCAGCAATGGTTGTCGCCAGTATCAGCAAAACTAACGACAGTGCGTAGAATTTAATTTTCATAGACGCAAGTCTTAAGATTTTGATTAGAATTAAGTTTAATTGATTTTCCCAGGAGATGGAGTTCAAAATAAAGATAAAGTAATTTAACAGATTAAAATAATATTCATTACCTGTTTCTGATCAATTGTAACTCTCAATTCTGGCATTATTTTTCCTTAAATGGTCCGGGTTTTTTTATTATTTCTCTGTGAATAACTCTGTGAATAACAATTTAGTAAATACTCACAGAAAAAAATAGGAAAACTACTTATTGCAGTATTTTAGAGCATCAAAAAATTAGAATGTTGATAGTTAATAATTATTTTTAGTATGAGTAAAGTATTTGCTTTTCTCTTGATCCAATATCCAATAATCCAATAATCCCAGAACTATGAAAACCAGGTTAAGGTTTACCTTTCTATCCTTATTGTATCTGATCAGCAGTTTTTTCCCTTGCGACAATCTTCAGGCTCAAACAGAAACTCACGATTTCATTACTTACGACACGACTTTTAATGTTGGGTATGCTGGTTTACAATACCGGTTCAGGATATCACGCCCGGCAAATATGTTTACACCCGGCCACCCGGATACTGCAAGCCGCCCTGCAATAATCACAATGCCCGGGCTTGGTGAAGTAGGAACCAACCCGGCCAATCTTCAAAAATACGGCCCTCATTACTGGATGAACAATGGATGGGATGGTAGTGTGCAATTGGGTAATGGTACACATTATCCCATAATCATCACTGTTATGCCAAGTGCTGCCTATCCCCGCGGGCCGGAATTGACTTTAATGATGAATCATCTTTTAAATACATATCGTATTAAAAGAAATTCGGTGCATGTTGCCGGACTAAGTATGGGAGGATTTTCCTGGACATTAATGTTATGTCACCAGGCAACTCCCGGGGATGAAACGGGAATGAAGCTAATCACCAGCGTTGTTGCATTGCAGGGGGT
>JAFLBM010000047.1 GCA_017303455.1 Chitinophagales bacterium | reverse complement strand
GAGGTTATTTAGGAAGAAAAAGCGATGGGCCACCGGGATTAAAAACAGTGTGGCAAGGTTATGAGTCGCTTTTACAAGCAGTAGCTCTTTATGAAGTATTAAAAAATTTAGGTAACGATTAGCTGCCAGCAGGCAGGTTATGTCCGCTGCTCAGCCTTTTCAAAGAATTTCTTTTTCAGGTAATACACTCCCACCCCGGCAACAGCAAATAAACCGCCCCAGAGTGCATATTCATTATTATATAATAAAAATAGCCAGATAAGCAGTGTGATTATGACCGGCACCGGGTATAACCACATTTTAAAAGGCAGTTTTTTACTACCAAATTTCTTGCGCAGCAGCACCACTCCCACCGACTGCGCCATGAACTGTACTACGATCCGCATAGCGAGTATCGCCGTGATCACATCCGATAATTTCATCAGTAAACTGAAAACGAAGCCCAACCCGCAAAGCACCAGCAATGAGATATAAGGAAAGTTCTTGGTGGGGTGCAGTTTGCCAAATACTGAAAAGAAATTACCATCCACTGCTGCAGCATAAGGAACCCTCGAATAACCTAATACTACCGCAAACAAGGAAGACATGGCCACGCAAAGGATCAGTACCGTCACCGCAACGGCTGCTTTATGGCCGTACAGTTTTTCCATGAAACTGCTGACTAAGTACTTGTCCATCTTCACCGCATCCTGCCACTGTATCACACTCATCACACTGATATTCATCAGCAGGTATAAAACAGCGATCCCGATAATAGAAATGAAAATACTGCGGGGGATATTTACTTCGGGCCGTTTGATCTCCCCACCAAGGTGACAGACATTATAATACCCCAGGTAACTGTACACTGTTTTCAGCGAACCCTGTGCTACCATGGCCCAAAAAGAGAACTGGAAAAAGGATTCATTGCCGGTTGGCCATAGTTTGATGCTGTGCTGCTGGTTGGACAAACCACTGATGATGATCCATAAAATGGTAACGATGACGATGATGCCAAAGAATACGGATATCTTACCAATGGTTTCAATCTTCCGGTATAATAATAACAGTACAAAAATGACAAGGCTGCCGGAGATCATTTTTTGTTCCCAGCCCGTGAGATCAACAATATATGTCAGGTATTGCGCAAACCCGATAGCAGCAGAAGCCACCACCAACGGAGCCTGTATGGAAGTTTGCCAGACAAATAAAAAACTCATCAGCCTGCCGCCTTTTTCACCAAAAGCAATGCGGTGAAAATTATAGGTACCCCCGGCCAATGGATATTTTGCACCGAGTTCACTCCAGATCATCCCATCCATCAATGCAGTAAAGGCTCCAAAAATCCAGGCCCAGATAAATAACCCGTTGTTGAAATACCCGATCACCAGCGGCATCACCACGAAGGGGCCTATGCCTACCATGTCTATCATATTGATAGAGGTAGCCTGCAGTAAGTTGATCTTGCGGTTAGTGATGGGTGTGGACAAAAGAACTTATTATTTACAATTTGAAGTTACCGTAAAAAAGAAACGGGGGACTAATTTTTTCAGTAGTCCGTAGCCCGAAGGGCTTAAATCTGCATAGCCCCGATTGCAAATCGGGGATTACATATAATGTGAGAAGCCCGGAACCCTGAAAGGGTTCAATTAACCATTACAACAAATATTTTTCGTCGAATTCAATTTCATGTTCCATCAACAACCGTTTATATTCATCATAAAATGTTTCCCTTTGATGATGACTTTTTTGGTTTTTGACATAGTCAATTATCATATCTCTTTCCCTGTTTGAATAAGTAAAAGCACCATACCCTTCTTGCCAACCCGTAAACTCTTTGAAATAACCTGTTTCTTTCATCCAAATACTACTGGCAACTTTTATGGTCTTCACATAATCGCTGAGGCAAATGGTTGGATGCAGGTCTGAAAAAATATGAATATGGTCGGGCATACTATTTATCCGGTATAGTTTGCACTTGTGGTTGTTGACAATTCCCCAGATATATTTATAAAGGTCTTGTTCATACTCTTCTGAGATAGACGTTTCTCTGTTTTTTGTACTGAAAACAATTTGATAATAGATTTGCCGGTATGTACTCATATTGGGTTGGATGATTATAAAATTCAACCCCTTCGGGGTAATAACACTAAACGCTATTATTTCTCCCGGTTGCACCGGGAGCTATTCAATTTTAAGCCCTCCGGGCTTTACTGTTTTACAAACGCAGTAATCCCTTCCACCAGTACATCTAAATTTTTTGTAGTAGTGTAAACATTCGGCGTCACCCTTACGCCATTGATATTTTCCCAAACGATACCCACCGTATGTACTTTGTATTTATCCATGAGAAAGGAATCCAGTTCGCCGGGCTTTCTGCCTTCGATACCGATATTGCCAATGGCACAGCCCCATTTGGGATGCAGCGATGTATTGAGTTTTACTTTGGGTAACGACTGTACTTTTTCCATCCAGTAATTTTTCAGGTAGTGCAGCCGCTTTTCTTTTCGTTCGCTGCCGATCATCTCATGAAATTCGATGGCTTTTCCTATAGCCTGTTCAATAAAGAAAGGCCTGGTGCCCAGGGCTTCAAATTTCCGGATATCTGCCTTCAACGGATCATCCACTGCAAACATCGGGTAGATACTCTTTATTTTTTCTTTCCGCACATATAACATGCCACTGCCGATAGGCGCATATAACCATTTGTGCAGGCTGGCGGCAAAATAATCGGCATCCAGGTCGGGTACCTTAAAATCAAAATGCGCAAAACTATGTGCCCCGTCCACAACCACTTCTATTCCTCTTTTATGAGCTTCCGCAGCAATTTTCTTTACGGGTAATATCTGCCCGTTCCAGTTGATGATATGCGTGATGTGTACCACTTTTGTTTTGGCGGTAAAGGCTTTTACATATTGCTGCACCAAATAATTTTCGTCTTCGCTGGGCATGTCCAGGTTGATCCACACCATTTTAATGCCGTCCCGCAACTCTCTTTGCTTGTAGGCATTGATCATGTTGGGATAATCCTGTTTGGCAGCCACCACTTCATCCCCTGCTTTTAACTGTAAACCGAAAATAACCGTCTCCAGTCCTTCCGATGAATTACGGTTGATGGCAATTTCTTCGGCATCACAACCGGCGAGTTTGGCTAAGTTTTTCCGTAACGGTTCCCGGCCCTGGTCCAGGGTGCGCCACATATAATAACTCGGTGCTTCATTGCTGAGATCATAGTAGCGTTTCATAGCATCCTGCACGGTTCTTGGGGCCGGTGACACACCGCCATTATTCAGGTTGATCAGCGATGGTGATACCGTGAAGGATTGCTGGATATAATACCAGAAATCCTCTTCCGTAGCCAGGTCATCCGGTGAAACCCCTTCTGCCTCCCTTAATGCAGCATCCAGGTTACGGCTCCAGGCAGGCTGATTGAAGGAAGCTAAAAAAGCAGTGGCGGAAAAAGCACCTGCTTTACGTATAAAAGAACGGCGGTTGGTAGCCATGTTGATCTGTTTTGAAACTAAATGTAATGAAAAAAAGGGCTGCTGAAATGCAAGTTGGGTTACCCGGATTTATCTTTCGGCTTCGTTCAGGATATACTTTAATAAACCTGGCCCTTTGACTCCGCTCAGGGCAACAGAACAGTTGGTCACCTGATCAAAAAAAACTAACTTCCAATTTGTCTGCCCGTAGCAGGTTTTATTAAATTTTTTATATGCGAATTTTAGAGCTGAAAGTGCTGAAAGGCCCCAATTACTGGAGTGTACGCCGCCCGAAACTGATACAAATGAAACTGGACCTGGAGGAACTGGAACAAAAACCCACGAACGAGATCCCGGGTTTCCGGCAGCGCTTGGAAAAAATGCTGCCTTCTTTGTATGAACATCGTTGCAGCGAAGGGCAGCCGGGTGGTTTTTTCAGCCGGGTGGATGAAGGCACCTGGATGGGACATGTGATCGAACATATCGCATTAGAGATCCAAACACTGGCAGGAATGGATTGTGGTTTTGGCCGTACAAGAGGAACCGGTGAAAAAGAAGGCGTCTACTATGTCATCTTCAGTTATATGGAAGAAGATGCGGGTGTGTATGCGGCAAAAGCATCTGTAAGAATTGCACAGGCCCTTGTTGACGGCACTGACTATGATCTTGAAAAAGACATTCAGGAAATGCGGGAGATACGGGAAGATACAAGGCTCGGGCCTTCCACCGGCTGTATTGTAGATGAGGCGGCCAAAAGAGGTATTCCTTTTATAAGATTGAACAAACAAAGCCTGGTGCAATTAGGCTATGGTGTGAACCAGAAAAGAATACGAGCAACCATAGCGTCCACCACCGGGAATATTGCAGTTGATATTGCTTGTGATAAAGAAGAAACAAAAGCATTACTGGAAGCAGCCGAGATACCCGTACCAAGAGGTACGGTGATCAGGACTGAAGTGGGATTGGATGAAGCGATTGAAAAATTTGGTTACCCGCTGGTGATAAAACCTATTGATGGCAATCATGGAAAAGGCAACACCACCAATATTACCAACCGGGAGCAGGCCATCAAAGCCTTTGAAGCAGCCAAAGCCTATAGCCGCAGTGTGATCGTGGAAAGATTCATCACCGGTTATGATTTTCGCTGCCTGGTGATCAATTATAAATTCATCTGTGCGGCATTAAGAACTCCCGCTTCTGTCGTGGGTGATGGAGTGCACAATATTCAATGGCTGATCGAAGAAACGAATAAAGATCCCCGTCGTGGTTATGGTCATGAAAAAGTGCTGACACAAATAACCATTGACCAGTTTACCCAAAAAATGCTGGATGACCTGGGTTATACCTTAGAAACAATCCCGCAAAAAGATGAACGGGTATTACTGAAACCAACGGCTAATTTATCCACTGGCGGCACATCAACAGATGTTACGGATGAGGTACACCCGGCCAATGTGTTTATGTTTGAACGTATCGCTAAAATAATAGGTCTTGATATCTGTGGCATTGACGTCATGGCCATGGATCTTCGTACGCCTGTTTCTGAAAATGGTGGTGCTATCTTAGAAGTAAATGCAGCACCGGGCTTCCGGATGCATATTGAACCGGCGGAAGGTCTTGCCAGGAATGTGGCGGAACCGGTAGTAGATATGCTTTTTCCGAAAGGAAGTGCCGGAAGAATCCCCATCATTGCCGTAACAGGCACGAATGGCAAAACAACTACCACCAGGTTAACAGCACATATCGCCAAAAGTGCCGGTAAAAAAGTTGGCTATACCACCAGTGATGGTGTCTATATCCAGAACCAACTGATGATGAAAGGTGATTGTACCGGGCCTATCAGTTCCGCCTTTGTATTGAAAGATCCAACTGTTGATTTTGCTGTATTAGAATGTGCAAGAGGTGGTATTCTAAAATCAGGTCTTGCTTTTCAGAATTGTGAAGTGGCCATCGTTACTAATGTGGCGGCTGATCATATGGGGCTTGGTGGTATCAATACACTGGAACAAATGGCCAAAGTAAAAGCAGTGGTACCGGAAACTGTTTTCCCGCATGGCTATGCGATATTGAATGCAGATGATGACCTGGTGTATAAAATGAAAGAGGACCTGAAATGCAATGTGGCTTTATTCAGCATGGATGAAAATAACCCGCGGATAAAAGCCCATTGTGGTGGCGGAGGGTTAGCTACCGTGTTTGAGAATGGTTATGTCAGCATCATGAAGGGTAACTGGAAGATCAGGGTGATGCCTGTGAAAGATATACCCCTCACTTATGAAGGGAAAGCGATACATAATATTGCGAACTGTTTACCGGCAATACTCGCCACTTATTTATTCCGGGATATAACGATTGAAGATATCCGTTCAGCGTTAGTATCGTTTGTTCCTTCCTCCACGCAAACACCGGGTCGGCTGAATTTCTTCCATTTCAAACATTTTACCATGCTGGCGGATTTTGCCCACAACCCGCATGGATTGAAACTGCTTTGTGATTTTATCAGTAAACTGGATTATCCGAGTCGTATCGGGGTTATTTCCGGTACCGGCGACCGGCGGGATGAAGATATCCGTGAACTGGGTGAAATATCGGCCCGTTATTTTGATGAGATTATTATCCGTTGCGATAAAAACCTTCGTGGCCGCAGTGCCGACGAGATCATTGAACTACTTCAGCAGGGTATCAATAGCGTAAACCCCAATATTCCAACCGTAGTCATTCCTAACGAAGACCAGGCACTGGATTATATTTATGACAACCCCAAACAGGGAGCCTTATACACTATCATGTGCGATGTGGTGGCAAGGGCACTGGATAAGATCAGGGAATTAAAGGAAAGGGAGGAAAGAGAAGGGATTTCGGCTTCACATCCGGCATAAATTCTTTAAAAAACCATTTGGGAGGAAAGCAAGTTAGCCCTATTTTTGCTCTCCCAATTGCGAAATTGGTCCCGCCCCATGCGGGATGATTGACCCATGGTGTAACGGTAGCACTACAGATTTTGGTTCTGTCTGTTAAGGTTCGAATCCTTATGGGTCAACCGGTAAGGACAAGTTGGTTTTATTACTGATTTGTCCTTTTTTTTGTTGAAGCCATCTCCGAACCTGAATATTAGTGCAACGATTTCGTTCAATCTTATGATTCGATAATCATTTCCGTTGAAAGTCATTTTTTGGGGGTACATCGAGCTTACTATTCCTCATTTTTTGTATCAGCTTTTATATAACTTATCAAGTTTTGCAAAGCCCTTTAAAACTATGTCTAACAAAGCAGATATGGTTGTAGTTACGCTATTTAAATTCAAAATCTTGCTTTCTGAATAAGTAATTTTTCTCTCCGCTTCAGATTTAATTTCTTCATAATTTTTTTACTGACATTACCGGTAAATAAAAGCTTACTGGTTTTTGCAAGTCAATAAATTAGTTGCCTCAACTCAGTTTTGAAAAACCTCATGCAAGTTTTATTTATTTACAATTATGTACCTCATAGCTATAGACCTTTATCAATTTGCATATGATTAAGTATTACTTTGAAGAATAGCCTTTTGACTTCAGCTATTTAAATAACCTGCAGTATGATTGAAGAAAATGATTTCTGAATAAAGTTTTATAATTGAATGATTTCTAAATATCTGGCTGGATTTAGCCGCTGAATGCAAAAGATCAGCTTCTATATGATTCTTGATTTGATGCTACAATTCGTTACAATTGATACCTTTACAATCGCCATGCTCCTCCACATTAAAAATATGGTATGCGACCGCTGTGTAATGGTGGTTCGTCAGCAATTAGACGAAACAGGGCTGACTTATAAAAATGTGCAGCTTGGCCAGGTGGAACTGCAAAACGAAGTCAGTGCTGAACAATTGGAAAATTTACGGGGTAAATTAAAAGACAACGGCTTTGAGTTACTGGATGATAAGAAATCTCAAATTGTAGAAAAGATAAAAACCACCATTGTTTCTCTTATTCATGGCCATAATGAAGATGAGTTTAACTTAAAACTTTCTGCCCATTTGCAGGATAAATTGCAGCTCGATTATCACTATCTCTCCACTTTATTTTCATCGGTGGAAGGAATCACTATTGAAAAATATGCTATCCTCCAGCGCATAGAAAAAGTAAAAGAACTGCTGATGTACGATGAAAAAAATCTCAGCGAAATAGCTTTTGACCTGGGATACAGCAGTGTGCAGCATCTTTCGCAGCAGTTTAAAAAAGTAACCGGTCTCACCCCTTCTCACTTTAAAGAGCTGAAAGAAAACAAGCGGAAGCCGCTGGATAAACTCTGAAATGAAAATTATATACTTTTTTTACAAAATCCTGTAACAGTATTCATCCCGCACTGCCGGTTCTTTGCCGGTATAAAAACCAATGTATGCTTAACAGGAACAAAGTACTTATTAAAGGCATGGTTTGCCAGCGTTGCATCAGCATCGTAAAGTCAGCACTGGTGAAGGCTGGTTTTGAAGCCAGTGATATACAATTAGGAGAAGTAACCTTAAGTGGTTCTTTAGGTGAAGAAGAATTAAATTTGCTGGAAGAAAAATTAAAGCCTTTTGGCTTTAGCCTGGTGCAAGATAAAAGAGAAAAGATGGTGCAGCGGGTAAAAGCACTGCTGAAAGAAGTGTATAGTGGCGAATTTGATTTCTCCGGCAACTTTCGTTTTTCTGAACTCGCCGCTCAAAGAATGGGTGCTGACTATGAAAAAATCAGTGCTGCTTTTTCAGAAACTGAAAAAATAACGCTTGAAAAATACCTGATTGATTACCGTACGGAAAAAGTAAAAGAGTTGTTGGTTTATACGGAAGACACACTGGCAGATATTGCTTTTAAATTAAATTTCAGCAGTGTGGCGCACCTCTCACGGCAGTTTAAGCAACAAACAGGGTTAACTCCTTCCTATTTCAAAGAAATGAGAAAGAATAAAAATTTGCATGAAATTATATACAAGTCTTCCATGATAATGTAACAACTCAGCCAGCCCTCTGAAGGAACTTTGTAAAAAGTTTTTTTATGGAAACTGAGATGACCAAAGGCAGAACGAAAACTTCACTAAAGCAAAAGAATGGATTTATAAAAGAAACCTTTCCTGTACTGGAGATGACCTGTGCCGCCTGTGCCGTAAGTGTAGAGTCCATGCTCAAATCGGTGGAAGGCGTAAAAGATGCCGGCGTAAACTTCGCAAACCAGGATGCGTGGGTAGAATATAACCCTGCCGTTGCCACACCAGAAATATTGCAAAACACGGTACGTTCCATTGGGTATGATATCGTAATTGAAAAGGATAACCAACAGGAGCTGAAAGAAGCAGCGCAACAAAAACATTATGCTGCTATCCGCAAACGCTTCATTTGGTCGTCTGTCTTATCCTTACCGGTTGTGATCATCGCTATGTTCTTTATGGATCTGCCTTATGGCAATTGGATCATGATGGTATTGTCTGCTCCGGTAGTGTTTTATTTTGGCCGCAGCTTTTTTATTAATGCATGGAAACAGGCCAGGCATGGTAAAGCAAATATGGATACACTCGTAGCTCTCAGCACGGGAGTTGCGTGGTTATTTAGTCTTTTTAATACAGCGTTTCCTGAATTCTGGCACCAGCGGGGTATCCATGCACATGTGTATTATGAAGCAGCGGCAGTGGTCATTGCGTTTATATCGTTAGGGAAAGTGCTGGAAGAAAAAGCAAAATCAAACACCTCATCTGCCATAAAAAAATTAATGGGGCTTCAACCCAAAACGGTTACACTCGTATTAAGCGATAACGAAACAAAAGAAATTCCAATCAGCCAGGTTCATATTGATAATATTTTATTAGTGAAGCCGGGAGAAAAAATTCCTGTGGACGGTATGGTAACCAGCGGAGAATCTTTTGCAGATGAAAGTATGATCACTGGCGAACCTATACCTGTGATCAAAAAAAACGGAGATAAGGTTTTTGCCGGAACAATCAATCAAAAAGGAAGTTTTCGGTTTAAAGCCGAAAAGGTTGGTGGAGAAACATTACTGGCACAGATCATTAAAATGGTGCAGGAAGCACAGGGCAGTAAAGCACCTGTGCAAAAACTCGTTGATAAAATTGCCGGCATTTTTGTCCCGGTAGTGATAGGCTTTTCTATCCTGACATTTATTGTGTGGATGGTTTGGGGCGGTGATAATGCTTTCACACATGGATTGCTTACCGCGGTAACCGTATTGGTCATTGCTTGTCCCTGTGCGCTGGGGTTGGCTACTCCAACAGCCATTATGGTGGGTGTAGGTAAAGGAGCCGAAAATAATATTCTGATCAAAGATGCAGAAAGCCTGGAACTGGCACATAAGGTAAATGCCGTAATATTAGATAAAACAGGAACAATAACAGAAGGAAAACCTGAAGTAACAGATATGATTATTTCGGGTAATGGTAATACGGCTATGATAAAATCATTGCTGCTGGCCATTGAAATGCAATCAGAACATCCCCTGGCCGAAGCCGTGGTAAGAAAACTAAAAGAAGAGAATGTAGTACCTGTTGATCTGAATAAAATTGAAAGTATTACCGGCAAAGGTGTGACAGCAGATTATAAAGGGAAAAAATATTTTGCAGGTAATTCAAAACTGATAGCCGGGCAAAATATCACTGTGCCACCTGCCCTTACCAATCAAATCAGGTCTTTGTCACAACAGGCAAAAACGGTGGTGCTGTTTGCAGATGAGTTACAGCTCCTGGGAATCATTGCGATTGCCGATAAAATAAAAGCCACTTCCAAAGAAGCCATACAAAGATTACAGCACTCAGGTATTGAAGTATATATGCTCACGGGGGATAATTTTCAAACAGCCGCAGCCATTGCCAATGAAGCCGGTTTAAAACATTTTAAGGCTGAAGTAATGCCATCGGATAAAGCAGCTTTTGTACAAGAATTACAGGAACAAGGTAATGTAGTGGCGATGGTGGGTGATGGCATCAACGATTGTCATGCGCTTGCCCAGGCAGATGTAAGTATTGCTATGGGTAAGGGTAGTGATATTGCCATGGATGTGGCAAAGATGACATTGATCACATCAGACCTTAACAGTATTCCAAAAGCGTTGCAATTATCCCGTAAAACGGTGGCAGCAATCCGGCAGAATTTATTC
>JAFLBM010000046.1 GCA_017303455.1 Chitinophagales bacterium | reverse complement strand
TTCTATTTTTGGAGACTGAAGTACAGGGAGTAAGTGCTGTAAATGATTGCTTAACATTTTAAATTTTGCTGTATGATAACTACAAAACAACTGACAGTTGACAGGTTTATGCAACTCATGAAGAAACGGAACCCGGGCCAGCCTGAATTTCTGCAGGCTGTTGCCGAAGTGGCACAGGCCATCATTCCTTTTATTGAAGAACATCCTGAATACACGAAAGCTAATATCCTGGAAAGGATGACCGAGGCTGAACGTATTCTCATCTTCCGGGTGCCCTGGATGGATGATAATGGCAACTACAGGGTGAACCGTGGTTACAGGGTGCAGATGAACAATGCGATCGGGCCCTACAAAGGCGGTCTTCGTTTCCACCCCAACGTAAACCTGAGCATTTTAAAATTCCTTGCTTTTGAACAGGTATTTAAAAATTCACTGACCACATTGCCAATGGGTGGTGGTAAAGGCGGATCCGATTTTGATCCCAAAGGAAAATCGGATAATGAAGTGATGCGCTTCTGCCAAAGCTTTATGACCGAATTGTTCCGGCATATTGGTAAAGACACGGATATACCTGCCGGTGATATTGGTGTGGGTGGCAGAGAGATCGGTTATTTATTCGGACAGTTCAAAAGACTTACCAATGAATTTACCGGTGTATTAACCGGCAAAGGATTCACTTATGGTGGTAGCCTCATCCGCCCGGAAGCAACCGGTTATGGTTTATTATTCTTTGTGGAAGAAATGCTGAAAACAAAAGGGCAGTCTATTAAAAATAAAAAAGTGGTGATCTCCGGCAGTGGTAATGTGGCCCAGTATGCCATTGAGAAAACAATTGCTTTTGGCGGTATCCCGTTAACTGCTTCTGACAGCAATGGATTTATCTATGATCCCGATGGTATTGATAGTGAGAAACTGGCTTACCTGCTTGAACTGAAAAATGTACGCCGCGGCCGTATATCCGAATATGCTGATAAATATGGAGTGCCTTATTATGAAGGAGAGAAACCCTGGAAAATTCCTTGTGATATCGCCCTGCCTTGTGCAGTACAAAACGAACTGAACGGGGAAGATGCACAATTACTGGTGGATAACGGCTGTATGCTGGTGGCCGAAGGTGCCAATATGCCAACTACTCCCGAAGCAATAGCCCTGTTGCAGGAAAATCATATTATGTACGCACCGGGTAAAGCTGCCAATGCCGGTGGTGTTGCCACTTCCGGGCTGGAGATGTCCCAAAATTCCATTCGTCTTTCCTGGTCAAGGGAAGAAGTGGAGAACAGGTTGCGTATTATCATGCAGCGAATCCATGAGCAATGCAAACAATATGGTAAGAAAGAAGATGGAACAATAGACTATGTCAAAGGAGCAAATATTGCCGGTTTTGTGCGGGTGGCAGATGCCATGCTCGCAGAAGGTCATGTATAAGAGCAAGAGCAGAGTAATTTTTCCGTCCCCGCATTCGTTGATTTTAAAAAGCTGCTGGTGTGATACCGGCAGCTTTGCTTTTAGGGGATATAATAGGTATAAAAAAAGCCTGCAAAGCAGGCTTTAGAGAGAATGGTTGACAGAAATATTATTGTACAATTATCTTTTGTGTGTGCAGGATATTGTTATCATCAGCAATACGGATGATATACATACCCTTTGCTACAGTTGCAGTAAAAGGCATAAAGCTGATAGCTTGTCCTGCTTGCAACCTGCCGACCACTTTCTGGTTGATCTGTACACCGGCGGCATTTGTAACCACTATAGTTGCTGACTTAACAGTATTGGCTGACTGTATTGTCATGGAACCTGTGCCATTGACAACAGTTGGATAGATACTGAAACTTTGGTTAGCGGCATCATTAAAAGTAAGTGCAACCGCTTTGGAATACGTAACAATACCGGTGAGGTCAGTTATACGAAGACGATAGAATGATTTACCGGTAAATGGTGCAGCATCTGTATAGTTGAAATGCATATCTGCCTGCATGTTGGTGACAGCAGGTACTGTTAACTTACCAGCTGTAGTGAAATTAACTCCATCAGCACTTCTTTCAATATCAAAATAATCAGGATTGCTGCCGGCTGCCAGTGTCCAGTTTAGCACCGCTTTCTTATTTAAAGCCGCACCACTGAAGCTCATCAGTTTAACAGGCAATGAAGAGCCGGATGCCAGGGCGAAAGTAACACGGTTCTCACCGCCATTCTCATAATACTCCAGCACCATGTTATAGGAACCGTTAAGGGTAGCAGTATATGAAGAAACAGTGTAAGCATGATCATTCCACTGGTTGATGGCCCAGGTGGCTCCACCATCAAAACTCAGGCGGTAACCATCATCACCACCCACGAAGAAGGTGTAGCTTCCGCTGGCAAAGGTTTTATTGAGACGGAAACGAACACTGAATGTTTCCGTCTGAACACCGGTACAGCTTGTTGCAAAATTTACATTATTGCCGCCGAAGTTTTCATCTATTACAGGGTTATTAAGTGTACCACGGGTTACGAAACCACGGTATTGATTAAAATTAGTACCATCATATACATAAGCTCTCCACACATCACCTGTTCCATAAAGATTAGTGTTGTCAGATCCTGAACAGCTGGCTGTAACATTAAAAGAGATGCGGTTGTCGCCACCATTTTCATAATACTCCAGCACGATATTATAGCTGCCATTCAGTTGTGCAGTATAGGTAGTAGTTGTGTAAGACTGGTCATTCCACCTGTTGATGATCCAGGTGGCACCACCATCAAGGCTAAGACGGTAACCATCATCACCACCAACTATGAAATCATAAAATCCGGAGGTAAATGTTTTGGTCAGCTTATATCGGACACTGAACGTAGATGCATTTACAGGGCAGCCATTGGTATTGAAATTACCGTTGCTTGTACCAAAATTTTCATCAAAATTGGGACTTGACACAGTGCCTTCATTCATATAGCCTTTGTAAGAGGTTAAATTACTGTTGTCATATACATAGCCGATCCAGACATTGCCGGTGCCATATGTTGTTTCATCTCCCTGGGGAGTACAAGGCTGGGCATTTACAGTTACAGCGGTAATAAAAAGCAGGGAAATAGAAAGGAGTAAAGTTTTCATCATTAAGGGTACTTTAAAAGGTATCGGGATTAATTACTGCAATCAATTGAATTACTTCTTTGTTGATTGCAGGACAAATGTATAGCAGGTTAGTATTTTCTGCAAATTATTTTTGTAAAAATACTAAGGCTGTTTCCGGAAAGCGAAGAAAATTCGACTGGTATTTATACGATTTTTACCTGCAACCTGTTGATTCAATGAAAGATTTATAGTGAAATTTTTTAAGGGGCTTCTACGAATATATTTTTCAGTAATGTAACGGTAGTGAACACCGGTACAAAATAACACTTATTAAAAAATGAGAGTTAACACAGGCTGTTTTATTGAAGCAATAAGGTTGTAGTTAGGAAAAACAAGTTTTTGGAATGGCCAGGTTGGGAAAATCCCCGGGGAAAAATCGCAGCAAGTCAGGTAAAATTCAGGGCGGCATACAGCAAACAGGTATCCTTCCACCTTTACAGGTAAGTGAATGACAATAGCAATAACCAGGAAGACAGGTCTAATCGCTTTCTTCTAAATGGAAATGCTGGTGATGTGCACCGGCCGCAATATGCAGGGCAAAACCGGCAATGGCTGTATCCTTCAGGATATTGATCAACGCCATTTGACGCATATCCCTGTCACCGGCATCCATATAATTCGGAACATGGATCGTAAGGATAAAGATGATCAGCATAACTACCAGCAGGTAGCTGGTGAACTTCACATACTGGTTGGTCAGGAAGGACAACCCAACTAAAATAAAGGCTGAACCGACAACGTAGGCCCATTTGATTCCACCAACAAGAGACAGCGGGACATACACCAGCAGGTCTCTTGGATATAAGAAATGAAAAATGCCAAAGATGATGAGGACCACCGACAGCAAGTAGATGGAGATCCTGGAAACAATGTGATAATGTGTCATGGCAGGGAAGTTTAGTTGCTAAAAGTTAACAATTCCCGGCAAGTAAATACCTGATTTTTATCCAGAATGGTAAGCAGGAGGTCACAGGGGATATTTATTTTATCAATGTTTAAACATTAAATTAGATAAACTTTTGTATCTTTAACGGGCAGTATGAAAAGAAAAAATTTTATCTATACAATCGGAGGAGGGTTATTAACTATGGGCAGCTTAACAGGGTTTAAACGTTTTACTGATGATCTCGGCGAGCAGGAAGAAAAAATGCCGGTGCTTTTTATTGGGCATGGTTCCCCGATGAATGGCATTGAGAACAATGAGTTCAGTTTGCAATGGGAAAAGACAGCCAAAGAACTTCCTGTTCCAACTGCGGTGCTGGTGATATCTGCTCACTGGCTCACAAATGGTACACATATTACCGCCATGGATCATCCCAAAACCATTCATGATTTTGGCGGGTTTCCACAGGAATTATTTGATGTGCAATACCCTGCACCCGGCAACAGTTTGTTAGCTGCTGAAACCAAAGAATTGATTCATTCAACCAATGTCGGTCTCAATCATGACTGGGGCCTGGATCATGGTACCTGGACGGTTGTTCGCAGGATGTACCCGGATGCAAAGATCCCTGTGTTGCAATTAAGCATTGACTACAGCAAACCGGCTTCTTATCATTATGAACTGGCAAAAGAACTGGGGGCATTGCGTAAAAAAGGAGTGCTGATCATCGGCAGTGGCAATATGGTACACAATCTAAGTAGGGTAGCCTGGGATAAACTGGATCAGCCGGGGTATGGCTATGACTGGGCCATTGAAATGCATGAACTGTTTAAGAAAAAAATTACGGAGGGAGATCACCAGGCACTGATTAATTATGAAACATTAAGTAAATCGGCAAAACTGGCGATACCCACCCCTGATCATTACTACCCCTTGATGTATACCTTGGGTTTGCAGGAAAAAAATGAAGAGCCGGTCTTCTTCAACGACAAGCTGGTAGCCGGTTCATTGAATATGACCTCTGTACAATTTGGATAGCAGTATGGGGTGATCAGCTTAACCCGGTAATCACACCATTGGCATCAATATCAATTCCTTCGGCTGCAGGTATGGCGGGTAAGCCCGGCATCCGCATCATTTCACCCAGTATCGGTATAATGAAACCGGCACCTGCTGCAAACTCAAACTCACGGACTGTCACAATAAAATTAACAGGTCTCCCAATTTTTTTCTCATCATCTGATAAACTCTTTGGTGTTTTGGCCATGCAGATGGGCATATGTTCAAAACCTAACTCCTTCAGGTGTCTTAATTGAGGTTTTGCTTTTACTGAATACTCTACAGCATCAGCTCCATAGATTTTAGTGGCGATACGATGTATCTTTTCTTCGATACTGGTATGATGATCGTACAAGGGTTTGAAGTGACTGCCATTTTGTTCGATCCTTTTTATGACCGCATGGGCAAGACGGGTCATTCCTTTGCCACCATCAGTGAAACCGGTACAAAGCACCGCTTCTGTTTCATAGCGGTTACAAAATGTTTTGATTGCATTGATCTCTTCATCACTATCGCCCGGAAAATAATTGATCGCCACCACCGACTTCATGCCGAAGAGCTGCATATTTTCCAAATGCTTGCCAAGATTCGCCAATCCTTTTTCTACTTTTTCAACAGAAGCAATGGTTAGCTCCTCTTTTTTTGCACCTCCATGATGCCGTAAAGCCCTGACGGTTGCCACAACCACTACTGCTTCTGGTTTCAAACCTGCATTCACACATTTAATATCAAAGAATTTCTCCGCTCCCAGGTCAGCGGCAAAGCCGGCTTCTGTGACTACATAATCACTCAGTGATAAACCCATTTTAGTGGCAAGAATAGAATTGGTTCCCTGTGCAATACTGGCAAAGGGCCCTCCATGTAATAAAGCCGGATTACCTTCCAGTGTCTGCACCAGGTTGGGTTTGATCGCATCTTTTAATAAGATGGCCATGGCACCCACTGCATTCAGATCACGGGCAAAAACAGGTTCGCCGGTAAAAGTGGTACCGATATAAATATTGCCTAATCGTTTTTTCAGATCCTCCATACCTGAACACATACACAATATTGCCATGATCTCTGAAGCAGGTGTGATATTAAAACCATCTTCCCGGGTAATACCATTGGCAGTACCGCCCAGACCGATGACGATATGACGAAGAGCCCGGTCATTCATATCCATCACCCGTTTCCAAACGATGGTTCTCGGGTCTATCTGTAAACTTCTTTTTTTATTCTGCAGGTTATGATCGATCAGTGCGGCTAATAAATTATTTGCTTTTTCTATGGCGGCAAAATCGCCGGTAAAATGCAGGTTAATATCTTCCATGGGTATGATCTGCGAATAACCGCCACCCGTAGCTCCGCCTTTTAAACCAAATACCGGCCCGAGAGATGGTTCTCTCAATACCACCATTGCTTGTTTGCCAATTTGATTTAATCCATCTGTAAGTCCCACAGAGATCGTGGTTTTTCCCTCGCCGGCAGGAGTGGGAGTAATGGCTGTTACTAAGATGAGGTGATGCTGTTTGATCTTTTCTTCATCGATCAGCGATAATGGTAATTTGGCTTTATGCTTTCCATAATATTCCAGGTCGTTATTACTGATACCGGCCGCAGCGGCAATGTCTTTGATGTGGCGGATAGCCGCCGACTGGGAGATGGCAATATCTGTTAACATAGCAAGCGTTAAATGTTACTGCAACTTACTTGTATGCCCCGCTGCCTGCTATGACCAATATCAATAGCTGGTCTGATAAGAGGCCGCTTCAGTTATGATAATGTATGTAATAAATTAAAAAAGCGACCCCCTTGTTAAGCCCAGTCATTAAAATATCTCAGGATATCTCTTGCTTTGTTGGCATAAATGCCCCCAAACATAACGGCATGTACCAGCAGGGGATAGGCTTCACTGAGTTTCAGCCGGTTTTCCCAACCCTGTTCCAGCGGGTACACCTCATTATAAGCAGCATAAAAACGCTGATCAAAGCCACCAAACAACTTTGTCATCCCCAGGTCCATTTCCCGGTGACCATAATAAACGGAGGGATCAAAGATCACAGGATGTCCTTTTGATGATACGGTAAAATTCATACTCCACAGGTCGCCATGCAGTAATGAGGGATGTTCAACCGGGTATAATTTATCAAGCTGGTTACAAAATGATCCGGCGGCTGCAATATCTTTTTTATTAAAATCTCCTTTATTGAATAATGTTTCCACCATGGGCATGATGCGGCGTTCGGTATAGAATTCATCCCAGGTAGTATGTTTAGTATTGCATTGGGGAAGGCGGCCAATATAATTATCCGTCCTCCAGCCAAAGAAGGGTTGTTCCTGTTTGTGGATCATGGCCAGCCCTCTTCCAAATTCTTCCCAGAAACCGGGCTTTGCTGTTCCCTTTTCCACCCATTCCAGCAGCAGGTATTGCAAACCTTCCGCTTCACCAACCTGTACAACTTCAGGAATAAGAAGTTCTCCTTGTTTTCTTAGTTCATCAAGTCCTGCTGCTTCCTGCTCAAACATTTTCGGGTAAAGGGCGGCATTATTTACTTTCAGAAAATATTGCCCTCCTGTTACCTGTAAACAATAAGCCTTGTTGATATCCCCGCCGTGAACCTGTTCATACCGGCCGACAGTTAACCCCGCATCATCAAAAATGGATTGCAATGACATACTTCAATAGTTTATGAATGACCGGGGAGCAGTATCCGGGTTCGTCTCACCAATATAAGCATCTTCGGCTTTTATGTAATTGACATTTCTTCAGGTGCTCAGCTGATTTATTTATGTTATATCTATCCGGGGTTTAATAACTATGCTTACCTGATCATTAATGAAACCGTTTCAGTTGCAGTTTTGACCTGGTAAATACCCCGGGCAAACCTGCTGATATCCAGTTGCTGGGTACCCGCAGGTAATTGCTTTTGCAATACCAGTATGCCTGCACTATTGCAGATCATTACGGGAGCAGCTTGTTGTAAATGTATATTGACAGTTCCATTAATGGCCGGGTTTGGATATAGCAGTAGTTGCTTACCGGGAACTGCATATTTAACAAGCACTATTTTACTGTATTTGCTGAGATGATCCAGGTCTCTTTGCAAAAGACGGTAATAGTTATTACCGGAAACCGGGCCCGGGTGCATGAAATTGTAATATAACAGGGAAGTGCTGTTTCCTGCTGCTGCAACAGTGCCAATTGCATTCCAGTCTTTGCCATTGCTGCTGTGCTCCACTACAAAATCTCTTGTATTCTCTTCTCCAACTGTTGTCCACTCCAGCAATACTTTGTTTTTTTCTTTTGTAGCTTTGAAACCCAGGAAACCCACGGGTAAAGCAGACAATTCACTCCAGTTGATCACTTCGGCTCTTTGCTCACCGGTCAGGAAGCTGGTAAAATCAGTGGGCCAGTTGGTAATACTGGATAAACTCTGCACCGCGAGGTAAGCCTGGTCCGGGCGGTTATAATTCGGATCATCAATATCACCGATACCCACAAGGAACAAAAGACGTTTGGTCTTCCCGGGTGCAATAGAAACATTCGACATCGTAAATGAAGTAACATCGCTTCCATTGGCACAAGGCATAGCACTGATATAATTATCGAGGGCGGCATCACCATACAAAATACTCACTACCGGGTCACCGGCATTGGCAGCAGCAGAGGCATTATCAGAACTGATGGTATATCGTACTCCGGTTACAGATGTATAATGAAATTTCGTGGACGCATCAGAACCCAGGTTGCCATTGGATTGCAGGTTGAACGTAGTGGTACTGGCCCCGTTATTTGTGATAGCAATGTGCTGAACGGCCATACCATAGGTTTTTGAAAAATAATATTCTTTGGTAACCGACAGGGAGGTTCCGGTAACACTGGCCAGCATTGCATTGTCAAAGCCATCCCAGTGGGTGGCACCATTGCGGGTAAGTGTTACTTCTGTCAGTGCTGCACCACCGTTGATCCAGTCAACAAAGCCGGCGGCGGTATTGTACATCGGGTAGCCGTACCAGGTGTTACCTGACTCTAAAAAGAAACGTCCATTCGCAAATGCAAAACCATAGCTAACCGGTACAGGCGCAGTTCCGGGAAGTATATAATATCTTGAGTAATTACCACCATTGATATTATAAAGATAGACCCTGCGGTTACTGTAATCATAAAACCCCATTTCGCTGCCGGGAACAGCTGTATAGATCATATGAGAAGTATTAAAACCGGCCCCGGCAGGTATTGTAATGTTAATTGTACCGATAAAGACTCCTGTTAAACTATAACGATAGACAACAGCAGCCCCGTTATAAATAAGAACTTCAGAAGCAGCACTGTTTAATACGCCGCCTTTTTCTGTATTCGGAGTGGCACTGCCTGAAAAATAAGTAACAGCATCGGGACCCGGATTGCCGGCAACACTCAACGGGTAATAGCCATATTTACCGGTTGCATCATTTCCTTCTATCCGCTGGTTGGAGGGATTATACCAGCTTCCCCTGTTATCAGCGTTGTGTGTTGTTTGACAAACAAATGTACCCGTTGATGTAAATGTGTTCAATGGTGAGTTGGTGCTGCCACCGCTTGTAGTGTAGTATTTCTGGAATACGGGATGCCAGGCAACTGACATAGCAGTACCTCCGCCCTGTCTTGCTAATGTAAGATCAGCTGCTGCAATTGTTGTTTGTGCCCTTGATACAAGAGTGAAAAAAAGCAAACTGGCGGGTAAGAAAAGCCATGCACGGGGGATTGGATTTTTTTTCATAGTCAGGATATTAGGATGGTGTCCCGGTTTGTATCATTTACGCTCCTGCAAACCAGGTGGATCATTCGGCTTGTTCCGGAAAGTGTTGGGAGGCGATAATGCGGTAAGTGGAAGACGATCGTCTTTGCCGGGTGGATTTTTCATAGAGAATAGGAGCACAGATTCGCTGTTAACTCATGTACAAAATAAATGATATAGTATAACATTTAAAATAGAGACAAACACAAGAAATAGCTAAGACAAAACCCGTAGGAGAATTTTGCTGTTTTGAAGAGATAAGAAGAAAAATGATGTTGGTGGCCTAAATAAAGAACAGGGACCAGCAAAGCTGATCCCTGTTGCAATGCGATAAAGGAAAAATATATTATTGCATGACAGTATCCAGTAAGTGCATAACGCCATTCGATATTTTTGCTTCCCGTTGTGTGACGGGAATATTACCAATGCTGACAGCACCATTTTTTACCTGCAGTGTTAACTGCTTCCCGTTTACTGTTGTCAGGGTATCACCATCTTTGATGTCTTTATAATTGATCTGCCCGTTCACAATATGGTTACTCAAAAGATCGGCGAGCTTCGGCCTGTTTTGTGGTTCCAGCAAATCAATCATTAGTCCATGATCCAGTTTTTCAAAGGCAAGATCGGAAGGAGCAAAGAAAGTAAAAGGACCTGTACTGCTGAGTAACTGGTCCAGGTCGGAAGCATGTACTCCTTTTTTTAATGTTCTAAGATTTTTATCGGTGTTCACTACCTGTGTAATATTTGACATAATCTATTAATTTATTTGCCTGCAGCATTACCGGCAACCGTGTAAGGTAGTCTTTAGCTGTCAGCATTGCCGATATAGTTTCATCCGGCAGTTCCGGAAAGCTGGAGCAATAAAAAAGGGCATCAGCTGATGCCCTTTTATTCCATTAACGAACAGCGTTCTTATTTCAGATTTTTAGCAAGATGTTTTGCCATGTCAAACATAGATACCTGTGCTTTGCCACCGAAAACGGGTTTCAGTTTAGCATCAGCATTGATCATACGCCTGTTAGCTTTATCCTGTAATTTGTTGGCTTTGATATAAACCCAGATCTTTTTAACCACTTCTGTACGTGGCATTGGTTTACTTCCCACAACAGCCGCTAAAGCTTCACTTGGTGTGAGGGCTTTCATGAATGCTGCTGATGGTTTACGGGTTGATTTCTTTTTTGCTGCTTTTTTAGGAGCTGCTTTCTTAGCCGCTTTCTTTACTGCTTTTTTCGCTGCAGGTTTCTTAGCTGCTTTTTTGGGAGCCGCTTTTTTTGCTTTTTTAGTTGCCATGTTGTTTTTGTTTAGAATGTTAATGGGTATTCAAAATTAACAGTATCAAATATAAGTTATTTCCTTACTCCCGAACACGATACTGATTTTTTTTCCCACTATCTTTTGAGATGGGTATTGATTGTGGAAAATAGGTGCGTATTCATTGGGGAAACAGCTTTGTTTATTGGGAATACAAGACGATTTTCCGAAGGGAAATGGAGTTTTCTCCGAAGGAGAATGGCTTTCGTCAGCGGTCTTTCCTTCTGGAAAAGAGGTAAAACAGCAGGGTGATCACCAGTAATCCGGCCGATCCATAGACGAGATAACTGTAAGGCATAGCGTTTCTTTCCAATGAAAATAGTGCATTCTCCCGGGGAAAACGGGCTATAACGCCAGCAATTTCTTTACTTCCGCCCTGATGTATCCGTTCTGCAGGTAGTAATACAGGTTCTTCCCGGGACAGGTGGTTTGCGCCGAATGGTCCCGGTGTGAGGCGAGTGTTTCCAATGGTAAATTGTATTTTTTACAGCAATAAGCGATCAGCCGGGTCAATGCTGCTAACTGGGCGGAAGGTACTTCCTGTTGTTCCAGGTTGCCGAGACAGGTAATGAGCAAATGCCCGGTAGGATCATATTCAGTTGCCGTTTCTCCCACGGTAAATACATTTCTTCCTTCGTAAATAGTGCCATCCGGGGCAATAAGAAAATGGTAAGGAATGTCAACCCAGTTCCTGTCTTTACCCATTCCCCAGGTCTGTATATTCTTTATTTTCCGGGCAGCATCATCCGTTATTTCCAGTTTGGTGCCTTCATGATGAATGGTGATCTGCACAGGAACATGGGATTTATAAGGTTTGGGCTCAGCAGCATTCCATCCCGAACGGGGAACGATAACAACTGCTGTTGTTGATGTGCTGATCTTTTTACCGGGACAGCAACCAGACAGGATAAGCAGCAAACAAACAACAGGTACCAGTTTTTTCATAAACAAAAGATAAGATATTTGTGCTGATACCAAAACGGTATTTTGCCCGTTAATGCAAAACACAGGATTATACTATGCAGAACGCTACCATCCCATATACCAATAGTGCTGCCCGGCTTTTTGTATGGGCCTTACTGCTCACCTGTTTGCTGATCTTATCCAGGTATATACTCTTCAAAAAAAGTCCCCGGTATTATAAGAACTATTTTAACCGGGAATACCGGCACTATAAAGTAAAAGAGGGCTGGGCCCAGGCGAACCTGGCACCGTTTTCCACGATCCGGTTATTTTCCTCCCGGAGGGTCACAAAGGAATACAGCTATAAGAATATTGGTGGTAATATCATCGGTTTTGTACCGCTGGGCATCCTGCTTCCTTTGTTGTTTGGGAGATGCAGAAATTTTTTCCTGCTGACAGGAGCTGTATTCTTTACCAGTCTTTCCTTTGAAACGTTACAGTTGCTGCTGGGTACAGGTGTGTTCGATGTGGATGACCTGATCCTGAATACGGCAGGAGGTATTGCAGGATACCTTCTTTTTATCATGGCAGGTTTGCTGATCCCGCAGCGAAAACAGTAACATTATACTTGTTTCAATACCAGTACCGACACCAGGGCGGGTTGTTCATACTGGTTGATGCTGATACTATACTCTTCCTGTTCCACACAAAAGGGGAGCAGCTTATCAATAAAAGATTTGGCCATCAGCCGCTGCGGGGTACTGAGTAAAATAGTAGTTCCCGCCTGTAAAAATTGTAATAACAAATGATGGACCCGGCGATTTCGGCCAAGATCCTGCGGGTTGCCAACTCGGCATTCTTCGGGTTCTCACGCCGTG
>JAFLBM010000045.1 GCA_017303455.1 Chitinophagales bacterium | reverse complement strand
TAAAATAATTGGACAGGAATACAAATACAATACCCCCTCCCAGCCTTACACGGTATTTCCAGAAATACTTATTGAGTGCTCCGAGATGCTTCAATAATAATGATTTGAAACAAAATTACTTGAATACTGATAATTTTTTGGAAGATAATGCATTAGACATTTATTTTGCACCCGGAGAGATGGCAGAGCGGTCGAATGCGGCGGTCTTGAAAACCGTTGACTGTCACAGGTCCGGGGGTTCGAATCCCTCTCTCTCCGCCAGTATCAATCCAAAAAGATACAAAACGCTGTAAAATCAAAAGTTTACAGCGTTTTTTGTTTTGCGGCCATACCAAACAAAGCCAACAATTCTTATTTCTTCAGTGACCTATTCAGTGACCTGTTTCCAAAACTATAAAACAGGTCACTGGAAATCGCTGAAACACTGGTTCAGCAAGCAGTTCAGCTTTTGAACATCTTGTCTGCCGCCAGGCTCGGAAATAACTTTGTACACTTTTAAAGGTCGCCACACCATGAACAAAACTTTCAGTTTACTCTTCTATGTGAAGAAAGCAAAGACTGTTGCAAACGGAACCGCCCCAATTTATTTACGCATTACTATCGATGGAAAAATTACCGAGCTGGCCGCTAAACGCTATATACTTCCGGAAAAATGGAATTCAGAAGCTCAGAAAGTAACCGGCACTTCCGAAGAAATAAAATCTCTTAACGCTTACCTAAAAACTTTGGAACAACAGGTGTATGAAGCACAGCATCAAATGCTAAAAGACAAAGCGGTAATTACCCCCGAAAACCTAAAACATAAGCTGCATGGTTCGGAAGAAAGGCAGCGAACCCTTATTCCCATTTTTGAGGACCATAATAAAAAGGTAGAAGCTTTACTGAATGACGAATTTGCACCCGGCACTTTAGAACGTTACAAAACCTCATTAAAACACACTGTTGATTTTCTGCTTTGGAAATACAATGTTTCAGACATTGATATAAAAAAGATTGACCACGCCTTTGTTACAGAATATGAATTTTATCTCCGCAGTGTTTGTAAGTGCAATAACAATACTGCAGTCAAGTACATTAAAAATTTTGGTAAAATCATTCGCATTTGCATTGCCAATGGCTGGCTGGATAAGAATCCTTTTGTAAACTACAAAGCCAAAGTGAAAGAAGTGGAAAGGGCTTACCTGGTGCAGGAAGAAATACAGGCCATTGCTGATAAAGAATTTGCTACCGAAAGGCTCAACCAGGTGAAAGATATTTTCCTTTTCAGTTGCTTCACCGGCCTTGCTTACATTGATGTAAAGAAGCTCACCAAAAACAATATCACCATTGGCATTGATGGTGAGAAATGGATTTATACAAACCGCCAAAAAACAGATACCCGTTCAAATATTCCTTTGTTGCCGATGGCAGAAGAAATCATTGCAAAATACAAAGAACATCCGCAGTGTTTGAATGAAGGAAAGCTGCTGCCGGTTCTAAGCAATCAAAAGATGAATAGCTATCTGAAAGAGATTGCAGACCTATGCGAAATAAATAAGGAACTTACCTTCCACATTGCCCGGCATACGTTCGCCACTACTATTACGCTTACCAATGGCGTACCTATTGAAAGTGTAAGCAAAATGCTAGGGCATAAAAATTTACGTACTACACAGCACTATGCCAAAATTTTAGATAAAAAAGTGAGTGATGATATGCGAATTCTGAGGAATAAATTTGAAATTCAAACTACGGGTCTTAGTTATGGGTTCGGAAGGGATTGTAAAAAATAAACCCTGACCACCAATACTCCAATAAGAGAGTTAATTGTCATTTCTTTATATTTAAGTAGTTCTGATTCAACGAAATTATTACTCACATTTGTAGTACATTTGAACAAAATAACTAACAATGATTAATAAACCAGTTATAGAAATCGAACGTATCAATCAGAAAACAATGGCAGATGTGGTTGAGATTGGATTTTCCGTTCAATCAGACCCCACTTTTCCGCGGGATACTGACCCCTCTGTTTTAACTACTATTTCTGGGTTTACTCATACTGGTTACTGGTAGTAAGCTACATTAATTTTTATTTTTTTCCAAGTCGGTGATGTTATCTGACAGATTGTCTTTTTTTCGTCTCATCGACTCACCTTTCATATCCAGTCGGTGTGCATCATGAACGAGTCGGTCCAGTATTGCATCTGCAATAGTTTGTTCTCCGATGACTTCATGCCATAGACTGACCGGTACCTGGGAGGTGATGATGGTGGAAGCTTTACCATGCCGGTCCTCGATGATTTCCATGAGCGTAGAACGGCTTTGTGCATCTAGTGGCTGCAAGCCAAAGTCATCGATGATCAGCAGGTGTTGACGTTCTACACGGGCCAGTTCCTTGATATAAGAGCCATCGGCTTTAGCGATTTTCATTCTGGCAAAGAGTTTCGTACTGTGCTGGTATAATACACGGTATCCGGTGCAGCAAGCCTGATGTCCGATAGCTGAGGCCAGGTAGCTTTTTCCAATACCGGTACTGCCCGTCAGAATGATGTTTTCCTTTCGCTTGATAAATTCACAGTCCGCCAGGCGAAGCACCTGGTTTTTATCCACCCGTCCGGCTTCGAAGTTCAGTTGTTCTACGGATGCCTTGTAGCGGAAGCGGGCATCTCGCAGTGTCCGGTCGAGCTTTCGGTTATAGCGTTCGTCCCATTCGGAGTCAACCAGGTGGGTAATCATTTCATCGGGAGTAAAGGTTTCATTTTTACCCGATTCCAGGGTTTGCTGGAAGGCCCGGGCCATACCCAGCAAACGCATTTGATTCATTTTTTCCAGATTCTGATTCATGTTTTTTGTTTTAGTGATGATTAAAGTGATTTATTGATAATAGTTGCCACCACGGATATTGGCATGTGATGGCATAGCAGTGGCTACCGGATCTTCTTCGTATTTATCCAGCTGCTTTTTGAGGATATCCTCAATCGTCTTGTAGTTGTAATAGCCAATCTCATGCGCCCGGCGGCAGGCGTTGATCAGCCTGGCATTCCCCACCCGTTTGCCAAAGGATAATATACCCTGGCAGCTCTTATACGCTTGTTCGGGGTACGCCTTGCGCGCCAGTACCTGACTGATATAGTATTCCACCACCGGATCAATGGCCCTGGCTTTATCCAGAAAGAAGGCCGGATTCCACTGCGTCACGTACTGGTGTTGCGGTGGCATATGCTCAGGGACGGTGGTGTACTGATGGGAACTACGCAGCCGCTTATGCACGGCCACCAGCTTGTAGTTTTCAAACAACTCCACCACTGACCGGGAGTATTGCAGCCGGAGTTTCTTACCAATCAACTCATATGGCACACTGTAATAGTGCTGGTCTTCGGTGAGGTAAATGTGTCCATTTTTCATGACCGTCACCTGTTTGATACGGCGCATTTCATAGCGTTGAGCAGGAAGCTCATGAAGCGTAGGAAGCTCCGCCAGCCATTGATCATAACGGCTGCAGTGCTTGCCGCTTAACGGACTCCTGTTAAACACCGCCAGGTGTTCTGCGACAGCCCGGGTCAACTCCTCCAGCGGCAGGACTGCCCCCTCCGGCAAACGGGCGTAGATACGCTGATAGGCCAGCTTAACCATGTTCTCCACATGTGCCTTATCCTGTGGCTTTCTTATACGGGCCGGTAAAATAGCAATGCCGTAATGATCGGCAAACGTTTTAAAATTCTCATTCAGCTCCGGCTCATACTTACTGGCTTTAAATACGGCTGATTTGAGGTTATCAGGTACAAGGGCAAGCGGGATACCCCTGAAAAAGTGAAAGGCGTTTTCACAGGCCGCTATAAACTCCTCCACCGTTTGACTGCGCATCGGCTCCACGTAGGCATACTGGCTCCACCCAAGGATAGCTACAAAGACCTGGGCTTCCTTAAGTTCACCCGTGTCCGGATCAACATATGGCAGCGTGTCGCCGGCATAGTCCACGTACACTTTATCGCCCACCTTGTGTTCAATATGCATGGACGGATATACCTGCTTTTTCCATTGGTCATAGTACTTGTAAAAAGTCGTTGACCGGTACCCGTCCGGATGGTGCAACCGGTATTGCTCATACTGTTGGGCAACTGTCATCCCCCGGCGGCGCATCTGCTTATCCACCTCCGGAAAAAAATCAAACAACTGCTTTAGCCTGCCTTCTGCCAGTACCTTCTCCGGCGGGTGAAGCAACTGGTTTAAATCATGATCAGACAATTTCTGCAACTCCTGCAGACTGAGCTGAAGACGCTGCAGCAACGTGATATAAAGCCGTACCGTGTTTTTAGATATACATAACCGCTGGGCGATACGCTTTTTACCCATGCCTTGTGCATGAAGCTTCATAATATGACGAACCTTACTCATACTGATGTTTTTATTAGCCATGGCTGTCTGATTTTTAGTGCAAGTTTGCACACTGTCAATCAGGCAGACCAACCAGGCCTATCAGTATGGTAAATCCAGGATTAAAAGTTACTTTAAGTAGCTAAAACAGGGGTCAGTTTGACGCGGAAATGAGGGGTCACTTTGGCGCGGAAAAAGGGGGTCAGTTTGACGCGGTGAAAGGGGGTCTGTTTAGGCGGAATTTCCAATTTTACACGATTGTCGGTTTATGCAACCCGGTTTTCAAAAGCTGGGCTACAGGAAAATCTCACTTTAGTAATAAGTGCTACGCTTGCTGGGGTTGCAGGCTCTTATATTGGAAACAAACTTTTGAAAAAAGTCACCCTGAAGTTCATGCAAGTGCTGGTTGCCATTATGTTAATCCTGCTTTCACTTGCATTAGGGGCTGGCCTCCTTTAACTCTGTTCTGCTAAAACTAACTCAAACAACAAAATGCCATTATACTATTATGTTGTAGTGGGCATAAAAATATAATGAGGTATACCCTCGAACACTATAAGCAGGCCACAATGCTCAATGCCTTAACGCTCCATCCCGAACAGCAGGCAGAGCAACAACAATCATTTCGATCTCTCAAACTTTTTAATTTTAAGCAGTCTCATTTTTTCAATTCATCTGCAAGATCCTGGATCGTTTTGGATTCAAAAAGCTCTTTCAGTTGTTGCTTAATAAATTTGTAACGTGAATGCATTGGACAGGGGCTTTTTTCAGAACACTGGTTCAAACCAAGCACGCATTTTTCCAGGGCTTCTTCTTCCCCCATCGCTTTCAGAATGAAACGTGCCGGCAATTTTTTGGCTTTCTCAGTAATATAAAAACCGCCATGTGGTCCGGGCACTGAACGGATGATTTTATTGTCCCTGGTAAGCAACTGGAGAATTTTCGCGGTAAACGATTGTGGAGAGTCGATAGCTTCTGCGATAGCCTGGATGCCGACTTTCCTTTCCTCTGAACTATTTTGAGCTATATAGATTGTCGCTCTTAACGCATACTCGGTTGCTTTTGAAAACATAATATTATTTAATAGTAGTGGGTGGAGGAATTCCACCGCAATTTATCAAAATACGGTCTTCAAAATAAGCCATTTATCCATTCTACGTACGAATCTTTTGTTTCATAAAGTCTAAGTCTACCCAGGTTTACATGCTTTGGGAGCTTTTCACAAATAACAGCCTGGATATACAAGAGCAAATTCTCAGCAGTGGGTTCTGCATTCCAAATGACCAGATTTTCCTGTGAGTGAATCCCTGGATTTTGGCTTAAGTAAGCCCTCGACAAAAGAAGTTTATGGTCAAGTACATCGATAATGGATGATTTAACCAACTGTTTTAATTCTTTAAAATCTATTATAAAACCCGGAACAGCTATATAGCCCTTTTCCTGATTATCTGCAGATACAGTTACATGTAATTCATAAGAATGGCCATGTATATTTTTACAGGCACCCTGATAACCATTAATGGCATGTGCCATTTCGAAATGAAATATTTTTGTGACGAGCAGCATATATAAAAAATTAGTTGCCAGGCTATTTATTCTATTTTAAAGGCAACAGATGAATAGTACCGGGTTTGTATTTTTTCTTTTGTTGTTGTTTTGAAATAACAGAGCAACTGGTTTTTTAACAAGGGGTAGATAATGAATATGAAACCTGTCATCATTATTGTTCCGGAAATAAAAAATACAATAAAGAATGGTCTTAACTGAAGCATCATACTGCTGAAAGGTATCTGAGAAGTACTTAACTGCCATCTTGCTTTCATTACGCCTGCCCCGATTAAACTTATCCAGAAGATAAATAGCGACATATTAGCCAGCCAATATCCCCTGTTGAATAGTCTTTTATAAGGCTCAAAACTCCGGCAGGTATCATTGAGTATATCAAATGCAATAGCCAGCAATAAAAAGCTATTAATACCAATGGTTGCACCCATTGTATGAGCTACGGTAATATGTGTGCCATGAGTGTACAGATTGATTCCTGGAATTGACATAAAAATTGCCAATAATAATGTTAAGAATATCCAGACATCAGCAGCTACCAGAAAGCGGTAGGCTGTTTTATGAAAATTTTTTCTAGCTGTACTGACAGAAGCCCTCCAGTTAAAAATAATTCTGCCAAGGATGAAGAGCTCTGTCATGCTGACTGCATAACTGATGTGTTTGATGTAATTATGAGTGGGTAATGTATAAATATGATGTCCCCAGTTAAACATCAGGTTGAATAACCCAGTAAAATAAAGCACAAAGGCTATACCTGAGTGACTATAGGTTTTACTATTGCTTATTTTATCCATCAGGAAAATACTGCTGCCGTAAATAAGCATATTCCATGAACCTACCATAGAACCGTACGATTTCCATTGCACCGTCATGTCGTTCACTACATTATTTCTGAAATAAGGGAATATCCATAAATAGGACTCGAGAAAGGTGAATAAAAAGAATACGATTCCTGTAAGCCACATCCACACATAAACGGGTTGTTTTCTGAACGAACCAATTGATTTTATAAAATTGATTAAAAACAGTACCCAACCTGCAACAATGGGTAATGCCAGTAGCGGATGAAATTCCCAATATTCCCTGCCGCCGAATATGCCGGCGCAATAGGAAATCAAAATAGCAATGATGGAAAGAATAAAAATGACCAATTGAACTTTTGTAAGTAACTGCGAATACATTTTTCTGCCGGTATGTTGCTGCAGATAAGTGAGAACACTACCCATCGCCCCAAAAATTATCCAGAAAACTACTGATGATACATGCAGCGGCCTTACTTTCTCAAAAGACAGATTTTGTTTTAGAAATCCGGGTACCAGGTATTGCAGTCCGCCGGTTAATCCCCAAAACATTCCTGTGCCCAGCAGCAAAAGACCGGCAATTATAAATAGCCTAGATGTCGTTCCTTGCTTACTGTTCAATAGTGCCATTGGTATTAATTGTAAAAGTTCTTGGGTCTGCGTTGCCCGATGCATCAATGTTTTGTAAATAGGCAAGTAAAGCATTCATTTCCTGTCCGTTCAGATGGAAATTGGGCATGGTGACAGTTCCGCTTTGCAAAAAAGCTGTGATGTAAGCAGGACCCTTAAGTGAATAAGTATTGGTAAGATCCGGGCCAAGGTATCCGCCTAACCCAAATACCTGGTGACAGGCATTGCAATTATATTGTTGCCATATCAATTTCCCTTTGCTGGTTTCTTCAGTAACTGTTTTCCCTTTCACTGGTAAGGATGAGTAAAGATGGAAGGAATAGAATAAGAAAGTAACTACCAAAGATGCCGCTGTAATATTTTTTAGCTTTCCGGAACGCATGGTAACGCCTGAAATAATTAAGGACTAAATTATCTTTAATTATTTATATTTGCCAATAATTTTTTTTATGGCAAAGAGAAATTTTATCAGCTACCTGCTGAATCCCAAAAACTGGTGGCTGCCGTTGCTGATTATTTTTATAATCAGTATAGCAGGGGTAACGATGATTGCCGTGCATACTTACACAGAAGCCCCGCCCATTCCATCCTACGTTTCATCAAAGAATGAAACTGTTTTCTCAAAAGAGGATGTATTGGATGGACAGGCCGTGTTTCAGAAATATGCCCTGATGGAATACGGAAGTATGTTTGGCGATGGTGCCAACCGCGGACCGGACTATACAGCAGAAGCATTACATTATGTTTCTAAATACATGAATGATTTTTATCAGTCGCAATTGAAGGCAGATGCAAATGCTGATTTGCTTAAGAAAGGAATTGCTGAACAGGTGAAGGCTGAAATAAAAAATAACAAGTATAGTAAGAATAACAGTGTATTACTTTCCGATGCACAGGCTTATGCGGTAAGTGAACTGATCAAATATTACAATCAAAAATTTACCAATCCCTCTTCACCCGGTGCATTTAAACCATCTGGTTATATTACTGATGCCAATGAAATAAAATCGCTGACAGCTTTTTTCTTTTGGGGTTCATGGGTTTGTGGAGTAGAAAGACCTGGTGAGCATTACAGCTATACGCATAACTGGCCTTATGACCCGGCAGCAGGCAATACTCCCAGTGCTGCAATTATCCTCTGGAGCATTATTGGTTCACTCGGGTTAATCTTTGGTTTGGGGTTGGTGTTGTATTATCATGGTAAACTGGAAAAACTGGATGATAATGTTTATACAAACAATGCCCGGCCCTTTATGTCAAGGGGAGAAATACAAAAATTTCAACCTGATGCTGTACAAAAGTCCACTTACAAGTTTTTTTATGTTGCTATTTTACTTTTTGCTGTACAGGTTTTAGCAGGCATTTTAACTGTTCATGATTTTGTAGGGTTTGTAAACTTTTTTGGGTTTAATATTTCTGAAACACTGCCAATTACAGTAACAAGAAGCTGGCATGTGCAATTATCCATTTTATGGATTTCTGCCTGCTGGATAGGTGCTTCATTTTTTATGATGTCACTTGTTTCTCCAAAACAATCTAAAAAACAGGTTACACTTATCAATGCTATTTTCTGGCTTACCATATTGTTGGTGGCTGGCTCATTCGCCGGAATGTTGCTTGGACCAAAAGGGATTATTGGAAAGAACTGGTATTGGCTTGGCCACCAGGGATGGGAATATGTAGAGCCTGGAAAACTATGGCAGATAATTCTCGGAGTTGTATTTATTATATGGGCTATAACAATATACCGCGGCATTAAACCGGTAATGAAAATGAAACAACCATGGGCATTACCCAATTGGTTAGTGTATGCCACTTTCAGTATCATTTTATTATTGATTTCCGGGTTTATTGCAACACCTAAAACCAATTTTGTGATTGCTGATTTCTGGCGATGGATGGTAGTACACATGTGGGCTGAAGCATTTTTTGAAGTGTTTACAACAGTATTGATTGGATATTTTATGGTGGTAATGGGTTTGGTAAGCAAGCAAGCTGTTATCCGTGTTATTTACTTAGCTACATTGTTGTTCCTTGGTTCTGGCTTACTTGGCATCTCTCATAATTTTTACTGGAATGGGAAACCGGTTTTCACAATGGCCCTTGGTTCTGTGTTTTCAACATTGCAGGTAATACCATTGGTATTGCTTACACTGGAAGCATGGCGGTTCAGCAAACTTCCTAAAGTGCTGGAGAATAACAACAAGGTTAATGGAGATTTGAATAAGCAATTCGGATTTTCAGAAGTGTTCCTGTTTCTGGTAGCAGTAAATTTCTGGAATTTCTTTGGTGCCGGTGTGTTGGGTTTTATCATCAACCTTCCCATCGCTAATTATTATGAACATGGTACTTACTTAACGGTGAATCATGGCCATGCTGCATTGATGGGTGTATATGGTAATCTTGCTTTGGCGGCTATATTGTTTTGTTGTCAGCTTTTATTTAAAGCTGATTGGTGGAAGCCCCGGCTCATCAAAAGGGCTTTCTGGTCAATCAACATTGGTCTGCTATTGATGGTATTTCTTGATTTATTTCCTGCTGGAATTTATCAGTTTAAAACTGTAACAGATCAGGGATTATGGTATGCCCGCAGCCATGAATTTATTGAGAGCACCGGTTTTCAAACACTCACCTGGCTTCGTATTGTTGGTGGTTCCATATTCACAATAGGCGGAGTGATACCGTTGGTTTGGTTTATTACCAGCAGAAGAAGAGGGTTAAAAAAGAATGATCCTGGTATTTTAACTCAATCATTAAGCGATGAAAAAATTACAACACCTCTGGCTCAATATTAAAATACGCAGCGTCTGGCGGGTGCAGTTTCTTTTGGGATTAATGAAAACATATTTTAGAAAAGTATTTTCTATATGATGAAAACAATAGCCGAAAAAAAGCCCCTTGTGTATTCCTGCTCCGGTTGTTCCAGTGCGGCACAGATGGCCAATTATCTGGCAATAAAAATGGACAGAGCTGGAGTAGCAGAAATGTCCTGCATTGCAGGTATTGGCGGCAATGTAAAAAAAATAGTACACACGGCTTTGTCAGGAAGAAAAATTATTACAATTGATGGTTGCCCGCTGGCTTGTTCCAAGGAGTGTTTGGGGAATCATAACATCATCCCCGATATGCAATTTGAGTTAACAAGTTTTGGGGTGAGCAAAAAGCAGCATGAAGATTTTGATATAGAGGAGGCCAATCAGCTATTAATGAAAATGGAAGCTCTTATAAGTGGAAATTGGTAGTAAGGCCAGGTTAACCGGAACCTCTTTTTAAATAATTTAACCACTGGATCATATTGTGGTATTGTTGTAAGATTTGCTGACCATGCTTTGAAAATTTTCTGCACCTCATTATCCGAAAAACGGGCTGAGTATAAAATATAGAATCGCTTAAAAAGCACCAGGTTTTCAACCGAATAACTTTTACCGTTTTCTTTTACAAGCTGCTTGCTTATTTCACTTAACATTTCTTCTGGCAACAGATTTTTATTTCGTTGCTCATCTTGGTGAATGATACGTCCAACATTGAAATAAGTGTATAGGATAGCGCCTTCAACAGTTCGCAAAGTTTCCTTCCTGACGTTCCTGATTATTTGAGCGGTTTCAATTAAGTGTTTTTGTGACATGCGATGTTGGTTTTATAATTCTGAATAAAGCCTATTAGGTTACTGGTGAATCCAGATTTCAGAATCAGCTTATGCGGGATCGGAATGTAAAAGATTCTGAATATCCTGCCAGAGAAAATAGACCCTTGACCTGATTTTAAATGGCTTTAGTTTCCCGTGCTTCACCCAATCATAGATAGTGGGTTTGGTAACATGAAAAAGATTACAGACCTCAGCGATCTTGTACAGGGGCTTGTAGGTCATTCCAGGCGTTTCAAAGGTCGTCGCGACTGGCCTGTTTTTTTCGGCATTGCTTACTTCTTCCCGGATAATTTGGCGGACTTGTTGCCAGTACTGCTCCGGCTCATACGGGAACAGCATGGGGGTAACGAGGTTACCATTGCTCACAGATTCTTTCATCACTTTTCGTTTTAGGTTTGCAATATGGCCTTATGGAAAAGAGAATAGAAGTTAAGTATACTTAAATCTTTTATCTGTGCTATTTGTTTATGGATATTTATGGGTAAATATTTGGGTAATATCCATTTTACGGGTATTTTTGGGTAATTTGTAGATAATGTTGAATACCCAGTCACTAAATATCACACCACAAATCCTCTCTTTAATTGCTGAATTAGACGAATTTAAAGGGGCGTGGCGGGCCTTGGGTCAATTAGCCCCGGAACAACTCACCAGTTTGAAAAGAGTGGCTACAATCGAAAGTATTGGGTCTTCAACCCGGATCGAGGGGAGTAAATTGACTGACCGGGAAGTGGAAGTATTGCTGAGTAACCTGGAAATTAAAAAATTTGCAACCAGAGATGAACAGGAAGTAGCGGGATATGCGGAGGTAATGAATACCGTTTTTCAACACTACAGGGACATTCCGCTGACAGAAAATTACATCAAACAGCTCCACCGGGATCTTTTGGAATTCAGTGAAAAAGACAACCGGCACCGTGGCGAATATAAAAAGCATACTAACCATGTTGAGGCATTTGATGCGGATGGCAAGAGTTTGGGTGTCGTATTTGAAACGGCCACACCTTTTGATACGCCTTTTAGGATGGAAGAACTGGTTGCATGGACAAAAGAAGCGATAGAAAAAAAGTCGTTGCACCCGTTATTAATTATTGCTATTTTCATAATTGTATTCCTTGCTATCCATCCGTTCCAGGATGGCAACGGAAGATTGTCAAGGGTATTGACAACTTACTTGCTACTTTCTCTTGGATATAGTTATGCTCCATACAGTTCACTTGAATCAGTAATAGAAAATAATAAAGAAGGGTATTATCTCTCCCTGCGGCAGACACAGGGAACATTAAAAACAGATCATCCCAACTGGCAGCCGTGGATAGTATTTTTCCTGAAAGCACTTACCGAGCAAAAAAAGAAGCTGGAAGTAAAAGTAGAAAGAGAAAAGCTTCTGCTGGGGCAATTACCAGAACTTTCGTTACATATCCTGGAACTGGTAAAATCAAGAGGGCGGATTACTATCAGCGATATTGTGACGTTGACGAATGCCAATCGCAATACTATTAAAAAGCATTTAGAGGCATTGGTAGATATAAAGCAACTTGCTCAACATGGCACTGGAAAAGGAACATGGTATAGTATTAGCTAGCCAAATAAATAAGGTAGCTTTTTAGGGAGCTATCTTATTTTCTAACGCTGACCTTGAAGTATCACTGCAATAGTCTTCGTTCAAGTTTTCGCAACTCTGCAACGCCTTCAGAAAAACCCATGAATTCAAAAAAACTAAAAGCTTCCTGGAAATTTTTTTGAACCTCAGTTATCTTTCGTATTGAAAGAGGTTTCTTTTTCCCACAGAGCAACTCTAAATTCTTTTTCATACTTCCTGAATCAACCCCGTATAATTTCATCAGATGGCGGGCAAATTGATCATTACATTGAATTGCGTTCATCCCACTGCTCTTATCCAAAACATAAAATATCAACGTAAGCGATAAATTGGAAAGCTGAGCCTGCCGGCATTT
>JAFLBM010000044.1 GCA_017303455.1 Chitinophagales bacterium | reverse complement strand
GAGATAAAGCCATGCTTCATTTTCTCTACCAAAATTTACATAATACTCAGAGAAAACACATGAAGCCTGTCACGGGTCGAAGTGATTATCATCAAGAAAAGAAGAAAAGTGGAACGTACTGGACTCGAACCAGTGACCCCTACTCTGTCAAAGTAATGCTCTGAACCAACTGAGCTAACGTTCCGGGCCGGTAAAATTAAGGGCTTTTTACTTTTCCTGCATCTTGAATTTAATTTTTCTGCCGCTGCAACTTTCCTACTTTTAGGTTGTCATTAATACAGATGAAGAAATACCAGGCAACCATACAGTTTGACATGAGTGATGAGTTTATGGAACTGGTGCCCCCGCACCGTACTTACATCAATTACCTGATCAATAAAGATATCGTTGACCAGTATGCTGTCAGTATGGAAACACAACGGGTTTGGATAACCCTGACGGCAGAAACAAAAGAAGAAGTGATCAAAGTACTGGAAAAGTCTCCGTTGTTTAAATTCTGGCGCTACGAGATTGATGAATTATTCGTCCTGGACGGTCAGCATTATCGTCTGCCGGCTGTACAACCTAATTAAGCTTTTTCTTTTCCGCCCATTTAGGTTTTTGCTTCAATACTTTTTTATAGACAGGGCAGGTTTCAATATGGCATCCTGGGAGATAACCAGTACTCATTAAAAACTCATTGACGATCTCACCACCTGTAAAACGGAAAGTGGTTTTAAAAACCTTTACCCATTCCTCTTTTGTCTTCGGATGATGATGATCCAGCCATTTTTCAAATGACCCGAATTCTTTCTGCAGCAATTGAATTGCTTTGGCATTATGTACTGCCGCTTCGATCTTTAACCTGTTATGGATGATCCCTGCATCCTGCATCAGTTTCTCTTTTTTCTTTTCGGTATAACGGGCTACTTTATTGATACTAAAATCATCGAAGGCTTTGAAGAAATTATCCTTCTTTTTCAGGATCGTTTCCCAACTAAGCCCGGCCTGGTTGATCTCCAGCACCAGTCTTGCAAACAAAAGATCGTCGTTATGAATAGGAAATCCATATTCCTGGTCATGGTAATGCCGGTGAACAGTGTCTTTACCTGCATTCAAAACAAATTCGCAATAGGAAGCAGCCATCTTTGATTTATTTTGTAAATACTTCTATAACACCTCTTGTTTCACCCTGCCGGGGAGCCGGGAAAGAATCGACTTTATTATAATGCCGCAATAATGAATCCCGTACCCTGAACGGGTAAAAATTATTCAGGGAAGGAATATGTTCAAACAATACGAGATCATACTCCTTCTTCCCAATTCTCTCTTCAAACATTTCAGCCTGTTTATTGAACATGGCTACTCCCAAATGATACCAGAGCGGATAGTGTGATCCCTTTTCTAATTCAAAGGGCATTTCTTTTGCCAGCGGGGTCAATTCAGTCATGTTTAAGACCCGGAGACTCTTTCCCTGTTTCACCATATCCATATTCAGCAATCTTGACATTCCATCTACCGTGGCAGCCGGCATATATATCTTATGAAAAGACTTTAGCGGTGAAAAAGTCCATTGCGACAACGGAATATCAGCAGTGTCTTCGTTATTGATGATAAATGTCCGTTTATTCACAACGTTCTCCCCGGTGGGAGATACCGTTGCCACATCATTGCTTAATGATCTCTCAGCGATACGCTGAAAATATTTCCAGTACACATTACTCCACCATAAAAGAATACCTGCCAGGCACACAACTACCATCCGCACTTTACTGAAATCAACCGAGAATTGCCCGGACAGCAAGGTCAGGATATAAGCTATGGCAAACGAATGATAGAAAATATTATTATCCGGTGGCGTGTAACTGGTCACCTGGAATATAGCTGCTTCTGCAATAATTCCTAATGTAAGTAACAGGAATAAAAAATTCGCCTTATCATTCCAGCATTCTTTCCAGCTCCGGAAACGCAGGACAAGAAGTAAGCCTATGATAAAAAGATAAAATTTCAGCCATTGTGACCCGGAAAAGAAATCATTGGCAATTTCAAAAGCAGATATTCGTCCCGAGTGCGGAGCCTGCCCGTGGTTGAACCAATATGAAAAGCCGTAATTCGATAATGGTATAATGAATGCAGCCATGAACAGGACAAACCCTCCTCCGTATATAAAAAGATATTTCCATCTTTTATACTGTACACAATAAAAGAATACCAGTGCCGCACAAAGCAGGAAGGTTAATGCGCCTGCATCCTGTTTCGTAAAAAAAGAACAAACTGTAAAAAAAGCTGATAATACTAAGGCAGGAATGGTAAACTTGTTCTTTTCATTCATTAGTGCTTTTAATAAAAAAGCAATGGCGATGAATTCATAAACGATTACCGTATGATTATACCAGGGCCAGAAATTAAAAAAGGAATAAGAAAGGCAAAAAAGTAGTACTGCGGAAAACTTAATACCGGGATTCACCCTGAAACTGTTCAGGATAGACCGGAAAGCCAGCCCCGACAGGATATTAATAAAAACCTGTGCCTTTACCAGGGTGATCATTTGAGCTCCAAAGATTTTAAAAAAGATACCCGGGATGACCCAATACATGCCCCCCAAGGGAGTTCCAAAATCCCGGAAGGGTATTTGTCCTTCACTGACCCGGTACGCCCCTTCCCAGGACAGGAAAATATTAACCCGGTATGGAAATGTGACAAACAACGGAACACTTGCAAGCACCAAAATGACCGCCACTTCTGCATAAGAGAGGTATTTGTGCTTAATTCCCGTGCTAATACTCATATAATCAATATGTTTTTGTAAACATAAAGCAAATAAAGTATTATCAAAATTGCAACATTATTAAATCTGCGTTTATGTTTGTATTTTGGCCGCTAATCTGTTCCAAAGTGGCTTATATCAAATTATTACGACCGAAAGACTGGGCAAAAAACTGCTTCCTTTTCATCCCTTTGTTTTTTGCAGGAGAGATCTCAAATACCGATAAGATCCTCCAGATCATCTGGGGATTCATTGCTTTTTCCTGTATCGCCAGCAGTATCTATATATTAAATGACTACCGGGATATTGAAGACGACCGCAAGCACCCGGTAAAAAGTAAAAGACCACTGGCCAGTGGTGCTGTTTCCAAATCAGTGGCTTTAGTGATCGCTGCCATACTCATTATCGGTGGATTTACCCTGGCCTGGTTTATCCGGGACAAATTCCTGTTTGTACTGGGTATCTATTTTTTGATCAATATTGGCTATTCGTTCGGGCTCAAAACAGTTCCTATTCTTGATATTTTCTTATTAGCCATCGGTTTTGTGTTGCGGGTAAAAGCTGGTTCAGTAATTGCCTTTATTGCATTATCTGAATGGATAGTTATTATGGTATTCCTGCTTGCCCTGTTCATGGCCATTGGCAAAAGAAGAGATGACGTATTGCTGAAAGTTAGTTCCGGCGTGGATATGAGAAAATCAGTAAAAGGTTATAACCTCGAATTTCTAAACGTACTTCTTTCTCTTGTTTGTGCCGTTATCATTGTAGCCTATTTTATGTACACCATGTCGGATGAAGTAAAAATGAGATTAGGTACGTACCGTCTTTATTATACCTGTATCTTTGTGATGGCCGGGATCATGCGGTATTTGCAAATCATATTTGTATCGGCTGATTCCGGATCGCCAACTAAGATCCTTTACAAAGACCGGTTCATTCAACTTTCCCTTCTCCTCTGGATAGCCAGTTTTATTGTAATCATTTACATCAAAGACATAACTATCTTCAAATGACAAAGAAAGATATTGCCAACTGGGGCAATTACCCGGTGATTGAAAGCGATGAGAAATCCGTTTCTTTTACAAATGATATCCGGCAGTACGCAGCCACCACAAAGAATTTTATTGCCCGCGGAAATGGCCGCTGTTATGGCGATGCCTCGTTGGCAGAGCAAACCATTTCAACACTCAAATACGACAAAATACTCTCCTTTGATACGGAAAAAGGAATATTGGAATGTGAGTCAGGACTGACATTGGATAAAATACTGGAAGTGATTGTTCCCAAAGGATGGTTCCTGCCTGTCACTCCCGGCACAAAATTCATTACCGTTGGCGGTGCGGTAGCCAGTGATGTGCACGGAAAAAATCACCATGTGGATGGCTCATTTTCCGCACATGTTATAGAAATGGATGTGATCCTGGCCAGTGGTGAAATAATCACCTGCTCTCCTTCTTCTTATACAGATCTTTTCTGGGCTACCTGCGGTGGCATGGGATTAACCGGCATTATTGGCAGGGTAAAATTTGACCTGAAGAAAATCGAAAGCTCCTATATTAAACAAAAACAGGTGAAAGCAAAAAACCTGGAAGAAGTGATCCGGTTATTTGATGAATATAAACATTATACGTATTCTGTTGCCTGGATTGATTGTTTAAAGAAAGGAAGAAACTTCGGAAGAAGTATTTTGATTCTAGGCGAACATGCCAAGCAGGATGAATTGCCGGAGAACAAAAAGAAAGAGCCGTTGAAATTGCCGGCTAAAAAGCAGATTACCTTCCCCTTTACCCTACCTTCTTTTGTATTAAATACATTCACCGTAAAGGCATTCAATTTTCTTTATTACGGAAAGAATTTCAAAAAAGAGATCAATAACGTCGTTTCTTATGAACCTTTCTTTTACCCGCTTGATGCGATACTTCACTGGAACCGGGGCTATGGGAAAAAGGGATTTGTGCAATACCAGTTTGTATTGCCGCTTGAAAGCAAGCAAGGTTTGATTGAAATATTACAACGCATCAGTGACCAGGGGTTAGGTTCTTTCCTTGCAGTACTAAAGGTATTTGGCAAACAGGATGATCTTATTTCTTTCCCGATGGAAGGATACACACTGGCACTTGATTTCCCTGTGCGAAAGGGATTGTTTGAATTCCTGGATCAACTTGACCAGGTGGTACTGAAATATGGTGGCCGCCTGTATATGTCAAAAGATGCCCGCATGGATCCGTCTGTATTAAAAGCAGGATACAAACGCCTGCCTGAATTCATGGAGATCGTAAAAAAATATAATCCTGAAGCAAGGATACGATCAGTGCAATCTGACCGTTTAGCATTAACCACTAACTAACCATTAAGAAAGATACAATGCCTTCCACCGTACTTATCCTGGGTGCCGCCTCCGATATGGCTGTTGCCCTTGCCAAAAAATTTGCTTCAAAAGGACATAATATCCAACTGGCGGCACGCAATGCAGATCGTTTAAAACCGCTTCAGTCTGATCTGTCGATCCGTTATAATATCACTTCCAGCATTCATGAATTTGATGCTGTTAAATTTGAACAGCATCAATCCTTCTGGGATTCGCTGAGTCCCAAACCTGATATCACCATCAGTGTGATGGGATACATGAATGATAATGACAAAGTGATCGCAGACCAGAACGAAACGCTGAAAACAATACATACTAATTACACTGGGCCTGTTTCTATTCTGAATATTGCCGCTAACGACTATATGGCAAAACAGCAGGGATCAATCGTAGGTATCAGTTCAGTTGCCGGTATGAGAGGACGCCAGAGCAATTATATTTATGGCAGTGCCAAAGCTGGTTTTACAGCCTATTTATCCGGCCTCAGAAATAAATTATTCCATCACAAAGTGCATGTGTTGACAGTGTTGCCGGGTTTTGTGTATACTAAAATGACGGAGCACCTCAACTTACCCAAACTATTAACTGCACAACCAGAAAATGTGGCTGATGCCGTGTACAAAGGCGTTCAGAAAAAGAAGAATGTGATCTTTGTAAAATGGTTCTGGCGCTGGATCATGCTGATCATTACTACCGTTCCTGAATTCATGTTCAAAAAGAAAAAGTTGTGAAAAAAGGAATTGCGTTCTTCGATTTTGATGGGACCATTACCACAAAAGATACATTACTGGAGTTCATCAAATATTGCAAAGGCACCAACGCCTTTTATGCAGGTTTCCTTATCAACAGCCCTTTCCTGCTGGCATATAAATTAAAGATCATCTCTAACCAGGCTGCCAAGGAAAAGGTCCTTCAGCATTTCTTTAAAAACACATCTGTTGACAGCTTCCGGGTACTCTGCGAAAAATTTGCTGCCGAAAAGATCCCGGGATTGATACGGCCGGAAGCAATTGCAGAAATAAAAAAACTACAGGAAGAGGGCCAAACAGTCGTTATTGTGTCCGCTTCTCCAGAAAACTGGATATCCCCCTGGGCTTTAAAATTGAAAGTGGACCTGATCGCCACCCAACTTGAAATTCAAAATGGGTTGTTAACGGGTAAAATACTCGGGAAAAATTGTCATGGAGCTGAAAAGGTAAACAGGATCAATAAAAAGTATTCCCTGGCCGATTATGCAGAAATTACAGCCTATGGCGACACAAAAGGCGATCTGCCGATGCTGGCACTGGCACACCGTTCTGTTTACAAACCCTTCCGCTAAAACAACAGGAACGGGGTTTTTACGAGGATAATTACTTAAATTAAATGGCAAAATGTTTTAAATTCCTTACTATTTTTTTACTTTTATGAGCTGAAAAGTAATCCCTTCTAACCACCCTGTTAAAACGAATCTACCCTTCTTAACCATTAATACCTTTACAATATGGCGTTCGTCAACAAATCTGCAGAAGAGCTGAAAGCCTTTGGCCTTGAGAAAAGAGCTGAATACATTAATGCTGATCCTTTTCCCAATACTTATTTCGACAATTTTTTCATCCCGGAAAGGCTGAAAGAAGTGCTTGAAGAATTTCCTGACCTCTCTAAGGGAGCTGATTATAAATTCAATGACCCCAACCAGATCAAGCTGGCCTCCAAAGGGGAATATCGTTTTGGAGAAAAAACAAAGGCGTTCATGCATTACCTGAACTCACAACCCTTTCTTGAATTCTTATCCAATCTTACCGGCATAGAAAATTTGATCCCTGATCCTTTCTTCGACGGCGGTGGTTGCCACCAGATACAACCGGGAGGGCTGTTAAAGATCCATGCGGACTTTAATAAACACCCAAAAACAAAATTGGACAGGAGACTCAATGTGCTGGTTTACCTGAATGAAGACTGGCATGAAGAATATGGAGGACATTTTGAGCTTTGGGATAAAGAAATGAAGGAATCAAAAAAGAAAATACTACCCCTGTTTAACAGGATGGCTTTATTTTCCACTACTTCCACTTCTTACCATGGTCATCCAAATCCGCTGACTTGCCCTCCCGACAGAACAAGAAAATCACTTGCATTGTACTATTATACTAACGGAAGGCCAGCGGATGAACAACTGGAGGGACTCGAAGATCATACCACTTTGTTTAAACACCGGGCAGAAGATAAGAAACCGGTATCAGGTGTGTTCAAAGAATTTATCCGCCAGGTAACTCCCCCATTTATCATTAACGGGTTAAAGAAATTAAAAGGCTAATATTTTCAAACCAATTGCATGATTGCAATGACAAGATTTTCGTAAACTACCCATATACCGATTATGGAAACTCACCCTGATACAGCCATGAAAACCGTTACCCACTCTCCGACCCTGCTGAAAGGGAGAGATATTGTAATCGTAGGTTTGCAACCCTGGTATTTCCCGACGGGCTGTAATTGCAAGAATATTGCTCAGGAATTATCTCTCTATAACAGGGTGCTGTATGTGAACTTCCCCCTGAAAAGAAAATCATTCACAGCAAAACAACCTGACCCAAAAATTGAGAGCCATATTTCAATCATCAAAAACAAAGAAAAAAAGATAAGGGAAATAAGTACTGGTTTATGGGAATTCTACCCGGATACATTAATCGAATCTGTTAACTGGATACCCTCTACCGCTGCCTTCAAACCTGTCAACTACCTGAATAACCGGCGTTTTGCAAAAAATATTAAAGATGCCATAGCTGAGTTGAATTTCAAGGATATCATTCTCTTTAATGATAATGACATCTATAATGGATTTTATCTGAAAGAACTGCTTTCTCCTTCTTTGTATATTTATTATCTCCGTGATTTCCTGCAGGGTTATCCCTACTGGAAAAAACATACCCGGGTATTAGAGCCGCAACTCATCAAAAAAGCAGACCTGGTAGTTGCCAACTCTCTTTTCCTGGCAGAATACAGTGCCGGCATTAATAAACACTCTTACTATATCGGGCAAGGATGCAGTTTGGATCATTTTGATCATACTGTTTCGCACCAACGACCGACTGACATTCCAAAAGGTTTTCCCGTCATTGGTTATATAGGTGCCCTTGATGCCGACCGCCTGGACCTGAAAATATTCGAACACATCGCAAAAGAAAACCCCGAATGGCAGGTTGTATTAGTAGGCCCCGAAGATGTCACATTTAGCAACAGCTCTTTGCACGATATTCCCAATATTCATTTCCTGGGCAGAAAACCATTTGCTGAACTGGCTTCTTATGTACAATCCTTTGATGTTTGTATGAACCCGCAACTGAGAAATGATATTACCAAAGGTAATTACCCGTTGAAAATTGATGAGTACCTGGCGATGGGCAAACCAACAATAGCCACACGTACAGGTGCCATGAAACTTTTTGAGAACCATGTTTATCTTGCCAACCTGCCATCAGATTACCCCGGGCTTATTAAAAAAGCATTAGCAGAAAATACTGCACAGAAAGAAACTGAAAGGATCAGTTTTGCCAAAAGCCATACCTGGGAAAACTGTATGCTGGAGCTCTACAAAGCGATTACAGCCTATTCTAAACAACCAATTAACGTACAATAAGACTTATTTAATACTTCCCTGCTTATGGAATGGATAGCAATTTTAAAATGCCCTTTTACCGGGCAGGATCTTCGTTTATTAACAGCTGATGAACTTACGGGACTCAACAAACTTATTGAAGCCGGGGAAGCATGGCAGGCTGATGGCGTTCCGTTCAAAACAACAATTTCAAAAGGTCTTGCATCAGCAGACGGTGCTTTTATCTACCCCATCATCAAAGAAATAATTCTTTTGCTGAAAGACCTCGCAATTGTAGATTCAAAAGACAAACTCGCTGCTCATAAAATCAGTGCCGATAAGCAGTTAGTCAAAAATTTTTATGACGAAAAGGGCTGGTTTGCTGATGAGGATGGCCATTACGAAGACGGGGTTATCTTCGAAGATTTCCGGGACGTTACCAAAGAATATATCAAACGCTGCCATGACCGGGTGAACAGGTACCTGAACCCCGGTGGTACTTATATGGTGGATGCTGCTTCCGGGGCCTTGCAGTTTGAAGATTACCTGCAGTACTCAGCTAATTACAAATACAGGGTTTGTGTGGATTTCTCTTTCCAGGCCCTGACAGAGGTAAAACGCAAGTTAGGAGATAAAGCACTTTGTGTGCTCTGCGATATGACCAATTTGCCTTTTAAGGACAATACAATTGATGGCTTTATATCCCTGAATACGATCTATCATATTCCCAAAGACGAGCAATTAACTGCAGTAAATGAGTTGTACCGGATTTTAATGCCAAAGGGAAAGGGAGTGATCGTTTATGAATGGTTCAAACATTCTCCCTGGATGAATTTCTGGCTCCTGCCTTCGAGAGGTTTCATGTTTATCAAGAACAGGGTAAACCGGCTGATCAGCAAACTAAGCAAAGGAGGTGCTCCAAAGAAGTTATTATATTTCCATGCCCACCCTTACAGTTATTTTAAGAATAATCTGCCCTTTGAATTTAAACTCGGTGTTTGGCGTTCTGTCAGCGTCCCCTTTATGAAAATATATATTCATAAAAACCTGATGGGTAAAAAAATACTGAACTGGCTTTATAATAAAGAAGAAAAAGAACCGGAAAAATGCGGGCTTAAAGGTGAGTACCCGCTGTTTATTATTGAGAAAAAATAACACCAGGCCTGGTCAAGCACTCATTATTTTATCAAATAAAAAGAGGCTGTAATAGAAATCACAGCCTCTTTTTTATTTATTACTTTCTCATTACATCTTGATAAACTCGATTGTCTTGGAATTATTAATATCAACATCAATCTTGACAAAATAAGCTCCATTCGGGAATTTACTTACATCCACCTGGCGGATCATTACCTGTTGAGTCCTTGTAAATTGCTCATGATACAGTATCATGCCTCTTGCATCATAGATCCTGATCGTTGTTTTAGCCTGGTTTGTTATGGCATCGATCCTGATATTAATGACAGAGGTCGCAGGGTTCGGGAAAACCGAAGCATCGGACTGTGTTCGTGGATCCGGGTTTACCGTTACAGTCACCGTATCACGACCAGTTGCTCCCTGGTTATCTGTTACTTTTAATTCAAACTGGTACACTCCTTCCTCCAGGTTATCAATCATTGTTTGTGGCTGACTGGCATTAACGATATTAAACGATACCGGGCCTGCTATCCTGGTCCATTGGTAAGCAGTTATTGTTCCGTCAGGGTCGCTTCCACTACCTGTTAATGTAAGATAATTGATTGGCAATGTAATTGCCTGGTCAGGTCCCGCATTGGCAGTTGGAGCCTGGTTAGGCGGTGGCGGCGCAGCCGCATTGACCGTTACTGTTATGGTATCACGGCCTGATGCTCCGCTATTATCTGTTACCCTCAGTTCAAACTGGTAAACACCCTGCACTAAATTATTGATCACTGTCTGCGCCTGCGTCGGTGATACAATATTGAAAGTTAATGGGCCCGCTATCTTGGTCCATTGATAAGCGGTGATCGTTCCGTCAGGATCGGTTCCACTACCTGTTGCAGTAATACTATTGGTTGGCAAAGTAATGGTTTGATTCGCACCTGCATTGGCTGTTGGGGCCTGGTTAGGTGGAGGTACAGCTGCATTCACTGTTATCATCACGGTATCCCGGCCAAAAGCTCCAAGATTATCTGTAATTCTCAGTTCAAACTGGTATACACCCTGCACCAGGTTATTAACAACAGTCTGGAACTGCGTAGGTGATACAATGTTAAATGAGGTCGGCCCTGAGACTTTCGTCCACAGGTAAGCTGTGATTGTTCCGTCCGGATCAGTACCGCTACCTGTTAGTGTTACACTGCTCGTGGGTAAAGTAATTGTCTGATTTCCCCCCGCATTAGCAGTAGGTACCTGGTTAACTGGAGGTACAGCAGCATTCACTGTTACTGTCACGGTATCCCTGTCAATAGCACCACCATTATCTGTTACACGCAATTCAAACTGGTAAATACCCTGTACTAAACTATTGATCACAGTTTGTGCCTGTGTGGTGCTCACTATAGTAAAACTGGTTGGACCAGCAATCTTCGTCCACTGGTAGGATGAGATCGTTCCGTCAGGATCTGTTCCACTACCTGTCAGTGTTACACTGCTCGTGGGTAAGGTAATCGTTTGATCTGCTCCTGCATTAGCAGTAGGTGCCTGGTTGGGTGGAGGTACAGCAGCATTTACTGTAACCGTTACGGTATCCCTGTCAATAGCGCCGCCATTATCGGTTACTCGTAATTCAAACTGATAAACACCCTGTACTAAACTATTGATCACAGTTTGTACCTGTGTGGGACTCACTATAGTAAAACTTGTTGGGCCGGCAATCTTTGTCCATTGGTAAGATGAGATCGTTCCGTCAGGGTCCGTACCACTACCCGTTAACGTAACACTGCTCGTGGGTAAGGTAATCGTTTGGTCAACCCCGGCATTGGCTGTAGGGTTGATATTACCAGTAGTATTTACAGTTACAATAACTGTATCGGCCATCGTACCGGTATTATTATCAGTTGTAACAAGCCGGAACGAGTAGGTACCATTTGAAAGCCCTGTTACTGCTGTTATTGCTGATGACGGAGAAACGATCGTACACGTTGGTCCGCTCAATTTAGTCCATTGATAAGAAACAATAGAATAACTCAGATCAGGTATGCCATTATTCAACACGCCACGGTAAAGCAGTTTAGGTGCGGTTGCCGTTCCTGCTAATGTTGTAGTTGAGGTAGTGACGGACTGTGCATTACCTGCATTGATGACCCCAAGCGTAAAATTATAAGCCTGGTATTTAGATTGTAATGGATGAACCTGCAATGGCTGTAATACATCCATAGCGTTAGGGTAAGGCGCTTCATCCCAGTTAATATATCCCCTTCCTGACACCAACGCCTTATCTCTTCCCCAGAAGTAAACAGAATCATTTACATCCGTAGCGTATACAAAGTAGGATATCGTATTATTCTTGTATAATTTATTCCAGGTAATACCATTCCCAATCTGAATTGCCGGTGAACCTGTAAGTGATTCATTAGGATTCCAGCTCCAGGCATAAGGTGTGGGATAGGTGTATTTATTTACCAGTTCATACCCGTTACCAACCTCACCGTTGGGATTATCACCAATGCCAAACAATCTTCCCAAACTATCTATGTAATGAATGGTATTCGGATTAGCTGCTATTTCTTTGATGGGAACTGTAACATTCCACAAACTTCGTACAGAAGTAGGTTGAGTATAGGCGGTATTGCCACCCCAATAACTAAACTGGGTTCCCCACACATACGGGTAGCCCATCGATTGGCTTCCGGCCGCATCTGGTATGATGCACCCATTTACATCGTACTGGCCGGCAAAAATATCAATAGCCGGACGGGGGACTGGTAATGTTTTTTGTACCGGGGTAAGCGAACCGTTCCTGGTCCATTGCCAAACCTGCCCATTTGTTAATAACACCACCAAATTGGTTCCGCCCATCGCTACTTTTTTCACTTTCATTCCCGCAGGGGAAAGCTTAATAGGCCTTGTGATGGGATTCGTTCCGGCGTATAAATTGTAGTTATCCTGTCCCCAATACCAAAGCGAACTGTCAGAACGAATTGAAACATTCGTAAAGTAATACCCGAAAACTGCAATATTATTATTAAATGGTGCTCCGGTTGTGTCCGTTTCTATTCTTACAGGCGCAGTAAGACCTCCGGTTTGAGTTGTCCAAACATACCCCTGGTCATCCAAAATTTGTAACTGGGCGTATCCTGCAGCGGTAACATCTACGGCTTTCCTGGCACCCATATTGTATTTTGTGATCGCATTATTAATATAAGAATAAGCATTACTGTCACTGGCGATATACGCCACCCTGTACTCGGTTATTCCAATTTTTTTAATTACCAAGGAAGAAGATGCAGCAATATTGACAGTAACCGAAATAGTATCACTGGCTGACATACCCTGGTTATCTGTTACCCTGAATTCAAATTGGTATGTTCCCTGTATCAAACTGCTGATTGCTGTTTGCGCCTGGGTGGCTGCAGCTATACTGAAAGTTGGCGGGCCGGCGATCTTGGTCCATTGGTAAGATGATATTGTCCCATCAGGATCATTACCGGTTCCGGTTAGCAGGGTACTGTTTACAGGCAAGGTAATAGACTGGTTAGATCCGGCACTTGCTGTTGGAGCCAGGTTGGCAGGCGGTGGCGGCGGTGGAGCTGGCGCAGCAGCATTCACGGTCACTGTCACCGTATCCAGGCCAAATGCTCCTGCATTGTCCGTTACTCTTAATTCAAATTGGTAAACCCCCTCCACCAAACTATTGATTACAGTTTGGGCCTGGGTAGCCGACACTATATTAAAAGCAGTTGGCCCGGCAATCTTTGTCCACTGGTAGGAAGCTATTGTTCCATCAGGGTCTGTACCACCACCCGTTAATGTTACACTGTTTGCAGGTAATGTAATAGCCTGGGCACTTCCCGCATTGGCAACAGGTGATTGATTAGATGTAACCACTCCGTTGACCAGGGAGGTATCACCCTGCCGGAGCATCCATTGAAATATATTTGAACCGGCTACATAATTGCCCGGAGTATTGGGATGAGCATTAGTAGTCACATTGGGTCCCATAGGTGCGGTATTCCTCCAGTTATTCCTGGCGGGATCATACATGGTATTCCAGCAACAATGTGCACCACCGCCAATATTTTCATAAGCAAAATAAGCACTGCCCGGCATACTGTCATTCATATTCTCACTAACCCTCCATACATTCCTCACATCAGTTGTTCCTTCCAACCCGAAAAAAGTACCTCCATATTTTTTTGCCCAGCGGCCCCAGGAAGCATCTCCGAGCGACCACGCATTATAGGGCGGAAAGGTTTCGCTGCTGACCCCCTGCAATGCAACAACGCTGGTGATTAGCTTCATTCCCGTTTCATCCCCGGGAGTTGCCTGGTGACATAACATTAATGTCCAGGAAAATCCTCCCATACTTAGTCCGGCAACATGCACCGAAA
>JAFLBM010000043.1 GCA_017303455.1 Chitinophagales bacterium | reverse complement strand
TCCGTTTTTTTTCAACGATCACCTTCATTTATTTTAACAGCTGCTTGAATGATCAACTATAAACAGTACAGGAAATTGTACAGTCTGTTTTTTATGTAAAGAAGAGTTTTTTCACAGTCTGACGTTCAGGGCTTTGCGTTCGGCAGGGCATTTGGAAAACGTCCAGCCCGGAACTGAAACTGATGTAAGTTACAAAAGTTGAAAATATATTCTGTTGCTCATCCGGATATATAGCTGATAGTAGCACTAAGATGAGGATTTGCAGGTCGCCACCGCTGCCGTAAAACTGATTCTTGCAGGCTATTCTACTCACTCACATTCTTTACTCATAAGAAGACTTTTGAAGCGTATGTCCTGTTCAAAACGAAAAAAACTAATGTACCCGTCTAGTTTTCTTATAAGACAATCAACAAATTCTTTTGTATCAGTTGGGTACATTTTAAAAAGTTCTTGCTTTTGCCGTTCTGTCCAGGCGGTACTCTTGTTTTCATAAATCACCAGATCTTCAAGTTTCTTGTTGGTATAGTCGGGCAAAGTATTACCTGATGCTGCCAACATAGTTATTGAATTATACAATAGTCTTTCTCGTGTTATATAGTCATAGTTTGTCTGAATATATTTGATAGGAATCAGCGTCGTTTTGTCGAGAAAAACATCTATGGTTAAATAGCTTCCATGAGAACCCGGACTGTAATGGTCTTCCAAAAAATGGAAAGTGGTAAACAACTTTCCATTGATTTGAATAGTCTCTTCGCCTATATAAGTAGAAAAGCCCTCTACTGTGATTCCATATTTACTGTCTAGAGATCCTTTGTTTGCCAACCAATTTACGGTGTCACGATGATCTAAAGAATACTCTTTATTTAGTTGCAACTTTCTTTTTCTTAAATCAAAATATTGCAGGTAAATACTATTTCCTTTTCTGATATACTTATAAGGATAGCCCGACCAGCCACGCCTCTGAAAGGTATCTTTTGTTATCCATGGAGTATCACTTATAATTTTTGTGAACAGGTATTGCAATACAGGATACTCTTTTTGTATGATCCTGCCATTGGCGACCTCAAAAAAGTGTATCTGTGCGGATTTATAAAGAGCCGTGTCCCAGTAATAGTCAGTCCGAAAATGCAAGTATTTGTCCGAAAGATTCTGACTGAAAGTGAAGCTCGTAACCAGAAGACTTAATATAGGTAAGAATATTCGCATCAGTATTGCCTGTAATGTTTGTATTAACGAAACATCGAACTGATTTATTTGATAGCTTTAAAAATTGCAGCCCTGATCTTCCGAAACCTAAACCAGTTTATGTAAGACTTATACGTTTAACCAGCAGTAGCGACAATTTAACCCTGCCTGGTATTATCCCGGCATTTTTATAGACACGGTGGCACCTTCTCCCCGCTTGCTTTCAATATGCAGGCTGGCCCCCATGGTTTTCAGCAGGTCTTTGATAATCAGGTACCCGAGGCCATGGCCTTTTTTATTATCTACATTGGCGGCCGTGATCACCACTTCATCCGCCATCAGCCGTTGTATCTGTTCCGGGGTCATCCCAATGCCTTCATCTTGCACACTGACTGTTATATGGCCATTTGTTTTTTCGGCCGTTACGGTGATCGTTCCTTTCTCGGTAAAGTGAATTGCATTGGTGAGCAGGTTATAGACAAGTATCTTCAGTGGTTCATAGTATTGTTGTATCGTTGTGTTTTCATCAATCCTGTTTTCAATCAGCAGGTTTTTCTGCCGGGCCAGCGATTGTAAAATACCCAGCACCTGCCCCACCATTTCATGGAGGCTAAAATTTTCTTTCACCAACCGCCGGTTCTCATTCTGGTACTTGATCCAGTTCAGGATATTGGTGGAGAGCAGTTGCAGCTCCTGCGAGGTGTTGGTGATCTCCTGTATGGTTTCCTGCTGCAGTTCTTCCGGCATCAGTTTTCTTTTCTCCAGTAAATTCTTCCCGGCCACGGTCAGAAATTTCAGCGGCGTAACGATATCATGACTGATGATGGAGATCAGCCTTGTTTTGATGCTGTTGTTCTTTTCAAGCACTTCGTTTTGTTCCTGCAGTTCTTTTGTTTTTTCGGTTACCTGCTGTTCCAGTTTGCGCTGCTGTATTTTATATTGCCGGGTTCTTACCCGCAGGTACAGGGCCACGAGACCAAAGGCGGTAAACAAACAAAGCATAAAGAACCACCACTGCCGGTGCCAGGGAGTAACAATAGAGAAAACAATTTTTTTATAGGAATAGTTGTCAATTCCAAAACCATTCATCTTGCGGATACTAACGGTATATTTTCCGGGCAACAGGTTATCGAGCCGTATCAGTGCTTCATTGCCCGGTTCAACAGAGGTCCAGGCAGTTTTATCATTCAGCCGGTATTCTAAATAAATATTTTCTTTATTGCACCAGGCAGAGAAAGCCAGTTTCATCCGGATATCATTATCGGTATAAGCGATCGGCAATAACGCCAGCGAATCGGGATTTATCTTTTTTGTTCCGGCCCTGAATTCATCGAGGTAAATATTTCCTTCGGGTAAGAGGGGTGTTGCCTGGTCCGGGTTCACCCAGAGCAAACCATCCATCGTTGGGAAAGAGATCGTTTTGTTTTTCATCAGCAGGGCACAGGGGGCACAACCGCCATTCATCTCGGTGATCTCCATCCCATCGTTCTTGCCATAATAATGATAATAGACCTGCCGGTTATTTTTTTCAAAAGCATTGATAAGATCGGCCAGTTGCGCCTTGAATAACCCGCGGTTGGAACTGAGCCAGCAGAAACCATTTTCATCCGGGACAAAGCAGTGGGTGTATAAAAGAAATTTATTTTTATCAAGGGGCATGGATCTCAGCCGCCCATTCTTCCAGATATAATATCCTTTTCCATAAGTGCCGATAAAAATATAGTCCTTGTATTTCCATAAACTGCGGACACAATAACCACCTGCATTTAAAATCGTATCCGTTGTTTTTTTGTTGATATCAAACAACACGAGTCCGCTGCAGGAAGCCACACCCCAAACACCGGGTGAAAATTCCACCATAGTGTAAGGGGCTGATCCCTGCTTTCCCGGTCCGGGTTTGAAAAGATAGTGAAGGCTATCCTGTTGCAGCAGGGCAAAACCTAAGTTTGTTGCGATATAAAACTGTCCGCCGGAATTGCTCATTGCAAAACTTTCCTGGACCGGCGCTATTTTAGTATAAGCAATGGTTTCACCTGTTTTATAATTGTACCGGTGCAACAGGTTTTTTTTGTGGACAGGATTCATTTGCGAATACCAGAGTAACGAATCACCACTGGTATAAACGGTATAGTTGAATTTCCCGGTAACCGGTAAAGGGCCGGGTATCTTTCCTGATAACCCGATAACATGATTTTCGTTGGTGAGTATATCCCCGTTGTTTAATTCCACCTGTGAATAATAGGCATTCCGCTCCCGGATATCCGTATCTGTTTTTTTTACAGAACTGATCCTGTTCTTATTAATGATGATAATACCTTTGGAATCAGTGCCAATAAAAAGTGTTTTATTTTTTTCGCTATACTGGGCCGAGCGGATAAAAGAATAAGAAGGAATTTCCGAACAGATCAGCTCGGCTTCCAGTATATTATCCCGGTAATGCAACAACCAGGCATTGCTGCCGGCGAAAAGAACAGGATTCCTCATGCCATTTTCCCAGAATAACAGGAAATTAGAAGCGTTAACAGGAACCGGCTCTCCCGACCGGGTAAGAATGCTGATTGGTTTGAAGTCCCGGAAATTATTCGTGGCGATATATACCTGCCGGTCCTTACCTGTAAAGAAAAGCTGGTGATCAGCAATGAATTCATTTCCTAAACCGGCAGGGAGCTCCAGTGCTGTAAATTTTTTTTGTGTTGCCGTAGCAGAATAGACTTTTCTGCCTGTTGTAATTACGATCAGGGAAGTATCATTGGGTTGTAATAAACGGTCCCAGGGCATATCCCCTGTTTCTTTCATGAACGATAATACTTTTTGCTGCAAAGCAACACCGGAGGTGTAGAGATAAAACCTTTTTTTAAAACCAATCACCCCGTTTAGCTCAGGCAGGGGCTGCGGAACCAGTAAACTGGTTTTCACCGCAATGAACCTGCCGTTTATATCCGCCGCATAAATAGCAGCGTTGTTGTTCTTTACGATATAAGCCATGCGTTCATGCGAGAGGCCGGGAGTATTTTCTTTGGTAAAATTGGTGAAGCCAAGTCCGTCGTAGCGGGTCATCCCTGCTTCGGTGGCAATCCATAAAAAACCGGTTTGTTCATCCCACTGCAATCCCTTGATTCCATTGGAGGGCATTCCGTTATCCGTGGTGAATTGCTGGATATTGTACTCCTTCACCGTTTGAGAAAAAACAGTGACGCTGATAATACAGGAGATGAAGAAGAGGAGCCTTTTCATAAACAGTTTGCAGTAACAAGGTACTGTAAACCGGTTAATAATTTACATTGTAGAGGGTGGCCAGTTCGATCAGTTCTTTAATATTACCGGCGCTGGTCTTTTCAAAAATGCGGTTCTTGATGGTGGAGATCGTACTCATTTTTAAATTCAGTGTTTCGCCGATCTCTTTGGTGCCGATCCCTTTTAATACATAATGCAGTATTTCCAGCTCCCGCGGTGCCAGTGCAGAAAAAGGGTTCTCATGATTTTGCAGCACGGGTGATTTTCTCAGTAAGGTCTCGTTTTGTAAAAAACGTTGTATCACCTGGTTGATCTCTTCCTCCCCCACTGATTTGGATAAATAATAATTGATGCCGTATTGTTTTACTGCTTCACCATAGATCTCGGCAGGCTGCATAGAAAAAACGAGGATCTGGAGGTCGGGATATACCCGGCGGATATTCGGGATCACTTCGAGTGTGTTGCCATCCGATAAAATGATATCAAGAATTAGATGCGTAAATTTTTTCTTCACCAGTTCTTTCATCAGGTCGTTGCAGGTGGCCACTTCCTCAATATCCGCATAGCCCATCGCCAGCTGGATCTGTAATTTCAGTCCCTTTCTGATCATGCTGTGATCGTCTGCTATCAGGATTTTTGGTTGCATGGTGGTGGTTGTTTCCGGCGGGAAGGCATTTAGTGCACTAATTTCCATATTTTATTCCTGCTTTTTGTAGAATTTATTCTACGGGTTAACGGACCAGGGTGAGTGTTCCTTTTAAAATTGTTTTCCGGTCTCCCAGTTCGATCATATACACATAAACAGCATTGGGCTGGGCCACTCCTTTATAAGTTCCATCCCAGGGGTTGTTTGTATATGCTTTGCTGTCAACAATCTTCTGTCCATCCCGGTTAAACACAACCACTCTTGCTTCCGGGTATAAAGCAAGGCCCGGAATAACCCAGCGATCATTCTTTCCATCTTTATTGGGAGTAAAAGCGGTGGGAATGAATAAAGCAGACACTGCGGTAATGACTACATCGTCCGAAGCTGTACAACCACTTTGCGGATCAACAACCAGTAGCTGATAGCTGGTCGTTACACCGGGAGTGGCAAGAGGATTGAGGACAGTTGAATTGCTGAGATAAATTGCCGGTGACCAGGTATACCTATAGTTACCGGGCGGGGTGACAACCGCATTCAGCGTAACGGAATTACCAACCCGGATCGCTGTATCTGCTCCTGCATTTACAACCGGCAATGTTGCAACTGTTATGAGACGGGTTGCTGTATCCGACAAACAACCCGCTGCACTTTTAGTAAGGAGTTGTATTGTATAATTCCCGGCTGTTGTATAGCTGTGTGAAAAAGGAGGAACAGAAATACGAACAGCATTACCCATATCCCAGTTCCATTCACTGCTGCCGGCAATGGTTGAGGAAACAGTGATGGGTTGCCCTGTACAATAAGGCGGGTTGCTGATGCTGAATGAAGCAAGGGGGTTTTCATGGATCATGACCGTTCTCACTGTATCAGCAATACAACCATTACCGGCGCTGATGGTATATTTCACCTGCTGGTTACCTGCTGCAGAAAATAATTTGACAGCATCAATAGTATTTACCGTACTGTTATCCTGGAACAGCCACTGATGACCGGTAAGTATAAATGTTCCGGCAACAGCCGCACTGTTAAAATGAATACTATCAGCAAGACAGGCCGGGTCAGTAACGTTGAAATCTGCTATGGGGCCCGGTTTCACCAGCACAGCAATCGTTGCCGTTTCTGTTTGGTTGCAGGCATCAATATCGGGTGATGTGTATGTTACAGGAATAAAATACTGGCCGGGATTGCTGAATGTAAAATCCTGTTGCAGTGTATAGGTATAATAAGGCCTGTTATTAATAATGGAGGTGCTGACCGGCACGGGATTCATGATAACAGAATCAACAGCAGGATTGATCCCGGGAACAGCGCTCAATTTCCAATGCAAACGGGCGGCCGGGTATGCGAGTTTGATGAATAACCGCACCGGTGTTTTCGGGCAGGTGAAACTATCCGTAGTACCGGCAGTATTTAAACTGTTTTTTATTTCACCATAAGCATTCAGGTTATTTACTTTGGTTCCCATATTGTAACCATAGCTTTCAAAAATGCCGAGACCATAGACCGTTGCAATAAAAGTGGAATCACTGCTGATCCTGTGTTGTGCTGCCGGTCCCCATAAACGTTTCGCCACAACCACATAATTACTGTTGGCGGGATGAGTGATAAATTCTGTGGGAGCAATAGCAGCTCCGTCAATACGCAACGAAGACAAACCATTTTGCGGAATGATCACATTGATAAAATTCAAATCGATGGCTTCTGTTCTTGTACTGTAGAAGACGGCAGATTTTACACCCTGCTCAATTGGGCTCAGGTAGATCATCTCCGGGTCGCCATAGGGAGAGGTGGATGTATTATTACATTCGTTGGTGGAAACAGTGTACTGACCAACCAATACGGGTTTGTCTGCTTCTATATGATCACCGTAGTGGCTGGTAAACTCATAATAGAAATTATTGATCAGGCCGGTAAGTGGCACCCCGTTTCTTTTTACAATAGTCGAAGGGTCTCTCACTGCCACCCGGTAATAAGTAAGAAAGGGATCGCTGATGATCATAGAAGGGTTGTGCATGATATGATAGGTAACATAGCTTGTTCCCCAGGCATTGGCCGGAAAAATTTGTTGCTGCATCACTTCACCACCATTGCCATCACAAATAACCATACGGCTGCTGCCGGAGAATAAGGCCACCGGGTGACAATTACCATCAGCACCGGGAATGGAAACAACTTTGCTGCCCGTCATATCTTTCCCGGTAAGGCTGCCTGTTTTTTTGCCAAACACATTATAGAGCTGGCCTTTGTTCAGATTGACCGTATAGGTTTGCCCGGGCAACCATCCGCCTTCTGTTGAATCAGCCGGGCTGATCTCAATTCGTGTATTATCTTCTGAAGCGATCACATAAAACCAGGAATAGCTGTTGGGATAATTAGACGTTTGTGTAAAGTTCAGCGAGTAATAAGTATAACCATAAGTTTCCACCGGCATCAGCATGGTGGCGGCAGAAGAAAAAAGATTATACTGATGTGCATACACAACAATGGGCATATCACTTACAATATGAATGCCTTTGCTGAATAAGCCCTCACCCGTAAGCCTTGTATCTTCTGGTCCTGTTTTGGGAACCGTAACAGAGAAGTCAACACTGTTCGCCGGAATATTTACGGTGCGGCTCCAGCCGGTTCCGTTTACAGAAACAGTTACAGTTGCCGCCTGTTCTGCACTCAGGTACAAGACCTGGTTCTGGCTGTTGGGTGGTGAAGCCTGTGTGAATAAAACATTATGCCCGTAGCCCAGCCAGAATTCTTTCCCTTTATTCGACCGGTCCTGTGCTGTCATACTGCAACCACAGGCAACAAAAAAAAGCAGGAGATAATATCGGTTGAATAATGACATGACTGAAAGAGAAGATCGTTGTACTGCTTACCGGATGATCGTGACAGTACCTTTCAGTATCCGTTTTTTATCATCATTCAGCTGCACGAGATAGACATATACTTCATTGGGTTGTACGATTCCTTTATACGTTCCGTTCCAGGGATTATTGATATAACCGGTGGAGGCAAATATTTGCTGCCCCGCCCGGTTGAATACAGTAACTAATGCATCAGGATATAAAGCCAGCCCCGGGATCACCCATTTATCATTCCGGCCATCATTATTCGGTGTGAAAGCAGAAGGAATAAAAATATCGGAGACCGGGGTGATCACAACATCATCAGTTGCGCTGCAATTACTGGTCTTGTCAACAGCCCGGATCGAATAGGTGACAGGAATATCCGGAGTAGAAACAGGATTCAGTATAGCTGCTGAATTAAGATAAGTGGAAGGAGTCCACAGGAAGTCATAATTAGACGGATTGCTGATCGTAGCATCCAGGGTGGCAGCAGCACCGAGGCTGAAAAATTTATCCGGACCGGCATTGATATTGGGCAATGGATTAATAGTGATGGTTTGTGTGGCAGGTAAGGAGCCGCAACCTGCTGCTGTTTGAGTGACTAAGGAAATTGTATAAGTGCCGGCGGTAGTATAGGATTTGCTGAATGGAGGAATATTGCTGCCGGTGCCATTTCCAAAATTCCAGTTCCAGTTACTGACACCGGTGGTAGTGGAAGAAAAAAACAAAGGTTTCTTTTCACACAATGTATCGCCGGTAATGGTAAAGCTAGCCGTTGGATTAGGATTGATCAGCGGGATACTGATCGTGGCGGTATCAGTACCGCAGCCACCGCTGAAACTGACAGCATGTTTAACCGTGATATTGGTTAATACAGTGGTATACGCATGTGTGGCAATATTGCTGCCGGAAGAATTGAATGTTTGCGCATCACCAAAATCCCAGAACCAGTTGGCAGGATTGCCACCAGTGGCAATAGACGAAGTAAAGATTTGCAAACTATCCATACAGGGTTTACCGGCAACTGTGACGGATACGGTTGGTTTTGCTGTTACATTCACGGTCAGCCGGAATGTATCACTCAAACAACTGTTGCTGCCATTCACTACTAATGATACGGTAAAGTTGCCCGCAGTTGTATAGGTATGATAGAAAGGGTTGCCGTTATTGAAAGAGCTGCTGTTGCCATCCCCGAAATTCCATTGCCAGCCGGTAATCGTATTCCCCGGAACAAAAGAAGAGTTATCCGTAAAGCGGATCGAATCACCGGTGCAGATATTCCGGTCGTAGCTGAATAAAGCCTGTGGCCTGGGGAGTACATTGACCGTACTAAAGGCCGTATCACTTTTACAACCATTGCTGCCGGTGGCAATTAAATAAATAGTATAAGTGCCTGGGTTATTATAACGGTGATAGAACGGATTGCCATTGGTAAGCGTAGCTGTATTGCCATCGCCAAAATTCCAGTACCAACTGCTGATAGTGCCGCCGGGTAATGAAGCATTGCTGGTAATAAGAATGGAATCCCGTTGACAAATGCTGCCGGCTGCATTGAAAGCGGCAACAGGGCTTGCTGCGATCACCAACAATTTTGTGGTATCACCCACGCAACCATTATCAGCGATCACCCGGTAGCGGACATTTTGATTACCTGCTGTAGTAAATAATTTTATGGCATTGATACCATTTTGTGTGGTGTTGTCATCAAAGAACCAGTTGTAAGTAAACAGGTTAAAGGTACCCGGAACAGCAGCCCCGGTAAAACGGATACTGTCGGTTAAACAGGCCGGGGTTGGAAACGTAAAATCAGATACAGGTCCGGGTTTCACGACTACTTTCACCGTAGCGTTTTCTGTCTGGCTGCAATTTTCAATTACGGTGGCGGTGTAGCTGACAGGAATATAATAAGTGCCGGGACTGGTAAAGATAAAATCCTGCTGCAGCGTATATACATAATAGGTTCTTCCATTGATCAGCTCTGTCCTGACGGGAACAGGATTGCTGATAATGGAATCAGCATTGGGCGACATACCGGCAACCGTACTCAGTTTCCAGTGAATGGAATTGGCAGGATAACCGAGTTTCACAAACAAACGAACAGGCGATTTGGGACAGGTGAATGTATCAATCGTATTTGTTGTATTGAAAGTGTTTTTGATCTCGCTGTAATTATTCAGGTTGTTGATCAGTGTACCCACATTATAGCCATAGCTTTCATAGTTGCCCAACCCATATACAGTAGCGGTGAAAGCAGAATCACAGGTGATGGTATGTTGTGCGGCAGGACCCACAAATCTTCTGACGGCAACAGAGTAAGAAGGATAGTTGGGATGCGGGATGATCTGTGCGGCAGGAACAGGAGTTCCATCCACCCGGAGAGAAGCAGCTGCAACCGCGGGGAAATGTATATTCACATACACATAGTCAATGGATGATTTACGGCTGGTATAAAACAAAACAGATTTTTGTCCCTGTTCAATCGGGCTCAGGTAAAACATCTCGGGATCACCATAAGAAGGCGGTGATGGTGTGGTGGTAGGAAAATTCCAGCACTGGTTTTTATTGGGTGTGTACTGTGATACTAATATGGGTTTATCGGATTCTATATAATCACCACCGGTGGAATCCATAAACTCGTAAAAGAAATTATTGATCAGCCCGGTTAATACTGTCCCGTTTCTTCTGACCACAGCCGTGGGATCCTGCACACAAACCCGGTAATAATTCCGGTTGGTTTCAAGAATATCAGTGTTGGTATTATTAATAGTATGATAAGTAAGATAACGGGTGCCCCAGGCTTGCGAAGGGAATACCTGCTGGTGCACAAATTCACCACCATCACCACGGCATAAGCGGATACCACCCGAACCGGAGAAAACAGCAACCGGGTGACAGTTACCATCAGCACCGGGAACAGAAATAATTTTACTGCCCGTCATATCCTTGCTGGCAAAAGCAGGATTGCCATTAAAGATGGCTTTACCAAATACATGATAGGATTCTCCTTTGTTGAGGTTAACGGTATAGGTCTGCGTGGGCAGCCAACCATTTTTCGTGGTATCAGACGGGGTGATCTCCAGCCGGGTATTGTCTTCGGAGGCAATTATATAAAACCAGGAATACCAGTCGTCGGGGCTGCTTTGTGAAGTGGTCTGGTAATAATTGATGGAGCGATAAGAATATCCATAGGTTTCCACGGGCATCAGCATGGTGGCACCGGATACCTGTGTTGAATACACATGTGCATAGACAGCTACGGGTACGTTACTTACTATATGAATGTTTCTGGGTTGTAAACCGTCCGTCAGCGTACGGGCATCATTAGGTCCAGTCTTAGGAATAAGAATTGTAGCATCAACAGTATTAGCCGGAATATTCAGTGTTTGAGTATAGCTGGTCCCGGTAATTGTTACTGTGACGGTAGCGGCCTGCTCAGTACTTATATATAATGCGAGTTCCTGGAAGTTGACAGGCGATTCATGAAAAAAACTGTAATCAAAACCATAAGCCAGCCAGAATTCCTTACCCCGGTTGGATTTATCCTGTGCTATTGAAGCCACAGTAATACATAAACTAACGAGCAGTAGTATAATTGGTTTCCGCCTCATAAATTTCAGTAGTCAATATTCCATCATTTAGCAATTCATTTCAGTAGAATTAATTCTACAAACACTCTTTCAATGTTGGTCTAACATTGTTTTCCTGAATTACAACCAAAATTTTAAACGTTACTGAAATGAACAAGAACTGCTTTGGAAAAATGCATTATGGCTTCTTGCTGTTAATGATCTCATTTTTCTCTCTTTCTTCCCTGGCACAAAGTGATTACCGGACTGATAAGTGGCGCTTCAGCGATCCTAAGCAGTTTGGCTTTACTGTACTGGATGTTCACTTTTACGATAATAACTTCGGCATTGCTGTAGGCGGTAACGGGGGTATTGCCCGGACCACTGATGGCGGTGGTAAATGGATCTACGGCCCCTTTACGTTTACATCACCCACAGGTTTAACAACCAATGGCAGTTTCAATGATGTGCATATTGCCACCAGTTCTACTGCGTATGCAGTAGGATCAAATGGTATGATGGCAAAGACCGTTAATGCCGGACAGAACTGGACATTTGTGACTACTCCTTTTTATACAACCGCAAGAAGTATAAACACCTGCTGGTTCATTAATAAAGACACCGGTTATATAGCCGGTCAGTGGAATACGCCGGATTCAATCCCAAAAGTTTATTTTACCCGGAATGGTGGCAGCACCTGGGATTCCCTGGCAGCTCCTGTGGTGAATGGTACCACCAAAGTGGGTTTTATTAATAACGCAACTTATCCTTCTATTGACTATCCCATTTCCGGCAAGTCAAAAGAAATACAACGGATACAATTCACCAGTAATAATATCGGTTATATCTGCGGCGGCGGTGCTTCTAACTTTCCGAATATTGGTATTCCCAATATCACCAGCACCACCACCTGTGCATTTACAGGATCACAAACAACCGGATCACATAATGCGAGTTTACTCTGGAAATTTGATAACGGTACATTGATTGATTATTCCATCAGTAAAGAAAGACTGGGTTATACCGGTTACCCGGCTACATTGAACTGTACTTCCAAATTCGGAACAGTAACACAAACCGTTCAGCAATTCAGGGCCCTGAACATTATCAACGACTCGATGATCGTAATGATGTCATTTAATAATAACGTGGTAGTAAGAGTAAGAACCGGGGTGAATGACAGTACATTGAATGTGAATCGTCCCGGTGTATATGAAAAAGGAAAATACGAGATATTGAATACCGGTAATGCAGGTGCTCCTCCGGGCTTTCCGCCAATACCGGCAGTGCAGGTGTTAGTTGCAGGCAACCCTTACCAGATGAGAAGAGCTGCGAATGGCAAACTATATGCAGCTGCGAATTTTGGTTTGATGTGGACTTCAGTGGATACCGGCAGAAACTGGGTCAGGGAATTCTCTTTACCACAAGGACGCAACTACAGCAGCTTTGCCACCTGGGCCTTTGATATTTTACCAAGCGGTAAATTCATTACCATGGGACAAGGTGGTGTGGTAGCTGATTCAATTCCCGGCGGCGCTTCTTATAACAGCAGTTATGTGTATGTAGGGGCTACCGGTAATAAGGTTGATTTTGTGGATTGTAATAACGGGATCATAACCGGGGGCTCCATGATTGCGGTTACCACGAACGGTGGTAATTCCTGGGTGGCTAAGAACCGGCCCGACTTTGCCTCTTCTTTTTATAATATCAATGGCTTTTCCTATACCAAACTGGATAAATCTTATTTCGCCGTGAGCAACGGTGTTATTTATTTTTCAGGCGACCAGGCTACCACGCTGGATCCTTTGTATTCCAATTTCAATTTCCAGATGAATGATGTGGTGGGTTTTGGTAATGACACGATCTATGCAGTAGGCTACAGCCAGTTTTCTGTACCTGCCGCCGGCAGAAAATCTTCTTTCTTCCGCAGCACCGATGCAGGCGCTACCTGGCAGGCGATAGATATTGTGGCTACCACTACCACACCTGCTTTTACAGCACCTGCTTTATCCAAAATGGCATTCCCCAGCCGTAACGTTGGTTATGCGGCCGGTTCAAGAAACGGTGTGTATAAAACATCGGATGGCGGAACTACCTGGAGCAGGATAAGTCCATTCCCGGCATTGAATGAAGGGCCAACGGGTTTCCCAAGTGCCTTTACTTCTTATACCAGCATTTTTGCACTGGATGATAATACGGCTTTTGTGCTCGGCAATATTTTCACCTCCTCCGGCATCAGGAGATTATATAAAACAACGGATGGTGGTGCCACCTGGACCGATATCAGCAGCAATATCAATACCCTGCTGCCTTCAGGTAACCAGTTGAATGTATTGTTCCATGATGTGAATAATGGTTATGTGTGCGGCAGCAACGTGTTGTTTGTAACCAACGATGGCGGCGCTACCTGGAGAATGGAAGTTGCCCCGCATGGTAACTTACAAAATGCAATGGGTTTTGCACCCCGTACCGTACCGGCTGCTATTCCATTTGCCAACCGTAAATTATTCATTGGTACATTAAGTTTTGCTTCCGGTATTCCATCCATCATGGAATATGGCGATACGTTGAATGTGAATGTGAACACAACCGATGTGGTGGTGAATGCTTCCTGTACCAACCCAACGGGTGGCAGTATCACACTGAATACATCCGGAGGTCTTGCACCTTACCAGTATAGTATCAACGGCGGCGCATTCCAGTCGTCTAATACATTCGCTGGTTTAACGGCTGGGCCGAAGACAGTCATTATCAAAGATGCGTTCTGCGGTACCATCACTAAAACCATCAACGTTGGTTTCAATGATAATCTCACACTGACCACGAACAATGATACACTGGTTTGTGCCGGAGCACCTGTTACTATGCTGGCGGCCACTAACGGTACAGGCACTGCTTATGCCTGGACACCTGCTGCTGGTTTATCGGCTACGAATATCAGTAACCCGGTTGCCACCGTGAACAGTAATGCTGCTTTCACCGTAACTGCAACACTGAATAGTTGTGTAAGAACAAAGACCGTGAATATTGCCATCAAACCCAACCCGGTGATCAGTGCCGGCCCGGATAAAACCATCGTGGATGGCGACCAGGTGCAATTGAACGGAAGCAGTGCGGCTAATGCGGTATCCATTGCATGGACACCGGCTGCCACGCTGACCAACGCCAATACCTATACTCCTGTTGCCAAACCTAATGTGACCACCACCTACACACTGACCGTAAGGGATAATAACAACTGTACCTCTACCGATGCTGCCATCGTAACGGTGATCCCTTATTGCATGAAAGTGATGAATGCCTTTACACCGAATGGGGATGGTATGAATGACCGCTGGCTGGTGACCAACGGCGCTCCCTGTACCAACAATATTAAAGTGGGAGTGTATAACCGTTATGGTAATGTGATCTATACCAATAATAATTATGCGAATGACTGGGATGGCACTTTCAATGGTAAGCCTGTTGCTGATGGTACGTATTATTATACCGTTACTTTCCGCACCATCACCGGTAAATTAATAACATTAGCAGGAGACGTAACCATCCTGAGATAAACAACTAAACTAACAAGCAATGAAACGCTATATCATTTTATCCCTGTTCCTCGTCCTGGCCCTGACGAACCTGCAGGCACAGCAATTACAAACCTCTTCTTTGTATGATCTGCAGGGTGTATTGCACAACCCTTCCATGGCAGGCGTCAACAATATGGTGGGTGTTACCTACCGCAGCCAGTGGACCGGTATCAGCGGCAGCCCGCGGACCGGTACTGTCTTTGGTTCTTTTAAATTACCGGAGCAAAAGATCGGTTTGGGTGGTTATATCTACAGCGATAAAACAGGGCCCACTTCAAGAACCGGTATCCAGTTAGCTTTTGCCAAACATATTGAAACAGCGAACGGCACTTTTTCACTTGGCCTGGAAGCAAGAGGCCAGCAGTTTTCGCTGAACCGTGAAAAACTAAGCCAGTCCATAGCCGGTGATCCTGCTATGGGTGCCGGCGATAACCGGTTTAAATTTGACGCCGGCTTTGGTGTTTCGTACACGAACAAGAAATTTCAAATCGGTGCATCGGTTTCACAACTGGTGCAGTCCAAACTGGATTTTTATACCGGCAACTTAAGCACTACAGAACAGGCCCGTTTGTACCGTCACTATTACCTGCATGGTGCTTATCATTGGACGGTGGATGAAGCCACCGTGATCACCCCCAATTTCTTAATGATCTATTTACCCAATGCGCCGCTTGAATTCCAGGGTGGTTTCCGGGTGGAGCATAACGAAGTATTCTGGTGGGGCGTGGCGTTGCGGGCCCGGCAAAGCTGGATGCTGAGTGCCGGTGCCCATATCACGAAGAAGTTTACACTGGGCTATGCCTTTGATATTTATAAAACACCGGTCAGCTCTTTCCAGGGTGGTGCCAATGCCCACGAACTGATGCTTCGGTATAATATCCTCAAATAAGTCTTTCTCAGAGCAGTTAGTTGATAGGTTTAATGGTTGCAGCAGCCCCTTTAGCGGGGCTGTTGTGTTTTAGCAGGGATTTAGAATTGATTTTGGGTACTGTAGTGAGCTGAAATGCGGTTGTTGGTGAGAGAAATCAACCAATGGTAATGGTGTAAGAACAACAGCTTGTATCAATGCAACTGTTGCTCAGTTGAACCATAAAAAAGTTGGTTTTTACACAGTTGATCTTAGCGGCTTGTTGTTCTGATTTTATAGGAGATTTTCTCCAACTAAATACAATGTTCGCTAATTATTCAATGATTTTTTTCGAAGTTTTATTTGCTCTTTTTTAGGTTGGCAGGCATTTTCAGATGCGACATTTTGAAGATTATCAGCAATGTTACAACACATCCTAGTATCATAATCCCTATTGCCTGCTGTTCAGCTGCTTCTTCCGGAACCAATTCCTTCATTTTAATTCTATGGATACAGGCCACATGAAAAAATAAAGAAATAATTGCAAGTGAATAGTAAGGAATGAAGACCAGTTTCTGCGGCCACATGTTCATAACCCCGGCACCATAGTACAGATTGGTATCTACATGCATTTTATGCCTGCCCACCATAACCGCTCTCACATGGTTGGCCAGGAACAGTAAAAGATATAAGCCGGAGAAAATCTGGACCCAATCGAACCAATTATCGGCCTTGACCCATTTTTGGGTAACAAGAAATAGACCGGATAAAACCTGTAGTAACACGGCGGTGAGGAGAATACGTTCTACAAGAGGATGGCGATAAACTTTACGGGTTTTTTTCATAAAGTTAATATGCATCGCCTCGGAATGAAGAATTAAGAGATGATTCAGCAAGTGGGTTCCAATATATATGGCTATCGCTAAACCGGTATAATAATGAATACCTTTAATCATATATTATTTTTGGTTTTATAGTTTTTATAATATCTGTATTAAACGTCTCCCGGTTAAATTGACAGATAATCTTTTTATTAGCGTTTTACAATAGCCGCTAACGGACACACTTTGTGTTCGGCAGGGCATTTGGAAAACGTCCAGCCCGGAACTGAAGCCCAATAAAATTACTGATGATGAAGTTAAAAACAAAAGCTGAATAGAATTACGTCTGACCGAACCGCTGCTGATAGCGAACAAAAAGATGAGGATTTATTCGTCTGCCAG
>JAFLBM010000042.1 GCA_017303455.1 Chitinophagales bacterium | reverse complement strand
GGGTCAGCTCCCGTGTTGGCAGATGCCACTGCTTTCACACTGATATCTGCCAAATCAAGATCAGCAAGAAGGTTGGGTTGCATATTCATCGCCTCCGCATGATTCTTTCTCAAACCACCTTTGGCAGATATTTTATTGGTGATCAGGTTCAGCTCACCACCGTTACTATAATAAATTTCAGCAGGGTTCTCATCGCCATTGTGCATACGGGAACTAAATGTGACCTGGAAGCCGGTGCTAAGATCATCGGATGGACCATAATCAAATACAGCCGTCGTGGTATCCCAGTTTTTGCGCCCATCTTTCCACATGTAGATGCCACCATTCGCTACTACTGATCTCGGGTGTTTCAAACCGGTGAACCAATGAACTGTATCGATCTGGTGACACATCCACTGACCGGGCATACCGGAAGAATATGGCCAGAACAAACGATACTCCAAATATTTTCTCGGATCCCATTTATCAGCAGGCCGGTTGATAAGGAAACGTTTCCAGTCGGTGTCTTCCTGTTTTAATTGTGCTACCAATGCAGGTCTTCTCCAGCGGCCCGGCTGGTTTACATTCCAGGTGAGTTCCACCATCGTGATATTGCCAAATTGACCACTGCGGATAAATTCATTGGCTGCATGATAATTGGTGCCGCTTCTTCGTTGTGATCCCACCTGCACAATATTATTGGAGGCTTTGATGGCTTTCAATGCAGCCCGGTTATCTTCCATGGTTTCTGCAAAAGGTTTTTCCACGTAGGCATCTTTTTTTGCTTTCACGGCTTCGATAGCATGCACCGCATGCTGGAAATCGGCCGTGCTGATGATGACCGCATCTATATCTTTCAGGCTATACAATTCATCATTGTTCAGGCAGCCCTTTATATCATGTCCCATTTTGTCTTTCAAAAAAGCGACGCCTTCTTCTCTTCTTATTTTCCAGAGATCAGATACGGCGACGATATCAAAATTCAGTTCTTTATAATGATTCATAAAACTGGGCAGCAAAGCCTGACGGAAACGGTCGGAATAACCAACAGCACCGATACGGATCCGGTCATTTGCACCGATGATATTGGCATAGCTCTTTGCACTCAACCCCATACCTGCCAGCCATACACCGGTGGCGGCCATGCCGGATTGTTTGATAAAGTCACGACGAGTTTTTGACATACAGAACAATTAAAAGATGAAGAATGATCAGAACTCTTTTATTTTAATACTCCGGAAAGAAACCAGGTTGCCATGATCCTGCAACAAAATATGACCGGTGGGTGCCATACCGAAATTGGGCCATTTCTCATATTTACTTCTTGCCACCAGTGCATAGAAATAAGGAGTGCCCCGCTGGTATTCCAGTACTTTATAACCATTCAGCCAGTGTTCGATCCTGTTGTCAGGATAAACAATCAACCGGGCACGGTTCCATTCGCCGATCTTTTTCCTGGCTTCTTTGATGGGTAAAGAAGGAATAAGATCATACAGAGAAGCCAGTGTACGGTTACCGATAGAACCCATTTTGGCATCGGGGTGTTTATCATCATCCAGCAACTGGTATTCAAGACCAATCGCAGAACCACTGTTCTTTTCATTTTCTGTTACAAAATATTTGACACCGCTGTTGGCCGAATCAGTGAGTTTGAATTCAAACTGTAATTCAAAAGCTCCGTATTTTTTAGTGGTAATAATATCTCCACCATTGGTGGATTCTGCACCTGTTGAAGCTAACACACTTAAGACACCATCTTTTATTGCCCATCCTTTTTCCGGAAATTTATCTTTATAAGCACCCCGCCAGCCATTAGTGGTTGTTCCGTCCCATAATAATTGGATGCCGTTCTTTTTTTCCTGTTCAGAGATCGTATTGGGCAATATGTTTACTACAAAAATCGTATCGAAAGGAGTAGGGCGAAGATTATTGGTCTGTATGCGGATATTTTTCCAGCGGATCTGGCGGCCGGCTTCCTCCGGTTTACCAATAGCATGCACCTGTAAAGCAATAAAACCTTTTAATGTCATATTATCCACCACATGGGCAGTTGCAATACCATTGACCCAGGTACGGATCGTATTACCGATACATTCCAGCCGGTATTTATTCCATTGCCCGTTCTTAAAGGCATTTTTTGCAGCAGGATTATATTCCATCGGGTAGAGCCAGCCTCTCCGGGCTTCATCATACACACCGCCTGACCATTTTCTCGGGGAAGGATCGATCTCCAGTTGGTAACCATGCACTCTTCCATCCTGGTATTCGGGTAGTGACAAGCTCCGGAACTGGATGCCCGAATTCATGGGGCTGTCCACTTTAAATTCCAGTTCCAGGATAAAATCGCCATACTCTTTTTCAGTCGCCAAAAACGAGTTGGGTTCATTCGGAACCGTGGTGCCGATGATCATACCGTTCTTTACTTCGTAACGGGCTTTGCCATTCAGTTGTTTCCAGCCTTTCAGGTCCTTGCCGTTAAAAAGCGATTCCCATATCGGGGTATTTTTTTTTTGTGCGGATACTGCTAACGAAAAACCGGCCAGGAATAAGAGGAATATTTTTTTCATATAACGATAAATAAGAGGAGAACTGAAGGTAGTACAGTTTGCAATTTAATACTGCAAAAAGTATGGAATTAACGATCAAATATCCATCAGCCGCCGGTGATAATTAATCTGGCCGAGGTGATAGGTGAGATGTGCCAGCAGGTGCACTAAGAAAAAACCAGTGGTCATGTTGTAATCAAAGACCCGGGCAGGGTAGTCTTTGTCTAATTGTTCCGGGGTTAACTGGTCAAGTGTATTTTCCACCACGAGCAGAGTCGCATCCAGCATCATCAGTAATTCGCTGCGGGGTATATTCTTTTGCGAGAATTCCAGTTCCCGGTTCCGGATATAATCCGTGCCGCCTAATTCTTTTCCCAAATAAGTATTGAGATTGCCGATCAGGTGCAGGCAGAGATTACCGGCTGAATTACTGATTCCTTTTTCTACCAGCCAGAGTTTATCTTCATCCTTATAGGATTCAATTTCCTTTTTTAATTTTCCCAGCTCCCTGCGGAATAATGTTTTGAGTGTTGGTAGCAGCATTTTTATGGTAGCGAATGTTATGTCAATATTTATATTCTATTTCAAAAGCAAGATCCTGCGGTAAGGTAGGAGGTGTAAAAGGAATACCCGTATCAAATGCAACTTGCCAGGCATTCGTTGATGAACTGTATACAATAGCATTCCATCCAGGCAAGCCCCTCGAACCTTTGATCTTTACGGGTGGGGAAAAACCTGAAGCACCGGTACTTGTATGTGTTTGCCATACTAACCAGTAATTGCCGGGTTGAAGGGTTGCGGTTATGTTGGCAGTTAATTTCCAGATAGGTCTTGTTGTAGTTGGCGTTACACCCGGTGCAGGAACAGCACTGTTCTGGATAGCGTAGGTCATACTGTCAATTGATGAGTTTAAAACATTTGTAGTAAGATCACCTGCCACTAAATTAGAGCCAGCTACAGATGGATTTCCTTTCCATAATTGAATACGCAATACATCAAAAGGGTTTGTCATGCCGGAACCTGCAAATGCATAGACAGAAACTTTTGAAACATTCCAGGTTTGCCCGACTGGAACTGTAAAGTCATCTGCAGATTTAAAATTAGAAAAAGCATCATAATGGCAAGCAATCCCAAGTAATACATTTGATAAACTTGTATTGCCGGTAGAATGCTGCGCCTCACTCCAGTTATACCCTACCGGAGCTGTTACGCCGCTGTTAGATACATTGCCGGTTGATAAAATTCCATTTTTATAAACAGCATCTGTTAATGCCGGAGGATTGGGTGAATCACCCGTACTTTTATTACAAGCTGCAGGTAAAAGGAAAAGGAGATAAAGACCAATCTTTTTCATACGCAGATTTATGAGAGACGAATGTATTTAAAACTACGGGCTTCGGTTTATTTATTCAGAAAAGTATAAATGATACGCAAATGTAACAAGCGGGAGAAGACTTTATCACTCCCATATTTCATATAGTTGGTCAATCCATGTTTGTAATTAAAACCGATGCCCCATTTTTTTCCTGATACCGTTGCCCCCATCGTGATCCGGAAATCGTTGACTTCGGGTTCACCGCCTGATTTGCCGATGATATACCGCTGCCCGCCCGGATCGGTATAATCAAAATCATCTCCGACGGACAGTTTGCTGGTGTAGTCAATGCCGCCGTGCAGGATAACCTTCACTGCTTTTTGAAAAACCACCCGGCCGATCTGCGGGTTCAGCGAGATATGATCATACTTGCGGGTATAGCTGCCGCTGACTTTGCTATTACCCGAAGGTGATAGTACACTGTCGCCGGTTAGTTTGGCACCGGTATGTTCATATTGTACAGCAACGATCAATACCCATTTTGGCGACAAGGCCAGGTCGGCCTGGAGACCCGCCACAAAATTACCATAGGCTTTACGGCCATAAGGATTGCGCATGGTATCAATATCGTTAGGGAAAGTTAACCCATTGCGGTAGTACACGGAATGATCAGTAGCGCCTGAACCGCTGAACTTGGAAAGACCTGTGCCGGCGAAAGCCGACAATTTGAATTTTTGTTGCGACCAGGCAGGAGTGCTAACGGCCATACAGGCCCCCATAAGCAGTACAGCTATTTTTTGCATAACCGGAATTTTGGTTTACTAAAATGGTGCTGGTTTTACAAGAATGGGAGGAGTGTAAGTGTTCTTAGAACGGAGATTGGGAGGGAATATTGTTGTGTTGTTCGTGAAATGCTATAACCTGATTTAAAGTAAATACCAAAAAATTAATTGAAGTCATCGCTGCTAAAATCATTTTTATCAAAATCTCCGATATTAGGTTTTTGGGATATCCATAGGCTAAATTTTACATCGCTTCCGTCACTAGCTCGATCTGGGGATGTTCCTAAAATCATATCAGCTCTAATTTTAAAACTTTTTCTAGTTATGTCATCAACCATTAATAGGGATGAACTTTTTGAGAAACAGATAATGCTTGGGGGTGCAGTAAATTCTGGTAATTTTTGACCAGAGATAGTAATTAAGTCTTTAAAGTATACTATTCTGTAATCGACATTGGAATTTGATTTATCAAGTATAAACTTTCCAAGGAATAATGGGTCAACTATATAAATATTCTGTTTAATTACGTCTTTGCTGCTAATTCTGTCAATTTGATTTTTGAGTACACTTACTAATTGTAAAGCACTTCTAACCGAATCTTCATAATTTTTTCCAGTAATTTTTAAATTTTCTAAATCCCCTTGCGCTGTATCCCTTAAAGAATTAAAACTCCTTCTTTCAGCTTCAACTTGATCACTTAAATCTTTTTTTATATTATTTATTGATGTATATCCTATGAAAGATAATAGAGCAAAAATTATCGCTGAAACAGAAATTAAATAATCCTGCCTAGCTTTAAGCTCATGGTACTTTTCATCTGTTATATTGCTTGAGTGCCTATAGTTTCCTTTGAATTGTCTTAAATGTCTCTTTAGAAGCATAAATCCCCAAAGTGAGAAAACGAAAACACTTATACCGATTATTAATAGAATTATTGACAGATTATTCATTTTACGTCCTGTTATGTTGATTAAATATACTAATGAGAAATAATTTTATCGTGAATGGGGAGTCGAACCCCGAATGTGTCGGAGCAACTATAGCCAACTATGACCATAATATTTGCCATTAATTCTTTTTTTGTATTTCTAAGATAAACCATTAAAATGGTTTAAGGAACGTTATTGGTTTTTTCATAGCCCACGGTTTAAACCGTGGGCTATGACGGAGATAGAAATTCGTTGAATGGTTTTAACCATTTTTATCGGGTATTAATCCGTGCACTTTAATAAACTCTTCATTTTCTTTCAGGAATGTTGTTTTCTGATGATGTTCTTTTTGATTTACAATATACTGGTACACTTTTTCCAGCACAGACTCGCTTACTGAATAAGCCGCATACCCAGTTTGCCAGGCAAATTTATCCCGGATCAGTTGCTCCCCGTTTATCCAGTGGGAGCTGCTTCCTTTTACCTGTTTGATAATCTCGGTTATTGGTTTTTGCGGATTGAGAAGAAACAGGCAATGAATATGATCGGACATGCCGTTGATAATGAGAACAGGGCAACCTGATTCTGCAAACTGGCTGCTTATAAATTCATACACTCTTTTTTCAATGGAGGGTTCGATGAAAGGAAGCCGGTCTTTGGTTGACCAGATGGCATGTATCCACAATTTATTAAATGAGTGTGGCATGGAGGATAGGTTTATATTTCTAAGATATACCAATATGCTGGTTTGAAAAACGCTTTGCCTCCCTGTAGATATGGTATATAAATACTTTGCTGAACAGCGAACCGGACGTACAAGAGTGCGACGCAACCACTGCCCGATCAGGGCCCAAAAGCCGGCCAAACAATCCCTCAAAAACCGCCCAAAAGCCGTACCTTCGCCGCTCTTGAAAAATGCCCGCCTGCCGGCAGGCAGGAGGTACATCGTTTATGAAGAATATCCGCAATTTCTGCATTATCGCACATATTGACCACGGCAAATCTACCCTGGCTGACAGGCTGTTGCAAAGCACCGGCACTATCAGCGACCGGGATATGATGGACCAGGTGCTGGATGATATGGACCTGGAACGGGAAAAGGGCATTACCATTAAGAGCCATGCCATCCAGATCAATTATAAACATACGGACGGACAGGAGTATATCCTGAACCTGATCGATACACCCGGCCACGTTGACTTCAGTTATGAAGTGAGCCGGGCACTGGCTGCCTGCGAAGGTTGTTTATTGCTGGTGGATGCCACACAGGGCATACAGGCACAGACCATTTCCAATTTGTATTTAGCCATTGATAATGACCTGGAAATTATCCCGGTCATTAACAAGATCGATATGGACGGGGCGATGATCGAGGAAGTGGAAGACCAGATCATTGAACTGATCGGTTGTAAGAAAGAAGAGATACTGCATGCCAGCGGACGTACCGGCCTGGGAGTGGACAAAGTGCTGGATGCAATTGTGAACCGGATACCTGCACCGGTGGGTAAACCGGATGAGCCGTTGCAGGCATTGATCTTTGACAGTATGTTCAATTCTTTCCGCGGTATCATCGTGTATTTCCGGGTACGGAATGGAAAGATCAGGAAAGGCGATAAAGTAAAATTTGTGAGTACGGACCAGGAATATGAAGCAGATGAAGTGGGCATATTGAAACTGAAGATGACGGAGAAGAAAGAAGTGTTGTGTGGTGATGTGGGCTACCTGATCACGGGTATCAAAAATGCGAAGGAAGTAAAAGTGGGGGATACGATCACCTTAGCTGCAAATCCAACGAAGGAGATCATCAAAGGTTTCCAGGAAGTGAAGCCGATGGTATTTGCCGGTATTTTCCCGGTGAATACGGATGACTTTGAAGAATTGCGGGACTGCATGGATAAGTTGCAGTTGAATGATGCTTCACTGACCTATGAATTAGAAACATCACAAGCCCTTGGTTTTGGTTTCCGTTGCGGTTTCCTGGGTATGCTGCACATGGAGATCATCCAGGAACGATTGGAGAGAGAGTTTAACCAGACGGTGATCACGACGGTACCCAACGTTAGTTTTATTGCTTACACGACGAAGGGAGAGAAGATCGTTGTGAATAACCCGACCGAATTCCCGGACCCGGTAAAAACAGAACGGATCGAAGAACCCTTTATCAAAGCACAGATCATTACCAAACCGGAGTATATTGGTAATATCATGACGCTTTGCCTGGGCAAAAGAGGGATGCTGATGAACCAGAGCTACCTGACCACTACAAGGGTGGAACTGATCTTTGAAATGCCATTGACAGAAATTGTATTTGATTTCTACGATAAACTAAAATCCCAGACCAGGGGATATGCTTCCTTTGATTATCATCCCATCGGTTTCCGGGATGCGGATATTGTGAAAATGGATATCCTGCTGAATGGTGATAAAGTGGATGCCCTGAGTGCATTGATCCACCGCAGCAAGGGGCAGGAATTTGGAAGAAAGTTATGCGAGAAATTAAAAGAACTGGTTCCCCGCCAGCAATTCCAGATCGCTATACAAGCTGCAATCGGAGCTAAGGTATTAGCCAGGGAAACGATCTCGGCCATGCGGAAAGATGTAACAGCCAAATGTTATGGTGGTGATATCAGCCGGAAACGTAAATTATTGGAGAAACAGAAAGAAGGAAAGAAGCGGATGCGCCAGATCGGTAACGTGGAAGTGCCGCAGGAAGCTTTCTTAGCGGTATTGAAACTGGATGATTGATGAAGAGTCGGGAGTCGTTAGCCGGGAGTCGATAGTCATTAGTCAGGACAAAATAGTTTAAGCTGTCAGTAATGACAGCTTTTTTTTTATGTAACCTGGGGTTTGCCAGGGCCGTCTAACCAGCCATGAAATACCCGGTACTCTTCTTTTTTGTTTCATTGCTTTCCTGCTGTGCAAAATCTCCCGGACTGGAACCGGAGAGTTTGGTATTTGAATTTGAAATACCGGTGAAAGTAACCGTGAATGGGTACACCGGTGATATGATGGAGCCTTTTATTTCAAGAGACGGCCGCTATCTTTTCTTTAATAACCTGAATGACCCTGCAGTAAACACCAATATTTTTTATGCAGCAAGGATCAATGATACGTTGTTTGATTTCCGGGGAGAAGTGCAGGGTGTTAATTCCCGGGTTCTTGATGGCGTGCCTACGATGGACAGGGACAGTAATTTTTATTTTGTATCCGTGGCGAATTATATTCCGACACTTGCCAGTATTTACAAAGGGCAGTTCAGCAATGGCGTTGTGATCAACAGCAGCATCGTAAACGGAATCTCCAGACAGGAGCAAGGCCGGGTCAACTTTGATGTGGAGCTGAGTGAGGACGGCAACCATCTTTATTTTGCGGATGGAAAATTTAGTGCAAGCTGGCAATTAGAATCGGCTGACCTGGTAATAGCTGAAAAGACAACAACCGGTTTTCGCCGCATGACCGCATCAGGTGAAATTCTAAAAAATATCAATACCGAAGAGCTGGAATATGCAGCCTGTATTTCACCGGATGAATTATGTTTTTATTTTACCAGGATGCCATCGGTAACAGCGGGGATACTGCCAAGGTTATGGTATGCCACCCGTACTGATAAAACAAAGCCCTTTAATAAACCAAGAATGATCACCGGGCTGGATGGTTTTATTGAAGCCGCTACGGTCAGTGGCGACAGCCTGGTCTATTTTCATAAAAAAGACAACCAACTGTTTGGCTTGTATTGTATGCGAAAAAAAAGCGCCGCTGCTGTGCTTAATTATCGTAATTGACGGGCGTCTTATTATCCTTTGGCCTGGGCTTGTTCTTATCCGTATTCTTATCTGATTTTTCCTGCAGCTTGAATTCATTCTTATTGCCGCGGCTGTCCATCAGCGGGTCACCAACCGGGGCTTGCCCATCCTGCAGTTTAAACGTGAATACTTTATCAATATGCACCCATTTACCATTTTCCCATTTGTAACCCTCGTTATCGCCGTCAGGTATCATGGTGAACGATAATTCCGGCTGATCGGTTTCTGATATCAGATGATCCACCAGTATCATATCCATATCGGGAATATAATTAGCGAGAACTCTTGTTCCTTTTTTAAACTCCAGGCTCATCCGGTATTTGGGTGGCTTGGGAATGCTGTCCTTTTCATAGGTAAAAAAAGGCCCGCCGAATACAGGTTCGTTCTTTTCGTTGAAGTACATCACTTCGATCCATTTCTTCTGGGTGTTCACACCATTAAAATCCAGGCCGAATAAGGTGTAATAATTTTTGCCTTTATGTTGTGTTTTGATAATATTATAATAAATAGCCCCGATCCAGTTGCGGGCCGAACGTACAGAATCATCGGCATTGGCGGTGAATTCCGAATTGTCCCGCAGTGGTATCAGTTTTAAAGAACCATCTTTTGTCCGTAATTGGATCGCTCCTTTCTGACGGGAATAATAATCATCAAATTCCAGGTTCCAGGTAAAGATGCGGAAAGAGGTATCCGGTGCATATAATCTTGAAATACCAAAAACAGAATCGAAAGGATAGTAGAATGAATTTTTTATTTGCAGGGCCCTGACTAATGTTTTGGTAAATTGACTGTCGGAAACCATCCGGTCCTCCGGTAAGCTATCGGTGATCATGTACTGTGCATATTCCCGGAGTGAATCTTCCTTGACCCTGAGTTTCTTCAGGTCGCCGGGTGTGATAACCTGTGAAAAGGATGACTGCGGCAAGAGTATTGCCAGCAGGCAGGTTAAGATCGTTCCGGGTAGTATTTTCTTTAGCAAAATGGGTGTACTGTTTAGTTATCCAAAAATAGGCTTTAATCCAGATGCCGATAACGGCAAAAGGGTTGTAAAATTTTAAGATCCCTCATAAAGCTTTGACAAAATCCTCCAGCCCGTTGAAAGCAAGGTCAATATCGGGATGGGGCAGTTCCTGGTGGGGGCGGGTGGTCTTTACAAAAACGGTATGTATCCCGGCATTGCGGCCAAAATGCATATCGCTCAGGTTATTTCCCACCATGATGGATTTGCTGAAGTTAATCTCCGGGAAATTCAGTTTGGCCCTTACCGCCATACCGGGATTGGGTTTCCGTTCCGGGTGATCGTTGTGAATAGAGCTGCAATAGTAAATCGCATCGATCTTTCCGCCGGCTTCTTCCACTTTGGTGGTCATATGCTGATGAATAGCAGCCAGTGTTTCTTCGGTCATCAACTGGCGGCCCACACCCCGCTGGTTGGTGACGATAATGATCCGGTTAAATTTTTCAGTAAGTTTTTTAAAAAGGGCCGGAGCGCCGGGACTGAATATAAATTCATCCACAGAAAAAATATAGCTGCCTTCTTTGTCAATATTGATTACACCGTCCCGGTCCAGGAATAAGGTCCAGCTTTTATCGATCTGCTGGAGATCCAATGTGGCCGGTCGCAATTCTGATTGTGCCCGGTTAAAATCTTCCGGGATGCCGATATCAATAAAATACTCATCCTGCACCTGTCCATAGATGCGTCGGCTGTTACCCTTCGACAGGCTCAGGGTTTTTTCCAGGTAATCTTTTTCAAAAGAGAATTTAGCAGGAAATTCTTCCTCCAGGAATTTAGCAACATTCAGCAGGTACAAACCACCATTGATCGTACCGGTTTTATAAAATTGTTTTTCTTTAAAACTGCTGACAAGATGGTCTGCATCCAGTTCCACCACACCATAGCGGTCGAAGTTTTGCATGGGTTTCAACAGTAAAGTACATTCCGCATTATTATGCAGATGAAAATGCGAAGCAGCATGCAGGTCAACATTGAACAAAGTATCGCCGTTGGCGATCACTACATTTTTTTCAGTGGCTTTGCTGCAGGCTAACTGGATGGCGCCACCTGTTCCTAAAGGCTCTTCTTCGATCACCACCTGGTAGCGAAGTGTTGCAAAATGCGCATGCAGGTATTCTTCAATGGCTTCATGTTTATAGCCCAGCGAAAAAATAAAATCAGTAATGCCCTGTCTTCTCAGGTGGTTGATGACATAAAATAAAAAAGGCCTTCCTGCCACCGGGGCCATGCATTTGGGAAGATCGGGAACAGCTTCTCTTAATCTTGTGCCAAGACCTCCTGCCAGGATAATTGCCTGCCCTCTGAAAGGAGAGCTGTGGATATGCGTTTGAGTTGAAGTATTTTCTGGCATGAAGACTTTTGTAAAGTCTCCCCTTCAGGGGAGATTTAGAGGGGTTTGAAATATTTCTCTTCTACCAACTGGCAAACAATATGACCCACCAGGATATGGCTTTCCTGTATCCGTGGTGTATCCGTGGAAGGAATATTGATGAGGTAATCACTCAATGATTTCATTTGCCCGCCGGTAAGACCGGTAAAGCCGACGGTGATCATCTTTTTTTCACGGGCCACTTCAAAGGCCTTGATAATATTCAATGAATTACCGGAAGTGGATAAGCCAACCAATACATCACCTGCCTGGCCGATACCATCGATCATTCTTGCATAGACCACATCATAACTGTAATCATTGGCGACTGCCGTGATATAAGAAGTATTGCAATGCAGGGCTTCGGCCGGTAATGCTTTGCGGTCGGTATAAAAACGGCCGGAAAATTCAGCAGCGAGATGTTGTGCATCGGCAGCACTGCCGCCATTGCCACAGAAATACACTCTTTTCCCATTTTGAAAAGCGGTGGTGATCGCATCAACGATCTTTTCAATCGTTGCCAGTAGTTCCTCATTTGCCAATACCTGTTGCTTGGTTTCTATGGAGGCCTGTATAATATCTTTGATCTTTTCCATTGTTCAGTTTGAATGATTCTTCAAAGTTATTGATATCTGTGCAAGGTTTGGTTGCGCCGGAAGGAGTTATATCGTCCAGGTCTTTAGTCCATGCTCGGTGAACTGGTAACTGCGGTGACGGCCACCAAATTTTTCCAGGCTTTGGAGCACTTTATATTTTGTATTGACCGGGCAGTAGAAGATCATAAAGCCACCGCCACCGGCACCGGATATCTTACCACCTGTCGCCCCGGCTTTCTTGGCTGTTTCATAAATATCTTCCATCAGCGGGTTGCTGATGCCTTCCGCCATTTGTCGTTTTTGCCGGAACCCAAAATCAAGGATCTCGCCAAATTCATTCAGCCTTCCTTTCAGCAGGGCTTCCTTCATCATCTGTGCCTGCTCTTTCAGGTGATGCATGGCATCAATTGATTTTTCCTTTTTATCGGTAACGTTCTTCGTTTGTTTTTTAATGATCTCAGCCGACTCACGGCTGGTGGATGTATAATACAGCAATAAATTATTTTCCAGTTCAAACAAATGTTGTTGTTTCACCCGCAGCGGGTTCACGATCACTTTATCATCACCATAAAATTCCATGAAGTTAACGCCACCGAAAGTAGCAGCATACTGGTCCTGTTTACCACCGGCCAGGTCAAGGTCTTTTCGTTCGATCTCGTAGGCATAATGCGCCATATCATATTCCCCTAAGGGTAAACGCAGCATCTCCGTAAAAGCACCAATGATCGCTACCACTAAAGTGGAAGAGGTACCCAATCCTGAACCGGCGGGTGCATCTACAAAAGTGGACAAACGGAATCCCTGCTCTTTGATACCATAGTCTTTTTGGATACGGTTGTACACACCTTTCAACAAGTCTAAATGTCCGTCAATAGGAAGTTGATGCGCCCAGCCGAACTGTTGCGTTTCATTCCTGTCAATCGCTTCAAGGATGATGGTATTTTCATTCAGCGGTTCAATCGTGGCATTGGCATATAAAGAGATCGTTGCATTCAGGATCGCACCGCCATACATATCGCTATAAGGACTTACGTCTGTGCCGCCACCGGCTAAACCAATCCGCAAAGGAGCTTTACTTCTGTAGATCATTGACCGTTGATTACCTTGATTGTTATGCTGCTGATTTTTCAACCGGGCTGTATTACTTCTATCAACTTTTGGTAACCGCATCAGCTAATTTCGTAATCGCCTGCACCAGGCTGGCCCAGCTGTATTTTTCTTTTCCGCTGCGAAGATGCGGAATAAAATAATCTTCACCTAATTGGTAGAAACGGAGAATACCTTCTGCAATCGCCTCCGGGTTGGGTTCCACCACCAGGCCTACTTTTTCATGCGGAACAAGCGATGGCAGGCCGCCCACATTGGTAACCACCATCGGCTTTTCAAAATGATAGGCAAGGGGAGTAACGCCACTCTGGGTGGCATTGCGGTAGGGTTGTATCACCGCATCAGCCGCACAGAGATAATATTTTACTTCGCTGTCAGGAATAAAGTCTGTTTTCAGGATCAGCGAATTGCTGAGCTGTAATTTTTCGATCTGTTCCCGGTAGATTTTTTCATCTTCATAAAATTCTCCCGCTACCAATAGTTTAATGCCTGTATTTTTCAATTGGGCAGTCGCCATCGCTTCCAGTAAAATATCAAGGCCTTTATATTTCCGGATAAAGCCGAAAAACAAAATGATCTTTTCTGTAGCAGGTAAACCGAGATGGTTCCGGGCTTCCTGTTTGGAAAGAATGGCCCCGAAATTATCATAGAGCGGATGGGAGACTAATAGAGCCGGTTTATTTTTCTCAAACAAACGCAGGTCACTCATCACTTTTTCACTCATGGTCACAAAAGCATCACAGCTTTTCAAAAAGTAGCTGGTAAAGGGTTTGTCGCCGGGTCTCTTCTCATGCGGGATCACATTATCTGCGATGCAAACGATCTTCGTGTGTTTATTTTTTTTGACCCTTCTTAATATGGTTCCGAGGGCTGGGCCCATAAATGGTAACCAGAAACGGACGATGATGAGATCAGGCCTTTCTTTTTTCAGCCGGTTACCAATCTTTATCCAGTTGAAGGGATTGACGGAGTTGATAACAGTATGGATTTTTATTCCTGCCGGTGCCGGTTCATCGGTGAACTGTGTCTTACCGGGAAATAAAAACGAAGGATACTGTAAGGAGAAAGAATATACCGAACAGTCATCACCCCGGTCATTGAATTCTTTAGCCAGCCGCTGGTTAAACGTGGCGAGACCGCCTCGTAACGGATGAGCAGGCCCGATGATAACGACCTTCGCCATTACAAGCCTGTTTTTTCTTCTATTAAGTAGGAGTTTCTTCCCGGTGCATTACGGCTGATCAGTTCGCCGAGAAAACCGGCGAGGAATAATTGCACCCCCACGATCAGCGAGGTTAACGCAATATAGAAACCCGGACGGTTGGTGATCGGGTATTCAAAGTCAATGATCTTCGAGATAACGAGGTACACAGAGAACCCCAAACCAACTAAGAAAAACAAAGAACCCCATAAGCCAAAGAAATGCATGGGCTTTTTGGAAAATTTGCCCACGAAACTGATCGACAACAGGTCAAGGAAGCCATTGACAAAACGCCGCATACCAAATTTAGAGGTACCGAATTTTCTTTTCCGGTGCTCCACCACTTTCTCGCCGATCTTCCGGAAGCCCGACCATTTGGCCAGGACAGGAATATAGCGGTGCATTTCACCATAGACTTCCACACTCTTCACCACTTTGTTGCGGTAGGCTTTCAGGCCGCAATTGAAATCATGCAGTTTAATCCCGGAAGCTCTTCGTGTTACGGCATTGAAGAATTTGGAAGGAATATTTTTTGCCAACGTGCTGTCGTACCGTTTCTTTTTCCAGCCACTCACCAGGTCGAATTTTTCTTCAATGATCATTCTTCTCAGTTCCGGTATTTCATCGGGGCTGTCCTGCATATCCGCATCCATGGTGATCACCACATCGCCCTGTGCAGCTTTAAAGCCTTCGTTCAGTGCCGCTGATTTGCCATAGTTACGCTGGAATTTGATCCCTTTGATATTACTGTTTTTAGTACGCAGTTCATTGATCACTTCCCAGGAATTATCCGTACTCCCGTCATCAATAAAGATCACTTCGTAGGAGTAATTATGTTCTTTCATCACCTTTTCTATCCAGGCAGACAGTTCGGGTAATGATTCAGCTTCATCCAGCAAGGGTATGACAAGGGATATGTCCATTTTATTTTTTTCTCATTAGTAATAAAAACGCTCCAACTACAGTGAAAGCTACGCCTGAGAGTAAAGTTCCGAAAATTGTCAGGGAAATCTCAGCTGCGGCAAATTGTTTTTTAGCTGATGCAACAATTGTTTCTATTTCAGGGAGCTGCTTGTTGCCTTGCCGGATCAGGTCTTCTTTATATAATCTTGCTCCTTCTTCGGCAATTTCCGGGTGCAGGTAGATGTAGATCCCCCTGAAAACAACCATAACTAAAGTGACAATAATAAAACAACGGAAACCCTGCCCGAAAATGGTTTTAAATGTTGGGGTATAGTTCTCCGACCGTGAATAAGCAATCAATGTCCATGCAATACCGGCAGCGTATAGTGCAAAAACAATGTATTGTAAAGGAGATTTGGCGGAAATTTTAGCGTAAACAAGTATTAAAGTCGCTGCTACCATCAACAGCCCGGTAATCGCACCTTTGATAAGGGGAGTGGTTTTTATCATTTGTGTTCGGAGTAATTAATTAAGTATAAGATTGTCGCCATTAATAATGCCTGCTACTTTCCCTGTCAGTTCTTTACCAATAAAAGGCGAGTTCTTTGATTTTGACCGGATCTCTTTTTCAGTAACTGTCCACTTCCTGGAGGGCTCAAATAAAGTAAGTGAAGCTTTGTTCCCTTCTTTAATAGCCGCCTGTTCCAGTGCAAATAATTTCCGGGGATTGACAGACAATAATTCAACCCATTTTGCAACTGCTGTACCGGGTACGGCGGTGTTCAATACGGCATAAGCAGTTTCCAGCCCGATCATACCATTTTTAGCATATTCAAATTCCAGCACCTTGCTGTCGTATTCATGCGGCAGGTGATGGGTGGCAATGCAATCCACGGTTCCGTCAAGGATGGCTTTGCGTAACACATCACGGTCTTCTTTTGTCCGGAGCGGCGGGTTTACTTTCAAATTGGAATCATATTCCTGCAAGTCTTCATCGCAGAAGTAAAGATGGTAAGGCGTAACAGAACAGCTGACGGCAGCACCGCTGTCTTTTCCTCTTTTGATATACTCAAGCGATTTTTTAGAACTGACGGCCGTAAAATGCAGTTTAGAATCAGCATAGCGGGTCAGTTTGATATCCCTGGCTACGATCAGTTCTTCGGCCATGGCCGGTTTGCCCGGTAAGCCCAGTTGCGTGGAAATAATACCCTCATTCATCAATCCATGCGGGTTGATGCTTTTGTCATCGGGCACCTGGATCAGTATTCCATCAAATGGTTTGATGTATTGCAGGGCTTTCACCAGTAATCCTGCTGATTGCACAGGATTAATACCATCACTGAAGGCAACGGCACCACTGGCTTTCATATCATACATTTCTGCCAGCTCTTTGCCCTCGGTGTTTTTAGTGATAGCACCGATGGGATGAATATTGACAGTAAACGATTTACTTTTCTGAACAATGTATTCAACATTCGATTTGTTGTGAATACAGGGATTGGTATTGGGAATCACAAAGACATCGGTATATCCACCGGCAGCGGCAGCAGCGGCACCGGTTTCCAGTGTTTCTTTGAATTCATAGCCCGGGTCGGCAAAATTGGCAAAGACATCCACCCATCCCGGGGAGACATGGAGCCCCGGCACTGCAATTTCTTTATCGGCCTTTTCAGTCAGGGAACTACCGATCCGGGTAATTATTCCGTTCTCAATAAAAATATCGGCTGTTTGCCCGTTAAAAGGAGAGGAGGGATCAATGATGCTGGCTTGCTTAATGAGTATTTTCATTAAGGAGCGAAGATAAAGGTTGTTTCTGGTACTGAAAAATACTAAAAAGCCTTACTTTTGCCCTCCCTGATTATTACTCGAAAGAGTTTGTTTGTTCGGGACGTAGCGCAGCCCGGTAGCGCACTAGCATGGGGTGCTAGGGGTCGCAAGTTCGAATCTTGTCGTCCCGACTTTTAGAAAAGACTCTTGAGTAATCAGGAGTCTTTTTGATTTTTTAAGGCTCTTTTTTATAATTTTATATTATCAATTTCGGGATGTAGCGCAGCCCGGTAGCGTACTACGTTCGGGACGTAGGGGTCGCTGGTTCGAATCCAGTCATCCCGACCATTGGTTAAGGCTCTGTAATATAACAGGGCCTTTTATGTCACATTATGTTTACATATTACAAAGCTGTAAAGACAACCGGTATTATATTGGCGAAACGGCTGATGTTAATGCACGATTGATTTTCCACAATTCAGGGAGACAACGTTCAACACGGAACCGAATTCCTTTCCGGTTAGTAGTAGTTGAAGAATATACTTCCAGGGAAGACGCATTAAAAAGGGAGAAACAAATCAAATCATGGAAAGGCGGGGAAGCTTTCAAAAAGTTGATCAGCGGGATGTAGCCCCGCCAACGGCGGGGCACTACGTTCGGGACGTAGGGGTCGCTGGTTCGAATCCAGTCATCCCGACCATTGGTTAAGGCTCTGTAATATAACAGGGCCTTTTATGTCACATTATGTTTACATATTACAAAGCTGTAAAGACAAC
>JAFLBM010000041.1 GCA_017303455.1 Chitinophagales bacterium | reverse complement strand
GTAAGGAGCTGAAATCATTCCGGAAAAGCCTGAATGAAGAGGGCTCCGTGGAAGGGAGTATTGATATAGCCACATCAGCCATTACCGGTAGTTATACATTAGAGGTCTATACTTCCAATGACGTATTGCTGGCAGCTAAGAATTTTTCGATCGAAGAATTTGTACCGGATCGTATCCGGGTCAGTACAAAACTGGATAAAGCTTTTCTCCGCCCCGGTGAATCGGCGAATCTCTCTGTGAATGCAGTCAATTTCTTTGGTCCGCCGGCAGCTAACCGGAATTATGAAACGGAGATACAGGTGAAGCAAAAATATTTCTCCCCGGAAAAATTTGCCGATTATGATTTCAGCCTGGCCAACCAGAACAGTTTCTTTGATAAAGTGGTGAAAGAGGGAAAAACGGATGAACAGGGTAATGCCACTGAAGTATATGAAGTACCTGCCACATATGCTAATACCGGTGTGCTGCAAACCAATTTTTACACTACTGTATTTGATGAAACCGGGAGACCTGTTAGTCGTGCCGCTTCTGTTGATGTATTCACACAGGATGTTTTGTTTGGAGTGAAACGGGATTGGTTCTATTATTACCCGCTGAACCAGGCCGTGAAATTTCAACTTGCTGCTGTCAACAAGGATGGTAATGCCGCCAGTGGAACAGCAAGGATCGAAGTGATCAAGCATGAATACAGGACAGTGCTTACAAAAAGCGGCAGTTATTTCCGGTATGAATCACAGAAGGAAGATAAACTGATGATCGAGAGCCAGCAGTCAATCGGCGCTAATACCGTTTATTCTTATGTACCGAGGTCTCCGGGTGATTACGAGATCAGGATCTATCGCCCCGGTGCTAATAGTTATGTCAGCAAAAGTTTTTACAGTTATGGCAGCTGGGGTGGCGATAACAGTTCTTTTGAAGTAAACAACGAAGGCAATATTGAGATTGAGCTGGATAAGAAATCGTATTTCACCGGGGAGAATGTAAAAGCCTTGTTCAAAACACCATTCAGTGGTAAGATGCTGGTAACAGTGGAGACGGATCATGTAGTATCTTACCAGTATGTGGAAGTGAGCAACAGGACTGCCAGTCTTGATCTGAAATTGTCCGGTGATCATGTTCCTAATGCGTATATCACGGCTACACTGATCAAACCACATGAAGTTTCCGATATTCCATTAACCGTGGCCCATGGTTTCCAGAGTGTGAAAGTGGAGGAGAAGAGCAGGAAGATTCCTGTTGAAATTGTGGCTTCAAAATCGGTTCGTTCCCGCACTCACCAGAAAGTAAAAGTGAAAGCAGCACCGGGCAGTTATGTCACTTTAGCTGCAGTTGATAATGGTGTGTTACAGGTCAGTGATTTTAAAACACCCGATCCATATAACTATTTCTACCAGAAAAAAGCCCTGCAGGTAATGGCCTATGACCTGTATCCATTATTGTTTGCAGAAGTAAGAGCAAAACTGAGCAGCACGGGTGGTGATGGTGAACTGAGTATGGAAAAAAGAGTGAACCCGATGCCGGCCAAACGGGTGAAAGTGGTTAGTTACTGGAGTGGTATCAAAAAGGCTGATGGAAGCGGCGAAGCAGAATTTGAATTTGATATTCCCCAGTTCAGCGGCGAGTTGCGTTTAATGGCGGTTTCTTATAAGGGACAAAGTTTTGGTGGTGGAGAAAATACCATGACGGTGGCAGACCCGATTGTGATCAGTACAGCCTTACCAAGATTCTTAAGCCCGGGCGATACGGTCAATGTTCCTGTTACATTAAGTAATACAACCGATAAATCCACCAGCGTTACGGCAACGATCAATACGGATGGTGCTGTAAAAGTGGTGGGCGGCAGCAGTCAAACTGTTGCATTGAATGCAAAAAGCGAAGGAAGGGCTGTATTTAGTGTGGTGGCGAATCCGTCCATCGGTGTGGCGAAAGTGACTGTAACCGTGAATGGATTAGGCGAAAAATTTACGGATGCCACAGATATTTCCGTTCGCCCGCCATCTACCTTACAGAAAGTAACGGGCAGCGGTTCAATAGCAGGAGGCAGTTCGCAAAAAATAAATATTGGGTTAAGTGATTTTATGCCGGGAAGCAGTGACTATAGTTTAGTAGTAAGCCGTTCACCGGCACTGGAGCTGGGCGATCATTTACGTTACCTCGTTCAATATCCTTACGGGTGTACGGAACAAACCGTTTCTGCCGCTTTCCCGCAATTGTATTACGGAGATATGGCTGACCTGATGCAACTGAACAAGCAGAATAAGATCAACGCTAATACAAATATTTTGGAAGCCATCCGTAAGATCAGAATGCGGCAGTTGTATAATGGCGCTGTTACCTTATGGGATGGAGAAGGCCGTGAAGACTGGTGGGCTACCATCTATTCAGCCCATTTCTTATTGGAAGCAAGAAAGGCAGGATTTGATGTGGACAATAGTTTGATTGAAACCATGCTGACCTATATCAATAACCGGTTAAAGAATAAAGAGACGATCACTTACTATTATAACCGGAACCAGAATAAGAAGATAGCGCCGAAAGAAGTAGCCTATGGATTATATGTGCTGGCCTTAGCCAACCGCAGTAATGTGCCGTCAATGAACTATTACAAAGCCAATCCTGCATTACTGGCCCTCGATAGCCGTTATCTTTTGTCTGCTGCTTATGCAACAGCAGGTGATAAAAAATCATTTACAGCCATGTTACCATCTTCTTTTGCCGGTGAAGAGTCGGTACCACAAACAGGAGGCAGTTATTACTCCGATGTAAGGGATGAATCTATTGCATTGAATGCGCTGATCGATGCTGATCCGGGTAATAAACAGATACCGCTAATGGCACAGCATGTCAGTAATAAACTGAAAACAAGACAATGGCTGAGTACACAGGAAAGAGCTTTTGCCTTCCTGGCCCTGGGTAAATTAGCAAGAAGTGCAAACAACTCGGATGCTACGGCTGAGATAAAAGTGAATGGAAAAACTATTGCTAAAGTAGATGGTGGCCAGTGGAGAGGTGATATGAAAGCATTGGGTGGTACAAACGCAGAGATCAGTACAAAAGGAACGGGTCGTCTATATTTCTTCTGGCAGGCAGAAGGTATCAGTGCCAGTGGTGCCTACAAAGAAGAAGACAGTTACCTGAAAGTAAGAAAACGTTTCTATGATCGTTTTGGTAACCCGGTTACCGGCAATACGTTTAAACAAAATGAATTGATCATTATTGGGATCACACTCGAAAGATCTTTTTCAACAGCTATTGAGAATGTGGTGATCACCGACTTGTTGCCTGCTGGTTTTGAAATTGAGAATCCACGGACAAAAGAGATTCCGGGTATGGACTGGATCAAGGATGCTGCAACACCTACAGCGCTGGATGTCAGAGACGATCGTATTCATTTCTTCGTGGATGCCTACAGTAATAAGCAGACCTATTATTATGCGGTTCGTGCTGTATCACCCGGCCAGTATAAAATGGGGCCGGTAAGTGCAGATGCGATGTACAACGGGGAGTATCATTCCTATCATGGTGCCGGGCTGATAAGAGTGACCCAATAGGATTTATTTTTTGTGACAGTGATGCACTTTCAACAAGTGCATCACTGTTTTATTAATTTTAGGATATGAAGAGATTTGTAACTGCGATTCTTTGCTACGGGTTGATCGCCTGTGGTAAGCCCGGAGGTAAAGACCAACCTGTGGCTGACGGTACTGATTCTGTAGCTGCAGCAAGTGGCCCACAGAGTAAACTCAACCTGCAGATCAGCAAATTTGAAGAAATTGATTCTTCAGGTGTACTGATGTTCCCTCTTGCTATGGGAGAGATGGAGAAAAGAGGGAAGTCGGATTATTACAAAGAAGTCCCCTATAATATGTACTGGAATATTATTTTTTATAACAGTGCAAACGGGCAATCTCATTTATTGAGCGATACTATGAAATTACTGGTCAATGATTTTGGATATAATAACCCGGAACAAAGGGATAAACTCAAATCAAAGAGCAAACTGTTTTTTAACCTGACGGTTGCAGATAATAATGCGGATGGACTACTGGATGGGGATGACCCTAACTATTTGTTTGTAACCGACAAGCAGGGCAAGAACCTGCAGCAAGTATCACCACCCGGCTGTGATTTCTTTGACTGGTATGTGGTGGAGAATTCGGACCTGGTCATTATGCTGGTGAGAGTGGACAGCAACAAGGATCACAAATTTGACGAGGAGGATGAAAAAGCTGCTTATAGGTTTGATCTAACTGCTGATTCAGTACCTGTAGAAATAGTGGAACCTGCATTCAGGGATAAATTAAGAAACCTGTATCACCGTGACTGGCAGCGTAAAAAACAATAGCAAGGTATTATTCATATTCCCGGGCTCTCTATGATCATCCTGGCAAGCCTGCTGTCTCTTTTATAAATATCTTCCCTGAAATTCAATTTGCCTTCCCTGTCTACCCAGGCAGTAAAGTAAGCAATGAATACCGGCACTGTTTCTTTTAAAGCAAAGTACTGCTCTTTACCTGCACTCATGGCTTTATCTATTTTTTCATCGGTCCATTCTGGATAGTTACGAAGCAACCATTTAGCCAGGTCCCTCGCTTTGCTAACCCGTATACACCCGTGACTGAAAGCTCTTTTATCCTGTTCAAATAAACTTTTAGCGGGTGTATCATGCAGATAAATACTATAACTGTTAGGGAATAGAAATTTTACGAGGCCTAACGCATTGTTTGCCCCTGGTTTTTGACGGACAGTATTTCCATTCCATTCCATATGCTGGCGGTTTAAATAATTGGGATTCCGTTTGAGAGCAGGTAAAATTTCTTTCTGTAAAATACTGGCCGGCACATTCCAGTAGGGGCTAAACACCACATATTTTAATTCCCCGCTGAAGATCACCGTTTCATGAACGGCTTTGCCGACCACTACGTTCATACTCCATAAAAGCGAATCGGTATGATAGGCGTGCAAACTGAATTCTGGAATATTTACAGCGAGGTAATCACCTTTTGGTTGCTCGGGCAGCCAGCGGCAGCGTTCCATATTCACAATGATCTGTTCAATACGTTTGCTGACGGGGTAATTGATCTCTTTAAAAAAATTAGTGCCAATGATCCCATCCTGTTTCAATCCCAGCCTTTTTTGAAAAGCTTTGATCCCTTTCACAAGCCCTTCATCATATACGGGGTTGTTAGCAGCAGACTCAATATCACCAAGCACGAATAAACGCTCCCGGATCTGTGCAATAACCTGCGAGGAATCTCCCTGCTCATATTTCTTTTTGCCAGGCACTATTGCTTCCCAGCCAGTTTTTGTTTCTATATCCCTGTATCTTTTCAGGTATTTTTTTAAAAGGCCATACTGCCGGTAAACTGGTTCATCAGCAATAAATGCGGTGCCATCATTCAGCAGGGAATCCATTAGCTGCAATAAGTTGACCTGCTTACGGGGAAGATACCAGTCGAGAGCCTTGCTGTCTTTTTCACTCAATCCCTGCCAGGCTATTTTTGCATAAGCAAAGTATTGTGCTGTCAGCATCAGTTCAGTTTCTGCGTGAGGTGTTTTGGTATTATCAATATGCTGTAAACTATCCATCGTCACACGAAATGAATCCCGGTAAGGCATTTTATCCGGCAGGCCATCATCGCTGATATTCATAATACGGTTAAAAAGATTCCCCGCCTGTTCAATCAGCCCGTTCTTATCATACCATGCATAGGCATATCCTCTTTTACTGTAAAAAATTTCCAGTTCGTTTTTGAAAGTGGAGAATGCCGGGTAGTGTTGCAGAAATGCGGGCAGAAGCGTACTGTCAAAATGCAATTGCACCTGGTCGCTAAATCCTCCCGGTATGGAAATATCAATTACTTCTTTTCTTTTGGCGGTACTGTCCACCGGTTGTTGCCCGTTGGAGGTAGCACCACCGCAACTGTCTAAGAAAAGTATTCCCAGGCATCCTGCTATCAGTAATTTGCATCCATTCAGCATCTGTTCTTGAGTTTGTATTAAAATTAGCAACAGTTCGTAATGACTGTAAATAAAAAATCCTCCCAGTACTGAGAGGATTTTAAACGACTTTATTTCAGTTACGATTAATAATCGTTGCCGTAACCACCGCGGTCGCGGTTGTAACCGCCGCCGCCGCCGCCTTTTTTGAAGCCGCCGCCGCCGCCACCTTTGTAGCCGCCGCCACCGCCGCCATTACCGAAGCTTCTTTTCTTGAAGCCACCGCCGCCGCCACCTTCAGGTTTTGGACGACTTTCGTTAACAACGATGTTACGACCGTCAACTTCAGTACCATTCAAAGCGGCGATCGCTGCTTGTGCCTGGTCATCGTTGGCCATTTCAACAAAGCCAAAGCCTTTGCTGCGGTTAGTGAATTTGTCAAGAACGATCTTGGCTGATACTACTTCACCATGAGAGGCGAAAAGATTAGAGAGGTCCTGGTCTTTCAGGTTCCAACTCAGGTTTCCTACGTAAATGTTCATTTTACTGAATTTTTATAAAAACAAATAAGTGCCAACAGTAAACAGTAACCGATGAACATTCACAGGACTGTGAGAAACGTTCAGGACTTGTGAAACTGAAAGAACACCAAAACAAGACAAAATAACGGATTTTTTTTTGAGATATTACCAAATTATTCAGCATGACCTTTCTTTGACAGCCAACTATTTGATTTATAGTGTCTAAAACAAAAAAAACCCCTCAAAATGAGGGGCTTCAATATCTCCGGGGAAGCTTATTCAGCTACCACTTCAAATTCAACTTCTGTAGAGTGGCCATTACCGAAATCGATAGTGGCTTTGTAAGTACCCAACTCTTTCACTTCATCAGCAATACTGATCTTGCGGCGATCAATATCATATCCTTTTTGCTCACGGATCGCACGGCTCAGCTGTAAGGATGTTACGCTACCGAAGATCTTACCACTTGTACCTGTTTTGGCACCCAGTTTCAGCGGACCTTCTTTCAGTTTGGCAATAACACTGTTGATCTCGGCCAGCATTTTGTCTTCTTTCTTCTTTACCTGCTTCAGCCTTTCTTCCAGTTGTTTTTTATTGCTGGGACTATTCTCAACTGCCAGTTTACCTGGTAATAAAAAGTTACGGGCATAGCCGTTTCTTACTTTTACTACCTCGTTCACACCGCCGAGATTATCTACATCTTTAATTAAGATTACTTCCATTGTTTTCTTTTTGTTCCCTTCCCAGTTCCTTTCTTTGAAACTGTCTCCAGGTTGTTGACACGTTAACAAGTTAACGTGTTAACTTGTCAACCCGGGTTAGGGTTGGTTTAAAAAAAGTCTATTTTAAAAGATCTGTTACGTAAGGCAATAAGGCCATCTGACGGGCTTTTTTTACCGCATCAGAAACTTTGCGCTGAAATTTCAGGCTGTTTCCGCTGAGGCGGCGTGGTAATAATTTACCCTGCTCGTTCAGGAATTTTTTCAGGAACTCCACATCTTTATAATCGATGTAGCGGATGCCATATTTTTTAAAGCGGCAGAATTTCTTAACTCGTTTGTCGCTTTTAATGGCGGTCAGGTATTTGATTTCGTTCTTTGCCATGGTATTAAGCCTCCACTACTTTTTCGGTTCCTGTTTTAGCGCCACTTCTCTTTTTCGCATTATACTCGACGGCGTATTTATCGAGTTTAGTGCATAAATGACGGAGCACAGCTTCGTCACGCAGAAGCTGAATTTTCAGCTTCTCATTGAAGTCGGATGACGCACTGTATTCCAGTACCCAGTACAAGCCTGTGGTTTTCTTCTGGATCGGGTACGCCAGTGATTTCAATCCCCATGCATTTTCTGCCACTACACTGTCGCCGTTAGCGGTAACCATAGAAGCATACTTCTTTTGCTCAGCTTTGAATTCTTCATCACTGAGAACAGGGGTAAAAATCACCATCAATTCGTAATTGTTCATTTTACCTTTTTTGTGTTTAAATAATTCGGTTTATCCCACTGGACATCCTCTGCAAAGAGCCGAGAAAGAATCTGCGAACACAGATTTGGGGCGGCAAAGATAGGGATTGACAGCCAGAAAAGGGAGCTGGCTAAAAGGTTTTTTATGCTATTCACGGGGGTAATCGTTCAACAAACCCGATGGGGGCTATTACCAGGCTTAACTCTTTGTTTTACAAAGGCTCTTAAAATCCTTTTAATCCCGGTTTTACTGTTTTTAAAAAGATCAGGTAAGTAGGGAAGTGGTCACTATAGCCGCCGCGATAGCTGTTTCCGTCCCAGGTCCGCATCGGGTATCCTTTGTAGCGGCCTTTGTTTTCCACCATAAACTCCCGCTGGAAGATATGCTGCTGGTAAAAAAAGAAACCAGCCTGTTCTTTATCCAGGAAGGGTTGGGAAATGATGATCTGGTCAAAAAGCCCCCAGGCATCCTGGTAAGCCAGGGTGCCTATTCCTTTTCTGTATAATTCCGTCCAGGGATTGAATAAACCTCCGGGGCGAACATCTTTTTGTTTGCCTTTTGCACCCAGCACATCGGCCACACTGGCATTGATGGGATCGTCATTCAGGTCGCCCATGACAATGATGCGGGCATTGGGTTCCAGTTTGGCAATCGAATCAATATGATGTTTGCAAACAGCGGCAGCAGCTTGCCGGGCAGGAGCACTACGCTGTTCACCGCCACTCCGGCTTGGCCAGTGGTTGACATAAATATGAACGGTTTCGCCATCCAGTTTACCTTTTACCCATAAAATATCACGGGTGAAATAAGCATCTTTTGATCCGCCGGGTAACTGAACGAATAATTTATCACTGGCGTCAACCGTAAAATATTTTGGATTGTATAGAAGACCGACATCCACTCCCCGGATATCCCGGGAATCATAATGAACGATCTTGTAATTTCTTTTCTCCAGGAGTTTATGACGGACCAGGTCTTTTAATACCGTATCATTTTCTACTTCTGCCACACCCAACAGGGCAGGTCCGTCTGCATTAACTTCTTTCCCGATCTGTGAAATAACAGTGGCCAGTTTATTTAATTTGTCCAGATAGACCGGGGTATTATAATTCCTGACACCGGTGGGCAAAAATTCTTCATCATTGGTGATCGGGTTATCTACTGTATCATATAAGTTTTCAAGATTATAAAAGCAGATGACGGCAGTTTTATAATCTTTTTTTTGCGCAGTAGCTGACAGGCAGGAAACCAGCAAAAAAAACAGGCAGATCATTTTCTTCATAACCTATGATTAAAATCAGGGACGCAAACATACTGAAACAATAGAAGCGAAATGATGATAAAAAGATGCCTGTGGTTAATAAAATATTATGTGTCAAACTTTTTATTCCCTTACAACTTACACTTGTTAATTTTGCGAACTCGAAAAAACTATTTGCATGCTAAAATCAAGACTGCTGCTGCTCCTTCTTCTTGCCGGACCGGTAGCCATGGCACAAGTTGACTCTACCCTTAAAAAAGATACAGTTATAGTGGACGAACTGAAGGATGCGGTACTGGATAATATTCCTACCGTGTCCCTTGACGATAATGATCTGGGTGATGGGGGAAACCAGAATATCTCTTCCCTGCTAACTGCAGGAAGGGATCCCTTTTACTCCGCAGCTTCGTTTAACTTCAGTGCTGTTCGTTTTCGTATCCGCGGGTATGATAATGATCATTTCAGTACCTATATGAACGGTATCCCGATGGATAACCTGGACAATGGGTTCACTCCTTTTGGCCTGTGGGGCGGCCTGAATGATGTGATGCGCAACCGTGATAATGTGTGGGGGCTTCGGAATAATACGTTTGCGTTTGGTGATATTGGTGGTAACACGAATATTGATTCCCGTGCCAGCCGTCAGCGGGCACAGACCAGCATCAGCTATGCTGCTTCCAACCGTAATTATAATAACCGGATCATGCTGACCCATTCAACGGGTGTGAGCAAAAAAGGATGGGCTTTCACTTTAAGCGGCAGCCGTCGCTGGGCCGATGAAGGCTATGTGCCCGGAACTTATTATGACGGCTGGGGTTATTTTGCTGCAGTAGATAAACGTATCGGGCAAAATCACCTGCTTTCTTTCACTGCTTTTGGTGCACCAACAGAAAACGGCAGGCAGGGTGCCTCTGTACAGGAAATGATTGACCTGGCAGGTACGAATTATTATAATCCTAACTGGGGCTACCAGAATGGAAAGAAAAGAAATGCCAGCGTTGGTAAAACACACCAGCCGGTATTTATCCTTTCTCATGATTTCCGGTTGAATAATAATACCACCATTACGACTGCTGCCGGCTATTCCTTTGGCGACAGAAGTGTAACGGCACTGGATTGGTATAATGCGGCTGATCCGCGGCCTGATTATTATCGTTATTTACCCAGCTATACTTCCACCTGGGCCAGTACACCCGATGCTGCGCAAGGGGCACAGTTGTACGACCTGATGAAGAATGATATCAATTACCGCCAGATCAACTGGCATAACCTGTACAATGTGAACAGGGCAAGTTTTGCCAGTATAAATAATGCAAATGGTATTCCCGGTAATACTGTCAGCGGAAGACGTTCCCGTTATATTATTGAAGAAAGGATCATCAACACACAACGGCTGAACCTGAACTCTGTGATCAATACCAAATTTGGTGATCATATTGAATTTACCGGTGGTGCTTCTTACCAGATGCAGAATAATCATTATTATAAAGAAGTAAATGATTTGCTGGGTGGAGCATTTTATGTGAATGTGAACCAGTTTGCAGAAAGAGATTATCCTACTGACAATAATGCGATTCAGTTTGACCTGGACAACCCTAACCGTATCTTATACCAGGGCGATAAATTCGGGTATGATTACAATATCAATATCAGCCGGGCATCGGGCTGGGCACAGGGCGTTTTCAAATTCACGAAGGTGGATTTCTTCCTGGCCGGCCAATACACCTTCACTTCTTTTCACCGGGATGGAAATGTAAGGAATGGTTTGTTCCCCAATGATTCTTATGGAAAAGGAACAACCAATGAATTTCATAATTATGCAGCCAAAGCCGGTGTAACTTATAAGATTGATGGCCGTAACTATGTTTTTGTAAATGGCTCTTACCTCACAAGATCACCCTACTTTGAAAATGTATATGTTTCTCCCAGAACCCGCAATGCACAACAAGGTGCTGTTGAAAGCGAAACCATACAAACGGTGGAAGGTGGTTATATTATGAACGCACCTAAATTCAAGATCCGGGTGGGTGGTTATTATACCCGTTTCCAGGATGGTATGGATGTAATGTCTTTCTATCATGATGCCTACCAGAATTTTGTGAACTATGCGATCAATGGCATTGATAAATTACATTTTGGTGGTGAGTTTGGTATTGAAGCCAAAGTGACACCAACGATTACCGTGAATGCAGCGGCTGCACTCGGCCGTTACTATTACGACAGCAAGCAACACGCAACGATCACCGTTGATAACAGTGCATCTGTATTAGGTGAGCAGATCATTTATGCAGAAAACTTCAGGGTGCCCTCCACGCCGCAGGAAGCATATAGCCTCGGTGTTACCTACCGGTCTCCTAAATTCTGGTTTGTTAGTTTAACCGGGAATTATTTCGACCAGTCCTGGTTAAGTTTTAACCCGCTGCGCCGCACCTATGATGCATTGAAATTTGTAGAATACAATGGCGATAAGTATCACCAGATATTTGACCAGACCAAATTTGATGCACAATACACACTGGATTTCTTTGGCGGCTATTCCTGGAAATTGCCAAAAGATTTCGAGATCAATCACAAACCCACTTTCATTGCCTTTAACCTGGGGGTGAATAATATTTTGAATACAAAGGATATCATCACCGGTGGCTTTGAGCAATTGCGTTATGATGCGCAGACGGCTACCAGCGATCCTGTAAGTACCGGCAAATTTCCCCCGAGACTTTATTATGCGTACGGGCTGAACTTCTTTGCCAGTGCAACCCTTCGTTTCTGATAAAATTATTGACTGTTTTAAAAACTTAATATATGCGATTAATGAAAACAGGTTTGAGAATGACAACGGCCATCACGATGATGCTGTTGTCTGTGCTGCTACTTTCCTGCGATAAACAACCGGTAGGCCCTACAGGTCCTGATCCGCTCCCGCCACCTGCGCCTGGTACCTATATGCCGTTTAATGAATTCAGGGCTTTACATACCGGCGGTGGCGATGTAACTGTTCCCGCAGGGACTAAAAAAATAAGAGGCGTGGTCATCTCCAACAGTGCGAATGAAGCAGCAGGTAATTATCGCTTGCAGGATGAAAGCGGTGCTGGTGTCTATTTTTATTCAGTGGTTGGTTCTCCTATTTATTCCATCGGAAGTGTGCTGGAAATTGATGCAGCAGGCGTGGGTATTCTTACCTTATATAATGGAGACCTGGAACTGAAAAGTGTGCCACAGGCAAAAGTGGTTCCGGTAGCAGGTACTATCACTGTTAATCCCCGTGTGGCAACTGTTGCAGAAATAATTACCAATAAAAATTCATGGGCTTCCTCATTGGTAAAGATCAATAATGTTACTTCCATTACACAGACATCTTCCAACTCCACCGGTGTGACGTATAGTATTACTGACGCCACTGGTACCTTGTCTATGTTTGTTCGTGTGGTATCTGGTATTACCGTCAATCTATCCGGCACTTCGGTTACCGGTTATGTATCCATATTTAATTCAACAACCCAGATTGGTATCCGTACCGCTGCTGATATTCAGTAATTATTTAAAAAGCTATTTATGATAATGAATAAATATAAAACATGGATCAGCCCTTTACTGCTAATGGTTGTGGCCGGTCTGCTGGTTGTTTCCTGCCAGAAAAAATTCGAGGAGCCACCTGTTACCGGCGAACCGGGTGTGGTGGCGAATACCTCTATAAAAGATATTAAACTACGTTATACAGGCGGTAACCCTGTTGAGATCACCGATGATGTGATACTGGAAGGTATTGTTTCCTGTGATGACAGAAGTGGCAATTATTACCAGCAGATCGCTATCCAGGATGCCACCGGTGGTATTTTATTAAGAATAGCGGGTAATAATCACTATAATAATTTCCCGGTAGGCCGCCAGGTATTTGTAAAATGTAAAGGATTATACCTGGGACAGTACAACGGCACATTACAGTTAGGTGGTGGTATTGACCCCGCCTTCGCCAGCCAGGGTGGTGTTACGCTGATTGCTAATAACCTCCAGGACCGTTACCTTGTTAAAGGAGCATTGAACCAGCCATTGGTGCCACAGGTTGTTACGGTGTCACAACTTACAACCAGTTTACAGGATAAGTATGTAAGCACATTGGTAAAACTGGAAGGATTCCAGTTTTCATCAAATGATCTGTCTAAGAATTATGCAGATGATGACCAGTCCGGGAACCGGATCATCAATGCCTGCACGAATCCAACAACGAACCGGATCACTTTGCGCACCAGCAACTATTGCAATTTTGCCACACTCCGTGTTGCGCAGGGTAATGGTGATATCATTGGTGTGTATTCTTTCTTTGGTTCCACCAAGCAGTTTACGATCCGTGATACGACCGATGTACGTTTTTACAACCCACGTTGTCCTACCGCTGCGGGTGGTGGCAGCATCAGTTTAACAACATCTCCCGTTACTATCGACTTTGATGCATTGGGAACAACCGGTTTACCCGCCGGTGTATATGTGAAGCAGGATGCCAGCAGCACTTTCATAGGTAATGAGGCTACGGTTTATAACAATAATTTCACTGCGCCAACTGCGTGGAACCAAACAAGTCTTGGTTTCAAGAATTTTGCCTCAGCTACAGGATTAACATCCGCTGCTACCAGTACGGTACAAAATGCTTCTACAAACAGGGCCTTGGGTGCAAGACAAACCGGAACGGCTACGGCAGGTGGTGATCCGGGTTATGCTTTTGCATTTCAACTGGCGAATACTACCGGTAAGAGCAATTTGAAATTTGAGTTTTTATTACAATCATTGGATGCATCCGGTACTCTTGGCCGGACAACTACCTGGAGGGTGGACTATGGTTTTGGGGATGATCCCTCTAACTTCACGACGGTTACTACAATCCCGGCATCATTGACCACAACATTTGGCCCGGGTTCTTTTGCCAGCACACCTGTAACAGTAAACTTTGGTAACACACTGGATAATATCAACCAGAAAGTATGGATCAGGGTGGTAGCGCTGGCCAGTACAACAGGTGGTGGTAACAGGCCATCAACAGGTATTGATGACGTGAAATTTTCGTGGAATTAAAAATTTAATGAGCAGTCCATCGTACTGCTCATTTTCAATAATATTTTGATAAACTGATTTGATATGAAGAAGCTTTATTTTTTTCTGAGTTTTTTGCTGGCAGTTAATATATCATTTGCGCAAGTGCTGACCGAAGATTTTAACTATACTGCCGGGCAACTGATAACAGCAAATGGATGGACAGCACACTCTGGAGGAGGAACCAATTCGATTACCGTTACAGCACCAGGTTTGACTTATACCGGACATCCCGGCTCTGGTGTGGGTAATGCAGTATCAATGACAACAACCGGTGAAGATGCCAATAAGACGTTTACTGCTATTACTACCGGAAGTGTTTATTTTTCTTTTTTGGTTAACCTCAGTGCTGCCCAGGCTACAGGCGATTATTTTATTGGCCTTTTTCAAACCACTGCAATATTTCCGGTCAGGTTGTATGCAAAATCAGATGGAGCAGGTGGTTTCTTCTTTGGTGTGAGTAAAGGAGCTTCCACTGTGGTGTACGAAACCACATCAAGAAGTTTTGGGACAACATATCTTGTTGTCTCTAATTATGTTTATAATACAGGCACAGCCACTGATGATGTGATTAACTTATGGGTGAACCCCGCATTAGGCGGAACAGAAACACCGGCAACTATTGCCAATGTAACCGGTACTAGCAATGATGCCACCACAATCGGTGCGATTTATCTCAGACAAGGTACAGCGGCAAATGCATCCACCCAGCAGGTTGATGCGATCTTAGTCGGAGCAACCTGGGAATCCGTAACACCAACTGGCGCTGCCGCTCCATTATTATCTATCTCCTCCCCATTACCAGCATTTGGTAATATTTGTATCAATACCACAGCAGGCCCAAATTCATTTACTATTTCCGGCTCTAATCTTTTATCGACCAATGTTGTGGTAAGTGCATTGTCCGGTTTTACTTATTCTACAACAGCCGGGGGCACCTATACAACAACTTTAAGTATCCCGCAAGGCGGTGGATCTTTTTCACAGCAGGTCTTTGTACAATTTGCCCCAACTGCTGTCCAATCGTACAATGGAAATATTGCAGTAGGTGGCGGCGGTGCTGCCTCTGTGGATGTGGCTGCTTCGGGTGCTGGTGTGAGCAGTGCAGTGGCAACAGTCACATCGGGTGCTGCCAGTGCGATCACGCAAACTTCTGCTACGGTAGCCGGTTCAATCACGGCAACTGGTTGTTCGGCTATTACCGCTTACGGCATTGAATACAGTACAACAGCCGGTTTTGCGAATGGAACAGGTACTGCTGTGGCATCAACCAACTTAAGTGGTACTGCTTTCTCCTCTGCACTTTCAGGCCTGACGTTAGCAACTACGTATTATTATCATGCTTATGCAACAAATGGTACAGGTACAGCCTATGGTGCAGAACAGTCTTTCACTACTTCTTCATCAACCCCAACAGCAGGGGTGGTGATCAGCCAGGTGTATGGTGGTGGTGGTAATACAGGTGCTACCTACAACCAGGACTTTGTTGAGTTATTTAATGCAGGTACAACTACAGTTGATATCAGTGGATGGAGTGTGCAATATGCCTCTGCCACGGGACCAACTGGTGCTGGTAACTGGGCTGTTGCTGCTATTCCAGCTTCCACTACTATAGCTCCGGGTAAATACTATTTAGTGGCTCTGGCTACGGCGGCAACGGGTGTCGCATTACCGGCAGCAGATTTGGCAAACACTACTATTAACTTAAGTGGTACGGCCGGGAAAGTAGCATTAGTAAATAATTCCACAGCACTCAACGGAACAACGGCTTGTTCAAATGCAGCTGTTGTGGATGTGTTAGGATACGGGACTACAGCTACTTGTTTTGAAACAGCTTTTTTCAATACAACCGGTATTCATAATACGAAGTCAATGTTCCGAAAAAACAATGGCTGCCTGGATGATGGAAATAACAGTACTGATTTTGAGATACTGGCAGTTGCGCCAAGAAATAGTGCATCAGCGGCTAATAGTTGTGTTACAGTTTCTCCATCCCTAACCATCTCCTCTCCATTAGCAGCTTTTGGTAACATATGTATCAATACAACGGCCGGTCCGAATTCTTTTACTATTACTGGTTCTAATCTTTTGTCAACCGATGTAGTGGTAAGTGCATTAGCCGGGTTTACCTATTCCACAACAGCCGGAGGTACGTATACAACAACTTTAAACATTCCACATGGAGGCGGTGCATTTTCACAGCAGGTATTTGTGAAATTTGACCCAACAGTTGTTCAGTCCTACAATGGAAATATTGCAGTAGCAGGTGGTGGTGCCACCGCAGTTAATGCTGCTGCTTCAGGTGCTGGTATCAATACAGCACCGTCTGTAACTTCCGGTGCTGCCAGTGCGATCACCCAAACTACTGCAACAGTAGCGGGTAGTATCACGGCAACAGGTTGTACGGCTGTTACTGCTTACGGAATTGAATACAGTACTACGGCAGGTTTTGCTAACGGAACAGGTACTGCTGTGGCGTCCACTAACCTGGCTGGTGGAAACTTCAGTTCAGACCTGGCTACACTTGCAAACGGTACTACTTATTATTATCATGCATATGCTACGAATGCAGGTGGTACATCCTATGGTGCTGAACAATCATTTACCACTGCTACACCCAACCCAACAATCAATGTAACAGTATTGACAGCCTTCGGCAATACCTGTATCAATACAACTGCCGGTCCGAATTCATTTACTATTTCAGGTACCAATCTTACTACTGCGGATGTAACCGTAGCTGCATTGGCCGGCTATACTTATTCAACAACTGCGGGTGGCACTTATACAACCACGCTGACATTGACACAGCCCGGTGGTACTTTCTCCCAGGAAATATTTGTACGATTTGCTCCAACTGCTGTTCAGTCTTATGATGGAAATATCGTGGTCAACGGCGCCGGTATAGCTGCCGCTGTTAACGTAGCAGCAGCAGGAGCAGGTGTAAATACAGCTCCATCGGTAACGTCAGGAGCAGCCAGTGCTATCACCCAAACTACAGCAACCATAGCTGGCAATATCACTGCAACAGGATGTTCGGCTGTTACGGCTTATGGAATTGAATACAGTACAACCAATAACTTCCCGAACGGAACAGGAACGCAGGTAGCTTCCTCCAACCTGGCAGCAGGAAATTTCTCTTCTGCGTTAAGTGGGTTGACTGCCAATACTGTTTATTATTACAAGGCTTATGCTACCAATGCAGGCGGAACAAGTTATGGTGCACAGCAAATATTTACAACGGCTGCTCCGCCGCCACCGGCCATTACAGTAACGGCACTTAATGGTTTCGGCAGTACCTGTATCAACACAGAAGCTGGTCCGAATTCATTTGTTATTAACGGAACCAATCTCACTACGGCAAATATTACGGTGGGGCCTTTAGCCGGTTATACGTTTGCTGAAACAGCAGGCGGTACTTATACCGCTTCATTAAGCATCACTCAAACCGGTGGCACACAAAGCAAGAATGTATATGTGAAATTTACGCCAACAGCAGTACAGGCCTATAATGGTAATATCCCAGTAACAGGTGGCGGTGTAACGACAACAATAAACGTGGCGGTTACCGGGGCAGGAGTTAATACTACGCCGACAGTAACAACAGGTGCTGCTTCAGGTATCACGACCAGTAGTGTTGTTTTAAACGGTACAACTGTGGGTAATGGTTGTACTGCGCTTACAGAACTTGGCTTTGAGTACAGTGGTATCAATGGCTTTGCTGATGGTACAGGAACTAAAATCCTTTCTACCGTAGCCTTCAGCACACAGGTGACAGGCCTTGTGCAGGGAGCTACTTATTATTATAAAGCATATGCAAAAAATGCGGGCGGTACCGGTTATGGTGCACAACAATCATTTACGCTGACCGCCATCCCCAATGAGTTCAGGATATTCCCGGTGCCCGCACAGGCGGGTGCTGAGCTGAAGTTCAGTATCAATAACCTGAAACCGGGCTACTATGCTTTGTTATTCCTGGATGCGGAAGGTAAACTGGTGTACCAGAAAAATATAAACATACAGGCTGCATTCATCAACCAGTCAGTCACATTGCCGTCAACCATATCAAAAGGTACTTACAGGGTGCAATTAGTCAATACAGATGATATCATTGCTACAAAGACCATACTGATCCTTTAACAGCAGGTCTGTTGTTATAAATAAAAAATCCATCCGTTACAAGCGGATGGATTTTTTATTGGAGATAAGTCAGTTTATAAATGTGTCAGTTTGATCACTGTTCTGAATTGTTTGGTTTGCACTTGCAGGAAATAAATTCCTTTAGGGAGTGATATATTGTTTAATTGAATAGTTGATCCGGCATTAATAAGACCATACTGCATTGAACGGATCGTTTGTCCCTGCATATTTAAAAGATTCAGCTGAACATTGGTCAGTGTCTTTGATACTTTCATATTTATTTCCCCCAGGAAAGGATTGGGGAAAGCAACAATACCCAGTTCCGCAGCCGGAATATTCGGAACAGCCGTGATCAGGCCTGACAGATCATATTTGGAGAAAACAGGGTAGTGGTCGGAGGTATTCTGCGTCGTAACAAAATCCGGGACAACATTGATAACATCTGTTCTGATCTGTGCCGAGCCGGGCACATAATAAGGTACCAGCTCATTGGATATAATATGGTTGTCCACCACATTGGGAAAATTGAGCATACTGGTTTGCCCGGCAACCGCCAATGGCAAAGTGATCGACTTATAATGATCTGCATCCGTACTGTCAACAACAATGGGTTGATACGATGTTTCGGGCCCTGCACCGCTGGAAATCGTTTGGTTCAGCGCATCATTATAATCGCCAATGATCATATTCAGTGCAGAAGGATAGTAAACATCGAGGCTGTCTTTTAATTCCTGGGCACCCCCGCGGCGGCGGTCATAATCACTTACGGTGCTGCCTGCTTTTCCATGGATAACAATGAAGTTAATATTCTTGCTGACACTGTTAATGGTAACAGTAGCAGACAGCATATACGGGAAACGTCCGGATGCCCAATTCACATAGGCAGCGCCGCTTGAGTTGGTTCGCAAGAGACCTTTCAGGCTTACGTTAGAGAAAATGGATTTACGATAAATAAAGGCCAGCTTCTGACCATTCAACCAGGTACTGCCCGTGCCCGTGGTATTACCACTGCAATAGGGAGAGATCGCAAAACCAAACTCTGTATTGCCCAATGAATCAACCAGCCTCCTGATGCGCATGGAGTCCACAATCTCAACAAGACCATAGAGGTCTGCATTAAGATAGCGCATGATCGTTTTGGCATTCGCTTCCTGCAGGTCGTTATTTACAGGGCCGTTATTTGCGTCGCCAAACCATTCTATATTCCAGCTCACTACATCCAGCGTGGAAGCACTGCTTTGAGCAACTGTTGATGCCGGGTTGATGACAGGGAGTAAAAAGAGGAAGAGTAAAATTCTTTTCATCGAATTTATTTCAATTGGTAAAGGTAGTACAGAAATTCCTGTTCATGGATGACCGGGGTTATTATTCAGAAAGCCGGAAGTCGATGACTCGTAGTTGCAGGCTTTTTTCCCCGTTCCATTCGTTCTCATCAATTTTGAAAACAATATCCACCGGTTTTTTTAACTGCAGCAAAGCAAATTTTTCGGCCATGCCAAAACCAATACCTGTTATTGTTACATTATCCTGCCGGACAGAAAAACGGATATGCTGTTCCTTCACAATTTTTGAATAACCGGTATCCATTACTTTTTCAGCAACAAAAACCGGGCGAAGGTTTTCGGGTCCGAAGGGTTCCATTTGTCCCAGTATATTATAGAAGGCCCAGTTAATATCTTTTAAAGAAATGGCAGCATCAATAATGATCTCCGGTATCAATAATTCCGGATCGATGGTGGAAGAGACTACCTCTTCAAATTTTTCCCGGAATGCGTCCACCTGTTCTAATTCCAATGTCATTCCTGCTGCTGCAAAATGACCTCCGTATCCCAGTAAATGTTCCCGACAGGCATGAATAGCTTCGTATAAATTGAAACCCGGGACACTGCGGGCACTGCCCGCGGCATAATCTCCCGAGCGGGTCAGCACAATGGTAGGCCGGTAATAATGTTCGATCAGCCTTGATGCAACAATACCCACCACTCCTTTATGCCAGTGTTCTTTAAATACCAGTGTTGATTTGCGGGAAGTCCAGGCAGCATTCTCCCGGATAAGTGATAAAGCTTCATCGGTGATATTGCTGTCAGCTTCTTTACGGTCGGTATTATCACTGTGCAGCATTTCTGCATAATGAAGGGCTTCATTCTCCGTTTCTGCAACGAACATCTGCACTGCTTTGCGGGCATCATCCATTCTCCCCGCTGCATTTACCCTGGGTGCGATCATGAAAACAAGATTATTGATATGCATTTCTTTGCCAAGACCGCTGAGCTGCATTAATGCTTTGATGCCCTTGTTGGGGTTTTCATTAGCTTTTTTCAATCCATGAAAAGCCATGATCCTGTTCTCTCCCGTCATCGGAACAATATCGGCAGCAATGGCAGTGGCCAGCAGGTCAAGAAATTCATATACATCATTATCGGAAAGACTGAACTGCGGGGCCAATGCCTGTATCAGTTTGAAACCAACACCACAGCCGCATAATTCTTTATAGGGATAGGTACAGTCTTTTTGTTTGGGATTAAGTATAGCGACTGCATCAGGAACCACTTCATCAGGAAGGTGATGATCACAAACAATAAGATCGATGCCCAGTGTTTTGGCATAGGCAATAAGATCAGCGGATTTAATACCACGATCAAGTGAAATGACCAGGGAAAAATTATTTTCGTTGGCAAAATCAA